>NZ_ML636798.1:1190206-2342113 GCF_006476065.1 Cognatiluteimonas lumbrici
GCGTGTTCGGACTGTGGCGCCCGGTGGACGACCGGGGCCGCGCGCACGACGACCTGCACCGCGCCCTGCGCGGCCCCGGCGTGCGCGACGGCGAACGCAACGGCCGCGTGGTGATGCGCGTGGACACTTCGCTGCTGTAGGAGCGGCGCTGGCGCCGCGACCAGTGGGAGCCGCCATGGCGGCGAGCCTGTCCCAGGTCGCGGCGCCAGCGCCGCTCCTACGGGGTCTCCTCGGACACCAGTTCGAGCAACTGCTGCAGGCGCGCGTGCGGGTCGTCCTCCTGCAGCAGCACCTGGCGTTGCCGCTCGGACATCGGCAGCAACTCGGCCAGGCGCCAGCCGACCCAGGCCGCGTTGTCGATCTGGCGCGGCCCGGGGTCCGCGTCCTCCCCGCCGACCTGCTCGAGGATGCGCTGCAGCAGCATCCCGAGCACCGCGTGCTCCGGGCGCAGTTCGTCGTCGCCGTCGGCGTCGCGCCACTCGACGTCGCCCACCACCAGGCCGTTGTCGCGCACCCGGGTGCGGGCCACGCGGAAGCGGCGGTGACCGCGTACGCGCAGGGTCAGCACGCCCTTGTCGTCGCTGCCGAAGTCCTCGATCCGCGCCTCGGTGCCGAACGCGGCGGGCGTGGCCGCGGCGCCGGCTTCCTCGCCGGCGAGGATCATGCACACGCCGAAGCAGCCGCCGCTGCGCCCGCACTCGCGCACCAGGTCGAGGTAGCGCGGCTCGAACACCCGCAGGCCGATGGCCGCCCCCGGCACCAGCACCGCGTGCAGCGGAAACAGCCCGATCGTCTCCTGGTCCATGCCCGCACCCTAACCCAGCCGCCGTCAAAGCCGCTTCAGGTTCCTCCAGCCGCGATCGCGTCCAGGAACCGGCGCGGGGCGCCGTCGAAACCGCCGTTGGACATGAACACGACATGGTCGCCGTCGCGCACCAGCGCGCGCAGGGTGGACACCAGGGCGGCGACGTCGGCGACCGCGTGGCCCTCGCCACGCAGCGCGGCGACGACCTTGCCGGCGTCCCAGGCCAGTCCGGGGCGCTGCAGGAACACCACCGCGTCGGCGCCCGCGAGCGAAGGCGCCAGCGCATCCGCGTGCGCGCCCAGTCGCATCGAGTTGCTGCGCGGCTCCATCGCCACCACGATGCGCGCGTCGCCGACCCGCGCGCGCAGGCCGGCCAGGGTGGTCGCGATCGCGGTCGGGTGGTGCGCGAAATCGTCGTACACGGTGACGCCGGCGTGGTTGCCCAGGACCTCGAGCCGGCGCTTCACGCCGCGGAACCCGGCCAGCGCCGGCAACGCCGCCGCGACGTCGGCACCGGCGGCATGCGCGGCCGCGATCGCGGCGAGGCCGTTCATCACGTTGTGCCGGCCCAGCAGCGGCCAGTGCACCTCGCCACGGGCGGCCCCGCGGTGCAGCACCTCGAACGCGCTGCCGTCGGTCGCCAGCAGGCGCGCCTGCCAGTCCAGCCCTTCGCCGTCGATGCCGAAGCGCTCGACCGGGGTCCAGCAGCCCATCTCCAGCACTTCCGCCAGGCGCGCGTCCTCGCCGTTGACCACCAGCCGGCCGCGCCGCGGCACGGTGCGCACCAGGTGGTGGAACTGACGCTGGATCGCGGCCACGTCCGGGAAGATGTCGGCGTGGTCGAACTCGAGGTTGTTGAGGATCGCCACCAGCGGGCGGTAGTGCACGAACTTGCTGCGCTTGTCGAAGAACGCGGTGTCGTACTCGTCGGCCTCGACTACGAAGGCGCGGCCGTCGCCGATGCGCGCGGACACGCCGAAGTCCTCGGCGACGCCGCCGACCAGGAAGCCCGGGTCCGCGCCCGCCGCCTGCAGCAGGAACGCCAGGATCGAGGTGGTGGTGGTCTTGCCGTGGGTGCCGGCCACCGCCAGCGTGTCGCGTCCCGGCAGCACCTGCTCGCTGAGCCACTGCGCGCCCGAGGTGTAGGCGCGCCCTTCGTCGAGCACCTGCTCGACCGCGGGGTTGCCGCGCGACAGCGCGTTGCCGACCACGACCACGTCGCAATCGGGCGAGATGTTGGCCGGGTCGTAGCCCTGGCGCAGGCCGATGCCCAGGCGCTCGAGCTGGGTGGACATCGGCGGGTACACCGCCTGGTCGCTGCCTTCGACCGCGTGCCCGAGCTCGCGCGCGAGCGCGGCCACGCCGCCCATGAAGGTGCCTGCGATTCCGAGGATGTGGAGTTTCATTCCCGGGGAGAAGGGATTCAGCCGACGGGGTTGGAGGGCTCGATGGCCTCGATGATGCGGTTGAAGACTTCGTCCAGGGTGCCGACGCCGTCGACCACCGTGAGCTGGCCGTGCTGGCGGTAGAAGTCCACAACCGGCGCGGTCTGCTCCTCGTACACCTGCAGGCGCTTGCGCACCGCCTCGGGGGCATCGTCGGCGCGACCTTCCTCGCGGGCACGCCCGGCGATGCGCTCGACCAGCAGTTCCTGCGGCACCTCGAGCTGGACCGCGAAGTCCATCGGCTGGCCGATGCGCTGCAGCAGCGCGTCGAGCGCGTCGGCCTGGGCCAGGTTGCGCGGATAGCCGTCGAGGATGAAGCCGTTGGCGGTATCGGGCCGCGAGAAACGGTCTTCGAGCATGCCCAGCAGGATGGCGTCGGAGACCAGTTCGCCGCGCGCCATCACGCCCTTGGCCTCGAGGCCGAGCTTGCTGCCGGCGGCGACTTCCGCGCGCAGCAGGTCGCCGGTGGAGATGTGCGGCACCTGCAGGTGCGCCTTCAGCCGCGCCGCCTGCGTTCCCTTGCCGGAACCCGGCGCGCCCAACAGAACCAATCGCATTCGCAACTCCCGAACGTTGCCATCGCCTTGCAGGGTGCCGGCGCTAGACTCGGCCAGAATACCGCATCCGGCCAGCCGGCCAGGACCCGCCATGCCCGCAGGCACCCTGCTCTACGCCCAGTCCGGCGGCGTCACCGCCGTCATCAACGCCACCGCCGGGGCGGTGGTGGAAACCGCGCGCCGGCACCGGGTCCGGGTACTGGCCGCGGACGACGGCATCCTCGGCGCGCTGCGGGAATCCCTGTTCGACACCTCGAAGGAGCCGGCCGCGGCGATCCGCGCGCTGGCGCACACGCCGGGTGGCGCGTTCGGCTCGTGCCGGGTCAAGCTGAAGTCGCTGGACGAGGACCGCGCCCGCTACGAGCGGCTGATGGAGGTGTTCCGTGCCCACGACGTGCGCTGGTTCCTCTACAACGGCGGCAACGATTCGGCGGACACCGCGCTCAAGATGTCCCGGTTGGCGGCGGAGTTCGACTATCCGCTGACCTGCATCGGGGTGCCGAAGACGATCGACAACGACCTGGCAGTGACCGACTGCTGCCCGGGCTTCGGCTCGGCCGCCAAGTACACCGCGGTGTCGGTGCGCGAGGCCGCGCTGGACGTGGCCTCGATGTCGGAGACTTCGACCAAGGTGTTCGTGTACGAGGCCATGGGCCGCCATGCCGGCTGGCTGGCGGCTTCCGCCGGGCTGGCCGGGGCCACGCCCGACGAGGCGCCGCAGGTCATCCTGTTCCCCGAGCGCGCCTACGACGAGGCCGCGTTCCTCGCCAAGGTCGAGCGGGTGGTGGCCACGGTGGGCTGGTGCGTGGTGGTCGCCAGCGAAGGCATCCGCGACGCTTCCGGGCGCTTCGTCGCCGATGCCGGTGCCGGCAAGGACGCGTTCGGGCACACCCAGCTCGGCGGCGTCGCCGCGCACCTCGCCGGCCGTGTCCACGACGCGCTCGGCATGAAGGTGCACTGGGCCCTGCCCGACTACCTGCAACGGTCCGCGCGCCACGTCGCGTCGGCCACCGACCTCGCCCACGCGCAGGCGGTCGGGCGCAAGGCGGTGGAATTCGCGCTTGCCGGGCGCAACGCGACCATGCCGGTGATCGTGCGCACCTCGGACTCGCCCTACCGCTGGAAGATCGAGGCCGCGTCGCTGGAGCGGGTCGCCAACCGCGAGAAGAAGCTGCCGGCGGGCTTCATCCGCCGCGACGGCTTCGGCATCACCGCCGCGGCGCGGCGTTACCTGGAGCCGCTGGTCCGGGGCGAAGCGCCGCCGCCCTACGGCCGCGACGGCCTGCCCCGGTACGTGGTGCTGCGCAACCGGCGCGTGGCCCGCAAGCTGCCGGCCTGGCGGGACTGACTCAGTCGCAGGGCTTGCCCTGCAGCTGCATGGACACCGCGTAGGCGGGCAGCGCGGCGAGCGCGCCCGCCCTGGCCTTGGCCAGGCCCTCGCGCAGGTAGATGCGTGCCTGGCCCTGGCCGTCGCGGCCCGGCACCCCGGCCTCGCCCGGGCGGCGCCAGACCTCCACCACCGCCTCGCGGCCCGGGCACGCGGCGCTGGGCACGCGGATGCGGTCGTTGAGGATCCAGCCGGCCTCGGCCGAGGCGCCTGCTTTCTGCGCGTCCACCAGCCGGGCGCGCGGCTGGCAGGCCGGGCTGGTGCGCCGGGCGTCGAGCGCGTACGGCGCATCGGCCTTCCCGGTGAACACGCCGACCAGCGTGGCGCATGCCTCCGGGATGGTGCGCAGGGAATGCGGCTTGCCGACCGCCTGCGGCGGCGCGGCGTCGCGGCGCACCTCCGGCTCGGCGCCGGCGGCGAGCACCGCCGGGGCGGCAACGGCAAGGACAACGAGGGTTGCGGCAGCAACGCGCATCGGGAGCCTCCAGTGGATCGAGCCGGGGGGGCAGGCTGCCACGGCGCCGCTGAACAAGGCCGTCATCCTGTGCGATAGTCGTCCGGTTCGTCCTTGCTGTCTCTCAAATCCGGGGAGGGGTTCATGCTTCAGCAGTACGGTCTCATCCTGGCGCTCGCCTGCGCCGTCCTCGCGATCCTGTACGGGATCATTTCCGCACGCTGGATCGGCGCGCAGCCCGCGGGCAACGCCCGCATGCAGGAAATCGCCGCCGCCATCCAGGAAGGCGCGCGGGCCTACCTCAACCGGCAGTACAGCACCATCGCCATCGCCGGCGTCGTGCTGTTCCTGGTGGTCGGCTTCGCGCTCACCTGGCCCACGGCGATCGGCTTCCTGATCGGCGCGGTGCTGTCCGGCGTGGCCGGCTACATCGGCATGAACGTCTCGGTCCGCGCCAACGTGCGCACCGCCGAAGCCGCGCGCAGCGGCATGTCCAAGGCGATGGACGTCGCGTTCCGCGGCGGCGCCATCACCGGCATGCTGGTGGTCGGCCTCGGCCTGCTGGGCGTGGCCGGTTACTGGTGGGTGCTCGCCGCGATGGGCATCACCGGCGAGGACGCGCTGCACGCACTGGTCGGCCTGGCCTTCGGCAGCTCGCTGATCTCGATCTTCGCGCGCCTGGGCGGCGGCATCTTCACCAAGGGCGCCGACGTCGGCGCCGACCTGGTGGGCAAGGTCGAGGCCGGGATCCCCGAGGACGACCCGCGCAATCCCGCGGTGATCGCGGACAACGTCGGCGACAACGTCGGCGACTGCGCCGGCATGGCCGCGGACCTGTTCGAGACCTACGCGGTGACCGTGATCGCGACCATGCTGCTGGGCGGCCTGATGACCGCCGAGGCCGGCAGCAACGGCGTGCTCTACCCGCTGGTGCTGGGCGGCGTCTCGATCATCGCCTCGATCGTCGGCGCGTTCTTCGTCCGCGTTAAGGACGGCGGTTCCAACATCATGGGCGCGCTCTACAAGGGTGTGATCATCTCCGCGGTGCTGGCGGCGATCGCCTTCTACCCGATCACCATGCAGCTGATGGGCGATGCCGGCGTCGGCGCCATGAACCTGTTCTGGTGCGCCCTCATCGGCCTGGTCCTGACCGGCGTGATCGTGTGGATCACCGAGTACTACACCGGCACCCAGTACAAGCCGGTCCAGCACATCGCGGCGGCCTCGACCACCGGCCACGGCACCAACATCATCGCCGGCCTCGGCATCTCGATGAAGTCCACCGCGATGCCGGTGGTCGCGGTCTGCATCGCGATCTGGGGCGCGTTCGAACTGGGCGGCCTCTACGGCATCGCCATCGCCGCGACCGCGATGCTGTCGATGGCGGGCATGATCGTGGCCCTCGACGCCTACGGCCCGATCACCGACAACGCCGGCGGCATCGCCGAGATGGCCGAGATGCCGCCCGAGGTGCGCGACATCACCGACCCGCTGGACGCGGTCGGCAACACCACCAAGGCGGTGACCAAGGGCTACGCGATCGGTTCGGCCGCGCTGGCGGCGCTGGTGCTGTTCGCGGACTACACCCACAACCTGCAGGCCAACAACCCCGGCGTGGAGTTCACCTTCGACCTGTCCGACCACATGGTGATCATCGGCCTGCTGATCGGCGGCCTGATCCCCTACCTGTTCGGCGCGATGGCGATGGAGGCCGTCGGCCGCGCGGCCGGTTCCGTGGTGGAGGAAGTCCGCCGCCAGTTCCGCGACATCAAGGGGATCATGGACGGCACCGGCAAGCCGCAGTACGACAAGGCGGTGGACATGCTGACGAAGTCCGCGATCAAGGAAATGATCGTGCCGTCGCTGCTGCCGGTCGTGGTACCGGTGATCGTCGGCATCCTGCTCGGGCCGAAGGCGCTGGGCGGCCTGCTGATCGGCACCATCGTCACCGGACTGTTCGTGGCCATCTCGATGACCACCGGCGGCGGCGCGTGGGACAACGCCAAGAAGTACATCGAGGACGGCAACCACGGCGGCAAGGGCTCCGAGGCGCACAAGGCCGCGGTCACCGGCGACACCGTCGGCGATCCGTACAAGGACACCGCCGGCCCGGCGATCAACCCGCTGATCAAGATCATCAACATCGTGGCGCTGCTGATGGTGCCGCTGCTCTGACGTGACGCGCCGGCTGCGCCCCAGCGGCGCAGCCGGCACGGCGGTCCCCCACCGCACGGAGAGAAGCCCGCATGCGCGTCGCCGTCATCGGCTCCGGCTTCGCCGGGGTGTCCACTGCCCTGCAACTGCTGGCGCGCGGCGCCGAAGTCGCGTTGCTCGACGGCTCCGAGCTCCGCGGCCGCGGCATCGCCTACGGCCGCGCCCGCCCGCACCATCTGCTCAACGTCCCCGCCGACCGCATGGGGCTGGATCCCGGCGACGCCGGCGCCTTCGCGGACTGGCTGGGCCTGTCCGGCGGGGCACGCGGCGGGTTCCGGCCCAGGGCCGAGTACGGCCGCTACCTGCTCGACCGGCTCCAGGCCGCACGCCGCGAGCACGGCCCTGCCCTCCAGGTCGTCGACGAGGACGCCCACTCGCTGCAACGCGACGACACCGGCTGGCGGCTCCACACCAACGCGGGCACCACGCTGCAGGCCGATGCGGTGGTGATCGCGGTCGGAGCGCCGGCGTCGTCGCCGGCCAGGGGCGCCACGCCCGCGGGCGTGGTCGCCGATCCATGGCAACCCGGCGCCCTCGACGGCATCGCCCCCGACGCCGAAGTGCTCATCGTCGGCACCGGGCTGACGATGGCCGACCTCGTGCTCACCCTGGACTCCCGCAACCACCGGGGCCGGATCGTCGCCATCTCGCGCCGCGGCCTGCTGCCGCGACCGCACCCCGCGGACGGGGTCGTGCCGCAGCCGCTGCCGGAAGCCGCGATGACCGCGCTCGAGCAGGGGCGGCTGGCCTCCGCGGTGCGCGGGTTCCGCCGTGCGGTCGCCGCCGGCGCCGCGCCGGAAGCGCTCGTCGACGACCTGCGCGGCCACACCGCGCGCGCGTGGCGCGGCTGGCCGCTGGCCGTGCGCCAGCGCTTCCTGCGCCACCTGCGTCCCTGGTGGGACACGGTGCGCCACCGCATCCCTGCCCAGGTCGCGGCGGAGCTGGAGCGCCTGCGCGCGAGGGGGCGCCTCGAGATCGCCGCGGCGCGCCTGGAGGCGCTGTCGGTGGACGCCGGCGGCGTCCGCGCGACCCTGCGGCGGCGCCGCTCCGCCAGCGCTGAAGCACGCCGCTTCGCCGCGGTGCTGATGGCCACCGGACTCGACGGCGACGTGCGCGAAGCCCCGTTGCTCGCCGGCCTGCTGTCGCAGGGGCTCGCGGCTGCCGACCCCACCGGACTTGGCCTCGCCTGCACGCCGGAGGGCCAGGCGCTGGACACGAACGGCAGGCCCGTGCCCGGCCTGTTCCTGGTCGGCGCGCTGCGCCGGGGCGAATGCTGGGAGTCCACCGCGGTGGCCGAGTTGCGCGCACAGGCAGCCGCGGTCGCGGCGCTGGCGGCAGGGAATCCCGCGGACGCGTAAAATCCGCTCCTTTCCCCCGCTGAAACCCCACGGAGCAGTACGCAATGGGCCTGGACCTCGTCCCGACCGGCAAGAACCCGCCGGACGAAATCAACGTCATCATCGAAATCCCCAAGGACGCCGAGCCGGTCAAGTACGAGGTGGACAAGGAAAGCGGTGCGATCTTCGTCGACCGCATCCTGTCCACGCCGATGCGCTACCCGTGCAACTACGGCTACGTGCCGCGCACCCTGTGCGGCGACGGCGATCCCGCCGACGTGCTCGTGATCCTGCCGCTGCCGCTGATTCCCGGCTCGGTGATCCGTTGCCGCCCGGTCGGCGTGCTGAGGATGTCCGACGAGGCCGGCAGCGACGAGAAGCTGCTGGCGGTGCCGGCCGACAAGATCTTCACCGGCTACAGCCACATCGACGACATCTCCAAGGTCAGCCCGCACTGGTGCGAGCGCATCGGCCACTTCTTCGAGCACTACAAGGACCTCGAGAAGGGCAAGTGGGTGCGCCTGGACGGCTGGGGCGGCGCCGAGGAGGCGAAGGCGATCCTGGCCGACGCGATGGCGCGGCATGAGGCCGCCGCGGACAAGCCGAACTTCTAGCCGCGGACTTCCGACCGCGTCCGGCGCCGCCTAGCGGCGGTGGCGGACGATGGTCAGGCCGATCAGCCGCGACACCACCGTGGCGATGTAGCCGACGCCGGCGAACTGCTCCAGCATCACCAGCACGCGCGCCGGCGAGCCCAGCGGCACCACGTCGCTGAGGCCGGTGGCCGAGAGGTTGCTGAAGCTCAGGTACAACAGTTCGAGCCAGCGCCGCGGGCGCTCCGGTTCGACGATGCCGTGGAAGCTGTCGGGATACACGGCCTGGCAGACGAAGTAGGCGTAGGCGAAGCCCCAGGCCAGCAGGGTGAAGGTGGCGCCGGCGGCGAACAGCTCGTCGGCGCTGACCACGTTGTCGTTCATCATGTACACGATGAGGCTGCCGGCGGCGTAGAAGTACAGCGCCGCCTCCAGCGTCGCCGACCACGGCAGCAGTCCCGGCAGGTCTAGCAGCACGCCCGCGGCGGCCAGCGCGATCGCCGGCACCGCCAGCAGCCAGGCCACCCAGTGGACCGACGAACTGCGGTTGACCACCCACACCGCCAGCGGCACGACCACCAGCGCGACCGCGCCGAACAGCAGGCGGCCGCTGCTGGTGTCGTCCATGGACGGGTAGATCATCAGGCTCAGCAGCTGCGCGGCCAGCAGGAACGCCGAGGGATGGCGGCGCGCTAGCACCGTCCACGGCCGCGACCAGAGCGAGGCCTGCTGCACCCGTCAGGCCTCGTGGTAGACCTTGCCGCCCGACTGGCGGAACTCGGCCGACTTCGCGGCCATGCCCTCGCCGAGCGCGGCGTCCGGTTCCAGCCCGTGCTCTGCGGCGTAGTCGCGCACGTCCTGGGTGATCCGCATCGAGCAGAACTTCGGCCCGCACATCGAGCAGAAGTGGGCCGACTTGTGCGCTTCCTTCGGCATGGTCTCGTCGTGGAACTCGCGCGCGCGCTCCGGGTCGAGGCCGAGGTTGAACTGGTCCTCCCAGCGGAACTCGAAGCGCGCCTTGCTCAACGCGTTGTCGCGCACCTGCGCGCCCGGATGGCCCTTGGCGAGGTCGGCCGCGTGCGCGGCGATCCGGTAGGCCATGATGCCGTCGCGCACGTCCTCGCGGTCGGGCAGGCCGAGGTGCTCCTTCGGGGTCACGTAGCAGAGCATCGCGCAACCGTACCAGCCGATCATCGCCGCGCCGATCGCCGAGGTGATGTGGTCGTAGGCCGGGGCGATGTCGGTGGTCAGCGGCCCCAGGGTGTAGAACGGCGCCTCGCCGCATTCGGCGAGCTGCTTGTCCATGTTCTCCTTGATGAGCTGCATCGGCACGTGGCCGGGGCCCTCGATCATGGTCTGCACGTCGTGCTTCCAGGCGATCTTCGTCAGTTCGCCCAGGGTCTCGAGTTCGCCGAACTGCGCGGCGTCGTTGGCGTCCGCGATCGAGCCCGGACGCAGCCCGTCGCCGAGCGAGAAGGCCACGTCGTAGGCCTTCATGATCTCGCAGATGTCCTCGAAGTGGGTGTAGAGGAAGTTCTCCCGGTGGTGCGCGAGGCACCACTTGGCGAGGATCGAGCCGCCGCGCGAGACGATGCCGGTCACGCGTTTCGCGGTCAGCGGCACGTAGCGCAGCAGCACGCCGGCGTGGATGGTGAAATAGTCCACGCCCTGCTCGGCCTGCTCGACGAGGGTGTCGCGGAACACCTCCCAGGTGAGGTCCTCGGCGACGCCGCCGACCTTTTCCAGCGCCTGGTAGATCGGCACCGTGCCGATCGGCACCGGCGAGTTGCGCACGATCCACTCGCGGGTCTCGTGGATGTGCTTGCCGGTGGACAGGTCCATGACCGTGTCGGCGCCCCAGCGGATCGCCCACACCAGCTTCTCCACTTCCTCGGCGATGCCCGACGAGACCGCGCTGTTGCCGATGTTGGCGTTGACCTTGGTCAGGAAGTTGCGGCCGATGACCATCGGCTCGCTTTCCGGGTGGTTGATGTTGTTCGGCAGGATCGCACGGCCGCGCGCGATCTCGTCGCGCACGAACTCGGGCGTAATGCGACGCGGGATGCTGGCGCCGAAGTCCTGGCCCGGATGCTGCGCCATGAGCGCGGGCGCGGCGGCGGCAATGGCCTCGAGCCGCTGGTTCTCCCGGATCGCGACGAACTCCATCTCCGGGGTGACGATGCCGCGACGCGCGTAGTGCATCTGGGTGACGTTGGCGCCGGCGCGCGCGCGCCGGGGCAGCGGGCGGTTGGGAAAGCGCACCGGCGCCAGCCGCGCGTCCGCCTCGCGCTTGCGCCCGAACTGCGAGGACAGGCCGTCCAGCGCCTCGGTGTCGCCACGCGCCGCGATCCAGGCCGCGCGCAGCGGCGGCAGGCCGCGCGCGAGGTCGATGCTCGCGTCCGGGTCGGAATACGGGCCGGAGGTGTCGTAGACGGCAATCGGCGGGTTGTCCTCGCCGCCGAACAGGGTCGGCGTCGCGGTCTGCGCGATCTCGCGCATCGGCACCCTGACGCCGGGCAGCGTGCCGGCGACATGGATCTTTCGCGACCCGGGCAGCGGCCGGGTCACGGCCTCGGACAGTTCGCCGGCCTGGCGGAGGAGATCGGTGGACACTGCATTCATGGGGCTGCCCTCGTTTCGCTCGATACGGGGTCCGCGCGTGCGCGTGGACTGTCGCGAAGCGGGGCGCGACCGGGCGTGAAGGCCCGGTTCGCGAAGCTTCCCTACGCCGGTATCAGCCGGATCAGGTTCGAAGGGTGTGTCTCAACCGGCGCGCCGGTACCCCCGCTTCGGGGGCCATTCTGGCACGAAGCCGGCCGCGGGAGTGCTACCAGCGGGCTGGCTTGTGGACGCGGAACCACGCCGCATACAACGCCGGGAGGAACAGCAGCGTCAGCACCGTCGCGACGGTGAGGCCGCCCATGATCGAGACTGCCATCGGGCCGAAGAAGGCGCTGCGCGAGAGCGGGATCATCGCCAGGATCGCCGCCAGCGCGGTCAGCACGATCGGGCGGAAGCGGCGCACGGTGGCGTCCACGACCGCGGTCCAGCGATCGTGGCCGGCGGCGATGTCCTGCTCGATCTGGTCCACCAGGATCACCGAGTTGCGCATGATCATGCCGGCCAGCGCGATCGTGCCGAGCATCGCCACGAAGCCGAACGGCACCCGGAACACGAGCAGGAACAGGGTCACGCCGATCAGCCCGAGCGGCGCCGTCAGCAGCACCAGCACCGTGCGCGACAGGCTGCGCAGCTGGATCATCAGCAGGGTCACGACCACGACAAGGAACAGCGGCAGACCGGCCTTGATCGAATCCTGTCCGCGCGCGGCGTCCTCGACGCTGCCGCCGGTCTCCAGCAGGTAGCCCGGGGGCAGGTCCGCGCGGATGTCTTCCAGGGTCGGCTCGATCTGCGCGGTCACCGTCGCCGGCAACAGGTCGCCGCGCACGTCGGCGCGCACGGTCATCGTCGGCAGTCGGTCGCGGTGCCAGATGATGCCGTCCTCGAAGCCGTGCTCGAGCGTCGCCACCTGCGCCAGCGGCACCGAGCCGCCGCCGGCCGTGGGCACCGCCAGGCTTTCCAGCAGATCCAGCCGGGTGCGCTCGTCGTCGTTCCCGCGCAGCAGGATCTCGATCAACTCGTTGCCTTCGCGATAGGTTCCCACGTGCAGGCCGGAGAGCTGACCCTGGAGGAACAGCGCCAGCTGCTGCGAACTCACGCCCAGCGCGCGCGCCCGCGCCTGGTCCACCACCAGCCGCACGACCTTGCTCGGCTCGTCCCAGTCCAGGTTGACGTTGGCGACGTTCGGGTTCGCTCTCACCTTGGCCTCGACCCGGCGCGCCAGCGCGCGCACCTGGTCGATGTGCTCGCCGGAGACGCGGAACTGCACCGGGTAGCCGACCGGCGGGCCGTTCTCGAGCCGGGTGACGCGCAGCTGCAGCTCCGGGAAGCGCGGGGCGACCTCGTCGGTCAGCCAGTCGCGCAGTTCCTCGCGCGCGTCGATGCTTTCGGCACGCACCACGAACTGGGCGAAGTTGGCCGCGGGGAGCTGCTGGTCCAGCGGCAGGTAGAAGCGCGGCGAACCGGTGCCGACGTAGGCGACGAAGTTGTCGATACCCTCGCGTTCGGCGAGCATCGCTTCCAGCCGCTGCGCCTGCGTGGCGGTCGCGCGCAGCGACGAGCCTTCGGCCAGTTCCATGTCCACCATCAGCTCCGGCCGGGTCGAGTCCGGGAAGAACTGCTGCGGCACGAAGCGGAACAGCAGCACCGAGGCGACCAGCAGGCCGGCGGTGGCGGCGATCACCAGCCAGCGGCGGCGCAGGCACCAGTCCACCAGCGTGCGGAAGCGCCGGTAGAAGCGGGTCTGGTACGGATCGTGCGCTTCCTCGCCGCGCGGCCGGTCGGGCAGCATGCGGTCGCCCAGGTAGGGGATGAACACGACCGCGGCGATCCACGACACCAGCAGCGCGATGGTGACCACCTCGAACAGCGAGCGGGTGTACTCGCCGACGCTGGATTCGGCGGTGGCGATCGGCAGGAACCCGGCCGCGGTCACCAGGGTGCCGGTGAGCATCGGGAACGCGGTGCTCTCCCAGGCGAAGGCCGCCGCCTTCAGCCGCGAGAAGCCCTGCTCCATCTTGATCGCCATCATCTCCACCGCGATGATCGCGTCGTCCACCATCAGCCCCAGCGCGAGCACCAGCGCGCCCAGCGAGACCTTGTGCAGGCCGATGCCGAAGTAGTGCATCAGCGCGAAGGTCATCGCCAGCACCAGCGGGATGCTGACCGCGACCACCATGCCGGTGCGCAGTCCGAGCGAGAAGAAGCTCACCACCAGCACGATCAGCACCGCCTCGGCCAGCACCCGCGTGAACTCGCCGACCGAGTCGCGCACCGCTTCCGGCTGGTCGCTGACCTTGCGCAGCTCCATCCCGGCGGGCAGTCCTTCCTGCAGGCGCGCGAACTCGGCGTCCAGGGTGTCCCCGAGCTGCAGGATGTCGCCGCCGTCCTTCATCGCCACCGCGATGCCGATGGCGTTTTCGCCCATGAAGCGCATCTTCGGCGCCGCCGGGTCGCTGAAGCCGCGCTGCACGGTGGCGATGTCGGCCAGGCGGACCGTGCGGTCGCCCGCGCGCACCGGGAAGTCGCGCAACTCGTCCACCGAGGCGAAGGCGCCGCCGACGCGCAGCTGTACCCGTTCCAGGCGCCCCTCGAAGAAGCCCGCCGGGACCACCGCGTTCTGCTGCTCCAGCGCCTGCTTCACCGCGGCCAGCGGGATCCCGAGCGTGGCCAGCCTGGCGTTGTCGAGCTCGATCCACAGCTTCTCGTCCTGCAGCCCGACCAGCTCGACCTTGCCGACGTCCTCCACCCGCTGCAGCTCGAGCTGGATGCGGTCGGCGTGGTCCTTGAGCACCGCGTAGTCGAAGCCCTCGCCGGTGATCGCGTAGATGTTGCCGAAGGTGGTGCCGAACTCGTCGTTGAAGAACGGGCCGACGGTGCCCTCAGGCAGCGTGTGCCGGATGTCGCCGACCTTCTTCCGCACGTCGTACCAGAGGTCGGGCACGTCCTTCGAACGCATGGCGTCCTTCGCCATGAAGATCACCTGCGAGTCGCCCGGGCGCGAGTACGAGCGGATGAACTCGTACTGGCCGGTCGCCATCAGCGCCTTCTCGATGCGTTCGGTGACCTGGAGTGCGGTCTCTTCGGCGGTCGCGCCCGGCCACAGCGTGCGCACCACCATCGCCTTGAAGGTGAACGGCGGATCCTCGGACTGGCCGAGCTGGGCGTAGGACCAGGCGCCGGCGAGCGCCAGCACCAGCATCGCGTAGACCACCAGCGCGCGGTTGCGCAGGGCCCACTCGGACAGGTTGAAGCGCGACATGCGCTATTGCTTCCCGGGCGCGGCGGGCAGTGGCCGGTTGTCGCGGTCGAGCGGACGCACGACCTGGCCTTCGCGCAGCAGGTGGCCGCCGGCGGCGACGATCCAGTCGCCGGGGGAGAGACCGCGCAGGATCGGCACGCGGTCCTCGCCGTAGGGGCCGGCCTCGACCGGCTGCAGGTGCAGCGCGTGGCTGCGCGGATCCACCACCCACACCGCGGTGCCGCCAGCGTCGCTGCGCTGCAGCGCGGCCAGCGGCACGGCCAGGACAGGCGCGTCATTGTCGGCGGGCTGGAAATGCACGCGCGCGCTCTGGCCGAGCTCCACGTCGCTGCCGGGCTGCAACGCGACGCGCGCCGCGTAGGTCCGCGTCACCGGATCGGCGGCGGGGGCGATCTCGTGGATCCGCCCCGGCAGCCGCCTGCCCTGTTCGTTCCACAACTCCACCTGCGCCGGGCGGCCGACGGCGAACGCGTGGATGCGCGATTCCGGCAACGCGATCGCGACTTCGCGCGGACCGTTCGCGGCCAGCGTGAACACCGGCTGCCCGGCCGCGACCACCTGCCCGGCCTCGGCCTGGCGCGCGGCGATCACGCCGTCGGCGGGGGCGCGCAACTGGCTGTAGGCGACCTGGTTGCGCGCGGCATCGAGGTTGGCGCGCGCCGCCCGGGCCTGGCCCAACGCCGCCGCGTACGCGGCTTCCTGCGCGTCGCGCGCGGAGCGGCTGACCAGTTGTTCGTCGGCCAGCGCGGCATAGCGCTCGCGGTCGGCGCGGGCGCGCTGCAACTGGCCTTCGGCGGCCACCAGTTCGGCCTGCGCGGCCTGCGCCTGCAGCGCCAGGTCGCCGGGGTCGAGTTCCGCGAGCAACTGCCCCCGCCGCACGCGGTCGCCGACGTCCACCACGCGGCGGACCAGCTTGCCGCCCACGCGGAACGCCAGCGGGCTCTCCTCGCGTGCGCGCACTTCGCCGGCCAGCGACAGGCCGGCGGCATCGCCGCCCGCCTCCGGGTGGACCACCAGCACCGGACGCGGCGCCTCGGCGGCCGGCTCGCCGCCACACCCCGCCAGCGCGAGCGCCAGCCCCAGCAGCGGCCCGACGGCCATGCTTGCTCCGTTCCGCGGGCGTCGTTCCGTGTTCGCCATCGCCGTGTGTCCCTGCCGCCGGATTAATGAACCGGACGGTATGGTATAAATATAAAACCGCTTAGTCTACTATTGCGGCATGTCCAGCATTGCCCCCCTTCCCCCCGCCAGGCCCGCGGCCCCCGGCCGCCCAAAGGACATGGAAAAGGCCGGCGCGATCCTCGAGGCCGCCCGCCGGCTGTTCACCGCCCACGGCTTCGACGGCGCCAGCATGGACCAGATCGCCGCCGAGGCGGGCGTCTCCAAGCTCACCGTCTACAGCCACTACGGCGACAAGGACACGCTGTTCGCGGCGGTGGTGAAGTCCTACTGCGAACAGAACCTGCCGGACTCGCTGTTCGAGTCGGCGCCGGACATGCCGATCCGCGAGCGCCTGATGCAGGTCGGCCGCGTGTTCTTCGCGTTCGTGTCCAGCCCCGAGGCGGTGGCCGGCCACCGCATGCTGTGCTCGCCGCGCATGGCCGACTCGCCGCTGCCCGGGAAGTTCTGGGAGGCCGGCCCCGCGCGCGTGCAGCGCGTGTTCGCCGACCTGCTGCGCCGGCGCGCGAACAGGGGCGAACTGGAGATCGAGGACCCCACGCTCGCCGCCCGCCAGTTCCTGACCCTGCTCAAGGGCGAGCTGCACACGCGCATGGTGCTGGGCTGCTGCGGCCACTGCGACGACCCCGAGGGGCACGTGGCCGCGTCGGTGGATTTCTTCCTGCGCGCCTACGCCCCGCGGGACGGCCGATGACTTCGGTCCCGGTGACTTCCGGCACTCAGTGGCTCCCGGCCGCGGCGGCCATCCTGTCCGAGCCCTCCCGCCCCCGGGCGGGTAAAATCGCGGGTCCGGCTGCCTGGCCGCCCCCAGCGAGACTGTCCTGAAATGACCCCGATCGACTACGCCCGAGCCCGCGAACTGATGGTCGAGCAGCAGGTGCGTCCCTGGGACGTGCTCGACCTGCGCGTGCTCGACCTGCTGGCGCGGATGCCGCGCGAGGCCTTCGTCCCGGAGGCCTGCCGCGCGCTCGCCTACGCCGACCTGCCGCTGCCGATCGGGCACGGCGAGGTGATGTTCAAGCCGGTGGTCGAGGGACGGGCGCTGCAGGCGCTGGCGCTGGAGCCCGGCGACAGCGTGCTCGACATCGGCACCGGCACCGGCTACCTGGCCGCCTGCATGGGCCGGCTGGCCCGCGAAGTCACCAGCATCGAACTGCACGACGACCTCGCGGTCGCCGCGCGCGCCCGCCTCGCCGACAACGGCTTCGGCGACAACGTCAACGTGCTCATCGCCGATGCGTTGTCCTACGCACCCGGCCGCGAGTTCGACGCCATCTGCGTCGGCGGCGCGGTCGACGAGATCCCGGCCCGCTTCGTGCAGTGGCTGCGCCCCGGGGGCCGCCTGTTCGCGGTCCGCGGCCGCGCGCCGGCAATGGAAGCGGTGCTGCTGCGCCGCACCGGCGAAGGCGCCGGCGACGTCGCCGTCGAGTCGCTGTTCGAAACCGACATGCCCTATCTCGCCGGCTTCGCGCCGGTCCCCAGCTTCGACTGGTAACCCCACACACAGGTAAAGGACGCCCATGATCCGTCGCCCCCTGGCCCTCGCCCTCGCGCTCGCCCTGCTCCCGGTCACCGGCGCCAACGCCGAAGACCTGCTGCAGACCTACGAGCTCGCGCGCGCCGGCGACCCGCAGCTGTCGATCGCCGAATCCAACCGCCTGATCAGCAAGGAAGGCGCGGTGCAGGCGCGCGCGGCGCTGCTGCCGCAGATCGGCGCGTCGGCGAGCTACAACCGGAGCGAAAGCACCGGTCCGGGCCGGCAGCAGATCACCACCGTCGACCCGGTGACCGGCGAGCCGAGCTTCGAGACCATCACCGGCAACTCCGAAACCAACAACTACTCGCGCCGCTACAGCGTCGGCGTGGACCAGGTGCTGTTCGACTTCGGCGCCTTCAGCCGCCTGCGCAGCGAGCGTACCCTCAGCCGCGCCGCCGACTTCACCCTGGAGTCGGCCGGCGACTCGCTGATCACCCGCACCTCCAAGGCCTACTTCGACGTGCTGGTCGCGATCGAGACCCTGGCCGCCGCCGAGGCCCAGGAAACCGCGCTGAAGAAGCAGTTCGACTTCGCCAGCAAGCGGCTCGAGGTCGGGCTGGCGCCGATCACCGACGTGCACGAGGCCCGCGCCCAGTACGACAGCGCCCGCGCCAACACCATCCTGGTGCGCAACGCGCTGGCCGACGCCTACCAGGCCCTGGCCGAGATCACCGGCGTGCCGGTGGCCACGCTCAAGGCGCTGCCGGACGACTTCCAGCCGCAGCTCCCGGCCGAGGGCGACGCCGACCATTGGGTCGCGACCGCGCTGGCCAACAATCCCGCGCTGCAGGCCGCCGCGCTCGAGGCCCAGGCCAGCGACTACGCAGTGGATACGGCGCGTGCCGGCCACTTCCCGACCCTGACCTTCGGCGGCAGCTACGGCAAGAACGCCTCCTGGGGCGACAACACCTTCAGCAGCAGCAACCCCCCGTTCTCGACCACCTTCCCGATCGGCAGCGAGAGCCGCGGCCCGTCGTTCGGGGTGACGCTCAACGTGCCGATCTTCTCCGGCGGCCTGACCCAGTCGCGGGTGCGCCAGGCGATCGCCCAGCGCGACATCGCCCAGGACCAGCTGGTGCAGCAGAAGCGCGCGCTCGAGCGCAACACCCGCAACGCGTACCAGACCCTCGTGGCGGGCATCAGCGAGGTCGAGGCGCGGCGGCTGGCGCTGGTCTCGGCGCAGGCCGCCTACGACGCTTCGCAGGTCGGCCTCGAGGTCGGCACCCGCACCGTGATCGACGTGCTGCTCAACCAGCAGAACCTGTTCGATGCGCAGCGCGCCTACGCCCTGGCCAAGTACAACTACCTGCAGAACCGGCTGCTGCTCGAGCAGGCCGCGGGCACCCTCGACGTGGCCGACGTGCAGGAAGTGAACCGGCTGCTGACGGTCGACACCAGCGCGCGCGCGGCGCTCGACGCGTCCGCGCAGTAGTCCGCCACGCTGTCATCCGGCACGCTGTAAATCGGCACGCTGTCATCCGGCGCAGGATCAGGCCGCCGCGGGCGGCAGGTCCCGGGCCAGCAGGTCGAGGGTGCGGCTGAGCGCGCCGCGCCCTTCCTGGATCAGCGCACGCGCCGCCGCGGCCATCGCGGCGCGCGCCTCCGGCCCTGCGAGCAGCGTCGCGAGCTCCCGCTCCACCTCCGCCACGTCGTTGCCGACGCGCAATGCGCCGGCATGGCGCATGCGCCCGGCGATGTCGCTGAAGTTGTGCAGGTGCGGCCCGGTGACCACCGGCGTGCCCGCCGACGCGGGCTCGAGCAGGTTGTGGCCGCCGATATCCTGCAGGCTGCCGCCGACGAAGGCGACCTGCGCGCAGCGGTAGAACGAGGGCAGTTCCCCAAGCGTGTCGATCACGAACACGCCGTCTTCCGGGTCCGGCAGGCGGGTGAGCTTGCGCGTCGCCACCCGCCAGCCCGCCTCCACGCACTGTTGCGCCACCGCGCGGAAACGTTCGGGGTGGCGCGGCGCCCAGAGCAGCAGCAGGTCCGGCCAGCGCCCGCGCAAGGCGCGATGGATCGCGATCACCGCCGCTTCCTCGCCCTCGTGCGTGCTCGCGGCGATCCACGCCGGGCGCACGCCCGTACTGCGCACGAACTCGCGCTGCAGCGGCGCGTCCTCGGGCGGCTGTTCGACGTCGTACTTCAGATTTCCGGTAACCAGGGTCGTGTCCGGGTCGGCCCCGAGCAGCACGAAGCGCGCGGCGTCGGCGCGCGACTGCGCCAGCACACCGCGCAGGCCGCGCAGCGCGCGCGCGACCAGCGGCCGCAGCACCCGGTAGCCGCGCAACGAACGCGCCGAGAGACGGCCGTTGACCACCCACGCGGGGATGCCCGCGTCGCGGCACGCGAACAGCAGGTTCGGCCACAGCTCGGTTTCCATCACCAGCGCCAGCCGCGGCCGGAAGTGGTGCAGGAAGCGCGCGACCGCGCCGGGCAGGTCGTAGGGCAGGTAGACGTGCTCGACGCCCTCGCCCCAGAGCGCGCGGATCCGTGCCGAACCGGTCGGCGTGATGCTGGTCACCAGCAGCCGCAGGTCGGGCCGGCGCGCGCGCAGGGCGTTGACCAGCGGCGCCGCGGCGTTGACCTCGCCCACCGACACCGCGTGGATCCAGACCGTGCCGTGCAGCGGGGCCGCGTCGCCGTAGGCGGCGTAACGCTCGGCCCAGCGCTCGAAGTACTCCGCCTGCCGGAACCCGCGCCACACGAGGTGGTACAGGGTGACCGGCAGCAACAGGTACAGCGCGGCCGAATACAGGCCGCGCAGCACTCGTTCGAAGGGATCGGCCGGCATCGGCACAGCATAGCGAACGCGGCCGCTAGAATCGCCGCATGCCCGAGCCCGCCTCCCCGACCAGCGCCGGCAGCCCGCCGCTTGCGCCGCGCCACTGGCCGACCTGGCTGCTGGTCGGCGCCTGCGTGTTGCTGGCACGCCTGCCGTGGGCGCTGCAGCGCCGGCTCGGCAGCGCTGTCGGCGCGGTGCTGGCACTGGCCATGCGCGGCCGCCGCGAGGTCGCCGCGCGCAACCTGGCGCTTTGCTTCCCGGAGCTCGACGACGCAGCGCGGCGCGAGCTGCTGCGCCGGCACTTCCGCGCGCTGGGCATCGGCCTGTTCGAGTTCGCGCGGGCTTGGTGGGGTTCGGTCGCGCCGCTGCGCCGCGGCTTGCGGATCGAAGGCCTGGAGCACCTCGAGGAAGCGCGCGCCGGCGGTCGCGGCGTGATCCTGGTGTCCGGCCACTTCACCACGCTCGAGGCCTGCGGCCGGCTGATGTGCGACCACGTGCCGCTGGCCGGCATGTACCGCCCGCATGGACAGCCCCCGCTCGAGTGGGCGGTGAAGCGCGGCCGCCTGCGCTACGCGGTGGCGATGTTCGGACGCGAGGAGCTGCGGCCGGCGATCCGCCACCTCAAGGCCGGCGGCGTGCTGTGGTTCGCGCCCGACCAGGAGACCCGCCGCGGCGACAGCGTGTTCGTGCCGTTCTTCGGCGTGCCCGCGTCCAGTCTCACCTCCACCCACCAGCTCGCGCGCCTGGCCGGCGCCTCGGTGCTGGCGTTCGCGCACGAGCGTCGCGACGACGGCGGCTACACGCTGCGGCTGTCGCCCGCGTTCGACCATTTCCCCACCACCGACGCGACTGCCGACACCGCGCGCGTGATGCAGGCGATCGAGGCGATGGCGCGCGCCGTGCCGGCGCAGTACCTGTGGATCCACCGGCGCTTCAAGCGCCAGCCGGACGGCGTCGATCCCTACGCGTAGGGGTCCGGTTCGCCCGGTGGCCGTGTCTTGAAGCGACGATGCACCCACAGGTACTGGGACGGCGCTTCGCGCACCACTGCTTCGAGCTCGGCCATGTAGCGCGCGGCATCGGCGGTCGGGTCGCCGCCGGGCCAGCCGGCCCATTGCGGTTCGATGCGCAGGCGGTAGCTGCCGTCGGCCAGGCGCTGCATCCAGACCGGCAACGCCACCGCGCCGCTTTCCGCGAGCAGGCCGGGCAGCGCGGTGAGGGTGGACGCGGCCACGCCGAAGAACGGCACGAACGCATTGTGGTAGCTGAAGTCCTGGTCCCCCAGGTACATCACCGCGGCGCCGCCACGCAGCGCGTCGAGCAGTGCCGCCTTGTCCTTCTTGGCGATGGTGGACGAGAACGCGCGCCGGCGCGCGGCGTCGATCCAGCGGTCCAGGCACGGATCGTTGTGGCGCCGCGCAAGCAGCGAGACCGGCTGCCCGGACGCGTCCCCCAGCACCCGGCCGGCCAGCTCGAAGTGCGTGAGGTGCCCGGTGACGAGCAGCACGCCGCGGCCCGCGGCGCGCGCCCGCGCCAGGTGTTCCAGTCCTTCGACGGCGTACAGGCCGCGCAAGGCGTCCGCGGGCGCGAACCAGGCGCGCAGCGTTTCCAGCGCACCGGTCACGGTATCGCGGAGGGTCTCGCGCAGCAGGCGCTCGCGCGCCGCGCGGTCGAGTTCCGGGAAGCAGAGTTCGAGGTTGCGCGCCGCAATCCGGCGCCGGCGTCGCAGCAGCGGAGCACCCAGCCCTGCGAGCAAGGCGCCCAGGCGCAGCAGCCAGGCCTGCGGCAGGCGCGCGATGCGCGCGGCGATCCAGTCCGCGGGCCGCGTGAAGCGACAGCGGGCCGGGACCGGGTTCACGCGCTCGCCGGCGCCGCCCTGTCCCGCGCCAGCAGGCTGCCGGCGTACAGCGCCGCCAGCATCAGCGTCAGCCCGCCCCAGAAGGTGGAATAGAACGCGAGGTGGGTGTTGAGCGGGAACACCGTGACCGCGAGCGCCAGCATCGCCGGGCGCGCGCGCCGGCGCGCCTCGGCCTCGGCGAAGTTCCACGCGCGCCAGGCCAGCGCGACCCCGGCGAGCCAGCACATCAGGCCGAAGATCCCGGTTTCCGCCAGCACCTCGAGCACGATCTGGTGCGCGTGCAGCGCCGGACCCTCGCCCCACGCCGCGATCTCGCCGTGGTTCGGATCGCAGTGCGCGAACGCCTCGCGGAAGCCGCGCGCGCCGATGCCGTTGAACGGGTGCTCGCTCGCCATGCACAGGGCCGCGCCCCAGATCCGCGTACGCCCGGACAGCGCGGCCTCGACGCCCTCGTCCCCGATCTCGAGCACCTGCGCGGTGCGCTCCACCCGGTCGCGCACCTGCGGCACCGTGAACGTGAGCACCGCCAGCGCCACGGCGCCGAACGCGAACACGCCGAGCAGCCGCTTCCAGCCCAGCAGCTGCCAGCCGGAGAACAGCAGCACCAGGCTGAAGGTGAGCCACGAGGCGCGCGATCCGGCCAGCACCAGCGCCACGCCGACCAGCGCCGCGGCGACCAGCCAGCCGGTGCGGCCGAAGCGCACGCGCCCGAGGTGCAGCACGAACGGCGAAAGGCTGGCCAGCACCGGCCCGAGCTTGAGGTTGCACGGCCCGAGCACGCCGGACAGGCGCCCGGCGCGCAGCGCCGCCTCGGGCGGGCACATCGCGCCGCCGCTGATCAACTGCTTCAGGCTGTCGAGCCCCCAGAACAGCGGACTGGTGCCGGTGAGGCCCTGCAGCAGCACGTCGGCGCTCCAGACGCCGACGATCACGCCCAGCCCGACGAAGGTGATGCGGCGCCCACGCGCGTCGGCCACCGCGGCCGCCACCAGCCACAGGAACGGCAGGTAGCGCAGGTCCACCGCGGCTTCGCGGAATGCACGCCCCGGGTCCACCGCGTCGAACGCCGACACCAGTTCCGGCAGCCAGTACGACACGAACAGCACGCTCGTCAGGGCCCACGCCGGGCCGCTGAGCAACCGGGTCCCGTGGCGGAAGCGCGCCAGCAGCAGCTTGGCGATGGCTGCCAGCGCGCCGAGCACCATCACGCCCTCGGCATAGCCGGGCGCCGGCCACAGCGCGACGAACACCATCACCCACACCGGTGCCCAGCGCCAGCCTGCGGGGGTGGCGGCCGGGTCAGGCGCCATGGGAGCGGTCGTCGGCGAGTTCGTCATAGAGCGACAGGGTTGCGTCCTGCATCTGCTGCAGACTGTCGGGCATCGTAACCGGAGCGGGCGGATTGGCGAGCATCGCGCGCGTGGTCGCCTCCAGCGCCGCCGCGTCGAACGCGCGCACCGCGCCCTCCGGCTGCCAGGCGCGCAGCAACTCGCCGACGCCGCCGTGGTCCCAGCCGACGACCGGTCGCGCGACCGAGAGCGCTTCGAGCACGGTGCGGCCGAAGGCCTCGGGCTTGCGCGAGAGCTGCAGCACGACGTTGGCTGCCGCGTAGGCGCGCGCGATCGCGGCGGTGGGTGCGGTGATCGCGACCGCGCCGGCGACGCCCAGCGACTGCGCGAGCGCCTCGAGTTCGGCGACGTAGCCGGCGCGCGCGGGGTGGCGGGCGCCGGGCATCCACAGGCGCGCGTCGCTGCCGTCGCCGCGCAGCGCGGCGAGCAGGTGCAGGGCGTCCGCGTGCCCCTTCAGGCGGGTCCCGCGGCCGGGCAGCAACAGCAGCGGTCCCTCGCCGCCGAGCGCCGGGAACCGGGCCGCGGCCCAGGCCCGCGCCGCGGCGTCCGGCAGCGGTGCAGGCGAAAAGACCTTCGGATCGATGCCGCGCGGGATCACCCGCAGGCGCGACGCGTCCAGCCAGGGATAGTGGCGCAGCAGGTACTCGCGGACGGTGTCGGAGACGCAGACCACGCGCTCGCCCGACGCCATCACCGCGCTGTAGCGCGACGGCGAGTTAAGGCCATGGACGGTGGTGACGAAACGCGGGCGCGTGCCGGCCGGCAGGCCACGCAGCGCCAGGCGGCCCACCCAGGCCGGCATGCGCGAGCGCGCGTGCACGATGTCCACCGCCCGCTCGCGGAACAGGCGCCGCAGCGCGCGCGCATGGCGGAACACGAATGGCGACTTGCGGCCGATGTCGAGCCGCACGTGCTCGGCGCCGAGCGCTTCGAGCGCGGGCACCAGGCGGCCGCCGGCGGAGACCACGATCGCGCGGTGTCGCCCGCGGACCAGGGCCTCGGCGATTTCGAGCGTGGAGCGTTCGACGCCGCCGGATTCCAGCGCAGGCAGCAGCTGGACGACGGTCAGCGGCACCCCGGCGTCAGTCCACCAGCACGAACTGCGCGCTGCAATACGGGCACTGCGCCTCGCCGCCGTTCTTCTCGATCGGCAGGTAGACGCGCGGATGCGAATTCCACAGCGCCATCGCCGGGGTCGGGCAGCTCAGCGGCAGGTCGGCGCGGCGCACCTCGTAACGCTTGCTCGCATTGGCGGGGCCGGCGTTTGCGGTTGCGGGGACGTCGTGCTGGGCGGTCTCTGCCATGGCGCTGCGTGGGCCTGCGTTCGTGGGGCCGCCAGTTTACCCCGGCAGGTCGAACAGGAGGACGTCGGCGGCCGCCGGGCCACGGCCCGCGAGGCGGAATTCGCCGGATTCCGCGGTGAAGCCGAGCGCGTCGCCGGGCCCCAGCGCGCGGCCCTCGACCCCGGCCTCGCCCTGGGCCACGTGCAGCCAGTAGCGGCGCCCGGGGTCGGCCGTGAACGCGACTTCCGCGCCTTCGGGCAGGCGCGTGCCGAGCAGCCTGGCCTGCTGGCGGATGGCGATGCTGCCGTCGGCGCCGTCGGGCGAGGCCAGCAGCGCCCAGCGCCCCTCGCGCGCGGCCGGGTCGAAGGCGCGCTGGTCGTAGCCCGGCGGCGCGTTCACGCGGTCGGGCTGGATCCAGATCTGCAGGAAGTGCACCGGCCTGGCATCGCAGGCGTTGTACTCGCTGTGTTCGATGCCGTGGCCGGCGCTCATCCATTGCAGCTCGCCCGGACGCAGCACGCCGCCGCCACCGCTGCTGTCGCGGTGCGCGAGCGTCCCGGACAGCACGTAGCTGAGGATCTCCATGTTGGCGTGCCGGTGCGGCGCGAAACCGCCGCCCGGCGCCACCCGGTCCTCGTTGATCACGCGCAGCGCCCCGAAGCCCATCCACGCAGGATCGTGGTAATGCCCGAACGAGAACGTGTGCCGGCTGTCGAGCCAGCCGGTGCGCACGCTGCCGCGCTCGGTGGACGGGCGTTCGACGATCATCGCGCTCAGCCCTTGGCGCTGGCTTCGGTAGTGATGCGCAGCTCGACCTCGTCGCTCACCGCCGGGACGTACATGCCGATCCCGAACTCGGAACGCTTGATGGTGGTGGTCGCGTCGAAGCCGACGGTCGGCACGTTGCCCATCGGGTGCGGCGCGGCCTTGTTGAGGGTCACGTCGAGCACCACCGGGCGGGTGACGCCGTGCAGGGTCAGGTCGCCGGTGACTTGCAGCCGGCCCTCGCCCAGGTCGCGCACCGAGGTGCTGCTGAAACGTGCTTCCGGGAAATTCTCCGCGTCGAAGAAATCTGCGCTGAGCAGGTGCTTGTCGAGGTCGGCGACGAAGCTGGTGAGGCCGGACAGCGGCAGGACCACCTCGACCTTGGAGTTCTCCGGTGCGTCGGCGTCGTAGGTGATGGTGCCCTTGGCCTCGCCGAAGTTGGCGGTCGGGTTGGAGTAGCCGAAATGGTTCCAGCTGGCCAGGACCATGGTGTGGGTCGGGTCGATGGTGTATTCGACCGGGTCGGCGCTGGCGCCGAAGGCGATGCCGGCCAGTGCGGCGGCGAGGACGAGCTTCTTGAACATGGTGGTGTCGCTCCTTGGAAAGAGGGTCGTGCGGTCAGTGGTCACGCGATCCGGCAGGCTTCGTCGAACGGCAGCCGCGGCGAACGCGGGAAGATGCTCGCCGGATCGCCCTGGCCGAGGTTGACCAGGAAGTTGGAACGGATGGAGGTGCCGGCGAAGAACGCGGCGTCCAGCTTGTCGCGGTCGAAGCCCGACATCGGGCCGCAGTCCAGCCCCAGCGCGCGCGCCGCGAGCATCAGGTAGGCGCCCTGCAGGCTGCTGTTGCGCAAGGCGGCGCGGTACAGCTCCGGCTCCGGGTTGTCGGCGAACCACGAGCGCGCGTCGGTGTGCGGGAACAGCACCGGCAGCTTCTCGTAGAAGGCCATGTCGTAGGCCACGATCACGGTGCACGGGGCGGCCATGGTCTTGTCGTGGTTGCCGGCGTCGAGGGTCGGGCCCAGTTTCGCCTTGCCCTCGGGCGTCTTCACGAACACGAAGCGCGCCGGGCAGGAGTTGGCTTGGGTCGGTCCCAGCTTCACCAGCTCGTAGAGCCGGTGGATGGTGTCGTCGCCCACCTCGCCGCCGAAGGCGTTGTAGGTCCTCGCCTGCCGGAACAGCCGGTCCAGCGCGACTGCGTCGAGCGGCTCCCTGCCGGTGCCTGCCGCTGCCTGTGGATCTGCCATCGTTCTCCCTGTTGCTGCGCCGGGCCTTTCCCGGCTGGATGTCCAGTGTAGAGTGTCGCGCGACGGCACTCCGCCGACGGGATGCAACGCAGGGTCGCAGCCATGGAACGCTCCACGCGCGCCGCCGGCGGTTGCTGGACGCTCAGCGACGGCCGCGCCGGCAACGTCCGCCAGGCCGGCGCGCTGGCGCGTGCGCTCGGCCTGCAGTCGCGCGAGTGGCTGCTGCGCGCGCGGGCCCCCTGGTCCTGGGCCGCGCCGCGGCGGCTCCCGGGCAGCCGCCAGGCCTTCGGCGGCGCGTTCGCCGAGGCGCTCGGGCGGCAGCCGCCGGCGCTGGCGATCGGATGCGGCCGCCAGGGCGCGCTGGCGACCCGGCTCGCGCGCGATGCCGGCGCGCGCGCGGTGCAGATCCTCGACCCACGCCTGCCGCCCGCGCTCTGGGACGTGGTGGTCGCGCCGCGCCACGACGGCCTGCGCGGCGACAACGTGCTGACCCTGCTGGGCAGCCTCAACCCAGTGGACGACACCTGGCTGCGGCTGGCGCGCGAGACCTTCCCGGCGCTGGGCCGGCTGCCGCGTCCGCGCATCGCGGTCCTGCTCGGCGGCCCCGCCGGCCATGTCCGCTACGACGCGGCCACGGTCGACGCCTGGCTGGATGCGGTGGACGCGGCGGTCACCGAGGACGGCGGCAGCGTGCTGCTGACCGCGTCGCGGCGCACGCCGCGCGCCTTGCACCAGTCCATCCGCGCGCGCTACTCCGGGCGCGAGGCGCTGCTGTGGCTGGACGACACCGACGGCGCCAACCCCTACGCCGGGATGCTGGCCTGGGCGGACCGGATCGTGTGCTCGCCCGATTCGGTGAACATGGTCTCCGAGGCCTGCGCGACCTACGTGCCGGTGTTCGTGGCCGGGATGGACCGCGTGCAGGGCCGGATCCGCGGCTTCATGGACGAGCTCGCGACGCTGGGCCGGGTGCGGCCGGCCGAAGGCGGGCTCGCGCCGTTCCAGGCCGAAGCATTGCGCGAGACCGAGCGCGTCGCGTCGCAGTTGCGGCCGCTGCTACAGCCCGAGTGACGCGCGCGCCGCGCCGATCGCGGCGCGGGCACCGGCGATGGCGTCGCCTGCCGGCACCAGGCGCGGGCGGCGGTCGAGCGTGCACCTCAGGCCGGCCTCGAGCAGCACCGCGTGCGCTGCGCGCAGCGCCGCGCAGGAGGCGGCGTCGAAGGCCCCGAGCGTGCACGCGGCATCCAGCAGGCCCTGCGTGTCGCGCGGCTTCAGCAGTGCGGGGAAGCGCCCGGCGTCGCGCAGCACCAGGTATTGCAGCAGGAACTCGAGGTCGACCAGGCCGCCCTCGCCCTGCTTGACGTCGAAGCGGGCGGCGTCCGAACGGTCCAGCTCGGCGCGCATGCGCGCGCGCATCGAGGCCACGTCCGCGCGCAGCTTGTCGGGATCGCGGGGTTGCGCCAGCACCGCCGCGCGGATCGCCTCGAAGCGCTCCAGCAATGCCGCGTCGCCGGCGATGCCGCGCGCGCGCACCAGTGCCTGGTGTTCCCAGGTCCAGGCCCGCTGGCGTTGGTAGTCCTCGAACCCGGCCACCGGCGAGACCAGCAGTCCCTTCGCGCCATCCGGGCGCAGGCGCACGTCCACGTCGAACAGCCGGCCAGCGGCGGTGACGGTGCCGAGCAGCGCCACCACCTTCTGCGCCAGCCGCGCCGACCAGCGCGCCGCATCGAGCGTGCGCGGGCCGCTGGACTGCGCGTCCGCGCCGGCCTCGTACAGGAACACCACGTCCAGGTCCGAGCCGAAGCCCAGCTCCTCGCCGCCCAGGCTGCCGTAGCCCACCACCGCGAAGCGCGCCCCCGGCAGTTCGCCGTGCGCGGCGTGCATCTCCCGGCGCGCGAGCTCGAGCACCACCGCCACCACCGCGTCGGCCAGCCAGGCGAGCTGGCGCACGCTGTCCTGCGGCGGCTGGCGCTGGTCCAGGGTCGCGAGCGCGATGCGGAAACTGAGCGCCTGGCGCACTTCGTTGAGCGCGAGCAGCGCGGCTTCGGCGTCCTCGTGCACGAGCGTGGCCGCGCACGCCTCGCGCAACGCCTCGCGCCCGGGCAGCGGGCCGCCCACGCGCACGTCGAGCAGTTCGTCCAGCAGCAGCGGGTGCGCGGCCAGCCGCTCGGCCAGGAACGCGCTGCGCGAGAACACGTCCACCAGCCGCTGCAGCGCCGCCGGCTGTTCGTCCAGCAAGGCCAGGTAGCTGGCGCGGCGCAGGATGTTCTGCAGCAGCGGCAGCACGCGCTTGAGCGTGGCGTCCGGCTGCGCCGAATCCCCGGCGGCCCCGAGCAGCGCCGGCAGCACGCGATCCAGCCGCGCCCGCGCGGCGTCCGAGAGCGCACGCAAGGCCGGCGCGCGGGCGAAGTCGCGCAGCGCCGCGTCGGCCGCCTCCGGCGCTTCGAAGCCTGCGTCGGCCAGGGTCCCGGGATCGCCGGCGTCGGGCAGCGCCCGCCAGTAGCCGGCGAGGTCACCCGGAACCTCGCTGCGGCCGCGCGGCGCCAGCAGCGCGGCGAACTCCGCCGAAACCGTGTCGCGGTGGGCCGACAGGTCCGCCTGCAGTGCGTCGAAGTCCGGGTAGCCCAGGCCGAGTGCGATGCGCGCGCGATCCTCGGCGGACTCGGGCAGCGCATGCACCTGCTGGTCGCGCAGCATCTGCAGCCGGTTCTCGAGCCTGCGCAGGAAGCGGTAGGCCGCGGCCAGCGAGGCGCCGGCATCCGCGCGCACGTGGCCGGCGGCGACCAGCGCCTCCAGCGCGGGCAGCAGGCGCCGTTCGCGCAGCGCCGGTTCGCGCCCGCCGCGGATCAGCTGCAATGCCTGCACCAGGAACTCGATCTCGCGGATGCCCCCCGGACCGCGCTTGATGTCGTCGGACAACTCCTTGCGCGCGACCTCGGCCGCGATCGCCGCCTTCATCGCGCGCAGGCCGTCGAGCGCGCCGTAATCCAGGTAACGCCGGTAGATGAAGGGACGCAGGCTGCGCAGGAAGCGTTCGCCCGCGCCGATGTCGCCGGCCACCGGCCGCGCCTTCTGCCAGGCGTAGCGCTCCCAGTCTCGGCCCTCGTGCTGGAAGTAGTTTTCCATCGCCGCGAACGACCAGGCCACCCGGCCGGCGTTGCCGAACGGGCGCAGGCGCAGGTCCACGCGGTGGCAGAAGCCCTCGGCGGTGGTCTCGTCCAGGAGCTTCGCCAACTGCTGGCCGAGCCGCGCGTAGTACTGCTCCGCAGCCAGCGGGCGCGGGCCGTCGCTCTCGCCCGCCTCCTCGTAGCCGTAGACCAGGTCCACGTCCGAGGAGAAGTTGAGCTCGCCGCCGCCGAGCTTGCCGAGCGCGAACACCACCAGCCGCCGGGGGTTGCCGTCGGGCCCGCGGATGGCGCCGTGGCGTTCGGCGAACTCGCCCTCGAGCGCGGCCAGGCCCAGGCGCAGGCAGGTTTCGGCCAGCGCGGTGCTGCCGGTCAGGGTCGCGTCGACATCGTCCAGGCCGAGGATGTCGCGCCAGGCAAGGCGGGTGGACTCGGCCGCGCGGTAGCGGCGCAGCAGTGCGGGCCAGTCGTGGCGGTTTCCCGGGTCCAGCACGGGCGGCTCGATCGGGAGCGCGCTGTCGGCCTGCAAGCGCTGGGCTAGGCCGGGCTGGCGGCACAGGGTGGCGGCGGCGAAATCGCTGGCGGCGGCGACCCGTTCGAGCATCCCGTCCATGCAATTAAAAAGCCCGCACCGGACGAGTCCGGTAGCGGGCCTGCTCCCTCCCCCACGTCGGGATGCGGGACCATCGTGAAGGATTCGTTACGCAAGATGCACGCTGCACTGCAAAAAAAGAACTGAACGGTTCACTATGCGATGGATGCAGGCGCGCATTCATGCCGGGCGCGGCCCCTTGCCCAGGTCGCGCAGCACCTCGCGCGCGGCGTTGCGGCCGGGCAGGCCGGTGACGCCGCCGCCGGGATGCGTGCCCGAGCCGCACAGGTACAGGCCCGGCAGCGCGCCGCGGTAGTTGCCCTGGCCCAGCAGCGGGCGCGCGCTGAACAGCTGGTCGAGGCCGAGCGCACCGTGGAAGATGTCGCCCCCGACCAGCCCGAGCTCGCGTTCCAGGTCCAGCGGCGACAGCGCGCGGTAGCCGAGCACGCTGCGGCGGAAGTTCGGCGCCACCGCATCCACGGTGTCGATCATGAGCCTGGCCACCGTGTCGCGATGCATGTCCCAGCCGCCCTCGCCGCTGTCATCGGGCATGTGGGGGTTGACCTGCTGGCAGAACAGGCTCGCCACGTGCGCACCCGACGGTGCCAGGCGGCCGTCCACGAGGGTGTCGTCGAGCGTGGACGAGATCACCAGCTCCACGATCGGCCGGCGTGCCCAGCCGGGGTTGTGCGCGCGCGACTTCGCGTCGAAGTAGGCCTGCTCGAAGTACTGCAGCGAATGACCGACCAGGATCCCGCTCTGGTGGTGCGGCTGCAGCTGCGTGCCCGGCGCCGCGCTGAAGTCGGGCAGCTCCGACAGTGCCACGTTCATGCGGAAGGTGCCGGAGGCGCAGCGGTAGCGGTCGATGCGTTCGGCAGTGTCGGTATCGAGCGCGTCGCGCGGCAGCAGCCGCTGGTAGAGGAGTTTCGGATTGAGGTTCGAGACGATGGTCCCGGCGCGCAACTCGCGGCCGTCCTCGAGGCGCACGCCGGTCGCGCGCCCGCCCTCGACCAGCACCTCGGCGACCCCCGCGCCGGTCTCGATCGCCACGCCGCGCGCCTCGCACTCGCGCGCCATCGCCTGGGTAATCGCGCCCATGCCGCCGATGGCGTGGCCCCACGCACCCTGCTTGCCGTTGACCTCGCCGAAGACGTGGTGCAGCAGCACGTAGGCGCTGCCCGGCGTGTACGGACTGGCGAAGTTGCCGACCACCGAGTCCCAGCCGAGCACGGCCTTCAGCGGCTCCGATTCGAACCAGGCGTCGAGCAGGTCGCCGGCCGACTTGGTGAACAGGTCGAGCAGGTCGCGGCGCGCGGCCATGTCCAGCTTGCGCAGCTCGCGGCCCACCGCCAGCGACGCGATCCAGTCCGCGAGCACGAAGCGGTCGGAGACGTTGGGCGGCGTGCGCAGCATCAGTTCGCGCAGCACCGCGACCACCCGCTCGAGCATCGCGAAGTAGGCCGGCAGGCGCTCGGCGTCCCGAAGCGACCACTTCGCGACCTCGGCTTGGGTGTGCTCGCCGCCGAAGCGGAACGCGCGCCCGTCGGGCAGCGGCAGGAAGTTGGCGTACGGCCGCTCGACGATGCGCAGGCCGTGCTCGACCAGGCGCAGGTCGCGGATCACGCGCGGGTTGAGCAGGCTGACGGTGTAGCTGGCCAGCGAGTTGCGGAACCCCGGATGGAATTCCTCGGTGACCGCGGCCCCGCCGACGATCCCGCGCCGCTCCAGCACCCGCACCTTCAGCCCGGCCGCGGCCAGGTAGGCGGCGCAGACCAGGCCGTTGTGGCCGCCGCCGATGACCAGGATGTCGACCGCGTCTCGCATCGCGTGATTGTACGGTCGCTTTCCGGCTTGCCGCCCCCCTGCGTCGCTGCTAGCGTCGCCGGGGATGCCCGAGAAGGACGACATCACCCACCTGCTGGCGCTGGCGCGCGACGGGGAGCCGGAACGGATCGGCGCTGTCTTCGAGGCCCTGTATCCGGAACTGCGGCGACTGGCCAACTCGCGGATGCTCGGCGGCGATGCCACGATCACGCCGACGGTGCTCGTGCACGAACTGTTCCTGCGCATCAACCGCGGCGCGCCGCTGTCGGTCAGCGACCGTAACCATTTCTTCGCCGCGTCGGCCAAGGCGATGCGCTGGATCCTGGTCGAGCATGCGCGTCGCCGTGCGACCGGCAAGCGCGGCGGCGACCAGCTGATGGTCGCGCTCGACGACCGCATCCCGGACGACGCCGGGGTCGCCATGACCACTGCGCTGGCGCTGGACGAGGGACTGGCCGCGTTGGAGGCGATCAGCCCGCAGCGGCGGCAGATCGTCGAGATGCGCTACTTCGCCGGGCTGCAGTTCTCGGAGATCGCGTCGGTGCTCGGGTGCTCGGAACGCACGGTCTACCGCGAATGGGAGCGCGCGCGCGCATTCCTGCAGGCGCTGCTGGACGAGGACGGCGATGGGACCTGAGCAGTTGGCGCACTGGAAGGCCGCCGATGCGGCCTTCGACCAATGGCTGGACCAGCCCGAAGCGGAACGCGACGCCTGGCTGGCGGCGCAAGACCTTCCGGTGCCGGTGCGCCAGCGACTGCAGCAACTGGTCGCCGCACACCGGAAGCCGCGGCGTCCGATGGATCCCGGCAACGGTCTGGCCGGCCAGCGCCTGGGCGACTGGACGCTGGAAGCCGAACTCGGCCGTGGCGGCATGGCCGTGGTCCTCCGTGCCTGGCGCGAAGCGGGCATGGCCCGCCAGCAAGCGGCGGTGAAGGTCCTCACCCTGGGCGCGCTGGGAGCCGCCGGCCGCGACCGCTTCCGCCGCGAGGCGGTGATCCTGGCCCGCCTCAACCATCCGAACATCACGACCCTGCTCGATTCCGGGGTCGCCGACGACGGCACCTGCTGGCTCGCGATGCCGCTGGTCGAGGGCGAGCGCATCGACCGCTGGTGCGAAGCGCGCGAGCCGGACGCGGCCGCCATCGTCCGGCTGGCGCTGCAGGTCTGCAATGCGGTCGCGTTCGCGCACCGCAACCTGGTGGTCCACCGCGACCTCAAGCCCTCCAACGTGCTGGTCGACGCCGGCGGGCACGTGCACCTGCTCGACTTCGGCATCGGCCGGTTCACCGACGCCAACGACGACCGCACCCGGACCATGTGGCGCGCGCTGACGCCCGGATACGCCGCGCCGGAACAACTCGCCGGCGCCGAACCGAGCACGGCCGTGGACATCTACGGACTGGGCGCCCTGCTGCACCGCCTGCTGACCGGGCGCACCCCGCTGGCCGCGACCGAAGGTACCGACACCACGCGGCCGTCCCTGCTCGTGCGCAGCTCCGGTGACCCGTACCACCGCCACTACGTCCCGCTGAAGAACGACCTCGACCGGGTGCTGCTCAAGGCGTTGGCCGAGGATCCCGAGCAACGCTACGCAACTGCCGAGGCACTGGCCGACGACCTGCGCCGCTGGCTCGCCGGGGAGCCGGTGCTGGCGCAGCGGCCGAAGCTCGGCTACCGGCTGCGGAAGTTCGCCGCCCGCAACAAGGTCGGCGTCGCCGCGGGCGTGTTGCTCGCCGCCACCCTGGCCGCGGGCATCGGCACCACGCTGTGGCAGGCCGATGCCGCGCGGCGGGCAGCGGAGCAGGCGCTGACCCAGGAACGGCGGGCGGCCGCTGCCCGCGACTTCATGGTGGACCTGTTCGAGGCCAACGACCCGGACGCCGCGATCGGCGGCCCCCTGACCGCGCGCGAACTGCTCGACCAGGGCGCACACCGCATCCGCGGTGCGTTCGTCGATGCGCCTGCTTTGCGCGCGGAAATGCTCGTGTTGCTCGGCGACCTGTACCGCAGGATCGACGAGTTGGACGCGGCCGCGCCGCTGCTCGACGAAGGCTTGCGCCTGGCGGCCGAAGCCGGCGCCGCGCCGGTGGTGCTCGAGGCCAGGTTCGCCAGGGGCCTGCTGGAGGCTCGCGCGAACCGGGATGCCGAGGCGCTGGTCGAGTACGACGCCAGCGAACGCCTGCTGGAGGACGCCGGCCGCGTGCCGGGGGAATTGCACGGGCAGCTTGTCCTGCGCCGGGTGCAGGCCTTGTCGCGCCTGGGCAGGACGGCCGAAGCCACCGCCCACGCCGAAGCGGCACTCGCAAGGGCCCGGGCGAGCACGTCGCTGCCACCCGAGCAATTGTTCCACTACCTGCGTGCGCTCAGTTCGGCGGTGCTCGTCGAAGGCGACGAACAAGGCGCCGAAAGACTGCTGGGCGAGGCGATCGGCCTGCGCAGCGTCGACCGCCTGCCGCCGACCGCGCGGCTCCCGGTGCTTTCCGACCTCGCGAGCCTCGCCCTGGCCCGCGGCGAACTCGACACGGCGCTGCAGCGGTCGGCGCGGGCACTGGAGCTGGCCGGCCAGGTGCACCCGCCGGGCAGTCCCGAGCGCGCCGTGCTGCTGGACCACCACGGCATCATCCTCACCCACATGGCTCGGTTCGACGAGGCGGCCGATGCCATCGGCGAGGCCATCTCGATCCTGGAGGCGCGCACTCCCGGCGGCGTGAGCACTTCGCTCGCCGCCGCCCACAACAACCTGGCACTTGCGCTGGACAACGCGGAACGCGACGCCGAGGCCGAACCGCACATGATCCGTGCCCTGGAACTCGCGCGCAGGCTGTTCGGCGAGAACGACCCGCGCTATGCGATCTCGGTCGCCAACCTCGGCAACCTGTATCGCCAGTCGGGCCGCTACGACGAAGCCGAGGCGTTGCTCGGGGAAGGCCTGCGATTGCGCCGCGAGCTGCACGGGGAAGGCCATCCCTACTACGCGCACGGGCTCGTCCAGGTCGCCCGCCTGCGCTTGCGCCAAGGGCGCACGGCAGAGGCCCTGGCGTTGGCGGAGCAGGCTGCCGACGTCTACGCAAGGGCCGAATTCAAGGACCCCCGCCGGCTGGCCTCGACCGATGGCGTGCGCGCGGTCGCGCTGGCGGAAACCGGCCGCGTGGGCGAAGCCGTCGCGCTGTACGACAAGGCGATCGCGGAAGCGCGCGGCGCCGGCGTCGACAACGGCGTCGAGTGGCCGCGGGTCATGGCCGCCCGCGCCGAACTGTTCGTCCGCCACGTCCCGGACCGGGCGCGCGAGGCGGTGGGCGAAGCAGTCGAGGCGAACCTGGGCATCTACGGCGAAACCCACCCCGGCACCCGCCAGATGCTGGCCCTGGCCGCCAGCCTGGACTGAGCGCGGGACCCGGGCGCGGCAGCGCCTGTCAGTCGAAGGTCCCGAATCGCGTGGATGGGGTGCCCGGAGCCGTCCGGGCCCGGCCGGGTCGCCGTCCGACCCGCCCCTCAGGTACGCACCCATGAAGCATTCCCCTGTTCTCCTCCCGTCGGCGCTGGCGGGCTCCCTTGCCGTCGCCCTGGTCGCCGCCATGCCCGCCCCTGCCGGCGCGCAGTCCGCGAAGGCCGAACTGACCATCGATGTCGCCACCCACGCCACGCCAGGCATGGCAGGCGGCGGGCTGGTCGGCCGGCTGGCGAGCCGCAGCGTCGCCAAGCCGCACTACGGCATGGCGCGCCATCCCGCGATGGCCGGCCGATACCTCGACGTGGCGCTGTACAACCCCGCCAGGCCGGGCGTGCCCGCGCAACAGGCCATTCCCAAGGGGCTGCGGCTGGGCCGGCAGCTGGACCTGCTGCCTCCCGAACGCGCGGGGCAGGCCAACGACGTCGGTGGCGATGCCGCCGCCAGCGTTGCCTTCGCCGACGGCGGTACCTACCGCGTCCGCTACTACTGGGGCTGCAGCACGCACGCCCGCAAGGGCCAGCCGATCGAGTATTCGGTGACCGTGCGCAACGGCAAGCCGGTGCAGACGGGGCGCGCGATGAAGCCGCGCTTCACCCCGGATCACATCGATCCCGAACGCGGCTACGTGCTGTGGCCGAACCAGGGCAGCCGCGATAACGTCTCGTCGCGGGCCTCGCTGGTGGGTGGCCACCACGTCACCGGCGACCGGGTGCCCGACGCGATGCGGTTCGAGCTCGCCGCCGCCCAGGACTTCATGCCGGAACTCGAGCCCGGGACCCGCGACAACGACGACGGCGGCGTGACACTGCACTGGGAAGGCGTCGCAGGCGCGCAGGCGTACTTCGCCCACGCCACCGTGTCCGACGGCGACACCGTGGTGATGTGGAGCAGTTCCGAGGACGGTTATGCCGGGCACGAGATGCTCGACTACCTCCCGGCCTCGAAGGTCGCGCAATGGATCCGCAAGCGGACCCTGATGGGCGCCGGCGCGCGCGAGTGCCAGATCCCGGTCGAAGTGTTCGCGGCCGGTGGTACCCCGATGCTGCAGATGGCGGCGCACGGCAGCGAGCGCACCCTCTCCGGGAATGGCTGGAACGCCCGCGTGCGCAACAAGTCCACCGCGATGCTCGTGCTCGGTGCCGACGGCGCCGCCCGGGACGCGGCGAAGCCGACCGCCAAGGAAGCGGCCAAGGGCATGTTGCGCGGCCTGCTGAGGCGCTGACATGGACAACCAGGAACAGAGTTCCGCGGCCAACCCCGGCGGCCCTGAACAAGGTTGGCCGCGCGCAAGGCGTGTCGCAAAGGCGACGGGCGCCTTCCTGCTGCTGTTGGCCAGCCGGCTGTGGGCCGGCCTGGTCCGCGGCTGGCAGGAACTCGGCCGGCGCGACGCCGCCGACATCGCCGCCGCCCGGGAAAAGGCACGGGCAGCGGGCGAGGGGGCGGACGGCGGACAGGGGCAGCGCAGGCGCAGCATCGCCGCCTGGTTGCCGAAGCGCCGTTCCGCGGCGGTTGCGCTGCTCCTCCTGGCCCTGTTGCTGCTGTGGCGTTGTGGCCGCGATGGCGCGCCGACCGGCAACCGGCCCGGCGTCGCCAGCGGCCCGCCGGCTCCCGCGTGCAACGGGCTGCTCGGGCACGAAGCCTGGACCGGACGGATCGCGTTCAGCCACCAGCGCGACGTCACCTCGGCCGATGGCGAGGACCACCTGAGCTACGCCTTCACCGTGGACGTCGGCGCGCAGCTGGCCGAGAGGACCCGCAGGCAGCACCGCGGAGCGGATTACCTGGTCCAGTACTTCCACCCCGAGCCACGCGGACGGGTCGATGCCCGGCAGGTGTTCGAGCAATTCGACCACCTCGGCCTGGCCTACCGCAGCAGCTTCGTCGGAAACGGCAGGCTGCAACGCCATGAGGAGGACATGTCCGAGGACGGATCGATGTTGTCCCTCACCCTCAAGGCCGATTGCTCCTACACGTTCCACCTGCAGGGCCAGGCCATGGGCAAGTCGGAGGTCTACAGCCGCCGCTCCGGCGACGCCCGGCCGGACGACATGCTGTGGCTCCCGGGGCTCCATGGCAGCGGCATCGCCGGGGATGGCTCCCGGCTCTCGGGAACCCGCGACTTCAAGTTGATGTCCTGGAGCCACCTCGACGAGACGCGGCACCTGTCCGACCGGGGTGACTGGATCCTCGAGCGCGACCTGGTCGAGGACGTCCTCGGACGGGACAACCTGGGCACGGTGTCCGTCACGTGGGAGTTCGAGGCGGTGGACTGACCGGGGCGAGAAACAAAAACCCCGCCGGCGGCGGGGTTTTTGCTGTAACGGGTTGCAGCTTCGGCGCTGGATCAGAAATCCATTCCGCCCATGCCGCCCATGCCGCCGCCGCCCGGCATCGCCGGCTCTTCCTTCTTCGGCAGCTCGGCGACCATCGCCTCGGTGGTGATCATCAGCCCGGCGATCGACGCCGCGTTCTGCAGCGCGGTGCGGGTGACCTTGGTCGGGTCCAGGATGCCGAACTCGACCATGTCGCCGAACTGGCCGTTGGCGGCGTTGTAACCGAAGTTGCCCTTGCCTTCCTTGACCTTGTTGACGATGACCGAGGGCTCCTCGCCGGCGTTGGTGACGATCTCGCGCAGCGGGGCCTCCATCGCGCGCAGGGCGATGGCGATGCCGTGGGTCTGGTCCTCGTTGTCGCCCTTGAGCGACTCGATCGCGGCCTTGGCGCGCAGCAGCGCGACGCCGCCGCCCGGGACCACGCCCTCTTCCACCGCGGCGCGGGTGGCGTGCAGCGCGTCCTCGACGCGGGCCTTCTTCTCCTTCATCTCGATCTCGGTCGAGGCACCGACCTTGATCACGGCCACGCCGCCGGCGAGCTTGGCCACGCGCTCCTGCAGCTTCTCGCGGTCGTAGTCCGAGGAGGTCTCCTCGATCTGCGCCTTGATCTGCTTGATGCGGGCCTCGATGTCGCCGGTGTTGCCGGCGCCGTCGATGATGGTGGTGTTCTCCTTGGAGACCTGCACCTTCTTGGCGCGGCCCAGGTCCTTGATCGTCGCCTTCTCGAGCGACAGGCCGACTTCCTCGGAGATCACGGTGCCGCCGGTGAGGATCGCCATGTCCTCCAGCATCGCCTTGCGGCGGTCGCCGAAGCCCGGGGCCTTGACCGCGCACACCTTGACGATGCCGCGGATGGTGTTGACCACCAGCGTCGCCAGCGCCTCGCCCTCGACTTCCTCGGCCACGATCAGCAGCGGCTTGCCGGCCTTGGCCACGCCCTCGAGCACCGGCAGCAGGTCGCGCACGTTCGAGATCTTCTTGTCGTGCAGCAGGATGTACGGATCTTCCAGCTCGGCCGACATCGACTGCTGGTTGTTGATGAAGTACGGCGACAGGTAGCCGCGGTCGAACTGCATGCCCTCGACCACGTCCAGCTCGTTCTCCAGGCCCGAGCCTTCCTCGACCGTGATCACGCCTTCCTTGCCGACCTTCTTCATCGCGTCGGCGATGATGTTGCCGATCGACTCGTCGGAGTTGGCGGAGATGGTGCCGACCTGGGCGATGGCCTTGTCGTCGGCGGTGGGCTTGCTGATGTTCTTGAGCTCGGCGACGGCCGCGACCACGGCCTTGTCGATGCCGCGCTTGAGGTCCATCGGGTTCATGCCGGCGGCGACGGCCTTCGCACCCTCGCGGATCAGCGCCTGCGCCAGCACGGTCGCGGTGGTGGTGCCGTCACCGGCGTTGTCGGAGGTCTTGGAAGCGACTTCCTTGACCATCTGCGCGCCCATGTTCTCGAACTTGTCCTGCAGCTCGATCTCCTTGGCGACGGACACGCCGTCCTTGGTGATCGTCGGCGAGCCGTAGCTCTTCTCGAGCACGACGTTGCGGCCCTTCGGGCCCAGGGTGGCCTTGACGGCATTGGCGAGCGCGTTGACGCCGCGCACCATCTTGGAGCGCGCGTCTTCGCCGAAGCGGATTTCCTTGGCAGCCATGTGCATTTACCTCTGAAAGTCTTGTGTTCGGGGAGGGGATCAGCCGAGGACGGCGAGGATGTCGTCTTCCTTCACCACCAGGTACTCGGTGCCGTCGAGCTTCACCTCGGTGCCGGAGTACTTGCCGAACAGCACCTTGTCGCCGGCCTTGACCTTGGGCGCGCGCAGCGAACCGTTGTCCAGCGCCTTGCCCTCGCCGACCGCGACCACTTCGCCCTTGATCGGCTTCTCGGCGGCGGTGTCGGGGATGACGATGCCGCCCGCGGACATCTTTTCCTCTTCCATGCGCTTGATGACGACGCGGTCGTAAAGCGGCTTGATATTCATTGCAGACCTCGCAAGTACTTGATTGTTCGGGATTTGTTGGACAACGAGGGCCGCGATGTTAGCAGTCGCCCATGGCGAGTGCCAGCATCGCGGCAAGAAAACGCCCGCCAGGCGGGACTGCAGGGGAAATGGGGCGACGTGCGCGGGATTCAAGTCCCCGCGGGCAAAAAAAAGAGCGCGCATCCCAGGGGAGGATGCGCGCTCCGGGGTCCGACCGAATCGGGGCCGGCCGCCCAATCGGCCGGGTCCCGACTGCCTGTCGCCCGACCGGGGTCGGGTGCAACATCCATGTCGTGGCCTGCAGCATGGACAGGTCAAACGGGTTTTGGAAGCGCGCGCACGAGGACGGGGGGCTAGTTTTGATAGCCACTTGCCGCTCGATGCCCGGCAATGAGCGGCGAGCTGCACAGTTTTGACAGTCGGCTATCAAAACTAGACAAGAACGGGCTATTCTTGGTCACCGGGTGAGTTATCATAGCCGGATGCAGGATCTCTCCAGCCCCACCGCCGCCGCCCAGCGGATCCGGATCGCCCGGCGGGCCGCGGGCCTGTCGCAGGCCCAACTGGCCCTGGAGCTGGGCGTGCAGCGCAGCGCGGTCAGCCATTGGGAAGCGCAGCGCGGCAAGCCCAGCGTCAACCACCTGCGCAAGCTCGCGCTGGCCACCGGCGTGCAGTTCGAGTGGCTGGCCACCGGGCGCGGCTCGATGACGCCGTCGGGCGACGCGCTCGATTCGATCGCCGCGGTGGACGCCCTGCTGGTGGACGATCCGCAGGAGCGGCGGCTGCTCTCGGCGTTCCGCGATGCGCCCGCGCAGTCGCGGGTGCCGCTGCTCGAGCTCGCCGAACAGCTGGCGCAGCAGCGCACCGGCCGCCGCGCGCGCGGCGGCGCCGTGGAGTGAAGCGATGAGCGACGTGCTGGTCTGCCTGTGCACCTGCCCCGACCGCGCCATCGGCCAGCGCATCGCCGAAGCGCTGGTCGGCGAGAACCTTGCGGCCTGCGTGAATATCCTGCCCGGCGTGCATTCGGTGTACCGCTGGCACGGCGCGGTCGAACACGCCGACGAGGTGCTGCTGCTGGCCAAGACCACGCGCGCGCGGATGGACGCGCTGCAGGCGCGGCTGCTGGAATTGCATCCCTATGAACTGCCGGAGCTGCTCGCGGTCGAAGCCGTGGGCGGCCTGCCCGCCTATCTCGACTGGGTTGCCAATGCCAACTGACCGCCTGCGCCGATGGCTGGCGCACCCTGCCCTCGCCCTGGTCGCGGGCGCGTTGCTCGCGCTGGTCGCCGCGCCGTCGCTGGCGGCGGATCCGGACGACCTGTTGCCGGTGGACGAGGCCTTCGCCCTGACCGCGAGCGCGCCCTCCCGCGACCGCATCGAGCTCGAGTGGAAGATCGCCGACGGCTACTACCTGTACCGGCACCGCACCTCGGCGACACCGCTGGGGGGCTTCAGCGCCGGGACGTTGCAGATGCCGGACGGCAAGCGCCACGTCGACGAGTTCTTCGGTGAAGTCGAGACCTACCGCGGACGGCTGCAGGCGGTGTTGCCCGGCGTCGCGGATGCCGGCGCCGGTTCGGTCACGCTCGAGGTGAAGTACCAGGGCTGCGCCGACATCGGCGTCTGCTATCCGCCGCAGAAACGCACGCTCACGGTCTCCCTTCCGGCGGACGGCGGCGCCACCGGCCTGGTGCTGCCCGGCGCCGCGCCGCGGGGACTCAGGCTGCCGGGCGTCGGTGCCGGCGCGCCGTTGCCCGAGGCCCAGGCCTTCGGGTTCGAGGCCATCGTCGGCGACGCCACCACCCTGCTGCTGCGCTTCACCCCGGCCGAGGGCTACTACCTGTACCGCGACCGCAGCGGATTCCGGATCGAAGGCGCCGCGGGCGTCGCGGCCGGCGCCCCGCGCTGGCCCGAGGGCACCCGCTACAACGACGACTACTTCGGCGACCAGGTCGTCTACTTCGACCAGGTGGACGTGCCGCTGCCGCTGTCGCGCGCGGACGGCGAACCGGCCGAGGTGCGCGTGGTCGCGACCTTCCAGGGCTGCCAGGACGGCGGCATCTGCTATCCGCCGATGACCCGCAGCGTGTCGCTGTCGCTGCCGGCGGCCAGCGCCGCGGAACTCGCGCTCGCGGCCGATGCCGCCGCCGGGAACGCCGCGCCGCGGCCCGCGGCGGCCACGGGCACCGGACTGTTGCTGGCGCTGCTGATGGCGCTGGCGGGCGGCGTGATCCTCAACCTGATGCCTTGCGTGCTGCCGGTGCTGGCGCTGAAGGCGCTGTCGCTGGCGGACAGCGGCGAGCGCGCGCGCAGCCACGCGCTCTGGTACACCGCCGGCGTGCTCGCGAGCTTCCTCGCGGTGGGCGCGCTGGTGCTGGCGCTGCGCGCGGCCGGGCAGGCACTGGGCTGGGGCTTCCAGCTGCAACAGCCGCTGGTGGTGGCGGTGCTGGCCTACGTGATGTTCGCGGTCGGCCTGAGCCTCTCGGGCGTGTTCTCGATCGGCCTCGGCCTGGCCGGCGCCGGGCAGTCGCTGGCCGCCCGCCAGGGGCCGGCCGGCGACTTCATGACCGGCGTGCTCGCGGTGGTGATCGCGAGCCCGTGCACCGCACCCTTCATGGTCGCGGCGCTGGCGTTCGCCTTCACCGCCCCGGCGGCCTTGGCGATGCTCGTGTTCCTGGCGCTCGGCCTCGGCCTGGCGCTGCCGTTCCTGCTGATCGGCTTCGTGCCGGCGCTGGCCCGGCGCCTCCCGCGCCCGGGCGCGTGGATGGACACGCTCAAGCAGGTGCTCGCGTTCCCGATGTACCTGACCGCGGTGTGGCTGCTGTGGGTGCTCGGCCAGCAGCGCGGCGTGGACGCGATCGCGATCGCGCTGGGCGGGCTGGTGCTGCTGGCGCTGGCCGCGTGGTGGCTGTCGCGGCTGCGTTTCCGCAAGGCGCCGCTGCAGCGGGTGCTGGCGCTCGCGCTGCTGCTGCTGGCGGCGTGGCCGTTGGCGATCGTGGCGCGGATGCCGGTGCCGGCCCCCGCGACGGCCGCCAGCGCCGATGGCATCGAGCCGTGGTCGCCCGAGCGGCTCGCGGAACTGCGCGCCGAGGGCCGCGTGGTGTTCGTGGACATGACCGCGGACTGGTGCGTCACCTGCAAGGCCAACGAGAAGGCAGTGCTCTCGCGCGCGCCGTTCAAGGACGCGATGCGCGACGCCGACGCCGTCTTCCTGCAGGGCGACTGGACCAGCGCCGACCCGCGGATCACCGATTTCCTCGGCGCGCACGGCGCGGTCGGCGTGCCGTTCTACATCGTCTATCCCGCAGGCGGCGGCGAGGGCGAAGTGCTGCCGACGGTGCTCACCGCCAACATCGTGGTCGACGCGCTGCGCCGCGCCGCGGCCGGCACGCGCCCGTGAAGCACGGCAGGGTCCTGCTGGTGGCGCTCGCCGCCGGCACGCTCGGCCTGGTCGCCAGCGTGCTGACCACAGGGCCCGGTCCGCTGTGGCGCACCGAGGCCGGGCAACGGCTGCTGGGTGCGGCCATCGATGCGACCGCACCGGAGCCGCCGCCGGGCGTGGCCGTCGCGCGCCGTGGCGACACCATCCCGGTGCTGCAACTGCAGGACCTCGACGGTCGTCCCGCGGAATTCCCCGGCGAGCACGCCGGGCGGCCGCTGCTGGTCAACCTGTGGGCGTCCTGGTGCGGCCCCTGCATCGAGGAGATGCCCGAACTGCAGCGCTTCGCCGAGGCCCAGGGCAGCGACGGCGTGCAGGTAGTCGGCATCGCGCTCGACGAGGCCGTGGCGGTGCGCGACTTCCTGCGCCGGGTGCCGGTGGACTATCCGATCCTGCTCGACGCGCCCGGCCCGGCCGACGCCGGCGTGCGCCTGGGCAATCCGCGCGGCGTGCTGCCCTATTCGATCCTGGTCGCCGCCGACGGCCGCGTGCTGAAGCAGCGGATAGGGCCCTTCTCGGCCGGCGAAATCGACGACTGGGCGAGGCCCTGAATCAAACATTCGCTTGAATTTCGGCGAACATCGGCGAACTGGACAGCATCGACCGCATCGCGCAGACTGCGCCCCCTGTCCTTTCCGCTCGAGGCCCATGGCCCGACTGCTGCTCCTGCACGGCCCCAACCTCAACCTGCTCGGCAGCCGCGAGCCGGAGGTCTATGGCCGCGCCACCCTGGCCGAGATCGACGCCGACCTGGCCGCGCGCGCCACGGCCGCGGGACACCAGCTCGAGAGCCTGCAGTCGAACAGCGAGTCGGTGCTGGTCGACCGCGTCCAGGCGGCCGCCGGCGACGGCACCGGCTTCATCCTCGTCAACCCGGCCGCGTTCACCCACACCTCCGTGGCCTTGCGCGACGCGCTGGCCGCGGTCGCGATCCCGTTCATCGAGATCCACCTGTCCAATCCGCACGCACGCGAACCCTTCCGCCACGCCAGCTTCTTCAGCGACCTGGCCGTGGGCGTGATCAGCGGTTTCGGCGCCGACAGCTACCGTTACGCGCTGGACGCCGCGATCGCGCGGCTGGCCCCGGCCTGACCAGACACAAGACACATTCCGAATCCAAGCAAAGAGAACCGCCATGGATCTGCGCAAGATCAAGAAGCTCATCGACCTGCTCGAGGAATCCAACCTCGCCGAGATCGAGATCAAGGAGGGCGAGGAGTCGGTCCGCCTCGCCCGCGTCGGCACCCACGTGGTCGCGCATGCGCAGCCGGCGCCGCCGGCCCCCGCGCCGGCGGCGATGCCGATGCAGTCGCCGGTGCAGGCCGCGACCGGCGGCGCGCCGAAGCCCGCCGCCGAGCAGTTGCCGGACGGCACCGTCGTGCGCTCGCCCATGGTCGGCACCTTCTACGCCGCGCCGGCGCCGGACAAGCCGCCGTTCGTCACCGTGGGCCAGTCGGTCAAGGCCGGCGACACCCTCGCGATCGTCGAGGCGATGAAGATGTTCAACCCGATCGAGTCCGACGTGTCCGGCACGGTGCTCAAGGTCCTGATCGAGAGCGGCCAGCCGGTGGAGTTCGACCAGCCGCTGTTCGTGATCGGCTGAGGCGCGCCCCATGCCAGCCCGAATCCAGCTCGACAAGGTCGTGATCGCCAACCGCGGCGAGATCGCGCTGCGCATCCTGCGCGCGTGCCACGCGCTGGGCATCCGCACGGTGGCGGTGCACTCCACCGTCGACCGCAACCTCAAGCACGTCGCCATGGCCGACGAGTCTGTGTGCATCGGCCCCGCGCCGTCGGCGCAGAGCTACCTCGACATGGCCGCGATCATCGCCGCCGCCGAGGTCACCGACGCGCAGGCGATCCACCCCGGCTACGGCTTCCTCGCCGAGAACGCCGACTTCGCCGAGCGGGTCGAGAAGTCCGGCTTCGTGTTCATCGGCCCGAAGGCCGACACCATCCGCCTGATGGGCGACAAGGTCGAGGCGATCCGCGCGATGAAGGAGGCCGGCGTGCCGTGCGTGCCCGGCAGCGGCGGTCCGCTCGGCGACGACGTCGAGGAGAACCTGCGCATCGGCCGCGAGATCGGCTACCCGGTGATCGTCAAGGCGGCCGGCGGCGGCGGCGGGCGCGGCATGCGCGTGGTCCACACCGAGGCCGCGCTGGCCAACGCCATCGCCACCACCAAGCAGGAAGCCAAGGCCGCGTTCGGCAACGACATGGTCTACATGGAGAAGTTCCTGGAGAACCCGCGCCACGTGGAGATCCAGGTGCTCGCCGACGGCCAGGGCAACGCCATCCACCTGGGCGAGCGCGACTGCTCGATGCAGCGCCGCCACCAGAAGGTCGTCGAGGAGGCTCCCGCCCCCGGCATCACCGCCGAGCAGCGCGCGGAGATCGGCAAGGTCTGCACCGAGGCCTGCATCCGCATCGGCTACCGCGGCGCCGGCACCTTCGAGTTCCTTTACGAGAACGGCCGCTTCTACTTCATCGAGATGAACACCCGCATCCAGGTCGAACACCCGGTCACCGAGATGGTCACCGGCGTCGACCTGATCCGCGAGCAGCTCAGCATCGCCGCCGGCAACAGGCTGTCCCTGAAGCAGGAGGACATCGTGCTGGAGGGGCATGCGATCGAGTGCCGCATCAACGCCGAGGACCCGGAGACGTTCCTGCCCTCGCCCGGCCTCATCCAGCACTTCCACAGCCCCGGCGGCCCCGGCGTGCGCGTGGACTCGCACATCTACGAGGGCTACCGCGTACCCCCGAACTACGACTCGATGATCGGCAAGCTGATCGTGCACGGGCCCGACCGCGCCACCGCGATCGCGCGCATGCGCGTGGCGCTCAGCGAAATGGTGGTGGACGGGATCAAGACCAACATCCCGCTGCAGCAGCGGATCATGGCCGACGGCGGCTTCCAGGAAGGCGGGCGCAACATCCACTACCTGGAGAAGCGCCTCGCCGAGCAGAAGGACAAGTCGCTCTCGATCGCCTGACCGGGAGCGCGCGCGATGCCCTTCCTCGAACTGTCGGTGCGCTGCCGCGCCCAGGAGCAGCCGCGTTGCGAGCGCGCGCTCGAAGACGTCGGAGCGCTTGCGGTGACCCTGCTCGACGCCGACGCCGCCAGCGGCAACGAGCGCGCGATCCTGGAGCCCGGCGTCGGCGAGACGCCGCTGTGGGATGCGGTCACCCTGAGCGCGCTGTTCCCGGCCGATGCCGACGGGCTGCTGCTGCTCGCGGCGCTGGAGAGCTTCGACCCGGGGCTGGACTGGGCCACGGCCTCGTTCCGCAAGGTCGAGGACCAGGACTGGGAACGGGCGTGGATGGACACCTACGCGCCGCTGCGCTTCGGGCGGCGCACCTGGATCGTGCCCTGGAACCGCGAGCTGCCGGAAGGCGCCGACGCCGGCGATGCCGCGGTGGTGCGGCTCGATCCCGGCCTGGCCTTCGGCTCGGGGACCCATCCCACGACCGCGCTGTGCCTGCGCTGGCTCGACGGCCTGGCCGACGACGGCCTGCTGCAGGGCACCGACGTCCTCGACTTCGGTTGCGGCAGCGGCATCCTCGCGCTCGCGGCGCTGAAACTCGGCGCCGCGCGCGCCACCGGCGTGGACAACGATCCGCAGGCGCTGCTCGCCAGTGCCGACAATGCCCGCCGCAACGCGGTCGACGAACGACTGGCCCTGTTCCTGCCGGAGGACGAACCGGCACGCACCTACCCGGTGGTGGTGGCCAACATCCTGGCATCTGCCCTGGATGCGCTCGCCGCGACCCTGGCCGCGCGCGTGGCACCGGGCGGCCGCATCGCGCTGTCCGGGATCCTCGCCGGCCAGGAGGACGCGCTACTGGACCGCTACGGCGAATGGTTCGCCGACCTCGAGACGGCCCGCGAAGAAGACTGGATCCGCATCACCGGCACTCGCTTGTAGGAGCGGCGCTGGCGCCGCGACCAGGCAAAAGCTCGCCGCCATGGCGGCTCCCACGGGTCGCGGCGCCAGCGCCGCTCCTACACTAGACTTCGTGCATGGCCCGCCACCTGCCGTCGTTCATCCGCCCGCCCGTCGCCGACACGGCCGATGCGCCACCCGCGAAGCGCGACTGGCGCCCGTTCGTGGCGATCGCTGCGCTCTTGCTGCTGTTGCTGCTGCAGGTGCTGCTGGCGGACCGCGAGCGGCTCGCCGCCGACGCCACCTGGCGGCCGCTCGTGGCCGGGACCTGCGCCATCCTGCAGTGCGAGCTGCCGGCCTGGCGGGAACCGGCCGCGTTCACCCTGGTCCGGCGCGACGTGCGTCCCAATCCGACGCGCCCGGGCGTGCTGCGGGTAAGCGCCAGCTTCCGCAACGACGCGGTGTGGCAGCAGGCCTGGCCGATGTTGGTCCTCACGCTCTCCGACATCGACGGTCGCCGCGTCGGCGCCCGCGCATTCCGTCCCGATGAATACATGGGCGACGCGACCCTGCCGCCGACCATCGCCAGCGGCGCCGAGGTCGCGGTCGAGATGGACATCCTCGAGCCGGCCCCGGACGTGGTCGCCTTCACCTTCGATTTCCGCTGACAGCGTCCCGGTTCCGTGCGCGTCGCCGTGGCACGTGCGACCCCGGCGCGCTAGACTCGTCCACCCGCCGGCGCTCGGCCGGCGGCGTGTCATGAGTCACCGGGGACCCAGCTTGAACGCCGTCGACCGCACCGAATCCTCCCGCACGGGCACGCGTCCGCCACTACGCGACCACGTCGCCAACTCGGTGCGCCGCTACCTGCGCGACCTGGACGGTTGCGAGGCCAACGACCTCTACGAAATCGCGCTGCGCGAGCTGGAGATCCCGTTGTTCGCCGAGGTGCTCAACCACTGCGAAGGCAACCAGAGCAGGGCCGCGGCGATGCTCGGCATCCACCGCGCGACGCTGCGCAAGAAGCTGCGCGAATACGGGATCGGTTGAGCATGGGCGACCACGTCCGCGTGCGCCGCGCGCTGCTGTCGGTGTCCGACAAGACCGGCCTGGTGGACTTCGCCAGGGCCCTGGCGCGCCACGGCGCCACCCTGCTCTCCACCGGCGGCACCGCCCGCGCGCTGCGCGAGGCCGGCCTGGAGGTCACCGACGTCAGCGAGGCCACCGGCTTCCCGGAAATGATGGACGGCCGGGTCAAGACCCTGCACCCGGTGGTGCACGGCGGCCTGCTCGGCCGCGCCGGGCTGGACGAGGCGGTGATGGCGGAGCACGGCATCCCTCCGATCGACCTGCTGGTGCTGAACCTCTACCCGTTCGAGAAGGTCTCCGCAGACCCGTCCAGCAGCCTCGGGGAGATCGTCGAGAACATCGACATCGGCGGCCCGGCCATGCTCCGCTCGGCGGCCAAGAACTTCGCCCGCGTGGCGGTGGCCACCGATCCGGCGCAGTACCAGGCCATCGTCGCCGAGCTCGACGCCAGCGACGGCGCGCTGTCGGCGAAGACCCGCTTCGCGCTGTCGGTGGCCGCGTTCAACCGCGTCGCGCAGTACGACGCCTGCATCAGCGACTACCTGTCCTCGCTCGGCGAGGACGGCCAGCGCGGGCTGTTCCCCGCCCAGCAGAACAGCAATTTCGTGAAGGTCATGGACCTGCGCTACGGCGAGAACCCGCACCAGCAGGCCGCGTTCTACCGCGACCTGTGGCCGGTGCCGGGCACGCTGGCGACCTTCACCCAGCTGCAGGGCAAGGAGCTTTCGTACAACAACCTGGCCGACGCGGACGCGGCGTGGGAATGCGTGCGCCAGTTCGCCGCGCCCGCCTGCGTGATCGTCAAGCATGCCAATCCCTGCGGGGTGGCCGAGGCGGCCGGCGTCGGCGAGGCCTACGAGGCCGCGTACGCGACCGATCCGACCTCGGCGTTCGGCGGCATCATCGCCTTCAACCGGCCGCTGGATGGCGCCACCGCCAGGGCGATCCTCGACCGCCAGTTCGTCGAGGTGCTGATCGCCCCGGGCTACGACGACGAGGCGCTGGCGTACGCGAAGAAGAAGGCCAACGTGCGCGTGCTGCGCATCCCGCACGGCGACGGCCGCAACAACTTCGACGTGAAACGCGTCGGCTCCGGCCTGCTGATGCAGACCAGCGACCTCCGCGAGGTCGCGCGCGACGAACTCCGCGTGGTCACGAAGCTGGCACCCACCGACGCCCAGCTCGACGACCTGCTGTTCGCCTGGCGCGTGGCCAAGTTCGTGAAGTCGAACGCCATCGTCTACGCGAAGGACCGGCACACGATCGGCGTCGGCGCGGGACAGATGAGCCGGGTGTACTCGGCGCGCATCGCGGGCATCAAGGCCAACGACGCCAGGTTGGAAGTGCCCGGCTCGGTGATGGCCTCCGACGCGTTCTTGCCGTTCCGCGACGGCATCGACGCGGCGGCGGAAGCCGGGATCCGCGCGGTGATCCAGCCCGGCGGATCGATGCGCGACGCCGAGGTCATCGCGGCCGCGGACGAGCACGGCATCGCGATGGTGTTCACCGGAGTCCGACACTTCAGGCATTAGGCTGCGCTAGCGGGATGCTCGCGGCGCGGGCGCCGCACCTACAGGGGTCGTGGATGAAGGTTCTGGTCATCGGTTCGGGCGGGCGCGAGCATGCCCTGGCGTGGAAGCTGGCACAGTCGCACCGCTGCAGCGAGGTGCTGGTCGCCCCGGGCAACGCGGGCACCGCGCGCGAGCCCGGTTGCCGCAACGTGGACGTCGCCGCCACCGACATCGAGGGCCTGGTGGCCCTGGTCGAACGCGAAGGCATCTCGCTCACCGTGGTCGGCCCGGAGGCGCCGCTGGTCGCCGGCGTGGTGGACGCGTTCCGCGCGCGCGGCCACCGCATCTTCGGTCCGACCGCGGCCGCGGCGAGGCTCGAGGGCAGCAAGGCCTTCGCCAAGGAATTCATGCAACGCCACGGCATCCCGACCGCGCACCATGCCGTGCACACCGAGGTCGAGCCCGCGCTCGCCTACATCCGCGAGAAAGGCGCGCCGATCGTAGTCAAGGCCGACGGACTGGCCGCCGGCAAGGGCGTGATCGTCGCCACCACGCTGGAAGAGGCCGAGGCCGCCGTACGCGACATGCTGTCCGGCAACGCCTTCGGCGACGCCGGCGCGCGCGTGGTCATCGAGGAGTTCCTCGAGGGCGAGGAAGCGACCTTCATCGCCATGGTGGACGGGCGCCATGCGCTGCCGATGGCGACCTCGCAGGACCACAAGCGGGTCGGCGACGGCGACACCGGCCCCAACACCGGCGGCATGGGCGCCTATTCGCCCGCCCCGGTGGTGACGCCGGAGATCGAGGAGCGCATCCTGCGCGAGGTCGTGGCGCCGACCGTGCGCGGCATGGCCGCGGACGGCGTGCCGTTCACCGGCTTCCTTTACGCCGGGCTGATGATCGGCCCCGACGGCGCGCCGAAGGTGATCGAGTACAACGTGCGCTTCGGCGACCCGGAGACGCAGCCAGTCATGATGCGGCTGCGATCGGACCTGCTGCAGCACGTCGAGGACGCGGTGCACGGGCGCCTGCAGCGCAGCCGCGCGCTGTGGGACCCGCGCCCGGCGCTGGGCGTCGTCATGGCGGCCGAGGGCTATCCCGGCAAGCCGCGCACGGGCGACCCGATCAACTCGCTGGACGCGCCGGACGTGGAGGACAGCAAGGTGTTCCATGCCGGCACCCGCCTCGACGGCGGGCAGGTGGTGACCGCCGGCGGGCGCGTGCTGTGCGTGTGCGCGCTCGGCGACACCGTCGCGGACGCCCAGCAGCGCGCCTACGCCGAGATCGCAGGGATCTCGTGGCAGGGCGAGTTCCACCGCCACGACATCGGCTGGCGCGCGATCGAACGCGAGAGGGCCGCCTCCTGACTTGGAGGCGGCCGCCGCACGCCTGGCTATTGCATCCGGTTCTCCACGTCGGCGACGCCGTTCATCCCGGCGAGCTCGCGGGTGACGGACGCGACTTCGTCCGGGCTTGCCGAACCACTGAGCACCACGTGCCCATCGTTGACCTCGACGGAAATATCGCCCGGCCGGTCGACCAAATGCCCGAGTTCCGAGCGGATGCGCGCCTCGAGCTTCTCGTCGCTGACCGGTGCGTCGTCCATCGCCGAACCCACTTCCGCCATCGCGCCGTGGGCGCGGTCGGAAGTGCGGCGCGCGACCCTGCGCGCACCCTGTTCCAGGTCGTTGGCCGCCGACACGCCCTTGTCGCGCGCGAGCGCGCGGCGACGGCGACCGGCCTCGGGATCGAGGAAATACATCGCGGCGGCGCCCGCGGCGAACACGGTGGCGGCCTTCATCAATCCGTTCATGCGTGGAACCTCCGTTGCTGCATTGGCTGGAGGCCCATGCTGCCAACGCAAAGGCAAAATCCGCGCGAAGAAAAAACAGGGCTAGGAAGAACAGGACACGCGCGAAGCGCGGCACGTGTCAGCCGCGGCTGGAGAGCTCCCTGACCAGGTCGCGCACCAGGCGGCGCTGCGCCGCGGGCAGGTTGAGGTAGGCGTCGATCATCGCGCGGTCCTGCGCGTGCAGCCCGTCCCAGATGCCGCGGCCCTCGCCCAGGCGGCGGCCACCGTACTGCAGCTCGTGCGGATTCAGTCCCACCAGCGCCGCAAGCACGCGCATCTTGTCCTGGCGCGGGATCGCGCGCCCGTTCAGCCACATGGACACCGCCTGCGCGGTGACCGGCGGGCCGTTGTAGCGCGCGTTGAAGCGCTTCTCGATCACCGCCGCGCTCTGCTCGATGCCGGCCGCCGCCAGCGCGTTGCGCAGGCGGGCGGAGAACTCGGCCTTCTCGTCCTTCATGCACCCGACGTTAGGCCGCGCGCGCGGCGGGAACGCAAATATTGGTTTTCCGAAACCGTAAATGTTGCTTCCGGTCGCGTCCGGCCGGGCCCGCCGGCCGCGTAGAATCGGCCCGGGCCTGGAGGGGAAGCACATGGGGAACAGCCAGTTCGCGCTGCTGCGGCAACGCCGCTTCCTGCCGTTCTTCGTGACCCAGTGCCTTGGCGCGTTCAACGACAACGTGTTCCGCCAGGCCATCATCGGCCTGCTGTTCTGGATGCAGGCGCCGGCCGACCAGCGGACGCTGTACGCCTCGCTGGCGCCGGCGGTGTTCATCCTGCCCTACTTCCTGTTCTCCGCCACCGCCGGCCAGATCGCCGAGAAGCTGGAGAAGGCGCGACTGATCCGCATCACCACCGCGATGGAGATCGCGATCATGTCGTTCGCGGCGCTCGGCTTCGTGCTCCAGAGCCTGCCGCTGCTGCTGGTCGCGCTGTTCTGCACCGGCGTCCAGTCCACCCTGTTCGGCCCGGTCAAGTACGCGATCCTGCCCTCGGTGCTGCGCCCGGAGGAGCTCACCGGCGGCAACGGGCTGGTGGAGATGGGCACCTCGGTGTCGATCCTGCTGGGGATGATCGCCGGCGGCCTCGTGTTCGCCGCGGCGGGCACCGCCGGTCCATGGGCGGCGGGCGCCGCGGTGGTGGCGCTGGCGATCGCGGGCAACCTCGCCAGTCGCTGGATCCCGCCCGCCGGCGCCGGCGCGCCGGACCTGCAGGTGCGCTGGAACCCGATCCCGGAGTCGATCGCGGTGCTGCGCCTGGCGCGCAGGCAACTCGCGGTGCGCAACGCGATCCTGGGCATCTCGTGGTTCTGGTTCGTCGGTACCGTGTTCGCCACCCAGCTGCCGGACTACGCGGTGGCGCACCTGGGCGGCAGCGGCACCCTGTACGTGTTCGCGCTGGCGCTGTTCTCGATCGGCACCGGCGCCGGCTCGATGCTGTGCGAGAAGCTGTCCGCGCGCACGGTGGAGATCGGCCTGGTGCCGCTCGGCGCCGCCGGCATGACCGTGTTCCTGTTCGACCTCTATTTCGCGCGCAGCGGTATCGTGGCCGCGTCCGGCCTCGACATCGCAGGCTTCCTGCGCGAGCCGGGAAGCTGGCGCATCGCGCTCGACCTCACCGGCATCGGCGTGTTCACCGGCTTCTTCGTGGTGCCGCTGTTCGCGCTGGTGCAGAGCCGCACGCCGGGCAACGAGCTGGCGCGCGTCATCGGCGCCCTGAACATCCAGAACTCGGCGTTCGTGGTCGCCGCCTCGCTGCTGTGCCTGGCCTTGCGCCAGTGGGCCGGCTGGAGCATCCCGCAGCTGTTCCTGGCGCTGGCGGTGGCCAATACGCTGGTGGCGCTTTGGATCTTCACCATCGTGCCCGAGTTCCTGATGCGCTTCCTGAGCTGGATGCTGGTGCGCGTGCTGTACCGGCTGCGCGTGCGCGGGGTCGAGGAGCACGTCCCCGACGCCGGGCCGGCGCTGCTGGTGTGCAACCACGTCAGCTACGTGGACGCGCTGGTGCTGTCGGCCGCGATCCCGCGCCCGGTGCGCTGGGTGATGTACCACCGCATCTTCGACATCCCGGGGCTCAGCTGGATCTTCCGCAACGCGCGCGCGATCCCGATCGCAGGCGCGCGCGAGGATCCCGCACTGATGCAGCGCGCGTTCGACGAGATCGACGCCGCGCTGGCGGCGGGCGAACTGGTCGGGATCTTCCCGGAGGGCTCGCTGACCAGGGACGGGGAGATCGCGCCGTTCAAGTCCGGGGTCGAGCGGATCCTGGCGCGGCGGCCGGTGCCGGTGGTGCCGCTGGCCTTGCGCGGCCTTTGGGCCAGCATGTGGAGCCGGCGCGACTCGCGGCTGGGCCGGATGCGGGTGCCGCGACGCTTCCGGGCACGCATCGAACTGGTCGCCGGCGCCCCGCTGCCACCGGACGCGGATGCGAGGGAGATCGAGCTGCGGGTGCGCGAACTGCGCGGGGATGATGTGTAGGCGCGTCAGGCCACCCAGCCGGCCAGCACGAACAGCGCCAGCACGGCCAGCCACAGCAGCAGGATGCGCCAGGCCAGGCCCATGGCGTCGCGCAGCTCGGGCATCTCGCCCATGTGCACCGCCATGGCACTGCCGCTGACGCCCTCTTCCATGTAGTCGCGCACGTCCTCGGCGACTTCGGCGCGCACGCTGGCGCGGCCCGCCGCCGCGAGGAAGCCGGCCTCCGGGTTGAAACCGGCACCGCCGTTGTCCTTCCAGGCGCCGACCACGGTGTCGAAGTTGCCGGCTAGCGCCATCGCCAGGGTCATCAGCTGCGCCACCGGCCAGTCGAGCAGCGCGTGCAGCCAGCGCGCGCCGGCCGCGGTTTCCGCGGGCAGCAGCGATTGCGCGTCCGCTTCCGCCGACAGCGCGGACAGCCGGTACAGCAGCGCACCGAAGGGCCCGAGCAGCAGGAACCAGAACAGCACCCCGAACCAGCGCCGCTGCGCCTGCAGGAACACCGCGTCCACCAGCGTGCGCGGCTCCGTGGACGCCGCGCCCAGGCGTTGCGCCGCTTCCAGCCGCGACCCCGGGTCCCCGGCCTCCAGCACCGCGTCCACGTCCACGTCGAGATCGCGCGGCCCCCACGCGTAGAACAGGACCGCGATCGCGAACACCAGCCCGGCGAAGCCGAGCAGCGGCTCGTCCAGCGCGAACTGGAACAGCAGCACCAGCAACAGCGGCGGCAACAGCGCGACGGCGATGCCGTAGCGGCCGCGCCAGAAGCCCTCGCCGGGCAGCTTTTCGTCGAGCCAGCGCAGCCAGTTGCCGTACCAGCCGTACTCGCGCACCGAGCGCGCGAACGCCGGCGCGGCGTGGCCCAGCGCGAGTGCGACGACGACGGCGATGAGGGTGATGGCCATGGCGCCCGAGTTTACCCGGCTTCGTCGAGCCAGCGTTCGACCAGCCAGCGCGCGATCGACACCGGGGACGACAGCACGATGCCCTCGCCGGCGGCGTCGGCGGCTTGCCAGTCGGCCTCCAGGCCGGCGCGCACTTCGTCGCGCGTGAACCAGCGCGCGTCCTCCAGTTCCTCGCCGGCGCGCGGCTCGTCAGGCGCCGCGTTGGCGATGAAGCCGAGCATCAGCGCGCCCGGGAACGGCCACGGCTGCGAGGCCAGGTAGCGTGCCTCGCGCACGCGCACGTTGGTTTCCTCCATCACCTCGCGCGCGACGGTCTGCTCCAGCGACTCGCCGGGCTCGACGAAGCCGGCGACCACCGACCAGCGCCGCGGCGGCCAGTCCGCCTGGCGCCCGAGCAACAGCCGCTCGCCGTCGGTGACCGCGACGATGATCGCCTGGTCGGTGCGCGGATAGTGGTCGCTGCCGCATCGGGTGCAGCGCCCGAGCCAGCCGCCGCGCACGAAGGCGAGTACGCCGCCGCAGTCGCCGCAGTGCCGGTGCCGCGCATGCCAGTGCAGCACCGCCCGCGCCTGCGCGAACACGGTGGCGTCGAACGCGGGCCACGTGGACGCCGCGCCGCGCAGGGCGACGCGCGCACCGGCGTTGGCCGTCGCGCTCGGCCCGGCGGTCGCGGCGCGCTGGGCGAACCAGGCCTGCCCGTCGCGCAGGCCCAGGAAGATCGCGGTCCCGGGACCGCCGCCGATGGTCGCGCCCTCGGGCGCGTACAGCCGGCCGTCGGCGTCGGCCAGTGCGCGGCCGTCGTCCTCGAGCAGCACCACGCGCGCCGACGGCCACAGCCGCGCCAGCGCGGCATCGTCGTCGCGCAGGGCATCGGCGCGGTCGAGCGCCTCGCGCACGAACGCGAACGGGAGGTCGTGGTGGTCGGTCGCGCGCAAGGCGCGCCCCTACATCGTGAAGCTGCTGCCGCAGCCGCACGTGCTCTTGGCGTTCGGGTTGCGGATCACGAACTGCGCCCCGTGCAGGCTCTCGGTGTAGTCCACCGCCGCGCCCATCAGGTACTGCAGGCTGAGCGGATCCACCAGCAGCACGACCTCGTCGGTCTCGATCGCGAGGTCGTCGTCGGCCTGCTGCTCGTCGAACTCGAAGCCGTACTGGAAGCCCGAGCAGCCGCCGCCCTGGATGTAGACGCGCAGCTTCAGCGCGGGGTTGCCTTCGTCGGCGATCAGCTCGCGCACCTTGGCGGCCGCCGCGGGCGTGAACTCGAGCGGGCGCGACAGCGACTGGTAGGTGTCCATGCGTACAAGGATGGGGCGCGCGGCGCGCCTATTCAACCGTGCAACCGTCATGACGCCTCAACCGCGCTGCTGCGGCCGTGCGGTCGCCTCCTCCCAGCTGAAGGACTGCTCGACCGCGGCGCCCCGCGCCGGTTCCAGGTGCACGGTCACGCGGATCGGCTGCAGCCCGGGCGGCAGCAGGATGTCGCCCTCGACCTGCTGGAAGTACTTGAACGAATAGTCCACCCCGGGCGCGCTGCTGCCCTGGCGCAGGTCGCCCCAGTCCAGCTCCTCCAGCTTGCCGTCGCGGGTGCCCTCGACCGACAGCGTCAGCCGGCCGCGGTTGACCGCGCCGCGGTTCAGGTTCTGGGTGAGGGTGGCGGTGAAGTGCCAGGTCCCGGACGCGGCCTGCGGCTGCAGCTGGAGCTGGTGCACGCTGAGGCCGTGCCGCTGCGCGGTGCTGCCGACGAAGCGCTCGTAGAAGGCGACGTCGGCGCGCAGGCCGGCGATCTCCTCGTCGCGCTCGGCCAGGGTGCCCTGGAGCTCGCGGTTGGCGTCGCGGCTGATCTGGTCCGAGCGCGACAGCGTGGCCACCGCCTGCTCGAGCTCGGCGATCCGCTGCTGTTGCGCGCGGATGGTGGCGCGCGCGTCGTTCGGGCGCGGCCCGAACGTGGCCCACAGGCCCCACGCCCCGAACGCCAGCGCCGCGAGGAACACGGCGACCAGCGCGTAGGCGAGGCCGTGCCCGTGGCCCTGCGGCCGGGTGCCGCCCGCTTCCGTTGTTGGCGTCTCGCTCACCGTCCCGGTATAGCATGCCGGGCAGAAGCCCGAGGAGAGCGGCGCCCGAGGAGGGAAGCATGTCCGAGGCCCACCTGTTCGTGATCGGGATCCTGCTGGCCTGGCTGGCCGGCATCCGCGTCTACCTGACCGTGTTCGGCCTCGGCGTCGCCGGCTGGTTCGGCTGGCTGGACCTGCCGCCGGCGCTGGAGGTGGTGCAGTCGCCGTGGGTGCTCGGCACCTCCGGGGCGCTCGCGCTCGCGGAGTTCTTCGCCGACAAGATTCCGGGCGTGGATTCGATGTGGGACCTGCTGCACACGCTGCTGCGGGTCCCGGCGGGCGCGTTCCTCGCGGCCTCGGCGATCTCGCCCGACGGCGAGCTCGGCGCCGGCATGCTGGCCACCGGCGCCGGGGTCGCGCTGGCCAGCCACCTGCTCAAGTCGGGCTCGCGGGCGCTGCTCAACACCTCGCCGGAGCCGGTCAGCAACTGGACCGCCTCGGTCGGCGAGGACGCGGCCGTGGTCGGGGCGCTGGCGCTCGCCTTCGCGCACCCGTGGCTGGCGCTGGCGCTGGTGGTCGGGGTCAGCGTGCTGATCGCCGCCACGGTGTGGTGGCTGTGGCGGCTGGTGCGGGCCGGGCTGCGGCCCGCGAAGCCCTGACTCAGTCCTCGATCTTGGTCTGCAGGTAGTTCTGCTCGCCGAGGCGCGCGACCAGGTCGAGCTGGGTCTCGATCCAGTCGATGTGCTCTTCCTCGGATTCGAGGATCTCGACGAACAGCTCGCGGCTGGCGTAGTCGCCGACCTGCTCGCAGTACGCGATCGCTTCCTTCAGGGTCGGCAGCCCGTCGTACTCGAGCGCCAGGTCCGCCTTCAGCACTTCCACCGGCGACTCGCCGATGCGCAGCTTGCCGAGGTTCTGGAAGTTGGGCAGGCCGTCCAGGAACAGGATGCGCTCGGACAGCTTGTCCGCATGCTTCATCTCGTCGATCGATTCCTGGTACTCGTGCTCGGCGAGTTCCTTCAGCCCCCAGTTCTTCAGCATCTTGGCGTGCAGGAAGTACTGGTTGATCGCGATCAGTTCGTTGTACAGCGCCTTGTTGAGGTGCTCGATGACCTTGGGGTCGCCCTTCATGGCCTGCGCCTCCTGCGGTGGGGATGCCCCGATCCTAGCCCCGCCGCGGAAACCATGACGAAACGCGAATCGAAAGCATTTGTAAGGCGGCGTGTGGGAGCGCGCCTTGCGCGCGATCGCGGCCAAGGGCCGCTCCCGCAGTCAGGCGGCTTCGGAGAGCACCGGCAGCGCCAGTTCGCGCAGGGCCCGCACCTCGTCGAGGATCTGCTGGGCCTGGTCCAGGCAGGACCCGCAGGTGGCGCCGCAGCCGGTGCGCATGGTCAGTTCGGGCAGGGTGCCGCAGCCGGCCGCCGCCACCTCGCGGATCTCGTGGTCGGTGACACCGTTGCAGATACAGACGTACATGGGCGGGGGAATGGCCGGGGACGGCGCATTCTCCCCTCAAATGAGAATCATTGTCAAACTCAATCGCGGGTGAGCTTGCGCCCCGCTCCGGCCAAGGCGCCGCGGCGGGCGCCACGTCCGAGGCGCCGCTCGACGGCCATCGGCGGGATGGCCCCCGCACCGGCGATCTGCCTCGCGAACGGCGCCAGGTGGCGCAGGGCGCTGGCATAGACCCCGCGCTTGAACGCCACCACGTGGTCCATCGGGTACCAGAAGTCGACCCAGCGCCACTGGTCGAACTCCGGCTTGTCGGTCAGGTCCAGCCGCAGGTCCGACTCCTCGCCCGCGAACTGGAGCAGGAACCAGACCTGCTTCTGGCCGATGCAGACGATGCGGTCGTTGCGGCGGATGGCGCGCTGGGGGAGCCGGTAACGCAGCCAGCCCGGGGTCACGCCCAGCACGGCGACGTGTTCGGGTTGCAGCCCGGTCTCTTCCCGCAGCTCGCGGTACATGGCCTCGAGCGGCGTCTCGTCGGTGTTCATCCCGCCCTGCGGGAATTGCCAGCCGTCGCGGCGCACGCGCCTGGCCCAGAACACCCGGCCGTCCGGGCGCATCAACACGATGCCGACGTTCGGTCGGTAACCGTCCGGATCGATCACGATGCGGACTCCAGAATGCACTGCGAGGGACAATGCCATGCCCCGGGCAGGGCGACAAGCGCGGCCCGCGGCAATTGACGGACGGGCCGGGGGCATGGAAAATTACGGGTTCGCCGCGCCTCGCGCGGCCGATCTGGCTATGTAGCTCAGCCGGTTAGAGCACAGCACTCATAATGCTGGGGTCGGTGGTTCGAGTCCACCCATAGCCACCACGCCGCCATGACGGCCCGCTTCCTATGTTCGGCGCTCCCCCACGCGGAGCAGCCCCCATGCCCGACAACACCGCAGACCGCGGCCCGCAGGACCGCAGCCGCATCTCCCTGGAACAGGACTACGAAGTGCGCTACTGGTCGCAGCGCTTCGGCATCGACGAGGACGCGCTGCGCAGCGCGGTCGAGGACGTCGGCCCCTCGGTCGACGAAGTGGAGCGTTACCTGGCGAGCCGCGAAGGCCTGCACTGACGCGGCCACGGGACGGCGATAATGGGGCCATGGATGGCAGGCCCGCGCGCTGGAGCACCCTTCCCCGCCGCTTCTACCGGCGCGACCCGCGCGAGGTCGCGCCGGAACTGCTGAACAAGCTGCTGGTGCGCGACGACGGGCGCGCCGGCCGCATCGTCGAGGTCGAGGCCTACTGCGGCGCCGAGGACCCGGCCGCGCACACCTACCGCGGCAAGACCGCGCGCAACGCCACCATGTTCGGCGAGGCGGGGCACATGTACGTCTACTTCACCTACGGCATGCACTGGTGCGCGAACGCCGTGTGCGGCGAGGTCGACGAAGGCGTCGGCGTGCTGATCCGCGCGCTGGAACCGTTGACCGGCATCGAGGCGATGCGTGCGCTGCGCCCGCGCGCGCGGACCGATCGCGACCTCGCCAACGGACCGGGCAAGCTTGCGCAGGCCCTCGGCATTACCGGCGAGTTCGACGGTGCCGACCTCGTGCGCAACGATCGCGGCGTCCGCATCGCCAGCGACGGCCTACCGCCACCCGCGGACGCGGTGTCCGGACCGCGCATCGGCATCAGCCAGGGACGCGAGCATCCGTGGCGATGGCACGTTCCGGGACATCGTCACGTTTCCAGGTAGTCCGGGCCGGGCCCCGCCAAGGCATAATCCGCGCCATGCAAAACCGCCTCCTTGCCGGCGCCTGCGCCGCGCTCCTGCTGGCCGCCTGCGCGGCCGCCCCCAAACCCGCCCCCGAAGCCATCCAGTCCGCGCCGCCGGCATCGGCATCCGCGCCGGTTTCGGTCGTGCGCGACGTGGCCGAGGCCTGGGAATCGGAAGTCTCCCCGGGCGAGGAACTCGATTCGCTGGCGGCCTGGACCACGCCGGAGGGCGACACCTGGGTCATCGCCAGCGCCAAGTCCAGCCACCGCCTGGTGGTCTACGACGGCGACACCGGCGCGCGCTTGCGCACCGTCGGCGGGCAGGGCGCCGAACCGGGCCGCTTCAAGCGCCCGAACGGGCTCGCGGTGTTCGGCGACCGCCTGTTCGTGGTCGAGCGCGACAACCATCGCGTGCAGGTGCTGGCCCTGCCCGGCTTCGAGGCCCTGGGCAGCTTTGGCGACGACGACCTGCGCAGCCCGTACGGCATCTGGCTGGACGAGACCGAGCCGGGCGAGTTGCAGGCCTACGTCACCGACAGCTTCATGTACGGCGAGCGCTACGACGTGGTCCCGCCGCTGCACGAGCTGGCGCAGCGCGTGCGCCGCTTCCGCGTGCAGTTCGACCAGGACGGACGCCTCCGTGCGCGCTACACCGGCGCCTTCGGCGACACCCGCGAGGAGTACGCCCTGCGCCGCGTGGAATCGATCGGCGGCGACCCGGCCAACGACCGCCTGCTGGTCGCCGACGAGGACCGCGAGGGGCACGCCGGCGGACGCGGCTCGACCCTGCGCGAATACACCCTGGCGGGCCGCTTCACCGGACGCAGCCTGCCCGCCGGCAGCTTCGCCGCCGAGGCCGAGGGCGTGGCGCTCTGGGACTGCCCCGGGGGCGGCGGCTACTGGGTCGCGGTGGACCAGCTCGCGCCGCTCACCCGCTTCCACCTGTTCGAGCGTCGTTCGCTCGCTCCGAGCGGTACGTTCCAGGGCCTGCGCACCGCCTTCACCGACGGCATCGCGCTGCACGGCGCGACCACGCGGCGGTTCCCGGGCGGCGCGCTGTACGCGGTGAACGACGACGCCTCGGTGGCCGCGTTCGACCTGCGCGACGTCGCCGCCGCGCTGGGGCTGGACCAGGCCTGCCTCTGAGTCGCCTGCGTATAATTCGGTATGCCTGACATTGCGCAAGAAGCCGCGCGCCGCCGCACCTTCGCCATCATCTCCCACCCCGACGCGGGCAAGACCACGCTGACCGAGAAGCTGCTGCTGTTCGGCGGCGCGATCCAGATGGCCGGCTCGGTGAAGTCGCGCAAGACCACCCGCAGCGCCACGTCCGACTGGATGGCGCTGGAGAAGGAGCGCGGCATCTCGGTGACCTCCTCGGTGATGCAGTTCCCGTACGCCGGACGCATCGTCAACCTGCTCGACACCCCCGGCCACGCCGACTTCGGCGAGGACACCTACCGCGTGCTCACCGCGGTGGATAGCGCGCTGATGGTGATCGACGTCGCCAAGGGCGTCGAGGAGCGGACGATCAAGCTGATGGAGGTCTGCCGGCTGCGCGACACGCCGATCATGACCTTCATCAACAAGCTCGACCGCGAGGGCCGCGAGCCGATCGAGCTGCTGGACGAAGTGGAATCGGTGCTCGGCATCCAGTGCGCGCCGGTGACCTGGCCGATCGGCATGGGCAAGCGCCTGAAGGGCGTGGTCCACCTGGTCAGCGGCGAGGTCCACCTGTACGAGCAGGGCCGCAACTTCACCCGCCAGGACTCGACCATCTTCCCGTCCGTGGACGATCCGCGCCTGGAGGAACGCATCGGCGCGCAGATGCTGTCCGAGCTGCGCGACGAGCTGGAGCTGGTGCAGGGCGCGTCGCATCCCTTCGACCTCGACGCATACCTGCGCGGCGAGCAGACCCCGGTGTTCTTCGGCTCCGCGGTCAACAACTTCGGCGTGCAGCCGCTGCTCGACTTCTTCGTCAAGCACGCGCCGTCGCCGCGGCCGCGCGCGACCACGACCCGCGAGGTCGCGCCGACCGAACCCGGGCTCAGCGGCTTCGTGTTCAAGATCCAGGCCAACATGGACCCGCAGCACCGCGACCGCGTGGCGTTCATGCGCGTGTGCTCGGGCGAGTTCAAGGCCGGCATGAAGGCCTTCCACGTGCGCAGCGGCAAGGAAGTGAAGCTGGCCAACGCGCTCACCTTCATGGCCAGCGACCGCGAGATCGCCGAGAGCGCCTACGCCGGCGACGTCATCGGCATCCACAACCACGGCACCATCTCGATCGGCGACAGCTTCACCGAAGGCGAAGTGCTGTCGTTCACCGGCATCCCCAACTTCGCGCCGGAGCTGTTCCGGCGCGCGCGCCTGCGCGACCCGCTCAAGCTCAAGCAGCTGCACAAGGGCCTGGCGCAACTGAGCGAGGAAGGCGCGACCCAGTTCTTCCGCCCGCTGATGTCCAACGACCTGATCCTGGGCGCGGTGGGCACGCTGCAGTTCGACGTCGCCGCCTACCGGCTCAAGGACGAGTACGGGGTGGAGGCGGTGTTCGAACCGGTGCAGGTCGCGACCGCGCGCTGGGTGCACTGCGACGATGCCCGCAAGCTGGAACAGTTCCGCGAGAAGAACGCCCAGCACCTGGCGCTCGACGGTGCCGGCCAGCTGGTCTACCTGGCGCCGACGCGGGTCAACCTGCAGCTCGCCGAGGAGCGCGCACCGGACGTGCGCTTTCGCGCCACCCGCGAGCACGCGCAAGCGCTCGCGCTGGACTGAGCCGTGGCCACGGTCCTGGTCGTCAAGCTAGGCGCACTGGGGGACCTGCTGCTGGCGGACGGCGCGCTGCGCGATCTCCGCGCGCACCACCGTGGCGACCGCCTCGTGCTGCTGACGCGACGCCCGTTCGCGGCGCTGATGGCGCGCTGCCCGCACGTGGACGAAGTCGTGGTGGACGACAACGCGCCGCGCTGGCGGCTCGACCGCATGGCCACGCTCGCGCGCACCCTGCGCGGACGCGGCTTCGCCCGCGTGCACGACCTGCAGAACTCGCGCCGTACCGCCTTCTATCGCCGCTGGCTGCTGCCCGGCCCGGCATGGGCGATCGGCGAGTCCGCCAGCGGGCGCGGCGACGCGGCCACGCCGGTGCTGGAACGGCATGCGCGCCAGCTCGCGGCCGCTGGCATCGCGCCGGTGCACGCGCGCGACCCGGACCCGGCGTGGCTCGCGGAACCCTTGCCGTCGGCGCTTGCCGCGCGCCTGGGCCCGCGCTATGCGGTGTTGCTGCCCGGGGCATCGGCGCGCCATCCGCAGAAGCGCTGGCCGGGCTATGCGGCGCTCGCGCAACAGCTGGCGGCGGACGGCTGGCAGGTCGTAAGCGTTCCCGGCCCCGACGAGATGGATGCGCCTGGCGCGATGCCCGGCGAAGTGCTGCTCGACGACGGCCGCCCGCTCACCATCCCCCGGCTGGCCAGCGTGCTGCTCGGCGCCGGCCTGGTGGTCGGCAACGACAGCGGGCCGACCCATCTGGCCGCGCACCTCGGTTGCCGCGGCATCGCCCTGTTCGACGGGCGCGGCGCTTCGCCGCAGCGGGTGGGCATCCTGCGTCCGCCGCGCTTCGAGGCACTGGTGGCCACGCCCCTGGCCTCGCTCGACGCCGAGGCCGTGCACGCGGCCGTCCGCGCGAAGGACGCGTGACGCCCTCACCACGCGACAACGGCGCGTGCGCCAGCATTCCCGCGTCTTCTCATGCCTTCCGACACCAGGAGATCGCCATGCATCGTTCCATCCGGACCGCACTGCTTGCCACCCTGTGTGCCGCCGCCTGCGCATGCCAGCCGGGCACGGACGAAGCCGCGGCGCCATCCGCCACCGATGCCGATGCCGGCCCGGTCGCGGACACGCCGCCATCGGCCACCGCCACGCCAGGCGCGTTCACCTGCACCGACGGCACCCGCCTCGAGCTCGACTGGGGTCGCGACGAGGTCACCGTGCGCTGGCCGGACGGCCGCACCGCCAGGCTGCCGAAGGCCGAGTCCGCGTCCGGCCCCGATGGCGACGCCTACGTCGGCGACACCGTGTCCGTCGAGCACGACGGCGACACCATCGTCGTGCACGACGGCGGCAACGCCCCGCTCGCCTGCGACGCGACGGGCGACGAGGGCGCAGCCGCCGCCGTGGCCATGCGCTACGCCTGCGAGCCCGACACCGAGGTGGTCGTGTTCGAGGACGGGCGCGCGCGGGTGGCGCTGCCGGACGGCCAGGAAGTGGACCTCTCGCGCGTGACCGGCAGTTCCCCGCCCGTGTACACCGGCGGCACGCTGTTCTTCACCGTCGGCGACGACGCGGCGCACCTGTCCCAGGGCGATCGCACCAACGAGCTGGCCTGCAGTCCCGCCTGAGATGGACGACAGCGCCACGCCCGCAGCCCCGGAGCCGATGCCGCAGCGGGCGCTGGCGGCAGTGCGGCGGCATCCCTGGCTCGCGCTGCTCTGCGTGCTCGCGACCGCGATCGCGCTGTTGGTCGCGTTCTGGGACTGGAACTGGTTCAAGGGGCCGATCGAGCGCCAGGTGGAAGCACGCACCGGGCGTGAGTTCCAGATCCGCGGCAACCTCGACGTGGACCTCGGCTGGACCACCACCGTGACCGCCGGCGACGTGCGCTTCGGCAACGCCGACTGGGCGGGCGACGAAGACATGGCGGAAGCCGAGCGGGTCGCGATCGACATCGCGGTCAAGCCGCTGTTCGCGCGCCGCGTGCGCATCCCGCTGGTGCGGCTGCACCGGCCGGTGCTCCGCCTGCAAAAGGGCGAACAGGGCGGCAACTGGGACTTCCTGCCCGAGGACGACGGCGGCGGCGCCGACCTGCAACTGCGCCGGTTGTGGATCAACGACGGCCACCTGACCTTCCGCGATCCCGCCAGCAAGACCGACGTGGACGTCAGCGTGGACAGCGTTGCCGCCGGAGAGGGCGAGCAGGCACCGCCGATCGTGGTCGAGGGCAAGGGCCACTGGAAAGGCAGCGCGTTCACCCTCGAGGGCCGGGCGGAATCCCCGCTCGACCTGCAGGATCCGGACAGCCCGTATCGCATCGATGCGCGTGCGCGGGCCGGCGCCACCGCCGCGCACGCGCGCGGGACCCTGCTCGATCCGCTGCGGTTCCGCGACTTCGACCTGCAGCTCGCGCTCTCCGGCGAGGACCTGGCCGACCTGTACCCGCTGCTCGGCATCGCCCTCCCGCCGACGCCGCCCTACTCCCTCGACGGCCACTTCACCCGCGACATCGAAGGCAAGCGCACCACCTGGCACTACGACGGCTTCACCGGGACCGTCGGCGACAGCGACCTGCGCGGCGACGCCAGCGTCACCACCGGTGGCGCGCGCCCGTTCCTGCGCGCGAACCTGGCATCGAAGAAGCTGGACTTCGACGACCTCGCCGGCTTCGTCGGCGCCGCCCCGGACAGCGGCGAGACCACCAACCGGGAGCTGGCCGCGCAGGCGCAACAGCAACGCGCCAGCCCGAAACTGCTTCCGGACACCCCTTACAACCTCGAGAAGCTGCGCGCGATGGACGCCGACGTGCGGCTGAGGGCTGCGCGCATCGAGGCACCGAAGCTGCCGCTCGACGACATGGACGCGCACCTGCTGCTGGAAGGCGGCGTGCTGCGGCTCGACCCGCTCAATTTCGGCGTTGCCGGTGGCGACATCCGCGCGACCATCCGCATGGACGCGCGCGAGTCGCCGATCCGCACCCGCGCCGCGGTCCATGCTCGCGGCCTCGAGCTCGGCCCGATGCTCCCGGACGCCGAACTCGCGCAGCAGGCCGTCGGCCGCATCGGCGGCGACATCACGCTCGCGGGATCCGGCAATTCGATCGCCGGCATGCTCGGCACCAGCAACGGCGACGCGGCGGTGGGCATGGGCCGCGGCCGGATCAGCAACCTGATCATGGAGCTCGCCGGCCTCGACATCGCCGAGTCGCTCAAGTTCCTGGTCCAGGGCGACCGCCAGATCCCGATCCGCTGCGCGTTCGGCGACTTCGCGGTCCAGGACGGCCTGATGACGACGCGCGCGCTGGCATTCGACACCACCGATACCATCATCGTCGGCGAAGGCACGATCAGCCTCGAGCAGGAAACGCTGGACCTCAGGCTGCGCCCGCGCCCCAAGGACCGGAGCCTGCTGTCGCTGCGCTCACCCCTGATCGTCGAGGGCACGTTCAAGCAGCCACGCTTCCACCCCGATTACGGCCGCGTGGGCCTGCGGGCGGCGATCGCGCTCGCGCTCGGCAACATCGCCCCGCCGGCGGCACTGTTGGCCACCCTGGAACTCGGGCCGGGCGAAGACTCCAACTGCGGCGGGCAGTACGCCAAATGATGTAGGAGCGCCGCTCCTACAGGTCAGCCGGCGATGTAGCGCTGCAGGTGGTCCAGCTCGAGCTGCTGGTCCTCGATCACCGCCTTGACCAGGTCGCCGATCGAGACCACGCCGACCACCGACTCGCCCTCGAGCACCGGGAGGTGGCGGATGCGCCGGTCGGTGACCAGCTGCATGCAGCGCTCGGCGCTGTCGTCGGGCGACACCCCGACCACCGGCGAGGTCATGATCGCGCGCACCGGGGTCTCGCGCGAGGAATGTCCCTGCAACACCACCTTGCGCGCGTAGTCGCGCTCCGAGACGATCCCGACGAGCTTCGGCCCGTCCATCACCAGCAACGCGCCGATGAACTTCTCCGCCATCAGCCGGATCGCATCGATCACCGGCGCGTCCGGGCCGATCGAGTGGACCTCAGGCCCCTTGCCCTCCAGCAACTGCCGTACGGTGCGCATGGCCATCTCCTTCGACAGGGGACTGCCCCGAGCATACCCCGGCCGGCCGCCACGACTCCACCACGTACAGGGGGCGCTGCTTGGACTCCATGTACAGGCGGCCCAGGTACTCGCCGATCAGGCCCAGCGCCACGAGCTGGACCCCGCCCAGCAGCAGGATCACCGCCATCATCGTCGGCCAGCCGGCGACCGGGTCGCCCCAGAACAGCGCCTTGAGCACGATCCAGACCGCATACACGAACGCCAGCAGCGCGGTCGCGACGCCCAGGTAGGTCGCCAGCCGCAGCGGCGCCGTGGAGAAGCTGGTGATGCCCTCCAGCGCGAAATTCCACAGCCGCCACAGGTTGAACTTGCTGTTCCCCGCCAGCCGGGCGTCGCGCTGGTACGGGATCGCCACCTGGTTGAACCCGACCCAGCCGAACAGGCCCTTCATGAACCGGTGGCGTTCGCGCAGCTCGCGCAGCGCCGCCAGCGCGCGCGGCGACAACAGGCGGAAGTCGCCGGTGTCCTGGGGGATCGGCGTGCGCGAGAGCCGCCCGATCACGCGGTAGAACAGGTGCGCCGAGCCGCGCTTGAGCAGGCCTTCGCCGGCGCGCGCGGTGCGGGTGCCATGGACGTCGTCGTAGCCCTCGCGCCAACGCTCGACGAAGCGCGGGATCAGTTCCGGCGGGTCCTGGCCGTCGGCGTCCAGGATCAGGGCCGCGCCCTCGGTGACCTGGTCGAGCCCGGCAGTCAGCGCCGCTTCCTTGCCGAAGTTGCGCGACAGCCGCAGCAGGGCGACCCGCGGGTCGCGCGCGGCGAGCGCCTGCAGCACGCTCCAGGTGCCGTCGCGGCTGCCGTCGTCCACGTACAGCATGCGGCCGTCCACGCCGTCGGCGCGCAGCGCGTCGAGCACCGTGGCGATGCGTTCGTGCAGCGACGGCAGGGACTCGGCCTCGTCGAAGGCCGCCACCACCACCGTGAGCCGGTCCTGGGTCATGCCGGGATTGTAGGGCACGGTCATTCCAGGCCCGACAGGTAATCGTTCCCGAGCTGGCGCATCTGGCGCTCGATGCCGCGGGTCCTGCGCTGCACGTAGGGCCCCGGGTTGGCGACGCTGTAGCGGCGCGGGCTGGGCAACACCGCGGCCAGCCGCGCCGACTGCGCCCGGGTCAGGTCGGCCGCGTCGCGGTGGAACCAGGTGCGCGCCGCCGCCTGCGCACCGTACACACCGTCGCCGAACTCGGCGACGTTGGCATAGACCTCGAGGATCCTGTGCTTGGGCCAGAACAGTTCGATCAGCATTGCGTACCAGGCTTCGATGCCCTTGCGCACCCAGCTGCGCCCGCTCCACAGGAACAGGTTCTTGGCCACCTGCTGGGTGATGGTGCTGGCGCCGCGCACCTTGCGTCCCCTGGCGTTGCTGGCGCGCGCGTCCTGGATCGCCTCGAGGTCGAAGCCATGGTGCTGCGGGAAGCGCTGGTCCTCGGCGGCCACCAGGGCCAGCGGCAGGCTCGGGGCCATGGCCTCGAGGTCGCGCCAGTCGTAGGCGATGCGATAGCCGAAGTCCCCCGCCGCCACCGCCTCGAACTGGCGCGCAACCATGAACGCGGAGAACGGGGGGTCGACGAAGCGCAATGCCAGCACCTGCAGCACCGTCACCGCCACGAACAGCAGCGGGAGCCGCCACAGCCAGCGCAGCCATCGGCGCCGGCGTCCCGGCTTGCGTGCTTGCCCCATCGCGTCTCCGCCCCCATTGAACCGGTTCGCCCCGACGACGCCATTATTGCCATGACCGAGCCGCTGCACGACCACGACGCCCTCACGCGCTTCCTGTTGCCCGCCGCCGGCGTGCGCGGCGTGCGCGTGCACCTCGACCAGTCCTGGACGCAAGTTCGCAGCCGGGACGACCACGGCCCTGCGGTGACCGAGCTGCTCGGCGAGGCGCTCGCCGCCGCCGCGCTGTTCACGGGCCACGCCAAGGTGGACGGGCGCCTCTCGGTGCAGCTGCGCGGCCAGGGGGCGCTGCGCACCCTGTTCGCCGAGTGCACCGCGGCCGGGACCGTGCGCGGCATCGCCCAGGTGGAGGGCGAGCCGCCCGCGAGCCGCGACCTGCGCCGGCTCGGCGGCGACGACGCCCTGCTCGCGATCACCATCGAGAACCCCTCCGCACCGGGCCGCGACCCGGTGCGTTACCAGGGGCTCGTCGGACTCGAGGCGGACTCCCTCGCCGGCGCCTTCGAAGGCTATTTCCGCCAGTCCGAGCAGCTCCCGACCCGGATCCTGCTGGCGGCGGACGACAGCCGCGCCGCCGGCCTGCTACTGCAGAAGCTGCCCGGCGACGAAGGCGACGAGGACGGCTGGAACCGGGCCAGCCTGCTGTTCGACACGCTCAGCCCGGGAGAGTTGCTGGAGCTCCCTGCGGCCACCCTGCTCCACCGGCTTTTCCACGAGGAAGGCGTCCAGGTCCTCGGCGGGCGGGCCCTGCGCTTCGGATGCTCGTGTTCGCGCGAGCGCGTCTCTTCGATGCTGAGATCGCTCGGCGGCGAGGAGGCCCGGGCAGCGGTGCTGGACGGACGCGCCGAGGTCCGCTGCGAGTTCTGCGGAGAGCGCTACCATTTCGACCCGGAGGAAATCGAGGCCCTGCTCGCGCAGCCCGAGCCCACCAGCGACGCCCCCGCCGGCCTGCAATGACGCCACGGCGGCCTTCACGGCCGCTTCATTGTTAAAGAAACATAAATCGGCTAGTCTCGGGTCCCTGCCAGTGGGAACTCGACCGAACCGTCACGGTCACACCTGCCATGAACTCCCGGCTGCTGAAATCGTCGCTCCTGGTGCTGCTGCTGGCTTGCGTGGCCGCGACAGCGGGTGCGCAGACGCGGCCTTCCGACAGCACCTGGCTGCCGGTGTGGAACAACGCCAGCGGCAAGCTCGAGGGCTACCTCGTGCTCGAGCCCACCGAGGCTCCGCAGGTCGGCAGCAAGCTGCGCTTCGGCAACACCACCCTCGACGCCACCTTCGGGCTGCAGGCCGGCGACTCGCTGGCCCTGCTGTGCAACCGCCGCGGCAATGCCGCCACCCTCGGCAGCCTGCCCAACAACTGCCTGCTGGCCGCCCTCGGCGACGGGCTCGCGGATCGCAACGCCAGCCGGCGTGCCGCCGCGACCGCCGCGTTCAGCCGCGCCGGCACCCGCGTCGGCGTCTCGACGAGCACCGGCCGCGACACGCTGCCGGCGTGGATGACGCCGGGTACCCGCAGCCAGGTGGACGTCAACGATCTCACCGTGTTCGCGCAGAAGGACGTCGGCAGCGAAGGCTTCGTCTCGATCGCCGGAACCGTGGCCAAGGCGCGCCTGGTGCCGGTGTCGCAGGCGCCGGCGTTCGCCAGCCAGTGGGACACCAAGTCGCTGAGCATCGGCGGCGGCATTGGCGCGTTCGGCGCCAGCATCGTGGGCCACGTGGTGGACACCCCGGGCGACTCGCCCTCGTTCACCGGCCTCGGCCTCGGACTGACCTGGCGTACCCCGTGGAGCGGCCAGCTCACCGTCGGCGCCGACAACGTCGTCACCCGCGGCAAGAACCCGTTCTCGATGGGCACGGACGACGGCGAAGGCACCGTGCCCTACGTCCGCTACGAGCAGGACCTCTGACGTCCCTGCCCTTCTCCCCGCCCGCGGGGAGAAGGTGGCGCGAAGCGCCGGATGAGGGGCGAGCTTTTCCTCACTCCTCCAACGCCTCGATCAAGGGCGCCAGGTACTCCGCGTACGGCGCCCACTTCGGCTTGTCCCGCGCCACGATCCCCTGCCTGACCTGCACCGCGCTCGCGGTCGCCACGCCGCGTTCGCGGCCCTGGATGTCGAGCATGGCAGGCTCGAACCCGAGCCCGCAGAACGCGGTGACCCGCCGCATCACCGCTTCCGGGTCGCGCGTCAGTTCCGCATAGTCCACGTCGAGGATCCGCCCGGGGAAGCGCTCGTGCCAGTGCGCCATCAGGCGCTCGTATCCGCGGTAGTAGGCCGCGAGCTCGCGCTGGTCGTAGGAATACGGGTTGGCTTCGGAAAACAGTTCGCGCAGGTTCGAGAAGCACACCTCCACCGGATCGCGCACCATGTGCAGGATCCGCGCCTGCGGCAGCGCGCTGCAGATGAAGCCGATGTTGAGGAAGTTGGACGGCAGCTTGTCGGTGAAGCAGCGTTCCTTGCCCAGACGCCAGGCGACGCCGTCCAGGTAGCCGCGCCCGACGCCGGCGAAGTCCGCGTCGGGCGCGCGCGCGACGATGGTGGCGTCGATGACGCCGCGGCAGTGGTGGTCGGTGGCATAGCGCATCTGCGCGGTGAAGTCGTAGAGTTCGCCGATGCCGCGGACCTCGCCGTGCCCGTCCAGCAGTTGCTCGAGCAAGGTGGTGCCGGAGCGGTGCATGCCGACGATGAACAGCGGCGTCCGCGTGCCCGCCGCGGCTTCGACCGGATGCGGGGCGGCCCCGGCCGGCGGCTCGAAGGCCACCAGCGCATCGAACAGGCGGCGCGACTCCTCGCTGCTGTAGTCCAGCGTTCCCCGCCGCGCGCGGCAGGCCTGGTCGAGCGCCGCGGCCGCGCCTTCGTGGTCGCCGAGGTCGTCGAGTTCCTTGTGCAGCGCGTAGGCCAGCAGCACGATGTCGGTCGGCTTCCGCCCCGGCCGCCGGAGCTGCGCCCGGATCGCGTCCACGTGGTTGTCGTCCACGGTCCACTTGCGCAGGCGCGACAGCAGCCAGTACGCGTGCGCGAGCTCCGGTGCCCGGGCGATGCTGCGCAGCAGGTCGCGCTCGGCTTCCGCGAAGCGCGCGAGGTAGGTCAGCACCTGCGCCCGCGACATCAGCGTGGCCGGATAGTCCGGGTCCGCGCGCCTGGCCTCGTCGAGGAACTCCAGCGCCTGTTCCTGCTGGTTGAAATAGCTGAGCTGCGCGGCGCACGCCAGCAACTGCGGGATCGGCATCCGCGACGGCGGCCCGAGCCGGTCGAGCAGGCGGTGGAAGGCGGCGGCCTCGTTGAAGGTCCGCAGCCGTGGCAGCAGCTTGGTCAGCACCTGCGGGGGCATCGGCATCGTGCTGGTGCTGGCGCGCAGCGCCGCGGTCCGCGCCGAGCGGTACTGGCCGCCGAGCGAATGCAGGTACGACAGCTGGGTCAGGACCGCCGGGTCGTCCGGCCGCTGCGCGAGGATCGCGTTGAAGCAGGCCTTGGCCTCCTCCCACTCCCGGTTGTCGGCGTGGCGGAGCGCCCGTTGCCACAATGCCTGCGGTTCCATGCGCGCCAATCCTAGCCCAATTCCGCACCGGCCCCGCGCAGCCGCGCCTGCAGCGGCGCGAGCCGGTCCGCGTAGCGGCGCCAGGCGCCGACCGCATCGCGGTGGATCGGCCGTCGCACCTGCGAGCTGCTGGCCGTGGAGACCGGCGCGGTGTTGCGCGTGATGTCCGCGCACCCGGGTTCGTAGCCGACGCCGCAGAAGGCCATCGCCTCGCCGGCGACGCGCTCAGGTTCGGCCACCAGCGCTTCGTATTCGATCGCCATGAACCTCCCGGGCAGCACCGCCTGCCAGTGCGCCACCAGGTCGCGGAAGCACGCCCAGTGCTGCGCGAGTTCGTCGAGGTCGTAGCTGTAGGCGTAGTCGCCGCCGGGGAACAGCTCCTTGAGGTTGGAGAAGCAGGCATCCATGGGGTTGCGCAGCAGGCACAGGATCCGTGCCTGCGGCAGCGCGCGCGCGATGAAGCCGGCGTTGAAGACGTTCTGCGGATTCTTGTCGAGCAGGTAGTCATGGCCGTCGTAGCGGGACGCGGTGCGCTCGAGGTAGTCGGCGCCGACGGCGGCCAGGTCCAGCGCCGCGGCGTCCGGCACCATGCCGGCGGGCGGCGGTACGGGGAACTGGCGGTCCAGGGCCTCGGCCATGCACGCCCCGAACGTGTTGAGTTCGCCGGCCGCGGCGATGCGGCTGTGGTTGCCGAGGATGCGCTCGAGCAGCGTGGTGCCCGTGCGCGGCATGCCGACGATGAACACCGGGGTCGGCTGGCCCGGCGGCGCCGACGGGGCCGGCAGCGGCTCGGGGAATGCCGCGCGCAGCGCTTCCACGGTGGCGCGCTCGCGCTCCGGGGAATGGCGCAGGGTGCCGCGCATCGCCGCGGCGGCGGTCGCGAGCGCCTCCCACGCGGCGTCGGTCCGTCCCGCATCATCCAGTTCCCGGAACAGGGCATAGCCCAGGTGCGCCGCGGCCAGCGGATCCTTCCCCGCCTGCGTGGACGCGGCCCGCAGCGCGGCCTGCACCCGCGCCACGCGGGCGCCCGGCGGATCCGACTTCTGGTGGTGCGCCAGCGCCCAATGCGCTTCCGCGAAGCCCGGGGCGAGCGCGATGCACTGCTCGAACGCGGCCGTCGCCTCGGCCGAACGTCCCAGGTGTCGTAGCAGGTTGGCGCGCACGTAGTGCAGCAGGTGGCTGCGTGGCGCCGCCCGCAGCCCGTGCTCGGCCAGGCGCAACCCGGCCTCGTGGGCGTCGGCGAGCCACAGTTGCTGCGCCAGCACCGCGGATTGCGACAACACCAGCGGATGGTTCCAGTCCGCGGCCTCGATCCGCTCGCGCACCTCGATGCGATCGTCGAAGCCCAGCAACTGGCGCGTCAGCCACGGCAAGGCCCGCCAGCGCGCGTGCGTCACCGCGATCCGGGCGCCCTTGCGGGCCGCGGCGCGCGCGTCGCGGTAGCGCCCCTGCAACGAATCCAGCGCGGACAGCCGATGCCACGCGAAGGCCTGGGTCGGATCCCCCTCGAGGATGGCGTGGTAGATGGCGCGGGCCGCGTCCTGCTCGCCGCGCGTCTCGTGGTCGCGAGCGGCGAGCCACTGCGGCTCGAGACTGGGTGGCATCGGCTACGGACCTCCGGGAACCAATCTAGCAAAAAGAAGACGGCCGCCCGGAGGCGGCCGTCCTTGCAACACTTCCTGCCTCGCGGCTCAGAAGTCGTACTGGACCATGAAGCGCACCGACCGCGGCTGCTGGAAGGACGCCGGCAGCAGGTAGGTGTTGGAGGCGGCACCGGTCGCCGAGACCTCCGCGGTCTCGATCACCGAAGTGACCTTCTGAGAGTTCAGGATGTTGAACACATCCACCTTGAACTGCAGGCCTTCCATCCAGTTCGGACGGTAGGACGCGCTCAGGTCGATCTGCGTGGTCCACGGCAGCCGGCCCCTGGTGCCGCGGGGCACCGCTACCGAGTCGTCCAGCGTGGCGTCGCCGCTCGGGCTGCAGCGCATGAACGAGGAACCGTACGGATGCGGCGCGTAGCCCGCGCCCGGATTGGTGTCCAGCACGCCCAGGCAGTTCAGCGGACGGCCCGACTGCACCAGCAGGTTGCCGCCGAGGGTGAACTCGTCGGTGACCTCGTACGCGCCGAACAGCTTGAGGCTGTGGCGGCGGTCGTTGGGCAGGTAGCCGTAGGTGTCGACCGTGAGCTCGTAGTAGTCGAAGTCCTGGGTGACGTTGGTGTCCGCCTGGCCGATGTCCGACTTCACGCCGCCCTCGGTGTTGCCCTTGGACTTGGCGTAGGTGTAGGAGCCCTGCATGAACATGCGATCCCAGCGGCCGTCGAAGAAGAACTCGAGCGCGCTGTAGGTGCGCTTGGCCTTGGGCGACAGCAGGCTGCCGTCCACGTGGACCTCGGTCAGGTTGCCGTCGCCGTAGAAGTCGGTGACGAAGATCGCGTCCTCGCCCGGGTTGAACATGCGGCAGTACGGGAAGCCGGTGTTCAGCGGGTCCACGAACGGCAGCGCCGGGTACTCGCCATTCTCGTCCACCCAGAAGCCGATGTCCGGATCGAAGGTGAACGGCGAATCGGGCGAGTCGAGCACCGGGCCGTAGTCGCAGTTGTCGTCGATGGCGGCCTTCAGGTCGCGGAAGATGCCGCGGGTACCGACCGACAGGTGCTCGTTGATCTGCTTCTGGAAGCCCAGGATGTACTCGTCCTGGTACATCGGCTTGAGGTTCTTCGACGCGATGGTGGCGGCGACCTTCGGCCCGCCGGTCTCGGCGTTGATGAAGCGGAAGTTGCCGCGCGACACCGCGTTCAGCGGCGCACCGGTTTCCGGATCGATGATGAAGAAGCTCTCGCCATCGGCCGGCTGGAAGTCCTCGCGGGTGAACAGCGAGGCCGAGGCACCGCGCACGGCCACCGACGGGGTCAGCGGCAGGGCGTAGCGGCCGGCGTTACCGAACACCTTGAAGCTCGAGTCGCCGTTCACGTCCCAGCTGAAGCCCAGGCGCGGGCCGAACTGGTCGTTGATCTTGACGTAGGTGTCGCCCTGGCCGTTGATGTTCTCGAACGTATCCCAGCGCGCGCCCAGGTAGGCGACGAAATTGTCGGTGATGTTCCAGCTGTCCTCGATGTAGTAGGCGTGCTGCTTGACCTTCACCGTCGCGCCCTGGCTGGTGTACTGCAGGCGGGCCACGTCGAAGTCGTCCGAGGTATCGGCCGGGGTGCCGTTGGTGCTGGTCAGGTACGTCCACTGGTAGCCGCCCTCGCGCGCGGCACCGGCGCGGGACTCGTACTCGTCCGAGTCGTAGCCGAAGCGGATCAGGTGGCTGCCCAGCTGCCACTCGCCGTCCAGGCGGAACTGCTGGCGCTCGTCGCCGGAGTTGATGTCCTGCAACGTGCCGTTGCTGATCGAGCAGCCGCTGTAGATGCCGCTGACGTTGGTCCGGTACGCCGGTCGGGAGTCGATCACCACCGAGCAGTTGTCGCTCGGGGCGACGCCCGGGGTCGGCACGGTGAAGGTACCGTCGTAGAAGCCGACGTTGCCCTGCGCATCGGTCACGTAGGTGGAGCGCGAGAACTTGCTCTGGCCGTACAGGGCCGACAGGGTGAAGCTGTCGGTCAGGTAGCCGGTGTACTTGAGGATGTAGTTCTCGCCACCCGACTCGGCGACGTCGTCACCCGAGTAGTCGAAGCGGTCGAACTCGCCCGGGGTGTTGTGGTAGTTCCGGGTCACCGTCTCGCTCTCGTCCGAGAACGCCGTGAACTCCAGGATGTTGTCGGAGTTGATGTTCCAGTCGAGCTTCAACAGCCAAGTCGGGGACTTCCGCCGCGACGAGGTGTTGGTGGTGGACTGGACGCTGCCCCAGGTCTCGTTGTCCTGGCGGCCGTACGAGATCAGGCCGTAGTAGAACAGGCGGTCCTTGACCAGCGCGCCGCCGGCCCACACGTTCGCGGTCCAGCTGTCCTGCGTGTCGGCCGAGTTGTCCTGGCGCAGGTTGCCGAAGTCGTTGGGCGTGAGCGGATTGGAGTAGTAGGTGTTCTTGACTTCCTCGCGCAGCGACTCGGGCTCCCAGTAGATGTTGCCGCCGGCGGTGAACTCGTTGGTACCGCGCTTGGTGATCTGGTTGACCACGCCACCCAGCGAGCGGCCGAACTCGGCGCCGTAGCCACCGGTCTTCACCTGCTGCTCGGCCACGCCCTCGAACGGGATCGCGCCGAAGTTGAGGTTGCGGAAGGTGTTGGTGACGTTGAAGCCGTTGATGTAGTACTGGTTCTCGGCCACCGACGCGCCGCCGAAGGAGGCCAGGTTGCCGAAGGCGGCGTCACCGCGCACGGTGCCCGGCGCCAGCAGCGCCACCGCGGTGGTGTTGCGCGCCACCGGGATCTGGTTGATCTGCTCGGCGGTCAGGATCGTGGTGGACTCGACAGACGACACGTCGATCGGGTTGACGACGTTCGAGCCGACGACCGTCACCGTGCCCAGCGTGGTCGCGCCGCTGCTGAAGTCCACGTTCGACGCGACGCCGACGTTGACCCGGATCATGCGCGGCTCGCCGCCGTTCTCGCTGATCTGGTATTCGCCGGTCGGCAGCGCCGGGAAGCGGAAGTTGCCATCCGCGCCCACGGTGACCGTGCGGCTGAAGCCGGTCGCCGGGTTGCTGATGGTGATGACGTCGCCCGGGTCGGCCGCACCGGTGACGGCACCGGCGGTGTTCGACTGGGCATAGGCGCCGCCGACGAAGCACACCCCTAGCGCGACGGCCAGGGTGCTGCGCTTCAGGCTCTTGGCGAAATGCGTGGAAGCCATTGTTACCCCCAAATGGATTGATAAAGGGACCGCGACTGCACGTCAAAGCCGGATCGGGCAAGTGACGTCCGGACTATAGAACACCCAACGAATCCTTAACAACCCCCTCACCACCCCCTTGCATTACCCACCCATTTATGGTGCGGCGCACAAAAAAAGACCGCCGGCACGAGGCCGGCGGTCCTGGTCTTGCAGCTTGCAGAGGGAGGCTTAGTTGCCCGCGCCCCACTCGTACTGCACCACGAACTCCACGCTGCGCGGGGCCACGTAGCCACGCGGGTGCAGGTAGGAGTACAGCGGCGCACGCGAGCCCGTCTCGGCGCTCTCGACCACGCGGGTGTAATCGTCCGAATCGAACACGTTGCGGACGTTCATGCCCAGGCGCAGACCTTCGGCCCAGTTCGGCTCGTAGGTCAGGTTGAGGTCGAGGGTCTGCTGCCACGGCACCCGGCCAGCGGTACCGCGCGGCACCAGCGTGTTCGGGTACGCGTCCTCGACGTCCGTGCCGCAGTAGAACGAGGCCACGCCGTAGAACGGAGCGCCGGTGTCCGGGCCATCGGCCGGGTAGACGCCGAAGCAGTTGTACGGCCGGCCGCTCTGCACCAGCAGGTTGGCGCCGACGCGGAACTCGTCGGTGACCTGGTAGGCGCCGAACAGCTTCAGCGTGTGGCGACGATCGTTCGGCAGGTAGCCGTAGGAACCGTCCATCAGGCCCGGGTAGTCGAAGTCCTGGGTGATGCCGGCGTCGTCCTGGGCGATGTCCGACTTCACGTAGCCCTCGGTGTTGCCCTTGGACTTGGCGTAGGTGTAGGAACCCTGCAGGAACCACTTCTCGTCCCAGGCGCGCTCGAAGAAGAACTCGAGGGCCTCGTACTTGCGGGTGGCTTCCGGCAGGCCCAGGGCCTCGGCCGGGATCACGATCGTGGTCAGGTTGCCGCTGCCGTCGAGATCGACGTTCATCGACAGGTCCTTGCCCGGGTTGGTGAGGAAGCAGTGGTTCACCGCGCTGGCGATGGCACCGGCCTCGTCCTCGGTGTAACCCTCGGAGATCGCCCACTCGTACGGCTCGTCGTACGGGCAGATGTCGTCCATGCCCGACTTCAGGTCGCGGCTGATGCCACGAATGCCGACCGACCACAGGTCGCTCAGCTGGGCCTGGAAGCCGAGGATGTACTCGTCCTGGTACAGCGGCGAGATGTTGTTGTCGACCACCGTCTTCGGGTCGGGCACGCCGCCGGAGCTGGTGACGTGGCGCTCGCCGATCTGGGTCAGGCCGGTCGGGATGCCGGTCTCCGGGTCGATGCCGGTGAAGCTGTAGTACTCGAAGTAGTCGCTTTCCGAACCGGCCAGGCGAACGTTGGTGTTGGCGTACACCGGGATGTAGTAGCGACCGGCGTTACCGAAGACCTTCAGGGTGGAGTCGCCCTTCACGTCCCAGGAGAAGCCGAGGCGCGGGGCCCAGGTGTTCTTGACGTCGATGAAGGCGCCGCCCAGGGAGTTCAGGTTCTGGAACGACTCGTTGCGAACGCCCAGGTAGGCGATGAAGTTGTCGGTGACCTGCCAGCTGTCCTCGATGTACCAGGCGGAGTTCTTGGTGACGAAGTTGCCGCCGTTTTCGAACGCGCGGAAACGGACCACTTCGGTCACGCCCGCCGGCACGGTGGCGCCGTTGTTCAGCGTGCCGCCCGGGGTGGCGTTGCTGTACAGCCAGTAGCCGCCGCCCGAGTAGGACGAGCCGTCGAAGGTGTCGAACTCTTCGCGGTCGAGGCCGAACTTGACCAGGTGGTCGCCCAGCACCCACTCGCCGTCCACGCGCCAGGCCTTGCGCACGTCGCCGGCATCGGGGATGCCGATGACCGAGTTGACCCAGCAACCGGCAACGCCCAGCGGGCCGACGACGGCGCTGCTGCGGTTGTCGATCACGATCGGGCAGGTGGCCGACTGCGAGTCGACGCTGCCGCGCGAGTACTCGCCACGGCCGTACAGCGCCGACAGGGTGAAGGTGTCGGTCAGGTAGCCGGTCCAGCGGAGGATGTAGTTGTCGCCGCCGCGGGTGGTGTCCAGGGTGCCCAGCGGCGTGCCGCCGCCGATGCCCAGGTCGCCCGGCTCGCGCTGGTAGTACTGGGTGTGCGCTTCGCGGGTGTCGCGGAACGCGGTGAACTCCAGCGCGTTGCTGTCGTTGATGTTCCAGTCCAGCTTGATCAGGCCCTGCGGGGAGCTCTGGTCGGTCGTGCTGCTGCCACCCTCGTAGCGGTCATCGATGGTGATGTCCTCGCCCTGGTACAGGGCGAACATGAACAGCTTGTCCTTGATCAGCGGACCACTGCCATAGAGGTTGTAGACCAGCGAGTCGGTCTCGGCGCCGCGCTCGACGGTGTAGGTGCCGTCGCGCTCGGGGTCGTAGGCGAAGCGGTCGCCCGCGTCCAGGCTGCCCGGCGACCAGATGGCGTTGACGCCGAACTTCCACTCGTTGGTGCCGCGCTTGGTGATCATGTTGACCACGCCGCCCAGCGAACGGCCGAACTCGGCGCCGTAGCCACCCGTCTTGACCTGCTGCTCGGCCAGCGCCTCGAACGGCAGCTGGTTGAAGGCGAGGCCGGTCACGATGTTGGTGACGTTGAAGCCGTTGATGTAGTACACGTTCTCGGCCGGCGAGGAACCGCCGAACGAAGCGACGTTCCCGAAGCGGTTGTCGCCGCGCACCGTGCCCGGCGCCAGCAGGGCGACGTCGGTCGTGTTGCGCTGCACCGGCAGGCGGTCGATCTGCTGCTCGGTGAGGATGGTGGTGGACTCGACCGAGGACACGTCGATCGGGTTGACGGCACTGCTGCCGACGACCGTCACGGTGCCCAGGGTGGTCGCGCCGGCGCCGGCGCCGGTGAAGTCGACCGTCGAGGACGTGCCGACCGACACGGTGACGTTGCGCTGGGTGCCGTCGGAATCGACGACGGTGTAGGAACCGGGCGGCAGGGCCGAGAAGCGGTAGCTGCCGTCCGCCGAAGCGGTGATGGTGCGGCTGTAGCCGGTGTTCGGGTTGGTGACCGTGATGGTCTCACCCGAGTCGGCCATGCCCACGATCGCACCCGAGGTGTTCGACTGGGCGTGGACGGCGCCAACGAAGCACAGACCCAGTGCAACGGTCAGGGTGCTGCGCTTCAGGCTCTTGGCGAGTTGCTTGGAAGCCATTGATTGATAACCCCTTATTAAGGACTTGGTTGGTGCGCAATTGCGTCAAAACCGGAAGGCATGACCGCTCGACTATAGAACAGGCAACAAATCCTTAACAACCCCCTTACGAATTAATTACTTATCACGCGGCCCCCGCCAGGTCACCGGGGCTTCCGGGTCGCCGGCACGAAAAGGGGGCCCCTTCCGGCCCCCCTGGGTGCTCGACGTTACATCGCCTTTTCGATCAAGACGCCAATTCTGCGGCGATCCGCTGCTGTTCCTCCTGCAGCGCGCGCGGCATGCGCTCGCCATAACCGGCGAGGTATTCGCCGATCCCGGCGAACTCCTCGCGCCAGCCATCGCGATCGAATCCGAACAGCACGCTGCGCGCTTCGTCCCCCAGGGAGATCCCTCGCAGGTCGAGGTCCTCCTCGCGCGGCAGGTTGCCGATCGGCGTCTCCACCGCCTCGGCCTGGCCCTCGGCGCGCTTGATCATCCATTCGAGCACGCGCAGGTTGTCGCCGAAGCCCGGCCACAGGAACTTGCCGTCGCTGCCCTTGCGGAACCAGTTGACGTGGAAGACCTTCGGCAGCTTCGCGCCCGGCTTGTCGAACGACAGCCAGTGCGCGAAGTAGTCGGCGAAGTTGTAGCCGCAGAACGGCTTCATCGCCATCGGGTCGCGACGCATCACGCCGACTGCGCCGGTCGCCGCGGCGGTGGTCTCCGAGCCCATCGAGGCGCCGACCAGCACGCCGTGGGTCCAGTCGCGGGCCTCGAACACCAGCGGCACCAGCGACGCGCGGCGGCCGCCGAACACGATCGCGCTGATCGGCACGCCCTGCGGATCCTCGGCCATCGGCGAGTAGCTGGGGCAGCGCTTCGCGGACACGGTGAAGCGGGAGTTCGGGTGCGCGGCCGGGCGCACCGAGGGCTCGTACGGTTCGCCGCGCCAGTCGATGGCCGGCTCCAGTCCGTTGTCGATGCCTTCCCACCACGGCTGGTTGTCGGCGGTCACGCCGACGTTGGTGAAGATGGTGTGCGACTGGATCGAGGCCAGCGCGTTCGGGTTCGACTTCTTCGAGGTGCCCGGGGCCACGCCGAAGAACCCGGCCTCGGGGTTGATCGCGTACAGGCGGCCGTCGTCGCCGGGGCGCATCCAGCAGATGTCGTCGCCGACCGTCCAGATCTTCCAGCCGGCTTCGCGGTAGCCCTCCGGCGGGATCAGCATCGCCAGGTTGGTCTTGCCGCAGGCGGACGGGAACGCGGCGGCGATGTAGTGCGTGTCGCCCTGCGGGTTCTCCACGCCCAGGATCAGCATGTGCTCGGCCAGCCAGCCTTCCTTGCGCGCCTGGTGCGAGGCGATGCGCAGCGCGTGGCACTTCTTGCCCAGCAGCGCGTTGCCGCCGTAGCCGGAGCCGTAGGACTTGATCGTCAGCTCCTCGGGGAAGTGCATGATCCAGCGGCGATCGGGGTCGAGCTCGCCGACCGAATGCAGGCCCTTGACGAAGCTGCCTTCGCGCTCGATGCGCTTCAGCGCCGGCGCGCCCATGCGGGTCATGATCCGCATGTTGGCGACCACGTACGGCGAGTCGGTGATCTCCACGCCGCAACGCGACAGCGGCGAATCGATCGGGCCCATGCAGTACGGGATCACGTACATCGTGCGCCCCTGCATGCAGCCGTCGAACAGCGCGTCGATCTTCGCGTGCGCTTCCTCCGGGGCCATCCAGTGGTTGTTCGGGCCGGCGTCGTCCTTCTCCGGCGTGCACACCAGGGTCAGGTGCTCGACGCGGGCGACGTCCTGCGGGTCGGAGCGGTGCAGCCAGCTTTGCGGATGGGTCTGTTCGTTGAGCCGGACCAGGGTGCCGTCGGCTTCCATCCGGGCGATGAGCTTCGCATTCTCCGCGTCGCTGCCGTCGCACCAGTGGATCGCGTCCGGGCGGGTCAGCTTCGCGACTTCGGCGACCCAGTCGTTGAGCGCCCGCAAGGTGCTGCCCTCGCCGGTGGTGGCTGGCGGGCTGGCGGGCAAGTCCTTGGTGCGTGCGTTCACGTGCATCTCCGGCAAGTAGGACAAGTAGGAAAAGAGGGATACGTCAGGAAGGGATGAGGGTGGCCATCATGTGCTCGACATAGGCCTCGAACTCGTCGTGTTGCAGGCGCGGCTGCTGCAGCTGCAGGTTGAGCTGCAGGAAGCCGACATACGCGGCATAGGCCAGGCGCGCGCGGTGCTGGGCATCGCTGCGGTTGAGCCCGGCCTGGCGGAACGACGCGGTGAGGTACTCCAGGCGCCGCGCGGACACCCGCTCGATCACCGGACGCACCGCCGGATGGTCCAGCGCCTTCAGCAGCTCGCTGTAGACGATGTGCGAGCGCGCCTCGTGCGCGACCAGGGTGAACAGCGAACGCAGCCGCTGCCCCGGGTCCGGGATCGCCTCGAGCTGGCCGAACACCTCTTCCTGCTCGAACTGCTCCCAGCGCTCCAGCGCGGCCACGAGCAGCGCCTCGCGCGAGGGGAAGTGCCAGTAGAACGACCCCTTGGTCACCCCCAGCCGCCGTGCCAGCGGCTCGACCGCCACCGCGGCCACGCCCTGCTCGGCGATCAGTTCGAGCGCGGCCTGCGCCCAATCCTCCGCGCTCAGGCGGCCGGAGCGCTCGGAACCCTTCATGGCGGTGGCTGTTCCATACGGCATAAGCCTCAATAGTACGCGCAACCCCACTGTGGGAGCGGCCCTTGGGCCGCGATCGCGCGCAAGGCGCGCTCCCACACCGGATACAGTTGCCAGCGACCAGCCGTCGTGCCAACATCCATACCATACCGTATGGTACTCGGAGCGCAAATGAGCATCGTTGTGCCGTTCTTACTTGTCGTCCTCACGGGCCTGTTCGCGGCCTACCACCGCATGCGCCTGGCCACCTGGGTGGCCATGGCCGGCGTGGGGCTGGTGGCCTGCTGGCTGTTCGGCGCGAATGCCACCGCGACCACCGTCGCCGCGGTCCTGCTCGCGCTGGTGGCGCTGCCGCTGCTGATCCCGGCGATCCGCAAGCCGCTCCTCACCGCTCCGCTGCTCCGCTTCTACACCCGCATCCTGCCCCCGCTCAGCGAGACCGAGCGCACCGCACTGGAATCGGGCACGGTCGGGTTCGAGGGCGAACTGTTCTCGGGCATGCCCGACTGGGACGTGCTGCTGTCGCAGCCGAAGCCCGAGCTCACCGCGGAGGAACAGGCCTACCTCGACGGCCCGGTCGAGGAACTGTGCAAGCGGGTGGACGACTGGGACATCACCCACGTCCGCGCCGACCTGCCTCCCGAGCTGTGGGAGTTCATCAAGCGCGAGAAGTTCTTCGGCCTGAACATCCCGAAGGAGTACGGCGGCCTCGGCTTCTCCGCGCTGATGAACCACAAGGTCATCCAGAAGCTGGCCTCGATCTCCTCGACGGTCAGCTCGACCGTGGGCGTGCCCAACTCGCTGGGCCCGGCGGAACTGCTGATGCACTACGGCACCGACGAGCAGAAGGCGCACTACCTGCCGCGCCTGGCCGACGGCCGCGAAGTGCCATGCTTCGCGCTGACCGGGCCGTTCGCCGGCTCGGACGCGACCTCGATCCCGGACTACGGCATCGTCTGCATGGGCGAGTGGAACGGTGCCCAGGTGCTGGGCATCCGGCTCACGCTCAACAAGCGCTACATCACCCTGGCGCCGGTGGCGACGCTGATCGGCGTAGCCTTCCGCATGTACGACCCCGACGGGCTGCTCGGCGACCGCAAGGACATCGGCATCTCGCTGGCGCTGGTCCCGCACGACACCCCGGGGCTGGAGATCGGCCGCCGCCACTTCCCGCTCAACACCCCGTTCCAGAACGGGCCGATCCACGGGCGCGACGTCTTCGTGCCGCTGTCGCAGCTGATCGGCGGCGAGGACTACGCCGGCAAGGGCTGGCAGATGCTGATGGAGTGCCTGTCCATCGGCCGTTCGATCACCCTGCCCTCCACCGCCAGCGGCGGCGCCAAGATGGCCGCGGTGGTGACCGGCGCCTACGCGCGCATCCGCAAGCAGTTCGGGCTGTCCGTCGGCCGCTTCGAGGGCGTGCAGGAGGCGCTGGCGCGGATCGCCGGCAACGCCTATGCGATCAGCGCGCTGTCGCAGGCCACCGCCGCCGCGGTGTCGCGCGGCGAGAACCCGGCGGTGCCGTCCACCATCTCCAAGTACCACTGCACCGAGATGGGCCGCGAAGTGGTCAAGGACGCCATGGACGTCCACGGCGGCAAGGGCATCATCCTCGGCCCGCGCAACTACCTCGGCCGCGGCTGGCAGGCGACCCCGATCAGCATCACGGTCGAGGGCGCCAACATCATGACCCGCTCGCTGATGATCTTCGGGCAGGGCGCGATCCTGTGCCATCCGTGGGTGCTGAAGGAAATGAAGGCGGCGCAGCTGGAGGATCCGAAGCAGCGCCTGGACGAGTTCGACCGCTACCTGTTCGAGCACATCGGCGCGGCCATCTCCAACGCGGTTCGCGCGTTCTGGTACGGGCTCACCTTCGCCAAGGTCGGCAAGGCGCCCGGCGACGACTACACCCGCCGCTTCTTCCGCAAGCTGGACCGCTATTCCGCCACACTCGCGGTGATGGCCGACACCGCGATGCTGACCCTGGGCGGCAAGCTCAAGTTCAAGGAGTCGCTGTCCGGGCGCCTGGGCGACGTGCTCAGCCAGCTCTACATCAGCAGCGCCCTGCTCAAACGCTTCCACGACGAGGGCTGCCAGGAGGGCGAGCGGCCGCTGCTGGCCTGGGCGCTGCACGACTCGGTCAACAAGATCGAGACCGCGCTGTCCGGCGCGCTGCGCAACTTCCCGATCCGTCCGATCGGCTGGCTGCTGTGGCTGCTGGTGTTCCCGCTGGGCCGCCGCGCGCAGCCGCCGGGCGACCGCCTGAGCCGGCGTGCCGCCGCAATCCTGATGACGCCGTCCGAGGCGCGCGCGCGCCTGGCGAAGGGCGTGTTCCTGACCCCGGGCCCGAACAACCCGGCCGGGCGCATCGACAGCTACCTGCCCAAGGTGGTGCTGGCCGAGCCGGTGGAGCGCAAGTTCCTGAAGGCGCTCAAGCACAGCGACATCGAGGCGCTGGAGTTCCCGGCGCAGCTCGACGAGGGCGTGCGCGAGGGCTGGATCACCGAGGCCGAGCGCGCGCAACTCGAGGAACTGCGCGAGATGACCCTGGACGCGATCACCGTGGACGACTTCGCGCCCTGGAAGCTGCGCGGCGCCCCGTACTACGAGGACCAGCTACGCCAGGCGACCTGACGGCCGTCCCTTCTCCCCGCGCCGCTCGGACACGGTGCCCCGCGGTCGTCCCTTCTCCCCGCTCGCGGGGAGAAGGTGCCCCGCAGGGGCGGATGAGGGGCAAGCATTCCCTGCCGCACGCGCCGCCGCCGGAAGAGCTCGCCGCCGTGGCGGCTCCTACTCCAGGATCAGCTCTGCATCGCCGGAGAACGACTCCATCCGGATCTCCGCGGAGCCGCTGCCGTAGCGGGCCTCGACGCTGGCGCCGGGGCCGAACTCCTCGCGCTGCACTTTGGCGCCCGGCGCGCGCAGGTCGCCGCTGAAGGTTTCGCCGCGGAACCGCGCCGAGGTGTCCTTGGGCACCCGCAGGGTGATGTCGCCGCTGACCGACTCGGACCGGACCTGCGCACCCTGCGCCAGCGCCACGCGCAGGTCGGCATCGCCGGAGACCGTGCCCGTGGACACGCGCCGCAGGCGCTCGCCGCGGCTGTCCACGTGGATGTCGCCGGAGACGGTCTCGGCATGCACCTCGCCGTCCAGGCGGCCGGTGAGGCGGATATCGCCGCTCACCGATTCCGAATGCGCCTTGCCGGTATTGAGCGTCAGCCGCAGGTCGCCGCTCACGCTCTCCACCCTGGCGCTGCCCGGGGCCGCGGCAACGGTGACATTGCCGCTGACGGTGTCGATCTCCAGCTCGCCCGGGGCCACGCCGTCCACGTCCACGTCGGCCGAGACCGACTCGATCTCGAGGCTGGCCTGCAGCGGCACCATCAGGCGCAGGTCGGTCGGTCCGGTGCGGTCGCTGCGCCAGGCGCCGATCTGCCTGGGGTACTGCACCTTGATGTCGAGGTGGCGGCCGTTGCCTTCGACCACCAGTTTCTCGACGCCATCGCCGAGGCTGCCGGTGATCTGCACTTCGTTGCGGTCCCAGGCGCGCACCTGGATGCGGCCCTTGAGGTTGTCCACGGAGACGCTGCCGCGCGCGTCCAGCGGCCGCGTCTCGTCGATCGGCGTCGCCGCGAACAGCGGCACGCTGGCCAGCGCGGTGCACAGGGCGAGGGTGAGGAGCTGGATGGAACGCTGCATGTGGGTTCTCCGGTCAAGCAATGGGGGTCAGCCGAGCGGAAGCCGGCGGGTGAGTTCCAGGCGGGTGGCGTAGGTCCGGCGCAGGCGGTCGAGCAGGTAGCGGGCGCCGGGCGCCTCCTCCAGCGCGTCGCGGATCTGCAGCGCGCTGCGGTCGAGTTCCTCCAGCACCGGCACGGCCGCGGGCGGCGGCAGCGTGCGGCCGGCCTGCACCTCGAGCAGCGCCGCCTGGTATTCGCGGGCCATGGCATCGGCCTCGCCCGCGAGCAGTCGGGCTCGGGTCGACGGCACGGTGCCGGCGGGCGCGGGCGGGGGTTGCATCTTCCAGGCGACGCCCAGCGCGAGCACCAGCGATGCCGCCAGCGCCCAGGGCGCGTAGCGCTGCGTGCGTGGATGACGGCTGGCCGCGGACGGTGCCGCGATGCGCGCCGCGATCCCGGGCCACAGGTCGGTCGCCGGCGGGATGTCGCGGCGCAGGCCGCGCAGTTGCAGGCGCAGGGTCGCGTCGATGGTGCCGTCGTCGATCGTGCCGTCGTCCATCGGGGTGCCACAGTGTTCGTTGTCGTGGTTCATGCGTGTGCCTCCAGTCGCTCGCGCAGCAGGCTGCGCGCGCGATGCAGTTGCGCCTTCGAGCTGCCGACCGCCATCCCCAGCGCCTCGGCGATCTCCTCGTGCTTCCAGCCCTCGACGTCGTACAGCACGAGCACCGCGCGCGCCCGCGGCGGCAGCGTCGCCACCGCGCGCTCCAGGTCCAGGCCCAACGCGGTGCCGTGGCCGGCGGAATCGGGGCCGCCGACGAACTCCAGTGCTTCGTCGCCATCGGCCTGCACGCGGCTGCGGCGCGCGCGCAGGTCCATCAGCGCGGTGTTCACCGCCAAACGGTGCAGCCAGGTCGAGAACGCGCTCTCGAAGCGGTAGGCCGGCAGCGCCTGCCAGGCGCGGACGAAGGTCTCCTGGGCGAGGTCCTCGGCCCGCGCGCGGTCGTATCCGACCAGGCGCGAGACCACGCCGTGCACGCGCGGTGCGTGGCGGCGGTACAGGGCCTCGAACGCGCCGGTGTCGCCGGCCGCCGCGGACCTGGCCAGCGCACGGTCGACATCGGCCGGGGTCGCGGCGGTCGCGTCCTGCGCAGGAGGGAACGTGTCGGTCACGGTGACGGCGAGCATACCCACTCCGATGCCCGCGGCCGCCGGAAGGTTTAGCCGCCGGGCGCGGGCCCGGGGCCTTCCACCCGCCGCGCCAGCCGGAAACCGATCCAGCCGGAGGCGGCGGCGGCCACCGCGCCGAGCGCGGCAAAGCCGCCTGTGGCCATGCCGACCGAGCGCAGCAGGTTCATGCTGCTGGCCACGACCACGTCGCCGAAGCGCCAGACCGCGGTGTCCACCGCGTTCTTGCCCTTGTAGCGGAGCGAGCGCGGCACGAAGGTAAACAAGCTCTCGCGCGCCGGGCTTTGCATTCCGTAGGACAGGCCGCGGCTGACGATCAGCGCGATCGCGACCGTCGGCAACATGATGCCGCCCAGGCCGATCGCCGGGGTGAGCATCACCAGCACCAGCACCAGCACCGTGGCCCCGGCCCAGGTGGCGATCGGCGCGGCCGCGCCGTAGCGCACCAGCATCCAGCGCGTGAGCGTCAGCTGGACCACGACCTGCAGGATGTTGGTGGCCAGGTCGATGTTGGCGGCGAAGCGCGTGCGCGAGACCGCATCGTGGTAGGTCGCGCCGGAGTAGTCGGTGACCAGCGCGTAGTTGACCGTGCCGATGGCGTCGCCGAGCAGCATCAGCAGCGCCATCGAACGCATGAACGGATGCCCGAACACCTGGCGCAGGCCGTCGAACATGCCGCCGCCGATCGCGGCCTCGTCCGCGACCGTGCGGCGTGCGCCGTGCAGGCGCGACCAGTGCCCGAGCCACGCCACGCACAGCAGCGCCAGCCCCAGCAGCAGCGCCGACACCACCAGCAGCGGCGCCACTCCGATCACCCCGACCAGGCTGCGCGTCAGCGCCGGCCCGGCGATCGCGCCGGCGGTGCCGCCGAGGCCGATGATCGGGAACAGGCGCCGTGCCTGGCGCTCGTCCCAGATGTCGGACATGAAGCTCCAGAACACCGACACCACGAACAGGTTGAACACGCTCACCCAGACGAAGAAGAGGATCCCCAGCGCACGCGGGCTGAGCAGGCCCTGGTTGCCGAACAGCGGCACGAAGCCGAGCAGGCAGGCGATGAAGAACAGGTTCACCAGCGGCACCAGCACCCGCCGCGGGAAGCGCGCCGCCAGCCATGCGAACAGCGGCGTCAGCAGCAGCGTGGCCACGAAGGTGGCGCCGAAGAACCACGGCAGCTGGGTCGACCCGACCGCGGCGGCGAGCTGCTCGCGCACGGGCCGCATCACGTAGTACGCGGCCAGCACGCAGAAGAAGTAGGCGAACGAGATGGCGACGGCGGGCACTTCGCGCGAGTGCACGCGGCCGGCGGGGGTGGCGTGGGTCATGCGGTTTCGAGCATCGGGGGCAGCGGGCAGCGCAGGACGCCGCAGATGGTGCGCAGCAGCTCGGCCTCGGCCACGGTCACGCGGTCGTCGTGCGAGATGGTGGCGGTGATGCCTTCCACCAGCGCCTGGCGGGCCAGCGGGTCGAGGGCCTCCAGGGCGTCCCACACGGCGTCCAGCGCGCGCACGCCCTCGGCGCGCTCCAGGTACGGCAGGTGCGTCCGCGGCAGCACCTGCGCCATGCCGGCCAGGTAGGCGCGTTGGGCCTCGGCCGGGTCGGCGTGGCCCATGCGCGCGACCACGCACAGCAGCGTCGCCACCTCGCTGCCGACCTGCGGCAGCTTGCGGCGGCCGAAGCCGGGATTGCGCCCGGGCTCGAGCGAGTCGCGCACCTGCACCTGCAGCAGCTTGCCCAGGCAGTACTCGAACAGCGAGACCTCGCCGTCGGCATGGACCACGGCGTGCACGGTGTCGAGGAACGCGTCCAGTTCGGGCCGCGGGCGCAGCCGCAGCACCGGGAACGCCAATGCCGCCAGCGGCAGGCGCAGGATCGGGTGCAGGCCCTGCAGCGGACCCACGCTGTAGCGCTCGGCGGCCGCCGCCACCGGATCGCCCAGGCGCGCGCCGATCTCCATGAGCTGGTTGCTGCGCAGGCGCTCGCCCTCGCCCAGCAGCAGGCCGAGCAGCAAGGGCATGACCGTGTCGCGGCCGCGGGCGAGCGTGCGCAGCGCCTCCGGAATGCGCGCCGCGATCGCGTCGGCGCGCCGGTAGTCGTCGGCACCCGGGCTCGCGATCTGGGCGGCGACCATCGGCGGGGTGACGGTGACCTCGCTGGCGGCCGCGGGCAGCATGCCGCCGCCCTGCTCCCCGCCATGTTCCACCAGGCCCAGCTGCAGGTCCTCGTCGAGGCCGACCGGCGGCGCCACGCGCCAGCGCGCGCGCAGCTGCTCGAGCTGTTCGGCGCGGAAGCCGGGCTCCAGCGCCTGGATGCGCTTCACCAGCGGCGGGTGGGTGGCGAACAGCCCGGCCAGCCCGAGCCCGTCGCCGAACAGCATGTGGCTCACTTCCTCCGCCTGGCTGCGATCGGCCATGCGCGAGCCTTCGTCGAGCCCGCCGATCTTCTTCAGCGCGCCGGCCAGCCCGCGCGTCTGCCGGGTGAACTGCACCGCGCTGGCATCGGCCAGCGATTCGCGCGTGCGGCTGACACCTGCCTTGATCATGCGCCCGAAGAACAGCCCGACGTAGCCGATCAGCATGGCCACCAGCGCCGCCATCAGCACCGCCGCGGCGCCGCGGTCGCGGCTGCGGCCGCCGTACAGCAGCACCTTGCGGCCGATGATCGCCAGCACCATGATCCCGAACAGCACCCCGATCAGGCGGATGTTCAGGCGCATGTCGCCGTTGAGCACGTGCGCGAACTCGTGCGCGATCACGCCCTGCAGCTCGTCGCGGTTGAGCCGGTCGAGCGCGCCGCGGGTCACCGCGATCACCGCGTCGGCCGGCGCGTAGCCGGCGGCGAAGGCGTTGATCCCGGCCTCGTGCTCGAGCACGAAGATCCGCGGCACCGGCACCCCGGAGGCGATCGCGATCTCCTCGACCACGTTGCGCAGGCGCCGCAGGTTGAAGTCGGCGGTGTCCTCCGGCACCGGGGTGCCGCCCATCTGCAGCGCCACCGACTCGCCGCCGCCGCTGCGCAGCGCGGCGATGCGGAACAGCGAAGACAGCCCGATCAGGGCCAGCGTCAGCAGGGTCGCGGCCACCAGCGCCTGCGGGCCGGCCACCAGGTACACCGCCACGTCCACCGCGGCGACGATCCCCAGCACCGCCAGCCCGAACAGCAGCAGCAGGCGCGTGGACGCGCGCCTGGCCGCAGCCTGGCGCTCGAAGAAGTTCAGAACTGCACCTTGGGCGCCGCCCGCACCTGCGCCTGCTGCTCGGCCGGGATCTCGAGCTGCGCCGCCGGCGCGAAGTTGAACATCCCCGCGACGATGCTCGAGGGGAACATCTCGCGCTTGTTGTTGTAGGCCATCACCGCGTCGTTGTAGGCCTGGCGCGCGAACGCCACCCGGTTCTCGGTCGAGGTCAGCTCCTCGGAGAGTTGCATCATGGTGGTGTTGGCCTTCAGGTCCGGATAGGCCTCGGCCACCATCATCAGCCGCCCCAGGGCACCCTCGAGCAGCCCCTGGCCCTGCGAGAGCTCGGCCATGGCGGCCGCATCGCCGGGCTTGCCCTTGGCCGCGGCCAGCCCCGCCATCGCGGCGCTGCGGGCGGAGATCACCGCCTCCAGGGTCTCGCGCTCGTGCTGCATGTAGGCCTTGGCGGTCTCCACCAGGTTGGGGATCAGGTCGAAGCGCCGCTGGAGCTGGACGTCGATCTGGGCGAAGGCATTGCGGAAGGCGTTGCGGGCGCCCACCAGGCCGTTGTACAGGCCGACCGCGAAAAACGCGGCCACGACCACGATTACCAGCAGAATCAGCAAGCTACCCATCGTAGTTCCCCTTGTTCATGCAAAGTCCCGCACAGCCGTTATGATCGGGACGAGAGCGCAGCATACGCAGGGGTTCCGGCCGATGAAAGACAACCCGCAACGCTGGCGCTCGCCGAGACTCGCCATGCTTGCGGTGCTGTTGCCGCTGGCCCTGGGTTCCACCGCACAGAACCCGCCCCCGGTCGAGTCGGCGATGCCGCTGCCTACCGTGGTCACCACACCGGTGGCCCGGCCGCCCGTGGCCGAGGACCAGGTCAGCCGGGTCGAGATCCCGAGCGAGACCCGTCCGGTCGCCGAGGCGTTCGATGTCGCCCGCTTCGAGGCGATGGCGCAGGCGATGGTGTCCGACGGCCGCGTCCCCGGCCTCGCGCTGGCGATCGTCAAGGACGGCCGCGTGCTCACCGCGCGCGGCTACGGCACCACCGACGTGGACACCGGCGAAGGCGTCGGCCCGCACACCGTGTTCCGGCTGGCCTCGCTGTCGAAGGCGTTCGCCGGCACCGTCACCGGCATGCTGGTGTCCGAGGGCGCGCTGCGCTGGGACAGCCACGTCGCCGACTACATGCCGGGGCTGCAGTTCTCGCGCCCGGGCGCGGCCCAGCGGCTCACCGTGGCCGAGGTGCTCAGCCACCGCGTCGGCCTGACCCACAACGCCTACGACGGCTTCGTCGAGAGCGGCCTGGACTACCGCAGCCTGGTGCACAAGCTCTCCGACGCACCGATGGTGTGCGCGCCCGGCGAGTGCTACGCCTACCAGAACGTCGCCTTCAGCCTGGTTGGCGACGTCGTGTTCGGCGCCACCGGCAGCTTCTTCAGCGAGACCGTGGCGCGCCGCATCTTCAAGCCATTGGGCATGGACGACGCCAGCTACGGCCTCGACGGCATCACCAGCAGCCCGAGCTGGGCGCGGCCGCACGTGCGCGGCCGGGGCGGCTGGGTGTCGCTGTCCGCGCCGCAGCCGACCTACTACCGGGTCGCTCCCGCTGCCGGCGTCAATGCCAGCGTCACCGACATGGCGCAGTGGCTGCTGGCGCAGACCGGCCACCGCACCGACGTGATCCCGCTGCCGCTGCTGGCCACGCTGCACGCGCCGGTGGTGGCGACGCCGTCGGAAACGCGCGGCGCGCGCTGGCGCCGCGAGCGGCTGCGCGATGCCGGCTACGGCATCGGCTGGCGCGTCTACGACTACGCCGGCCACCGCGTGGTCTACCACGGCGGCGCGGTGCAGGGTTACCGCGGATCGATCGCGCTGGTGCCCGAGCTCGACCTGGGCGTGGTGGTGCTGTGGAACAGCACGAGCCGCGTGCCCAGCGGGCTGATGCCGACCATCCTCGACAGCGCGCTCGGCTTCAGCGGCGACTGGCTGGACGTGGACGAGGCGGACGTCGAGCTGCTCTATGCCAGCCGGCGCGAGGCCCGCGAGAACGACTCGGGCACCGACGCGTCGACCTCGCGCGCGAAGCCGCGCTGAGGGCCCGACCCGGCAGGCAATAAAAAACTCCCCCTCGCCTGGGCGCAAGGGGGAGTCCGATTGCGGTAGATCGGGTTTTTTCTTGTTCTTACATCATCGGCGCCGGGGCCGCGGGCATGGCGACCGGGGCCGCCTTGCGCTTGGCCGGACGGCGCTTGGCCGCTGCCTTGCGGGTCGACTTCTTCGCCGTCGACTTGCGCGCGGTCTTCTTGGCCGCCGCCTTCTTGGCCGGACGGCGCTTGGCCGCGGCCTTGCGGGTCGACTTCTTGGCCGTCGACTTGCGAGCGGTCGACTTGCGGGCGGTCTTCTTCGCCGCCTTCTTGGCCGGGCGCCGCTTGGCCGCCGTCTTGCGGGTCGACTTCTTGGCCGTCGACTTGCGGGCGGTCTTGCGGGTGGACTTGCGCGCGGTCTTCTTGGCCGCTGCCTTCTTCGCCGGACGACGCTTCGCCGCGGTCTTGCGGGTGGTCTTCTTCGCCGCCTTCTTCGCGGTGGTCTTCCGGGTGGTCTTGCGCGCGGTCTTCTTGGCCGCTGCCTTCTTCGCCGGACGGCGCTTGGCGGCGGTCTTGCGCGCGGCCTTCTTGGCCGCCGGTTTGCGGGCGGTACGCTTCGTCGCCTTCTTGGCGGACTTCTTCGCAGCTTTCTTCATGGCCATGAGAGTGGCTCCTCGTCAGTTTGACTTACGGGTACTGCAGCCCAGGGCAAAGCAGCGTCGCGGGAGTCGGACCCGCGACCAACCGCCGACGCGCGGGGCGCGCCGGAACGGATTCGGGGTTGCCTTCGCGGCAACAAAAAACCCGCATCGCCAGGCGATGCAGGTCGTGGTGTCTGGTGCGATGGACGCTTTCTCGGAGGAGACGCTGCCCGCGTCCACCTTGGTGACCGTCAGGGCGGAAGTCCGTGTTGTGTCGCCTGTTGTCCGCGTTGCTGTACTCACTCGCTTCTGCAGGTCGCGTCTGCTGGGCGAAACCTAATCACGGTTTTTTCGGCTGTCAACAACCCCGGAGAAAAAAATCCCGGGGCGGCGGCGGCGCCGCGACCGTCCCGGGCCGGGCGCGTCACGCGCGTCGGGCGCGCCACGACATGCGCGTCGTCGTCGCACGCACGACCGCACGCGTGGCGACATTGCAAAAAACCCCGTGTTTTACGCATGTTTTGCGACAGCGCGCGCTGCACGCGCGACATGCGACGCGTGCGCGGCACGGGTGTCCGCGACGCGTGCAACGGGTCGCGTGCGGGCGCCGCGACGGCGTGGACGCCTCGTTCACCCGGGGTGCGCGCTTGCCGCGCCGCAGCACCCCCGGAAGGGCAAAGTGCGCAAACTTCGCGCCCCTCCCCCGCAACGCAAACCGGCCGCGCGAGGCGGCCGGTCGGATGCGTGTTCGCGGTGCGCGGGGAACGTCAGTCGTCTTCCTCGAGCAGCTCGGCGTACGCGTCGGGATCGAGCATCTCGTTGAGCTGCTCGGCATCCTCGACCTCGAGCACGAACAGCCAGCCGTCGCCGTAGGCATCCTCGTTGATCGTCTCCGGCTTGTCGGCGAGCGCGGCGTTGACCTCGACCACGGTACCGGTGACCGGGGCGTACACGTCGGACGCGGCCTTCACCGACTCGACCACGGCGCAGGCGTTGCCGGCCTCGATCCGGTCGCCGACGTTCGGCAGCTCGACGTAGACCAGGTCGCCGAGCAGTTCCTGCGCATGGTCGGAGATGCCGACGGTCACCTTGCCGTCGCCTTCGACGCGGGCCCACTCGTGGGACTTGTTGAACTTCAGGTCGCCGGGAATCTCGCTCATCTTGGGCTCCGGATGGGGGGTCGTCTGGACCGGGAATCTGCGGGTGGTGGCTAGTTTAGACCTGCGGCTTGCCTTCGCGCACGAACGGGAATTTCACTACCCGCACCGGCACCTCGCGGCCGCGGATGTCCACCCGCACGCCGGCGTCGGCGCCGGGCGCGATGTCGCCGGCCGGGACGCGCGCGAACGCGATCGCCTTGCCCAGCGTCGGCGAGAAGGTGCCGGACAGGATCTCGCCGTCGCCGTGCGCGGTGATCACGCGCTGGCCGTGCCGCAGCACGCCCTTCTCGTCCATCACCAGGCCGATCATCTGGCGCGCGTTGCCCTCGGCCTTCTGCCGCTCGAGCACCTCGCGGCCGATGAAGTCGCGGCCCTCGTCGAGCGCCACGGTCCAGCCGAGCGCCGCTTCGTACGGGGTCACCGACTCGTCCATGTCCTGGCCGTACAGGTTGAGCCCGGCCTCCAGGCGCAGGGTGTCGCGCGCGCCCAGTCCGGCGGGCTTGACCCCCGCTGCCAGCAACGCGTCCCACAGCGCTACCGCGTGCTCCGTCGGCACCACCGCCTCGAAGCCGTCCTCGCCGGTGTAGCCGGTACGCGCGAGGAACAGGGGCGCGCCGTCCTTGGTCCGCACGTCGATTGCGGCGAAGCGGCCGAGCTTGCCAGCGGCCTCGGCGCCGGCCGCGTCGAGCAGGCCGGCCACGCGCTCGCGCGCGGTCGGGCCCTGCACCGCGATCATGGCGAAGTCGTCGCGCTCGCGCACTTCGACCCCGAACGGCGCCGCCTGCCGGGTGATCCAGGCCAGGTCCTTGTCGCGGGTGGCGGCGTTGACCACCAGGCGGAAGAAGTCGTCGCCGCCTTCGGAAGGCATCAGATAGACGATCAGGTCGTCGATGACGCCGCCGCGCTCGTCGAGCATGCAGCTGTACAGCGCCTTGCCCGGCTTCTGCAGCTTGTCCACCGAGTTGGCCAGCAGGTGGCGGAGGAACTCGCGCGTGCGCGCGCCGTGCAGGTCCACCACGGTCATGTGCGAGACGTCGAACATGCCGGCGTCGCGGCGCACCTGGTGGTGCTCCTCCACCTGCGAGCCGTAGTGCAGCGGCATGTCCCAGCCGCCGAAGTCCACCATCCTGGCGCCGAGCGCGCGGTGGGCATCGTTGAGGACGGTCTTGCGGGTCATGGCATGGCTCTCGGGTGGGGGTCTTCGATTATCGCCGAAGAGCTTGCCCGTCATCCGGCGCTACGCGCCACCTTCTCCCCGCGGGCGGGGAGAAGGAAGAATCAGGCGGGTTCGACGTGGAGTTGCATGCCGTCGGCGCCGGTGATGCGGACGCGGGTGCCGGCGGGGAGGTCGGGGCCGAGCACGGTCCAGTAGGCGTCGGCGATCTGCACCCGGCCGCGGCCCTGCACGATCGCGGCCTGCAGTGGCACCACCTGCCCCACCAGTGCCGCCGCGCGCTGGTTCAGCGCGGGCTGGTCGCTGGGCTTCTCGCGCCTGCGGAACCAGCGCCGGTAGACCTGGATGGAGACGAAACCGAGCACCACGAAGGCGGCCGCCTGCGCCAGCAGGGGCAGGTCGGGGAACACCAGCACGATGAAGAACACCGCGGTCGCGGCGAACGCCAGCCACAACATGAAGGCACCGGGCGCCATCGTCTCGGCCGCGAACAGCAGCAACGCCAGCACCGCCCAGGCGAATACGTCCCAACGCATGCCTCAGCCCCCCGTCTTGCGCGGCAGCTCCAGCGCTTCCTTCGCCAGCTCGGCGATGCCGCCCAGCGAGCCGATCACGCCGGCCGACTCCATCGGCATCATCACGAACTTCTGGTTCGGCGCCTCGGCCAGCGCCTTGAACGCCTCGATGTACTTCTGCGCCACGAAGTAGTTGATCGCCTGCACGCTGCCGCCGGAGATCGCGTCCGAGACCACCTGCGTCGCCCTGGCCTCGGCCTCGGCCAGGCGCTCGCGGGCCTCGGCTTCGCGGAACGCCGCCTCGCGCTCGCCCTCGGCCTCGAGGATGGTGGACTGCTTCTCGCCCTCCGCCTTGAGGATCGCGGCCTGGCGGAAGCCCTCGGCCTCGAGGATGTTGGCGCGCTTCTCGCGCTCGGCCTTCATCTGGCGGGCCATCGCCTCGACCAGGTCGCGCGGCGGGGCAATGTCCTTGAGTTCGATGCGGTTGACCTTGACCCCCCACGGGTGGGTCGCCTGGTCCACGGCCTCGAGCACCTTGGCGTTGATCTCGTCGCGCCGCGACAGCGACTCGTCCAGGTCCATCGAGCCGATCGACGTGCGGATGTTGGTCATCACCAGGTTGAGGATCGCGATCTCGAGCTGGGCCACCTCGTAGGCGGCCTTGGCGGCGTCGAGCACCTGGAAGTAGACCACGCCGTCCACCTTCACCACGGCGTTGTCGCGGGTGATCACGTCCTGGCTGGGGACGTCCATCACCTGCTCCATCATGTTGATCTTGCGGCCGACGTCCTGGTAGACGGGGACCAGGAAGTGCAGACCCGGCTTCATGGTGTGGGTGTAGCGGCCGAAGGCCTCCACGGTCCATTCGTAGCCCTGCGGCACCATGCGCACGGTCTTGAACAGGACGATGATGCCCGCGACGAGCAGGACGACGGCAAGCAGCGTTCCAAACATCCGATCTTCCCCTTTGTAGGAGCGGCGCTCGCGCCGCGACCCCGATCATATCCCGCGCTGCGACCCTTCGCGCCCTTGGCGCATCCTAGCCATCGAATGCCAGTCACGACCCCGCCAGCCTCGGCCTTCGCCATCGACGTTCCCGCCGCGCTGCTGGCGCGGGCGCGGGCCGGCGAGCGGGCGGCGTTCGAACAGCTCTACCGCTGGTTCGAGCGACCGGTATTCACCCTGGCGCTGCGCATCTGCGGCGACCGCGACGAGGCCTCCGACGTGCTGCAGGACACCATGCTCAAACTGTTCTCCCGCATCGGCGACTACCGCGCCGTGGACGGCGCCCCGTTCTGGGGGTGGCTGCGCCGGGTGGCGGTCAACGAGGCGCTGATGCGCCTGCGTCGCGGCGACCGGCTCGCGCACGCGCTGCCGGACGATGCGCTGCTGGTGGACGACGTCTCGCCGCCTCCCGCGGCGGCGGCGGACGCGGCTGCGTTGCAGCGCGCGCTCGCCGCGCTGCCCGCGGCGACCCGCAGCGTGCTCTGGCTGTACCACGCCGAGGGCTACACCCACGAGGAGATCGCGGCGCTGATGGAGCGCACGCCGAGCTTCTCCAAGTCGCAGGTCGCGCGCGGCGGGCGCCGCCTGCGCGCGCTGCTGGAAACGCCTGTCGAACAGGCCGCATGCATTCCGGAGGCCGCCCATGGCTGACATCCGCACCCCGCCTTCCGCCCCCGGCACCTGGGGCGAAGCCTTCGCCGCGCTGCCGGCGGAGATGCCGCCGCGCGACGGCTGGCAGCGCGTGGCGCGGCAACTGGACGCCCGCCGGCGCGCGCGCCTGCCGGCCTGGGTCGGTCTCGCCGCCGCGGCCGGCCTGCTGCTGGCGGTCGGTCTGTGGGCCGGGCTGCGGCCGCCGGCGCCGACCCCGGCATCGCCGGTCGCGGCGCCCGGTCAGCCCGTGGCATCGCAACCCGCCGGTTCCGCGCCCGCGACGCCCGACGCAACACCCGATCCGGCCACCGCTGCCATCGACGACGATCCCGTCGCGTCGCCGGCCACGCGCCCGGCGGCGACGGCGACGCAGATCGCCACGACGGCGGATCCGTCCCGCGACACGACGACGATCGCAACGACCACGCCGGAAAACGCCCTGGCGCCGCTGCAGCAGGAGTCGGCGCACCTCGAAACCCTGCTCGCACTGGCCCGCGACGACAGCGTCGGCAGCGCCGGCGCGGTGCTGCTCGCCGATGCGTTCGACGCGCGCCTGGCCGGGATCGACACCCTGCTCGCCGACCCCGGCCTAGCGCCCGACGAACGCGAAGCGCTGTGGCACGCGCGCGTGGACACGCTGCGCCAGGCCGCCGGCTTCGTGAGCACGCAGCGACTGCTCGCCGTCCAGGGCCACGGCGACGCGTGGCTGGCCAGCGTCGATTGAACGAACCCCCGAGGAGACACGCATGAACAACCGCAACCCCCCCCGCTTCGCCGCCCTCGCGCTGGCACTGGCCGTCGGCATCGCCGCCCCCGCGTTCGCACAGTCCGCATCCCCGAAGACACCGAGCGCCGCGGAACAGCAGCAGCTCGACGCGGCGCGCGCACGCCTGGACGCCGCGGCGAAGCAGTACGCCGAACTCGCCAGCCGCTACGCCAGCGACCGGCACGCGATGGAGCTGCAGCACCGCCTGCTGCGCAAGCCGGTGATCGGGGTGGTGCTGGGCAGTGACCCCGCGGGCGGCGTGCGCATCGCCGCGGTCACCCCCGGCGGCGCGGCCGCCGAGGCCGGCCTGAAGAGCGGCGACCGCATCGTCGCGGTGGACGGAAAGCGCCTGGCCGGCAGCGATCCGGAAGCGCGCCTGGAAGCCGCGCGCGAAGCGATCGGCAAGCACGACGAAGGTTCGAAGGTCAGCCTGCGCTACCTGCGCGACGGCCGCGAAGCCACGGTGTCGCTGGCGCCGCGCCCGGGCGAGCGCGTGCTGTTCTTCGACGTGGACAAGGCCGGCGGCTTCGACGTGATCCGCCTGCGCGCCGAGACCGAGGCCGCGCGCGCCCACGCCGAGCTGGCGCGGGCCGCGGCCGCCCGCCACGCCGCCATCGCGCCCGAGATCCGGCGCGAGATCATCCGCCTGTCACCGGGCAGCGAATGCGCCGCCGGAACCCCGTGCGCCTTCCCGGTGATCTCCGAAGCGCTGCGCTGGAACGGGCTGAACCTGGCGTCGCTCGACGCCGACCTCGGCAAGTACTTCGGCACCGACAAGGGCGTGCTGGTGCTCGGCACCGGCCCCGGGCTCGGCGGGCTGCGCGCGGGCGACGTCATCCGCAGCGTGGACGGCAAGCCGGTGTCCACCCCGCGCGAGGTGATGGACGCGCTGCGCGGCCGCGACAGCGGCGACAAGGTGGACGTCGGCTACCTGCGCGAGCGGCGCGCGGGCGCGACCGTGGTGACGGTGCCCGAGCCGGTGGCGATCCCGCTGCCGCCACCCCCACCCGCACCCCCGGCCCCGCCAGCGTCGCCGAAGGCACCGGGCGCCGCGCCGCCAGCGCCGCCGGCGCCCCCCGCCCCGCCCCCGCCGCCTCCCGCGGTCTCCTGAGCGCGATTGCGTACCATGGCTCGGACCACACTCGGAGCCACCGCATGCAATACCGCCGCCTCGGATCCTCCGGCCTGCAGCTCTCTGCGCTGTCCTTCGGCGCGTGGGTGACCTTCGGCAACCAGGTCGGGCGCGGCGCGGCGCGCGAGATGATCGCGGCGGCCTGGGACCACGGCATCAACTTCTTCGACAACGCCGAGGGCTACGCCAACGGCGAGGCCGAGCGGGTGATGGGCGACGTCATCGCCGACCTGCGCCTGCCACGCGATGGCTTCTGCGTGTCGAGCAAGGTGTTCTTCGGCGCCGCCAAGGATCCGCGGCCGACGCAGCGCGGCCTGTCGCGCAAGCACGTGGTGGACGCCTGCCACGACGCGCTGCGGCGGCTGCGCGTGGACTACCTCGACCTGTACTTCTGCCACCGCCCCGATCCGGAGACCCCGATCGAGGAGACGGTGCGCGCGATGGACGGCCTGGTGCAGCAGGGCAAGGTGCTGTACTGGGGCACGTCCGAATGGTCGGCCGACCAGATCCGCGAGGCGCACAAGATCGCGCGCCTGCGCAACCTGCAGCCGCCGACGATGGAGCAGCCGCAGTACAACCTGCTGCACCGCGAGCGGGTCGAGGTCGAGTACGCGCCGCTCTACGCCGAGTACGGCATGGGCACCACCATCTGGTCGCCGCTCGCCTCCGGGCTGCTCACCGGCAAGTACAACAGCGGCGTGCAGCAGGAAGGCCGGCTCGCGCGGGAGGGATTCGGCTGGCTGCAGAAGATGGTGGTCGGCGACCCGAAGGAGCGCCGCATCGAGCGCGCGCGCCGCTTCACCAACGTGGCGAAGGAACTCGGGGTCGCGCCGGCACCGCTGGCGATCGCCTGGTGCCTGCGCAACCCGAACGTGTCCACGGTGATGCTGGGCGCCTCGCGCGCGGAGCAGCTGGTGCAGAACCTGGAGGCGCTGGAGGTCGCCGGCAAGCTCGACGACGCGGCGTGGGGAAAGGTGGAGGCTTCTACCGCGTCGTAGCGGCGCGCTCTACCCCAGCCGCTTCGCGATCGCCGCGCCCAGGTCGCCGGGCGACTTCACGGTGGTGACGCCGGCCTTCTCCATCGCGGCGAACTTGCCCTCCGCGGTGCCCGCGCCGCCCGAGGCGATCGCGCCGGCGTGGCCCATGCGCTTGCCCTTCGGCGCGGACGCGCCGGCGATGAAGCCGACCACCGGCTTGGTCACGTGCTCGGCGATGTACTCGGCCGCCTCTTCCTCGGCGGAGCCGCCGATCTCGCCGACCATGATGATGCCCTTGGTCTGCTCGTCCGCCTCGAACAGCTTCAGGCAGTCGATGAAGTTGAGGCCGTTGATCGGGTCGCCGCCGATCCCGATCACGGTGGACTGGCCGAGGCCCGCGTCGGTGGTCTGCTTCACGGCCTCGTAGGTCAGCGTGCCCGAGCGCGACACGATCGCGACCTTGCCCGGCATGTGGATGTGGCCCGGCATGATCCCGATCTTGCACTCGCCCGGGGTGATGATGCCCGGGCAGTTCGGCCCGACCAGGACCACGTCCTCGTAGCCGGCCAGGGTGTTCTTGACCCGCAGCATGTCGAGCACCGGGATGCCCTCGGTGATCGCGACGATCACCTTGATGCCGGCATCGGCGGCCTCGAGGATCGCGTCGGCGGCGTAGGCCGGCGGCACGTAGATGACCGAGGCGTCGGCGCCGGTCTCCTCGACCGCGTCGGCGACGGTGTTGAACACGGGCAGGCCGAGGTGCTCGGTGCCGCCCTTGCCCGGGGTCACGCCGCCGACGACCCGGGTGCCGTACTCGATCATCTGCTCGGCGTGGAAGGTGCCTTGGGTGCCGGTGAAGCCCTGGACGATGACCTTGGTGTTCTTGTTGACCAAAACGCTCATGGAGGTGTCTGTTCCTTTGCTCAGGCGGCTTGCTTGACGGCCTGGACAGCCTTCTTCGCACCGTCGTTGATGTCGTCGGCGGGGATGATCGCCAGCCCGGAATTCTTCAGCAGGGCCTTGCCGGCCTCGACGTTGGTGCCCTCGAGGCGCACGACCACCGGCACCTCGACGCCCACTTCCTTCACCGCCGCGATGATGCCCTCGGCGATCATGTCGCAGCGGACGATGCCGCCGAAGATGTTGACGAAGATCGCCTTCACCTTGTCGCTCGACAGGATCAGCTTGAACGCCTCGGTCACGCGCTCCTTGTTGGCGCCGCCGCCGACGTCGAGGAAGTTGGCGGGCTCGCCGCCCTCCAGCTTGATCACGTCCATGGTCGCCATCGCCAGGCCGGCGCCGTTGACCATGCAGCCGATGTTGCCGTCCATGGTCACGTAGTTGAGGTCGTACTGGCTGGCGCGCACCTCGGTCTCGTCCTCCTGGCGGATGTCGCGCATGGCGGCCAGGTCGGGATGGCGGAAGGTGGCGTTGTCGTCGGAGTTGACCTTGCCGTCGAGCACGGCCAGGTCGCCGGACTTGAGGATGGCGAGCGGGTTGAGCTCGACCAGCGCCAGGTCCTTCTCGTGGAACAGCTTGAACAGCCCGAGCATGATCTTGGTCAGCTGGTTGACCTGCTTCGCGCTCAACCCCAGGGCGAAGCCCATCTCGCGGCACTGGTACGGCTGCAGGCCCTGGACGTAGTTCACGTGCAGGGTCTTGATCGCGTCCGGGTTCTCCTCGGCGGTCTTCTCGATCTCGACGCCGCCCTCGCTGGAGGCGATGAAGGTGACGGCCTTGCTGGAGCGGTCCACCAGCACCGACAGGTAGAGCTCCTGGGCGATGTCCGTGGCCTGGGTCACCAGCACGCTGTCGATCGGCAGCGCGACGCCGGCGGACTGGTAGGTCTCCATCCTCGTCCCGAGCATGCCCTTGGCGTACTCGCGGACCTCGTCCAGGCTGCGCGCCAGCTTGACGCCGCCCGCCTTGCCGCGGCCGCCGGCGTGGATCTGCGCCTTGACCACCCAGAAGTCGCCGCCGATGGTCTTGGCGGCGTCCACCGCCTCTTCGGGGGTGCGGGCGACGCGCCCGGGGGGAACGGCGATGCCGTAGTCGGCGAACAGTTGCTTGGCCTGGTATTCGTGGAAGTTCATCGATCGTCCAGCGTGGAGGGGTGAATGCGGAACTGAGCCGCCCATTGTACGCCCCCGGGTGCTAGGGTTGCCCCCGTCCCCGGGGAGCCCCATGCCCAAGCGCAGCCAGCCACCCAGCCCCGGCATCGCCGAGGCGCAGCACCACGACCTGTATTTCTACGGCCTGTACCGGGTCCTGGAAGCCGGCCTGCTGTCGCTGATGCTGTTCGGGCCGGCGCGGACCCTGATCGGGGCCCCGGCCCATCCGCTGCTGGGCAAGGCCACCGCCATCGCCTACCTGGTGGTCGCGGTGGTGCTGCTGGCCTGGACGCTGCGGGCCTCGCGCCTGCGCTGGCCGGCCCTGGTGGGGGTGGTGGTGGACATCGTCGCCGCCACCCTGGCGATCCACGCGCTGCCCGCCGCGGCATCGGGGATCGCGCTGATGCTGGTGTTCAACGTCGCCGCGGCGGCGCTGCTGCTGCCGCTGCGCCTGGGCCTGGCGGGTGGCGCCCTGGCCGGCGTGGCGATGATCGGCGAGTTCGTGTGGGCCAGGCTCTCCGGTCCCGCGCTCGGGCGCCCGATGGCCGAGCCGGTGATGTTCGCGGTGAGCTTCCTGTCCATCGCCATGCTCAGCTACCTGCTGGGCAGGCAGATCCGCGAGAGCCAGGCGCTGGCGGAGCGCCGTGGCGGCCAGGTCGCCGACCTGGCCGCGATCAATGAACTGATCATCCGGCGCATGCGTACCGGGGTGCTGGTGGTGGACGGCAAGGGCACGATCCGGCTGGCCAACGAAGCGGCGATGGGGCTGCTCGGCGAGCTCGACCCGGCCCGCGACCTGGCCACGAGCGCCCCCGCCCTGCACCAGCGGCTGTGCGCCTGGCTGGCCGGCGAAGTGGCCGAGGATGCGCCGCTCCAGCTCGGCCCGGACCACGCCGAGGTGCTGCCGCGCTTCGCCAAGTTGCTGGCGCATGGCGACACCACGCTCGTGTTCCTGGACGACAGCGCGCTGGTCTCGCGCCGCGCCGAATCCATGACCCTGGCCACGCTCGGCCGCTTCTCCGCCGGCCTGGCGCACGAGATCCGCAACCCGCTGGCGGCGATCAACTACGCCACCCAGCTGTTGCAGGAGTCCGACGAGATCAGCACCGCCGACCAGCGCCTGCTGCAGATCATCCACGACCAGTGCCAGCGCACCAACGGCATCGTCGAGAGCGTGCTCGGCCTCGCCCGGCGCGAGAGCGCCCGCGCCGAACTGATCGACCTGCCGCTGTTCCTGCAGCGGGTGGTGGCGGACTTCCGCCACGTGCTGCCGCCCGAATCCGGCACCATCTCCGTGCAGGCGGACGACGAGAGCGCGCTGGTGGACCCGCGGCACCTGCAACAGGTGGTCACGGTGCTGCTGCAGAACGCGCTCGCGCACGGGCACCTGCCGGGCGACCCGGCGCTGGTCGAGATCCGCGTCCATGCCGTGGACGGGCGTCCGGTCGTGGACGTCTGCGACCGCGGCCCGGGCATCCGCGAGGAGGTCCGCGACAGGCTGTTCCGCCCGTTCTTCACCACGTCCGAGCACGGCACCGGGCTCGGCCTGTACATCGCGCAGGAGCTGTGCCGCGCCAACGAGGCGACGCTGGAGTGCCTGGCGCGCGAGGACGGCCCGGGTACCTGCTTCCGGATCGGGCTGCCCGCGGCCAACTCGCTGCTGCCGGCCTGACTGTAGGAGCGGCGCTAGCGCCGCGACCGCGGCGATGTCGCAGCGCGATGTCGCGGCGCGAGCGCCGCTCCTACAGGTTCCGCCGCGGCGGCAGCAGCAGGTTGCCGAACAGCAGGCCGGCGATCAGCGCCAGCAGGATGTTGAGCACCCCCAACGCGGCCGATTCGCCGACCGCCGCGTCCTGCTGCTGGATCAGCGTCATCACCCCGCGCAGGCTGGCGCTGCCGGGCACCATCATCAGGATGCCCGGCACCCGCACCAGTGCGCCCGGGCGCCCGGCCAGGCGCGCGTAGACGTTGCCGCCGGCGGTCAGCAGCAGCGCCGACAGGAAGATGCCCGCGGGCCCGCCCCAGGCCTGCCCGCCGAAGCGGGTGATCGAGTAGCCCGCCACCGCGGCCAGGATCACCACCGGGTAATCGCGCAGCCGGGTGCGGAACAGCAGCGCGAACGAGCACGCGGCCGCCAGTACGCCGACCCACTCCACCGCTCCGGGCTGCGGCCGCAGCGCGCGCACCTGGGGCTCGATCCCGGCGAAGTTGGCGATGCCGAGCGCCACCGCGCCGCCGACGGTCAGCTTCATCAGCGTCGCCATCGCCCCGGCGAAACGCGAGGTCCCGGCCACCAGGTGCTGGCTGGCGAGCTCGTTGACCGCGTTGGTCAGGCTCATGCCGGGGACCAGCACGATCAGCGCGGAAATGATCACGGTGTTGAGGTTGAGCGGCGCCACGAAGGCGGCCACCAGGGTCGTCACCGCCGCGGCGATCATGCCGGCCAGGGCGTCGCCGGCCTCGCGCATCTGCGGGAACCCGCGCGAGGCGTAGTCGAGCAGGCCGATCAGCAGGCCGGCCACGCCGGCGGTGGCGATGTCCAACCAGGGCAGCCGCCACATGGTCGCGATCGAGGCCGCCGCCAGGCCGAACACCAGGATGCCGAGCAGCTTGGCGCGGGTCGTCGGCGGCCGCTCGAGCGCGCGCAGCGCGGCGTGGCCGTCGGCGATGCCGAGGCGACCCGAACCGACCTCGGCGGCGATGCGGTCGGCCGCGCTCAGCTTGGACAGGTCGGTGTCGCCCTGGTGGGCCCGGATCACGCGGGTGATGTCGCTCAGGCCGACCGGGCGCTTCGGGTCGCTGAAGCTCAGCACCATGCCGGTCGGGTGGACCATGGGCTCGCACTCCAGGCCGAGCTCGTCGGCGACCGCGACGACCGCGCCCTCGAGGCGCTGCGCGGTGGTTCCATAGGCGTGCAGGTGTTCGGCGAGCTCGACCACGAACGCGACGCGCGCGGCGTAGTCTTCGACGGCGGTGGGCAGGGTCGGCGCGGACATGCCGGGAAGCATCGCACGCAGGCGTTGCCCGAGTCTGTATCCTCGGCCGTTGGAGCACCGGATTGCCAGCCGCATGACCGCCGCCAGCGAGACCAGGCCCAGCATCGAAGCAAGCGACAGCGAGCGTCCCCGGCTGCTGGGGAGCTGGACGCTGGATCACGCCGCCGCCATGGCGGCCGCCTTGCGCGAGGCCGCGGCCGCCGGCGCGCATCCCCTCGACGCCACCGGGGTGGAGCGGCTGGATTCCCTCGGCGTGCTGCAACTGCTGCGCCACGCGCGCCGCAACGGGCTCGACTTCGACGCCTTCCGCTTCAGCCCCGAGCACCACGCGCTGGTGGACGCGATCGAGGACGTGGCCGACGAGCGCCCGCCGCGCAAGCGCGAGTACGGCGTCGCCGCGGCCCTCGGGCGCCTCGGCTACGCGGTCACCGACAACGCGCGCGAAGTGGTCGCGCTGGTCAGCTTCCTCGGCGAGAACCTGTGGAAGCTGGCGCGCATGGTCCGCGAGCCGCGCCGGTTCCGCGCCATCTCCACCGTGCACCACATGGAACAGGTCGGCCTCGACGCCGTGCCGCTGGTGGCCCTGCTGTCCTACCTGGTGGGCGCGGTGATCGCCTTCCTCGGGGCCAACATCCTGGCCGACTTCGGCGCCACCATGTACGTGGTCGAACTGGTCAACGTCGCGTTCCTGCGCGAGTTCGGGGTCCTGATGACCTCGATCGTGCTGGCCGGCCGCACCGCGAGCGCGTTCACCGCGCAGATCGGCGCCATGGTCAGTCGCGAGGAGGTGGACGCGATGCGCACCCTGGGCCTGGACCCGGTGGACGTGCTGGTGATCCCGCGGCTGCTGGCGCTGGTGGTGATGCTGCCGCTGCTGACCTTCGTCTCCGACATCCTCGGCCTGCTGGGCGGCATGTCGGTGGGCGCGTTCGGGCTCGACATCCCGCCGCAGGCCTACTACGCGCGCATGCAGGAGACGATGGAACTGCGGCATTTCCTGGTCGGGCTGGCGAAGGCCCCGGTATTCGCGATCGTGATCGCCCTGATCGGCTGCCTCGAGGGCCTGCAGGTGAAGGGCACCGCGCAGTCGGTCGGCGAGCGCACCACGTCGTCGGTGGTGCAGACGATCTCGCTGGTGATCGTGCTCGACGCCCTGTTCGCGATCTGGTTCATGCAGATGGATTGGTGATGGACACCGCCGCAGACCACCCCATCATCCGCGTGCGTGGCCTGGCCAACCGCTTCGGCGCCCAGGTGGTGCATGAAGGCCTGGACCTGGACGTGCGCCGCGGGGAGATCCTCGGCATCGTCGGCGGCTCGGGCACCGGCAAGTCGGTGCTGATGCGCTCGATCATCGGCCTGCGCGAACCCGACGCCGGCGAGATCGAAGTGCTGGGCGTCGACGCGCGCTCCGAGGACCCCGACGACCGCCTGCACATCGAGCGCCACACCGGCGTGCTGTTCCAGGACGGCGCCCTGTTCTCCTCGCTGACCGTGGGCGAGAACGTGCAGGTGCCGCTCAAGGAGCACCATCCCGGGCTGCCCGATTCGCTGCTCTACGAGCTGGCGCTGCTCAAGGTGAAGCTCGCCGGCCTGCCGGCGGACGCGATCGACAAGCTGCCGTCGCAACTGTCCGGCGGCATGCGCAAGCGCGCCGGCCTCGCGCGGGCGCTGGCGCTGGACCCGCCGCTGCTGTTCCTGGACGAACCCACCGCCGGGCTCGACCCGATCGGCGCGGCCGCCTTCGACGCGCTCATCCGCACCCTGCAACAGGCGCTGGGGCTCACCGTGTTCCTCATCACCCACGACCTCGACACCCTGTACGCTATCTGCGACCGCGTGGCGGTGCTCGCCGACCGCCGCATCCTGGCGGTGGCGCCGGTCGCGGAACTCGAGCGGCTGGAGCACCCGTGGGTGCAGGACTACTTCAACGGCCCCCGCGGCCGCGCCGCGCAGCAGGCGGCAGGGAGGACCTAATGGAAACCAAGGCCAACTACGTCCTGATCGGCGCCTTCACCCTGGTCACCGCGGTGTTCCTGCTGCTGTTCGGCCTGTGGGCCGCGAAGTACTCCTCCGAGCGCGACTGGCGCGAGTACCTGGTGGTGTTCACCGAGCCGGTCACCGGCCTCACCGAGGGCAGCTCGGTGCAATACAACGGCATCGCCGTGGGCACGGTCGAGCGGCTCGAGCTCGACCAGGAGGATCCGCGCCGGGTCATCGCGCGGCTCAAGCTCAAGGCCAGCACCCCGGTGAAGGTGGACACGCGCGCCAAGCTCTCGATCACCGGCCTGACCGGCGTGCCGTTCATCCAGCTCACCGGCGGCACCCCGGAGTCGCCACCGTTGCTCGCGGATTCGCGCTACGAGCTGCCGGTGATCCGCACCGAGGCCTCGGCGCTGCAGAACATCGCCGACACCGCCAACCGGCTGGTCGCGCGCATGGACCAGGTGCTGAGCGAGGAGAACGTGCAGCGGATCGCCAACACCCTCGAGAACATCGAGACCATGACCGGCACGGTCGCGGCGCAGCGCGAGGACCTGCGTACGTTGATCGTCAACGCGCGCGAATCCAGCGAGTTGCTCCGCAAGACGCTGGCCAGCACCAACCGCGCGGTCGACGACTTCGACCGCGAACTCGTGGACAAGCTGCCCGCGCTGGTCGCCAAGCTGGACAGCACCCTCACCCGCCTCGACGCCGCCGCCGGCGGCGCCGACGCGGTGATCAACGAGAACCGTGCCGCGATCCGCAGCTTCACCAACGACGGCCTGGCCCAGCTCGCACCGACGCTGGCGGAGATGCAGGCCCTGATCCGCGACCTGCGCCAGATCAGCGAAGGGCTGCAGGGCGGCCCGGCGGCGTACCTGATGGGGCGGAGCGCGCCCAAGGAGTTCGATCCCAATGAAGAGTGAAGCGGGAACGGGGAACGGGGAACGGGGAACTGTAGGAGCGGCGCTAGCGCCGCGACCCACGCTCGCCGCGGTCTTGGCCAGCATGCTCCTCGCCGGCTGCACCCTCGTCGGCGGCGAGAAGGAACCCGTGTCCATCTACGCGCCGGTGGTGCAGGTGGCCGCCGATCCGGCCTGGCCGGTGGCGCAGTGGCAACTCGGGATTCCCAAGGTCCACGCCGGCGGCATGCTCGAGAGCCGGCGCATCGCGGTGCGGCCGGTGCCGGGCGAGCTGCAGGTGTACAAGGGCGCGCTGTGGGCCAGCGAGCCGGCCGAGCAGCTGCGCGACGCGGTGCTGCGCACGCTCGAGGACTCCGACAAGATCGCCGCGGTCGCGCGCCAGGAGAGCGGCATCGCCTCGGACTACCGGCTGGAACTGGACCTGCGCCGCTACGAGGCGGACTACGGCGGAGCGCCATCGCCCGCGGCCCTGGTCGAGGTGCACGCCAAGCTGGTGCGCAGCATCGGCCGCGAGGTGGTCGCCGAACAGACCTTCCGCGAGGCCGTTCCCGCGCAGGGCGCCGATGTCGCGCAGGTGGCGCAGGCGTTCGGGATCGCACTTGGCGAGGTGGCCGGCGACATCGCCGGCTGGACCCTCCGGTCCGGGAAATCCCTGTAGGAGCGCCGCTCCTACAGGTTCTGGTAGTTGGGCCCGGAACCGCCTTCCGGCGTCACCCAGGTGATGATCTCGTAGGGGTCCTTGATGTCGCAGGTCTTGCAGTGCACGCAGTTGGCGGCGTTGACCTGCAGCCTGCGTCCCTCCCCATCCTCGACCATCTCGTAGACCCCGGCCGGGCAGAAGCGCTCGCACGGATTGCCATACTCGACCGTGCAGCGCTCCACGCAGATGCTGGTGTCGTGCACCACCAGGTGCACCGGCTGGTCCTCGTCGTGCGCGGTGGCGGCGAAGTATACGCCCTGCAGACGGTCGCGCGGCGGTAGCTCGCGCTGTCCCCAGTCGCGCTCGGGCGAGGCGTAGTCGGCGAGCTTCTCCAGCGAGCACCAGTCCGGCTTGTTGCGCAGGGTCCACGGCGACAAGCCGCCGGTGACGGTTTCCCAGGCGGCGTTGAGCAGGCCCGCCCACAGCCCCTTCTTGAAGCCCGGCTTGATGTTGCGGACCTTGCGCAGCTCGGCCATCGCCGGCGATGCGCGCAGCTTCGCGTCGAAGCCGGCGCTGTCGAGGGTGCCGCCCGCGGCCTGCGCGGCCAGGTGCTCGGCGGCGAGCATGCCGCTGCGGATCGCCTGGTGGGTGCCCTTGATCTTGGGCACGTTGAGCAGGCCGGCACCGTCGCCGACCAGCAGCGCACCGGGCATCTCCACCTTCGGCAGCGACTGGTAGCCGCCGGTGACGATCGCGCGCGCGCCGGCCGAGAGGATGCTGCCGCCCTCCAGCAGCGGCTTCACCGTCGGGTGGTTCTTCCATTGCTGGAAGGCCTCCCACGGACGGTAGTTCGGGTCCTTGTAGTCGAGCCCGCTGACGTAGCCGAGCGCGACCTGGTCGTTGTCCAGGTGGTACAGGAAGCTGCCGCCGTAGGTCGCGTTGTCCGCGGGCCAGCCGAGGCTGTGCACGATCCTGCCGGGCGTCACCCGCCCCGCCGGAAGCTGCCACAGCTCCTTGATGCCGATCGAGTAGGCCTGCGGGTCGCTGTCGGCATCGAGGCCGAAGCGCTTCACCAGCTGCTTGGTGAGGCTGCCGCGCGCGCCTTCCGCGAGCACCGTGACCCTGGCGCGGATGTCTATGCCGGGGGTGTAGCCGGGCTTGTGGCGGCCGTCCTTCGCCACGCCCATGTCGCCGATGCGCACGCCGGCGACCCGGCCGTCGTCGTCGTAGAGCATCGAGGCCGCGGCGAAGCCCGGGTAGATCTCGACGCCCAGCGCCTCGGCCTGCGGCGCCAGCCAAGCGCACAGCGCGCCGAGGCTGACGATGAAGTTGCCGTGGTTGCGCATGCCCGGCGGCACCACCGGTAGCTTGCGGCCGCCGTCCTTCGTGAGCAGCCAGAACTCGTCTTCCTGCGCCGGCACGCATACCGGCGGCGGGTTGTCGCGCCAGCCCGGCAGCAGCGCGTCCAGCGGCTGCGGCTCGATCACCGCGCCCGACAGGATGTGCGCGCCGACGGTGGCGCCCTTCTCGAGGACGCAGACCGACAGGTCCGGCGCGAGCTGCTTCAGGCGGATGGCGAACGCCAGCCCGGCCGGCCCGGCGCCGACGGTGACGACGTCGTATTCCATGACGTCGCGCTCGGGTTCGACGGTCTGCGTGGTCGCTGCTTCGTCCTGGGGCTGCATGCGGGGATCCTCGGCCATGGACGGGATTCTACAGAGGCGGGAAGATCCGGTTCCGCCGCTCCAGGGCGTAGTAGCGCTCCACCCATGCCCGGCAATCGGCCACCACGCCCGCCAGCCCGGGGCTGACCTTCGCCGCCGGTTTCACGCGTCCGTCCTCGATCGCGTACAGCGAGGTCCCGATCGCCGCCACCTGCAGCGGCTTGTCCGCGGCCGGGTTGAAGAGGGTGCGGCCGACGAAGCTGTTGCGGGCGTCCTGCACCCCCGCGAGCTGCAGCAGGGTCGGCGCGAAGTCGAGCGAGGTGCGGCCACGGGCGTCGTAGCGCGCGGGCAGGTCCAGCCACGGCGCATGCACCAGCAGCGGGATGCGGTCCACGAAGTACGGGGCAAGGTCGTCGCCCGCGACCTCGACGTACGGCGGCTCCGGGTAGTGCGCGTGGTCCGAGGTCAGCACCAGCAGGGTGTCGTCGGCGTGGCGGGACTGGATGAACCAGTCGTAGAAGCGTCCGAATTCGGCGTCGAACTCGTGCAGCGTGTTGAGGCTGATGTTGCCGCCGTCGCCGTACTTCTTCGCGCCGGGCGGCGAATCCAGGAACGCGTGGGTGCCGATGTTGTAGGTGGCGACGAACACCGGCGCGGCGTCCGGCGGGCGCTGCTCGAGGAAGGTGCGCACGGCACGGAACAGGTCGCGATCGGTCAGCGATCCCCGGTTCAGCGGGCCCAGCGAACCCAGCAGCGCGCGGCTGCGCTCGAGGGTGTACACCTCGTCGAAGCCGAGCATCGCGATCAGGCGGGTCAAGGCGTCCCTGGCGGGATGCGGCGAGAAGAACGCGGTGTGGTAGCCGCGGTCGTGGAGGATCCGCGAGACCGTGGCATAGGACTTCTTCTCGTAGGCCGTCGCGTTGTCCTTCTCGGTCCAGCCCGAGCCCTTCTCGGCGCCGCCATGGCGCGGGAAGCCGGAGCTCATCTGCCCCTGGAGGCCACGGAAGGTCGCCGCGGTGTGGTTGAAGTAGTCGTCCACCACCATGGACCGCGCGGCCATGCGGCTGATGTTCGGGGTCAGCCCGGGATAGCGGCCGCCGTAGGCCTCGAGCAGCCGGGAGGACGTGCCCTCGGCGAACAGCACGATGATGTTCGGCCGGTCCGGGGCATCGTCGTCGCTGGCGAACGGCAGCGGCACCTTCGCCACCCGCTCGCGCAACAACGGCCAGTCGCCGGTCGCGGGGATGTTGCCGCAGGCGTTGCCTGCATCCGTCCCGGTCGCGTGCGCGGCCGCCAGCATCCCGGGTGGGGACTCGCCCGCCTCCTGCCCCGAGAACCAGTCGCTGCCGGTCCGGGCCAGCGCGGCCAGCGGCGATTGCCCGGGCAACAGTCGCACGGTGCCGCCGGCATCGTCCACGCGCGCATTGGCGACCACCACGACCGCGCACAGGCCGGCGGCGGCCAGCAACGGCCAGGCCTTTGCGCCGACACCCGCATTCCCTCGCTGGCTGGCCTGGCGCCCATGCCAGGCAAATGCCACCACGATGCCCCAGGCGGCCACGCCGGCGGCCATCAGGCGCCATTGCCCATGGTCTGCCGTCAGGCGCGCGTGCTCCGCGTTCTCGAGCGCGAGCACGCTGATGTAGGCATTGCCGATCACCAGCGCCGCGAGCTGGGCCAGCCAGGCCAGCGTGACCAGCAGGGCCAGCGCCGCGAAGGCCGGCAACCGCCAGCGGCTGCCGCGGGCACCGCGGAGCAGCGCCGACCCCAGCAGCACGTAGGCGGCCAGTTCCGCCAGCGGCAGCAGCAGCCAGGACGCGAGCGCGAGGCCGCCCGGCGTGCCCGGCACCCGGTCCAGGTACAGCCACAGCGCCGCCAGGTAGGCGGCCAGGAGGGCGATTGCATGGAACAGCAGGGGCGTGGGAGGGCGACGCACGTGGGTGGTCGGCGCGAGCGCCGCTCCTACATGATGGGAGCGGCGGTCTTGGCGCGGAGTTCGGCTTCCTCGACGCCGGGGGCGAGCTCGACCAGCTCCAGGCCATCCGCGGTCACGTCCAGCACGCCGAGGTCGGTGATGATGCGGCTCACCACGCCGACGCCGGTCAGCGGCAGCGTGCATTCGGGCAGGATCTTGGGATCGCCGTGCTTGGTGACGTGCTCCATCAGCACCACCACGCGCTGCACGCCGGCCACCAGGTCCATGGCCCCGCCCATGCCCTTGACCATCTTGCCGGGCACCATCCAGTTGGCGAGGTCGCCCTTGTCGGTCACTTCCATCGCACCGAGGATCGCGAGGTCGATGTGGCCGCCGCGGATCATCGCGAAGCTGTCGTGGCTGCCGAAGTAGCTGGCGCCCTTGCGCGCGGTCACCGTCTGCTTGCCGGCGTTGATCAGGTCGGCGTCGAGCTCGTCCTCGGTCGGGAACGGGCCGATGCCGAGCAGCCCGTTCTCGCTCTGCAGCCACACGTCCACGCCCTCCGGGATGTGGTTGGCGACCAGCGTCGGCAGGCCGATGCCGAGGTTCACGTAGGCGCCGTCGGTCAGTTCCCGGGCGGCGCGCTTCGCCATTTCGTCGCGGGTCCAGGCCATCACTTCACCTCCTGGCGGATGATGCGCTGCTCGATGCGCTTCTCCGGGTGCGGGTTGAGCACGATGCGGTCCACATAGATGCCGGGCAGGTGCACCTGGTCCGGGTCGATCGCGCCGACTTCGACGACCTCCTCGACCTCGGCGACGCACACCTTGCCGGCCATCGCGCAGGCCGGGTTGAAGTTGCGCGCGGTCTTGCGGAACACGAGGTTGCCGGCCTTGTCCGCCTTCCACGCCTTGACCAGCGAGACATCGGCGGTGAGCGCGGTCTCCATCACGTACATGCGGCCGTCGAACTCGCGCGTCTCCTTGCCCTCGGCGACCACCGTGCCGTAGCCGGTGGCGGTGAAGAACGCCGGGATGCCGGCGCCGCCTGCACGCAGGCGCTCGGCCAGCGTGCCCTGCGGGTTGAACTCCAGCTCGAGCTCGCCGGCCAGGAACTGGCGCTCGAACTCCTTGTTCTCGCCCACGTAGGACGAAATCATCTTGCGGATCTGGCGCGTGCCCAGCAGCAGCCCGAGGCCGAAGCCGTCCACGCCGGCGTTGTTGGAGATCACCGTCAGGCCCTTGACCCCGGAATCCCGCAGCGCGGCGATCAGCGCCTCGGGGATGCCGCAGAGGCCGAAACCGCCGACCGCGAGGGTCTGGTTGTCCGCGACGACGCCGCGGAGGGCTTCATTGGCGTCCTGGTAGAGCCTGGTTGCAGCCATTTCGAGTTCCCGGGTTGCCGAACGTCCAGTTTAGCGCGGCGGGAGGGGACGGGCCCCGTACCTTCGGGCAATGCCGCAGCTGCGGCACAATGGCGGGCCGCATCGAGGACGCCATGAACCTGCAATCGACCACGCCGGATACCGGCGACATCATCCGCGCCAGCGGCATCGGCTTCGGCACGAGTGGCGCGCGCGGGCTGGTGGAAGACCTGACCGACGAAGCCTGCGCGGCGTTCGTCACGGCGTTCATCGCGGTGGTCTTGCGCAGGTTCCGGTTCGACCGGGTCGCGGTCGGCTGGGACCTGCGCCCCAGCAGCCCGCGGATCGCCGCCGCCGTCGTCGCGGCCATCCGCGCCGCCGGCATGGAAGTGGAGTGCTGCGGGATGTTGCCCACCCCCGCGCTGGCGCTGCACGCGATGTCCCGGGGAGTTCCGGCGGTGATGGTGACCGGCAGCCACATTCCCTTCGACCGCAACGGCCTGAAGTTCTACCGGCCCGACGGCGAGATCGACAAGGCGGACGAGCAGGCCATCCTGGCCGCGGAAGTGCCGATGCCGGCCATCGTGCCGACGGGGTTGCCCGCCACCGACCCGGCCGCGACGGAAGCCTACGTCCGGCGCGCCCTCGGGTTCTTCCCGCGGGAGCTGCTGCGCGGAAGGCGCATCGCGCTGTACCAGCATTCCAGCGCGGCGCGGGACATCCTGGCCAGGATCCTGCGCGAGTTCGGCGCGGAGGTGCTGGAGCTGGGCCGGACCGACGGCTTCGTCCCGATCGACACGGAAGCGGTCGCGGAAGCCGACATCCGCCGCGGACGCGACTGGGCCCGGGAACATGCCCTGGATGCGATCGTTTCCACCGACGGCGACGGCGACCGCCCGCTGCTCGCCGACGAGCGCGGCGAATGGCTGCGTGGCGATATCGTCGGGCTGCTGTGCGCGCGGCAGCTCGGCATCGATGCACTCGCGGTGCCGGTCAGCTGCAACACCGCCATCGAACGCTGTGGGGCATTCGAGACAGTGGTGCGCACCCGGATCGGGTCGCCCTACGTGATCGAAGCGATGGAAGGGCTGCGGGCCGATGGCCGCCGGGTCGCTGGCTTCGAGGCCAACGGCGGCTTCCTCCTCGGCAGTGCGATCGAATCGCCGAACGGCATGCTCTCCCCGCTTCCCACCCGCGACGCCGCGCTGCCCGCGCTGGCCGTGCTGGCGGCGGCCGCGCAGGCCGGCGTTCCGCTGTCGGCGCTGGCCGGCGACCTTCCCGGCCGCTTCACGGCGAGCGATCGCCTGCAGGAGGTGCCGGCCGGGCGCAGCCGGGAACTGCTGGCCCGCTTCGGCGGTGACCCCGCGTCGTTGCTGGTGCTGGCCGGGATCGCCCCGGCGGAAGCAGCCGCGGTCGACACCACGGACGGCTTGCGGGTCACTGCCACGAACGGCGACGTCGTGCACCTGCGCCCTTCCGGGAACGCACCGGAACTGCGTTGCTACAGCGAGGCGGGCAGCGCGAGCGGGGCACGGGCCCTGGTGAACAACGTGCTGGCCACCTTGGCCGCTGGCGGTTAATCCAGCGCCTTGAGCACGCGGTCCACCAATTCCCCCACGGTGGCGCCGACGGTGGAGAGCGTCAGCTCGGCGTTGAATGGCGCTTCATACGGGGAGTCGATGCCGGTGAAGTTGCGCAACTCCCCCGCCCTCGCCTTGGCGTAGAGGCCCTTGGCGTCGCGTTGTTCGGCGACCTCGAGCGGGGTGTCCACGAAGATCTCCATGAACTCCCCGTCCGCGAACAGCTCGCGCGCCATCCGCCGGTCGGCACGGAACGGCGAGATGAACGCGACCATCACGATCAGGCCGGCGTCCACCATCAGCTTCGCCACCTCCGCGACCCGGCGGATGTTCTCCACCCGGTCCTCGTCGGCGAAGCCGAGGTCCTTGCTGAGGCCATGGCGGATGTTGTCGCCATCGAGCAGGTAGGTGTGGTGGCCCATGGACACCAGCCGCTTCTCCAGCAGGTTGGCGATCGCGGACTTGCCGGCGCCGGAAATGCCGGTGAACCAGAGGCAGCGCGGCTTCTGCTGCTTCAGCGCGGCGCGCGCCGCCTTGTCCACGTCCATGTGCTGCCAGTGCAGGTTGTGCGCGCGCCGCAGCGCGAAGTCCAGCGTCCCGGCGGCCACGGTGGCGTTGGTCTGGCGGTCCATCAGGATGAAGGCGCCCAGGTCGCGGTTGTCGCAATAGCGTTCGAAGGGCACCGCCTCGTCCAGGTACAGGTTGCAGTAGCCGACCTCGTTGGTCTCCAGGTGCCGGGCGGCCAGCGCTTCCTGCGTGTTGACGTCCACCTTGTGCTTGATCTCGGTCACCTGCGCGCTCACCACCCGGGCCCCAATGCGCAGCCAGTACGAGCGTCCCGGCAACAGCGCTTCGTCCCCGAGGCACAGCACGTGCGCCGCGAACTGGTCGGCGACGTCGGGCGGGTTGGCCGCCGCAGCGATGACATCGCCCCGGCTGGCATCCACCTCGTCGGACAGGGTCAGCACCACCGCGCTGCCGGCCGGCGCCGCGGGCAGGTCGCCCTCCGCGGTGACGATCCGCGCGATCCTCGACCGCCGGGCCGACGGCAGCACCACGACCTCGTCGCCGGGCCGCACCGTGCCGGCGACCACCGTGCCGGCGAAGCCGCGGAAGTCCTGGTCCGGCCGGCAAACCCACTGCACCGGCATCCGGAACGCATCCGTGTCCGCCGGCGGCTCGAGCTCGACGCCTTCCAGGTACTCGAGCAGGCTCCCGCCCTCGTGCCATGGCATGGCCGGGGAGCGCACGGTCACGTTGTCGCCCTTCAGCGCGGAGATCGGGATGCTGGCGACGTGGGCGAACCCGAGGCTGCGCGCCAGCGCCTCGTACTCGCCAGCGATGCGGCGGAACACGTCCCTGTCGTAGCCCACCATGTCCATCTTGTTGACCGCCAGCAGGACATGGCGGACACCCAGCAACGAAGCGATGTAGCTGTGCCGGCGGGTCTGCGTCAGCAGGCCCTTGCGCGCATCCACCAGCACCACCGCCAACTGGGCGGTGGAGGCGCCGGTGGCCATGTTGCGCGTGTACTGCTCGTGCCCCGGGCAGTCGGCGACGATGAAGCGCCGGCGCGCGGTGCCGAAGAAGCGGTAGGCGACGTCGATGGTAATGCCCTGCTCGCGCTCCGCGGCCAGCCCGTCCAGCAACAGCGCGTAGTCGATCCCCTCGCCCTGGGTTCCATGTCGTTTGCTGTCCGCTTCGAGCGCCGCCCGCTGGTCGTCCGGCAGCCGCGTGTCGTACAGCAGGCGGCCGATCAACGTGCTCTTGCCGTCGTCCACGCTGCCGCAGGTGATGAAGCGCAGCAGGTCGGCCGACTCGTACTCCCGCAGGTAGCCGGCGAGGGCATCCATCAGAAGTAGCCCTCCTGTTTCTTCTTCTCCATCGAAGCGGTCGGATCGTGGTCGATGACGCGCCCTTGCCGTTCGGAAGTCGTGGCGGCCAGCATCTCCGCGATGATCTTCTCCAGGGTGTCGGCCTCCGACGCGATCGCCCCGGTCAACGGATAGCAGCCGAGCGTGCGGAAGCGCACCTTGCGCAGCACAGGGCGTTCGCCGTCGCGCAGCGGCAGGCGCTCGTCGTCCACCATGATCAGCGCCCCGTCGCGCTCGACCACGGGGCGTTCGCGCGCCAGGTAGAGCGACGGCACCGGGATCCGCTCGCGCAGGATGTACAGCCAGACGTCGAGTTCGGTCCAGTTGGAGAGCGGGAACACGCGCACCGACTCGCCCTTGCGGATGCCCGTGTTGTACAGGTTCCAGAGTTCCGGGCGCTGGTTCTTGGGATCCCAGCGATGGTGGTCGTTGCGGAAGGAGAAGATCCGCTCTTTTGCGCGCGACTTCTCCTCGTCGCGGCGGGCACCGCCGATGGCGGCGTCGAAGCCCCACTTGTCCAGAGCCTGCTTGAGCGCCTGGGTCTTCATCACGTCGGTGTGCACGGTCGCGCCGTGCGTGAACGGGCCGACGCCATGCGCGAGCCCCTCGGGGTTGGTCCAGGTGCGCAGCTCCATCCCGGTTTCCGCGGCACGCCGGTCACGGAACGCGATCATCTCGCGGAACTTCCACGTGGTGTCCACGTGCAGCATCGGCATCGGCGGGCGCGCCGGATGGAACGCCTTCAGCAGCAGGTGCAGCAGTACCGAGCTGTCCTTGCCGACCGAGTAGAGCAGCACCGGGTTGCGGAAGCACGCCGCCACCTCGCGCAGGATGTGGATGCTCTCGGCCTCGAGCCGGTCGAGGTGGGAGCGGGTGGCGGCGGCCGCGTCGGTCATGATCGTCCGTAGACGTCCTCCAGGCGGACGATGTCGTCCTCGCCCAGGTAGCTGCCGGACTGGACCTCGATCAGTTCGACCGGCTCGGTGCCCTTGTTGCGCAGGCGGTGCACGCTGCCCAGCGGGATGAAGGTGCTCTCGTTCTCGTGCAGGTCGAACACCTTGTCGTCGCAGGTGACCTCGGCCACGCCGGAGACCACCACCCAGTGCTCGGCGCGCTTGTGGTGTTTCTGCAGGCTCAGCGCCGCGCCGGGCTTGACCACGATGCGCTTGACCTGGAAGCGCTCGCCGGCGTCGATGGAGTCGTAGTTGCCCCAGGGCCGGTAGACCTTGCGGTGGAAGGCGTGCTCCTGGCGCCCGGACTGCTTGATGCGGTCCACGATGTGCTTGACGTCCTGGACCCGGTCCTTGCGCGCGACCAGGGTCGCGTCGGGGGTGTCCACGATCACCACGTCGTCGATGCCGATGGTCGCGATCATCCTGCGGTCGGCGGCGCGCACGAGGTTGTTGCGGCAATCGAGGGAGAGCACGTCGCCCTCGTGGCGGTTGCCGTCGGCATCGTGTTCGGCGGCCGCCCACAGCGCGGACCAGGAGCCGATGTCGCTCCAGCCGCAGCTGACGGGGACCACGGCGGCGCGGGCGGTCTTCTCCATCACCGCGTAGTCGATCGAATCGCTCGGGCTGGCCTCGAACGCAGCCTTGTCGATTCGGATGAAGTCGAGGTCGCCCTGTGCGGCCTCGCACGCCTTGCGGGCCGCCTCGAGGATCGCGGGCGCGTGCGTGCCGAGTTCATCGAGATAGCGCCGGGCGCGGAACATGAACATCCCGGAGTTCCAGGCGTAGTCCCCTGCGGCCAGGTACGAGGTGGCCGTCTCCAGGTCCGGCTTCTCCACGAAACGCTGCACGCGGTAGCCGGCACCGTCGATCGCGTCGCCGCGCTGGATGTAGCCGTAGCCCGTTTCCGGATGCTCGGGCGCGATGCCGAACGTCACCAGCCAGTCCCCGTCCGCCAGCCGGGTGGCCTGCTCCACGGCCTGGCGGAACGAAGCCTCGTTCTCGATCAGGTGGTCGGCCGGCAGCACCAGCAGGGTCGCGTCGGGATCGCGGGCCACCAGGTGCAGCGCCGCCAGCGCGATCGCCGGCGCGGTGTTGCGGGCCACGGGCTCGAGCAGGATGCCGCCATGCGCGGAACCGATTTCCTGCAGCTGCTCGCCGACCATGAAGCGATGGTCCTCGCTGCAGACCACGACCGGCGGCTGCACGCCCGGCAGGCGGCCGGCACGCAGCGCGGTTTCCTGGAACAGGGAGCGGTCGCCGACCAGGGCCAGGAACTGCTTCGGCTGGTTGTGGCGGGATAGCGGCCACAACCGCGATCCACTGCCGCCGCTGAGAATGACGGGATGAAGCATCCTGGCCTCGTGGGTGTTCTGGGCAGCAAAGGATAGCCGAATGCACGGACGTTCCCCGCAGTTCGCTAGAATTGGCGGGTCGGCCGAGAAGGCCCGAGGCCCATGAGGATTCCCCAACGATGAAGATCCTGGTCGCCTACAAGCGCGTGGTGGACGCCAACGTCCGCATCCAGGTCCGGCCGGACGGCTCCGGCGTGGTCACCGACGGCGTCAAGCTGTCGGCCAACCCCTTCGACGAGATCGCCCTCGAGGAGGCCCTGCGCCTGCGCGACAAGGGCATCGCGACAGAGGTGGTGGTCGCCACCATCGCCCCCGCCGACGCCCAGGCGCACCTGCGCAACGGCCTGGCCATGGGTGCCAACCGCGCCATCCACGTGGTCACCGAGGCCGGGCAGGACGTGCAGCCGCTCACGGCCGCGCGCACCCTGCTCAAGCTGGTGGAGAAGGAACAGCCGGACCTGGTGATCCTCGGCAAGCAGGCCATCGACGACGACGCCAACCAGACCGGCCAGATGCTGGCCACGCTCTGGGGCCGCCCGCAGGCGACCTTCGCCTCGAAGCTCGAGGTCGCCGAAGGCAAGGCCACCGTGACCCGCGAGGTGGACGCCGGCCTGGAGACCCTGGAGGTCGCCCTGCCGGCCGTGGTCACCACCGACCTGCGCCTCAACGAGCCGCGCTTCATCAAGCTGCCGGACATCATGAAGGCCAAGAGCAAGCCGCTGGAGTCGGTGCCGTTCGCCGACCTCGGCGTGGAAGCCGGCCAGGGCCTGGAGGCCACCGCCTACGCGCCGCCGCCCAAGCGCAGCCGCGGAGTGATGGTGAAGGACGCGGCCGAACTGGTCGCGGCGCTCAAGCAGAAGGGGTTGCTGTGATGAAGGTACTGATCGTCGCCGAACACCAGGACGGCAAGCTCAACGCATCCACCGCGAAGTGCGTGTCGGCCGCGCAGGCGCTGTCGCCGGAAGCCATCGACGTGGTGGTGCTGGCGGCCGATGTCGCCGGCGTGGCCGCCGAGGCCGCGAAGATCGCCGGCGTGTCCAAGGTGCTGGCCGTGTCCGATGCCGCCAACGAACACGCCATCGCGCAGGTGCTGGCGCCGCAGGTCGCGAAGCTGGCCGAGGGCTACAGCCACGTGTTCGGCCCGTCCACCACCTTCGGCAAGGACCTGATGCCCTGCGTGGCCGCGCTGCTCGGCGTGCCCCAGGTCTCCGACCTGATGGCGGTCGAGGGCAGCCATGTGTTCAAGCGCCCGATCTATGCCGGCAACGCGATCGTCACCGTGAAGGCGCCGGAAGGCCAGGCCGTGGTCGCCACCGTGCGCACGGCGTCCTGGCCGGAGGCGGTCAGCGGCGGCAGCGCGACGGTGGAGGCGGTGTCGGTGGATGCCGAGTTGCCGACCCACACCCGCTTCGTCGGGCTCGCCGCCGGCAAGTCCGACCGCCCCGACCTGCAGAGCGCGAAGCGCGTGGTCTCCGGCGGCCGCGGCGTCGGCTCGAAGGAGAACTTCGAGATCATCTTCAAGCTCGCCGACAGGCTCGGCGCCGCGGTCGGCGCATCGCGCGCGGCCGTGGACGCCGGCTACGTCCCGAACGAGCTGCAGGTCGGCCAGACCGGCAAGATCATCGCGCCGGAGCTGTACGTCGCCGTCGGCATCAGCGGCGCGATCCAGCACCTGACCGGCATCAAGGATGCCGGCACGATCGTGGCGATCAACAAGGACGCGGACGCGCCGATCTTCGAGGTCGCGGACATCGGCCTGGTCGGCGACCTGTTCACGATCCTGCCGGAGCTGGAGGCTGCGATCGGGTGATCGCGGCCGCACGCGTACCGGCTCAGGTTGCGGCAATGTACCTGTTCGAGAACGTCTGGATGACCTGCTCGACCACCGGCGGCGAGACGTGGACCTGGTCGTCCGCCCAGGTGATCGCCCGGGGCGAGTGCATCACCATCTCGTAGCTCGGGAAGTAGTCCACCCAGGCGAACCGGGCCGTCAACATCTGTGCCGCCACCCGCAACACCGCCTTGGAGTAGGTGTTGGCCATGATGACGTCGACGTCCGTGAAGGTCTGGCCGAGCGGCACCGGCGAAACAGTGACCACGACCTTCACCTCCGGGTTCCGGGCCACGAGCTTCTCCAGCGCATCCGAGAGCACGTCGACTACCTGGTCCACGGTGGCGTTGAAGAAGCCGGTGGTCTTCCGTGCCGAATGCTTCATGGAACCGGCGTTGAGCCCGTTGAAGACCACCCCGCTTTCCATGTCGAACCACGTTTCAACGAGCCCCAGGGTCATGACCACGAGGTCCGCGGTCACGACGTCCCTGGCAAGGTCGTCCAGCTTCCGCCGAAGCGCCAGCGCCTCTTCGTAGGGCATGAACCTGGTGAAGCAGGTCTGTGGGTCGTACCACTGCCCCGGCTCCACCTCGATCAGCTGGGGGTCCGGCTCCTGCTCCAGTCCTCGCAGGATTTCCTCCGCCATCGAGTGGGCGTTGTACTTGTTCAGGACGGTGTTGTGGAACGGCGTGTTGCCGGTGTAGATGCCCTTGTCGATCTCCAGCTCGATCGTGGGCACGCGGAAGCCCTGGCGCTTCAGCGACCTTTCGACATTGCGCGCGAAACAGGAGCCGATCGTGTAGACCGTCGCACCCTTCTGGATGGTGAAGCGTGGCTTGTTCTCCACGATCACCACCTCACCGGACTTCAGCCGGTTGCGGGCTGAAGCCGGGTCGTCGGCGGGCACTGCGTGGCTGGAGTAATTGCACCAGTAGCGGTGGGTGTTCTCCTTCCGGAATCTGGCGACCTCCGCGTAGGTATGGTCAGGGCGCACTTGGCGCGTCTCCAACCACCCAGCTGAGCCAGACGCTTCCCTTCACGTCGTCGCCGGTCGGATTCTTCACCGGGTCCGTCGCCACCTTCACGAAGATCGCGGGCTGGTCCTGCTTGGTGAACGTCCCGCTGTATGGAAGGGCGGAAGGGGCATCGGCCTGCTCGTACCCGGCATTGAGCATCGTGTTGGAGACGCTGCTCCACACTTCGTCGGCGTTGCCTTCGAGGTACTCCAGGGACAGTCCGCGGCGGGGAGTGCCGTTGTCGTCCGCGTAGACCCGGTCCCTGGCGATGCGGAAGGGGAAGTCGAAGCGAAGCGAAGCGTCGGGCATCGGCGAGTAGAAGGCGTTGTCGACGCATGGAGCGGCGGGGGCCTGCTCCGTGGCCACGCTCGCCGGCGAGGCAGCTGCATCGGTGGATGCCTGGTTCGCGGAATCATTGCCGCAACCGGCAAGCGCGATTGCCAGCAGGGTCGGAAGCAGGATCTTCTTGTTCATACATCGTCTCCAGTGGGGGGAATGATTCAGACATCCAGGGCTTGGCGCCCTTCCTTGCGACCGTACTCCACGAAATGCCAAAGCGGGTTCAAGCCCGCCGCGGCCACGTCCGGGTTGGCGCGCAGGTACGAGATGGTGTCGAAGGCCGGGCCGGGGTTGCGGCCCTCTCGCCAGCCGAATTCGCAATAGTGCTCTACGGGATCCATGCCAGCCTCGCGGACATCCCCGTACGAGGCCAGGTACCAGTCGGCATCGAACCACTCGCAACTCCGGATCGCCGCGATCTCGGGCTTGGGCGCGGCCTTGCCGTCGCGGCCGCCAAGTGCTGCACGGAGCCGCCTCGCGAGCCTTCCGGCCAAGGAGCCGGAAGGCGCGGGAGCGCTCCCTCGGGCTGCGAGTTCGCGTTGCATGTGTGCCAGCTGCATGCGCAGCGCGTCGCTCTCCCTTGCCGCATCGTCCCTGGCGATCCGCGCCAACTGCAATTCCGCATCCAGGTCGAGGCAGCGCATGTAATGCAGCTCGAGCTCTTCCTGGACCTGGTGCAGTTGCTGCAGCAGCAGGCTGGCGTCCGCCTCGCCCTGCGCCCTGGTGGCGGCAGGGCGCCTCCGCCGGGAAGCCGAAGCGATCGCCTCCGTCTTGCCTTTCATTGCGTCATCTTCTCCCTGGTTCCGGCCGCGGCCATCTTGGCGTTGTCATCGTAGATCCTCAGTGGATGCCGGGCGTGGAGCAGGCGGTACACCTGGGCCATGCCTTCCACGTCTCCCCGGCGCAGCATCGCGTTGGCCGCGCGGAAATCCAGCGCGCCTTCCGCATAGCTGGAAGCCAGCCGCTCGGGAATCTCTCCGATGCATACGGAGTCGATCACCAGGTCGGCCACCGAGCCCGGCGCGGCCTCGGCGACGAAGACCTGCAGTTTCAGCGCGCGATGGTTGTTGCGGAAGTTGACGCACACATGCACGTCGTGGAACTCGCCGGGCACCAGCTCGACGATACGGGCTTCGCCCTCGTAGGGGCCCTCCCCGGCGCGACCGATGCTGACGTTCACGGTCACGGGAGCGGTCGAGCGCAGCCGGACGCTGCCCGCGAACGTGCGCCCTGCGGTGTCGCCGGGCTTGTCGTCCAGGACCATCCAGAGCCGGCGCTGCCCGGTCGGGAGGTGGCGGTAACGCCACACCGAACGCGACAACTGCTTGAACGCGGGGTCCACCAGGGGCCGGTACCGGGGGCTCGCCGCCGGTGCGCCGAATTCGGCGGGCTCCCCGATTCCCCGGGTATCGGTCTTGATGCTCAGCTGCTTTCCGAGCGCCTCGGCAACCACCGTCTCCGGGATGGAATCCCGGAATGCCAGCAGGTTGCCCCACGCAGCCTTGTCCGACAGCTCGCAGGGATAACGTCGCAGGCGCCGCCAGTCGTGCCGGATCCCGTAGCGGACGATGGGATGCCATTCGCTGACGAAGACCTGATAGCCCTTGCCGCAAAGGTAGGACGCCATGTCGTGGAACGTGTATCCCAGCGGGACCGTCTTGGCGTCCTCGAACTCGCACTCGATCACCGCCGGGCTGAACCGCTCCCAGGGGAAGCCCTTGAGCACGAAGAGATCGTGTCCTTCGGTGTCGATCTTCAGGAAGTCCACCCCAGCCACGTCCTTGTCCGCGAGGACATCGCGCAGCGTCGTGATGTCCACGGTTTGCCTGGACTCGTGCGTGGGATGGAATGCGGAAAGGCCGCTGATGCCGGTGCTCTGGTCGGAACGGAAGAAGGTGACTCCGGACCGTGCCTCGTTGCTCACCGCGCGTTTGTCCACCAGCACGGTCTCCGGGCCGATGCCGGCTTCGGCGAGGCGCTTCTCGAGGATGGCGCGGTTGTCGTTGTCGGGCTCGAAGGCGAACACGCGCCAGCCCTTTTCGACGAACGGAAAGGTCGCGTGGCCATGGTGCGCGCCGACGTCGATCATGACCGATCCCTGCAGGTGGTCGTCGTACAGGGTCGAGACGCAGTCGGTTTCATCGAAGTGCGCGCCGGACTCGCGCGGGAACGGACCCAGGGCCCATGCCGCCCGCATCGCGGAGCGGAATCGGTGCTGGATGGTCCCCAGCGAAAGCTCCCGCTCCACGAACTCCCGGGCGCGCTCGCCTAGCCGGAGCCCCTGCCCGGGATCGGTGGCCAGCCGCAGGAGCGCTTCCTCCAGCTGCCGTTCGTTCCGTTCCGGGACGATCTCCGCGACGCCCGCCTCCGCCAGGTAGTCGATTGTGGCGACGCCGCGCGGCCCGTACGCAAGCACCGGCGACCCGGACGCCAGGCATTCGGGCATCTTGTTGGCCAGCGAGTATCCGATGTACGCGACGCTGTGCTCATCGAAGTTGTAGGCGATCAGCAGCGCATCCGCGCTTCCGAGTACGGCCTCGTACCGGTCCTTGGGGACCAGACCCGAGATGACGACGCCGGGCAGCTCGCCGAGATCCTGTTCGGCCTTGCCCCGGCACCATTCCATGGTGTGGATCTCGAACCGCAGGGGGAGCCTGGCCGACAGCCGCGACACCACCCTCGCGACATCGCAGACACTCGTATAGGTCATGTCGTCGGCGAGCGCGCCCATGTACCGGATCACGAACGGCTGTCCCTCCACCCGCGCGGGCTTCGGCAAGGCGGGATAGCGCGAGGGGTCGGCGCCGTTGGCCAGCACCTGCCAGTCACCGCCGTAGCGCTCCGAGTAGGCCTCCGCCATGGCGGTCGAGATGCCGATCCGCACCTGCGACGCATCAACGAGCCGCTGCAGCCTGCCCTCCAGCGCCTCGCCCGCAGCCGGGTCGCTGTTGCGCAGGCGCGCCGGCCAGTCGTCCATCATGTGCAGGACAAGCGGGACCTCGATCTTCTCCAGTAGCGCCTCGACGACCTCGAACAGCTGCGCGGCATCGACGGGCCGGAAGTAGACGACGTCCGGGCGGAAGGCCAGGCACTGGCGCACGATGGCATCCACCGCATGCGCCGTGGGATTGGCGCGCGGCGTACCGCCATGCTTGCGCAGCAGGTGCAGCCCTTGGGCATCCATCCAGACCTGCAGGAAGGAGGCGTCGGGCCACTCCTCGAGGTAGGTCTTCTTGAGCTGCCCGGTCGCGGATGCGTGGCCGAGCGGCGTGCTGTCTACCATCAGCAACCGCGGCAAGCCGTGCTCGCGACTTTGCGCGAGCGGGACCAGGGCCGCCTGGGACACGGGGGGCTCCGGCTTCCGGAAGTCCCCGAACAGGGCCTTCCCGTCTTCGCCCTCGCTGTTCACGACGGCGGACGGGCGAACAACTTCGCCGACAACCGAAACTTCGCCGGCCACGTAAAGCCGGCCCCCCGCGGGGCCGCGTGGAGCGACGAGGAGCCGCACCTGGGCATAGTCGTGGTTGCACTCGAACGACAGCTCCGCCGTCGCGGGCGCGCCAGCCGGGAGGTCGATGTCGGCGGTGTCCTCCACGTAGGGGCCCTGGCCCTGCCGGGCAAAACGCACGTGCACCCGCTGGTCTTCCTCGGACTCCAGCGTCAACCGGCAACGCAGCCGCCTGCCGACGAGCGTGGAATGGACGGCGAATACCACGAAAAGGCCGTGGTCCTGGTTGTCCGCCGCTGCTTCCGGCTCGATCGCGACGACGAGCTTGCCGCGCGTCCTGTCGAAACGCCTGATCTCGCAACCCGGGAGGTTGCAGTAGGCGTGGAAGGCGTGGATGGAGCCGACCGGCATCTTCAGGAACGTGTCGGTCAGCCGGCGCGCCAGCAGTTCGCTCCCGAGGTCCGCCCCCGGCGACTGCCGCGCCGTGGCCATCGCGTCCGCCAGCAGTCCGGCCAGGCGCCGCGAGTGCAGCAGGACATGGTCGCTTTCCAGCAACCCCAGCAATTCCTCCTCCTGCATGTCCGCTTCGGCCAGGCTGAAGTTGGCGATCGCGGTGATCGATCGGAACCTTCCGAGATGGCGTTGCACTTCCGCGGCATGCGCCCTCGTGGTTTCGTCGTCTTCCGGCTTCAGCGCCACCAGCCTCTCCAGCAGGCAGTCGTAGGCGAGGTCGTGGTCGCCGCGCTCGATCAGCAGGTGCCGCAGCGCCGGCAGGAACGTGCGGTCGAGGAACTCCTGGAAGCCCTTGTCCCCCGTGGCGTAGAGCGCATTGCCATTGATGTGGTGCGCCATCCTGGGATCCAGCGCGCCCAGCGCGGGGACGGACGCCCCGGCGATCCAGAACGGGTCGCGGGCGCGGCAGATCGCGTCGAGATCGGTGACCCAGTCCGCTTTCGCGGGCACGCAATCCGTCTCCATCAACTGGACGAAGCGGTACGTACGGCAAGCCCGCATGGTCGCCAAGAAGTGCAGGTTAGGCCCCATCTTGCGCGGTATGTCGCGCTGCCTCGGATCGCGCACGTAGTGGTTCAGGTCCTCGGGGATGGCGAGGAAGGTGACCTCCATCCGCCGGAAGCAGCTCCGTAGCGCCGGCAAGCGCTCCCACGCCTCGTGGACCCGGTCCATGATGTCCTGCGAATGCCCGCCATCGAAGAACAGGCGCAGGTCGACCTGGCCAAGCAGGGGCGAATCGGGACGCAGCGGCCGGAAGGCGGGCTCTTCCCACAACGCGAGGTTGGCCAGCAGCTGCGGCAGCTCGCGCTCCGTCAACGGAACGGCCACCGCCTGCAGCGCCGGGGCGCCCAGCGCTTCGGCCAGCGGTTGGTACTCGTAGACGCCGAAACGATGCAACCTGGACTGCTTCGACGTGTTCCTGATGCGGACGTCCAGCCCCATGCGGGCGATGTCGAAGCTCAAGGCCTCGAACGACTGGAGGTGCAGGTTGCCGTAGTGCCGCTCCGGGTTTGGAACCTGGTAGGTGTCGCCCCGCTGCTGGTAGTCGTCGAAGAAGTAGTTCGGGTTGCTGGCCACCTCGGTCTCGATCTTGAGTTCGAGCCCCACGCCCGTGCTTCCTGCCTCCTTGATGACCTCGACATAGCTGCAGTCGATGCCGCCGAGGGTGATGTCCCGGTACCCGAGGAAGATCGCGAAGCGTACGGCCCACGAGCCCGTCGTCTTCTTGTCGGGAAACGCCGTGTGGAAGATCCTGGCCTCGGGGACTTCCGAGGCGACCATGTCCTCCAGGAAGAAGACCCGGTCGTCCTGCGGAAAGTCGGGGAGCTCGTCGAGGATGTCGCGGACGAGGAAGAACCGCTCGATCCTTCCTTCGCGGTACAGCCGAAGGATCTGCTCCGCATGCGACCTGACCACCACCTTGTCCAGGCAGCAGTAGATCTTGGGGTAGATCCCGACCCTGTCCCAGTACCGGTAGGCGGCATTCATGCCGAGCCAATCCCGCCCTTCGAGCAGGGAAAAATCCAGGTCCCTCAATGAGGGGCCGTTACCGGCAATGAATATCGGTGGCTTGCCTGCCGTCATGCGTTGCCAACACTGTGCTGGGGGCGCCGACCCTCGGCCGCGCCATGGTTGATGAAATGCAGCAGTGGATTGAGGCCGCTCTTCGCGACGTCGATGTTGTTGGCCAGGTAATAAGTCGTGTCGAAATGCGGCCCTGGGTTCCTGAATTCCTTCCACCCGAAATCCAGGAAATGCTCCACGGGGTCCAGCTTCGCTTCCCGGACGTCCGGATAGGTGTCCAAGTACCAGGCCTCGTCGAAAAACTCCGATTCGCGAATGAGCTCTATCGCTGCCAGGCGCTCTGAAGGGAAGGAGTCTTGTCGGCGCCTCCTCAGCGCCGGAAGAAGCCTGACGACCCCGTGCCTGAGGGTTGTCCCAGGCTGGGGCCCGGCAGCGTCACGAGCCCTCTCGTCCGCCATGTCGCGAATCTGGCGCATGGCCTCGATGTTCCGCGCCTGCAACTCCCGGCACTCGCCCTTGAGGATGTCGAGTTCACGCTTCAACTTGTTACGCGCTTCTTCGCTTGCCGCAATTCGCGCCTGCAACGCGCGCTTGCCCTCGCCTTCAGCCGCCAAGTGCTGCTCCAACGCCTGTACTTTCACGGTGCTCGCTGCCAGCTCCTGCGCGGTCTCGTCCGACAGACGACGCAGATCCGCCAAACGATCCCTTGTAGCACGCTCTTCCTGCTGGAGCTTCTCCACCTGCTTCCGGGTGGTCGCCAATTGCCGCTCCAGCTCTTGTCGCTCGAGGACTTCCTGTTCGTGGTCGTCCCGGCTGGCCGCCAGTTGAGACCTCACGGTTTCTCGTTCCAGCAGTACCGACTCCAGGTCCTCCTGCGTCTCCTGGAGGTGGGCCAGCAACTTGTCCGCCCTGGCTTCTTCGATCGCCTCCCAGGCTTGCCGGACTTCATGCATGAATCCGTCCATCGTTGCCAGCAACTGCGACTCGGACAGCTGCTCCAGACGTGCCCTGCGGTCCCCGAGCGGCTTCCAGGCCGCAGCTTCGAGCACTTCGTACATGCCTTGGTAGGTTGGCCCCCACCAGCCGAGCAGCGCGCGAAACAGGTGGTGTGAGTGCGCCCGGCTGGCCGGGACCGACAGCGCACTGGCGGTTTCGATATTGACGAGCCTGAGCCTCGGCCCCAGCAGGCCCCTCAGGTTCAGCACCGCGCGGTTCCGCCGGACCCAGCCGTCCAGCGCGTCCTCCAGAGGCTCGCCATGCGGAGTGCCGCTCGCGATCCACGCCGGCGACCCATAGAACCAGATGACATTGAAGTCCGTGGACTTTCGCTGGACCTCCTCCAGGAGACGGGACGACGGCCACCACACCGCTTCGCCGCCACAGTCCAGGGCGCCGAAAGCCTCCATGCAGGAGGCCTGGTCCAAGCCGGATAGAACGATCTCCACGGGACCTCGTCAGAATGCTTGGGGGAATAGCCTGCGGGGGGGGATCATGCCGCTTCCTTGCCCCGGAACTGGTCCAGATTGTCCATGAACCACGCGTAGGTGTGGCGCAGCCCCTCCTCCAAGCCGATTCCGGCGCGCCACCCGAGGGAGGCCAGCCTCGAGACATCGAGCAGCTTGCGCGGCGTTCCGTCCGGCTTGCTGGCGTCGAAGGCGATCCTTCCCTGGTACCCGGTGACCCTGGCGATGGTTTCGGCCAGCTCACGGATGGTGCAATCCACGCCCGTGCCCACATTTACATGCGACAGCATCGGCTGCGTGTGCTGTTTCCAGGTGTCGACCGGAAGCTCCATCACGTGGATGCTGGCTGCGGCCATGTCGTCGACGTGCAGGAACTCCCGCATCGGCTTGCCGCTACCCCAGACCACGACCTCGGGCGCCCCGTCCCGCGCAGCCTCGTGGAACCGGCGCATCAACGCTGGAATCACGTGGCTGTTCTCGGGGTGGAAGTTGTCCTCGGGACCGTACAGGTTGGTGGGCATCACGCTACGGTAGTCGCGTCCGTGCTCGCGGTTGTAGCTTTCGCAAAGCTTGATCCCGGCAATCTTGGCTACTGCGTACGGCTCGTTCGTCGGCTCCAGCGCGCCGGTCAGCAGCGCATCCTCGCGCATGGGTTGCGGGGCCATCTTCGGGTAGATGCAGGAGGACCCGAGCAGCATGAGCTTCTGTACCCCGGCCATGTGGGCGGCGTGCACGATGTTGCACTCGATGACCAGGTTCTCGTAGATGAACTGCGCCGGGTAGGTGTTGTTGGCATGGATGCCGCCGACCTTGGCGGCGGCCAGGTACACCTGGTCGATGGCTTCGTTCGCGAAGAAGGCCTCGACCTCGGACTGGCGCAGCAGATCCAGCTCCTGGCGCGTGCGCGTGACGAGCTCGACATCGTCGCGCTCGCGGAGCCGGCGCACCAGCGCCGACCCCACCATGCCGCGATGACCGGCGATGAAGATGCGGGTTGCCATGTCAGCCTTCCCGTGCCATCGCGACGTCGTAGCCGTGCTCGCGCAGGAGCGCCATCCGCCGCGCCTCGGCGAGGTCGGCGGCGACCATCTCGGTGCACATCTCGCGCGCCGTGATCTCGGGCTGCCAGCCCAGTTCGCGCTTCGCCTTGGAGGGATCGCCGAGCAGGGTTTCCACCTCGGCCGGGCGGAAGTAGCGGGGATCGACCGCCACCACCACGTCTCCGACCTGCAGGGCGGGCGCCTTGTCGCCCTCCACCCGCTCGACGATGCCCTTCTCTTCGACGCCCTCGCCTTCGAAGCGCAAGGTCACGCCCAGTTCCTCGGCGGTCCAGCGGATGAAGTCGCGCACCGACTGCTGCTGACCGGTCGCGATCACGTAGTCTTGCGCCTTCTCCTGTTGCAGCATCATCCACTGCATCCGCACGTAGTCGCGGGCATGCCCCCAGTCGCGCAGCGAATCCAGGTTGCCCATGAACAGACAGCGCTCCAGGCCTTGCGCGATGTTCGCCAGGCCGCGGGTGATCTTGCGGGTGACGAACGTCTCGCCGCGGCGCGGGCTCTCGTGGTTGAAGAGGATGCCGTTGCACGCGTACATCCCGTAGGCCTCGCGGTAGTTCACCGTGATCCAGTACGCGTAGAGCTTGGCGACCGCATAGGGGCTGCGCGGGTAGAACGGGGTCGTTTCCTTCTGTGGGATCTCCTGCACCAGGCCGTACAGCTCGGAGGTGCTCGCCTGGTAGAAGCGGGTGCGATCGCCCATCCCCAGCAGGCGGATGGCCTCCAGCAGCCGCAACGTTCCGATCGCGTCCACGTCCGCCGTGTACTCGGGCGACTCGAAGCTCACCGCGACATGGCTCTGCGCGCCAAGGTTGTAGACCTCGTCGGGCTGTACCTGCTGGAGGATGCGGGTCAGGTTGGAGCTGTCCGTCAGGTCGCCATAATGGAGAAAGAACCTTGCATGCAGTTCATGCGGATCCTGATAGATATGGTCGACGCGCTGAGTATTGAAACTGGACGCACGACGCTTAATTCCGTGGACTTCATATCCCTTCTCTAGAAGGAACTCTGCGAGATATGAACCATCCTGACCAGTGACGCCCGTGATTAATGCCTTCTTCATGCCTACTCCGCTCGGGATTGCCTACACTTGCATACGCGAAACAATTAATGTCGCCGAGTGGCGACTGCTTTCATAAAACTACGAGTTTCCGCCCTCACGAGGCGCGGGGCTGCTACGTGGTTAGATATCGCTTGCTGAACTCAGAAATTATCGGGTTGATAACGGTCGAAGTCACATGAATCTGATCATCTTGCCACGCAAGCGCACGCGGCGAACATACGACCATTTCATAAGACGGAAAGTAGTCAACGAAGGGCAGGTCTTCGTAGAGCATCTGTGCGGCAGCTCGTAAAGTTCCTTTGGAGTAGGTGTTGGCTGCCGCCACATCCTGATCCAAAAATGTTTGCGTCATTGGCACCGGAGAAACAGTAATAACAACCTTTAAGTCGGGAGCAACCTCGTGTAGTGCCTCCAGAGCTTTCCCCAAAACGTCATAGACCTGATCAGGTCGTGCGTTAAAAACTTTGAGGCTATTTACCCTATGTTTGGCAACAGCCGCAATGTTGTTATTAAACACATAGCCGTAATCGCTATCCAGCCATGTCTCTGTGAGCCCGAGGGTAAGCACAAGAACATCGGACCGCTTCAGCGCTGCGCCGATCCTGTCCAACTTGGCGCGAGTATCTCTGACCAACTTCTCGGGAGCGAGCTTGGTATAACTCATCTGTGGATCGAACCATTTGTCTTCACCCAAACAAATAATTCCGTCATCCGGCAAGACCTGCCTGCCCACATAACGTTCAATCTCTAGCGCCATTGCATGTGCATTGTATTTGTTCAGCACCGTATGGGGCCAAAAAGGCTTCGAAACATAAATCGACTGATCAATGTCTTCACTAAAGACTGGAAGTTCAAATCCGGCCTTCTGAAGGCTGGACTCGACGTTGCGAGCAAAACACGAGCCTATCGTGTAGACCGTAGCCCCGGGAGAGATGGAGAACTTTGGGCTCGAATGACAAACAAACGGCGTGCCCGCCAAGAATCGGTCCCTTGCGCTGTAGGGATCGGCGACAGGTTTTTTGTCCGCGCCGTAGCTGCAGAAGTTTCGACTAGGATTATTTCGCCGAGTCTCTACAGCGTCTTTGTAGCTCAACATCTCTCTCTCCGGATTCATTATTGAATTGCTATTCGAACGCGCGTTGCACCGCTATTCGTAGGCAATCCGAAAGTCGTCCAACGCTTTCGAGTGGTGCAGCCCACATCTCCCATAGCGCAAACCAACTCTCTTCGGTGGCGACGTCCCCGAAGAAGGTGACGGGAGAATAGCCGACGCTTTCAAAATAGCTGATCATGTCGGCCACCGTGAACCCATATATACCTGGCGCTTTTATTGAATTTTCAAACACTATAAAAGGTCGATCCCGCCGCATTGTTGCTTCCGCCCCTCGGAGCGCCATAAAGTCCCCACCCTCAAGATCCAGCTTTATCATTCCTGTCCGCACTCCTGCGTTAGCGGTTAGCCGGTCGATGGTGGTGGCTGGAACCGTCACAGTCTGGCGGAACTCCACCGAAGGGTCATTTTGCCAAATCGATGAGATGCCGGAGCGTCCGGGGTGAGATGACGAAGACATCCAAGTTACGGCCTGCGCCCCCGGATCTTCTTGAAGAGCAGCCTGGACAATCTCAATTTCGCTCCTGATTGAGCCACCCAGACGATCGAGGTTCTTCTGCAGCTTCTTTACAGTCCAAGGATCAGCCTCAACCGCAATAACCTTGGAGCAATGGTCGAGGCGGGCCAGACGTTCGGTGTGATAACCCCCGTGAGCCCACCGTCAACGGCTATGAACTCCCTCTGCTCCGCCGCTAGAACGTGAGTATATGTATCTACAATCGCAGCCTCGATCAGCATCAGATTTTCGCGAAACTTGGCACGGACTTCTTCAACCTTTCCCATTTTCATTTACTCCCAAGGTTCTTCCGTGTTGAGAGTCGCGATCATCCCGGCTGAGAAATCCAGCCGCTGCTAAGGCGGCTCTACCTACGTCAGGCTTGCTTGGATTCTCCGGTTGCCTTCCTCCATGTCCCGCAGTCGTTAGTCACGCATAGCAGGATTCCTGCCCACGCTCAATTTCCGCTCCATTTACGGCGTCGGTAGACAACCAGCCTCGCACGATGCCACAGACATCTTCGTAGCGCTCATGCCCCAGGCCGCAGATAAGAAATGCGACGGCTTCCGCTTGCAGCCCTTGCGGCGCTTGCTGCAGGTCCGCAGGGCTCTTGATCTTACGAATTAGTTCCTTATGCATACCACGGACCGACCAGCGCAAGCCGTGGCCGCGTACCCGCGCCAGCACTGCATCGATGAAAGCGCGATCCATGGCAGCCAGGGAAACCAGACAGCGAAGATCGCCCAGGTAGGCTGGTTGAGGGTCCAGCGTGGCCAGGAACCGGGTAAGAAGGGGAAGGGCTCCGTCCAGGCTTCGCCAGGACTGGGAGTCGTCTTCGGCAACCCGCCGCAGGATCCGGTGGAACGCGAAGCGGTTCTTTTCCTCTCCGAACTCCTGCTTCAGCAAGCCCGTGGCCGCGACATACTTCTCCAGGATCTCGGGCGAAGGGAAGAAGATTTCACGAAGCATCGGCTCGAGATCAAAGTCCTCCCTGTCGAGCATGAAGGGAAAGCCATGCTCCGCCAACAACTCGGTGGTGGCGACGCCGGGATGCCCGATGGCGAGGAACGGCGCACCGGATGCGATCAAGTCCGGCAACTTATTGGCCATCGAATGCGAGACGTAGGCCAAGGTGCGATCGTCGAAGTTGTAGCAGATCAGATTAAGGTCCGAGTTCGCGAGCGCCTGGTAGTACTCGCCCTCATCCGGCACTTGCTCCCCAACGCTGGTGGACTTGAAGGACTCGAACTGCGCCCCGCAGCGTTTGATCGAATATTGACTCGTCGTAATCTCGAACCGAAGTTCGAACGGCAGCGCCTTGCGTTCGTTGATCGAGTCTACCTGGCGCGCCACCGAGACCAGCGTCTTCAGCCCCATGTCGGGTTCTATGCCCCCGAAATAGCGAATCGTGCGAACGCCAGCAGACTGGGTGGCAGTGCGGCGAGCTGGTGCCTCGGATCTTATGAAGTTGTGGATGGCGTGTGTTCTGGATTCGAGAGTCCCGTAGCGGTCGACCAGCATCTTCGACATCTTGTCGCAAATGGACAGAACCGCCGAGCCACAGGAGAAGAACGAAGACATCAATGACTTCTGGAAGCGGGCGACCTCCGGAGCACTCGTCAGGCGCGCCTTTTCGATCCAGTCGTCCATGTAATGGATGACATACGGACGATCCAGCAGCAGCGGCAGCAGAAGCTGGAAAGCGGTCATTTGCGGCCGATCGAGGGTAGGCCTCACGTACAGAACCTGGGGCGCGAATTCGATGGCGGCGCGGAGCGCAGGCCAGATCGATTCCTCGTTCGTCCCCACCGGGTACTGATCGTTCTCGACGGATTGGAACGCGCAAATGTTGGCTATCTTGTCGCTGTGCACGTGCAGCAACGAAGCCCTGCTCCAGCCCGCGAACAAGCTCTTCTTGATTGCGCCTGTCGCAGAAAGCTTGTTAACCGATGTGAAATCGATGATCCCACAGCGCGGGTAGGCGACATGGTCCGGGAACAACTGGTGGAAATCGACGCGGGGGAAGACTTCGAGTTCGCCGCCGATGGTCGCATTGTGGATCCGGATACCTGCCTTGCTCGCGTAATCCCGTGCTTTCCGATAGGCCTGGAGCATGACGTTGACATTCGGATCGTGCCATCGATAGCCACTGCCGAAATAGCGCGGATCGAAATGATTGACGTCGTCCGACTTCGACGTGAGCACGCCCGTGCCATACGCCGTGGAACGGTCCACGTTGTGTACGGAGTAGGACGCGTCGACGCCCACCAGGATGATTTCCTCGAATCCGAGCGATGCCGCGATCTGCAGCCCGGTGTACGTAACGGTGCCTCCGGTATAGGACAGGTCCCCCGCATCGACCGTGAAGTCGGCATCTACCGGGTAGCTGATCCGGGAAACATGATTCAGGTAGATGGTGTTGGGCTGCGGCTCGATGACGTATCCGAGATAGGACGGGAAGATCTTCACCGGGCAGTCGTACGCGTGGATCTCGCGCACGCGGTCTTCGGCGACGAGGTGGTCCTCGACGACATAGATGGTCGGAACGAAATCTTCATGCAGGAAGATGCCGTTGAATCCGATCGTGATTTCGCCGCGCAGCAGGCGCAGGTCGGTGCGCTTGAGGCTGGGGCCGTTCCCGATCACGAAGACGCGTCGCTTCCCGGTCCGGCCCATGTGCCGCCTGAGCGCGTCGAACCTCGCCTTCGATGCGCGCCGGTTTTCCGGCGTTACCAGGTCCAGCACCCTTTGCAGGCCGGTCAGCTGTTCCGGTTCCGGAATGCGCTCGGTCGGAAGGTAGATGTCGCCCTTGAACGGGATGGCGCGCTTGACCTCGTCCAGCGCCTCACGCAAATCCCCTTCGGGTGCGCGCTTCGGACCGACCTGGTACGGGTTGCGATCGAATTCCGCGCGCAACTCCCGCCATCGTGGCTGGAACCTGAAGTCGCCAGCCTGGTCCCGCGCGCCCGTCTTGCCATCCAGACGTTGCAGCCAGAAGTCGTAGAAGCTGCCACCCGGCTCCACATGCCGCTGGCGCTCGCACAGTTCCCGGGCTTCCTGCAGGCGGTCGCTGGCGATCAATTCCCTAAGGAGTCTGGAAGGCGTCACGGATGTTCCTTCGGTAGGAGAGCGGTCCCCCGCTTCAGGCTGTGTCGTGCAAGCGGTTGCCTATGCCGCCGTCCAGCGCGATGCTGGCCCCGTTCAAGAACGCGATTCTACCGGCGATCAGGACAAGCGCGAGCCGCGCGACTTCCTCCGGAGTACCGATCCGGCGAACCGGATGGCAGTCGGCCAACCGGCTGAACTCTTCATTCCGGCCTGCGAATCCTGCACGCAGCATCTCGGTGTCTATCGCGGCGGGCTCGATGGCATTCACGCGCACCTTGTGGCCGAACTCCACCGCCATCGCCCGCGTCATACCGCTCAGGGCGGCCTTGCTCGTGGCATAGGCAACGAATTCGGGTTTGGTCAGGCGTGCGTGGATGCTGCTGACGTTGAGCACGCAGCCTTCGTTGGCCTCGAGGTCACCGAGGAACGCCTGCGCCCAGATGAATGGGGCAATGACGTTCACGTCCAAGGTGGCCCGCCAGTCCTCGCGGGTCAGAGCCTGCAGCGGTGCGACCACCTGCACAGCGGCGTTGTTCACGAGCGCCTTCAGGGCCGCACCACCCAGAGCGCCGCGGATCCGGCCGAACGTTTCTTCCGCATAGGAGGCGTCCTCGACCGTCCTGCGAATGTCGCACTGCACGTAGCCGTCGCACTCCATCCCTTCCGGCCGCGCAACACGATCGACCGCGATGGCTGCGTAGCCACCTTCCCGGAGCACCCGGACAAGCTCTCGCCCTATGCCACCCGCGGCGCCGGTGATGATGATCGCTTCCATGTCAGGCCATCGCCTCCACGTCCGCCTTGCAGGTGGGCGCGATCATGTCCAACAAATGCCTTGCCATCAGCCGGGCGCCTTCGTCGTTGACATGCGTATAGTCGCCCTCTCGCTCGTGCTTGAAGCGGGCCGCCGTGGCGTGTCCACCTGCAGACAGCAAGCCTGGGGGCATGGGAACGTATTTCGTGCCAGCGTCCTGCAGCAGCAGCGACAGGGTCTCTTCCACGATTGCAAAGTTCCTTTCGCGTGCGCCGGGCGCCTCGAGCTTCGGGGACCCCTCGTTGGTCAACGGCTCGGGCATCGAATAGACCGGCGCGCAGCCGGGCGTGATTGCACCCACCCAGCGCATGTGTGGCGTACGCGCAAACATGTCGCTGCAGGCCCGGAACGCGCAGTCGCCGGAGTACTGGGGCGCCACGATCACGTCGTGCATGGGGGGCCACCAGCTCGTGAGGTGGCCGCCCACGCAGACGATCGCGTCGAACAGCGACAAGTCCACCGCTCCGTCGGCGCCGGCTATGTCGCGGATCTGTCCGGCCGTCAGCGCGTACCAGGAGTGGATGGACTTGTCGGAAACGGTGGCATGCCCCCAGCTGTCCGGCGCAGGCTCCAGCGTCAGCTTGTCCCCTTCCACTGCAAGGCGCGTCAACACCGGCCCCGGTGCGCTCACGAAGCGCGGAATGATGGACGTACGCGAGGCCAGCTCCTCCAGCGGTGGGGAAAGACTGGCGACGTGGCTGTCCCCGAAGACCAGGATCTCAGCCATGCGCCGACTTCCGCGAGAACGCATCGAGGAACTCCTCCTCGCAGTGCACGTCATCGGCACCATCGCCAGCCGCGCGGGGTGCCACGGGAGAAGGCTGCTCCCGCGAAGGCGCCTGCGGGGCCGCGTTGCCCGCCCCCTCGATGGCGGAGAAGAAGTTGGACATGACGAACTCGACCCCGGACGGGTCCACGCTGCGGAGGTTGTCCTGGAAGAACGCCCCGCGGAACGGCGGGCTGCTGATGATCTCGTACGAAGGGAAGTAGTCCACGCCCGCGTCCCGGCGCTCCATGTGACCGGCGACCGCGCGCAGGATCGACTTCGAATGCATGGTCGCGACCAGCACGTGGCGTCCCGAATTGGTGGCGGTCAGCGGTACCGGCGAGACGGTGAGGAGGATGCGGATCGCAGGATTGAGTTGGCGCATGGCCGCGATGGATGCATCGAGGCTGTCGACGATCTCCTGGAAGCCCAGCTCATGGAACGCGTGGACGTCTGGGTCGTACTCTCCGGCGACCGTGCCAGGGCACATGGGGTATTCCACCCCGGTTGCGCGGTTTCGCCAGGATTCGGTCAGGCCCAGGGTGAACACGAGGATGTCGGAGGAGACGATGCTGTCGCGAAAGCATGCGATGGCGTGCCTGCGCGACGCCAACAGCTCGTCCTCGCTGCGGAATCCGGCCGGTTCGATCCGGGGCCGGAACGGGTCGATGAACCTGCCGTCCTTGCGCCAGGTTTCCGCTGGAGGCTCCTTCTCGCCCGACGCCCAGGACAACCACTGCCGCAGCAGCGTCGTCGTGTAGATGTTGCCGGTTCGGCTGGAGAAGATCCCGTAATTGAACTCGCGCGCGGAAGCCCACGACATCCCCTCGGGCGCGCGCTCGGAGATGTTCCAGTTGTAGCCGCGCTTGCCCAGCGCGTTGCCGATGTGCTGTGCGAAGCACGACCCATAGGTCGCGATGGCGCTGTCCTTGGCGATCGCGAACTTCGGATCCCAGAGCCCGCCGATCTCCAGCATCGGTTTTTCCGCCACCGCCGGCCTCCAGAATGCGCGGTCCGGCAGTGCTGAATAGGGGTTCATGCCGCCTCCGTGGGATGCCTCAGCTCAGGAAGGCGAACAGCTTTTCCATCGCCTCGTGGCTGGCCCGACGCACCGCGTCCCTGGTGTTCGAGCCGTTGTGGGACCCGAAGATACACTGCGGCATGCCCCTGAGCGGGGAATCGGCCGGGAGCGGCTCCACCTCGAACACGTCCAGGGCGGCCGCGGCGACGTGGCCGGACTGCAGCGCCCGGACCAGGGCCTGCTCGTCGATCAGCGGCCCGCGGGCCACGTTGACCACCTGGACCCCGGGCTTGGCCATGGCCAGCACCCGCTCGTCCAGCATGTGCCGGTTGTGCGCATTCAGGGAGCAGGTGAAGACGATGAAGTCCGCCTCCCCGATGCGCTCCGGCCAGGCCGCGCGCTCGACCCCGGGGATGCCCCCGGTGTCGTCGTTGCCCGGGTCGTAGGCGACGATCGGCATGTCGAACGCCGCCAGCCGCCTGGCCGTGCTGCGGCCGATGTCGCCGAAACCCACCAGCGCCACCCGCTTGCCGGCCAGGCTCATGCCGGCGGGCTTCGGCCAGCCCCCGGCGCGGATGCCGCGGTCGATGGCGAACAGCTGCCGCGCCAGGCCGATGACATAGCCGACGGCGACGTCGGCCACTTCGCCGCCGAACATGTTCGGCGTATTGCAGATCGGGATCTCGAGGGCCTTGCACGCGGCGAAGTCCACGTTGTCCACGCCGATGCCCCACTTCACGGCGGCGCGCAGGCGGCCGGCGCAGGCGGTCTCGAACACCCGCCGCGTCGCCGGGTCGTCGCCGATGATCCAGCCGTCGAACTCCGGCAGCAGTGCGCACAGTTCGTCCTGCGAAAGCACCTGGGTCACCGCCGCGGGCACCAGTTCGACCCCGCGCGCGGCCGCGACCGGGATGAACTCGTCGATCATGCCCAGCATCGGCGGGCAGGTCACCAGGACACGCTTCACTTCGCCTGCTCCTGTTCCTGCATGAAGCGCGCGGCGACCACCGCGAAATCCCAGTCGTCGGGGGTGTCGATGTCGATGGACTCGAACTGCGGGCCCTCGAACATCATCGGCTTCCTGCCGATGCGCGCGTTGGTGGAGCGGAAGCTCGCGCGGGTGAACAGGTAGATGTTGGAGTTCTCCTCGTACCACGGCTCCAGGTCCTGGGTGCGCACCAGGTTGTCCGGGTCGTGGTTCACCGGGCTGCAGTCCTCGCGGTAGAAGCGCGTCTGCACCTTGTCCACGGTGAACAGCGAGTCCGCGCTGCCCGCCGCCAGCGCCTCGCGGTACGCAGACAACGCCTTGCGGATGGTGCCGGCGCTGACCAGCGGGTTGGTGGTGTGGGTCATGAGGTAGATGTCGGCGTCCACGTTCTCGACGTCGTCGGCCAGCACCAGGTTCATGGACACCAGGTCCCCGCAGATCTCCGGCTTGCGGTCGCGGATCGCGACCCTGTCCGTTTCCACCAAGCCGTTCTCCGCGAGGATGTGGCGGGCGTCGGTGTTGATGACGACCTGGTCGATCTCCTCGACCTCGAGCAGGGTGTCGAGGATCCAGCGGAACAGCGGCTTGCCACAGAATTCGCGGAAGTTCTTGCCCTTGACGCGTTCGCTGTTCGCCTTCATCGGGAGCAGGGCGACGACGCGCGGCTTGTTTTCGTTCATTGGAGTGTTCAACCCGGGTAGAAGTATTTGTCGCGTTCCGCGTGCGACAGGATCCGGTGCTCGCGGTTGCCCTTGAACGAGCCGGTGTACTGGCACACGCGGTACTGCACGATTTCCCACGCGCGCGACAGGAACACGCCTTCCTTCCAGGCGTGGCACCAGTCGCGCCAGATGCTGCGCGCGATGTAGCGCAGCAGGTCGCGATGGCGCACGTGGATCTGGGGCATGATCTTCTGCAGCGCCAGCGCCTCGCGCTCGAAGCGGCGCTTGACCTGCTTCCAGGACTCGGAGTGGTAGTGGTACACGCAGGCCTCGGCGACGTAGCCGATGCGCCCCCCGTCGAGGTACAGGCGCTTGGCCAGCTCCATGTCCTCCAGACCGGTGACGCATTCGTCGAACCGGTACCGGGCCCAGGCGTCGCGCGAGATCGCCGAGTTGGCGTTGTTGCAGAAGAAGCCGTCCTGGGGCACGCAGGACTCGTCGGGGTAATACTTGCTGAAGATGCGGCACTCGCTGAAGTGGCTTTCCGGGCCGCCCACCTGCTTGCCGTAGCTGTAGGCGACCTTGCCGTCGGCGACCGGCTGGCACAGCTTCCGCAGCCAATGCTCGTCGGTCGGCACGCAATGGCCGCTGATCAGCACCAGGATGTCGCCGCGGGCCACTTCGCAGCCCATGTTCAACGAGCGGCCGAAGGAGAACTGCTCCCGGGTGATGTGCGTGATCACGCAACCGTGGCGCTGGGCGATCTCCAGGGTGCCGTCGTCGGATCCCGAGTCGATCACCACCACCTCCACCTCGAAGGGGCCGGTGTCCTGGCGTTCGATCGCCTGCAGGAGCTCGCCCAGGTAGCGGGCCTCGTTCAACGTCCGGATGACGATGCTCGCGAGCATGGGCGCGCTCACAGGACGTCGGGGCGCAGGTCCAGCGAAAAGCCGGGCTGCATCTGTTCGTACACGGCGCGGATCTCGCCTTCGCCGGTCGCGTTCGCCGCGAACATGTCCCAGTGCACGGGCACGACCCTTTCGAAGCCGGCCTCCTCCGCCATGAGGAAGGCTTCACGCACGGACATGTTGCCGATGATGCCCCGCCGGTCGCGGAAGAAGTTCCGCTCGTTGACCGGCAGGATCGCCGTGGCGATCGGCGCCAGCGCCGCGAGCGCATCCAGCAGTTCCTGGCGGACGCTGGTGTCGCCTGCGATGTAGCTGCGGCGGCCGGCGTGCTCGATCACGTAGCCCACGCAGGCGAGGTTGCCGGCGGCGTCCCGGGCGATCTCGGGATGGGCCGCGGGAACCGCGTGGACCCTCGCGTCATCGCCGAGCGGCAACCATCCTTCGCTGGCCAGCACGATGCGCTCGCGGGCGATTCCCCAGCCGGCCAGCACCGCCGCGACCGGCGCGGGACCCATGAAGCGGGCACCGGGAGACGCATCGGCAAGCGCGGGCAGCGTATGGGGATCGCAGTGGTCGATGTGGTCGTGGGTGACCAGCACCCAGTCCGCGTCCTCCACCTGCGCAGGCTCGAGAGGGATCGGCACCAGCCTGACCAGGTCGGGGGCGTCCAGAGCCTGCACGGAGTGCGACAGGTAGGGATCGACATAGACGGTGCAGCCGGGAAATGCGATCCGGCACCCGGATTGCCCCAGCAGCCGCAAGGGTGCTCCGGTCGTCTGCGTTACTGCCATCCCCTGAATACGTCCCGATGATCCGCTTTCTCGAAGATTGTACATGCCCCGTCCACTGTCGCATCGATGATCCGCCGGCCGGCCGCCTCGAATTCGGCCCGCGCGATGCGGTACGACTGCTCGGAGCGTGCCAGGTCGGGATTGTTCCAGACCTGGCCGTGACCGAAGTACTCAACGGAAAAGTGGTTCGGATCCGGCCCTTCAAGGACCGAAGCGGTGTTGGGGTCGCCTTCGAAGCGGTAGCGATGGTCGAGCCCGACCAGGACGACCTCCTCGAACCCAAGGAAATAGGCGAGCTGCAATGCTACGTAGGTGACCGTCCAACCCTCATGGACGCCCATGCTGGCGTCGTGGCAGAAGCGCGCCGGGGCGGCACTGGTGTTGATGATGTGGGTCAGCCCGTCCTCCTCCAGATGGCTGCCCGCCCGGTCGCCGATGAACTTCACGCAGTTCAGGTCGCGCAGCCGGTCCGCGGACTGCTCGACGACGTGCCGGTTCACCGCGACGTAGTAGCGCGGGTAGAAGCCGAAGCGGTCCAGTCCGAGGTACAGCTTGTTCATGCCGATGACCGTTTCGCCGGCAAGCAGGGAGAGGTCCGTGGCATTCAGGGAGGGGCCGTTCGCGACGATCACGCCGCGCTCGCCTGCGTGTCGGTCCCGGAACATCCCGAGCCGGCTCATGCGCCCTCCACGGGGTATCCGAGGCGATCGGCGAGTCGCCGGTAGCAACTGCTGGCGATGGCTTCCTTCAGCAGATGGTCCCGTTCCGGGCGCGGCGGCGGACTGGACAGGACCGCGAAATGCCGCCCGCTGTCGCCCGAGACGCGAAAGACCGAGAAGACGCTCGCGAATTCGTCGAAGTAGGGAAGCTGCAAGTGCCTGCAGGCCTCCTGCATTTCGCGCTTGGGATCCTGTATGAAGTCCTCGTATCGCATGATCGGCACGCCTTCGTACCTGTCGAGGAACGCCAGGTAGCGGGAGCAGTACTCGTCGAACGTGGCCGGTTCGAACTTGACCCACTTGTTCAGCCGCAGGGAGACGAAACTGTCGATCGGGTTCCTCACCGTGACGAGTGACGACACGGGGGCGACCATCGCCACCAGTTCGCGCACGCTCGGCCGCTCGGGAACCGCCGACCCGGTGCAGAAATGGCTGTGGGTGTGGTCGCGGACCACCAGGTAGCCGCCTTGGGACAGCGTGGAGCGGTAGGCGACGTCGAGCTGCGCCCGGAACAGCTCCAGCAGCGTCTCCTTCGGAGGCGGACGCGTGCTGTGCTTCAACAACATTGACATGTCGGTGGGCGCGAATGCGCCGGGCGCGGACGCCATCGGACTCAACGGGTCCAGCTCCGAGAGCAGTTGGACGTTGGGCATCGCCGCGACGCACTTGCTGATGACGGTGCCCCCCGTGCACGCGAAGTGGTGCAGGGTCCGGATCGGCTCGTCTTCCGCCATGGCGCCAGCCTCCGCGAGCTCGACGCATTGCTGGACCAGCGAGGGCTCCGGTTCGGCCAAGGCCTCTCCTTCCAGTTCGAGCAGCTCCGCATCGTCCAGCAGGTCGACGGATTCCTGCAGGATCTCCGCGAGCTTGTTCGCGGCCCGCGTCGCACTCCGTGGCACGGGCAGGCGGCTCATCGCTTCCTGGCCGGCTTCTTGGCAGCCGGCTTTCCGGCGGCCGGCTTCCTGCTGGTGGCGGTCCGCTTCCGCGGCTTTTCCGGGGCGGGCGCGGACTCCACGACCACGGCGTCTTCCAGGGCCAGCATCCCGCTGCCGGCCAGTTGCTGGAAGTACTCGTTGGCCGCCACCAGGCGCCGGGACAACTTGGTCAGCAGTGCCCGCTGCGACTGGTGCGCACCGTGCAACTCGGCATAGCGCTTCCGCAAGTCCTCGAGGTCGTTCTCGCGCAACGCCTGCATCCGCACCGCCAGCGCCATCGCGTCGCGCGCATTGAGCAGTTGCTCGTCGAGGTGGTTGAGCCGCTGCTTGAGGTGCTCGAGCTGCTTCTGCTGTGCTTCCGCCTGCCTGGCGGCGCCCTCGCCCTGCGTGGACTGCTGGCCCAACTCCTGTACCAGCCTGCCCTTCTCCTCTTCCAGCGCCTGTGCCTGGCGTTCAAGCTCGGCGATCCTGGCCTGTTCCTCGGACACACTGGCGCGCGCGGCGGCGAGCTCGGTCTTGAGACCCGATACCAGTTTGGCCCGGTTTTGCGCCGCGGCCAGTTCTGAGCGAAGCCGGGTCAGTTCGACGCGTGCTTCGTTTCGGCGGTACGCGTCGACGGCGAAAGGATAGATGGCCTCCGGGTCGGCACCGACCAGCTCGAACCCGGACTCGGCCAGCGAGGCCTGCAGTCCCTCCCGGCCGGGATCGCCTTTGTAGAGGGGTTGCGAGCCCGCCTTGACCACGATGTGGCTGAAGGCACGAACGCCGGGGGCGTCCGCCAGGAGTTCGATCTGCCCCGGCGCATCCAGCACGAGTAGGTTGTGCTGCGTGCCGTCGACGCCGAATTCCGCGACCAGCGCGTGCAGCGCCTTGCAGGGAACCGAGACCTCTCCCGCGTCCTCCAGGTTTGGAAGGACCTCCAGCAATTGCGTCGCTCCCTCGAAACTGGAGAACGCCGGGTTGCTGTACAGGTGGAGCTTCACTTCCGGGACGTCCCTGGCCGTCACCGCCAAATCCAGGACTTCCTCTCCGCGATCCGGATCCACCACCCGCGCGAGCAGTTCCCGTTGCTCCGGGTTGGGCTCGACGAGCAGCAGGCGCGACGCCTCCAAGCGGCGCAGCAACGGCAGCTGGGCGCCATTGCCAGCTCCCACCACCAGCACGACGTTCCAGGGAAACGGCCGCGTGTCGGCCATGGCGTTGATGAGGGTTCGCATCCCGCCAGTTTACGGAAGGGATGCGTGAATGCGGGACCACACCTTGTGATAGAGGTCCTTGTATCCGGCTGCCATCCGTCCCGTTCCGCCCTCCTGGGCTGGCCCCGATTGCCAGGACGCGATCGCCTCGCGGGCTTCGCGGCGCTGCTCCTCCAGCCCCCGCAGCTCCAGCAGCCGGCGGCAGACGTCGGCTGCATTCGGCTCGCCCTCCAGCAGCCATCCGCCTCCGTGCTCGCGGAGGCGCTCGCCCGTCGCGCCGCGGTCCAGCGCCAGCACCGGGATGCCGGCGGCCCAGCATTCGGTCAGGGTGTGGCACCAGGTTTCCGGCATCAGCGAGAGGACGGCAGCGAGATGGGGCCGGATCCCGGCAACCCGGCTCGCGAACTCCCCGCGCGGGTACGGCCCGTGGTCCACGACATGCGCCTTCAGCGACGCCGGAGCGGTCCCCAGCAGGTGGAACTCGATGGTCCCGGGCGGGGCCATCGCGGCGACCTCCGCGACGAGGTCGCCACCCTTGTGCCTGCCGATGTTCCCCGGCACCAGCACCCGCAGGGGCTCGTCCTCCCGGATCGGACCGCTCTCCGCCAGTGCCTCGAAGCGGTCGAAGTCCCGGCCGTGCGGGATCACGTGGAACGGCGGTGCGCCCTCGCCGGCCAGCCCGGGCAGCGCGGCGAGCAGCAGGTCGCGGGCGCCGGGCGACGTCGTGACCAGGGCGTCGGCTGCCAGCAGCGCCGCCTCCATCCGCGCTTGCCAGGCCCCCAGGCGGGGCCGGGTCATGGGCACGGCCGCGGCGGGGTCCAGCGGCCAGAGCGCGTTCTCCGCCCCCTCGACCACGCCACCCGGATGCATGCGGCCCTCCCGGTCCACCAGGTGCACCGAGGGGCAGACTTGGTAGAAGTCGTGGACGGACTGGACCACGGGGACGCCCATCCCGCGCGCGACTCCCGCCAGGTTGAGGCTGTGCCACGCGATGTGGCGGATGTGCAGCAGGTCGATCGCGTGGCGCAGCAGCACGTCGCGGACGACCGCCTCGTACTCCTCGCCGACATGGGTGCCGAAGCCGATCGGCTCGGACAGGGGATGGCGTTCGACGGTGCGGTAGCCATCGTCGCCCAGGGCCCACAGTTCGACGGCGCGACTGTCGCTGCGCAGCACCAGGCAATCGAAGTCGCCGGCGAGCGCGCGCATCAGGTCGGCGTTGGTCTGCGGAATGCCGCCGTTGTCGGTGGACAGGACGTACAGGATCCGCGGGCGGGGGGCGCCCGCCCCGTCGGCGAGCGCGCGCAGCCTGCGGCCGATGCGGTAGCGCGCGAGGACGAAGCCGCGCAGGTCGGCCAGCCCGGCGATGGCGGCCGGGTAACCGGGATGCAGCGCCTGCAGGCGTTCGGCGCCGGCATGGGCCAGGGCCTCGCGCCGTTCCCCGAACGATGCCGAGCGCGCGTGGTGCACGAACACGCGCGGCTCCACCAGGTGGTGCCACCCGGCCACGAGCGCCCGCATGCACAGGTCGTTCTCCTCGCCGTAGCCGAGGGGGAAGGCCTCCTCGTCGAAGCCGCCGACCTCGTCGAGCATGGCCCGTCGCAGGTACAGGCAGAAGCCGTTGCCGGTGGGCACCTCGAAGTCCGCGGCACCGGCGTCGGCGACCGCGCGCGCAACCTCCTCGACGGAGACGCCGTCGGGAAGCGCGTTGGCGCCTTCGCGCGGGACCGAGAAGGCGCCGGCATTGTCGGACACCGCCGTGACGGTGCCGATCCGGGTCCGCCGGTAGGCGGCGATCTTGAGGTTGCGCAGCCAGTGCGGGCCGACCACGGTATCGCTGTTCAGAAGCACCACGTCCGTGCCGGCCGCCAGCCGGCAGCCCAGGTTGGCGCTGGCGGTATAGCCGAGGTTGCGCTCGTTGCGGACCACGCGCACGCCGGCCATGCCGTCGAGCCGCGCCAGCACCCCGGCGACCGCGGGCTCGTCGCTGGCGTCGTCCACCACCAGCAGGCGGTCTCCGGCATCCAGCCGGGTGTGGCGCAGGACGCTGTCCAGGCATGCCTCGAGATGGCTGGCGGCGTTGTACACCGTCACCACGACGGTGGCGGCGACGCCGCGCAGGTCCGGGATGCGTGCCGGCAATGCCGCACGGGATTCCTCGCGCGTCGCGTGGCCCCGGTCGACGCCGTGGCGCAGGAAATGTTCCAGCGGCGTCAGGTCGCCCGCGGCGGCGTCCGGATGGCGCTTGCGGTAGTAACCACCGTCGAACCACTCGCTGGTGCGGCTGGTCGCCCGGTCCGGCGCGTGCGCGTAGTGCAGCAACGGGTTGGCGGCGTCGTCGCCGCGCTGGTGGTTGGCGCGATACCACGCGGGATCGAACCACGGATTGGGCCAGCGCCCTTCGCGGGCGCCATGCTCGACGAAATGCTGCAGCGGATCGACGCCGGCGGCGCGCACGTCGGGGTAGCGGTCGAGGTAGAAATCGGGATCGAACAACGCGCTGTCGCGGAGCAGCGCCACCTCGCGCGCCCAACGCTGCAAGGTTTGCGGCGAAGGCGGCTGCGGCACCGGCGGCGGATCGTCGCCGCCGGCATCGTCCACCGCGAAGGCTGCGCGTCCCTCGCCGCGACCGTAGGCGAGGTAGTGCAGCAACGGATTCATGCCCGCGGCGGCGACATCCGGGTTCTCGCGCAGGTAGCGCCTTGCACTGAACGCCGGGCCGGGATCCAGCCCCAGCGACACGCCCCTGTCGAGGAAGTGGGCAACCGCCGCCTCCGGGTCGGCCGCGGCGGCCGGCCAACGCTGGCGGTACCAGTCGAGGTCGAACAACCCGGACGCAAGCACCGCCTGGATCTCGGCCGCGGTGGCCATCACCCAAGCTCCCCGAGCCGGAGTTCATCCACCACCGTTTCGAGGCGGCTGCGCCAGCCGTTCTTCGCGACGTGCGCGCGGAAGCGCTCCGCCGGCGGCCGCTCCATGGACAGCACCTGTCCGAGCTGGTGCAGGAAGGCGCGATGGCTGACCACCATGCGCACGAGTTCGCCGTCGTCCTGCACGTTGGCCACCGCCGTGGAGACCACCGGAATCCCCCAGGCCAGGTACACGTGGGTCTTGAGCGGATTCATGCGCCGGGTCAGTTCCATGTCCAGGTGCGGGATCACGGCGACGTCGAAGCGGGACAGCCAGTCGCCGACCCGATCGTACGGCACCACGCCCGGCATCTCGACGTTCGGGTGGCGCAGCAGGCCGCGGACCGCGGGGTTGGCGTGGGTCGAGCCGACCAGCACCAGGCGATGCTGCGGGAAGCGCGTGGCGATCGCGTCCAGCAACGGCACGTCGATCTTGGCCTCGAGGTTGCCGAGGTAGCCGATCACGGCGCCGGCCTCCGGCGGCCTGCCGGGCGGCCGCATGCGGCCGTGCGCTTCGTCCACGCCGTTGGGCACCAGGCGCACGTCCTCGCGCCAGGCCTGCAGTCCCGCTTGCACCGGCGCGCAGTTGGCCAGTACCAGGTCGGCGTCCTGCAACAGTTCGGCGTAGTTGCGGCCGAGGCGTTCCTTGCGCGCGTCCGGCACGCCCGGCCATGCGCGATCGTCGTCCACCATGTCCACGACCACCCTGTCCGGCGCGAAGCGCTGCAGCAGCGCGGGCATGCAGAAGTCGCGCGGGTAGATCCAGAACGCGGAACGCGCGGGCTCGATGCCCTCGCGCTCGAACAGGCCGGCCAGCCAGTCGCCGTAGGCAGCGATGAACGCCGCATCCGGCTCCTCGTGCGCGAGCATGCCGAAGCGGTTGCCGTCGTAGGCGAAGACGCGGTGGAGGATGGCGCCGTGGTCGCGCTCGCCGCGCAGCTTCTCGAGCGTGCGCTCGTGGATCCAGCGCGACTGGTCCACCCCGTCGCCGCCGGCGAGGGTCGCCAGGCGCAGGTCGCTGACGGGCGCATCCACCACCAGCACCCGGCGCACGTCCGGCCGCCCGGCGAGGTAGTGCGCGACCATGTCGTTGCGCCGGCCGTAGAGCGTGGAATCGTTCTGCTTCCAGAACAGCACGACGTCGGCGGCCCCGGGACGGCCAGCGACGGCGCGCGCGGGGCGCCGCGTTTCCTCCCCGATCGCAGCGTGCACGGCATCCAGTGCGTCCGGGTCCGGCGCGGCAGCGGGCGCCGCGGGCGACGGCTCGGCGCCCTCGCCTGCCTGGGCGGCCAGCCAGGCATCGAACGGCTGGAAGATCGCCTGCCGGTAGGCTTCGCCGGCGGCCTTCACATCGGTCCGCGCGCGAGCGGGATCGGCGGGCGCGTCCGCCGGCAGCACGGGCAACCCGAGGCGCACCGCTTCGCGCGCCAGCCAGCTCGCGCCAGGCACACGCACCGGGACCCGGTGCCAGGCCGCCAGCCACAACAGGCCCGACGTCTTGTGCGCATAGGTTTCGGGGTCGTAGTCCAGGCACACGAGGCTGGCGCGCGAGAACTCCTCGTGCAGGCGCTGGTCGGACCAGTGCCCTTCGTGCACCAGGATCCGCGGATCGCCCGCGGCCAGCGCGCGCACCTCGTCCATCACCGCGCGCGCGGCGTCGGTGCGAGCCTCCACGCAGTGCACGACGAAGCGGGCATGTGCGGCCGGGTCGTCGCCAGCCATGCGCGCCAGCCGTGCCGGCAGCTCGAGGAAGCCCTTCTCCTGCTTGGCTTCGCCGACGTAGGCCAGGACCCTGCCCGGCTCCCGGGCGCCGGAGGCTGGCGGCTCGCGCCAGTCGCCGAGGAAGCACGGGTGGAGCGGCAGCGGCGCGCTGCGGCCGAGCAGGGCGGCGTACGCCGCGGCGTGCTCGCTGCACGAGGCATGCAGGGTCACTTCCGGGATCCGGTCGAGCGCCGCGAACGCCAGCCGGAAGTTGAGGCGCCTGGCGGGGTCCAGCACCTGCCCGTCGGGCGCCACGCCCGGCGCATACATGAGCAAGGCGAGGTGCCGCAGCCGCTGCCCGGGCGCGCCGAGCAGCCCGAGCGCCAGCGACAGCGCGGTGGCGTGCTCCCACGACAGCGTGTGGTGCAGGACCTGCACCGGCGTTCCCGGCCAGCGCTCGAGCACCTGCCGCAGCGCGCGCATGTAGTCGCCGCAGAGGGCATGGATCCAGTCCCAGTGCTCGGCCACGCCGCCGGACTGGTGGTACAGCGCATAGAAGTCCTGCGCGAACGACGGCGCGACGTGCGCGCCCCCGCGCTCGAGCCGTTCGCGTTGCGCCGCGGGCAGCGCATCCGCGCACCAGAAGCCGAGCGGGCCCGGCGGATGGGCCAGCATCAGTTCGGCGAACCCGAGGTTGTGCGCGCCGCTGCGCCCGAGTGCCGGGTCGAGGATCGCGAGCGGGATGGTGCCGTGTGGCGTCGCCTGGGTCATGCGCGGGCCGCGCCGCGGGGCCGCTCCCTCGGCGGGAACGCGAGCTCCGAGGCGGTGTCCTCCATTTCCAGCGAGAGGTTGGGATTGTAGGCGGGGTCGTCGTCCAGCACCGCCGCCCAGCGGTCCCGCATCAGCGCCACCTCGCGGTGGAAGCGGGCGACCTTCTCCGGCGTGTCCTCGGCGCCGCGGGAGGCCGATTCGTGGTGGTACAGCCGCGCGAACGGCGTCCACAGGTTGCGGTAGCCGCGCTCGCGCAGGCGCAGGCAGAAGTCGATGTCGTTGAAGGCGACCCGGAGCTCCTCGTCGAGCCCGCCGACCTCGAGGTACGCGCTGCGGCGCACCACCAGGCAGGCGCCGGTGACCGCGGACAGGTTCTGCGCGACGAGCGCGCGCGCGCCATGCCCGGGAACGCCCACGGGCTGGTGGCAGTAGGCGTGGTTGGCGACACCGCCCAGGCCGAGGATCACGCCGGCGTGCTGGATGCTGTCGTCCGGGTACAGCAGCAGCGCGCCGACCGCGCCGATCCCGGGACGGCAGGCCTGGCTGGCCATCTCCCGCAGCCAGTCGCCGTCGATCACCTCGATGTCGTTGTTGAGCAGGCACAGCAGCTCGCCGTCGCACTGCGCCGCGGCGAGGTTGTTGAGCTCCGAGAAGTTGAACGGCGCGTCGTGGCGGATCACCCGCACGCGCTCGCGACCCGCGAGCTCGCCCAGGTAGGCCAGCGCCGCGGGATCGCTGGAACCGTTGTCCACCACCACCAGCTCGAAAGCGTCGTAGCGGGTCCGCTCGAACACGCTCTCCACGCACTGCCGCAACAACTCGACCCGGTCGCGGGTGGGCACGATGATGCTCACCTTCGGCTGCGGCTCCGGAAGCGGCCAGCGCACCCGGTAATGGCCGTGGGCGAGGCCCTCGACCCTGGCTTCCGGCGTGTGCGCAGCAAGGCTGTCGCGCACCGCGCGCAGCCCGGCCTCGGCCGCGTAATCCTTGGCGCCGCGCTCCAGCGCGGTGGAGCCGGCGATCGCGCGCCAGTGGTACAGCACCTTGGGGACATGGCGGATCGCCGACGCCGGCAGTGCCGCGGTGCAACGCAGGAACAGGTCGTGGTCCTGGCTGCCCTCGGTACCTTCGCGGAAGCCGCCGGCCTCCCGCGCCAGCGCCGTGTCCACCACCGTGAAATGGCAGACGTAGTTCTGCGACAGCAGCAGGTCGGGATTCCAGTCGGGCTTGAAGTAGGGTTGGAAGCGGCGCCCGCGCTCGTCGATCTTGTCCTCGTCCGAGTACACCAGGCGCACGCCGGGATCTGCCCGCAGCTCCTCGACCACCTCGAGCAGTGCGTGCGGGCGCAACTCGTCGTCGTGGTCGAGCAAGGCGACGTACGCGCCCCGCGCCATCTCCAGCGCAGTGTTCGACGCACGGGCGATGTGGCCGTTGCGCTCGCGCCAGGTCACGCGGATCCGCGGGTCGCGGCGCGCGTACTCCTCGAGCACCTTGCGCACGTGCGGCTGCGTGGACGCGTCGTCCGCGACGCACAGCTCCCAGTTCGGATAGGCCTGGGCGAGCACGCTGTCGAGGCAGCGCCGGAGCCAGCGCTCGGGGGTGTCGTACACCGGCAGCAGCACCGACAACAACGGGCCGTCGGCGGACAGCTCGCAGCCGCGCCGCGCCAGTTCGCCGAGGTCCTCGCGCGACAGGGTGTCGTAGCGGGCGACCCAGGCCGCGTAGCTGCGCAGGTGCAGCTGGCTGCATTCTGCGTGGCGTTCGGCAAGCAAGCTGCCGGCCTCCGCCGGCCGGCCGCGCGCGAGCGCCCGCAGCATCGCCAGCAGGGTCGCGCCGACGGCCCGCCAGTCGCGTGCCCCCGACGGATCCCGCAGGCCGGCCAGCAGGCGCAGCATCCACTCCGGCCGCGGCAGCCGGCGCAGGCGCATGCCGGCCATCCGGAACCCGAGCGCACGCACGGCCGGATCGAAGCGCAGTTCGGTGACGTCGCCATCGAACCGGAACAGTGCGTCCAGGCTGCCGTCGCGCGACGGTTCCGGCAGTTGCAACTGGTCCGGGAAGGGCTGCTCGCGGCCGGCGATGCGGTAGTACAGGCTGGGCGCGAGATGGCTGCCGCGCGCTGCCTGCAGGCGGCCTTGCAGCCGGTACCAGCCGCCCTGCAGCAGCGGGGAAGCGCCGTCTTCGCGCGTGACCAGGAAGTACGGGTCGCCGCCGGTACTGCGCCAGCGGTCGTCGCCCTCCTGCGCGAGCTGGTGCAGCGCGCGCAGCAGCAGCCGCGCCGACGTCGGCGGCAGGCGCCGGTGGCGCAAGGTCCAGCTGGCGACGAAGGGCCCGGTGGTGGCGTCCGCATCGCCGGCGTGGCGTGCATGCAGGTCGGCGATGGCGACGCGCACGCCGTAGCGCCATGTCCCGCGTGCGAGCGCCACGATCCGTCGCAGGGTTTCCAGCGGACCGCTGCCGTCCACGAGCATGCGCAACAAGGCCGACGGCCGGCCGATGCGGACCAGCCGCGCGGCGCCCGGCGCCGCCGTCCCTTCCACGCGCAGGCCGCGCAGGCCACGGGCCGGGCGATCGAGCAACACCACCCGCGGCCCGCGCACTCGCGCCACGTGCCAGCGGGCCGCGTTGTCGCCCTCGCCCACCGCCAGTTCCTCGAACACCAGGTCGGCGCCGCCATCGAGCAGGTACCAGCCGGGTGCGCGCTCCACGGTGTCCAGCGACACCCAGCTTCCGCCGCGCGCCACGCCCGTCATTCCGCTTCGGCGAATGCCTTCGCCACCGGTCCCGCCAGCCGGAACGAGGCGCCCGCGGGATCGTAGAGTTCGAAGCCGTCGACGATCTGCGCCAGGCTGGCAACACCCGGGACCTCGACGCTGAAACGGAAGCCGACCAGCGCATGCGGCAGGTCCAGGTGGCGCTGCACGTCCGGCCGCGTCTGCTTCTCGAACCGGTCGATCACCAGCGTGCGCGCGCCCACGTGCATGTGCATCTTCTCCGGCAGGAGCCCGGAGGAGGACACCGCCCAGCCGCGGACCGTCAGGCAGCCGCCGTCGAGCGTCACCTCGTCCACGAAGCCGGCCGCGCGGGTCGCCGGGGCATCCGTTTCGGCGACCTTCGGCGCGGCCTGTCCGGCAAGCGAGAAGTAGAACGCCTCGGCGTCGCTCGCCTGCGACCCGGACGCCGCGGTCCTGGGCCCCACCTTGTCCCATTGCAGCTTCACCGGCAGGAAGCCCAGCAGCAGCAGCTGGTCCACCACCTGCTGCTGGTGCTCGGCGGGAACGTAGGCATCGAGCGCGAAGTCGGCGTCCGCCGCCTGCGACGCCCACAGCCCGACCAGGTCGGGCCCCAGCCCGGCCGCGAAGGCACGGTGGATGGTCTTGTCGATATGGAACGGCGAGTACTCGTGCGCGAGGCAGTCGCGCAGCTTTGGCGGCGCTTCGCGCTTGCCCTCGGCCACCGAGGCCATCAGCTCGTCGCCCGACACCACCGGCACGCCGGCGGGCTGGAACAGGCGGCGCGCGATGCTGGACTTGCCGTACCCGGGCGGCTCCATCAGCAGGTAGGCCACGGGGCGACGCCGGCTGACGTGGATCACGTGCCGCCCGACCGGGTCGCCCGCCTGCGGCACGCTCTTGCCCATCCACTTCCAGGCGTAGTCCGACAACACCTCGCGCAGCTTCGGCATGGATGGGAAGTAGCGTTCGTCGATGCCGCGCTTGATGCGGGTCCACTCGGCCTTCGGCGAGGAGGCGATGCCGACTTCCAGCACCAGCACGCCGTCGGGCTCGAGCCGGTCCACCAGGCTGTGCACCAGCGCCGGCTGGTCCTCGGCGTAGTGCAGCGCCGAGGCGAGCAGGATCACGTCGAAGCGCTCGTCGGGGAGGTGGTTCCAGTCCGTGCACAGGAACTCGCAGGCGGGGAAGCGGCGGCGCGCGCGCTCCACGAACCCGGCGGTATGGTCCACGCCCAGGACGCGCGACGCGCCCTGGTAGCTGGCGAAGCCGCAGAAGAATCCCTCGTTGCAGCCGACGTCCAGGAAGCTGCGCCCGCGCAGGTCCGGCAGCTGCAGCGCCTTCAGCTTGTCGAGCGTGTGGGAGTCGCCGGGAACGTCCGGGAAGGATTGGTACTGGGCCATGCAAACGCCTTGTTCAATGCGATACGTCGGTGGCGACCGCGTCCCCGCGCAGCGCGGCCATGACCGCCGGCGCGAGGCGGAGCGTCGAACGCGCCTGGTCCGGGTGCAGGCCGCCGAGCACGCGCAGGTCGCGGCCCAAGTCTGTCACGGATGCGATTCCGGGGACGGTGAACGACGCCCGGAAACCGCATTCCCGGTCACGCAGGCCGAAGTGGCGCATCACGTCGTTCCGCTGGCGCCGCTCGATGGCGTCGGGGAAATAGCGCACCCCGCGCACGTCCAGGGCGACGCCCTGGGCGGTCGCGCCGCTGGCGCTGGCGATCCAGCCGGTCAGTTGCACGCGCCCGTCGGCGATGCCGAGCTCTTCGGCGCAGCCGTACACCGGCTGCGCGGCGGTGTGGTCCACATCCTGGGCCGGGCCGATGCTCGCCATCAGCTCGTGGTAGTACTCCAGCGCGGAGCCGATGTCGCCGGCGTGCACCAGGCGCCCCTGCTCGAGCACGATGCCGCGGTTGCACACGTCGCGCAGCAAGCCGATGCTGTGGCTGGCGAGCATCACCACCTTGCTCCCGCCCATGCGGTCGAGCAGGCGCGTCTTGGCCTTGGCCATGAACTCCGAGTCGCCGGTGCCGACCCACTCGTCCATCAGCATGATGTCGTGCTGGAAGGTGGTCGAGATCGCGAAGCCCAGGCGCGTGCGCTGGCCGGAGGACAGCGTGCGCAACCGGTGGCTGGACTTCTCCTGCAGGCCGGCGAACTCGAGGATCCCGTCGATGTGCTCGCGCAGGTCGCGCGCGCGCAGCCCCATCGCGGTGCCGCGCAGGAAGATGTTCTCGCGCACGGTGGCTTCGTTGTTGAAGCCGAGCGAAATGTTGAGCAGCGCCTGGCGCGTGCCGTTGACCGCGATGGTCCCGGAGGTCGGCTTGTACACGCCGTTGAGCACGCGCAGCAGCGTGGACTTGCCGGCGCCGTTACGGCCGAGGATGGCGATGCGGTCGCCGGCGTTGGCGACCATGCCGACGTCCTTCAGGATTTCCACCGGCACCCGCCGCGGCGGGTCCAGGCCGGCGCTGAGGAACATCGAGAACCAGTTGCTGGCCCGGCGCTCCTGCTGCACGTAGGTCGGCACGGACAGCGTGACGCCTTTGAGTTCGATCATCGGCTGCATGCGTTCACACCCACACCGGGACATGCCGCGCGAACAGCCGGTAGGTGATGGTCGCGCCAAGCAACGCGACCACCGTCAGCGCGCACAGGTACAGGTAGCTTTCGGGCGCGACCGGCATGCCGAGCAGCGGCGCGCGCACCACTTCCACCATGTGGAACAGCGGGTTGAAGCGCACGAGCTGTCCGCGCAGGCTTTCCGCCGGCATGAAGTCCGTGTGCCAGATGATCGGGGTCAGCAGGAAGGCGAACATGAAGACGTTGTTGACCAGCTGCCCCACGTCCGGGAGGCGCGCGCCGACCACGGCGAACACGACACCGATGCACAGCGTGATCCCCGTCATCCACGCCAGCGCGAGCAGGCTGGCCGGCAGCGCCTGCCAGTGCCAGTCGGGGCTGAGGTAGACCGATGCCGCGACCACCGGCAGCGACACGAGGAAGTAGAACAGCGCCTTCGCCACCACCCGCAGGATGAAGTCGGTCAGGCGCAGGTGGCCGTCCAGGATGAAGGAGGCGGCCGACAGGAACGCGCCGCTCGACTCGGTGATCACCGCGCTGATCAGCCGGAACACCACGTAGCCGAGCGCGACGTAGGCGACGAACTCCCGGAACGACAGCCCCATCATCGAGGCGAACATGCCGCCGATGCCCCAGATGTAGACCATCGGCGGCACCAGCAGCCAGAACACGCCCAGCCGCGACTGTCGGTTGCGCACCATGATGTCGAGCCAGCTCGACAGGGCCCAGAACTCCGGGTTGCGGAAGCTCGCCGCCAGGTCGCGCCAGAGGGAACTCACGCGGCGAGCGCTCCTTCCAGGTCCGCGCGCAGGTCCGCCACGTCCTCGATCCCGACGCTCAGGCGCACCAGGTCGTCGGTGATCCCGAGTTCCGCGCGCCGCTCGGGCGGCACGCTGGCGTGGGTCATCACCGCCGGGTGGTTCACCAGGCTCTCGACGCCGCCCAGGGACTCGGCCAGCGTGAACAGCTCCGTGCGCTCGCAGAAGCGCTTCGCCGCCTCGTAGCCACCCTTCAGCCGGACCGAGACCATGCCGCCGAAGCCGTCCATCTGCCGCTTCGCCAGCGCATGGTGCGGGTGCGACGCCAGCCCGGGGTAGATCACGTCCTGCACCGCGGGGTGCGTCTCGAGGAACTGCGCCAGCGCCATCGCGTTCTCGCAATGCGCGCGCATGCGCAGGTGCAGGGTCTTGGCGCCGCGCAGCGCGAGGAAGCTGTCGAACGGTCCCTGCACCGCGCCGGCGGAGTTCTGCAGGAACGCGATGCGCTCGCCCAGGTCGGCGTCGTCGCCGACCACGACCATGCCGCCGACCATGTCGGAGTGGCCGTTGAGGTACTTGGTGGCCGAGTGCATCACCAGGTCGGCGCCGTGCTCGAGCGGGCGCTGCAGCGCCGGCGAGGCGAAGGTGTTGTCCACCACCATCAGCAGGCCGTGCCGCTTCGCAATCGCCGAGACCGCCTGCAGGTCCACGATCTTCAGCAGCGGGTTGGTCGGGGTCTCGACCCACACCAGCCTGGTCTTCGGGGTGATCGCGGCCTCGAGCTTCGCGGGATCGGTCATGTCCACGTAGCTGAAGTCGAGCCCGGCGCTGCGCCGGCGCACGCGCTCGAACAGGCGGTAGCTGCCGCCGTAGAGGTCGTCCATCGCGACCACGTGGTCGCCGGTTTCGAGCAGGTCGAGCAGGGTCGCGGTCGCGGCCAGGCCGGAGGCGAACGCGAAGCCGCGGCTGCCGCCTTCCAGCGCCGCCGCGCAACGCTCCCAGGCGAACCGGGTCGGGTTGTGGGTCCGCGAGTACTCGAAGCCCTGGTGCTCTCCCGGGCTCGACTGGGCGTAGGTGCTGGTGGCGTAGATCGGCGTCATCACCGCGCCGGTGGACGGGTCGGGCGACTGGCCGCCGTGGATGGCGCGGGTGCCGAGGCCTTGTGCCCGGATCTTGCTGCGTTCGTCTGTCATTTTCCGTCTTTCCGCGCGTCTGCGCGCTCAGTAGGGCTGTTGCTGGTGCCAGCGCCAGGCGCTGTCGAGGATCGGGGCCAGCGAAGTATGCACGGGCGTCCAGCCCAGTTCACGCCTGGCCTTGTCGCTGGAGGCCACCAGCACGGCCGGGTCGCCGGCACGGCGGGGCGCTATTTCGAACGGAATCTCGCGCCCGGTGACTTCGGACGCCGCAGCGATCACCTCGCGCACCGAGAACCCGGTGCCGTTGCCGAGGTTGAACACGTGGGCGCCGGCGTGGGCCTCCATATGGTCCAGCGCGCGATGGTGCGCCTGGGCCAGGTCCTCGACGTGCACGTAGTCGCGCACGCAGGTGCCGTCGGGCGTCGGGTAGTCGTCGCCGAACACCTTCAGCCCGGGCCCGGTGCCCAGCGCCGCGCGCAGCACGTTGGGGATGAGGTGGGTTTCCGGCTCGTGCGACTCGCCGATGCCGGCGGCGTGGCTGGCCCCGGCGGCGTTGAAGTAGCGCAGGGCCACCGAGCGCAGGCCGTAGGCGCCGGCGGCGTCGGCCAGGATCCGCTCCACCATCAGCTTGCTGGCGCCGTACGGGTTGATCGGCGCCTTCGGGTGCGCCTCGTCGATCAGCGCCGACACCGGATTGCCGAACACCGCGGCGGTGGACGAGAACACCAGCCGGTCGACGCCGTGCCTGCGCATGGCCTCGAGCAGGTTGAGGGTGCCGGTGACGTTGTTGGCGTAGTAGTCGTAGGGCTGCGCGACCGACTCGCCGACCAGCGAGCGCGCGCAGAAGTGCATCACCGCGTCGAAGCGGCGCCCGGAGAAGGCGCGCTCCAGCGACGCCTGGTCGAGCAGGTCGGCTTCGACCAGCTCGCCCCACTTCACCGCCTCGCGGTGCCCGGTCGACAGGTTGTCGAGCACGGTGACGCCGATGTCGTGCGCCGCCAGCCAGCGCGCCATGTGGCTGCCGATGTAGCCGGCGCCACCACAGACCAGTACGTTCAAGCCGCTTCCTTCCCTGTCACTGCACCCGCCGACGCAGGTAGTTCAAGAGGTCTATACGCGTAATCAGGCCCAGGAACCGGCCACCGTCGGTCACGATCGCCACGTGGCCGCGGTCCAACACCGGCAGCAGCGCCTCGATCGGCTGCTTCACGTCCACGCGGTCGAGCTTGCTGACCATCGCGGTGGACACCGGATCCTTGAAGCGGGCCTCGTTGCCGTACACGTGCATCAGCACGTCGGACTCGTCGAGGATGCCGACCAGCTCGTCCCCGTCCATCACCGGCAGCTGCGACACGTCGTAGAGCTTCATCCGCTGGTAGGCGGTGACCAGCAGGTCCCCGGGCGCGACCACGACCGTGTCGCGCTGCGCGAACGGGCGCAGGATCAGGTCGCGCAGGTCGCCGTGCTGCGGGCGCTCCAGGAAGCCGTTGTCCAGCATCCAGTAGTCGTTGTACATCTTCGACAGGTACTTGTTGCCGGTATCGCAGACCAGGGTCAGCACCCGCTTGGGCTCGGTCTGCTCGCGGCAGTACCGGAGCGCCGCCGCCAGCAACGTGCCGGTGGACGAGCCGCCGAGGATGCCCTCCTTCGCCAGCAGTTCGCGCGCGGTCAGGAAGCTCTCCCTGTCGCTGATGGCGTAAGCCTTCTTCACCCGGGTGAAGTCCGAGATCGGCGGCAGGAAGTCCTCGCCGATGCCCTCGACCATCCAGCTCGCCGACTTCTCCACGACTTCGCCGCGGTTGATGTAGTCCTCGAGGATCGATCCCACCGGGTCGGCCAGGATCAACTCGGTGTGCGGCGATTGCTTCGCGAAGCAGCGCGACAGCCCGGTCATGGTGCCGGAGCTGCCGCAGCCGAACACGATCGCGTCCAGCTTGCCGTCCATCTGGCGCAGGATCTCCGGACCGGTGCCGAACTCGTGCGCGGCCGGGTTGTCCGGGTTGCCGAACTGGTTGATGAAGTACGCGCCCGGGGTCTCGCGCGCGATCCGCTCGGCCATGTCCTGGTAGTAGTCCGGGTGGCCCTTGGCGACGTCGCTGCGGGTCAGCACCACCTCGGCGCCCATCGCCTTGAGGTTGAAGATCTTCTCCCGGCTCATCTTGTCCGGGACCACCAGGATGAGCTTGTAGCCCTTCTGCTGCGCGACCAGTGCCAGGCCGATGCCGGTGTTGCCGGCGGTGCCCTCCACCAGGGTGTCGCCGGGCCTGATGTCGCCGCGCTTCTCCGCGGCCTCGATCATGCTCAGCCCGATGCGGTCCTTGATCGAGCCGCCGGGATTCTGGCTTTCGAGCTTCAGGAAGAGGGTGCAGGGCCCCGTATCGAGGTTCCTGGCCTGCACGATCGGCGTGTCGCCGACCAGTTCGAGCACGGATTGGTGGATGGCCATGGACGGATTATCACCCATGGCGCGACATCCCACGGGCGGCGGCGGCCGACGAGGAAACGCCGCCGCCGCCCGTGTGTGCCAGAAAAGCTAGTGGTGCAGCACCTCGTAGAGGCGCGTGAGGCGGTCCTTCGCGAGGAGTTTCTCGCGCTTCATCTGCCCGAGGGTGGTGTCGTCGATCGGAAGCACCCCGAGTTCGGCATCCAGCACCTGCTTGTCCAGCTGCTTGTGGCGCTGGTAGAGGCGCTTGAACTCCGGGTGCGTCATGAGTGCCTCGACTTCCTCCTGGGGTTGCCCTTCGAACATGTCGTCCTCCTTCGGAACATCCTGCAGAACATCCTTCGGAAACAGGAACGCCCCGGCCTGGCGGCTCGGGGCGTTCGTGGTGGAGCGATGGATCATTGCCGGTGGCATGGCTCGACCCTACTCCCTCCGGCGGGGGTCGGCAAGGGCCCCGCAAGTCCTTGATTTTGCTGAATAGACTTAGGGCTCGTCGGACGCCGATGCAGCAGCGTCCGCGGCCGCCTCGGCCTCCTGCTGGGCCTTCAGCAGCTCGGCCTCCTGCCGTGCCAGTTCGGCCTGCCGGGCCCGCGCCTCGCGCAGCTTGCGGGCCTGCTCGCCGCCCACGTCCAGGATCACTTCCTCGGCCTGCTGGCGCGCCGCGGCCTCGGCCTCGGCGGCGGCCCGCAGGCGCTCGGCCTCCTCGGCCTGGATCTGGGCCTGGAAGCGCAGCCGCTCCAGCTCCTGGCGCACCCGCTCGGCCTCGCGGCGGCTGGCCTCGACCAGCAGCTCGCTGCGCTGCTGCTCCATCGCCTGCAGGTCCTGCTCCAGCAGCGCGTTGTAGGCGGCCAGCTCGGCCACCGAGACTTGGCGCGCGGCCAGGGTCAGGGCAGCCGTGCGCTCGCGCTTGCCGGCCTCGGCCAGCGCGTCCACCGCCAGCCGCGCCTGGAGCTGCTCGTAGGCGGCCACCTCCTGGGCGCGCGGGTCCGCGGCCAGCGCGGCCAGGCGCTCGCCCGGGGGCAGGGTCTCGGTGTCGGGCAGCGGGGGCGCGGTGTCGAGGCGGATGTCGCCGTCCAGCTGCAGCTGTTCCTGCAGGCCGCGGATCTCGCCGCGGCGCTGCAGGTAGCGGTTGCGCAGCACCTGCGCGCGGCTCAGCTCGCGGGCGTGCATCGCCGCCGCAGCCGCGCCCAGCGCCAGGTCGCGGGCCCGGGCGTTCTCGCCGGCGAGCATCGCCGCCTGCGCCCGCGCCAGTTCGGCGCGCGCGGTCTCGACGATCTCCGGCGCGTACTGGTCGGCGTCGGCGTCGCCAGCGCGCAGCACCGCCTGCTCGGCGGCCGCCAGCTCGCCGGTGGGCGGCGGCACGGTGGCGCAGCCGGCCGCGAGCAGCAGCAGGGCGGACAGTGACAGCGTCGCCAGCAGCCGGTTTGGGAAGTATGCGAAGCTTGGATTCATCGGTGCGGCCCTGGGCATGGGGGGTGCGCCCTCATTTTTACCATTTGTACGGGGTCGGCGAGATGGATATCAGCTATTTCCTGAAGCTGATGGTTGAAAAGAACGCGTCGGACATGTTCCTGACCGTCGGCGCGCCGGTCTACATCAAGGTCGAAGGCCAGATGTACCCCCTGGGCAACACCGGCCTGCCGACCGGCATGGTCAAGAAGATCGCCTACTCGCTGATGGACGAGGGCCAGGTGCCCGCCTTCGAGCGCGACCTCGAGATGAACATGGCGATCGCGGCGCCCGACGGCAACCGCTTCCGCGTGAACGTGTTCAAGCAGCGCGGCGAGGTGGCGATGGTGATCCGCGCCATCCGCAGCCGGATCCCCTCGATCGAGGAACTGCAGCTGCCGCAGGTGCTGAAGCAGATCATCATGGCGCCGCGCGGGCTGGTGCTGCTGGTCGGCTCCACCGGCTCGGGCAAGTCCACCACGCTGGCCTCGATGATCGACTACCGCAACAGCACCAGCGCGGGCCACATCCTCACCATCGAGGACCCGATCGAGTACCTGCACACGCACAAGAAGTCGCTGGTCAACCAGCGCGAGGTGGGCATCGACACCCACGCCTTCCACAACGCGCTCAAGAACGCGATGCGCGAGGCACCGGACGTGATCCTGATCGGCGAGATCCTGGACGCGACCACCATGGAGGCGGCCATCGCCTTCGCCGAGACCGGCCACCTGTGCCTGGCCACGCTGCACTCCAACAACGCCGACCAGACCATCGAGCGCATCCTCAACTTCTTCGAGGAATCCGCGCACAAGAACATCCTGATGAACCTGGCGCTGAACCTGAAGGCGGTGGTCTCGCAGCGCCTGGTGGTGGGCACCGACGGGCGCCGGCTGCCGGCCGCCGAGGTGCTGATCAACACGCCGATGATCCGCGACCTGCTGCGTCGCGGCGCCGTGCACGAGATCAAGCAGGCAATGGACGAATCGCTGGAGGAAGGCATCGAGACCTTCGACCAGTGCCTGTACCGGCTCTACAAGGAAGGCAAGATCGGGATGGAGGAGGCGCTGCGCGCCGCCGACTCCCGCGAGGGCCTGGCGCTCAAGTTCCGGCTCTCGGAAGGCGCCAGCGGCGAGCACGACCCCTACGCCGACGTGTTCAACGGCTGATCAGCTGGCCGGGGCGTCGGGCTGGTTCTCGGGGCGGGCCGCGTCGAATTCCGGCAGCGCCAGGCACGCCTGTTCGATGCGCAGGATGGTCGGGTACGGCGACAGGTCCAGGCCGAAGCGGCGCGCGTTGTAGACCTGCGGCACCAGGCAGCAGTCGGCGATGGTCGGCATCTCGCCGTCACAGAACTGGCCGGTCGACGGGTGGTCGCTGAGCAGCGTCTCGAACGCCGCGAAACCGTTCGCCATCCAGCGTCGCGCCCACTCCTCGCGTTCGGCCTGCGGCACGCCCCACTCGCGCTCGAAGAACTGCAGCACGCGCAGGTTGTTGAGCGGGTGGATGTCGCAGGCGACCACCTGCGCGAGCGCGCGCACGCGCTGGCGGTCGCGCGCGGTCGCCGGCATCAGCGCCGGCTCCGGCCACATCTCGTCGAGGTACTCGAGGATCGCCAGCGACTGCCGCAGCATGCGCTGCCCGTGCTGCAGCACCGGCACCAGCTCCTGCGGGTTGGCCTCGCGGAAGGCATCGGTATGCTGCTCGCCGCCGTCGCGCACCAGGTGCACCGGGACGATCTCGTACGGCAGCCCCTTCAGGTTGAGGCCGATGCGCACCCGGTACGCGGCGCTGGAGCGCCAGTACGAATACAGGCGCAGCCCGTCGCTCATGGCAGCGGTTGCCGCTCGATGCGCTGCTCGATCGCGCCGAAGATGCTGTTGCCGTCGCGGTCGAACATCTCGATCCGCACCAGGTCGCCGAACGACAGGAACGGAGTCTTCGGCTTGCCGTGCTCCAGCGTCTCCACGGTGCGCTTCTCGGCGAAGCACGAGGCGCCCCTGGACGTGTCCTGGTTGGCGATCGTGCCCGAGCCGACGATGGTGCCGGCGGACAGCGGCCGCGTCCTGGCCGCGTGCGCGACCAGCTGCGCGAAGTCGAACTGCATGTCCACGCCGGCCTCCGGCGCGCCGAACCATTCGCCGTTGACGTGGGTGACCAGCGGCAGGTGCAGCTTGTTGCCGCGCCAGGCGTCGCCCAGCTCGTCGGGGGTCACGAACACCGGCGACAGCGTCGAGCGCGGCTTGGACTGCAGGAAGCCGAAGCCCTTGGCCAGCTCGCCCGGGATCAGGTTGCGCAGCGAGACGTCGTTGACCAGGCCGACCAGCTGGATGTGCCCCGCCGCCTGCTCCGGGCTCACCGCCATCGGCACGTCGTCGGTCACCACCACGATCTCGGCCTCGAGGTCGATGCCATGGTCCTCGCTGACCACGCGCACGGGATCGCGCGGGCCGTTGAAGCCGGCGCTGGTGGCCTGGTACATGAGCGGGTCGGTGTAGAAGCTTTCGGGGACCTCGGCGCCGCGGGCGCGACGCACGCGCTCAACGTGCGGCAGGTACGCGCTGCCGTCCACGAATTCGTAGGCGCGCGGCAGCGGCGCGGCCAGCGCCGCCGGCTCCAGCGCGAAGGCGCCGTCGGCGGTGCCGGCGTCGAGCGCCTCGGACAACGCCGCCAGCCGCGGCGCCATGTTCGACCAGTCCTCCAGCGCGCGCTGCAGGGTCGGGGCGATGCCGGTGGCGCGCACCGCCTGGGCGAGGTCGCGCGAGACCACCACCAGGGTGCCGTCGCGGCCACCTTCCTTCAACGAACCGAGCTTCATGCGGATACCGGGTTTCCGTACCGGGGGTGCCCGATTGTATCCGAGGGGCCGCGCCGCCCCGAACGGCCGTGATGGGTCCCGGCCCGGTTTTCCGGTTGTGTGTTCATGCGGGCCATTCCGGCCGGCACGTCACCCAATCCGTGGAGATTCCTGCAATGAACCGCACCCGCAAGCCCCCCACCCGGCGCCAGCGCCGCCTACTGTCCGTCGCCGTCGCGCTGTGCCTCGCCGCAGCCGGCCCGGCCCTCGCCGGCGACGTCTGCGACCTGGAATCCGCGGGTGAGGACGGCAATGGGGCCAGTTCGGCCGGTGCCAACGCACTGGCATGCGGCAAGGACAGCAGCGCCAGCGGCAGCGAATCCGCCGCCGTCGGCCAGGCCAGTGACGCCAGCGGCAATTTCTCGATCGCCATCGGGAGCCACAGCGAAGCCAGCGGCACCCGCAGCGTGGCCATCGGCACTTCGTCGCTGGCCAGCCAGGAAAGGAGCGTCGCGATCGGCATGGCCAGCGACGCGACCGGCGACCACAGCGCGGCGGTCGGGGGGAGCGCGGTCGCTTCGGGCGCGCGCGCGGTCGCGGTCGGCGCCTACAGCGAAGCCGTTGCAGCCAGCAGCACGGCGGTGGGCGGCTGGTTCGACCTGGACAACGACGGCACGATGGACGCCAACGAAACCACCCTCGCCTCGGCTGCCCGGGCCAGCGCGTTCGGCGCCGGCGCCCGCGCGACCGGAAGCTCCAGTACCGCCAGCGGCACCCACAGCCTCGCCTCCGGTACCTTCAGTACAGCGGTCGGTGCGGAGAGCACCGCTTCGGGGGCCGGTGGCACCTCTACCGGTTACCTGAGCGTTGCCAGCGGCACCGGCGCCACTGCCAATGGATTCTGGGCAAACGCCAGCGGCGGCAGCAGCGCGGCTTTCGGCGCCTATAGCTGGGCCGACGCGCCCGCAGCCACCGCGCTTGGCTACGAGAGCCGCGCCAGCGCGGAGGTCACGACCGCAGTGGGCACCGGCAGCGAGGCCACCGCCACCGCCGCGACCGCGATTGGCGGAGACAGCTCGGCGACGGGCGTCGCCAGCGTTGCCCTGGGAGCCGGCAGCAATGGCGCGGGCCTGGGAAGCACCGCGCTCGGCCAGAGCGCGGATGCCCTCGCGGAACACTCCATCGCGGTTGGCGCGGCCAGCCTGGCCGACGGCCTGCGCAGCACGGCCATCGGCGTGGCAAGCCAGGCGCTGGCCGACGACAGCGTCGCGCTGGGCCGTGCGAGCACGACCACCGCGGAGGCCACGAATGCGGTAGCGCTGGGCGTCGACTCGATCGCCGACCGCGCCGACAGCGTTTCCATAGGGCATGCCGGTCTGCTGAGGCAACTGGTGAACCTCGAAGCCGGCACCGAGGACAACGACGCCGTGAACGTCGGCCAGCTGCACCCTTTCACGAGTGCACTGGGCGGCGGAGCCAGTTTCGCGGGCGGCGTGTTCCTGGCCCCCACCTACACCATCCAGGGCAACGACTACAGCGACGTCGCCGCCGCCTTCGCGGCCGTGGACGTGCGGTTGACGGAACTGGCGGGCCTCGGTGGGATCCCTGGCCCGCAGGGACCTGCCGGACCGGCGGGCCCGCAGGGTCCGGCCGGGCCGCAGGGGCCGGGCAATCCCCTGAGCCTGGCCTACACGGACGCGGGCAAGGCGACGGTCGCGCTGGAAGGTGCCGACGGCACCGTTATTTCCAATGTCGCCGCCGGCGTGGATGCCGACGACGCGGTCAACAGGCAACAGATGGACGCCGGCGACGCGCAGGCGGTGGCAGCCGCCAACAGCTACACCGACGCACAGATCGGCAACCTGCTCGGGTTCGATGCCAATTCGCTCCAGGCCCGGCTCGACTCGCTGGAGGCCGATTTCGCCGACATCGACCGGCGCTTCAACCGGCAGGACCAGCGCATCGACCAGCAGGGCGCGATGGCGTCGGCAATGCTGAACATGGCCATCAACGCCGCCGGATCGCAGAGTCCGCGCGGCCGGATCGCCATCGGCGCCGGCTTCCAGGGCGGCGAGCGTGCACTGTCGATCGGTTATGGCCGGCGGATCGGGCAGCGAGGCTCGTTCTCGCTCGGCGGCGCCTTCAGCCGCGGCGACAAGTCGGCGGGCATAGGCTTCGGTCTGGACTTGTAGCAGACCGGCGTGCCGCAGCTCGCGTTGACCCCGGCGCGCGGCTCACCGCCGCGCGTCGCGCGCCACGCCGGCCAGGGCCACGGCCTGCTGCAGGCGTCGATCACCGCCGTCCACCGCGCCTCGCAACGCGTCGAGCCCACCTGCCATCGCCTGCTCCGCGCCGGGAACACCGGCGGCGAGCGCGCATGCTGCAGCCACCACGTCGAGGTAGGCCAACTGCGCCGGGCTTTCGAGCCGTGCCGTCGCCTGCGCACGCTTCGCGGCGCCGCAACCCGGATCGCGCGGACCAAAGACGAGTTCGGCGCGCGCGAGGTCGCGCAGGGGCCTGGAGATGTATGGGCTGGATTCGCCCATGGCCGCTTCCCAGCTCGCGACCGACTGCTGCAGGTGCCCGAGCGCGGCCGGATCGCCCAGGTCGAGTTCGATCGCGCCAAGCGTGTGCAGCGACGTCGCCACCGCGAAGTGGTCCGGACCATAGGTCGCCAGGCGGATCTCGAGCGCCTCCCGCGCCGCGGGCAGCGCCTCGACCGGTCGCCCCAGCTGCTGTTCGGCCACGGCAAGGTTGTTCGCCGCCGTGGCCACCGCCGGATGCCTGCTGCCGTAGGCGTCGCGACGCGCGGCCAGCACTTCCCTGTAGATGTCGCTCGCGGCAGCGTAATGGCCCTGGACGTACAGCACGCCGGCCAGGTCGTTGCGGGCGCTGATCGTCGACGGATGCGACGCGCCGAACACGGCCATGCGGATCCCGAGTTCCTCGCGTCGCAGCGCCTCGGCCTCGTGCAGGGGGCCGGTGTTCGCCAGCACCATCGCAAGCGCGTCGATGGCGTCGGCGCGGTGCGGATCGTTCTCCCCGGTGGTCGCGCGCACGGCAGCGAGCGTCGAGCGGGCCAGTCCCGCCGCGTCGTCCATGCGTCCGTCCAGGATGTACAGCGACACCAGGCGCAGGGCCGTCTCCTGGCTGTCCCTGTCGCCGGTGCCAAATGCTGCACTGCGCACTTCGTAGGCTTTCCGATAGGCGTCCTCCGCTTCCTCCAGGCGATTGGTCGCGTGCAGCGCCATGCCGCGTGCGTGTGAGATCGCCGCCTGCATCGCCGGCGTCGTTGGCGAGGTGCGCGCAGCGCCCTCCAATGCATCCAGCGCGGCCAGCGCCTCGGGGTAGCGTCCGAGGTGGTGGAGGATCCGGGCCCTGGTCAGCACCTGCCCGGCCAGCAGTCCGTTGTTCGCCGGCGACTGCCCGGCCACCGTCACCGCCTCGTCGGCAAGCTGCAGGGCCTCCTGGTAATGCCCCAGCCCGCTGGTGGCGGACGCGATCGCACCCAGCAGTTCGGCCCGCACTTCGGGTTGTTCGCCGAAGCGGTCGCGGATGCGGCTGGCGCCGTGCTCAAGCAACTCGCGCGCGGTCACTTCGCGGCCGCGCGCCTGCGCGGGGTCTGCCTGGTCGAACAGCCGCGTCATGAAGTCCAGCATGGCGCGGGATTTGGCACCCTCGACCATCGCCATGTCGCGCTGCTCCCGCGCCTGCCCGGCCTGCCACAGCGAAACCCCCAATCCCCCCACCAGCGCCAGCACCGCGAATCCGGCCAGGCTTGCGACCACCCGGTTCCTGCGCAGGAAGCGGCGGGTTCGGTAAGCCCACCCGCCGCGCGCGGCGGACACCGGCAGCACGCGGAGCCAGGCGTCCAGGTCCGCCATCAGCTCCTGCACCGACGCGTAGCGCTCCTGTGGATCGGCGGCGCAGGCACGCATCGAGATCGCATCGAGATCGCCCGCGAGCCGGCGCCGCCAGGCGCAGTCCGGGGTCGCGAGGACGCTTGGCGGCGGAACGGCCGTGCCGCCTGCATCGCGTCCGGTACGCCGGCACGCAAGCAGTTCGGTCAGCAGCACGCCGAGACTGAAGACATCGCTGGCGACGCCGACCCGGGCACCCGCAAGTTGCTCGGGGCTGGCGTAGGCCGGCGTGCAGAAGCCGTCGGCCTCCTGGGCACCCCCAGCGCCCACCAGCCGGGCGATGCCGAAGTCCAGCAGCACCGGTTCTCCGTTCGCGCGGACCAGCACGTTGCCGGGCTTCAGGTCGCAATGCACGACCAGCCGCGCATGTGCCGCCTGCACCGCCGCGCACACGCGCGCGAACAATTGCACGCGCTCGCGTAGTCCGAGGGAATGGCCTGCGCAATGCACGTCCAGCGGCTCGCCCTCGACGTATTCCATCACCAGGTACGGGTGGCCGGCCGGCGTCGTGCCGCCGTCGTAGAGCCGGGCGATGTTGGGATGCTGCAATTCGGCGAGGATCTGGCGCTCGGCCGCGAGCCGCTGGGCGGTCGCGGCGGGCACCAGGCTGCCGCGCAACAGCTTGATCGCCACTCGCTGGCGGAACAGCCGGTCCGCGCGCTCGGCGACGAACACCGTGCCCATGCCGCCGTGCGCGAGGCGCTCGACCAACCGCCATACGCCGAGCCTGCCACCGACCTGGAGTTCTTCCTCCGGCAGCGACGCCATCATCGCCTGCAGCGGCTCCAGCGCCCGGTTCAAGCTGGCGGTCTGCGCCCGCAGGACCGACAGGGCTTCCTCGACCAGCGCATCGTCGTTGCTGAGCTTGCGCAGGGCGGACTCCCACTCTCCGGCCGGCAGTTCGCAGACGGAATCGAACATCTGCCTCAGCTGTTGCCAGCGCTCGCCCATCGCGCCGTCTACCCGAGCAGGCGGTTCAACCACGCCCGCGCGAACCGGAGGTCACGCTGGACCGTCGGCAGCGACACGCCCAGCACGCACGCGATGTCGCGCTGCTCCATGCCGCCGAAATACGCCATTTCGAGCCCGCGCGCCGCACGCTCGTCGTGCTCCCCGAGTTGCTCGAGGGCCTGGTGCAGGGCCAGTACGTCGTACTCGACATCGTGACCCGACTCCCGCTCGGCATGCGACAGCGTCAGCAGGGCGACGTCTCCACCGCGCTTCTCCGCGGCCCGGGAACGCGCATGGTCGACCAGTACCGAGCGCATCTTGAGCGAAGCGAGCGCGAAGAAATGCGCGCGGTCCTCCCAGGCGACATCGTTGCCGAGCAGGCTGATGAGGGCCTCGTTGACGACGGCGGTCGGCTGCAGGGTGCGGCTGCCGCGACCACGCCCCAGGCGCGCCGCGGCCATCCTGCGCAGCGTTCCATAGACCTCCTCCAGCAGGCGATCGCGCGCATCGACGTCGCCACCCCGCCATCCGTGGAGCAACCGGGTCAGATCCTCGCTCATACCCGCTCCGGGTACCTTCAGTGGTCCATGGCCCCCCGCGGCTGGATCATAACCCCTGCCCCCGGGGGACCTGCGGCTCAGCTCGCGCCAGGGCTCTGGAAGCCGCCGGCCCGGTAGGTCAGCACCAGCGTGTCGCGGTGGCCCGCCATGCCGGCTGCCACCGGCTGGATCGGGGTCGACTCGTGGATCACGCGGGCGTCGTCGAGCAGCAGCAGCGACCACGGCGCCTCGAGGGTGAAGCGCTGTCCGGCCGGGCCGTTGGCGTCGAACACGCGGGTCTCGCCGCCGGTGATGCCGTGGCGGGCGACCAGGAACACGGCGACGAAGTCCACGCCGTCGCGGTGCGCGCCCTCCGGGGTCGGGCGGCCGATGCCGTCGGCGGTGTCGATGCGGAACTGGTGCGCCTCGACGAACCAGCGATCGACGTCCTGGCGCAGCTCGGAGAACAGGTGCGCGAGCGAGGCCAGCAGGCCGGTCCAGGCGTCGTTGGCGAGCACCGCCTTCGAGATCGGCTTGAACCAGCGCTCCATGCCGCCGTGCAGGGCGTTGTAGTCCACGGGCTGCCAGTGGGCGCGGTGCGGGACCGGTTCGACCTTGCCCTGTTCGACGATGAAGCAGGAGTGCCGGCGCTTGCGGTAGCGGCCGCCGTCGCGCAGGTAGTGGTCGGCGGGCAGGTCCTCCCAGCTCGGCACCAGGGGGGCGAGCGCGGAGACGTCGAAGCCGCACAGGGCGCCGACCGCGTCCGGGGCCAGCACCGCATGGCCGTGGCCGCGCAGCTGCGAGAGCAGGGCGGCGGGCGGCGTGAACGGCGGCGGCTGGGGCACGGCCATGGCGCCATTGTAGGAGCGGCGCTGGCGCCGCGACGACGCATTCTTCCTTCGGACGGGCGCTCCCGCTATTCGAAGCCCGCAGCTTCTTGTGGCAGGAGCCACGCTACGCGCTTGAGGTACGCGCTGCCGGGTGGGGTAGCCCTTTGGGCGAAATCAAGGAGGAGGCCGAAGGCCGGGGGACATTCGCCCAAAGGGCTGCCCCGCCCGGCAAGAAGCGCCCACCCGAAGGGCGAAACTCCGATGCCAACAAAAAACCCGCCGGGAGGCGGGTCTTTTGTTTGGAACTGGCAGCCCCGGATGGATTCGAACCACCGAATGCCTGAGTCAGAGTCAGGTGCCTTACCACTTGGCGACGGGGCTATGGGTCCTAGTTTAATGGATCAACGCTTCGAGAACTGGGTGGCGCGGCGGGCCTTGTGCAGGCCGACCTTCTTGCGCTCGACCTCGCGCGCGTCGCGGGTCATGAACCCGGCCTTGCGCAGCTCGGCCTTCAGCGTCTCGTCGTACTCGACCAGCGCGCGCGCGATGCCCAGGCGGATGGCGCCGGCCTGGCCGGTGGTGCCACCGCCCTCGACCGTGACCATGACGTCGAACTTCTCGGTCGACTGGGTCAGCTCCAGCGGCTGGCGCACGATCATGCGCGCGGTCTCGCGGCCGAAGAACTCGTCGATCGGACGCTCGTTGATGGTGATGTTGCCGCTGCCCTTGCGCAGGAACACGCGCGCGGTGGACGACTTGCGACGGCCGGTGCCGTAATTCTGAGTGGTTGCCATGTCTTTACCTTAGATCTCGAGCGGCTGCGGCTGCTGGGCGGCGTGCGGGTGCTCGGCACCGGCATAGACCTTGAGCTTGCGGTACATCGCGCGGCCGAGCGGATTCTTCGGCAGCATGCCCTTCACCGCGGTCTCGATCACGCGCTCCGGGTGGCGCTCCAGCGCCTGGGCGAGCGATTCGGTCTTCAGGTTGCCGATGTGGCCGGTGAACCGGTGGTACATCTTGTCCTGCAGCTTGGTGCCGGTGACCGCGACCTTCTCCGCGTTGATCACGACGATGTAGTCGCCGGTGTCGACGTGCGGGGTGTAGACGGGCTTGTGCTTGCCGCGCAGGCGGCGGGCGAGCTCGGAGGCGAGGCGTCCGAGGGTCTTGCCCTCGGCATCGACGAGGTACCAGTCCCGCTGGACGGTCTCGTTCTTGGCGCTGAAAGTCTTCATGGCGGGATCGTGGTTACCTTGTCGGGCTGGTTCCGCGGGCAGGAGGCCGGGGCGGAACTTCACCGCGCGTTGGAGGAACGTAAGAGGCGGAATGATACAGGCCCGCGCGGGCTCCCGCAAGCCGCTGTCGCGGCGCGAGCGCCGCTCCTACAGGCGGTAGGCCACCGTCTTCATCACCCTGGAGGCAGCGGCCATCAGGGCGGGCACGGGCGGCGGCAGGACCCGGGCGCCGGCCTGTTCGGCGTTGGCGGCGTGGCGGGCCTCGTCGGCCTTCATCACCCCCAGGATGGCCCGGCTGCGGCCGTCGGCCGGCGGCAGCGAGACCAGGTGCTCGTCCAGGTGGGCCTCGACCTGGCGCTCGGTCTCGACCACGAAGCCCAGGTTCCAGCCGTCCCCGCGCAGCCCGGCCAGCGCCCCGATCGCGTAGCTGCCGGCGTACCAGAGCGGGTTGAGCAGGCTCGGGCGGCTGTCCAGCTCGCGCAGGCGGTCGGCGCACCAGGCCAGGTGGTCGGTCTCCTCCTGGGCGGCGGCCAGCAGGTGGGCGCGGGTGGCCTCGTCGCGCGCCACCGCGGCCTGGCCGATGTACAGCGCCTGGGCGCAGACCTCACCGACGTGGTTGATGCGCATCAGCCCGGCGGCATGCCGGCGCTCGGCCTCGTCCAGCACCACTTCCGGCTCGCCGGCGCCCGGGTTGGGGCGCTCGGCGCGCGGCGCGCCGAACACGGTCTCGAGCGCGTTCTGGGCGCTGTCGAGGAAGCGGTCGAGGGGGGTGAGGGTGCGGACCATCGTGTCATCGCGCGCAAGGCGCGCTCCCACAGGGTCAGATGACCAGGTTGCGGCCGTGGTAGAGCTCCTCGATCTCGCGCTTGAGGCGCTGCTCGATCTTCATCCGCTCCTTGAACGACAGGTTGCGCGCCTTTTCCTCGAACAGGTACTGGTCCAGGTCGAAGTCCTTCAGGTGCATCTTCGTGTGGAAGATGTTTTCCTGGTAGACGTTGACGTCCAGCATCTCGTAGCGCGAGCGGATGTTCTTGGCCAGGTAGTCCTGGATCGAGTTGATCTTGTGGTCGATGTAGTGCTTGCGGCCCTTGATGTCCCGGGTGAAGCCGCGCACGCGGTAGTCCATCACCACGATGTCGGACTCGAGGCTCTCGATCAGGTAGTTCAGGGCCTTCAGCGGCGAGATCACGCCACAGGTGGCGACGTCGATGTCGGCGCGGAAGGTCGCGATGCCGTTGTCCGGGTGGGTCTCCGGATAGGTGTGCACGGTGATGTGCGACTTGTCCAGGTGCGCGACCACGGCGTCGGAGATCACGCCCTTGGCCTGCGACTTGTCGATCACCGGCTCCTCCGAGATCAGGATCGTCACCGAGGCGCCCTGCGGGTCGTAGTCCTGGCGGGCCACGTTGAGCACGTTCGCGCCGATGATGTCGGCGACGTCGGTGAGGATCTGGGTCAGCCGGTCGGCGTTGTATTCCTCGTCGATGTACTCGATGTACCGCTGGCGCTGCTCCTCGGACACGGCGTAGCAGACGTCGTAGATGTTGAACGACAGCGCTTTGGTCAGGTTGTTGAATCCCTGCAGTTTCAGGCGCGGCAGAGGCTTGACCACGGGCATGGGCGTTCCAGCGGGAGGCGGGGAAAGGGCGAATTATGCCACCCATCGGGTGGAGGTTTGCCGAACCCGCGCCAACGTCATACCCTGCGGTCCAGCCTTCCCACCCGTGACCGCTACCATGGCAACCGCTCCGTTTCCCTTGCACCGCCTGGCCAGTAACAACCCGCTGGCCCCGGACGCGGCGGCGATCGAACGCTTCCTTGGGTACTGCCACCGCCGCCGCTACCCGACGCGCACCGACGTGTTCCGGCCCGGCGATCCGGCCGGCACGCTCTATTACATGGTCAGCGGCTCGACCAGCATCATCACCGAGGAGGACGACGGCCGCGAGCTGGTGCTGGGCTATTTCGGCCCCGGCGAGTTCGTGGGCGAGATGGGCCTGTTCATCGAATCCGAGCGCCGCGAGGTGATCCTGCGCACCCGCGTCGCCTGCGAGCTGGCGGAAATCAGCTACGAGCGCCTGTACCAGCTGTTCGCGGGCCCGCTGGCCGGCGACGCCACCAAGCTGCTGTGGCAGATCGGTTCGCAGCTCTCGCGCCGGCTGCTCGACACCAGCCGCAAGGCCGGGCGCCTGGCCTTCCTGGACGTCACCGACCGCATCACCCGCACGCTGCACGACCTGACCCGCGAGCCGGAGGCGATGAGCCATCCGGACGGCACCCAGCTGCGGGTCTCGCGCCAGGAGCTGGCGCGGCTGGTCGGCTGCTCGCGCGAGATGGCCGGCCGCGTGCTCAAGAAGCTGCAGGCCGACGGCGTGCTGCACGCGCGCGGCAAGACCATCGTCCTGTTCGGGACGCGCTAGGCGTCCCCTGCCCTGGACCTGCAGCCCCAGTTGAGGATCGGGGTCCCGGGCGGCAACACCCTGCGGAAATAGCCCACGCGGCCCGGCTTGGGGTTCACCACCACCGGATGGCGCGCCGCCTGCAGCAGCGGCAGGTCGGCGCTGCTGTCGCTGTAGGCGACGTCGATGTCGCCGTGGCCGTGCGCGCGCAGCATGCGCATCTTGTTCACAGCGTGGCAGTGCTGGGCGGTGACGTAGCCGCCGAGGAAGCGCTCGCCGAGGCTGCCGATCACCGGCAGGTCCTCGTGCGCGACGAAGTCCAGGATCGCCCGCGCCAGTTCCGGCGGCGCGCCGGTGGCGATCACCACCTCGTCGCCGGCCTCGCGGTGGCGGTGCAGCACCGCCAGCGCCGGTACCAGCAGGCGCGCGCGGATCGAAGCCGCGTTGGCGCAGACGTAGTCGTCGATCAGGGTGTCGATGTCGCGGCGCGCACCCACCGTCCCGATCCACAGGAACCCGGAGATCCCGGCACGGCGCGTCGGCAGCCAGGCCACCATCGGCAGCAGCACCGGCGCGGCCAGCAGCGCCAGCGCCTTGCGCCACCCGTTGCGGCGGATCAGCCAGGACACCAGGTGGGCGCCGGAATCCCCGTCGTAGAGGGTGTGGTCGAAGTCGAACACGACCAGCCGGCGGCCGGTCGCAGCGGCGGGGGAAGTCATGCGGCGAAGAATAGCCGTTGCAGCGCGGCGCCGGGGTCGGGTTCGCGCATGAACGCCTCGCCCACCAGGAACGCGTCCACGCAGGCGCCGCGCAGCAGGGCGACGTCCGCCGCGGTGGCGATGCCGCTCTCGGTCACCAGGCGGCGGCCGGCGGGCACGGACTCGCGCAGCCGCAGGGTGGTGTCGAGCGAGACCTCGAAGCTGCGCAGGTCGCGGTTGTTGACGCCCAGCAGCGGCGCGCGGCCGTCGGCGGCCGCCGGCACCGCCAGCGCGCGCGCGAGCTCGGTCGCGTCGTGCGCCTCGAGCAGCACGTCCATGCCCAGCGCCAGCGCGCGCGCGGCCAGCGCGTGCAGGCTGGCGTCGTCGAGCGCGGCCACGATCAGCAGGATGCAGTCGGCGCCGAGCACGCGCGCCTCGGCAACCTGGTAATCGTCCACCGTGAAGTCCTTGCGCAGCACCGGCAGCGCGCAGGCGGCGCGCGCCTGTTGCAGGTAGGCGTCGGCACCCTGGAAGAAGTCCCGGTCGGTCAGCACCGACAGGCAGGCCGCGCCCCCGGCCGCGTAGCTGCGCGCGATCGCGGCCGGGTCGAAGTCGGCGCGGATCACGCCCTTGGACGGGCTCGCCTTCTTGACCTCGGCGACGACCGCCGGGCCGCCCGCCGCGATCGCGGCCTCCAGCGCGGCGGCGAAGCCGCGCACCGGCGGCGCATCCGCGATCCGCGCCTCGAGCTCGCGCAGCGGCAGCCGCGCGCTGCGCTCGGCGACTTCCTCGCGCTTGCGGTCGAGGATCCGCTGCAGGATGGTCACGGGGTGCCCGCCAGCGAGCGCGTGGCCTCGACGAACTGCGCCAGCTTCGCGCGCGCGGCGCCGGAGGCGATGGCCTCGCGTGCCTTGCCGATGCCGTCGGCGATCGAGCCAGCCACGCCGGCCACGTACAGCGCCGCGCCGGCGTTGAGCGCGACGATCTCGAGCTGCAGCGAGGGCACGTTGTCCAGCGCCTGCAGCAGCATCGCCTTCGACTCCGCGGCGTCGGCCACGCGCAGGTTGCGGGTGTGCGCCATGGCGATGCCGAAGTCCTCCGGGTGCACCTCGTATTCGCGCACCTCGCCGTCGCGCAGCTCGCCGATCATGGTCGCCGCGCCCAGCGACAGTTCGTCCATGCCGTCGCGGCCCCAGGCGACCAGCGCGCGCTCGGCGCCCAGTTCCTGCAGCACGCGCACCTGGATGCCGACCAGGTCGGGGTGGAACACGCCCATCAGGATGGACGGCGCGCCGGCCGGGTTGGTCAGCGGCCCGAGGATATTGAACAGCGTGCGCACGCCCAGTTCGCGCCGCACCGGCGCCACCACCTTCATCGCCGGGTGGTGCACCGGCGCGAACATGAAGCCGATGCCGGTGCGCGCGATGCACTCGGCCACCTGCGCGGGTTGCAGCTCGATCGCGGCGCCGAGCGACTCGAGCACGTCGGCGGCGCCGGACTTCGAGGACACGCTGCGGTTGCCGTGCTTGGCGACCCGGGCGCCGGCGGCGGCGGCCACGAACATGGACGCGGTGGAGATGTTGAAGGTGTGCGCGCCGTCGCCACCGGTGCCGACGATGTCCACCAGATGGGTACGGTCGGCGACCTCGACCGGGCGCGCGAACTCGCGCAGCACCGCGGCCGCGCCGGCGATCTCGCCCACGGTCTCCTTCTTCACCCGCAACCCGGTGAGGATCGCGGCGGTGAGCTGCGGCGAGACCTCGCCGCGCATGATCATGCGCATCAGCGCGACCATTTCGTCATGGAAGATCTCGCGGTGCTCGATCGTGCGCTGGAGGGCTTCCTGGGGAGTGATCGGGGGCATGGGCAAATCGCGGCGCCGGCGCCGCTCCTACAGGTTGAGGAAGTTTTCGAGCAGGGCGTGGCCGTGCTCGGTGAGGATGGACTCGGGGTGGAACTGCACACCCTGCACCGGGTGCTCGCGGTGGCGCAGGCCCATGATCTCCTCCATCCGGCCGTCTTCGTGCTCGGTCCAGGCGGTGACCTCGAGGCAATCGGGCAGCGATGCCTGCTCGACCACCAGCGAGTGGTAGCGGGTGGCCTCGTAGCCGTCGGGCAGGCCGGCGAACACGCCTTCGCCGCGGTGCCGGATCGGCGAGGTCTTGCCGTGCATGATCCGGCCCGCGCGCACCACCCGGCCGCCGTAGGCCTGGCCGATGGCCTGGTGCCCGAGGCACACGCCGAGGATCGGGATGCGCGCGCCGAGCTCGCGCACCACGTCGAGCGAGACCCCGGCCTCGTCGGGCGTGCACGGGCCCGGGGAGATCACGATCCGATCCGGCGCGAGCGCGGCTATTTCGGCCACCGAGAGCGCGTCGTTGCGTTCCACCCGGACCTCGGCGCCGAGCGCCTGCAGGTACTGCACGAGGTTCCAGGTAAAGCTGTCGTAGTTGTCGATCACCAGCAGCATGCGCGCTACAGCCCCTTCGCGGCGGTGGCGACCGCGCGGAACAGCGCGCGGCCCTTGTTCATGGTTTCCTCCCACTCCTTCGCGGGATCGGAGTCGTGCACGATGCCGGCGCCGGCCTGCACGTGCAGCTTGCCATCCTGGATCACCGCGGTGCGGATCGCGATCGCGGTGTCGGCATCGCCGTGCCAGCCGATGTAGCCGATGGCGCCGGCGTAGACGTTGCGGCGGATCGGTTCCAGCTCGCGGATGATCTCCAGCGCGCGGATCTTGGGGGCGCCGCTGACGGTGCCGGCCGGGAAGGTCGCGCGCAGCACGTCGGCGTAGGACAGGCCCTCGCGCAGGCGCCCGGTGACCTCGCTGACGATGTGCATGACGTGGCTGTAGCGCTCGATCCCGAACTGCTCGCCGACCTCGACCGTGCCGGCTTCCGCGATCCGGCCGACGTCGTTGCGAGCCAGGTCGATCAGCATCAGGTGCTCGGCGCGCTCCTTGGGGTCGGCCAGCAGCTCGGCCTCCAGCGCGTCGTCCTCGGCCGGGGTCTCGCCGCGCGGGCGGGTGCCGGCGATCGGGCGCACCGTGACCGTGCCCCGCCCTTCGGCGTCGTGCTGCAGCCGCGCCAGGATCTCCGGGGAGCTGCCCACCACCTGCATCTCGCCGACGTCGAGGAAGTACATGTACGGCGACGGATTCAGCGAGCGCAGCGCGCGGTAGACGTCGAGCGGGCGCGCGTGGAACGGCACCGACAGGCGCTGCGACAGCACCACCTGGAACACGTCGCCGGCGGCGATGTACTCCTTCGCCGCACCCACCGCCTCGAGGAAGCCCTCGCGGGTGAAGCCGGAGACGAAGTGCGCTTCGTCCAGCGCCCGTGGCTGCATGAGCTGCGGGTAGCCGGCGCCGCCGTGGCGCAGGCGGTGCGCCAGCTCGTCCAGCCTGCGGTTGGCGCGCGCCACGCCCTGCGGGTCGGCGGCGTCGGCGTGCACCACCAGGTACAGCCGGCCCTTGAGGTTGTCGAACACCGCGACCTCGGTGCTCAGCATCAGCAGGATGTCGGGGGTGCCGAGCTGGTCCTCGACGCCCTTGCCGGCAGCGTCGCGCAGCCGCGGCTCCAGGTACTGCACGCACTCGAAGCCGAACCAGCCGACCAGCCCACCGGCAAAGCCCGGCAGCCCCGGCACCCGCGGCACCTCGAAGCCGCGGCGCAGGCGCTCGACCTCGGCGAACGGGTCGGCGACCTCGCGCGCCTCGAGCAGTTCGCCGTGCTCGCTGACGTACAGCGTGTGCCCGGCGAACGCGTACACCCGGCGCGCGGGCAGGCCGATGATCGAGTAGCGGCCGAAGCGCTCGCCGCCGTCCACCGACTCGAACAGGTAGGTGTGCGGGCCATCGGCCAGCTTCAGGTAGACGGACAGCGGCGTGTCGAGGTCGGCGGGCACCTCGCGCACGACCGGCAGCAACTTGACGGCACTCAAGCAGGGCTTCCCCGTGGGCGGCAGGCGGGCATTATCGCCCGCCGTGGCCAGTTCCGGCCGCGCATCACGTTCCTGTCACCAGGGACCTGCAAAATGCAGACGCTGCAAGGACGAGCACGGAGGCAGGACGCCTCCACCTTTACCCCCAGGCCGGCGCCCGGCGAGTGCGCCGGCCTTTTTCTGCGCCCGCTTCGGGTCAGCCGCGCGCGGCGGCCACCGCGGCACGCATTTCCGCGATCACCGCGGCGTAGTCGGGCTGGCCGAAGATGGCGCTGCCGGCGACGAAGGTATCGGCGCCGGCGGCGGCGATCCCGCCGATGTTGTCCGGCTTGACCCCGCCGTCGATCTCCAGCCGGATCGGCTTGCCACTGCGGTCGATCATCTCGCGCACCCGGCGCAGCTTGTCGAGCGTCGACGGAATGAAGGCCTGGCCGCCGAAGCCCGGATTGACCGACATCAGCAGCACGTGGTCCAGGTCCTCCAGTACCCAGTCCAGCACGTCCACCGGGGTGGCCGGGTTCAGCACCAGGCCGGCGCGGCATCCCTCGGCGCGGATCAGCTGGATCGTGCGGTGCACGTGCCGGCTGGCCTCGGGATGGAAGCTGATCTCGGTGGCGCCGGCACCGGCGAAGTCCGGGATGATGCGGTCCACCGGCTCGACCATCAGGTGCACGTCGATCGGCGCGGTCACGCCATGCTTGCGCAGGGCCTCGCAGACCATCGGCCCGATGGTGAGGTTGGGCACGTAATGGTTGTCCATCACGTCGAAGTGCACCCAGTCGGCGCCGGCGGCGAGCACCGCGTCCACTTCCTCGCCCAGGCGGGCGAAATCCGCGGACAGGATCGAGGGCGCGATGACGGTCGGCTGCGGGGCGGCTGGCATGGGGGGCAGTGTACCCGCTGGCGCCGGCTGCCCTACACTGGCCGGCCCGCTGCCCGTCGGGAGCCCTGCGTGGCAACCACATTGCTGCAATCCGACCTGCCCGGCCTGGTGCTGCGCCATCGCGGCAAGGTCCGCGACGTGTTCGAACTACCCGCCGACGCCAGCGGGCCGCGACTGCTCATCGTCGCCACCGACCGGCTCAGCGCCTTCGACGTGGTGCTCCCGGACGCGATCCCCGGCAAGGGCGAGATGCTGTGCCAGATCAGCAACTTCTGGTTCGGGCGCACGGCGCACATCGTTCCCAACCACCTCACCGGCACGCCGGTGGCCGAGGTGCTGCCGGCGGGCGTGGATCCCGTACCGTACGAGCAGCGTGCGGTGGTGACCCGGCGGCTGAAGCCGGTGCCGGTGGAAGCGATCGCGCGCGGCTACCTGATCGGCAGCGGCTGGAAGGACTACCAGCGCACCGGCCGCGTCAGCGGCATCGCCCTGCCCGACGGCCTGCGCCAGGCCGAGGAATTGCCGCAGCCGATCTTCACCCCGTCCACCAAGGCCGCGGTCGGCGACCACGACGAGAACATCGACTTCGACACCATGGTGCGCACGGTCGGCGCCGACCTCGCCGAACAGGTGCGCGACGCCACCCTGCGCCTGTACGCGTTCGCGCGCGAGCACGCCGCCGCGCGCGGCATCATCCTCGCCGACACCAAGTTCGAGTTCGGCACCGACGCCGACGGCCGGCTGTACGTGATGGACGAGATGCTGACCCCGGACTCCTCGCGCTACTGGCCGGCGGACGAGTACGCGGTCGGCACCAGCCCGCCGAGCTTCGACAAGCAGTTCGTGCGCGACTACCTGGAGACACTGGACTGGGACAAGACCGCGCCCGGCCCGCGCCTGCCCGCCGACGTGATCGAGCGCACGCGGGCGAAGTACGCCGAGGCGCTGGCGCGGTTGACGGAGGACGGGCATGGATGAGACCCACGACGACGCGACGCACGACAGCGCGACGCGCAACATCGACCGCTGGTTCGCGCACTACTCGGGCGACCACCGCAACGCGACCAACCAGCGCATCCACGTGGTGGCCGTGCCGCTGATCCTGTGGAGCGTGGTCGCGCTGCTGTGGTGCATCCCGGTGCCCGGCACGCTGTTCCGGCCCGGCTTGTGGGCGGCGCTGGCGATGTTCATGGCCTGGGCGTTCTACTACCGCGCCTCGCGCAGGCTGGGGCTGGGCATGCTCGCGGTGCTGGTGGCGATGGCGTGGCTCACACGCTGGTTGCACGACAACCTCGGTACCCTGCAGTTGCTGTGGCTCGCGGTCGCGATCTTCGTGCTCGCCTGGATCGCGCAGTTCGTCGGGCACCGGATCGAGGGCCGCAAGCCGAGCTTCCTGACCGACCTCACCTACCTGCTGATCGGGCCGGCCTGGGTGCTGGCCAAGCTCTACCGCAAGCTCGGCTGGAGCTACTGAGGTGTCCGCCGCGGGCAGCGGCGGACTGGGCCCGCGCGACCTGCTGCTGGTCGCGATCATCTGCGTCGCCTGGGCGCTCAACTTCCTGACCTCCGCGCTGGCGCTGCAGGAAATCCCGCCGTTCCTGTTCACCGCAGTGCGGTTGGCGATCCTGGCGGTGCTGCTGGGCGCGTTCCTCAAGCGTCCGGCGCAGGGGCAGTGGCCGTTGCTGCTGGCGGTGGCGGTGTGCAACGGCGTGCTGCACTTCGGCCTCAGCTTCTGGTCGCTGCACGTCGCGGGCAACCTGTCGTCCCCGGCGATCGTGATGCAGAGCTACGTGCCGATGGCGGCGCTGCTGGCGTGGTGGTGGCTGGGCGAGCGCTTCGCCTGGCGCACGGCGACGGCCATCGCGATCAGTTTCGCCGGCGTGCTGGTGATCGGCTTCGACCCGATGGTGCTGCAGGCACCGGCCTCGCTGCTGCTGATGCTGGTTTCGGCGTTGTTCCTGGCCGCCGGCACGGTGCTGATGCGACGGCTGAGCGGGCTCGACATGTTCAGCCAGCAGGGTTGGACCGCGGTGATCGGTTTGCTGCCCTTGCTGGCGATCAGCGCGTGGCTGGAACCCGGCGGGTTCGAGGCGTTGCGCGAAGCGACGTGGATCGGCTGGGGCGGCGCCGCCTACTCGGCGATCGGGTCCTCGCTGATCGGGCACGGCCTGTACTACGTACTGGTGCAGAAGCACCCGGTGGCGCAGGTCACGCCGTGGCTGCTGCTCGCACCGGTGGGCGCGGTGCTGCTGGGGGTCGTGTTCTACGGCGACGAGCCGGGGCCGCAGCTGTGGATCGGCGGCGCGATGGTGCTCGGCGGCGTGCTGCTGATCGCGTTGCGCGCATTGGCCAGGTCGCGCGAGCTGCCGGAGGCGCGGGACATCTAGCCGCTCGCCGGTGCCGCCGCGGAGGCCGCGTCGAAGCGACGCGGGGCGTAGCCGAAGTCGCGCGCCGCCGGGTCCGCGTCGAACACCAGGTCCTCGCGCAGGCGGCCGACCGCGGCATCGCCGATGCCGCGGGCGACGCCGGCCAGGCGCGCTGCGCCAAAGGCGATCGCGAACAGCGGCGCAGGCAGTTCCAGCAGGCGCGGCGCCGGCTGCATCGCGCCCAGAAGTCGGGCGACCATCTCGCGGTACGGCAGGGTCTCGCCGCCCGGCAGGTCGTAGCCGCGGCCAGGGCTGGCCGCCGCGGATTGCGCGGCCAGCGCCGCCGCGGCCAGGTCGTCCACGTGCACCGGCTGGCGCAGCCCTGTGGCCCTGGCCGGCAGGACCATCCAGCCGCGCCTGCGCGCGAACGCGGCAATGCGGGCCAAGGTCAGGTCGCGGCCGGCGCCGTAGACCAGGGTCGGCCGCAGCAGCGTGGCGGCGGCGCCGCGCACCGCGGCCGCCGCCAGCACGCCGTCCTCGCCTTCGCGCAGGCGGCGGGCGAGGTCGCGCTCGCCGGGATCGGCGGAGTCCAGCTTCGCCGCCGCGCTGGTCGATCCGAACGCGAGCACCCGCGGCGCGTCGATGCGCGATGCCGCGTACCAGCGCGCGAAGTGGTCGAGCGGCCCGCAACTGAAGATCGCGTCCACCGCGGCCGGCAATCCGTCGCAGTGCTGCAGGTCGCCGCGCAGCCACTGGACCCCGGGTGCAGCGGACCGCGGCTCGCGCGACACCGCGAGCACGTCCCACCCTGCCCCATGCAGCCGCCGCAACAGGGGCGCGCCGATCTGGCCGCTGGCGCCGAACACCAGCGCGCGCATGTCAGTCCCGCATCCCCGGGTGCGCCGGCAGCACCACGCGCAGCCAGGCAAGGCCGAGGAGCGACGCGACCAGCGACGCCGCGAGGATGCCCAGCACCGCCTCGTCGTAATGCAACCCGGTGTAGGCCAGCGAAGCGATGAACAGGCTCATGGTGAAGCCGATGCCGCACAGCAGGCCCATGCCGAGCATCGCCTTCAGGTCCATGCCGTCCGGCCAGCGCACCTTGCCGGTCGCGCGCAGCAGCACCGCCGCCAGGGTGATGCCGATGGGCTTGCCCACCACCAGGCCGAGGACCACGCCGAACGGCAGCGCGGAGAACACCGCATCCATCGACAACCCATCGAGCGAGAGGCCGGCGTTGGCGAACGCGAACAGCGGCACGATGGCGAATGCCACCCAGGGGTGCAGCGCGTGTTCCAGGGACTCCAGAGGCGAATGCTCGATCTCGTCGGGAATGACGTTGCCACGGCGCACGTGGGGCACCAGCAGGCCGGTGATCACGCCGGCCAGGGTCGCGTGGATGCCGGACTTCAGCATGCACACCCACAAGGCCAGGCCGAGCAGCAGGTACGGCGTCAGCGCGGTGACGCCCTTGCGGTTCAGCAGCACCATGCCGAGCACCATCGCGCCGGCCCAGCCGAGCGCCACCCACGACAGGTCGTGCCCGTAGAACAGCGCGATGATCAGGATCGCGATCAGGTCGTCGACCACCGCGATGGTGGACAGCAGCAGCTTCATCCCGGTCGGCACGCGCGACCCCAGCAGCGAGAGCACGCCGAGCGCGAACGCGATGTCGGTCGCGGTCGGCACGGCCCAGCCGCGCATCGCCTCCGGATCGTCGTGGTTGAGCCAGGTGAACAGCAGCGCCGGCACCACCACTCCCGCGGCGGCGCAGATCATCGGCAACGCGAGGCGGTCGAGGCCTGCGAGCTGGCCGGTCAGCGACTCGCGCTTGATCTCGAGCGAGACCAGCAGGAAGAACACCGCCATCAGGCCGTCGTTGATCCACAGCTGCCAGGGCTTGGCAATGCGCAGCTCGCCGAACACCACCGCCACCGGCATGTCGCGGAAGCCGTCGTAGAGCCCGGCCAGCGGCGAGTTGGCGCAGACCAGCGCCAGCACCGCGGCCACGATCAGCAGGATGCCGCCGGCGGACTCGAGGCGGAGGAAATCCGCGAGCGCCTGCAGCGCGCGGTAGGACATCGGTCTCTGGGTGGGAGCCATCGTGCCAGTCTATCGCGACGATGGCGGTGCCCGGAACGTTACGAACAGCCCTCGACGTAGTCGGCCTGCGGCACGAGGCCGACGCGCCACTCGGTCACGCGGCCTTCGGCATCGGTCTCGAACACCAGCACGCCGTCGCCGTCCGTGTCCTCGATGCGCAGGTACTGGCCGTCGGTGTACTTGTGCGGTCCTGCCACGACGCGGTCTCCGTACAGCCCGCCGATCGCTGCCGCATCCATGCCGACGCGCCCGCCACCGGGCGCAGCCACGTCGGCGGCGTGCACGTCGTAGCGGACCAACCGCCCGTCCTCGAACATCAGCATGGGAGACTGCGACGGCGCATCGCCCCCGGGGCGGAGATAGTGGCACTCTTTCCCGGGCCCACCCTCCAGGGTCCCGTCCCACGCGGAGCGCGCCTCGGCTTCTTCCATGCCGAAACGCAGGCCTGCATAGCCATCGAAGCGCGCCAGGCCCGGACCCGGCGTCGGCGCGGTCGCGGGAGGGACGTCCTGTTCCGGCTGGTCCAGCGGCGGCTGTTGGCCGGCCGGTTGCGCAGGCGATGCAGCGCCCGCCGGATCCGGCGGCGCCTGGGTGCACGCGGCGAGCAGCAATGGCAACAGGTACAGCGTGGCGTTCCGGCCCATCGTCCGTCTCCCTCCAGGTCGGCCGAAGGCTAGCCGACCCCGGTGAATGCACCGCGAAGGCGACTCAGCGCGGTGGTGCGAAGTGCTTGCGCAGTCCGGCCCAGCATGCCTGGTAGTCGCGCTGGCGATGCGCCGCGTCCAGCGCCTGCGCGGTCGGGCGGATCACCGAGCGGGTCTCGAACATGAAGGCCATGGTGTCGGTGATCACGTCCGGCTTCGAGAGGTCGGCGTTGCTTGCCTTCTCGAACGTCGCCGCGTCCGGGCCGTGGCCGGTCATGCAGTTGTGCAGCGAGGCGCCGCCGGGCGCGAAGCCTTCGGCCTTGGCGTCGTAGGCGCCGTGCACCAGGCCCATGAACTCGCTGGCGACGTTGCGGTGGAACCACGGCGGGCGGAAGGTGTCCTGCATCGCCAGGATCCGCGGCGGGAAGATCGCCAGGTCCATGTTGCCGACGCCCGGCGTGTCGCTGGGCGAGGTCAGCACCAGGAAGATCGACGGGTCCGGATGATCGAAGCTGATCGAGCCGATGGTGTTGAAGCGACGCAGGTCGTACTTGCACGGCGCGTAGTTGCCGTGCCAGCCGACCACGTCCAGCGGCGAGTGGCCGATGTCGGCGCGCCACAGGTGGCCCTGGAACTTGGCGACCAGCTCGAACTGGCCCTCGTCTTCCTCGTAGGCAGCAACCGGATACAGGAAGTCGCGCGGCGCGGCGAGGCCGTTGCTGCCGATCGGCCCGAGGTCGGGCAGGCGCAGCAGCGCGCCGAAGTTCTCGCATACGTAGCCGCGCGAGGGGCCGTCGGGTAGCGCGACCCGGAAGCGCACGCCGCGCGGCACCACCGCGATCTCCTGCGGCTCGACCTCGAGCACGCCGAGTTCGGTATGCAGGCGCAGGCGGCCCTGCTGCGGGACGAGCAGCAGTTCGCCGTCGGCGTCGTAAAAGAAGCGCCCCTGCATGTCGCGGTTGGCTGCGTACACGTGGATGCTGACGCCGGCGTGCGCGGACGGGCCGCCGTTGCCGGCCATGGTGAACAGCCCCTCGACGAAGTCGGTCGGCCGTTCCGGCAACGGCATCGGGTTCCAGCGCAGCTGGTCCGGGGTCACCGGACCGCTGCCGAAGTCGTTGTGGAACGCGGGCGCCCCGGCGAAGGCCGAGAACGCCCCGTGCATCGCCGCCGGGCGGATGCGGTACAGCCAGCTGCGGCGGTTCTCCGCGCGCGGCGCGGTGAACGCGGTCCCGCTCAACTGCTCCGCGTACAGCCCGTGCGCGACCTTCTGCGGCGAATTGCGCCCCACCGGCACCGCCCCCGGCACCGCCTCCGTCACGAACGTATTCCCGAACCCCGCCAGGTATTCCATGGCCGCTCCGTTACAGGACGCCGCGCTTCATCTGGTCGCGTTCGATGGATTCGAACAGGGCCTGGAAGTTGCCTTCGCCGAAGCCTTCGTTGCCCTTGCGCTGGATGATCTCGAAGAAGATCGGACCGAACGCGTTCTGGGTGAAGATCTGCAGCAGCAGCCGCGACTTGGTTTCCATGTCGGCGTCGATCAGGATCTTGTTGCGCGCCAGGCGCGGCACGTCTTCGCCGTGGTTCGGGATGCGCTGGTCGATCACCTCGAAGTAGGTGTCCGGCGTGTCCAGGAACTCGATCCCGGCCTCACGCATCTTCTCCACCGTCTCGTAGATGTCGTCGGTGAACAGCGCGATGTGCTGGATGCCCTCGCCCTTGTAGTCGCGCAGGTACTCGTTGATCTGCGACTTCTCGTCGGACGACTCGTTCAGCGGGATGCGGACCACGCCGTCCGGCGCGGTCATCGCCTTGGACAGCAGGCCGGTCTTGGCGCCCTTGATGTCGAAGTAGCGGATCTCGCGGAAGTTGAACAGCTTCTCGTAGTAGTCCGACCACTTCTGCATGTTGCCGAGGAACAGGTTGTGGGTCAGGTGGTCGATGAAGGTCAGCCCGAAGCCCTTGGGCTCCTGCTCGGCGCCCTGCACCGGCAGGAAGTCGGCGTACAGGTCGTCGCGGCCGTCGTCCACCAGGTACAGCATGCAGTCGCCGATGCCCTTGATGGTCGGGGTGTCGACCGCCGCGGTCTCCGGCTTGTGGTCGGTCTTCTCGCCGCCGTTGGCGAGCACGTGCCCGAGCACCTCGGCGGTGGGCTTCTGGAACCGGATCGCGAAGCCGCAGGCGGACGGGCCGTGCTTGGCCGCGAAGTCGGCGGCGAACGAGTCCGGGTCCTCGTTGAGCAGGAAATTGATCGTGCCCTGGCGGAACAGGGTGATGTTGCGCGACTTGTGCTGCTTCACCGCGGTGAAGCCCAGCTTCTGCAGGTAGTCGCGCATGGCGTCGCCCTGGCCTTCCGGCGCGGCGAACTCCACGAACTCGAACCCGTTGATGCCCATCGGGTTCTCGAAGGTGGTGACGGTCATGCCGAGGTTGGGTTGCGCGCTCATGGGGGGCTCCGGTGTTGCGTTGGCGAGGCACACGGTTATAGTTTCAAATGAAACCATTTGCAAGCGGCTGCCCCCATGGCCCCGGACGCCCTCGAACTCGAGCATTTCCTGCCCTACCGCCTCAGCGTGCTGTCGAACCGGATCAGCGACGCCATCGCGAAGGAATACTCGCAGCGCTATTCGCTCGGCGTGACCGAGTGGCGGGTGATGGCGGTGCTCGGGCGCTGGCCCGGGCTCAGCGCCAGCCAGGTGGCGCAGCGCACGGCCATGGACAAGGTCGCGGTGAGCCGCGCGGTCGCGCGCCTGCTGCAGGCCGGGCGGCTGTCACGCACCGCCGACGCCGGCGACCGCCGGCGCGCCCTGCTGCGCCTCTCGCCCGCCGGCCAGGCCATCCACGACGAAGTCGTGCCGCATGCGCGGGGCTTCGAGGAACGCTTGCTGGACGGCATGCCGGAGGCCGAGCGCGCGCTCCTGTTCGGATTGCTGGACCGGCTGGACGAGCTGGAACTGCGGGCGGAGGCGGCGGTGGCGTGACACCCATGGAAAAAGGCGCCCGGAGGCGCCTTTTCCCGTCGCGGCCTGCGCCGCTCCCACATGCCCCCGAACGGAGCGGCTTACTTGACGCCGTGCATCAACCGCTGGATCAGCGGGGCGATCAGGAACAGGATCACGCCGCCGATGAGCAGGATCCAGAAGCCCTGCGTGTAGCCGGCCTGCGCCGAGGCCACGGTCATGCCGGTGTCGCCGCTGACGTGGCTGGCGAAGATGCCCGACAGGTTGTTGCCGATGCCGGTGGACAGGAACCAGCCACCCATCGCGAAGCCGACCAGCTTCGACGGCGCGAGCTTGGTGGTCATGGACAGGCCGATCGGGGACAGGCACAGCTCGCCGATGGACTGGATCACGTAGACCATGAACAGGGTCCAGAACGGGATCAGGCCGGCCGCGTTCACCAGGCTCGACAGCGCGAACATCAGCAGCAGGAACGCCAGGCCGTTGAAGATCAGGCCGATGCCGAACTTGCGCGGGATCGACGGGTTCCTCTTGCCCATCCGCAGCCACAGCCAGGCCAGGATCGGGGCGAAGGTGATGATCGCCAGCGAGTTCACCGACTGGAACCAGCCGACCGGGAAGATCCAGCCGCCGAAGTCGCGGTTCACGATCTTGTCGGCGAGGAAGTTGAACGAGCTGCCGGCCTGCTCGAAGAAGCACCAGAACAGCACGTTGAACACGAAGATGATCAGCATCGCGATCGAGCGGTCGCGCGCGACCTTGCCCTCGCGGAAGCCCTCGACCACGATCATCCCGCACAGAATCAGGAACATCGCGGTCAGGATCCACTGCAGCATCGCAGCGTCGATCGCCAGCAGGAAGTAGTACACCGGCACCGAGGCGAGCACGAACAGCAGCACCCACAGCACCCGGCCCTTGTTCTCGGCACCCTCGAGCGGACGGCCCACGATGCCGAGCTGGCGACGGCCGAACCAGAACCAGGCCAGGCTGATCAGCATGCCGATGCCCGAGGCGATGAACACCACCTTGTAATCGGGCATCGCGTCGGTGCCGAACACCTTGGCGGCCAGCCAGCCGGTCAGCAGCGGGGCGATCAGCGCACCGGCGTTGATGCCCATGTAGAACAGGGTGAAGCCGGAGTCGCGGCGCTCGTCGGTCGGCGAGTAGAGCTTGCCGACCATGGTCGAGATGTTGGGCTTGAACAGGCCGTTGCCCGCGATCACCGTGGCCAGGCCGATGTGGAACACGGTCTGGTCGGGGTAGGCGATCATGAACAGGCCGGCGGACATCACCACCGCGCCCAGCAGGATCGAACGCTGGTAGCCGATCACCCGGTCGGCGATGTAGCCGCCGATGATCGCCGCGGCATAGACCAGCGCCAGGTAGGCGCCGTAGACGCGGGCCGCCGGGGCCTCGCCCTCGCCGGAGCCGGCGTAGAACTCGGCGACGATGTACAGCGTCAGCGCCCAGCGCATGCCGTAGAAGGCGAAGCGCTCCCAGAATTCCGTCATGAACAGCATCCACAACGGGCGCGGATGCCCCATGGTCTGCGGGAAGTCGGGCACGGCATCCCCGCCCGAGGGCCGGTTCATCGGCGGCCCCATCGGTTCCGCGGCATTGGGCGCGTTCGTATTCATCTTTCCCCCGGGATTCATGCGCAAAGGCGCGAACCGGCCGAGGATCGCCCAGCGCGCGCGGCGCGGTCAACCGTGGGTGGGCGATTTGCCGCCTGGGCCGATCGTGGTCCGGACCTCGAACAGCTCCGGGAAGAAGGTCAGGTCCAGCGCCTGCTTGAGGAAGCCCACGCCCGAGGAGCCGCCGGTGCCGCGGCGGAAGCCGATGATCCGCATCACGGTGCGCATGTGGCGGAAGCGCCAGAGCTGGAACTCGGTCTCCAGGTCCACCAGGTCCTCGCACAGGTGGTAGGCCTCCCAGTGCGTGGCGGTGTCCTCGTAGATGCGCTCGAACACCGGCAGCAGCGCCGGGTCGGAGACGTGCGGCTTCGACCAGTCGCCCTCCAGGTGCGCGGCAGGCACCGGGTGCCCGTGGCGCGCCAGGTAGCGCAGCAGTTCGTCGTACAGGCTCGGCGCCTCGAGCGCCTCGCGCAACATCGCGCTGCCCTCGGCGTCGTGGGCGAACACCTTGAGCATCGCCGCGTTCTTGTTGCCGAGCAGGAACTCGACCATGCGGTACTGCAGCGACTGGAAGCCGGAGGACGGCCCGAGGATGTCGCGGAACTCCATGTACTCGGCCGGCGTCAGCGTCTCCAGCACCGACCACATCCCGGTGAGCTGGCGCAGCACCACCTTGCAGCGGGCGACGATCTTCTGCACCGGGCCGAGGTCGTCGCGGCGCAGGTGCCCGATGGCCGCGCGCAGCTCGTGGATCAGCAGCTTCAGCCAGAGCTCGGAGACCTGGTGCTGGACGATGAACAGCAACTCGTCGTGGTGCGGCGGGTCCGAGAGCGGCTGCTGGGCCGACAGCAGCCGGTCCAGCCGCAGGTAGCCGCCATAGCTGAGGCGTCCGGACAGGTCCGTATGGATTTCGGCCTCGAGCGGGCGTTCGTTGCGGTCGATGCTCATGGCCGCCAAGTTTCGCACGGCCGGCCGCCGCCGGCCTGACCCGGGTCAAGCGCAGGGCATGTCCCGGGCCCGGGAAGCGGCCGATTCGCTACAATTCCGGTTCTGTCTCCACCGGGGCCCGACCGCATGACCGTCGCCGCGAAATTCGAGATCGAGTACCTGCAATACCTGGGCCCGGACGGCAAGCCCGTCGCCGCGCTGCCCAAGGCGTTCAAGGACGCCAAGGCGCTCGTTCCGCTGTTCAAGCAGATGCTGTTCGTCCGCACCTTCGACAGCAAGTCCATTGCGCTGCAGCGCACCGGCAAGCTCGGCACCTACGCCGCCAGCCTCGGCCACGAGGCGGTGCACGTGGGCATCGGCGCCTCGATGCGCCCCGAGGACGTGTTCGCCCCCAGCTACCGCGAGTACGGCGCCCAGTTCATGCGCGGCGTGCGCCCGCGCGAGGTGCTGATGTACTGGGGCGGCGACGAGCGCGGCAACGACTTCGAGGGTCCCAGGCACGACTACCCGTGGTGCGTGCCGATCTCCACCCAGTGCCTGATGGCCTCCGGCGCCGCGCTCAGCTTCAAGCTGCGCAAGCAGGACAGGGTCGCGGTCGCCTGCTGCGGCGACGGCGGTTCCTCGAAGACCGACTTCTACGCCGCGGTGAATTCCGCTGGCGCCTACAAGCTCCCGCTGATCCTGTGCGTGATCAACAACGGCTGGGCGATCTCGGTCCCGCGCACCGCGCAGACCGGCGCCGAGACCCTGGCCCAGAAGGGCCTGGCCGGCGGCCTGCACTGCCTGCAGGTGGACGGCAACGACCTCATCGCCGTGCTCGAGGCCATGCGCCGCGCCCATGAGCGCGCGCGCAAGGGCGAGGGCGGCAGCGTGATCGAGTTCATGACCTACCGCCTGCACGACCACACCACCGCCGACGACGCCCGCCGCTACCGTGGCGAGGACGAGGTCAAGGACGCCTGGACGCGCGAGCCGATGATCCGCCTGCGCAAGTACCTGGAGGCCGCCAAGGCCTGGGACGAGAAGCAGGAAGCGGCCTGGCTCGAGGAGTGCGGGAAGAAGGTGGACGAGGAGATCAACGCCTACCTCGAGACCAAGGTGCAGCCGGTGGAAGCGATGTTCGATTACCTGTACGCGGAACTCCCGGCCGAGCTGGCCGCGCAGCGCGAGGCCGCCATCGCCTGGGAGAAGCGCAATGGCTGACCGGAAGGCACCCGCGCCGATCACCCCGGCTCCGATCACCTTGATCGAGGCGATCACCCAGGCCCTCGCCTACGAGATGCAGCACGACGACAGCGTCGTGGTGCTGGGCGAGGACGTCGGCGTCAACGGCGGCGTGTTCCGCGCCACCGCCGGCCTGCAGCAGCGCTTCGGCGACGAGCGCGTGCTCGACACGCCGCTCGACGAGACCACGATCGCCGGCCTCACCGTCGGCATGGCCTCGCAGGGCATGAAGCCGGTGGCCGAGGCCCAGTTCGACGGCTTCGTCTACCCGATGGTGGACTTCCTGGTCTGCCACGCCGCGCGCATGCGCTACCGCACCCGCGGCCGCCTGCACTGCCCGATGGTGCTGCGCGTGCCCTGGGGCGGCGGCATCCGCGCGCCCGAGCACCACAGCGAGGCCAACGAGGCGATCTTCACCAACGTGCCCGGCCTGCGCGTGGTGCTGCCGTCCTCGCCGCAGCGCGCCTACGGCATGCTGCTCGCCGCGATCCGCGACCCGGACCCGGTGATCTTCATGGAGCCCAAGCGCATCTACCGCCAGTACAAGGAACTGGTACCCGATGACGGCGAGGCGCTGCCGCTGGATGTCTGCTACGTGCTGCGCGACGGCAGCGACATCACCCTGGTGACCTGGGGCTCGCAGGTGAAGGAGACCCTCGAGGCCGCCGACGCGCTGGCGAAGGAAGGCGTCAGCGCCGAGGTCATCGACGTCGCCACCCTGACCCCGCTCGACTTCGACACCATCGCCGAGTCGGTGGCCAAGACCGGCCGTTGCGTGATCGTGCACGAGGCCGCCAGGACCGCCGGCTTCGGAGCCGAGATCGCCGCGCGCCTGGCCGAGGAATGCATGTACGACCTGGTCGCCCCGGTCGAGCGCGTCACCGGCTACGACACCCACATCCCGCTGTTCCGCCTGGAGATGAAGTTCCTCCCCAGCGTGGAGAAGATCGTCGCCGCGGCGAAGCGCGCCCTGGCCCACTCGTAAGGAAGCCGTCCCGATGAGCAAGAAATTCCTCCTGCCCGACCTCGGCGAAGGCCTGCCGGACGCGACCATCGTCGAGTGGTACGTCAAGGAAGGCGACACCATCCGCCTCGACGAGAACCTCGTGTCCATGGAAACCGCGAAGGCGGTCGTGGACGTGCCCTCGCCGGTCTCCGGCAAGGTGCTCAAGCTCGCCGGCGGCCCGGGCGACGTGATCGTCACCGGGACCATGCTGGCCGAGTTCGAGGTGGACCCGAACCTGCCGCAGCGCGCCGAGGGCCAGGACACCGGCCACCACCACGGCGGTGGCGGCCACAGTGTCGGCAGCGAGGATCCGGCGCCGGACGACAAGGTCGTGGCCTCCGACGAGGGCGGCGCGATCTCCGACGAAGGCGCGCCCGCGCCCAAGGGCGAGGCGCGCGACGACGCCGGCACGGTGGTCGGCGCGATGCAGAGCTCGGACAAGGTGCATGCCGAGGCCGCGGTCGCGGTCGGCGGCGTCAAGGCGATGCCGGCGGTGCGCGCGATGGCGCGCAAGCTCAAGGTCGACATCACCCGCGTCTGCGCCACCGGCCCCGACGGCACGGTGACCATGGCGGATGTGAAGCAGGCGGCGGCGGATGGGTCGGCGCCCGTGGGAGCCGCCACGGCGGCGAGCTCTTCCCGGCAAGCCGCGGGCACGGGCGGAGCCCCGGACCAAAAGCTCGCCGCCATGGCGGCTCCCACATTCGGGGGCCAGCGCGGCCCGGTCTCGGCCTCGGGCAAGCCCATGCGCACGCAGCCGCCGGGCGTGGCCGCGACCGGCCAGCCGGAGCAGCTCAAGGGCGTGCGCCGCAACATGGCGCGGGTCATGGCCGACGCCCACGCGCAGGTCGTGCCGACCACGCTGGTGGACGACGCCGACCTGCACGCCTGGGTCGGCAAGCAGGACATCACCGCGCGCCTGATCCGCGCGATCGTCGCCGCCTGCAAGGCGGTGCCGGCGCTGAATGCCTGGTTCGACGGCCAGGCGCTGTCGCGCACGCTGCACCCGCACGTGGACATCGGCATCGCGGTGGACACCGAGGACGGCCTGTTCGTGCCCGCGCTGCGCAACGCCGACATGCTCGACGCCCAGGGCGTGCGCGCCGGCATCCAGCGCCTGCGCGCACAGGTCGAGTCGCGCACGATCCCGGCCAGCGAGCTGTCCGGCTACACCATCTCGCTGTCCAACTTCGGCATGTTCGCCGGTCGCTACGCGACCCCGGTGGTGGTGCCGCCGTGCGTGGCGATCGTCGGCGCCGGCAAGCTGTCGCACGACGTGGTCGCGGTGATGGGCGGCATCGAGGTGCACCGCCGCATGCCGATCTCGCTGACCTTCGACCACCGCGCCGCGACCGGCGGCGAGGCCGCGCGCTTCCTCAAGGCACTGCTCGACGACCTCTCCGCCCCCATGTAGGAGCGGCGCTGGCGCCGCGACCAGGGATCCGCCATGCCCCACAAGAGCCGCCTCGCAGGATTCATCATCGACTGCAACGTCGACGACCTCGACGCCGCGGCCCGGTTCTGGAGCGGTGCGCTCGGCATGGTCATCGAGAACCCGGACGCCGGCGACGGGACTGCCGAGTACCAGCAGTTCGGCGACACGCCCGGCGACCTGCACATCGAGGTGCAGAAGGTGTCGCATCCCTCGCGCGTGCACCTGGACATCGAGGCCGACGACATCGACGCCGAGGCCGAGCGATTGGAGAAGCTGGGCGCGAAGAGGATCGGGTTCGTGAAGCGCTGGTGGGTGATGGAGGCGCCGAGCGGGCAGCGGTTCTGCGTGGTGAAGATGCACCACCCGGAGAAGGGGGCGAAGCCCAACGAGTGGGCGTAGGCCGCGGCTTACTTGCGGAAGAGCAGGCGGCGGATCAGGACGGCGATGGTCAGGGCCAGCAGGTAGACGCCGTAGCCGGCGGAGGTGGCGAGGATCTGGGGCCACATGCCGCCGTGGCGCGGGTCGGCGTAGCCGTGGGCCCAGCGCAGGGTGGCCACGAACGCGAGCAGCGAGAGCAGCAGCGCGGCGATGTCGAACAGCCGCCGCTTCGCGTTGCGCGGCTGTCGCGGGTAGACCCAGAACAGCACCGACAGGATCAGGAACCAGGGCGCGAACAGCACCAGCGCCAGGTCGGGCATGGCGGAGAGCTGGTTCATGCCTTGGCATCCTCGGCCGCGCGCAACGCGTCCAGTGCGGCCTGGACGTCGGCGGGATCGACGCCGTCGCCGAGGAACAGATCGCTGCCGGCGGCTTGGAAACCGTCGCGCCTGAGCGCGGCGAGCCGCTGGCCGGCATCGCGCGGCGACTCGAAGCCCGGGCTCAGCAGCAGCACGCGCTCGCCCTCGACCAGCTTGAAGTGGAAGCGGCCATCGGCCTCGCGGTACTGCTTGAATGCCAGCACGGTCGTGCGCTGGCGCGGCGCCGGCGCGGCATCGCGGGGGGCGCCGACCGTGCCGAGGTCGCGGAGGCCGACCGCGTCGCGCAGCTGCGCCAGGAACGGCGTGGCGTGGCGCTCGCGCAGCCTGCGCGCGCCCTCGCGCAGTTGCTCCTCGATACGCCGCGGATGCGCGACCAGCGCCTCGTAGCGCTCGCGCAGCGGCGCGACCTCGGATTCGATGCGCTCGAACAGCTTCTGCTTGGCGTCGCCCCAGGCGATGCCCTCGGCGTAGGCCTGGCGCATGCCCGCGGTTTCCTCGGCGCTCGCGAAGGCCTGGAAGATCTCGAACAGCGCCGAGCCCTCCACCGGTTTCGGCTCGCCCGGCTCGCGCGAATCGGTGACGATCGAGAACACCAGCTTGCGCAGCTCCTTCGCCGGCGCGAACAGCGGGATGGTGTTGTCGTAGCTCTTGCTCATCTTGCGGCCGTCTAGGCCCGGCAGGGTCGCGACCTGCTCCTCGATCGCCGCTTCCGGCAGCACGAAGTACTCCCTGCCCGCCGGCTGCCCGTAGAGGTGGTTGAAGCGCTGCGCGAAGTCGCGCGCCATCTCGATGTGCTGCACCTGGTCGCGGCCGACCGGCACCTTGTGCGCGTTGAACAGCAGGATGTCCGCCGCCATCAGCACCGGGTACATGTACAGGCCGGCGGTCACGCCCGCGTCCGGGTCCTCGCCCGCGGCCACGTTGCGGTCGTTGGCCGCCTTGTAGGCGTGCGCACGGTTGAGCAGGCCCTTGCCGGCGACGCAGGCCAGCAGCCAGGTCAGCTCGGTGGTCTCGGGCACGTCGCTCTGGCGGTAGAACCAGACCTTGTCCGGGTCGAGCCCGCAGGCCAGCCAGGCCGCGGCGATCTCCAGGGTCGAGCGCTGCACCCGCGCCGGATCCTGCACCTTGATCAGCGCGTGGTAGTCGGCGAGGAAGTAGAAGCTCTCGGTGCCGGGATCGCGGCTCGCGGCCACCGCCGGGCGGATGGCGCCGACGTAGTTGCCCAAGTGCGGGGTACCGGACGTGGTGATGCCGGTGAGGACGCGGGTACGGGTCATCGCCCAAGTTTAACGGCCACCCCCGCAAAAAGAACGGGCCGGGGAGTCACCCCGGCCCGCGGCATCCTTGCTGGAGCGCTCCTGTGTGCTCAGCAGTTGCCCTCGACCTCGTCGGTGCAATCCTGGGCGGTGTCCTGGATCGAGTCGCCAGCGGACTCCAGATCCTTGCCGACGCCTTCCACGGTGTGGCAGGCGGCCAGGGAACCCATCATCGCCAGCATCAGCACCGCGAGCAGTTTCCTGTTGGTACGCATCGGACTCTCTCCTGTGTCATGGGGGCGGGCGGCGGCGTGCCGTCACGCGTCCATGGAAGCCGGAGGGCCGTGAAGCCGGTGTCGAGCGGGCGGCGGCCAGGAGGACTGGCGCCGGTTCCCGTTCAGCAGCGTCAGTCGCGCATCAAGGTGGACTTGCCGAACAGGCTTTCGACCAGGTCCACCGAGACCTTCGCGGTCTGGTTGCAGTTGTCCAGCAGCGGGTTGAGCTCGACGATGTCGAGCGAGCCCATGCGGCCGCTGTCGGCGATCATCTCCATCACCAGCTGCGCCTCGCGGTAGTTCGGGCCGCCGGGCACGGTGGTGCCGACGCCGGGCGCGATGCTGGGATCGAGGAAGTCCACGTCGAAGCTCACGTGCAGGTGGGTGTCGGCGTCCATGCCGGACAGCGCCTCCTCCATCGTGCGGCGCATGCCGACCTCGTCGATGTGGCGCATGTCGTAGACGTCCAGGCCATGCTGCTTGACCAGCTTCTTCTCGCCCTCGTCGACCGAGCGGATGCCGACCTGGCGCACCTCCCGCGGCTCGATCGCGGGGCTGCCGCCGCCCAGTTCCACCAGTTCCTTCGGGCCGATCCCGCACAGGCAGGCGACCGGCATGCCGTGGATGTTGCCCGACGGGGTGACGTCGGAGGTGTTGAAGTCGGCGTGCGCGTCGAGCCACAGCACGCGCAGCTTCTTGCCGGCCTCGCGGCAATGCTTCGCGACCGCGGTGATCGAACCGATGCCCAGGCAATGGTCGCCGCCGACCATGATCGGCAGCCGGCCCTGCGCCAGCTCGGCGCCGACGGCTTCCATCGTCGCCCGGTTCCAGGCCACCACCTCGGCGAGGTGGCGATAACCGCCGGTCGGCGGCTGCCAGGGATTGCTCGGGCCGGTGATGTTGCCGCGGTCCACGATCTCAACCCCGCGCGCGGCCAGCGCCTCGACGATGCCGGCGATGCGCAGCGCGTCGGGGCCGAGCAGCGCGCCGCGATGGCCGGCGCCGACATCGGTCGGCACGCCGATCAGGGAAACGGGCGGGTAACGTCGGCTCATGCGGTGCTCCAGGCTTTGGTGCCGGCACCCGGGTTCGAACTGGGGACCTACCGCTTACAAGGCGGTTGCTCTACCAACTGAGCTATGCCGGCGTCGATGCGGGGATTCTAGCGCAGCGTGCCTCGAAACCCGCGGCGCGCAATGCGGCGCTGCGGCGCTGCGCGCCGGCCTCGGTGGAGAACATGCCGAGCGCGATCCCGTTCTGGTGCGCCCCGTCGCGCAGCACCAGGTAGTCGCTGAATCCGGCCGCGGCGATGCGCGCGGCGGTGGCTTCGGCGCTGGCCAGGTCGGGCGCGGGTGGCAGGTAGACGCGCCAGCCGCGGGCGCCGCCCGAGCCTTCCGCGTCCTCGCAGCGCGGTTCGCCGGCGAGTGGCGCGGCCGGGGCGCCATCGTCGTCTGTCGTGTCCGGCGTCGCCGGCGCGGGTCCGGGCGCCCGCGGCTGCGCCGCGGCCGGCGCGGCATCGTCCGCTGCAGCATCGTTCCCTGCAGCATCGGCCCCTGCAGCATCGGCCGCGGAAGCCGCGGGCCGGGCCGGGGTGCGCGCGGGCGTGGCGGCCGCCGGCGGTGCGGCGGCAGGCACGATCTCCTCGAGCAGCACCAGCCGCGGCACGCCGGGCGGCTGTTCCACCGCCGGCGGCACCGGTGCCGGCCGCCACAGCCACCAGGCGGCGACACCAAGGTTGAGCACGGCCAGCAGGACGATCGTCGCGCGGATCAGCATGCGTCGATTCTAGCGGTGGGTCGGGCGGCCCAGCGCGCGAGGCCGTCGAGCACGAGCGCGGGCTGGTGGCGGGCACCCGGCAGCCGCGGCAACAGCGCGGGCGCACCGCCGCCGTGCACCAGCAGGGTCGGCCTGGCCGCCAGCGTGGATTCGGCCTCGGCCAGGCTGCGCTCGACCAGGGCCAGCGCGGCGCCCTCGCAGCCCGACGCCAGCGCGTCGCCGGTGTCGCCGGCGAACTCGGCGTACGCGCCGCCGTCCACGGGCAGTTGCGGCGAACGCGCGTTCAGGGCTTCGCGCATCAGCGCGGGCGACGGCGCGATGCGGCCCCCGACGTGGCGGCCATCGCGCGCCAGCAGGTCGATGGTCAGCGCCGTGCCCACGCCCACCACGAGGGCGTGCCCTTCGTGCCAGGCGTGCGCTGCGAGCAGCGCGAGGAAGCGGTCGACCCCCAGGCGCGCGGGTTCGTCGTAGGCGATGCGCACGCCGTCGCAGGCGGCCTCGGTGCGCGCGCGCTCGACCTCGGCGCCGCGCTCGAACAGGCGCATGCGCAGCTGCTCCAGCAGTGGCGCCGGGCCCACGCTGGAAACGAAGGCCTGCGTGCAATCCGCCGGCAACGCCGCTTCCCAGCCGTCGGCGAAGCGGTGGCCATCGTGGACGACAGCCGAGACCGGCCCGGCGCGGCCGTCGCGCAGCGGCGCGAACTTCAGCCGGCTGTTGCCGAGGTCGAACAGCCAGCCGCTCATGCCGCCACCCGCAGGCTGACCTCGCCGGCGTGCACCAGCTGCTCGCGCTGGCCGACGCGCACGCGCAACGCGCCGTCCGCGGCCAGCCCCAGCGCCACCGCGGCGGTGCTGCCGTGCTCGCCGTGCACCAGCACTTCGCGGCCGGCAAGCGCATCCAGGGCCGCGTGCCGCGGCAGGAACGGGGCCAGCCCGCAGGCGTCGAACTCCGCCAGCGCCGGCAGCAGCCGCCCCAGCAGTGCCGCCGCCACCGCGTTGCGCGCCGGCGGCGCGCCGTCCGACAGGCCGGCCAGGTCGGTCCAGGGCTGGTCGATGCCCGCGCCGGCCGCGGCCGGCATGGCGACGTTGAGGCCCAGCCCGACCACCGCGCGCGCCGGCCCGGCGACCTCGCCGCCGCCTTCCACCAGCAACCCGCCCAGCTTGCGCAGCACGCCGCCTTCGCCGACCACCAGGTCGTTGGGCCACTTCAGGCGCACGCCGGAAAATCCCAGCGCGTGCAGCGCCTCGGCGGCCGCCACCCCCGCTACCAAGCTCAGGCCGGGCAGGCGCGCGAGCCCGCCGCCGAAGCGCCGGTCCAGCGACAGGTACAGGTTGGCGGCCAGCGGCGACGCCCAGCCGCGGCCACGACGCCCCCGGCCCCCGGCCTGGCGCTCGGCCAGCAGCACGCTGCAGCCGCGCGCCGGGCTCGGCCGCCGCAACAGCTCGGAATTGGTGGAATCCAGTGTCCACGCGACTTCCAGCGCGGCCAGTTCGTCACGGGCAGCGCCCGGAAGCGCGGCCACGATGGCGTCTGCATCGAGCAGGTCCAGCGGACGCTCCAGCGCGTAGCCCAGGCCCGGCGCGGCGACCACGCCGATCTGGGCAGCGCGCAGCCCCTGGATCCGCTTCCACACCGCAGCGCGGCTCAGGCCGGCCTCGCGGGCCAGCGCCGCGCCGGACACCGGCCCGGCGGCCAGGCGCCGCAGCAGTTCGCGCTCGTTCATGACCGGCAGTCTGACCGATGCGAGGATTCCCTGCACACGGGCTCCAGCCGGGCTATAGTGCGCTGTCGCCATGTGCCCGCCGCGTCCCCGGAGAGGAACGCCCATGAACACAGCACCGCGCCCGTCCCGCCGCCTCCTGCTGGCCCTGCTCCCGTTGTGCCTCGCCCTTGCCGGCGGCGCCACCGCGGGCAGCCACGAGGTCGCCCTGCATGGCCCCAACGGCAACGGTGGCGATTGCGACCGCCCCGCGGCGGCACCGCCCGAGGCCGCGAGCCCGAAGCCGGTGCCGACCAACCCGCCCAAGCGCAGCCACCGGATCAAGCCGGTGGTGACGGTACGCAGCGGCGACAGCGACGACAGCAGCTCGAGCACCCCGCGCTGGCACAGCTTCCTGCCGGGGATGTTCCGCTGAGTTGAGCCGGGGTCTGCTTGGCGGCCTGCTCGCGCGCCTGCGCCGCGAGCCCGCCCTCATCGCCGAACCGCTGTGGCGCGATGCCGTGGCCGGCCTGCCGTGGTTGCGAAGGCTCGGAGAAGACGACCTCGCGACGCTGCGCGCGCTTGCGGCGCTGTTCCTGCAACGCAAGGCGATCACGCCGGTGGCCGGCCTGGAACTCGACGAACGCGACCGCGTCCAACTCGCCGCCCTGTGCTGCCTGCCGCTGCTGCGCTTCGGCGCCGAGGGCCTGCACGGCTGGAGCGAGCTGCTGGTCTACCCGGATGCGTTCCGCGTCAACCGCAGCCACGTGGATGCCGCGGGCGTGCTGCACGAGTGGGAGGACGAACTGATCGGCGAAGCCTGGGAAGCCGGGCCGCTGATCCTGTCCTGGGCCGACGTGCAGGCCGACATCGCCGAGCCCGGCGCCGGCTTCTGCGTGGCGGTGCACGAGATGGCGCACAAGCTCGATGCGCTCGACGGCGTGCTCGACGGCACCCCGCCGCTGCCGCGCGCCTGGCAGCGCGAATGGGCGCGCGACTTCCAGCAGGCGTACGACGCCTTCGTGCGCGAGGTGGACGGCGGCCGCCGCACCCTGCTCGATCCCTACGCCGCCGAGGCGCCCGAGGAGTTCTTCGCGGTATGCAGCGAATACCACTTCAGCGACCCGAAGCTGCTGCGCCGCGCGATGCCGGAGGTCGCGGCGCACCTGGAAAAGCTGTACGGGCCGTCGGCGCTGTAAGCGCGAACTGGATTTCGCGGCTTCCGCCGCTCCCACAACCGGATCACAGGCCGGGAGGGAGCCGGACTTCGAAGCGGGCGCCGCCGAGTTCGGGCGAGCGGCTGACGTCGAGCTCGCCGCGGTAGCTGCGCACCATGTCCTGCACGATCGCCAGGCCGATGCCGTGCCCGTGCACGCGTTCGTCGCCGCGCACGCCGCGCTGCAGCACCACCGCCACCTGTTCCGGCGGGATGCCGGGGCCATCGTCGTCCACCGCCAGCAACAGGCCCGGGCGCCGGCCCGGCGCGCTCTCGCCCGGGCGCGCGGTCAGCAGCACCCGCGACTTCGCCCACTTGAACGCGTTCTCGAGCAGGTTCCCGAGCAGTTCCTGCAGGTCGCCGGGCTCGCCGTGGAAGCAGGCCTCCGGATCGATGTCGAACTCGCACACGGTGCCCTTGGCGGCGTAGATCTTCTCCAGCCCGCGCACGATCTGCTCGGCGTGCGGCTCGATCGGCACCGGGGCGGCGAACAGCTTGTGGCCGCCGGAAGCGGCGCGCGCGAGCTGGTAGCCGACGAGGTCGTTCATGCGCCGCAACTGGATGTCCAGTTCCTCGCGCAGGCCGGCGTCGCTGGGGTCGCTGTCCAGGCGCGTGCGCAGCACCGCGAGCGGGGTCTTCAGGCTGTGCGCGAGGTCGGCCAGGGTGTTGCGCTGGCGCTCCAGGTTCTCGCGCTCGCTCTCGACCAGCGCGTTGATGCTCTCGGTGAGCGGTTCCAGTTCGCGCGGGTGGTGTTCGCTCATGCGCGCGAGCTGCCCGCGTTGCACGCGCTTGAGCTCGACGACCACGCGCCGCAGCGGCAAGAGGCTCCAGCGCAGGATCACCGCCTGCAGGAACAGCAGCACCGCCGCGGCGATGCCGAGGTAGCCCCACAGCGCCTGCCGGAACACGCTCACCTGGCGCGGTAGCGTGCCGGCGTCCTCCATCACGTAGATCGTGTACGGGAACTCGGGCGCGTTGCTGCGGGTGGCGTCCACCAGGCCGATGCCGTAGCGGTAGACCTCGCCGGGCAGGCCGTCGCTGCGGGTCATCGGCAGCGGGCCGTCGGCGCGCTCCTGGCGGCCGCCGAGCATCTCGCCGTCGGGCAGCACCGGGCCCTGCGCCGACAGCGAGGACCATTGCCCGTTGGGCAGCTCGATCACCGCGTACAGGCCGCTGCCCGGACGGTCGAAGCGCCCGTCGGGCGGGACGTCGGGGGGGATCAGGCTGCCATCGCGCGCGAAGTCGGTATGCCCGGCGTAGTACAGCGCGTAGGACTTGAGCCGCTCCGCGCGGCCCTGGCTGGCGACGTCGAAGAAGGCCTTGTCGAGCGCGTAGCCGGTGAGCGCGAGGAACGCGACCAGGCCGATGCTGGCCGCCCAGAGCTGCCGCGACTGCAGCGAGCGCGGGCGCCAGCGCAACAGGGGCTCACGACCGTGCGCCACGCTCCCCCTCCCGGCCCCCGCCGCGCACGGCGGCGGTCATTCCCCGTTGCGCGGGATCGCGAAACGGTAGCCGCGGCCGCGCACCGTCTCGATCGGCTTGAGCGTGCCGTCCGGATCCAGCTTCTTGCGCAGGCGGCCGATGAACACTTCGAGCACGTTCGAATCGCGGTCGAAGTCCTGCTGGTAGATGTGCTCGGTGAGGTCGGCCTTCGAGACCAGCTCGCCGGCGTGCATCATCAGGTACTCGAGGACCTTGTACTCGTAGCTGGTCAGGTCGACGTTGCTGCCGTGCACGGTGACCGTCTGCGCGGCCAGGTCGAGCACCACCGGCCCGCAATCGAGGGTCGGCTTGCTCCAGCCCGCGGCGCGCCGCACCAGCGCGTTGATCCGCGCCAGCAGTTCCTCGACGTGGAACGGCTTCACCAGGTAGTCGTCGGCGCCCTGCTTCAGGCCCTCGACCTTGTCCTGCCAGCTCGAGCGCGCGGTCAGGATCAGCACCGGGAACTGCTTGCCCTCGTCGCGCAGCGCCTTGATCAGCTCCATGCCGGACATCTTCGGCAGGCCGAGGTCGATGATGCCGAGGTCGAAGGGAACCTCGCGGCCCATGTACAGGCCTTCCTCGCCGTCCTGGGCGGCATCCACCGCGAACCCTTCGCGCTTCAGCCGCGCCGCCAGGGTCTCGCGCAGGGGAGCTTCGTCTTCGACGAGCAGGATACGCATGGACTCGAACTCCAGTGGTGGTGGGGCACCCGGGAGTGTACAGACTGCCTATTCAGTCGTCGTCGCGGCGTGTACGCGGGGTGCCCGCGGCGGCCTGCGGATCGTCCATGTAGACGCGCACGCGGCCGTCCTCGTCCACCACCTTGACCCGGCTCACCGAGCGGCCGTCGTAGGGCACGCGCTCGGCGCTGATGACCTGGCCGCGGGTGCGGCGCTCGATGCGGCGGACGCTGTCCGACAGCGGGTCCACGTGGCGCGGGCGCTCCTGGCGCTGACGCGGCGCGGGGGCCGGCTGCGGGCGTTCGCTGCGCGGGCGCGCCTGCGGCGGCGGCTCGGGCCGGGACTGTGCGCGCGGCTGCCGCGCTTCGGAATCCTGCATGCCCGTCGGCCCCGGCGCCGCGGCGGCCACGCCGACCGCCCCCATGAGGGCAATCGTGAGCGCAATGGCGAGCGGGCGGGTCGACAGCGACATTCGGTTTTCCATCAAGGATTTGCGGCGTGGATGGATTGTCGAAAGCAGGCGGTGAATCCGTCCTTAACCCTGCCCGGTGGCGGCAGCGGGGGTTCAGGCCCGGCGAGGTGGTTTCCGCTAGAACAGCTCGCCCACGCAGCAACGCAACGAACCGCCGCCGGCCTCGATCGCCTCCAGCGCGACCGATTCCAGCGCGAACCCGGCGCGGGCCAGCGCTTCCCGGTTCGCGCCGGACAGCGCCGCGGCCGCCCGCGCGCTCATCCAGGCACGATCGCCGGACAGGGCGATGGCATTGCCGGCGAACGCCGCCTGCTCCGCCGGCGACAGCGCCAGCACATGCGGAGCATAGAGCGATGCCAGCGCCTGCACCACCCGCGGGTCGGCGAAGCCACCCGGCGCCACCACCAGCGCGCGTCCGGCCAGCACCGCCAGCACCACGTTGGCGTGGTACTCGCCGGGGGCCAGGTCGAACAGCAGGGTGGCGCGCAGGCCGAGGGCCTCGTGCATCAGCCGCGCGCCCGCCCCGTCGCAGCGGTCCGACAGCCCGCAGAAGCCGAGCCCGCGCGCGCGGTCGACCACCAGCGCCCCGGTCAGCTCGCATGGGTGCGGCTGGGTGGACAGGTCGATCTCGCGATAGCCCAGCAGGTCGCGGAAGAAGCCGCGGATGTCGCTGCGCGCGGCTTCGCGCCGACGCACCGGGTGGCGCATGCGCCCGACCAGGTAACGCCCCGGCGCGGTGGCGAACACGTTGTTGGGGAACACGGCGTCCGGGGTCTCCGGGTCCCCGGGGAAGCAGACCGTCGGCAGCACCCGCGACAGCGCCGCCTGCAACGCCCGGTGCTCGGCCAGCGCGCGCGATGCATCGAACGCGCCTGCCCCCGCCATGTAGCGGTTGTCGCTGGCGGATTCGGCGGCGAGGACGAAACCGTCCGGCGCCACCAGGAACACCCCCTTGGCGGTGGCCGGCCCGAAGTCGGGCGCGACGCCACGCGTGAACTCGAGGAAGGCGTCCGGGTCGCGGGTCAGCACGGGCCTGGTCCTAGGCCGCGGCCGCGACGGCTTCGGTGGCGGCGAGCGCACGCTCCACCAACGACCAGTCGGCCCCGGACTTGTGCGCGCCCTCGCTCAAGACCTGGCGGAATGCGCGGCCGCCACGCTCGCCGTTGAACAGGCCGAGCAGGTGGCGGGTGGTGCGCTTGAGCGGGATGCCCTGCCCGAGCCAGCGCTCGACCCACGGCCGCAGCGCCCGCAGCAGCTCCGCGCGCGTGCGCAGCTCTCCACCGAACCAGGCGACATCGAGCCGGTGCAGCAGGTAGGGGTCGTGGTAGGCCGCGCGTCCGAGCATCGCGCCGTCGGCGTGGTCCAGGTGCGCGCTCGCTTCCTCGAAGTCGGCGATGCCTCCGTTCACCACCACCTGCAGCGACGGCCGCAGCGCCTTCAGCCGGTACGCCCAGTCGTAGCGCAGCGGCGGCACCGTGCGGTTCTCCTTCGGCGACAGGCCCTGCAGCCAGGCGTTGCGCGCGTGCACCACGAAGCTGCGGCAGCCGGCGTCGGCTACCGTATCCACGAACGCGAGGAAGCGGTCGAAGTCGTGGTCGTCGTCCACGCCGAGGCGGCACTTCACCGTCACCGGCACCGGTTCGGGCAGGTCGGCCAGCGCGGCGATCATCGCGGCCACCGAGTCCGCGACCAGCGCCGGCTCGCGCATCAGGCAGGCACCGAAGCGCCCGGCCTGCACGCGGTCGGACGGACAGCCGCAGTTGAGGTTGATCTCGTCGAAGCCGTGCTCCGCGCCGATGCGCGCGGCGCGCGCCAGCAGGTCCGGCTCGCTGCCGCCGAGCTGCAGCGCGACCGGGTGCTCGACCGGATCCATCGCCAGCAGCTTCGAGCGGTCGCCGTGGATCACCGCGTTGGCGTGCACCATCTCGGTGTACAGGCGCGCGTGCGGCGCGACGATGCGGTGGAACACGCGGCAGTGCGTGTCGGTCCAGTCCATCATCGGGGCGACGGACAGGCGTACGGCTGCCGCCTCGATCGGCACGGACGCGCTCACGCCGCGTCCTGCCCGCTGGCGACGCCCGGCTCCCAGACCATGTGCACGTCGGCGCGCGCGTAGTGCGAGCCCGGGCGCGGGGCCGGCCGGTGCACGAAGCCGGCGCTCTCGTAAAGCCGCAGCGCCGGCTGCAGCAGGCTGCTCGATTCCAGGTACAGCTCGCGGCCGCCGAGCCCGCGGTAGGCATCGATCGCCGCCAGCAGCAGCGCACGGCCGATGCCGGTGCCGCGCTGCTCCGGTTCGACCGCCATCTTGGTCAGTTCGAAGACGCCGTCGCCGTCGTGGCGCAGGGCCACGGTGCCGATCGCGCGGCTGCCGTCCGGGTCGAGCGCGAACAGCACCTGGCCGCCGTCGGCGAGGATGTGCCGCTCGGGGTCGCCGAGCACTTCCTCGTCCACCGGCTCGACCACGAACCAGCGCCGCAGCCACTCCAGGTTCAGGCGCGCGAAGTCCTCGCGCCAGCGCGGGTCGAAGCCGACGATGTGGGCGGTGCCGTGCATCCGCCCAGTTTAATCAATCCTTGCCGCGTCCCTGGCCCTGGTTGCCGCGGTTGTGGCCCTGGTTGCCCTTCCCCTTGCCCTGGTTGCCCTTGGCCTTGCCCTGGTTGCCCTGGCCGGAATTGCCGTTGGCGTTGCCGCGCCCGCGGTCGGGGAAGTCGGCGCGCAGGCGGTCGTCCAGTTCGATCGGCCGCGCCCAACGGTCGTAGGTCGCCACGAAGCCGCGCTTGAGCCGGTGGAATTCCGGCGAGCCCGGCTTGATGCCGAGCCGCTGCGCGACCGCGCCCCAGCCCTGGCCGTGGTCGCGGTTCCATTCCTCGGCGACATAGCGGCAGGAACGCCCGATGATCGAGGCGATCGCGCACGCGTAGTAGACATCGCCAGGCGCCCAGCGCTGCGTCACCAACAGGTCGGTGACGTAGTCGCGCGGCGCGCGGTAGTAACGCACCAGTTCGTCCACGAACGCATCGCGGTGGCGGTCGCCGTAACGGTTCACGTCGGCGAGGGTGCTGTCCACCCAGACGTCGCCGCTGCGCGGATTCCAGCCGAACACGAAATCCTGCGCGCTCGCGGCGCCGGTCGCGGCCGCCAGCGCGGCGGCGAGGAGCAACGGGGTCGTTCGCTTCATGGCTGCCTCCTGTCTGCTTTCTGAACCATCGATGCGGGAGCGGATTCTGCAACGCCTGCATGCACGTTGCCGTGACGGGGCGCACCCTAGGCTTCCGACCCATGGCCACGCGACCGACCCACTTCGAACGGACCTCCCAGGACGACGACGTCCGACTGCGCAAGCTGTGCTGGCTGGCGATCGCGTGCGCCGTGTTGCTCGGCGTCTACGTCGGCGCCCTGGCCTGGGCCACGCGCACCGTGGAGGCCGGGGTCGAGCGCAGCATCCAGCCGCTGCCGGTGATGCTGCAGGACAAGCCCGAACTGGGCCGCTAGCGCGCCTCCAGCACGAACTTCCCGAACGCGAACCCGAGGTCCCAGCCCTTGCCGGTGCCGGCAAGCGCGAGCGACACCTCGCCCTTGGTCATGACCTGCGCCTTGCTCGACTTGACCGCGCCGGCGTGGGCCTCGGCGGTGGCATAGGTGCCGAGCACGTCGCGGATGTCGTCCACGCCCGAGAACTCGCCGGTGCCGTTTTCGATCTTCGACTTGCCGAAGCTGAGGCCGCCGCCCTTGGTGCTGATCTTCACCGGCAGGCGCTGGCCGTTGTCGCAGGTGACCACGCCGGTGCCGGACGCGGTCTTGTAGAACACCGACCAGCCGGACAGGTTGAAGGTGAGCTTGCAGTCGACATCGCCCGCGGACGCGGGGGCGGCCGCCGACAGCAGCAGTGCCGCCGTGGCTGCGAGGAGCAGGGACTTGCGCATGGCCAGGGCCCGCTGTGGTTGGGGGCCCTTAGCCTACCGTGGCCGTGGCCTGCAATGCGCGCAGGGCGGCCGGCAGTTCAGCCGGCGTCGAGGCGCTGCGCATGCGCCCTTCCAGCGCCGCGGGGAGGGCCGCCTCGGCCTCGTGCACCCAGGTCACGTGGTAGGGCATGTGCACCGCCCAGCCGCCGAGCTCGAGCACCGGCAGCACGTCCGAGCGCAGCGAGTTGCCGATCATCGCGAACGCCCCCGGCTCCAGTTCGAACTCGGCCAGCACCCGCGCGTAGGTGGCGGGGTCCTTCTCGCTGACGATCTCGATGCGCGGGAACAGGTCGGCCAGGCCGGACTCGCGCACCTTGGCTTCCTGGTGGAACAGGTCGCCCTTGGTGACCAGCACCACTTCGTGCTCGCGCGCGATCTCGGCAACCGCCTCGCGCACGCCGGGCAACAGCTCCACGGGGTGCCGCAGCAGCGCCTTGCCGAGCTCGAGGATGCGGTGCAGGTCGGCGGCGGAGATGCGCCGCTCGGTGATCGCGATCGCGGCCTCGAGCATGGACAACGTCATGCCCTTGCCGCCGTAGCCGAACAGGGCGAGGTTGCGCTTCTCGACCGCGTACAGGCGGTGGTGGACGTCGTCGAGGTCGACGTAGTTGGCGACGATCGCCTCGAATTTCGCCTGCGCGTCGCGGTAGTAGTCCTCGCTGCGCCAGAGCGTGTCGTCGCCGTCGAAACCGACCAGCCGGATGGGGCCGTTGCCTGCCATCCGGCCAGTCTAGGGCCTACAGGTCAGAGGGTCTCGGGCTGGACGTCCGGGACGTCCTGCGCCGGCATGTCCGGCGCGGCGTGGACGTCGAACTCGGCCTCGGTGACGAAGCCGTCGCCATCGGTGTCGGTCTCGTCGAAAGCCGCCGACAGGGCAGCGTCGGCCGCGGCCTCGTCCTTGCTGACGCGACCGTCCTGGTCCACGTCGAGGGTGGCGAAGGTGGCCGGGGCGGTCGCCTCGGGCACCTGCGGCAGGTCCTCGGCGACCGGCGGCACCTGCGCCTCCTGGGTCATGGTCGCCTCGGCCTCGGCCTGCTGCGTGGCGGTCTGGTCCTGCGCGAAGGCAAGCGGAGCGGCAACGGCCGCGGCGATGGCGAGTGCGAGTGCGATGAGGGAAGGCTGCTTCATGTGTGCTCCTGCTCTTGTTCTCGTGGGGATCGTCCGGTCGCCCGCTTCGGGTTTTCCGGAGCGGCAACCTTCGGGCCGAAAACATTCAGGCCGCGTGATTCACATGAACACGACGTTCAGGAACGCAGGCGCGGATCCACCCGCGTCGGCCGCAATTCCTGCAGCTGCAGGCCCGCGAAGCCCTCGTGGCCCGGATTCAGCAAGACATTGCTCTCGCCGTTGCACAGCGCGCTCGGCACCCGCAGCGCGAGCGACCGCCCCGACTCCAGCCACGCCGCGCCGACCTGCTGGACCTCGTGGCGGTACGGCAGTTCCTGCCAGGTCGAAGGCTCGTTGGTCTCCGAGAGCACGGTGCCCGGCGGCACGGTCGCCACCGCCAGCATCAGCTCCCCAGGCGGGTCGCCCTCCAGGTGCGCGAGATACTCCAGCATCGCCGCGGCCGGCGACAGCGAGGCATACACGCAGGGCTTGCCCGGCGGCGACCAGCGTCCGCCGCTGTCGCTGGGCGCGAACGGCTCGGCTGCCTGCCCGGCCTCGACCACGCGGTACACCCGCAGTGGGGCACCGCCGGGGCCGTCGGCGATGACCTCGTCGGACGGGGTCGCCGCGGTCGGCGAGGTCATCGCCGGGGGATCGCTGGCCGGGAAGCTGTCTTCCAGTGCCTCGTCGAGGCAGCGCGCGCGCTCGGCGGGCGAATCGTCGCTCGTGGTCTCCGGAAGGTCGGTCATGGCGGTGCTCCGTGGGTTCGCGGGCAGCCTGCGACAGCCCGCGTCCAAGCCCCGTGAGGCCGCCACCCGGCTTTGGCGCAGCCGTTTGGGTAAGATCAGGAGCGGCCACGTACAAGGTGTCCCATGCAGGATTGGCGAGAACTCGTCCGCGACGTCCCCGGTTTCCCGCGCGAAGGCGTCGTGTTCAAGGACATCACCCCGTTGCTTGCCGATGCCGAGGGCTTCAACAGCGCCGTCGAGTCCATGGCGGCGCCCTGGCGTGGCGTGGTGCTCGACGCGGTGTTCGCGATCGAATCGCGCGGCTTCATCCTCGGCGCGGCGCTGGCGCGCGCGCTCGGGCTCGGCTTCGTGCCCTTGCGCAAGACCGGCAAGCTCCCCGGCACCACGCACGGCCAGGACTACGAGCTCGAATACGGCAATGCCCGGCTGGAAGTCCACGCCGACGCGGTGCCGCCGGGATCGCGCGTGCTGCTCGTGGACGACATCCTCGCCACCGGCGGCACGCTCGCCGCGGCGCTGGCGCTGGCGCGCGCGCAGGGCGCGCAGGTGGTGGGCGCTGAAGTCCTGATCGAGCTGGCCGAACTGCGCGGCCGCGAGCGCTGGGATCCGTCGGTGCCGCTGGAGGCCGTCATCACCGCCTGAACGCGGCGACATATTCATGGTGTGTCGCGCCCCCCCGGGCCGCGGGACACTGCGGCGCATGTCGTTCAAGCACGCGCATCCGATCGTCCGCCTGGACTATCTCGTCCGGGTCGTCTGCTATCCGATTTCCGCGCTGATCCTGTTCGCGCTGTTCAACCGCACCGGGCGCATGAGCCCGGGGCTGGCGGCGCTGCTGCTGGGCTACGGCTTCGTCTGGCCGCACCTGGCCTACCTGTGGGCGCGTGCCACCGCCGACCAGAAGCGCGCCGAGCAGCGCAACCTGCTGCTGGACTCGGTGCTGATGGGGGCCTGGGCCGCGGGCATGCACTTCAGCCTGTGGCCGAGCGTGATGCTGCTGTCCGGCGTGCACCTGGGCAACCTCAGCATCGGCGGCTTCCGTCTGGCGTGGAAGGGCCTGGTGGGGGTCGCGATCGGCGCGCTCGCGGTCGGCTGGTTCACCGGTTACGCCACCAGCTTCTCGGCACCGCCGGTGCCGACCGCCGCCAGCATCCTCGGCATCTTCATCTACGGCTCGGTCTTCAGCTACCACTCGCACGTGCAGAGCCGGCGCATCGTGCACGGGCGCAAGCTGCTGGAGGCGCGCAACACCGAGCTCGCGCAGGCGAGCCTGCAGCTCGCCCAGGCCAAGGAGGACGCCGAGAAGGCGAACCAGTCCAAGAGCCTGTTCCTGGCCAACATGAGCCACGAGCTGCGCACGCCACTGAACGCGATCATCGGCTACAGCGAGCTGCTGGTCGAGGAAGCGCAGGACAGCGGCGACGAGGCGATGGTGCCGGACCTGTCCAAGATCCACACCGCCGGCAAGCACCTGCTCGGCCTGATCAACGAGGTCCTGGACCTGTCCAAGATCGAGGCCGGCAAGATGGAGGTCTACCTCGAGGAGTTCGAGGTGGACGCGCTGGTGGACGGCGTCGCCAGCACGGTCAAGCCGCTCACCGACAAGAAGTCGAACACGCTGGTGGTCGAGGCCGCCGGCCTGGGCACGATGCATTCGGACATCACCAAGGTCCGGCAGATGCTGTTCAACCTGCTCAGCAACGCCAGCAAGTTCACCGAGGAAGGCGAGATCCGCCTGCGCGCGCGGCGCGAGGCCTCCGCCGGCCGCGACTGGCTGGTGTTCGAGGTCGAGGACACCGGCATCGGCATGACCCCGGAACAGCAGGCGAAGGTGTTCGAGCCGTTCTCTCAGGCCGACGCCTCGACCACGCGCAAGTACGGCGGCACCGGCCTCGGCCTGGCGATCACGCGTCGCTTCGCGCAGATGCTGGGCGGCGGGATCACGATGCGCAGCACCGCCGGCGTGGGGACCTGCTTCACCCTGCGCCTGCCCGCGGATCCGGAGGCGGCGCCCGGACCTGCCGCCGGCGACGCCGCGGCGGCGACCGAAGCGGCCGCGGTGGTGGCGCAGCCCAGTGAAGCGCAGGCCGACCCGGTGATCCTGATCATCGACGACGAACCAGGCGCCTGCGAGATGATCTCGCGGATGCTGGCGCGCGAAGGACTGCGCACGGTCAGCGCCAACGACGGCGAGACCGGCCTGCGCCTGGCGCGCGAGCTGCGCCCCGCGCTGATCCTGCTCGACGTGCTGATGCCGAGCGTGGACGGCTGGGCGGTGCTGTCGCGGCTGAAGGCCGACCCGGAACTGGGCGCGATCCCGGTGATCATGGTCTCGGTGGCCGGCGACCAGGCCATGGGCGTCGCGCTCGGGGCCTCCGACTACCTGGTCAAGCCGGTCGAACGCGAGAGCCTGGCGCGCGCGCTGGAGAAGCACCTGCGCCACGCCGGCGAGCGCCGCGTGCTGGTGGTCGAGGACGACGCCACCACCCGCAGCATGTTGCGCAAGCTGCTCGAGCGGCAGGGCTGGGAGGTCAGCGAGGCCGGCAACGGCCGCGAGGGCCTGGAGCGCGTTCGCGAGGCGCGCCCGGCGCTGGTGCTGCTCGACCTGATGATGCCGGAGATGGACGGCTTCGGATTCCTCGAGGCCCTGCGCGCCGGCGGCGAGACGCTGCCGGTGGTGGTGCTCACCGCCAAGGAGCTGTCGCGCGCCGAACAGGAGCGCCTTGCCGGCCACGTGCAGAGCGTGCTCGAGAAGGGCAGCTACAGCCAGTCCCAGCTCGAGCAGGAAGTGCGGCGCGCGATCGAGGCGCCGGCGGCGGTGGCGGGGTGAGCGCCATGAAGATTCTCCTCGTCGAGGACAACGAGATGAACCGCGACATGCTGTCCCGGCGGCTGCTGCGCCGCGGCTACGAACTCGTGTTCGCGATGGACGGCCAGGAAGCCGTGGACAAGGCCAGGTCGGAAGCGCCGTCGCTGATCCTGATGGACATGGGGCTGCCGGTGATCGACGGCTGGGAAGCAACCCGCCGCATCAAGGCCGACCCGGCCACCGCCGCCATCCCGGTGATCGCGCTCACCGCGCACGCGATGGCCGCCGACCGCGACAAGTGCCTCGCGGCCGGCTGCGACGACTTCGACACCAAGCCGGTGGACATCGCGCGCCTGGTCGGCAAGATCGAGGCGCTGGCCGGCGGGGAAACCGCGTGAACGAATTCCGCGCCACCGCGATGGCCGACCTGCACACGCTGACCGCCTTCGTCGACGCGGCCTGCGCCGAGGCAGGCGTGGGCGAGGACGTGGCCTTCGCCGTGCGCCTCGCGGTGGAGGAAGCCTTCACCAACATCATGGAACACGGCTACGGCGGCGACGGCGGCCCGGTGGCAGTGGCGATCGACGCCGGCGCGCACGGCGTGCGCGTGGTGATCCGCGACGAAGCGCCCGCGTTCGATCCCTTGCACGCGCCCGCCCCGGACCTCGACGCCGCGCTCGAGGAGCGCGAGCCCGGCGGCCTCGGCTGGCACCTGGTGCGCCAGGTGATGGACACGGTCGAACACGAACCCGCGACGCCGCGCGGCAACGTCCTCACGCTCACCAAGCGGCTGCCGGCGGCAGCACCAGAACACCAAGAGGGGTAGCAACACCATGGACATCGAGATCCGGCCTCGGGACGGCGTGGACATCGTCGCGATCAGCGGCAGCGTCGACGGCCTCACCGCCGAAACCCTGCTCACTACGCTGCAGCGGCACGTCGAGGGCGGCGGCAGCCGCCTGGTCGTGGACCTCAGCGGGGTTGACTACACCAGCAGCGCCGGCCTGCGCGCGCTGCTGGCCACGGTCAAGGAGGCGCGCCGCCGCGGCGGCGACCTGCGCCTGGCCGACATCAACCCGAACGTGCGCAAGGTGCTCGAGCTGAGCGGTTTCGCGACCATCCTGAAGATCTTCGCCGGCGTGGACGAGGCGGTGGCGAGCTTCGCGGCATGAGCGGCAAGCGCGTCGCCATCGTCATCGGTTCCGGCGCGGTGCAGTGCGCCTCGGCGCTGGGCATGTGGAAGGTGCTCGACCGCGAGGGCATCGACGTGGACATGGTGGTCGGCTGCAGCGGCGGCAGCATCTACGCCGCGGTGATGGCGCTGGGCTACGACGTGGCCACCTGCGAGCGCCTGACCGCCGAGCTGTGGACGCCAAAGGTGACCCTCAAGCGCGACTGGCGCTCGCTGCTGGGCGCGTTCATGCCGAAGCTGTTCGGCTTCGAGGGCAGCCTCGGCATGGTCCATGACGCCCCGCTGCTGGAAGCGCTGGAACCGCCATTCGGCGGCAAGGACTTCGCCGACGCAAGGATCCCGCTGCACATCGTCGCCACCGACCTCAACAACGGCGAGAAGGTGGTGGTGAGCGAGGGCAGCGTGCGCGATGCGGTGCGCGCCAGCATCGCCATCCCCTACGTGTGGAAGCCGTGGAAGATCGGCGAACGCATGCTGCTCGACGGCTGCCTGTCCGACCCGCTGCCGGTGGACGTGGCGATCCGCGAGGGCGCGGACGTGATCCTGGCGATGGGCTTCGAGAGCCCCTACCCGCGCCGGATCAAGTCGGCCACGCGCTACGCCTTCCAGGTCAACAGTGTGTACACCAACAACCTCCTGCGCGCGAACTACTCGTTCCACAACCTCGCGCACCACGCCGAGATCATCCCGGTGCTGCCCGAGTTCGACCGCCCGATCCGGCTGTTCGACACCGACCAGTTCCCGTACGTGATCGAACAGGGCATGCGCGCCACCGAGGCGCAGCTCGACTACCTGCACCGGGTGCTGGAGCAGCCGGATGCCTGAGCAGGCCACGCTGACGCCGCGCACGCCGCAGGTCGCCCCCCGGGGCCGGCCGCGGCTGGCCGTGGTGGTCGGCTCCGGCGGCATGAAGTGCGCGGCGGCGGTCGGCATGTGGAAGGTGCTGCAGCACGAGGGCATCCCGATCGACATCTGCGTCGGCTGCAGCGGCGGCAGCATCTACACCGCGGCCATGGCCATGGGCATGGACGCGCTGGAGGCGGAGAAGCACACCCACCGCATGTGGGAGGGCCTGTTCAACCGCCTGCACGTGCGCTCGGTGCTGCGCAGCCTGCTGCCGCGGCGGTTCGGCTTCAACGAACGCCTCGGGCTGGTGGACGACCGCGCGGTGGCGCGGGTGATGCGCGACCTCTACGGCGACGTCCGCTTCGAGCAGGCGAAGATCCCGCTGCACCTGGCCGCGACCGACCTGCGCTCCGGCGAGGCGGTGGAGCTGCGTTCCGGTCGCATCGGCGACGCGGTCCGCGCCAGCATTGCCATCCCGATGCTGCTGCGGCCCAAGGAGATCGCCGGCCGGCTGCTGGTGGACGGCGGCATGTCCGACCCGCTGCCGGTCAGCATCGCGATCCGCGAGGGCGCCGACATCATCCTGGCGATGGGTTTCGAGACCCCGCCGGCCGAGCAGCTCAACTCGATGCTGGGCGTGGCCGGCCAATGCATCTCCACCACCATCAACCACATGCTGCGCTCGACCTACGCTTTCTACAGCGCGGTCCACCACGCCGAGATCGTGCCGCTGATGCCGGCGTTCTCGCAGCCGGTGCGGCTCGGCGACACCCACCTGATCCCGTACCTGATCGAGCGCGGCGAGCAGGCGATGGAGGCCGAGCTGCCCTACCTGCGCCGGCTGCTCGCCGCGGGCACGGAACGGAGCCTGGCATGAGCGCGCTGGCCGCCGGCGACACCGGCCACATCCTGGTGGTGGACGACAACGAGATGAACCGCGACGTGCTGTCGCGGCGGCTGCTGCGCCAGGGCCACACCGTGGACATGGCGGTCGACGGCCGCGAGGCGCTGGGCATGCTCGAGGCCGGCGACTACGACCTGGTGCTGCTCGACATCATGATGCCGGTGATGAACGGTTTCGAGCTGCTGGAACGCCTGCGCGGCGACGACCGCTTCCGCCACCTGCCGATCGTGATGATCTCCGCGCTCGACGACGCCGACAGCATTACGAAGGCGATCGGCATGGGCGCCGACGACCACCTGCCCAAGCCGTTCAACCCGCAGATCCTGCGCGCCCGCGTCGGGGCCAGCCTGGCGCGCAAGCGCCTGCACGACCGCGAGCAGATGCACGCGCGCGCGCTCGAACGCGAGATCGACATCGCCCGCGACATCCAGGCCGGGTTCCTGCCGGCCGAATTGCCGCGCGCGGACGGCTGGGAGCTGGCCGCCTGCTTCGAGCCCGCGCGCCAGGTCGGCGGCGACTTCTACGACGCGTTCGCGCTCGAGGATGGCCGCATCGCGCTGGTGGTCGCCGACGTCTGCGACAAGGGCGTGGGCGCGGCGCTGTTCATGGCGCTGTTCCGCAGCCTGCTGCGCGCCGGCGCCGAGCGCACGCTGGACGGTGCGGACGCGCTGGCCGCGCAGCTCCCCGCCCTGCTCGCCTCCACCAACGACTACATCGCCCGCACCCACGACGGCGCCAACATGTTCGCGACCATGTTCGTCGGCGTGCTCGACCCGGCCGACGGCAGCCTGGGCTACGTCAACGCGGGGCACGAAGCCCCGGCGATCTCGGGGACGGACGCGGTGCGCGCGCGGCTGGCGCCGACCGGCCCCGCGGTGGGGATGCTGCCGGGCATGGCCTTCGGCTTCGCGCGCGAGGCGCTGGCGCCGGGCGAATCGCTGCTCATGTTCACCGACGGCGTCACCGATGCCCGGGATGCGTCCGGCACCCTGTTCGACGAGCAGCGCCTGCTGACCCTGTTGCCCGGCAGCGCCGGCGCCAGCGTGCTGGTACCGCGCATCCGCGATGCCGTCCACGCCCACGCCGCCGGCGAGGCGCCGTTCGACGACGTGACGATGCTGGCGGTCAGTCGGATGACGGCCGGTCGCGCAGCAGCCTGACGACCTCGTCCACCGGCAGCGCCGGCACCGCGCCGCGGTTGCCGCGCATGCCTTCGGCCTTGAACATCGAGTCGAGGATCGCCTCCTCGGTGGCCTCGGCGACGCCGACGAACAGCGCGTCCATGGCGTCGTTGTCGAGCATCGGCGCCTGGTGCACGCTGTCGCCCTGGTGGCGACGCACGGATTCGGCGTTGCTGAAGGCGATCACGTAGTCGCCGGAGCCGTTGGACATCGAACTGCCGGTCCGGGCCAGGCCGACGGTCGCGCGCAGCGCCAGGCGCTCGAGCTGGCGCGGACCGAGCGGCGCGTCGGTGGCGACCACGATCATGATGCTGCCGTCGCCGTCGGGCACCGGGGCTTCGACGGAATCGGCCAGCGTCGCCGGATCGGGCAGTTCGCGCCCTACCGGCACCCCGGCCACCACCAGCGAGCCGCCGAAGTTGCTCTGCACCAGCACCCCGACTACGTGCCCGTCCGGCGTCACCCGCGAACTGGTGCCGATGCCGCCCTTCCAGCCGAACGCGACCGTGCCGGTGCCGGCGCCGATCGCGCCCTCCTCCACGTTCGTGCTCGAGGCAGACTCCAGCGCCGCGCGCACGTGCTCCGCCCGCAGCGGCCGCGAGCGGATGTCGTTGAGGAAACCGTCGTTGGTCTCCCCGACCACCGCGTTGAGCGAACGCACGCGCTCCATCCCCGGCTGCGAGAGCTGCCACTCGACCAGCGCATCGGCCGCCTTCCACACGCACAGCGTGCAGGTCAGCAGGATCGGCGTCTCCAGCTCGCCCAGCTCGCGCAGCTGGGTGACCCCGAGCAGCTTGCCGTAGCCGTTGGCCACGAACAGCGCCGCCGGCACCCGCTCCGCGTAGAGGTTGCCACCATGCGGCAGGATCGCCGTGACCCCGGTGCGCACCGAATCTCCCTCGACCACCGTCGTGTGCCCGACCCGCACGTCCGGCACGTCCACGATGGCGTTGAGCTGGCCGGTCGGCATCGTCCCGATGACCACCCCCGCCTCACGCGCCCGCGGCCGCTCCGAGGCCTGCACCGTCGCCACCGCCAGCACGCACGCCAACACCATCAGGATCCGCATCGCACGCCCTCCCCGTGATGCCCCGAGCCTAAACGAAAAGGGCGGCCCGGAGGCCGCCCTCTTACGCTTCATCCTTGCGCTTCACCCTTACGCGCACGCAGTGCGCCTGGGCTCCACCCTGACTCTAGTGCTTCAGGTTCTTCCGCAGCCGCTCCAGCGCCTGCAGCTGCGCCGTCACCTCGGCCAGGCGCTGCTGCGCTTCCGCGACCTCCATCTGCTCGCCGCGGTGGGCGAGGATGCGCTCGGCCTCTTCCTTCGCCGCGCGCACCGAGGCTTCGTCGATGTCCTCGGCGCGGATCGCGGTGTCGGCCAGCACCGTCACCACCTGCGGCTGCACCTCGAGGATTCCGCCGGAGATCGCGAAGTCGAGCTGCTCGCCGGCGGCCGTGGTGACCACGACCTTGCCGGGCTTGAGCCGGGTGATCAGCGGGGCGTGGCGCGGCGCGATGCCGAGCTCGCCCATCTCGCCGGTGGCCACGACCATGGTGGCCTCGCCGGTGTAGATCTCGGCCTCGGCGCTGACGATGTCGCAGCGGATTGTCGTTGCCATGTCGTCAGCCTCAGCCGGTGATCTTCTTGGCCTTCTCGATCGCCTCGTCGATGCTGCCGACCATGTAGAAGGCCTGCTCCGGCAGGTGGTCGAGCTCGCCGTCGACGATCATCTTGAAGCCGCGGATGGTCTCCTTCAGCGGCACGTACTTGCCCGGGGAGCCGGTGAACACCTCGGCGACGTGGAACGGCTGCGAGAAGAAGCGCTCGATCTTGCGCGCGCGCGACACCGCCAGCTTGTCGTCCTCCGACAGCTCGTCCATGCCCAGGATCGCGATGATGTCCTTGAGCTCCTTGTACTTCTGCAGCGTGGACTGCACGCGGCGCGCGGTCTCGTAGTGCTCGTTGCCGATCACGTTCGGGTCGAGCTGGCGCGAGGTCGAGTCCAGCGGGTCCACCGCCGGGTAGATGCCCAGCGAGGCGATGTTTCGCGACAGCACGACGGTGGCGTCGAGGTGCGCGAAGGTGGTCGCCGGCGACGGGTCGGTCAGGTCGTCCGCGGGCACGTACACGGCCTGGATCGAGGTGATCGAACCGGTCTTGGTGGAGGTGATGCGCTCCTGCAGCACGCCCATCTCCTCGGCCAGGGTCGGCTGGTAGCCCACCGCCGACGGCATGCGGCCGAGCAGCGCGGACACCTCGGTGCCGGCCAGGGTGTAGCGGTAGATGTTGTCGATGAACAGCAGCACGTCCTTGCCCTTGCCGCTCGCGTCCTTCTCGTCGCGGAAGTACTCGGCCATGGTCAGGCCGGTCAGCGCGACGCGCAGGCGGTTGCCCGGCGGCTCGTTCATCTGGCCGTAGACCATCGCAACCTTGTCGAGGACGTTGGAGTCCTTCATCTCGTGGTAGAAGTCGTTGCCCTCGCGGGTACGCTCGCCCACGCCGGCGAACACCGACAGGCCCGAGTGCGCCTTGGCGATGTTGTTGATCAGCTCCATCATGTTCACGGTCTTGCCGACGCCGGCGCCGCCGAACAGGCCGACCTTGCCGCCCTTGGCGAACGGGCACATCAGGTCGATGACCTTGATGCCGGTCTCGAGCAGCTCGTTGGCCGCGGCCTGGTCCTCGTAGGACGGCGCGGCGCGGTGGATTTCCCAGGTGTCGGAGGACTTGACCGGGCCGGCCTCGTCGATCGGGCGGCCGAGCACGTCCATGATCCGGCCGAGGGTGCCCTCGCCGACCGGCACCGAGATCGCGCGACCGGTGTTCTCGGCCACCAGGTTGCGGCGCAGGCCGTCGGTGGAGCCGAGCGCGATCGAGCGGACCACGCCGTCGCCGAGCTGCTGCTGCACCTCGAGGGTGATCTCGGTGTCGCGCACCTTCAGTGCGTCATACACCTGCGGCACCTGGTCGCGCGGAAACTCGACGTCGACGACGGCGCCGATGATCTGGACGATCTTGCCCTGGTTGGTGGTGGTCATCACACGGTCCTCAAAGAATCGATGTCTTTCATTTGGAAGTCCGCACATGGATGTGCGGGCTCTTGCGGATGGACCCGCGACTCATACAGCCGCGGCGCCGCCGACGATTTCGGAGATTTCCTGGGTGATCGCTGCCTGGCGGGCCTTGTTGTAGACCAGGTTCAGGGTGTCGATCAGCTTGTTGGCGTTGTCGCTGGCGGCCTTCATCGCGACCATGCGCGCGGCGTGCTCGGAGGCGACGTTCTCCAGCACCGCCTGGTACACCAGCGACTCGACGTAGCGGGTCAGCACGTCGTCGAGCACCGATTCGGCGTCCGGCTCGTACAGGTAGTCCCAGTCGTGCGTGGACACCGGCTGGTCGTCGGCCGGCAGCGGCAGCAGCTGGTCGAACGCTGCGCGCTGCGTCATGGTGTTGACGAAGTCGTTGTAGCTCAGGAACACGCGGTCCAGCTTGCCCTCGCTGTAGCCGTCGAGCATCACCTTGACCACGCCCACGAGCTGCTCCAGCCGCGGCTGGTCGCCCAGGTGGGTGACCGAGGCGAGCATGTCCACCTTGATCCGGCGGAAGAACACGCTGGCCTTCTGGCCGATGGTGACCACGTCCACGCCGACGCCCTGCTCGTGCCACTTGCGGATTTCCACCAGCAGCTTGCGGAACAGGTTGTTGTTGAGGCCGCCGGCCAGGCCGCGGTCGGACGAGACGATGATGTAGCCGACCCGCTTGGTCTCCGCGCGCTGCACCAGGTACGGGTGCTGGTACTCGGAGTTCGCCTGCGCCAGGTGGCCGATCACCTGCTTCATCGCCCGCGCATACGGGCGCGAGGCCTTCATCCGATCCTGCGCCTTGCGGATCTTGGAGGCCGAGACCATCTCGAGCGCGCGCGTCACCTTGCGGGTGTTCTGCACGCTCTTGATCTTCGTCTTGATTTCGCGTCCGCCAGCCATTTCAGCGTTCCCTTACTTAGCCGTGCTTACCAGGAGCCGGTGGTCTTGAACTCTTCGATGCCCTTCTTGAACGCGGCCTCGATGTCGTCGTTCCAGTCGCCGGTGGCGTTGATCTTCTGCATCAGCTCGCCGGCGGTGTTGGCGAAGTGCGACAGCAGGCCCTGCTCGAACGCGCCGATCTTGTTGATGGCGACGTCGTCCATGTAGCCCTTGTCCACCGCGTAGATCGCCAGCGCCTGCTCGGCCACCGACATCGGCGCGTACTGCTTCTGCTTCATCAGCTCGGTGACGCGCTGGCCGCGCTCGAGCTGCTTGCGGGTGGCGTCGTCCAGGTCCGAGGCGAACTGCGCGAACGCGGCCAGCTCGCGGTACTGGGCGAGCGCGATGCGGATGCCGCCCGACAGCTTCTTCATGATCTTGGTCTGGGCCGCGCCACCCACGCGCGACACCGAGATGCCGGCGTTCACGGCCGGGCGGATGCCGGCGTTGAACAGGTCGGTCTCGAGGAAGATCTGGCCGTCGGTGATCGAGATCACGTTGGTCGGCACGAACGCGGAGACGTCGCCGGCCTGGGTCTCGATGATCGGCAGCGCGGTCAGCGAACCGGTCTTGCCCTTGACCTCGCCCTTGGTGAACTGCTCGACGTAGTCCTCGGACACGCGCGCGGCGCGCTCGAGCAGGCGCGAGTGCAGGTAGAACACGTCGCCCGGGTAGGCTTCGCGGCCCGGCGGGCGGCGCAGCAGCAGCGAGATCTGGCGGTACGCCACGGCCTGCTTGGACAGGTCGTCGTAGATGATCAGCGCGTCCTCGCCGCGGTCGCGGAAGTACTCGCCCATGGTGCAGCCGGCGTAGGCCGAGATGTACTGCATCGCGGCCGACTCGGAGGCCGACGCGGCGACCACGGTGGTGTAGGCCATCGCGCCGTGCTCCTCGAGCTTGCGCACGATGTTGGCGATGGTCGAGTTCTTCTGGCCGATCGCGACGTAGATGCACTTGATGCCGGAATCGCGCTGGTTGATGATCGCGTCGATCGCCACCGCGGTCTTGCCGGTCTGGCGGTCGCCGATGATCAGTTCGCGCTGGCCGCGGCCGATCGGGATCATCGAGTCGATCGCCTTGTAGCCGGTCTGCACCGGCTGCGACACCGACTTGCGCCAGATCACGCCCGGGGCGATGGTCTCCACCGGCGCGAAGGTCTTCGCCTCGATCGGGCCCTTGCCGTCGATCGGCTCGCCCAGCGCGTTGACCACGCGGCCGAGCATCTCCGGACCGGTCGGCACCTCGAGGATGCGGCCGGTGGTGCGGGCCACGTCGCCTTCGCGCAGGTGCTCGTAGTCGCCCAGCACCACGGCGCCGACCGAGTCGCGCTCCAGGTTCAGCGCCAGCGCGTAGGTCGCCTTGCCGTCCTCGGACACCGGCAGTTCGATCATCTCGCCCTGCATCACGTCCGCGAGGCCGAAGATGCGCACGATGCCGTCGGCGACGCTGGTGACGGTGCCCTCGTTGCGCGACTCGGCGGCCAGGCCGACCTTCTCGATGCGGGTCTTGATCAGTTCGCTGATTTCGGACGGGTTGAGCGTGGTGGTTGCCATTGCCAGTTTTCCTTGGATTCTTTGTTTACTGCACGCTTGTTTACGGCGGGCTTGTCTACTGCGCGAGCGCCGACTCGAGGCGCGCGAGCTTGCCCTTGAGCGAACCGTCGATGACCACGTCGCCGGCGTCGATCACCGCGCCGCCGATCAGCGACTCGTCGATCGCCGTCTGCAGCTCGACCTCGCTGCCGAAGCGCTTGCGCAGCGCCGCGCGGATGGCCTCGAGCTCGGCGTCGGGCAGCGCCGCGGCCGAGGTCACGGTGGCCTTGACCACGTGCTCAGCCTCGTTGCGCAGCTGTTCGTAGAGCCCGGCGATCTCCGGCAGCAGCGGCAACCGGCGGTTGTCCGCAAGCAGCGCCAGGAAGCGGGTCACCGACTCGCCGGCGCCCTGCGGCGCCAGCAGCGCGACCGCCTCGGCGTCGGACAGCTTCGGGTTGCCGAGCACGCCGGCGACGCGCGGGTCGGCGGCGACGCGGGCGGCGAAGCCCAGCGCGTCGGACCACGCGGCGAAGGCGCCTTCGTCGCGCGCGATGCCGAAGGCGGCGCGGGCGTAGGGGCGGGCGAGGGTCAGGGCCTGGCTCACGGGATCAGCTCGCCTTCGCCAGCTGCGAGGCCAGGTCGTCGAGCAGCGCCTTGTGCGCGGCCGCGTCGATCTCCTTGCGCAGCAGCTTCTCGGCGCCGGCCACGGCCAGCACCGACACCTGGCGGCGCAGCTCCTCGCGGGCGCGGTTGGCGGCGGCCGCGATCTCGGCCTCGGCCAGCGCCTTCTGGCGGTTGGCCTCGGCGACGGCCTCGTTCTTGGCCGCGTCGACGATCTGGTTCGCGCGCTGGTGCGCCTGCTCGATGATCTCGTTGGCCTTCAGCCGCGCTTCCTTCAGCGCTTCGTTGGCCTTGTCCTGGGCCTGCGCGAGGTCCTTCTGGCTGCGGTCGGCCGCGGCCAGTCCCTCGGCGATCTTGCGCTGGCGCTCCTCGATCGCCGCCATGATCGGCGGCCAACCGAATTTCATCACCAGCCAGGCCACCGCGAAGAACGCGATGAACTGAACGACCAGAGTGAGGTTGGGTAGCATGGTGCTTGTGCTCCTGCTGCCGGCGGCGTGCCGCCGGCGATGCTGGTTCCATGTGCCTTGCGGCGGTGCCTTAGCCCGCGATCGAGCCCAGCAGCGGGTTCGCGAACAGCAGCAGCAGCGCGATCGCCACGCCGATCATCGGCACCGCGTCGAGCAGGCCGGCGACGATGAACATCTTGGTCTGCAGCATCGGGGTCAGCTCCGGCTGGCGGGCCGCGCCCTCGAGGAACTTGCCGCCGAGGATGGCGAAGCCGATCGCGGTGCCCAGGGCGCCCAGGCCGATCAGCAGGCCGGCCGCGATGACGGTGTACTTCAGCACTTCAGCGTTGAGGACGGTGATATCCATCTTGTTACTCCGGTTGGAATCTGTGACGCGGTGAAAGGAAAAGGGTGGATCTGGAAAGCGGGATCAGTGGCTCTCGGCGGCCATGCTCAGGTAGACGATCGTGAGCATCATGAAGATGAAGGCCTGCAGGGTGATGATCAGGATGTGGAACGCGGTCCACGCGAACGCGGCGACGAACTGCACCGAGCCCATGAGCCACGTGCTGATGTGGGCCAGCGAGGCGTCGAGCGTCATCAGCGCGATCAGCACGAAAATCAGCTCGCCGGCGTACATGTTGCCGAACAGTCGCAGGCTCAGGCTGAGCGGGCGGACGCCCTCCTCGATCACGCGCAGCAGGAAGTTCGCCGGCGCAAGCGCGACCTTGCCGACCGGGCCGTTGGCATGGAACGGCGCGGTGAAGATTTCCTTGGTGAAGCCGACCGGACCCTTGTGCGCGAGCCCGAACCACTGGGTCAGCGCGAACACCGCCAGCGACATGCCCAGGGTGGTGTTGAGGTCGGCGCTCGGCACCGCGCGCAGGTAGGCGTGCGCGGGATCGTGGCCGGTGGCCGCGTAGACGTTGGCCCAGGTCCACGGCAGGAAGTCCACCGGGATCAGGTCGATGAAGTTCATCAGGAACACGAGCACGAAGATCGTCAGCGACAGCGGCGCGATCAGCTTGCTGCGGCCGTGGAAGGTCTCGCGGACCAGGCCGTCCACGAAGCCGACGATGATCTCGACCACGGTCTGGAACTTGCCCGGCACGCCCGCGGTGGCGCGGCGCGCGGAGGCGATGAACACGCCCAGGAACAACAGCGACAGCACCGCGGTGAAGAACAGGGTGTCCACGTTCAAGGTCATGAACGCGCCATCGCCCACGCTGACCTGCAGGTGCTGCAGGTGGTGGTTGATGTATTCGGTCGAGCCGCTGCTCGCCGGCTCGGTCGCGGTCGAATTTTGAGGAGTCAACGCTGCCGCCCCATGCGCAGGTTCAAAGCCAGGAGGTAGGCGAGCAAACTGCCCGCCAGCCCCGCCAGGAGGGGCAACGGAGGCAGCCGGAACAGGCCCAGCGCCACCGCCACCACCACGATTGCCACCAACCACTTGCCCAGCGTGCCCAGCAGCAGTCGCGCGTACGCCGCGCCTGCCGGCTGGATCCCGCCGCCCAGCGCCACCGCCGTCGCCAGCGCGTTGCCGAGGAGCATTGCCACGCCCCCCGCCGCCGCTGCCAGCGCCTGGCGCGGACCGGCAGCCAGGAACCCCGCGGCGACGACCAGCGCGACGGCGGCCTGGATGGCTACCGCGCGCGTTGCTGCGCGGCGACCCATGGCAATGGGATCGTGCACGCGACTGGGTCTTTTGCGTTGGGAGGTCTTGGTACCGGTGGCCGCGTCGAAAAACGGCTCCGCTGAGCCGCAGAATTATAACAGCGGGCTATTTTCAGCGGCAACCGCCGCGGGACCCCGGAAGGTGAATGGGACGGGTTCCGAGGCGAACTTTCCCCGGGCGGCCGGGTCTACCCCTGCAAGGCCTGCGTCCTTCCTCGTCAGTCGCCGCAGGCCGCCGAAGCCCCGGACCCCCGGGGCTTCAACTTTTCCGGGGGACGTAGAGGTCGGTGACGGTGCCTTCGAAGACCTCGGCGCCCAGGCCGACCGACTCCGAGAGGGTCGGGTGCGGGTGGATGGTGTGGCCGATGTCGGCCGCCTCCGCGCCCATCTCGATCGCCAGCGCGATCTCGGCGATGAGCTCGCCGGCATGCACGCCCACGATGCCGCCGCCGACGATGCGGCGGGTTTCCGGATCGAACAGCAGCTTGGTGAAGCCCTCGGTGCGGCCCAGGCCGATGGCGCGGCCGGAGGCCGCCCACGGGAACTTCGCCACCTCCACCGCGATGCCCTTGGCCCTGGCCTCGGACTCGGTGACCCCGACCCAGGCGATCTCCGGGTCGGTGTAGGCCACCGACGGGATCACCCGTGCCACCCACTCGCGCTTGTGCCCGGCCGCCACCTCGGCGGCGACGTGGCCCTCGTGGGTGGCCTTGTGCGCGAGCATCGGCTGGCCGACCAGGTCGCCGATCGCGAAGATGTGCGGCACGTTGGTGCGCATCTGCGCGTCCACCGCGATGAAGCCACGCTCGGAGACGTCCACGCCGGCCTTGCCGGCATCGAGCTTGCCGCCGTTGGGGGCACGGCCGACGGCGACCAGCACGCGGTCGTAGAGCTTGCCCTCGGGGACGCTCTTGCCCTCGAAGCTGCAGGCGATGCCGTTCTTCTGCGCCTTGGCCTCGACCACCTTCGTTTCCAGGTGGACCGCGACGCCCTGCTGCTTGAGGCGCGCGGCCAGCGGCCTGACCAGGTCGGCATCGGCGCCGGGGATGAGCTGCCCGGCGAGCTCGACCACCGTCACCTCGCTGCCGAGGCCGCGGTACACGGTCGCCATCTCCAGGCCGATGATGCCGCCGCCGACCACCAGCAGCTTCTTCGGCACCTCGCCGAGCTGCAGCGCGTCGGTCGAATCCATGATCCGAGGATCGTCCCACGGGAAGCCCGGCAGCTTCAGCGCCTGCGAACCCGCGGCGATGATGCACTGCTCGAAGCGCAGCAACTGCACCTTGCCGTCGTCGGAGCGGATCTCGAGTTCGTTCGGCGAGACGAAGCGGCCCTCGCCGGTGGCGACGCGCACCTTGCGCTGCCTGGCCATGCCCGCCAGCCCCTTGGTGAGCTGGCCGACGACCTTGTCCTTGTATTCGCGCAGCTTGTCGAGCGAAATCCTGGGCTTGCTGAACTCCACGCCGAACTCGCTCGCGTGCGCGGCCTGGTCGATCACGTCGGCCGCATGCAGCAGCGCCTTCGACGGGATGCAGCCGACGTTGAGGCAGACGCCGCCAAGCGTGCCGTAGCGCTCCACCAGCACCGTATCGAGCCCGAGGTCGGCCGCGCGGAACGCCGCGCTGTACCCGCCCGGCCCCGCCCCCAGCACCACCAGCCCACAAGTGATGTCCGCCTTCCGCCCCGAGCTCTTCGCTGCAGCAGGAGCGGCGCCAGCCGCGACCCCCGCGGTCGTGCTCCCTCTCCCGCCTGCGGGAGAGGGCCGGGGTGAGGGTGAACGCTCTTCGTCACGCGGCGGCGCAACCCCGGTCTTCGCGGCTTCCGCCGCTCCCACAGGCTGCCCCTTCGCGGCTTCCGCCGCTCCTTCCACCTCCACCACCGCGACTACGGTGCCCTCGGACACCTTGTCGTCCACCTGCACCCGCACTTCCTTGACCACGCCGGCCGCAGACGACGGCACTTCCATCGTCGCCTTCTCGCTCTCCAGCGTGACCAGGCCCTGGTCCTTCGCCACCGTATCGCCGACCGCGACCAGCACCTCGATCACCGGCACGTCGTCGTAGCCGCCGATGTCCGGGACCTTCACCTCGACCGTCTTGGCCATGCGTGCCCCCTTACAGCAGCGCGCGGCGCATGTCGCCGAGCAGCTGCGCCAGGTAGGCGGTGAAGCGCGCGGCGGCGGCGCCGTCGATCACGCGGTGGTCGTAGCTCAGCGACAGCGGCAGCACCAGCCGCGGCTGGAACGCGCTGCCATCCCACACCGGGCGCATCGCCGACTTCGACACGCCGAGAATCGCGACTTCCGGCGCGTTGACGATCGGCGTGAACTTGGTCCCGCCGATGCCGCCCAGCGAACTGATGGTGAAGCAGCCGCCCTGCATCTCCGCCGGGCCCAGCTTGTCGTCGCGCGCCTTCGCCGCCAGCTCGGCGGTCTCGGCGGCGATCTCCAGCACGCCCTTGCGGTCGACATCGCGCACCACCGGCACCACCAGGCCGTTCGGCGTATCCGCGGCGAAACCGATGTTGTAGTACTTCTTCAGCACCAGGTGCTCGCCGTCGGCCTCGAGCGAGCTGTTGAACTGCGGATACTTCTGCAGCGCGGCGACGCTGGCCTTGATCAGGAATGCCAGCAGCGTGAGCTTCGCCGCGCCGCCCTTGGCAATGGCCTTGGCGTTCTCCTCGTTGAGCGCCACCCGCAGCGCCTCGAGCTCGGTGATGTCGGCGTCGTCGTGCTGGGTGACGTGCGGGATCATCGCCCAGTTGCGCGCGAGGTTGGCGCCGGACAGCTTCTGGATGCGCGAGAGTTCGCGCGTCTCCACCTCGCCGAACTTCGAGAAATCCACCTTCGGCCACGGCAGGAGATCGAGCCCGCCGCCGCCACCGGCGCGCGCGGCCTTGCCGCCGCCCTGCATCGTCGACTTCACGAACTGCTGCACGTCGTCCTTGCCGATGCGGCCGCCGCGGCCGCTGCCGCTCACCTGCGACAGTTCCACGCCGAGCTCGCGCGCGAACAGGCGCACCGCGGGGCTGGCGTAGGGGACCTTGCCCGGGGCTACCGCCTCGGCCTCGAAGCGGACCGGCGGGTTGGCCGGGCCGCGGCCCTGCGCCGACATGCTCGCCTGGGCGAGCTTGTCGGGCTTCGCGGCCACATGCGCGGGCTCGGTCTCGTTCGGCTCCTCGGCGGGGCGCACGCGCTCCTGCGGGTCCTCCGGCTGCGCCCGCCTTGCCGGCCCGGCCTCGGGCTCCGCCGCGGCCGGCGCCTCGGCCTTGGCGCCCTCACCGTCGCCGCCACTGCCGCCGGCCTCGGCCTCGATCACCGCGACCACGGCGCCCTCGGAGACCTTGTCGTCCACCGCGACCCGGACTTCCTTGACCACGCCGGCGAACGGCGCGGGCACTTCCATCGTGGCCTTCTCGCTCTCCAGCGTGACCAGGCCCTGGTCCTTGGCAACGGTATCGCCGACCGCGACCAGCACCTCGATCACCGGCACGTCGTCGTAGCCGCCGATATCGGGGACGCGCGCTTCCTTCAACTCGGCCATCAGGGACCCTCGGGCGAACGGTGGGGACCTTCTATTGTGGCGCGCTTCGCTCAGCCGGGCTACAGCAGCGTCCCCGGGGCGTGAACCCCGCCCGCCCGCGAGCGCGCGTGCGACGCGTGGAACCCGCCGGAAGTTCCACCGGGTCCGGTGCGCGGGGGACGCGTCGTTCAGTTGCGCCCCGATACGGTGGCGTCGCCCTACTCCCCAGGGGCGTTTCCAATAATTACGAGGAGATCCGCATGCATGCCATTCCCTCCCCCCGCAACCGGATGATCGTCCCCGCCATCGCGCTGGCCCTGGCCGGCGGCATGGCCGCGGCCCCGGCCTTCGCGCAGGACACCGGCGCCGCCGGCAAGCGCTTCGCGATCGTCGGCGGCTACGCACACCAGGAGCCCACCGGCGACGCCACCCTCGATGGCGCCGACGCCGAGTTCGACGGCTCGGGCGCCGGCACCCTCAGCGCAAGCTGGTACCTCAACGAGAACGTCGCCATCGAAGGCTGGGGCGCGGTGAGCAAGTTCGACCACCGCGTGACCACCGGCGCCGACGGCAAGGTCGCCACGGTCAGTTCGCAGCCGTGGGCGTTGAGCGCGCAGTACCACTTCCGCGACGGCAACGAGACCATCCGTCCGTTCGTCGGCCTGGGCTACTACCAGTCCAACTACAGCGACGAGGACCAGGACTCCATCGGTCCCTATGCCGACAACCACATCGGCGTCGGTACCGCGAGCGGCCCGATGGCCACGGTCGGCGTGGACCTCAACTTCACCGACAAGGCCTTCGCGCGGGCCGACCTGCGCTACCTGCACGGCGACTCCGACATCGAAGTGGACGGCGAGCCGGCCGGCAACGCCGACCTCAACCCCGTGGTGATCGGCGTCGGCGTGGGCGTGCGGTTCTAACCGCCCCCACGGTTCACGGGCCCTCGCGGCAGGCATCGCTAGCTTGGTGCCATGCCCGAGGGCCCTTCCATCGTCATCCTCAAGGAACAGGCGGCGAAGTTCGCCGGCAAGACCGTCCGGAAGGTCTCCGGCAACAGCCGCCAGGACATCGCGCGCATGCAGGGGCTGGTGGTGCGCGACGTCTGCAGTTGGGGCAAGCACTTCCTACTGCCGTTCGACGGCTTCGCGCTGCGCGTGCACTTCCTGCTGTTCGGGCGCTCGCGCGTGGACGACCCGAAGCCCGGCGGCTCGCCGCGGCTCACGCTCGAGTTCGACAACGGCCGGCTCGACCTCTACGCCTGCTCGGTGCAGTTCCTCGAAGGCGAGCTGGACGACCACTACGACTGGTCGCTGGACGTGATGGCCGACGCCTGGGACCCGGCGCGGGCACGCAAACGCCTGCGCGAGAGCCCGCACGTGCTCGCGGCCGACGCGCTGCTCGACCAGGAATGGTTCGCTGGGGTCGGCAACATCATCAAGAACGAGGTGCTCTGGCGGATCCGCGTGCACCCCGAGAGCGAGGTCGGCGCGCTGCCGCCGCGCAAGCAGATCGAACTGGTGAAGCAGGCGCGCGAGTACAGCTTCGACTTCCTCGAGTGGAAGAAGGCGTTCGTGCTCAAGAAGCACTACCAGGTGCATACCAAGACCCACTGCCCGCGCGACGGCACCCGCCTGTCCTACCGCAAGGAGCTCGGCCGCGCCCGGCGGCGGGCGTTCTTCTGCGAGGCCTGCCAGAAGCGCTACGGCTCCTCCTGAGCAGCCGCGCTGCCGGTTTCGAGCACGCGCTCGCGGCGGAACAGGTACAGGCCGCTGGCGATGATGATCGCCGCGCCGAGCCAGGTCACCGGCCGCGGCAGCACGCCCCACAGGGCCACGTCCAGCAGCACGCCCCAGACCAGCGCCGTGTACTCCAGCGGCGCCAGCAGCGACGCCTCGCCGAGCCGGAACGCCTCGGTGATCAGGTACTGCCCGAGCGCGCCGGCCACGCCGAGCCCGACCACCAGCCACGCATGTTCGCCCCGGATCTCACGCCACTCCGGAAGCGCGAGCGCGCCGGCGCCGAGCGCCAGGAACACCATCAGCCACACCACCATGGACTGGGTCGAGTCGGTGCGCGCGAGGATGCGCACGGTGATCGCGGACACCGCGTAGCCGAGCGCGGCCAGCAGCACCGCCAGGCCGGCCATGCTGAGCAGGCCCTCCCCGCCCGGCCGCAGCACCACCAGCACGCCGAGGAAGCCGGCCGCGATCGCGGTCCAGCGCCGCGGTCCGACGTGCTCGCGCAGCATCGGCACCGACAGCGCGGTGATCAGCAGCGGCGCGACGAAGAAGATCGTGTAGGCGGTGGACAGCGGCAGGGTCTGCAGCGCGTACACGAAGGTGGCCATCATCATCACGCCGATGGCGCCGCGCAGCAGGTGCAGCGACCAGCGCGCGCGCAGCAGCGGGCGCAGGCCGGTGGTCGCCGCCGCCCACGCCAGCAGCCACGGCAGGGACGACGCCCCGCGCAGGGCCGCGACCTGGAACGGCGGGTAGTGCGCGACCAGCGCCTTGAGCGCCGCGTCCATCAGGCAGAACACCAGCACGCACGCGAGCATCAGCAGCATCGCGCGGCGCTGGCGGCGGGTCCTCTCTTCGGACGCGGTGTCGCGGGGATGGTCCATCGCCGGAGGATGCGGCAAGCTGGCGGCGATGACCATGCCCGACGACCCGATCGAAGCCACCCGCCGCTGGGTCGAGCGCGCGGTGATCGGCCTCAACCTGTGCCCGTTCGCCAAGGCGGTGCAGGCCAGGGGCCAGGTCCGCTACGTGCTGAGCGAGGCCACCACGCCCGAGGCGCTGCTGGAGGACCTCGGCCGGGAACTGCTGCACCTGCGCGACACACCGCCCGAGGAGGTGGACACGACGCTGATCGTGCATCCCGGGGTGCTGGGCGACTTCCTCGACTACAACGACTTCCTCGAAGCCGCCGACGCGCTGGTGGCCGAGCTGGACCTCGAGGGCGTGCTGCAAGTCGCGAGCTTCCACCCCGACTACCGGTTCGCCGACAGCCACCCGGACGACATCGGGAACCACACCAACCGCTCGCCGCACCCGACCCTGCACCTGCTGCGCGAAGACAGCGTCGCCCGCGCCGTCGCCGCCTACCCCGACCCCAGCGCCATCACCGACCGCAACATCCAGACCCTCCGCACCCTCGGCCGCGACGGCTGGCAAAAGCTTTTTTAGCCACAGATTCCACAGATTGAAAAGGATTGGTTTCGCGGCAAATTGGGCGCCGCGACGACCAAATCCTTTTTTTATCTGTGAAATCTGTGGCTAATTGCTGTTGAAAAGCGCGGCGAGGTCATGGTCGTCGAGGAGGCGCCAGTCGCCGGGAGGGAGGTCGCCGAGGGTGAGGTTGCCGACCTGGGGGCGGTGGAGGGCGGTGACGTGGTTGCCGGTGGCGGCGAACATGCGGCGGACCTGGTGGTAGCGGCCTTCGGTCAGCACCAGGCGCGCGCGGCGAGGCCCGAGCGGCTCCAGGCGGGCGGGCGCCAGCGGGGTGTCCTCGGATTCCAGCATCAGCGTGCCGCTGGCGAAGAGCGCGGCCTCGTCGCCGCGCAGGTCCTCGGCCAGGGTCGCTTCGTAGGTCTTGGGCAGCTTCGTCTTCGGCGACACGATCCGGTGCAGCAGCGCGCCGTCGTCGGTCATCAGCAGGAGGCCGCTGGTGTCGCGGTCGAGGCGGCCAACGGTGGACAGCAGCGGCTTGCGCAGGCGGAAGCGCGGCGGCAGCAGGTCGTAGACGATGCGTCCGGGGTCGCGCGTGGAGCAGGTGTAGCCGACCGGCTTGTGCAGCATCAGCACCAGGCCCGGCGCCGGGTCGAGCGGTTCGCCGTCCACGCGCACGTCGGCGTGCGCGACCTGGTCGTCGGCGTACAGCACCTCGCCTGCGGCGTCGGTGACGCGGCCCTCGCGGAACATGCGCGCGACCTCCTTGCGGCTGCCGTAGCCGAGGTTGGCCAGCAGCTTCACCAGCTTCACCGGCCCGCTCACCGCGCGCGCACCGCTTCGACCACCTTGAAGCCGTCGCGCGCGGCGACCTCGCGCACGCTGCCGAAGCCGGCGCCGAGCGCGGCCTCGTACGGCAGGTGTCGGTTGGCCACCAGCCACAGCCGTCCGCCCGGCTGCAGCGCCGCCGCGGCCGCGGCGATGAAGGCGCGCCCGAGATCGGGACGCTCCTCGCGCCCGGCGCCATGGAAGGGCGGGTTGGTGACGATCGCGTCGTAGCGCGCCGGCAGGCCGGCGGCGACGTCGTGCCAGTGGAATGCCGTCGGGACATTCGCGCCCCAGGCCTCGAGGTTGGCGCGCGCGAGCGCCAGCGCGTTCGCATCGGCCTCGTAGAGGTCGATCGCGGTGACGTTCGGGCAGCGCTCGAGCACCTGGCCGGCGAGATAGCCCCACCCCGCGCCGAGGTCGGCGACGCGCCCGCCCAGGTCCGGCGGCAGGTGTCCGGCGAGCAGCAGCGAGGCCGCGTCCACGCGATCCCAGGCGAACACCCCGGGCCGGCTCAGGAAGCCGCCGCCGGGGACGCGCGCATCCCCGATCCGGCGCGGCGCGTCCAGCCCGCTCCAGGCTTCCACCAGCGCCGGGTCCGCGGGAGCCGCGAGCGGCGCGGTCCAGAAGACGCGGCAATGGTGCTTGGACAGCACCTGCATCGGTCCGGCCAGCCGGACCAGGTCGGCCTCGCCCGACTTCGCGCCCTCGCGGTTGGGCATCGCCGCCAGCAGCACCCCGCCCGGCGCCAGCCGCTGCAGCGCGCGCGCGAACTGCGCCCGCGCCTGCTCGCGCTGGCGCGAGGGCAGCAGCAGCACCAGCGGGAAGCGGCCCGCGGGCGCCTCCACCGCGACCTCGAACCCGGCACGCTCCAGCGCCTCGGCCTCGGGCTTCAGCGGCTGCACGCACACCAGTCCGGGCATGGGCAGCGCGTGCAGCGCGGCGCCCGCGCGTGCCCCGATGAACAAGGCGCCGCCTGCCCGTGGCCAGGCCACGACGCCATCGCGCAGCGGCAGCAGCAGGGCATCGAGGGCGGGATCGGAAGGGCGCATCCGGCGATTCTACTTTCCGCTCACCCGTGCTTGACCCGCCCTCAACATCGAAGCGTCCAGCATGGGGCCATGGCCACACCAGGCGAGACCAAGATGCGGGCATTGTTCGTCGGCGGGACCGTGGACAACAGCGAACTGGACATGGCGTGCGATACGCCGCCGGCGCACTACCCGGAGAACACCGGCTCCGGGCTCTCGCGCTACAACCTCCACCACGTCGGTCGCGACAGCGACGGCGACATCGCCTACGCGGTGTACGCCGCGCCGGACCTCGCCGACGAGGTGGTCCGGCGCGTTTCCGAAGAGCGCGACTACGCGCGCCGCTTCGAGGCCACCCCGGGAGCGCCGCCGGCATGAGCCGGTCGGCGCCCCGGGTGCACGGCGACCAGGCGGTGATCGACCGCATGGAATCGCTGTGCGACCGGCTGGAGCAGGACGCCCGGATCGCGCTGCGCACCGACGGCGGCGAGTGGATCCGCGGCATCGTCAGTCCGCAGCCCACGGTGCAGAGCTTCTTCGACCCCGAGGGCAACGAAGGCCTCAACGGCGTGGTCAAGGTCGAGACCGACGGCGGCGGCGAGCGCTACCTGTGGCTGGACGAGGTCGCCTTCGTCGAGCACCTGCCCAACCCGTCCCCGCCCGAGCCCCCCGACGGCCACCGCCCCCCCGACCCCAACGCCCCGGCGAAGGCCCTGTAGGAGCGGCGCTGGCGCCGCGACCCGTGGGAGCCGCCATGGCGGCGAGCTTTTCCCCGGTCGCGGCGCCAGCGCCGCTCCTACAGGCGGGCGGCGTCGGCGCCTTCGCGGGCGGCCTCGCCCGAGAGCACGGCGGCCGCCTCGACCGCCTTGCCGATGAGGTAGCCCTGGGCGTGCTCGACGCCCAGCTCGCGCAGCCGCTGGAGCTGCTCGCGCGTCTCCACGCCCTCGCAGATCACCTGCGCGCCGAGCGCGTGCGCCATCGCCACGATCGCCTCGACCATCGCCATCGCGCGCGGCGAATCGAACATGTGCCGGGCGAAGGCCTGGTCCACCTTGATGAACTCGAAGTCGAGCGCGTGCAGGTGGGTCAGGTTGGAATAGCCGGTGCCGAAATCGTCCAGCGCGAACGGCAGCCCGTGCGCGCGGCAGTGCGCCATCACCGCCGCCACAGGCGCGTAGTCGAGCATGCGGCTCTCGGTGACCTCGAGCTTGAGCGCGCCGGCCGGCAACTCGGCGCTGCGTACCCGCGCCACCACCTGCTGCGCCATCCCCGGCTCGACCAGCTGCCGCGCCGACAGGTTGACCGCGATCGACGGCAGCGGATCGGCGCCGGCGTCGCGCAGCGCCACCAGCACCTCGAGCACGCGGTCGAGCACGTACTCGCCCACCGGCACGATCAGCGAGGTCTCCTCGGCCAGGCGGATGAACTCCGCCGGCGACACCGCGCCGCGGCCGGGCAGTTCCCAGCGCACCAGGGCCTCGTAGCCGCCGACCCGCGCGGCGGCGATGTCGTAGATCGGTTGGTAGCGCACGTCCAGCGTGCCCGAGCGCAGCGCGTCGCGCAGCTGCGCCTCCAGACGCATCTTGTCGATCCCGATGCGCTCGACCGGGTCGTCAGCGGGCACGTCGGCAGGCGGCAGCGGCACGTCCTGCGGCAAGGTCGCGACCAGGCTGCGGATGCGCCCGAGCAGGCTGTCCACCAGCGTGCGCAGGATCGGGTCGGCACCGTTGAGGCGCTCGACGAACTGCTCCCGCTCCACCGACATCAGCACCGCGTCCCCGACCGCGGTCGCGGTCGCGCTGTGCGGCGCGCCGTCGAGCAGGCCGATCTCGCCGATCAGCTCGCCCGGCCCGAACACCCCGTGGCGCGTGGTCCGGCGCCCGTGCACCGCGACCAGCTCGACCTGCCCGCGCTCGACCAGCCATGCGCAGTCGGTCGGCTCCCCCTGCCGGTACAACACTTCGCCCGCGAACAGCTCGCGCCGGATCGCCATGCCAGCCCCTGTCGTGGTGTCAGCCGGAGTGTAGCCGCCCCGCGCGCGCGCGGTGCGCGGGGTCGCCCGGCGCATCGCGCAACATCCGGCGGGTGACGCCGTTGGTCCAGCCAAACCCGTCCTGCAGCGGGTATTCGCCGCCGCCGCCGCCGATCGCGCCGTCGCCGGTCGGCGCCAGCACGTACTTCTCCACCAGCTTGGATTCGCGTGCGTAGAGACTGCCCACGGTCCCCAGCCAGCGATGCCTGATCTCGTCGGCGAGCGCGTCGAGCCCGTAGCGCCGGCAACCGGCCACCGTCATCCACTGCAACGGCGCCCAACCATTGGGCGCGTCCCACTGTTCGGCGCTGTCGACCTCGGTGGTGCCCATGCCGCCGTGCTGCAGCAGCCGCTCGCGCAAGGTGCCGGCGGTGCGCAGCGCGCGCTCCCGGCTGGCGATGCCGGTGAACAACGGCGTCGCCGCGGCCGCGCACAGGCGATGGCTGCGGATGCCGTCGCGCAGCAGGTCGTAGTCGAAGTAGGCGCCGGCGCGGTCGTCCCAGAGCCAGCGCTCGATGGCCTCGGCACGCGCGCGGCACAGGCGCCCGAAGTGCGCGGCGGTGGCCTCGTCGCCGGACTTCCGCGAGAGGTCCGCGATCTGCTCCTCGAGCGCGAACAGGAACGCGTTGAGGTCCACCGGCACGATGCTGGTGGTGCGCGTGGCCGACAGTTCCTCGCCGGCGTCGAACCAGCGCGAGCTGAAGTCCCAGCCGGAGGCCGCGGCCGCGCGCAGGTCCCGATACACCGCTTCGGCCGGTCGCGCCGACTGGCTGGCCGCGGTGGTGACGTCCTCCAGATACTCCTCCTCGCGCGGCCGGGCGAGCTCGTCCCAGTAACGGTTGAGCACGCTGCCGTCGGGCATGCAGGCGCAGTGGCGCCGCGCCTCGCCGGGCTCCAGCCCTTCGCTTCCCTCCATCCAGAACGCATGCTCGCGGCGCAGCCGCGGCAGGTAGCGGACCGCCTCGCTCACGCCGTGGACCTCGAACAGCTCCACCATCAGCGCGAACACCGGCGGCTGCGAGCGGCTCAGGTAGTAGCTGCGATTGCCGTTCGGCACGTGGCCGTAGCAGTCGATCAGCCAGGCGAAGTTGTCGGCCATCGCGCGCAGCAGGTCGTGGCGCCCGCTCTCGGCGAGGCCCAGCATCGTGAAGTAGGAGTCCCAGTAGTACAGCTCGCCGAAGCGCCCGCCCGGGACCACGTAGGGCCGTGGCAGCGGCAACAGCGACGAATACGGCCGGTGCTGCCGGGGATGCCGCGTGAGCACGTCCCACAGGTTGTCGATGTGCGCGGCCAGCGGCTGGTCCGGGTCGGACACGTAGTCGCTCGGGGGCGGGTGGGTGGTCTCGAAGTGGGCAGCGACGAAGCGTGCGAGGTCGAAGTCCTTGCCGTCCTTGCGCACGCGGTACTCCTCGAGGATCGTGTCGGGCTCGCGCACCGGCAGGCAATCCACGAACACCTTGCTGTCGGCGAACACCCGCCCGCACTGCACCGCCACGAACAGTTCGCCGTAACGCTCCGCCGGGCTGAGCGGATCGGCCGGGGCGACGTCCGCGACCCGGGCGGCGTTGTCCGGTTCGTCCCTCATCACGACGATTCTAGGGACCCCGGGATGGCACGCCCGTGATCGCTTATCCTTGGCGCATGAGCACGACACTCCCCGACCGCCTGTCCCTCGACCCGCGCAGCCCGCACCACGACGCCGCCCTGCTGGAGCGTGGCGTCGGCATCCGCTTCAACGGCCAGGAGCGCACCAACGTCGAGGAGTACTGCATCAGCGAGGGCTGGATCCGCGTGGTCGTCGGCAAGTCCCTCGACCGCCGCGGCAACCCGATGACGATGAAACTCAAGGGCCAGGTCGAGCCCTACCTGCTCGACGAGCAGGCCAGCGAGGGTGCCGACGCGGGCGAGGCCGGCGCCGGGGCCTGATGGCGGTCTACGTGGACGACGCGGTCACGCTCTGGCGCGGCCGCCGCTGGGCCCATCTGATGGCCGACACCTTGCCGGAACTGCACGCGATGGCCGCGCGGCTGGGGATCCCCCCGCGCGCCTTCCAGAACCGCACCAGCGGCGCGCACTACGACGTCACCAGCGAGTTGCGTCTGCTGGCGATCGAATTCGGCGCGGTGCCGATCTCGCGCCACCGCGATCGCGAACTGGTGCGCGCGGTGATCCGCAACGCGCGCGCCCAGGGCCGCGGCGAGGCACCCTGACCCGGCGCTAGTCGCCCCGCGCGATGCCCTTGCGGTCGCCGGAGGCCTCGGTCGCATCGTCGTATTCGCCCGCGACCCCGTTGCCGCGCTTGTCGCGCAGGTGGTCCTCCATCGACTCGCCACGGTCTCCGAGGCCGACGTTCTCCAGCTTCTCGTCGACCTCGCGCTGCCCGTCGGGGCGGTACATGCCCTGGTGCTTGCCGCTGGCCTCGCCGCTGCCGCGCTCGGTTGCGTTCGCCATGTCCGTGCTCCTGGTGGATCCGTGCCGACCCTCTCACGGCGGACGTCCACGGAGCGGCAAAAACCGACACGGGATCGCTGGCCGGGCCGACGGATTGCAGGCACTGGCGGTGCGACGCTGGCTGCATGAACGGACTGCATGCACTGCTGCTGGCGGCCCTGCTCGGCTCCGCCGTTTCCGCGCCCGCCGCGGAGCCGCCACGGGTGATGCTCCCGGTGGCCTATCACGCCGACCTGGAGGTCGCCGACTACTACGTCAGCGAGAAGCTGGACGGCGTCCGGGCACGCTGGGACGGGCGCCGGCTGCTGACGCGTGGCGGCATGGTGGTGGAAGCTCCCTACTGGTTCACCTCCGAGTGGCCCAACGTACCGATGGACGGCGAACTGTGGGCCGGGCGCGGCCGGTTCGAGGAAACCAGCGGCACGGTGCGCGCCGGCCGCAGCGCCGGCGATGCCGCCTGGCGCCGGATCCGGTTCATGGTCTTCGACCTGCCGCGCGATCCGGCACCGTTCGGCCAGCGCGTGCGGCACATGCGCGCCCTGGTGCCGGCGGTCGGAATTCCCTGGCTCCAGGCCGTGGAGCAGTTCCGCGTTCCCGACATCGCTACCCTCGATGACCGGCTCGATGCGGTGGTCGCCGCCGGTGGCGAGGGCCTGGTGCTGCACCACGTGGACGCGCTTTACCACGCCGGCCGCAGCACCAGCCTGCTCAAGTACAAGCTCTACCAGGATGCCGAGGCGCGGGTAGTCGCGCACACCGTGGGCCGTGGCAAGTACGCCGGCATGCTCGGCGCGCTGGTGGTCGAACGCCCCGACGGACTGCGCTTCCGCATCGGCACCGGCTTCAGCGACGCGCAGCGCGCGGATCCGCCGCCGGTCGGCAGCACCATCACCTATCGCTACAACGGGACCAGCAGTTCCGGCATTCCACGCTTCGCCCGCTTCCTGCACGTGCGGTACCTGGTGCCACCCGCGGACCCGGCGCACTGAGCGCCGGGCCGGGACGAATCACAGCCGGACCAGCTCCACGCGGCGGTTCTGCGCGCGCCCTTCTTCCGTGCCGTTGTCGGCGACCGGCTTGTCCTGGCCGAAGCCGCGCGACTGCAAGCGCGCCGGATCGACGCCGAGCCCGACCAGCGCCCCGAGCACCGCGCGTGCGCGCGCCGTGGACAACTGCAGGTTGTGTTCCGCGCCGCCGGTGTTGTCGGTGTGGCCTTCGATGGACAGGCGCAGGGCGGGGTCGTCCTCGAGCAGCTTCGCGACCTCGGCGATCACCGGCTGCGCGTCCGCGCGCAGCGTGGCCTTGTCGGTGTCGAAGTTGACGTGCAGCGCCACGCGACCGTCCCTGTCCAGCGCCTGCTTCATCTGCGCCGCGTCGAGGAAGCCGAGCGACTGTTCCATCGCCTTGCGCTCCAGCACCACGACGTAGCCATGCAGCGGGATCGCGCCGGTGCTGACCTCGATCCAGTACTCCCTGCCGGGCGCGGTGAGCAGGTAGCTCTCGTGCCGGTAGTCGGGGATCGCCACCGCGCCGAACAGGTGCTGCTCGAGCGCCTGGCGCCCGCCGGCCTTGGCCACCACCTCGCGGGTGTACTGGCTGGTGCTGATGCGCTTGCCGCCGAGTGCCTCGATCGCGTTCTGGTAGTTGCGGTGGAACTCGGTCGCCGAATACTTGCGGCCGCTGCCGGCGAGGTTGAACTTGTCGCGGAAGATCCGCCCCTCGACCAGCACCGGCGTGTCGCCCTGCATGAAGTAGTGGGCCTCGTAGGGGATCTCGCGCTCGCCCTCGCGATACGCGGACTGCAGCCCCTCGGGGGTGTCGAAGAACGGGAATGGCGGCAGCTCGGCCGCGAGCGCCGGGGACAGCCCGACGAGGAACAGTAAGACGAGGAACGGGGCAAGCGCTCCGGCGTGGAGCAGGCCCGGACGAAACAGGCGGGTGCGCAACATGGAAACCTCCGTGATCCATGGGACTCCCCGACCCAACGCGGAGCGGGGCGCGGTCGTGCCAGCGGAACTGTACCGCAGCCGAATGAACGGTTCCGGCGGCGTACCAGCCCGGTTCATCCGGGCCTGCCTAGGATCGGGCCGAGTCCGCAAGACCGGACGTAGCTAGAAGAAGAAGGAGGCACACGATGAAACGCCTGTTGCTGACCACCGCCATCGCCGGCCTGATGCTGTCGGCCTCGCCGGCCTTCGCAGCGCCCTCCCCGGACCGCGACTGGCGCGGCGACCGCCATGGCTGGCAGGACCGCGGCCACCACGACCGCGGCAAGCACCACAAGCACGGCAAGCACAAGCACTGGAAGCGCAACGGCCACGACAACGGCCGCCACCTGGGCTGGTACAAGCAGCAGTGGCGCCGCGGCGACCGTCTCCCGGTCGTTTACCTGGAGCCGCGCTACTACGTGACCGACTACCGCGCCTATCGCCTGAGCGCGCCGCCGCGCGGCTACCGCTGGGTGCGTCCGTACCGCGACAGCGACGAGTTCCTGCTGGTGCAGGTCGCCACCGGCATCATCTCGCAGGTGCTCGGCTACTGATCCACGCCTAGGCCGGATCCGCGTCCCGGAGCAAAGGCAGCCGCACCACGAACTCCGAGCCCTTGCCCGGGACGCCGGCGCTGAACGCGCCCACGTCGCCACCGTGCAGCACCACCAGCTGCTGCACCAGGCTCAGCCCGAGCCCGAGCCCCGTCCCCAGGTGCTCGGGCTGCTCCTCCCCCTGCACGAACAGGTTGAAGATGTCCGCGAGCCGCGCCGGCGGGATGCCGGGGCCGTTGTCCTTCACCGACACCTCCGCGTTCTCGTCGACCACGCGAAGCGAGGCGCTGATCGACCCGCCTTCCGGAGTGAACTTCACCGCGTTGTTGAGCAGGTTGCTGAACACCTGCACCAGGCGCGCATGGTCGCCGCGCACCGGCACCTCGCCGCCCCCGGTTTCCACCGTCAGCAGTTGCGAGCGGGCCAGCGCCAGCGGTTCCGCCATCTCCACCGCCTCGTGCAGGCTGTTCGCCAGGTCCACTTCGGACATTTCCAGGCGCACCTTGCCGCTGGTGATGCGACCGACGTCGAGCAGGTCGTTGACCAGCCGCGTCATCTGCGCGAGCTGGCGCGCGATGATGTCGCGGCAGCGGCGCAGGTTCTCGGATTCGATCTTCTCGAGCTGCATCACCGACACCGCATTCGCGATCGGCGCCAGCGGGTTGCGCAGTTCGTGCCCGAGCATCGCCAGGAAGGTGGTCATTCGCCGGCCCTCGTCCTCCAGCGCCTTGACCCGGCGCACCTCGGTGAGGTCGCGCGTGACCTTGGCGAAACCGATGTGCTGGCCATCCTCGTCGCGCAGCGCGGTGATCACCACGCTGGCCCAGAAACGGCTGCCGTCGCGGCGCAGGCGCCAGCCTTCGTCGCGCATGCGACCCTCGCGCAGCGCGATCTCGAGCTCCTGTTCGGGCCAGCCGCTGTCACGCACTTCCTGCGGATAGAACAGCGAGAAGTGCTTGCCGACGATCTCCCTGGCCTTGTACCCCTTGATCTGCTCGGCGCCGGCGTTCCAGCTCGCGACCCGGCCCCGGGTGTCGAGCAGGAAGATCGCGTAGTCGCGCACGGTCTCCACCAGCAAGCGGAAATGCCGCTCGTCCAGCTTCGAGTCGATGTCGCGCGCAACCCAGCGCGAATGCTCGCCCTGTGGCTCGCCGGTAGTGCGACCTGCGTGCATGCCCCCTCCTGTCTGCAGTCATTGAAGCACGCGGGGCGTGGCACTGTCCTTCACGCCCGGTGCGGCACCCTTGCGAAGGATGCCTGAATGGTCCACCAGCAGCGACTGGCCTCGGCACCTGGCCACGATCGGCGTGCTCCTGGTGCTTGCCTGGCTTGCCCTGCGCGCGATCCGCGCGCTGGAGCGTCGGGTGCTGCGCGAGTATCCGGTGGACGTCGCCGACAACCTTCTGGCACGCCGGATCCAGACCCAGGCGCGGGTGATCAGCCGGGTCGCGCAGGGCGCGGTGATCCTGGTCGCACTGGCGCTGGCGTTGATGACCTTCCCGGCGGTGCGCGAGCTCGGTACCACGCTGCTCGCCTCGGCCGGGCTGGTGGGGCTGGTTGCGGGCATCGCCGCCAGGCCGGTGTTCGGCAACCTGATCGCCGGCCTGCAGATCGCGCTGGCGCAGCCAATCCGGCTCGACGACGTGGTGATCGTGGCCGGCGAATGGGGCCGGGTGGAGGAGATCAACAGCACCAACGTGGTGGTCCGCATCTGGGACGAGCGCCGGCTGGTGGTGCCGCTGCAGTGGTTCATCGAAAACCCGTTCGAGAACTGGACCCGCACCACCTCGCAGCTGCTCGGCACTGCGTTCCTGTGGCTGGACTACCGCACGCCCATGGCCGATGTGCGCGAGGCGCTGGAGCGCATCTGCGAGACCGACCCGCGCTGGGATGGCCGGGTCTGCGTCGCCCAGGTCACCGAAACCGCCGAAACCACGATTCAGGTGCGGCTGCTGGTGAGCGCGCGCAACTCCGGCGAGCTGTTCGACCTGCGCTGTGCCGTCCGCGAACGCATGATCGAATACCTGGCCTGCGCGCACCCGGATGCGCTGCCGCGGCTGCGGGTGGACATGGCGCGCGCCGCCGGTGGCCAGGGCGAGGACCACCGGGAAACCCTGCGCACGCTCCAGGACGAAGCGGGCAAGGTCGCCGGCCAGACCGCCTCGCCGGGCGCGGAGGACGTCAACGAAGCCGACGCGGCGGCGCCGGCTCCCGGCGAACCAGCCTCCACGTCGTGATCACGCCAGCGACCGCGGGGTCAGCACCGATTCAGCGCCGCCAGCGGTGTTTCACGGAGATTCCAAGCCGGGCGCCATAGCCTGCGCACATGGACGCCATTGACGCCCCTCGAGCCTGCCCCCGCTGCCTGCTTCCCGGCGCGCTGGCGTTGCTCGCCGTCCTCTCGCCGGCGTGCCTTGCGCAGCAGGCGCAGCCGGCGCCGGAGCGCAGCGACGCGACCGCGTCGGTGACGGAGGCGACGCCGGAGATCTCCGATGACGGACAGCCGCGCAGCGCGTTCGGACGGGTGATGTCGCTCATGATCGCGGCGCTGAAGGAGAATGCGGACCGCCCGGAACCTGCCGCGGGCGCGGCCGGCGGGGACGCCTCCCTGCCGCTCGAACCGGCCGCCGCCACGCAGGAAATCCAGGTCAGCGCCGCGTTCCGCCTCGATCCGCCTGCGTCGCGAAGCAAGCCGCGCACGCCGGCGAGCGAGCCGCTGGCCGGGGCGCCCGAAGGCGATTGACCGAACGTTCGACCGCGCGTTTCGCGCAACGCTAACAAGGCGCCCACCACCATGATCATGAACACGATCAGGGAACGGTCATGGCGAACGAGACTCCGGGCAGGCGCGCCCACCCCTGGATCACCCTGCTCGGAGTGATCATCTCGTTGGCGGGGCTCACCCTCGCCATCGGCGGCGGCGTGCTGCTGGCCGCAGGGGGCTCCTGGTACTACCTCCCCGCCGGCCTTGGCCTGCTGGTGTCGGGCGTGCTGCTGGCGCGCGGTCGCGCGGCCGGGGCGTGGTGGTACTGGGGGGTGCTTGCCGGCACTTTCCTGTGGACGGCCTGGGAGAGCGGGCTCGACTACTGGCGCTGGGTGCCGCGGGTCGGCCTGTTCGTCGCGCTGGGCATCCTGGTGGCACTGGCGCAGTGGCGGCTGCCCGGGCGCTTCACCCGTGGCGCGTCGCGGGGGCTAGCCGTCGCCCTGGTCGGGATGTTCGTGCTCGCCTTCGCGCTGGCCTTCGTGCCCTACGGCGTCACCCCGGCCAAGGGGCCGCTGCCACAGGCGTCGTCCACGCCCGGTACGCCGAGCTCGATCACGCCCCAGGCCGACGGCGACTGGCTGGCCTACGGGCGCGGCTACGACGCATTGCGCTACACGCCGCTCGCGCAGATCGACCGCAGCAACGTGCACCGGCTCGAGCGCGCCTGGGTGTTCCATACCGGCGACCTGCCCGACACCCGTTGGGGCGCGGAGACCACGCCGCTCAAGGTCGGCGACACGCTCTACCTGTGCAGCGCGCGCAACATCCTGTTCGCGCTCGACGCCCGGACCGGCGAGCAGAAGTGGAAGCACGATCCGCAAGTGCAGGACGAGTACATCCCGTACACCGCAGCCTGCCGAGGCGTCGCCTACTACACGGTCGCGGCCACCGGCGCCGATGCCACCTGCGCCACGCGCATCGTCGAGGGCACGCTCGACGGCCGCCTGGTGGTGGTGGACGCCCGCACCGGCCTCCCCTGCGCGGGCTTCGGCGACAACGGCCAGGTCTCGATCACCGAAGGCATGGGCCCGGTGTATCCGGGCATGGTCTCGATCACCTCGCCGCCGGTGGTGGTGCGCGGCGTGATCGTCACCGGCCACCAGGTGCTGGACGGGCAGAAGCTCGACGCGCCCTCCGGCGTGATCCAGGGGTTCGACGCGGAGACCGGCGAGCTGCGCTGGGCCTGGGACATGACCCACCCCGACTGGACCGGCGCGCCGCCGGACGGCGAGGTGTTCACCCGCGGCACGCCGAACATGTGGACCATCGCCAGCGCCGACGAGCAGCTCGGCCTGGTGTACCTGCCGATGGGCAACTCGGCGGTCGACTACCTCAGCGCCACGCGCAGCGCGGAGGAGAACCGCTACGCCACCTCGCTGGTCGCGCTCGACGTGGCCACGGGCAAGCCGCGCTGGCACTTCCAGACCGTGCACATGGACGTGTGGGACTACGACCTCGGCGGACAGGGCTCGCTGGTGGACTTCCCGACCGCCGGCGGCCGCGTGCCCGCGATCGTGCTGCCGAGCAAGCAGGGCGACATCTACGTGCTCGACCGGCGCACCGGCGAACCGCTGGTCGGGGTCGAGGAGCGCCCGGCGCCGCAGGGTGGCGTCGAGCCGGCGCAGCGCACCGCGACCCAGCCGCATTCGACCTACCACACGCTGCGCAAGCGCGACCTGACCGAGCGCGACATGTGGGGCCTGACCCCGATTGACCAGATGATCTGCCGGATCCAGTTCGCCAACGCCAGCTACGACGGCTTCTACACCCCGCCGGTCACCGGCGGCCACTCGGTGCAGTACCCCGGCTACAACGGCGGCACCGACTGGGGCGGCATCGCGATCGATCCGCGCCGGGGGATCATCGTCGCCAACTACAACGACATGCCCAACTACGTCACCCTGGTGCCGCGTGCGAAGGCGGACGAGATGGGCTGGGCGCCCCGCAGCGAGGCGCGCGGCGACATGGGCGGTGCCGAGGGCGCGGGCGACCCGCAGGCCGGCGCCCCGTACGCGGTGGACGTCAACGCCGGCTGGCGCATGGAGGTCACCGGCCTGCTGTGCAAGCAGCCGCCCTACGGCGGCATCCGCGCCATGGAACTGGCCACCGGGCGCACCTTGTGGGATCGCCCGTTCGGCACCGCGCGCAGGAACGGTCCGTTCGGCATCCCCTCGATGCTGCCGATCGAGATCGGCACGCCAAACAACGGCGGCGCCGTGATCACCGCCAGCGGCCTGGTGTTCATCGCCGCCGCCACCGACGACCTGATCCGCGCGATCGACATCGACACGGGCGAGACCGTGTGGAGCGACGCGCTGCCGGCCGGCGGACAGGCCACGCCGATGGTGTACGCCATCGACGGCCGCGAATACCTGGTGATCATGGCCGGTGGCCACCACTTCATGGAGACGCCGCGCGGCGATGCGCTGATCGCCTACGCGTTGCCACGGCGCGACCAGTAACCGCGCGGCCGCGGCTCAGCGCGCGGCCGCCTCGCGCGCGAAGCAGTGGTATCCGGCGGGGTGGTCCCAGTCCTGCGCCGCGGGCGACGGGTAGCGGTTGCCCTCGCCGGTCTCCGCGGTGTCGGTCTCGAACGTCGCGCAGAGGCGGTAGTCGCGGCCTTCGCCCGGGAGGTACTCGTAGGTCGTGCCGCTGCCTGGATCCGCGGTCGGCACCGTACTTCCCGGTTGCTTCGCGACCGCCGCCAGGTCGGCCGGCAACGCGTCGTGCACCCGGTACCAGGCATCCACCGCATGACCGATCCGCTGCAGGTCCTGTACCCGGCGCTGGTCCAGCGTCACCGCGCGCTCGACCGAGGGCGAGCGCATCACCAGGAAGGCTGCCACCAGCGCCGCCGCGACCACCACCGCGGCCACGATCGCCAGCTCGCGCCCGAAGCGCTCGCGCAGGTAGAACCAGAACACGCCTCCGGCCAGCGCGGCGACGATCAGCACCTTCAGCAGGAAGCGCAGCGTGAGCTCGCCGCCGAGCACGTTGTAGACCAGCGTGATCAGGTCGCCGACCAGCACGCCGGCGGCCAGGAACAGGGTCATGTAGGTGAGCCAGCGCCGCACCACCGACAACCGCTGCACCGGGCTGTCGGCCATCTCCCGCGACAGCAGCCGCGAGACGTACAGGAACAGCGGGAAGGCGATCAGGATCGAGGCCACCGCCCAGCGCATCGAGCGGCCCTGCCACTGCCGCGTCCACGGCGGGTCGGCCGGGTCGGGCAGCCAGTGGTTGACCAGGTCGAACAGCAGGCTGCCGAGCTGGATCGCCCACACGTACAGGCTGGCGAACATCACCAGGTACAGGAAGGCCTCGCGCGCCGACAGGTAGGGGCGCGGGCGCGGCACCGGCACCGGGAACGGCACCTCGGCGTACGCCGCCAGCGCCTCGCGCACCTGCTCCGCCGGCCAGCCGGCGGCGACCAGCGCCGCCTCGATCGCGGGCCGCGACTGCCCCTGCACCAGGGCCTCGCGGACGAAACGTTCCAGGTCCTCGGTCGCTGCCGACATGCCGTCTCCTCGCGGTTATTGCGACGCGCGCGTGAACTCGATGCGCATGGTCCGGGTCTCGGCGCCGTCGCGGGTCTCGAACATCTCCATCACGTGATGGTCGTTGTCCACGATCCGCACCGTCTCACGGATCGGCACCAGGGCGCCAGCGTTGAGCGGATCGGGCATCTCGCCGCGGAAGGTATAGGTCGCGGTGGCCGGATCGTAGTCGCCGTAGCTCAGCATCACCGCCGTGGACATGTTGTCCTTCCAGGTGGACACGTATTGCCCGCGCACGTTGTCGTAGCCGGTGCTGCCGATGCCCTCGAACGGGCCGCCCATGAAGCTGCCGCGGAACTCCATGCGCACGTGGCGGCCGCCGAGCTCGGTCGCGCTGGTGGCGCGCCCGGTTTCCACCAGTGGCGGCGTCACCGGGTCCATCCACACCGTCATCTTCGTGTCCCAGCTGCCGGCGAAGTGCTCGGCGAGCTGCGCGTGCTGCGGGCCGGGCGTCGCCGCGGCTTCCCACGCCGCCATCATCGCCTCGTCCTGCGCCGGCGCCGCCAGCGGGAACAGCAACAGGCAGGCCAGCGCGGCCTGCAGCATGCAAACCTTGTTCATGACGTCACCTTCGATGGGGCCGGGGGCCGGCGGTGGCGCGATCCTACGGCCACTCCCCCGGGGGCTGTCATGCCGCGCCGCGGCAAGCGGCCGCCGGCCTCAGTCGGCCTGCATCCGCCAGAAGCCGACCCCGGCCAGGGCAAGCGCCATCAGGCCGATCCCGGCCCACTCGGCCGGCGACGGCGCCTCGCCCAGCAGCGCCCAGGCGAACAGCACGCCCATGATCGGCACCACCAGGCTGGACAGCCCCGCGGCGGTGGTCGGCAGGCGGTCGACGATCGTGGACCACAGCAGCCAGGCCAGCCCGGAGGCGAGCACGCCGTTGTAGAGCACCGCCGCCACGAAGCCCGGCGTCCACTGCACCGCCGGCTCGTCCACCAGCAGCGCCACCAGCACCAGCCCGATCGTGCCGACCAGCATCTGCCAGGCGCTCAGCGAGAGCACGCGCGCCTCGCCCTGCATGAACAACCGTTTGCTCAGCACGGTGCCGATCGCCCAGCACAGGCCGCCGCCGATGGCCAGCAGCGCGCTCGGCAGCGAACCCAGCCCCTGCCACGGCTCCAGCATCAGCAACATCCCGGCGAACGCGATGCCCGAAGCGATCGAATGCACCCGCGACGGGCGCACGCGCAGCACCACCCAGGCCACGCCCACCACCCAGAACGGCATGGTGTAGGCCAGCATCGCGGTCTTGCCGGCGCCGCCGTCCACCAATGCCCACTGCACCAGCGCCTGGAAGCCGAGCGTCTGCGCCGCGCCGATCAGCAGCACCGGCAGCCACGGCGGCGGCCGCAGCGGCTCGCGCCGCCACAGCAGGATCGCGAACAGCACCACGGTGCCGATGCCGGCGCGCCAGGCGGCGAATTCGAACGGTCCGCTCCACTGCAGGACCTGCTTCATCACCACCCAGTTGTAGCTCCAGATGACGCTGAGCAGGGCCAGCATCGCGAGCGCACTGCGTCTGGCGTCGCTCATCCGGCCGCCGGGTCGCGCAGCCAGGCCAAGGCCTCTTCCTCGCTGCGGAAGGTGCGCGAGGTCAGCCCCGCCTCGTTGGCGTAGGCCTCGCAGTAGTTGATCTGGTCGAGGTCGAAGGCCTTGGCGTGCGCGATCCGGATGCCCTCGAGCCCGCGGCCGGCCATCTTCTCCACCAGCAGCTTCCACTCCGAGGCCGAGAGGTCCTCGCCGGTGAGTTCGTCCACCACCAGCAGGCCACGCGGCCGCCTGTCCGCGACCCGCGCGAGGATGGCTTCCCAGTAGCCGATGGTCTGGTCGAGGTCGCGCAGCCCGCGGACCCGGACGCGCAGCAGGCCGTCGCCGGGTTCGTCGAAAGCGATGTCCAGGTCCTTCATTGGCGGTGCGGCAGCTTCCAGTCCGGGCGCGGGAAGTGGCAGGTATAACCCTCGGGGAACTTCTGCAGGTAGTCCTGGTGCTCGGGCTCGGCCTCCCAGAAGTCGCCGGCCGGCTGCACTTCGGTCACGACCTTGCCCGGCCACAGGCCGGAGGCGTCGACGTCGGCGATGGTGTCCTCGGCCACCCGCTTCTGCTCGGGCGTGGTGTAGAAGATCGCCGAGCGGTACGACATGCCGATGTCGTTGCCCTGGCGGTTCACCGTCGACGGATCGTGGATCTGGAAGAAGAACTCCAGCAGCTCGCGGAAGGACAGCTTGCCGGGATCGAACACGACCTCGAGCGTCTCCGCGTGGGTGCCGTGGTTGCGATAGGTGGCGTTGGGCACGTCGCCGCCGGAGTAGCCGACGCGCGTGGACACCACGCCCGGCATCGCCCGCACCAGTTCCTGCATGCCCCAGAAGCAGCCACCCGCCAGCAGCGCGCGTTCGGTCGTCACCCTTGTTCCTCCACCTGGTCGAGCCATGCGCCGTAGCCCTCCTCCTCCATCCGTTCGCGGGGGATGAAGCGCAGCGACGCCGAATTGATGCAGTATCGCAGGCCGCCGCGTTCAGGGGGACCATCCGGGAACACGTGGCCCAGGTGGCTGTCGCCGTGGGTCGAGCGGACCTCGGTGCGGATCATGCCGTGGCTGGTGTCGCGCAACTCGCGCACGTGGGCCGGCTCCAGCGGCCGGGTGAAGCTGGGCCAGCCGCAATGCGCGTCGAACTTGTCGGACGAGGCGAACAGCGGCTCGCCCGAGACGATGTCCACGTAGATTCCCGGACGGTGCTCATGCAAATACTCGCCGGTGCCGGGACGCTCGGTCCCGGCCTCCTGGGTCACCCGGTACTGCTCCGGCGTCAGCCGCGCGATCGCTTCCGGGTCCTTGCGCCAGGAAGTCATTCCGGCACCACCCGCCAGATCGTGTTGGACAGGTCGTCGGCGACGATCAGCGCGCCGCGCGGGTCCACGGTGACGCCCACCGGGCGGCCGCGGGTCTTGCCGTCCTCGCCGCGGAAGCCGGACACGAAGTCGATCGGATCGCCGGCCGGGCGGCCGTTGCGGAACGGCACGAACACCACCTTGTAGCCCACCGGCGGCGCGCGGTTCCAGCTGCCGTGCTCGCCGATGAAGGCACCCTCGGCGAAGCGGCCGCCCATCGCGCCGTCCGAGAAGTCCAGGCCGAGCGCGGCCACGTGCGAGCCGAGCGCGTAGTCGGGCGCGATCGCCGAGGCGACCTTCTCCGGATCCTGCGGCCGCACCCGCTCGTCCACGTTCTGGCCCCAGTAGCTGTACGGCCAGCCGTAGAACGCGCCCTCGCGCACCGAGGTCAGGTAGTCGGGCACCAGGTTTGGGCCGATCTCGTCGCGCTCGTTGACCACTGCCCAGAGCTGCCCGGTGCCGGGCTGGATCGCGAGCGCGGTCGGGTTGCGCAGGCCGGTGGCGTAGGTGCGGTGCATGCCGGTGGCCGGGTCGATCTCCCACACCACCGCGCGGTTGGCCTCGACGGTCATGCCGCGCTCGGAGGCGTTGCTGTTGGAGCCGATGCCGACGTACAGGCGGCTGCCGTCCGCGCTCGCCGCGAGCGCCTTGGTCCAGTGGTGGTTGATCTCCGAGGGCAGGTCGGTGACCTTCACCGGCGCGCCCGCGGCCTGGGTCTGGCCGACGCTGTAGTCGAAGCGCACCAGCGCGTCCTGGTTGGCCACGTACAGCGCGTTGCCGACCAGCGCCAGCCCATACGGCGCGTTGAGGTTCTCGGCGAACACCGTCTTCAGCTCGTAGGTGCCGTCGCCGTCGGCGTCGCGCAGCAGGGTCAGGCGGTTGCCGCTCTGCACCTTGGTGTTGCCCTGCGCCTTGATGATGCCGGCGATCACGTCCTTGGGCTTGAGCTTGGGCGCGTTGCCGCCGCGGCCCTCGGCCACCAGGATGTCGCCGTTGGGCAGCACCAGGGTCTGCCGCGGGATCAGCAGGTCGGTCGCGATCGCGGTGATGGTGTAGCCCTCCGGCACGGTCGGGCGCCGGTCGCCCCACTCCGCCGGCTCGGCGATGGTCATGTTGGGCAGGAAGCCGCGGCTCGGTTCCGGCAGTTCCGGATTCGGCCCGTACTGGTCGAGTTCCGGCGCGTCGCCGCCGGAGCAACCGGCGAGCAGGCCCGCCGCCACGGCCAGGGCAAGGATGTTCGTGCGCTTCATGGCGTCCCTCCCATGCGCAGGCCGGAGAAAGCGATCCACTTGGCGGCGCAGGCGAGCGCCGTCGCCACCAGGGTCAGCCACAGCCCTGCGGGCATGGTCGCCCAGGCGTCGCGGGCGTGGTGGAAGGCGCTGACCAGGCCGACGATCCAGGCCGCCAGCACCAGCACGAAGTACAGGGTCGTGCTGCCGCGCCGCGGTGTGCGGCCGAACAGCGCGAACAGCGCCGCGAGCACCGCCAGCGCACCGACCACCAGTCCGCCGGCGAGCAGCCAGGAGGCGAAGTTGTTCCACTGGATCTCGTAGGTCCTGTAGTACGCGATGTCGCTCAGCAGCGCCCCCAGGAACAGCGGGATGGTGGCGGCGAGGAAGATCGCGTTGATCGGATGCAGCGTGCGCACCGGCACGCGGTCGTACGGGACTGCCATGGTGTGCTCCTGGACAGTGGACCGGAAAGGGTCCCGCCGAACATAGCACCGGCGGCCGGCAGGGGGCGTGGACGCCCCGCGCACCCTCTGGCGGCGGCTTTGGACATGCGCCAAGATGCGCCCGGACGCCGGCACGGAGCCGGGGCCACCACCAGGGGAATCCAGATGATGCGAGCGAAGTTGCGCGGTTTCGCGACGGCCGTGTTCGGCCTGCTGTGCCTGTTCGGGTCCGCGGCCGTCGCCGCGCAGTCGGGGGCCAGCGGCACCTACATGGTCGAGGGCGGCAGCTACATGATCACGGTCGAGCAGTCCGGCGACAGCCTGGTGGTGGTCGAGCCGAACAAGCGGTCGGAGTATGCGCTCCAGGCCGACGGCAGCTACCACTTCTACAACCCGAACACCGACGCCACCTACGGCATCCGCGTCATCGACGCCAACACCATCGAGGCGTTCAAGCCGTACGTGGACGGCGCGCCGACGCGGCTGGTGCGGATGGGTGGCGCGGCGACGCCGGTCGAGCTCGATGCCGGCACCACCGACCACTACGAGGCACTGGCCGAACAGTACTCGGCGATGATCGAGAGCGATCCGGACAACGTCCAGTCGTGGGCGGCCTGCGCCGCGGTCGCGCTCAAGCGCAGCATGTCCAACCCGCCGGAGGCCGACGCCTACGCCGCGCAGATGGCGGCGATGCTGCAGGCGATGGACGCCGCCGGCTCGCCGTGCCCGGAGGTCATCCCGAACTGGTAGCCGCCGGAACGCCGCTTCATTCCTGTTCGCGGATGAAGCGGCGGACTTCCTGTTCCAGCACCGGCAGCGGCACCGCGCCGAGCGCGAGGATGGTGTCGTGGAAGCGCTTCTGGTCGAAGCGCTCGCCGAGTTCCGCTTCCGCCTCCGCGCGCAGGTCGCGCAGGGTGCGGTAGCCGATGTAGTAGGACAGCGCCTGGCCCGGCCAGGAGATGTAGCGGTCCACCTCGTTCTCGATGTCGAGCCGGGCCAGCGCGGTGTGCCCGGCCAGGTAGTCGATCGCCTGCTCGCGGCTCCAGCCCTTGGAATGCAGCCCGGTGTCGATCACCAGGCGCGCGGCGCGCCACATCTCCATGGTCAGGCGGCCGAAGTCCTCGTACGGGGTCTCGTACACGCCCATCTGCGTGCCGAGCCATTCCGAGTACAGACCCCAGCCCTCGCCGTAGCCGGAGAAGTAGATGTTCTGGCGGAAATCGGGGCGCTCCGGCGCCTCCAGCGCGAGCGCCGCCTGCAGGCTGTGTCCGGGCGCGCACTCGTGCAGCACCAGCGCGGGAATGTTGTACAGCGGCCGCGAGGGCAGGTCCCAGGTGTTGAACCAGCACGCCTCCAGGCCGCCGCGCGCCGAGGTGTAGTTGGGCGCGATGTCGTCGGCCACCGGCAGGATGGTGAAGCGATAGCGCGGCAGCGTGCCGAGCACGTGCTTGAGCTGGCCGTCGATCTTCTTGGCGATCCACGCGGCGTGCGACAGCAGCTCCTGCGGCGTCTTCGCATAGAAGCGCGGATCGCTGCGCAGGAAGGCGATGAACTCCTGCAGGGTGCCGTCGAAGCCGGCCTGCGCCATCACCTCCTGCATCTCGGCGCTGATGCGCGCGACCTCGGCCAGGCCGAGCGCGTGGATCTCCCCGGCGCTCATGTCGCGGGTGACGTACTCGCGGATCTGGCTGCGGTAGAACGCGGCGCCGTCGGGCAGGTCGGCGGCGGACAGGGTGGTGCGGGTGCGCGGGTAGTACTCCCCGCGCAGGTAGGCGAGCAGTTCGCGGTAGGCCGGCACCACCTGTTGCAGCACGACCTCGCGCGCCTCGGCCTGCAACCGCGCGCGCACCGGCGCCGGGATCGTCTCCGGCATGCGCGCAATGGTGTCGAGGAACGGGTTGCCCTCGCCGGCCAGCGTGTACGGCTCGAGCGTGCGGTCGCGGCCCTCGATCGACACCCGCGGCACGCTCCAGCCGCGCGCGAGCCCGGCCTCCATGTTCGCGATGTGCTCGTCGAAGTAGCGCGGCAGGTCGCGCAGGCGGCCGATGAAGCGTTGCCAGTCGGCCTCGCTGCGGTACGGCTGCGACGGGTTGAGGTAGCCCCAGAAGAAGCTGTCGCTGTTGAACGGCGCTTCGTAGGTGCGCCACTCGGCGTTGTTGAGCAACGCCTCGACGTCGGCGCGGAACACCGCGGCGTTGACCTGCTCCTCGTGCGGCAGCGCCTGCACGTCGATCGCATCGAGTTGCGCCAGCACCTGCTTCCAGTAGGCGACGCGGCGTTCCCAGGCCGCGGGCGTGACCGAAGGGAAGTGGTCGGACGGCTTCCATTCGCCATCCACCTGCTGGTAGGCGAACTCCGCCTGCCGCCACGCCCACTCGCCGGTGTACAGGGCCTGCAGCTTCGCCACCGCCGGATTGGCGGCCTCCGACGGCGCGTCCTGCGGCGCGGCGATGGCGGCAGGCACGCTGGTAGCGAGGGACAGGGCGAGCACGCAGGCAGCGCGGGCGAAGCGGGAGCGGGCGGTCTGTCGCATGTGGTCCTCCGGGCGATCGGGCGCAGGATAGCGCGGCGATGCGGCGTTCCCGCCGCCTGATCGGGGCTTCGTCGGCGTTTCCGGGCTTTCGTCGCAAACCGCTTCGGGCGGCCGCGCGCCCGCCCTATGCTTCTTCGCAACCACCCGCCACGCCAGCCGAGGCCCGCCGTGTTCCGAAGCATCCTGTTCCTCGCCCGCCTGTTCATCGCCTGGGGCGCGCTGTTGTTCGTCGCCGCGGCCTTGTGGTCCTCGCTGCCGCTGATCGGCTGGATGGAGTGGCCGATCGTGCTCGCCTGCATGGTCACCGCCGCGCTGGTGGTCGCCGGCGGGTTCTCGCACATCCGCCGGGTGCGGTTGATCGCCGGCCGGGTGAACGGCGAGACCCTCGCCAACCGCCACAAGCGCCAGATCGAGATCCCGCTGGAGGCGGGCGAGGCCTTCGACCTGCTCGACGCGGCGATCCGCGAACTGCCTGGCGTCGCCGACGTGGTCAGCGCGCGCGACAGCCTGCAGGTGCGCGCCAAGGTCGTGCGCACCGATCCCTACGGCAAGCAACCGTTCGGACGCTGGAACCCGCTGAACTGGTTCGGCACGCCACGCAACCAGATCCTGGCCACGGTCACTCCCGGCCACGACAGCGGCAGCGTGACCCTGATCTGCGAACCCGAGAGCGCCGCGTGGAGCGACTGGTTCCGCGTGGACGACGGCACCAACTACGAGAACCTCGAGGCGATCACCCGTGCCATTTCGCGCCGGGTCGCCGAGCACCGTCGCCACGAGAAGGCCGCCGCCGCGCAGACCGCGGTCGAGAAGGAACTCACCGTGGCCAGGCTGAGCCTGCTGCACGCGCAGGTCGAACCGCACTTCCTCTACAACACCCTGGCCAGCGCGCAACTGCTGACGCGCAGCGACCCGCGCCGCGCCGACGAGATGCTCGGGCACCTGATCCAGTACCTGCGCCATTCGCTGCCGCGCGGCGAGGAAGCGCCCTCCACGCTCGGTGACGAGCTCGAGCGCGCGATCGCCTACCTCGAGATCCTCAAGATCCGTATGGGCCCGCGCCTGCAGGTGCAGATCGACGTGCCCGAATCGCTGCGCGCCACGCCGCTGCCGCCGATGATGCTGCAGACCCTGGTCGAGAACGCGATCAAGCACGGCCTCGAGCCGCGCACCAGCGGCGGCACCGTCTGGATCCGCGCGCGCCGCGACGGCGACAGCGTCGCCGTCACCGTGGCCGACGACGGCAACGGCCTCGGCAGCAGCGCCACGTCCGGCAGCGGCATCGGCCTGAAGAACGTGCGCGAGCGCCTGCAGCTGCGCCATGGCGAGCGCGCCGGGCTGGCGGTGGTGGCGAACTTCCCCGCCGGCGTCGCGGCCACGATCACCGTGCCGGCGCTGCCGGCGACGACCGCCACGGCCGAGGTCCGCTGACATGAACAACGACCGCACCTGGACCGCGATCGTCGCCGAGGACGAAGCGCTGCTGCGCGACGCGCTGGTCGAAGGCCTGGGCGTGGCCTGGCCGGAACTGGAGATCCTTGCCGAATGCGAGGACGGCGCAGGCGCGCTGGAGGCGCTGGCCGAGCACCAGCCCGACATCGCCTTCCTCGACATCCGCATGCCCGGCCTCACCGGCCTGGAAGTCGCCGCCTCGCTGGCCGACACCAGCCCACGCACCCAGGTGGTGTTCATCACCGCCTACGACCAGTACGCGATCGAGGCCTTCGAACAGGGCGCGATCGACTACCTGCTCAAGCCGATCACCCCCGAGCGCCTGGCCGCGACCGTGGACCGGCTGCAGATGCGCGCCAGCGGCGACGCCGAGGCGCTCGCCGCACTGGTGGCGAAGCTCGAGGACGCGCTCGCGGGGAAGGCGACGGACGCCCGGCCGCCGCTGACCTGGCTCACCGCCAGCGCCGGCCGCGAGACGCGACTGATCCTGGTGGACGACGTCGCCTACTTCCGCGCCGCCGACAAGTACACGACGGTGGTCACCGCCGAGGGCGAGGCGCTGCTGCGCACGCCGATCCGCGAACTGCTGACCCTGCTCGATCCGGCAGTGTTCAAGCAGGTCCACCGCTCCACCATCGTCAACCTGCACGCGGTCGCCGCGGTCACCCGCGACGACGCCGGCCGCGGCACCCTGCGGCTGAAGACCCGCCCGGAAACGCTCGTGGTCAGCCAGCCGTACATGGCCCTGTTCCGCAACATGTGAGTGGAACTCAACGACGCTTGCGTGCTGCCCGTGTTTCGGTGGCCTTGTACGACGCTCGTGGTTCCCGCACAAGCGAAAAGCGGTACCCGAGCGCATCCACAACCTTCAACACGGTGCTGAAACTCGGGTTCCCGTCCTCGGACAGTGCCTTGTAGAGACCTTCGCGGGTCAGTCCGGTGTCGCGCGCCAACTGGCTCATGCTTCGGGATCGCGCCACGACCCCAAGCGCGTGCGCGATGAAACCGGCATCGCCACCGGCTTCCTCCATGCAGGCATCCAGGTATGCCGCACGGTCCTCCTCGGTGGCGAGGTGCCGTGCGGAATCCCATCGAGTCGTCTTGAGTGCCATGTCACTCCTCCAGCAGCCGCTTCATTCCAGCGGCCAGCGCGATGTCCCGACGCTGGGTCCGCTTGTCGCCGCCGCACAGCAGGACCACGACTGCCCCATCCGAATGGGTGTAGTAGATCCGGTAACCGGGGCCGTGGTCGATTTTCATCTCGTGAAGTCCGCCGGGAAGGGCGCGATACTGTCCCGGATTGCCCCACGCCAAGCGATCGATGCGGACCTGGATGCGAACCCGTGCCTGCCGGTCGCGAAGCCGGCCAAACCACCTGTCGAAAGCCTCGGTCGTCCTGACCTCGATCACGCAAGGACTGTAATCCGTGGTTCACACCATGTCAACTACAGGATACAGCGCACCGACTGCACCGGCGCGCTCCGATCGCTACCGCTTCGAAGGCTTCACACTCGACACCGCCGAGCGCCGGCTGCTGCGCGGCGACGCGCCGGTGGAGCTCGGCGGGCGCTACTTCGATGCGCTGGCGCTGCTGGTCGCCGACGCCGGCCGGCTGGTATCGAAGGACCGCTTCCTGGAGGAAGTGTGGAACGGCATCCCGGTCACCGAGGAGGCGCTGACGCAGTGCATCCGCACGCTGCGGCGGGAGCTGGGCGACAGCGCGACGAATCCGCGCTTCATCGAGACGGTGCCGAAGCATGGGTACCGGTTCATCGCGCCGGTCGTGGCCGGCAGCGCCGTAGACGCGCCCGCGCCCGCGCCTGATGCGATCCGCGCCGCGCCGGCGCAGGGCTGGGGCTGGCAGCAGTCGCTGCTGCTCGCCGCGGCCGGCACCACCGGTGCCGGCATCGCCGGCCTGCTCGGCGGCTTGGCCTACGGTTTCGCCGGTGCCTCGCAGCCGCTGGCCCCGGGCATGGGCGCGGTCTCGATGCTGCTGGTGATGGTGTGCCTGACGATCGTCGCCGCGGTCGCCGGCGGCGCCGGCGTCAGTGCCGGCATCGCGGCATCGGCGCTGCTGCCCGGGCCGCGCTGGCGCTGGAGCATCGCCGGCGGCGCGCTCGGCGGCATGCTGGTTGGCGTCGTGGTCAAGCTGCTCGGCCTCGATGCCTTCAACCTGCTGCTCGGGCGCTCGCCGGGCGACATCACCGGCGGCGCGGAAGGCCTGCTGCTGGGCGCCTCGGTCGGCTTCGGCCTGTGGTTCGGGGCGCGCGGTGGACGCGAGCCGTGGCGCCGGCGCAGCATCGTCGCGGCGGCCATCGCCGGTGCGATCGCCGGTGTCGCCGTACCGCTGTCCGGCGGTCGCCTCATGGGCGGCAGCCTCGACCTGCTCGCCGGCAGCTTCGAAGGCTCGCGCCTGCGCCTGGACCGCATCGGCGCGCTGTTCGGCGAACCCGGTTTCGGGCCGGTGAGCCAGGCAGCCACCGGCGCGATGGAAGGCGCGCTGTTCGGCGCCTGCATCGTCGGGGCGATGGTCGCGCTGGCGCCACTGGTCGCGGGTCGTGCTAGCTTGCCTGCCGAGTGATCGATTCCACGACGACACCACGACCGACCCTCCGCCGCGCCGTCGGGCGCTGGCAGCTCTACGGCCTCTCGATCAACGACGTCATCGGCAGCGGCATCTACCTGCTGCCCGCTGCCGCCGCTGCGTTGCTGGGGCCGGCGAGCCTGTGGGGCATCCTGCTCGCGGGACTCGCGGTGAGCCTGCTGGTGCTGTGCTACGCGCAGGCGGCCAGCTACTTCGACCAGCCCGGCGGCAGCTACCTGTACGCGCGCGAAGCCTTCGGCCCGTTCGTCGGCCTCGAGGTCGGCTGGATGCAGGTGCTGACCCGCATCGCCAGCGCCGCCGCGCTGGCCAACGGCCTGGCCGAGGCGGTGACCCACTTCTGGCCCGGCGCGGCCAGCGGCGGCGCGCGGATCGCGATCGTCACCGGCTCGCTGGCCTTCCTCGTCGCGATCAACATCATCGGCGTACGCGCGGCCGCCCGCACCGGCGTGTTCCTGGCGATCGCCAAGGTGGTGCCGCTGCTGATGTTCATCGCCATCGGCGCGGCGTTCGCCGACCTGTCGCAGGCGGCGGTGCTGGCGAACGACATCCCGTTGCGCGACCTGGGCGAGGCGGCCTTGCTGCTGCTGTTCGCCTACGCCGGCTTCGAGAACCTGCCGGCTGCGGCCGGCGAGTACCGCAACCCCCGACGCGACGTGCCGTTCGCGATGCTGTCCATGATCGCGACCGTCACCGCGATCTATGTGGCGGTGCAGTGGGTGGCGCTGGGCACGCTGCCGGGGCTGGCGGAATCGCAGACGCCGATCGCCGATGCGGCCGCGCGGTTCGGCGACGACTGGCTGGTGTGGGTGATCACGGTCGGCGCCGCGGTGTCGATCCTCGGCACTAACAGCAACACCATCATGCTCGGACCGCGCTACCTGCTGGCGGTGGCCGACGATGGCTTCGGGCCGAAGTTCCTGACCCGGATCCATCCGCGCTTCCGCACGCCGGTACCGGCGATCCTGGTGATCGGCGTGCTGTCGCTGCTGCTCGCGCTGAGCGGTTCGTTCGTGCAGCTCGCGATGCTGTCGGTGGTGGCGCGGCTGGTGACCTACATCAGCACCGCCCTGGCGGTGATCGTGCTGCAGCGGCGTCATGGCGACCGCGAACAGGCGCTGCGCCTGCCCGGCGGCTTGCTCATCCCGGTCGCGGCGACGCTGGTCGCGGTCGGCCTGCTGGCGAGCGCAAGCGTGGAGAACCTGGCGGCCGGCGCGCTGGCACTGGTCGCGGGGGCGCTGATCTACCGGTTCTGGCGCAGGGATCCGGACTGACGGCATGAAAAAGGGCCGCCGCTCGCGCGGCAGCCCTGGTCCCCTGTTCCACGACTTGCGTGTTCCGCCAGGCGCGGATCAGGAATTCAGCGTCGGCGACCCCACCTGGATGCGACGCGGGGTCGACTCCGGGCGCTTCGGGATCACGATCCGCAGCACGCCGTTGCTGCCGGTGGCGGTGATGCCGTCCGGATCGGCGCTGTCGGGGAGCGCGAAGCGGCGATGGAAGCTGCCGTACATGCGCTCGATGCGCGAGTAGCGCTCGGTCTCCGACCTGGACTCGGACCGGCGTTCACCCTTGATGGTGAGCATGCCCTTGTCCATCTGGACTTCGATGTCCTGCGGGTCCACGCCGGGGATGTCCGCGTCGAGCACGAACTGGTCGGCTTCCTCGCGGATGTCCACGCGCGGCATCCACTGGCTGGTCACCACCGAGGACTCGTCGGCGAGGTCCCGGAACAAGCCATTCGAAAGCAGGCCATCGGGGAGCAGGCTGCCTCCGAAGACGCGGTCGATCAGCGCACGCATCGGGTCCTGGTCGGTGGGCGACGAATAACGGGTCAACTTGTTCATTGTCGTTCCTCCTTTCAGGCAGGCGGGGGCGTCCCCGCCCATGCCCCGGAAATGGCGTCCGGGACGCAGGTTTCAAGGCGGCGGGCGAAACCGCCGTTTGGCCACGGTTAGACTTGCGCGATGCCCGGCCCGCGCATCGCGATCCTCACCCCCGCCAAGGGCGTCTACGAGGCCACCTGGCCGGTGGTGCTGTCCCGGCTCGAGTCCGCGCTCTCCGCCACCGGCGTGGAGGTGGTGCCGACGCCATGGACCGACCACGTCGCGGACGCCGCCGGCCTCGCCGGCTTCGACCTGGTGCTGCCGCTGCTGACCTGGGGCTACCACCTCGACCATGCGCGCTGGCTGCGCGCCTGCAGCACCTGGCAGGCCGCCGGCATCGCGATGGCCAACCCCGCCGACGTGCTGGCCTGGAACTCGGACAAGCGCTACCTGCAGCGCCTCGCGGACCAGGGGGTGGCGATCCCGCCGACCACCTGGAGCGAGGCCGTCACCGCCGACCAGGTAGAGGCGCTGTTCGACGCCACCGGCGCCGGGCAGGTGATCGTGAAGCCGGTGGTGTCCGGCGGCGCATGGAAGACGCAGCGCCTGCGCCGCGGCGATCCGCTCGCCGATCTTCCCGAGGCGGCCGCGATGCTGCAGCCCTACCTGCCCACGATCGAGCGCGAGGGCGAGACCTCCCTGCTCTATTTCGGCGGCCGTCTCAGCCACGCCGTCAACAAGCGCCCGGCCGCCGGCGACTTCCGCATCCAGCTCGACTTCGGCGGCAGCTACCACGCGGTGCCCGAACCGCCGGCGGGTGCCGTTGCCCTGGCCGAGCGGACCCTCGCCGCGATCGGCGAGCCGCTGCTCTACGCGCGCATCGACATGCTCCCCGACGCCGACGGCCGCTGGCTGCTGATGGAGGCCGAACTGATCGAGCCGGACTTCTTCCTCGGCCAGGACCCCGCCGCGGGCGCGGGGTTCGCCGCAGCCCTGCGCGCACGGCTCGGCCAGGGGGCGGGGACCGCCTCCTAGGCCGCTTCCTCGCGCGCCGCCTTGCGGAACAGGCCGGCCGAGAGCAGCCACGGCAGCACGAAGAACAGCGAGACCATCGCGCCGCGCAGGTCCGGGCCCGCGACCAGGCACCACAGCGACAGCGCCACGTTGGCGGCCGCGGTCGCGTACAGCGCCCGCGCCATGCCCGCCGGCCGGAACCAGCCGACCAGCGCGCCGGCCATGCCGACCAGCAGCACCAGGAAGAAGCCGAGGTTGGCCCAGTGCCCGCCGTCGCCGATGATCCCGACTGCCAGGTTGGCCCAGACCAGCAGGAACCCGGCCACCACCGCCACCCCGACGCCGGCCCGGTAGAAGCGGTTCGGCGACATCCGCGACACGATCTCGTAGCAGCCGAGCGCGAACAGCAGCATCGCGCCGAAGACCACGAAGTCGAACACGTCCCAGTCCACCTCGCGGGTGAACTGCATCGCCACCAGCGGCGTGAGCCAGAGCGCCGCCGCCAGCCCCCAGGCCACCATCCGCACCTTGTTGCCGCGCCGCGCCATCGTTCCTTCCGTCATTGCCGGATCCTCAAGTAAGTGGAGGCGCCAGCGTCCCCGGAGCGGCGATGAGGCGCATGAGCAACGCCTGAGGAATCGCTGAAACCCGTCTCCCGGACCTGCCCGCTCAGGCCAGCGCGGTATCCAGCACCATCATCAGCACGAAGCCGAGCATCAGCCCGGCGGTGGCGAAGTTCTCGTGGCCCTGGCGGTGCGACTCCGGGATGATCTCGTGGCTGACCACGAACAGCATCGCGCCGGCGGCGAAGCCCAGGCCGCAGGGCAACAGCCACGGCGAGGCCGCGATCACCACGCTGGCGCCCAGCGCCGCGCCCACCGGCTCGATCAATCCCGAGGCGACCCCGATCAGGATCGCGTGGCGCCGGCCGTAACCGGCCGCGAGCAGGGCCAGCGCCACCACCAGCCCTTCCGGAATGTCCTGGATCGCGATGCCGGTCGCCAGCACCAGCCCCTGCTGCGCGTCGGCCGCGTAGGCCACGCCGATCGCCAGGCCCTCGGGCAGGTTGTGCAGGTAGATCGCGAACACGAACAGCCAGGTGCGCGCGATGCGCCGGCGGTCGCCGCCCTCCGGGCCCTTGATGAAATGCTCGTGCGGCAGCGCGCGCTCCAGCCACATCACCGCCGCGCCGCCGACCAGCAGCGAGATGCCCACCAGCAGGCCGCTGGTCCAGGCGCCGGCGCCGAGCCGCTCCGCGGTGCCCAGCGCCGGCAGCAACAGCGAGAAGGCGACCGCGGCGAGCATGATGCCGGCGCCGAAGCCGAGCATCGCGTCCTGCAACCGTCGCCCCAGCGAGCGCGCGAACAATGCCGGCAAGGTACCGAGCATGGTGGCCGCGGCCGCGATGCAGCCGGCCAGGAATGCCGCCAGGACGATGCCGTCGTTGACCATCACCGGATCATGCACCCGCAAACGGTTCGAAAGCGATAATTGAACGACCGTCAATTGACGGTTTCATGCAGGCCAGTTCCGGGTCCGCGCAATTATCGTTTGATTGTTGCCTCGACAAATCGCGGCTGTAGTATCGCGCCTAGATCGTCCTCGCAGAGATGGAGTTTTGCGATGACCGAGATCCAGTCGAAGAGTGCTCTCCTCTACAGGGAAGTCAGGCGCGCACTCCGTTCGGGACGCTACGTTCCCGGGGAGCGGATCGACCCTGCCACGCTCGCGGAAGCGTTCCATGCGAGCCCCACGCCGGTCCGCTTCGCGCTGTACCGCCTGGTCGGCGAAGGCCTGATCACGGACCACGGCCGCAGCGGGCTGTACGTGCCGCTGCCGACGGAACTGGCATTGCGCGACCTCTACGACTGGATGCGGCGACTGCTGCTGATGGCCTGCGACATCCGCGGGGAAGCCGGCCACGCCGGCGCCGTGGATCCGCAACCCGATGTCGATGGCGACGACATCGCGAGCCTGACCTGGCAGCTGTTCGACGCGATCGCGCGCGCGGCCGACCAGCGTTCGTTGTACCTGGCGGCGAAACAAGCGAACGACAGGCTCGCGCCGATCCGGCAAGTCGGCCAGGGCTTCTTCGACGACGCCCGCGAGGAAATCGCGATGCTCACGGAGCATTGGGCGCGCCAGGACATGGACTCGCTCAGGTCGGGGCTGGACGCCTACCACGAGCGTCGGCGGCAGCTCGTGCCGGAGATCGTGGCGATGCTGGGAGACGCCAGCGGATTGCCGCATTGATGCGGTGGGAAAGAATTAGCGGAATACGATGCAGAAATGATTTGAAAATCAGGATTCCGCGCTCCTAGCCTCGGCTTGCCATGACTTTCATGGCGCTATCGCAGGAGAAGAAGATGGACATCAACGAGAACACCGCGCGCAGGTCGCAGTCGGACGACATCGCACTCGGGACGGCCAGCACCGAGACCCGCGGCATCCCCGTCGGCACCACCGAACCGTTGGGCCGGGACGATGTGCTCGGCATTGCCAGCGAAGAAACGCGCGGCATTCCCGGCAAGCTCGACGAACCACTCGGCCACTGGGCGATCGGCATCGCCAGCGAGGAAACGCAGGGCTTCCCGGTCGGCGCAGACGAGCCGCTGGGGATGAACTTCCAGACCGGCATCTCGGCCGAGTGAGCACGGAAGGGGCGCACCGGCAAGGTGCGTCCCTTTCCTCTTCGCGCATGCACTACAGGCTCCGCGACAACCTGTCCCACTGCGTGATCGGCGAGCACGCGGTGTTCCTCGACGTCGAAGCGGACCGGTACTTCACACTGCCCGACCCCCTGCAGCGGGCGTTCCTGGCATTCGCTGGCGACCGCCATCACGCGCCGGCTTCCCCGGCACTTCTGGCGAGTGGCCTTCTGGTCCCGACGACCCCCGCCGATAGCCAGGATCCAGGCGTGCGGCTCGAGAGCCCGCTACGCAGTGCAAGGGAGATGGCCTCGTCCGATGCGGTCTTCGACGCTGGTGTCATCCTTGACCTGCTGTCCACCGTGTGGACCTGCCGGCGCCAACTCCGAAGGAAGCCCCTCAAGTCCGTGCTCGATAGCGCGGCCCGGTACCGCGACTTGCGGTGCGTCGCGCCATCTGCGGCAACCGCTCGCGCTTCCGAACAGCGCCTCCTGCGGGTCGCAAGGGCATTCCTCCGGGCGCGACGATACGTTCCCGCCACCCCGTGCTGCCTGCCCGATTCGCTCGCCTGCCTGCGCTTCCTCGCGCGCCGCGGCCTCTACGCGAACATCGTTTTCGGTGTCACCTACGATCCATTCTCGGCGCACTGCTGGGTCCAGGCCGGCGACATCGCACTCAACGAAACGGTCGGAACGGCCATGGCCCACACCATCATCCGGGTGCTGTGATGGGCTGTCGCTACATCCTCTTGCTCGGGGAACCGGCGGCCGACTCCCGCGACGAGACCTCGGTGATCCCCGGGCAGCTTCGTGCGATGGGGATGCAAGAGCGCCACTCGTGTGCGGGCGCGACGCTCTACGCATCGCCTGGGACGCCGACCCTTCGGGTTCCGGGCGGAGGAATCGTCATCGGACATCTGTTCCGACCGGACGGCATGCCGCTCCACGAGCAGTCGGCTGCCCTGGCCTCGCTCGACGCGAACGACGCCGGCCGATGGCTGGCACGGAACTGCTGGGGCGAGTACCTGCTGGTGCAACCGGCCCGGGACAACGGGCTGGGCCCGTGCATCACGCGCGACCCGTCCGGGGGCGTTGCCTGCGTCCACTCCATCCGTGACGCCGCGGGGTTCGCCACTTCGGACATCTCGATCGCGGAGCGCCTGGGGCTGTTCGAGCGCCGCGTGGACCGGGACTTCATCGCCCAATTCCTGGCCTATCCGTACATGAAGTCGGCGCGCACCGGCCTGTCCGGCATCCGCGAGCTGCTCCCGGGATGCACGCTGCACGTGCACCGCGGCGATGCCACGACCAGCCGCACCTGGTCTCCATGGGATTTCGTCGCGCCGGCACGGCGTCAGCGCGACATCGTGGAGGCTGCCTCCGGGTTGCGGGACGTGATCGAACGCACCGTCGGGGCCTGGGCAGGGGTGGACGGCACGGCGCTGGTGGAACTGTCCGGAGGACTCGATTCGTCCATCGTTGCCGCCTGCCTGCAGGGGAAGGCCGCGCGAATCCACTGCGCCACCCTGATCCCCGCACTGCCCGGTGCCGATGAACGCATGTATGCCGCACCCGTGGCCAGGAGCCTGGGCGCGGAATTGAGCTGCGAGCCCCTCGATGTCGACAACGCACGGTTCGACGCCCCGGTGCCGCCGTGGTGCGTGACGCCGGGCATCGCCCCGCTCCAGCACGCGGTGGACGGCATCATGGAAGGCGTCGCCGCCCGCGAGGGCTTCGACTCCCTGTACTCGGGCGGCGGTGGCGACACGGTCTTCGGGTTCCTGGGCGGAGCGGCGCCCGCCGCGGATGCGTTCCGTGAACGTGGCGTGCTGGCAGGTCTCCGTGCAGTCGACCAGCTCTCCGAGTTGCATCAGTGTACGTTCTGGCTGGCCGCCAGGCTGGCGCTGCGGAAACTGGCGAAGACAGGCGCCCCGCGCAGGCCCGCCGACGGCAGCCTGCTCGATCCCTCCGTGGTCCCGGATGCTTCGGAGCCGCACCCCTGGCGGGAGCCGCCCTGCCCCGCGCTGCCCGGCGATCTGGAGCGCATCGAGGGACTGGCAGGCACCCAGTTGTTCCGGGACGCAGTGCCGCGCGCGATGCGGCGATGTCTCCGTCTCCCGCTGCTGTCGCAGCCGGTGATGGAAACCTGCCTGTCCATCCCGAGCTGGATGTGGATAGACGGCGGCAGGAACCGCGCCGTTGCAAGGATGGCGTTCTCCGACGCGCTACCGTCCATCGTGCTGCAGCGAAGGAGCAAGGGCGACTTCGCCCAGTACAACGGCGCGGTCTACAGGCGCAACAAGGACGCCATGCGAAGGTTCCTGATGGACGGTGAACTCCGTGCCATGAACCTCCTCGACACGAATGTGCTGGACACGTTCTTCGATCGGCCGCTGGGCCCGCGCGACCAGTCGTACATGCGCGTCGTCGACCTGTGCAGGGCCGAGAACTGGATCCGCCATCAGTCCTGATCCCGCATGGCGCCCCAACGCGCGTACTGGGCGGCCTTGTCGTCATCCGGATCCTCGATCCCCTGCAGCCAGAACCGGAACCAGTCGAGGTTGCGTTCGTAGGCGGCGAGCATGTGGCGCGGCTGGAACTTGCGGTGCGGCTCGTCGGGGAACACGTACAGGTCGGCGCGTCCGGTCAGCATCAGCGGCGCGATGTAGTCCATCCCGTACAGGTACTCTTCCTCGGGCATCTGGAACAGGATCGGGATGTCGATGCTGTCCAGGGCGTAGACCGGCGACAGTTGCTTCCATCGCTCCGGAGTTTCTTTCGGCGACCCCAACCCCCAGATGGCCCGCAGGCCGGTCCGGAACATGTCGCCCTTGATTTGGTTCAGGAGATAGTAGGTGGGCGTGCAGTTCGGGGACGTCACCGAGGCGGCCGCCAGCAGGCCGGAGCGCATGGCCACCCAGAGGGTCACTTCGCTGCCGAAGCTGAGCCCGCCCATGCCCACGCGCTCGCGGTCGACCAGTCCCTCCGTGGCGAGCAGGTCGATCGCGCTCCTGACCGCACCGAGTGCCGTGTCGAAGCGCACCACGGCGTCCTTGACCGGCGGCGGGGAGTCGATGCACAGGGTCGAGATTCCGGCCTCGGCAAGGGACGCCAGCGGCCACTCGTCGCCCATGCCGCCGCGCAGGAAGCCGTTGCAGCGGTAGTAGTTGATGAACAGCGGCCGCGGCCCCGCGGCTCCCGAGCGTCCGACGAACAGTTGTCCGTCGAACTTCCTTCCCTCCGCGTCCGTCCAGGTGACCAGTCGGGATGAGATCGCTTCTTCCAGATCTGCATCGAGCGCGGCGTTCGGCGCATACAGCACGCGGCGCTTCCCGGTCGCGATGTCGACGGCTTCCAGCCTGGGGGGATTCGCAGCTTCGGCAGCGACGCAGGCCAGGGTCGTGGCCGACATTCCGCAGGTGCTGGAGCGGGTGCGGCCACCGTTGAGGAATCCCTGCGCCGCAACCACCGGGCGCACCGCACCGGTACCGATGTTCCAGAGGAAAATCGACTGCGCCTCACCCGCGTCGTGGTCGGTCACGGTGAACAGCAGCGCTTGGCCGTCCGGCCGCCACTGCACGCTGCTGATCGACTTGCCGGTGCACGCCTCGGCCTTGCAGGTGATCTCCCCTCCACCCTTGCTTGCGGGCAGGACGGAAAGCCGGGTCAAGGTCGTTCGCCTGGCGCGGTCGCCGCCGTCCGTGCGCAGGAGTACGGCAGTGCGGCCGCTGCGTTCGTCCTTCGCCTCGAAGACGGTGAGCGGCAGCAAGGACGGATCGGTCTTTCGCGGATCCTGCTCCCCGGCGGAATTCACCGGGGGAAGTTCCCGGCGCTCGCCCGTCTCCAGGTCGATCTCCCGCCAGCGGTCCGGGAGATCTCCGAGCAGCGGGCCGCGGGCGAACCAGATGCCGATGTAGCGCTGTGTCGCCAGGCGACCGCCCACGTAGCTGGAGCGGAACAGGTTGGCGCCCACCGGGACCGTCTCGTCGATGTGGATGCCGTTGTCGTACTCCGCTTCCTCGGCGCGCACGACTTCGGCGCGCGTGGCGCCCACGGCGTACCTCAGCGTCCTGCCTCCGTCGACCAGCGAGAACTCCCTGACGTCCGCGGGATCGAGGGTGACGGGCTGCGCCCCGGAGCCGTCCGCCGCCGCACGCCACACGTCGACCCTGCCGTCGAGCATTGCCCGGTAGAAGATGAACCTGCCATCCGGCGACCACACCGCGGTTGCCGGAAAGGAGCCGCCGGCGGAATCGCGCAGCGGCACACCCCCGTCGCCCACGCGACGCGGCGGCGCGCTTCCGTCCATCTCCTGGATGTACCAGGCCGAGTCGTAGGTGTTGCGGTCGACGGACGCCTGCTCGGCCCGGAATGCCACGAGCCGGCCATCCGGCGAAATGCTGGGAGTGGAGAGATCCACCACCTCCACCAGTCGCTGCGGGGGAATCTTCGCCGCATGGCTCGCGCCCGCGACAGCGGCCAGCATCAGGCCCGCCATGGCGATGGAGCGCATCTTGTCCTTCCTTCCGTTGCTCACCGGTCGTCCTCCTCAGAACCGCTTGGTCACGGACAGGCTCACGAACCGGCCGATGGCCGAGTAATTCGTGGAGTCGTACGGCGCGAAGGACGGGCTGGCGGGCGGATAGGTCGGCGGATCGCGGTCCAGCAGGTTGCGCGCGGACAACCCGAACTCGAGGTCGGACCAGGCGCCGTTGCCCGGGCCGGTGTCGTAGCGGATCGTGGTATCGAGCGTGGTGAACGAACCCGACTTTTCCTTTCCGCCTCCGACCGACGGCGCGATGACGCCATCGATGTGGTTGGCGAATCCCGAGACGCTGAATCCGCCATTGGTCCACACCCCGCCCACGCGGCCCTTGAACCTCGGCGGGCCGAACAACACACCGGAGAGGTCGTAAGTCTCCGCGCCCGGCACGCTCTGCTGCGAACTGTCGAGCCAGCTTGCCGAGCCTTGCAGCGCCAGCTGCCCGGGCCCGAGATCCATCCGGTAAGACCCGGACAGGTCGAAACCCCGGATGCGCTGGCGCGCCACGTTGGCGTAGTTGGCGTACATGATCGCGACCACCTTGGCGGGGTCGTAGGGCTGGCCTGCCAGGTTGTAGAAGACATCGGCCGAGTCGAGCAGCGCTTCCAGTTCCTGGACGGTCGGGGCGTGGCTGATGAATCGCTGGTAGACCGGGTTCTCCAGCGCGAGGTTCAGGTCGGTGATCGGCTGCACGACGCGGTCGGTGTAGTCGATGTCGAACCAGGTCAGCGTTGCGTCCAGGGCCGGCACGGCCTTCGGATGCAGCACCAGCGAGGCGCTGCGCGTGGTGGCGCGCTCCGGCTCCAGCCCCGGGTTGCCGCCGCCGAGCATCAGCACGGTGGCATCGGCGGGATAGCCCGGGCCTCCGAATTCCGTGGCGGGCCGCAACAGCGCCTGTTGCGCCCAGTAGCGCTGGAACAGAGTGGGCGCCTTGAACGACCTGCCCCAGGATGCCTTGAACGTGAGGTCCGACCCCGGGCTGTAGATCAGTCCGACCTTGGGCGTGGTGACCTTGCCGAAGCTGTCGTACCGTTCGCCACGCGCAGCCAGGTTCAGCTCGAGCCGCCGCGCCCATGCAATCCGCGTGTCGGGAGCGGCAAAGGGCAGGTGGAGTTCGGCGTAGGCGAAGCGGCTACTCTCCGAGCCGTCCACCGCGACGGCACCGGCCAGGTGCTGCTCGAGGGCGAATTCGGTGTCGCGATAGCCGACGCCGAAGGCGAGCCGGGCCTTGCCGCCCGGGAGTGCGAACAACGGACCTTCCGCGCCGACCTCTCCGGAGGCGAGTTCGTTGCAATAGCAGTCGGCGCTGAGCGGAGTGGGCGACCCGTCGGCGAGGTTGATCCTGGTCTGCCAGCTCAGCAACCGATTCCTGCCCCATCCCGCCCCCAACCGCATGCTCCAGTCGGCCGGCAGCAGGATGTCGATGCCGGGTGCGACCATGGTCGCGTCCGAGTCCTGGGCGAGGATGTTGTACCAGGGCAGGAGCTTGCTGTTGTATGGGTACTGGGTCTGGTCGCGGCCCGTCTTCAAGGCATCCAGGGAGAACTCGACGCGGTGGCCCAGCGACTGATGCAGGCTCAGCAGCGCGCTGCGCAGATGGCTTGCGGGGTAGAGCGTGGTCGGCTCGGCCATGTGGCGCGTGTAGTCGCGCTGGCTTGCGAGCAGCGGATCGGTGGAGGCGTTCTTGTAGGTGGCGATGAGGCCGCCGCCCGACCAGGTCGTGCCTGCGGTGGCGGTGTATTCGCGCGTCGCCAGGCCGCCGCCAGTCGCTTGTCCGTAGCGAGCGCCGACGGTGAGGCCGTCGTAGTCGCGTTGCAGGATGACATTGCCGACGCCGCCCACCGCATCGGACCCGTACACCGCGGAGGCCCCGTCCGGCAGGATTTCGATCCGGTCGACGGCTTCCACCGGGATCGCGCTGATGTCCACGGCCTGCACGAAGCCGCCGTACGACATGCGGCGCCCGTTGAGCAGCGTCAGCGTCGCGTCCGGGCCCAGGCCACGCAGGTTGAGCGACGAGCCTCCGGTGAGATTCTGGTTGGCCAGGCCCGCGGCGCCGGTGGTCGCGCCGCCCGCAACGCCCGGATTCTGGCCGCCGCTGAAGTTCTGCGGCACGCTGCGCACGACCTCGCCGAGATCGGCGAAGCCCTGCTCGCGGATGTCCTCGCTGCCGATCATGATCACCGGCGACGGGCTGGTGCCGCCGCGGATGCGCGTGCCGGTCACGGTGATCGTGCCCAGCGTCGTTGCCGCCTGCTCCGACTGGGCCGCGCGACTGCCGATCACCACGGTGCGCGCGTCGATCCGCCGGTAGCCGAGGCCACTGCCCCGCAACAACCGCGACAGCGCATCCGGCCACCCCATGCGCCCGCGCACCGCCCTCGCCTGCCTGCCGGCAACGTCGGCGACCTGGTAGCGGACTTCCATGCCGCTTTGCCGTTCGAACGCATCCAGCGAGGACGCCAGCTCCCCGGCCGGAAGGTCGAACTCGGACCCCGCCAGTTCACCGGCTTCAACTTGGCGTTGCGGCCCGCTCGCTCCTGCCGCGTGCTCCGCTGCCAGCGCAGACCCCGTCGCGCCGGCCACGGCGGCCAGCAACGCCACCGACATCGCGTCGTAAAGAATGCTCGTCTTCATCCCTGCTCCCCAAGTGATATTTGGGCGTGCCTCTACCCCTCGTCACGCCTCCGTAACTACGAATTCCGTAGCCTGAAAGCGAAACTACGATATGCGTAGTGCAGGAGTCAAGCGGTGGACACCGCGGCATCCGTGGACGCCCACGCGGGCGGAGCGGCCTGTTCCTGCGGCATTGCGGCCGCCGTATACGTTTACCGTAGTATCGAAACCGCGCGCCGTTCCCGATGCTTTTGCGTCGGGTCCCCTGGAACGTGCACGCGCTTGGCCGAGAAACGGCAACTTCCTGTCTTCAGCCGCCGCCTGCGCGAGGCTCGGGAGGCCTACGGGATCTCGCAGCGCAACCTGGGGATCGAGGCCGGCCTCGACGATTTCGTCGCCAGCACGCGCGTCAACCGCTACGAGACCGGCGTGCACCAGCCCGACCTGCAGACCCTGCAGCGATTGGCGGCGGTGCTCGGCCTGCCGGTGGCCTACTTCTACGCCGAGGACGACGAGCTCGCCCAGCTCATCCGGGAGTTCCAGAAGCGCAAGGGCAAGGGCAAGCCGAAGCGCTGAGGCGACGCGTCGCGTGCCACCCCGCCGGCCGGACCCCTACAACTCGTCGAGCTCGCCGCTGATCTGGATCTCCATGTCGTCGGCGGTGGAGGCCGCGATTCCGATCGCTGCATCGAGCTGCTCCGCGTCCATCGGCTCGGGCAGCTTGATCACGAAGTAGAGGATGTCGCCGCCCAGTTCCCAGGCGCCGAGCTTGGCGCTGCGGCTGTCGGCGAGGAGCTTCAAAGCCAAGTCCCCGTCGACCCCGTGGGACAGGCGCGCCGCCGGCGCGAACACCTCGCGCACGGTGTAGCCGCCGACGGTCTCGGTGCGGCCGCCCACGAACACCAGCTGGGTGCGCCCCTCGTCGCTGTAGGACAGGGTGATCATGTAGTCGCCGTCGGCGTCCACCTGGTACTCGATGCCGCGCTCCTGCAGGCGCGACTCCACCGAACCATCCGAGGCCAGCGCCAGCGGCGCGACCGCGGCCAGCAGCAACGACAGCGACAACGCAACACGCATGGACCACGACATCGGCAACCCCCTGGAAGCATGACACCGGAATGGTGCGGCGATCTTCCCATGGCCACGCGCGGCCCACCAGCGCTGCCCCGCCTGAACGCCCGTTACGCCACCGGGCCGGGCATCCGCGTAGGATGGAGACTCGCCGCGCTTCCCAGCGCCCCCTTCCACGCGTCACCGTCCCCACGCGGGGCGGACGTCCTCCGGGAGGGCCGATGCCCGGTTACCAGGTCCGCGAGATCGAGCACGCCGTCGCCGGCCGTCCGTTCCGGCTGCGCGTGCTCAGCGACACCCAGCAGTTCGCCGACCCCGACGGGCACGGCGAGCGCGCCGGCATCTCGTCGGCCACCTGGAGCCTGTTCGGGCAGCTGTGGCCGGCCGGCGCGCTGCTGGCACATGCCATGGAGCGCTTCGACATCGAAGGCAAGCGCATCCTCGAGCTCGGCTGCGGCATCGGCCTGGCCAGCTTGGTGCTGCAGCGGCGCGGCGCCGACATCACCGCCACCGACTCGCACCCGCTGGCCGAGGTCTTCCTCGCCTACAACGCCGCGCTCAACAACCTGCCGGCGGTGACCTACCGGCACATGCGCTGGGACGAACCGCTGCCGGCGCTGGGCCGCTTCGACGCGATCATCGCCAGCGACGTGCTGTACGAGCGCGGCCATGCCGAACTGATCGCCGGGCTGGTCGGGCGCCACGCCGAACCCCGCGCCGAGGTGCTGGTCACCGACCCGGGCCGTGGCAACAGCAACCGTTTCACCCGCCTGCTCGCGGGGCAGGGCTTCGACGTCGAGGAAGAGCGCTGCCCGATCGCCGACGACGACCCGCCGCCCTACCGCGGCCGCCTGCTGCACTTCCGCCGCGGCGGCCCCGCATGAGCGCCTGCAGCCGCTGCGACGCCGTGTGCTGCCGCCTGACCGTGGTGGTCCAGCCCGAGGATCGCATCCCCGCGCACTACACCACCCGCACCGCCAGCGGACTGGAGGTCATGGCGCGCGACGGCGAAGGCTGGTGCGTGGCCGTGGACAACGCGCGCATGCAGTGCTCGATCTACGGGACCCGTCCGCAGGTGTGCCGCCGTTTCGCCATGTCCGGCCCGTACTGCCGCGACCTGCAAGCCGATTACCGCGACCGCAACGCCCGCGGCATCCCGCTCGTGCTGTACCAGGAGGCCCCATGACCAAGCCGAAGAAGCCGCACCACGTCGCCATCCCGCGCAAGGCCCACGTCCGCACCCCGATGACCCACGAGGCCATCGCCGCCGACATCGATGCGTTCCGCGGCGCCGGCGGCAAGATCGAAGTCCTGGGCGTCACCCGCACCCTGCTCAGGATCGATGCCGAAGAACCCGACACCCCCAGCAAGGAGAACTAGTGGCCAAGCCCAACTACTCGTACGAAAAGCGCCAGCGCGAAATCGCGAAGAAAAAGAAGAAGGAAGAGAAGGAAGCGAAGAAGCGCGAGGCGAAGGGCACGTCGCCCGGCGCGGGCCCTGCCCAGGAAGGCTAGCCGGGCCTCAGCCTTCCTCTTCGAAGGACTGGTTGGAGATTTTCCACTCGCCGCCCATGCGCACCAGGGTGACCGTCCCCCGGTGCGGCGAAGGCTCGCCGTCGAGCATCCCCGGCAACGCGCCGCGCACCTCCAGGGTGGCGGTGTCGCCGTCCACGGTTTCCGACAGCACCTCGGGCCGAAGCGGGACCAGCGAGCGCATGAACCCCAGCGCCTGTTCCACCTGGTCCGGCGTCATTCCGGCCAGTGATGCCCGCACCTGCGCGGCCGGCTGCGGCGAGTACGGGAAGATCGCCTCGGGCGAGTCGGCCGCATGGATGGCCTTGGCGTACTGCAGGTAGACCTCGGTCGGACTGGCGTCCGGCATGCCGTGGCTGAAGTAGTCGGGTTCCTGCGCGTGGCTGGTCGGGGCCGCCAGCGCAAGCGCCATGGCGAGGAACATCGAGAGTGCGCTGTCCATGCCCCCTCCAACGCAGTGCGGGCGGGCCGAGTGCCAGGCCGCTTCAGGCCTTCAGCTTCCACCCCGTCCGGAAGATCCACCACACCGCCGCCAGGCACGCGGCCAGGAAGCCCAGGATCGCCGCGATGCTGATTTCGACCGCCACGTCCGCGGTGCCGTAGAAGCTCCAGCGGAAGCCGCTGATCAGGTAGACCACCGGGTTGAACAGGGTGATGGTCTGCCACACCGGCGGCAGCATCTTGATCGAATAGAACGCACCGCCAAGGAAGGTCAGCGGCGTGATCACCATCAGCGGCACCACCTGCAGCTTCTGGAAGTCGTCCGCCCACAGCCCGATGATGAAGCCGAACAGGCTGAAGCTGATCGCGGTCAGCAGCAGGAACGCGAGCATCCAGAACGGGTGCTGGATCTCGTAGTCCACGAACACCCGCGCCGTGGCCAGGATCAGCACCCCGAGGACCAGCGACTTGGTCGCGGCCGCGCCGACGTAGCCGACCACCACCTCGACGAAGGACACCGGCGCCGACAGCAACTCGTAGATCGTGCCCGACCACTTGGGCATGTAGATCCCGAACGAGGCGTTGGAGATGCTCTCGCCGAGCAGCGACAGCATGACCAGGCCGGGGATGATGAAGGCGCCGTAGCCCACGCCGTCGATCTCGCCCATGCGCGAACCGATCGCGGTGCCGAACACCACGAAGTACAGCGAGGTGGTGAGCACCGGCGAGACGATGGACTGCATCAGCGTGCGCCCGGTGCGGGCCATCTCGAAGCGGTAGATGGCGCGGATGGCGTGCAGGTTGAGGTTCACGTGGCCTCCATCAGTGCTGCCGCACCAGGCTGACGAAGATGTCCTCGAGCGAGCTCTCGCTCGAGTGCAGGTCCCTGAAGTCCACGCCCAGCTCGGCCAGCCGCCGCAGCAGGCTGGCGATGCCGGTGCGCTCCTCCTGCTGCACGTCGAAGGTATAGGTGAGGGTGCTGCCGTCCTCGGACAGCTCCAGCGGCAGGTCGGCCAGCGCCTCCGGGATCGCAGGCAGCGGCGACTGTAGCGTGAGCGCGAGCTGGCGCTTGCCGAGCTTGCGCATCAGCGTGGCCTTGTCCTCGACGAGCACGAGCTCGCCGTGGTTGATCACGCCGATGCGGTCGGCCATCTCCTCGGCCTCCTCGATGTAGTGCGTGGTCAGGATGATGGTCACGCCTTGTTCGCGCAGCTCGCGCACCATCTGCCACATGTCGTGGCGCAGCTCCACGTCCACGCCGGCGGTGGGCTCGTCCAGGAACAGGATGCGCGGCTCGTGGGCCAGCGCCTTGGCGATCAGCACCCGCCGCTTCATGCCGCCCGACAGCGCCAGGATCTTGCTGTCGCGCTTGTCCCACAGGGAGAGCTGGCGCAGCACCTTCTCCAGGTGCGCCGGGTCCGGGGGCTTGCCGTACAGACCCCGGCTGAAGCGGCAGGTGGCCCAGACCGACTCGAAGGCGTCCGTGGACAGCTCCTGCGGCACCAGCCCGATCAGCGACCGCGCCGCCCGGTAGTCGCGGACGATGTCGTGCCCGTCCGCGGTCACCGTGCCCGAGCTGGCAGTGACGATGCCGCAGACGATGCTGATCAGCGTGGTCTTGCCGGCCCCGTTGGGCCCGAGCAGCGCGAAGATCTCGCCCCTTCGGATGTCCAGGTCCACGCCCTTGAGGGCCTGGAAGCCCGAGGCGTAGGTCTTGGTGAGGTTGCGGATGGTGAGGATGGGGGGCATGGAGTAATCCTGCCACGGGCTGGGGGTCTTCCGATGGCCACCTGCGTCCAACTCATTGATCTGTCGGAAATCTCAGCTCCTGCGACCTGTTTTAGTAGTCTTACTACTAAGGACTAGTCACTGGGACTAAAAGCGCGCAAAATGCGCGGAAGTAGTCCCAGCGGGGAGCGAGCAGATGAATGCCGAACTGAAGCCGATCGAACTGATCAGGCAAGCACGCAGCAGCCACACCTATCAGGAAATCGCGAGGATCCTGGACGTAAACCAGAGCACCTTGCGTCGCTGGCGCATCAGCGAGTCAGTTCCTCCGCACCGGGAAGACTCCATCCGGCAGCGGCTTCTTCCGCTGATCATTGCCCCCGCCAATGACGATGGCTCGTTCACCTTTATCGATCTGTTCGCAGGCATCGGCGGCATCCGCTATGCCTTTCAGCGCCACGGCGGACGGTGTGTTTTCACCAGTGAGTGGAACCAGTTCGCCCAGAAGACATACCTCGCCAATTTCCCGCACGAAGAAGGCCATGTTCTTGAGGGAGATATCACTCGTGTCGAGGCAGAGGACGTCCCGGATCACGACGTGCTGCTTGCCGGGTTTCCTTGCCAGCCTTTCAGCATTGCTGGCGTTTCCAAGAAGAATGCTTTGGGCCGTCCCCACGGCTTCGCGGACACAACTCAGGGGACGCTCTTTTACGACGTCGCCAGGATCATCGCAGCGAAGAAGCCAAAGGCTTTCCTCCTCGAGAACGTGAAGAACCTTGTCTCCCACGACAAGGGAAATACGTTCCGCACGATCCTGCAGGTTCTCAAGGAAGAGCTGGGTTATGAAGTGCATTACAAGGTCATTGATGGCCAGCACTTCGTGCCCCAGCACCGGGAGCGAATCATCATCGTAGGATTCCGTGAGCCCGCCGGATTCACGTGGGAGGACCTGCGTCTCCCCGATTGCACGAAGCGGATGAAAGACATCCTGCTCCCCGCAGAAGAAATCGACGATCGCTACACGCTCAGCCCCAAGCTCTGGACCTACCTGAAGAATTACGCAGCGAAGCACAAGGCTGCAGGTAACGGCTTCGGCTATGGGTTGGTGACCGAGGATTCGGTTGCACGGACGCTGTCAGCCAGGTACTACAAGGACGGCTCGGAGATCCTCGTCTCCCAAGGCCCCCGCAAGAGACCCCGCCGACTTACCCCGCGTGAATGCGCGCGTTTGATGGGGTTCCCGGATTCTTTCCAGATCCCGGTGAGCGACACCCAGGCCTATAAGCAGTTCGGGAACAGCGTGGTTGTCCCTGTGATCCAGGAGGTTGCCCGGATCATGGTGCCCCGGCTGATGGAGTTGATCCTGAGAGACCCTGCCTCGAGTGAGCAGCGTGAATTGACTCTCGCCTGACCTGGAGCTATCTGCGCCTATCATCGGCCGCATGGCCGATATCGTGGATCAGGCAACCCGAAGCCGGATGATGTCCGGCATTCGCGGCTCTAATACCAAGCTGGAGCAAGTGGTCCGTCGGGCGCTGCACGCCAGGGGCCTCCGATATCGTTTAGGGGGCGCAGGTCTTCCAGGCCGACCGGACATTGTGTTTCCACGCTTCCGGACAGCTGTGTTCGTGCACGGATGTTTTTGGCATGGCCACTCATGCCCGCTTTTCCGTTTACCCAAGACACGCCCTGATTTCTGGCGGCAGAAGATCGAATCGAACACGGAGCGCGACTCGCGTGTTCTTTTGCAGTTGGCAGATCTTGGCTGGCGCACCTTGGTGGTGTGGGAGTGCTCGCTGAGAGGCGCGAGTGAGGATCTGCGTTCCAGATTCTTCGACAAGCTGGCAGAATGCATTCGCAGCTCTTGAGGTCGAATCCGTCGGGAATATTGTGAGACCAATCTGAGTTCGGTGGAGCCGCGGGAGAAGCCTTTTTGGCATGTGCTCCTAGGAAGCAACAGCGCGGCGGGCGCTAGCCGTAGGCGACTTGGAGAGCGCGTCAGCGCTTAGGGGGATCGATGAATTCACAGCAAAGCTTGGACTTGCTACCGACAGTGGGCGTAGCCGAGTCGGCAGCCGACGGATCGTCGCTTTGGTGGAAGATTCAAGCACTCGCCGACATCAGCGATCAGCTGTTTGTGAAGAAGCTGTCGCGCAATGACACCTCGTGGGCCGATGACGCCGGAAAACATCAAGCTGGCTTTTACGTTCCCCATCATATTAGGACGGCCGGATTCTTCCCAACGCTCGTAGCCGACAACCCAGATAAGCCTCACATCTTCCGCGCCAATTGCGATGTTTTGTGGCCGCAAACTGGAGAAACAACCCACTCCAATATTCGGCACTACAGCAATAAAGGCTCTGAAGCTCACTTCACGCGCTTACCCAAGCCGCTGTTTCAATCTCTCACCCCAGCATCCCTGTTGCTCACAGGCCGCTTCAAGCACCAAACAGCAGGGTGCCATTATTGGATTGTCGTTCTAGACTCCGCTAGCGAGGAGGCCGAGCTTCTCGAGACAGTTTTCGACCTCCGTTCTGACTTCCACTACAGGCTTTTCGATGCAACGTGTTTCGCAGATGCCGCGCAACTTCAGAAGGACGAGAAGCAAGAACTCATCGATCGCCTGCAGCACGCGATCCGTACTGGTTCAATTGAGACGATTCTACGCGAATATGGCATCCCAGAACCGGCGGACATTGCGACCGAGGCTCGGGAAAGCTGGCTTCAGGCGCGCGGGCTAGACAGTCTCGACCCTTGGTCGCTTCCAAATCCCGGTGATGCCATCATGGCAATTAGCCGCGACGTCGAGTTCAGTCTGTACCGTCGGTACGAACTTCGGCGGCGCGCAGCCGAGCTTCTAGCGATTGTGGCAAACGGCAACGATTTGGTTACCACCATAGTGCACCGGTTTGCCGACATCGACCGGGTGTTTCTCAGCGCCAGCCAGCAGCGAAAGACCCGGGCAGGTCGCTCTTTCGAGTATCACATCGCCAATTGCTTTGCGGCGGGTCGCATACGCTTCGTAGAGCAGGCGGTTACTGGAGGGCGGCGACCTGACTTCGTGATGCCTGACCTGAAAACCTTGCGTGACCGCAAACGGAACTCACTGGACGCGCTGGTGCTAGCCGCAAAGACAACGCTGCGGGAACGTTGGAAGCAAGTGTCAAGCGAACGCCTAAACTGCGAAGTATTTCTTGCCACCGTGGATGATCGAGTCGCGATCAACTCAATCCGCGAGATGGCAGACGCGGGCATCCAGCTTGTCGTCCCAGAATCACTCAAAAGCAGCGATGAGGCGTACTACCGAGAACAGGATAACGTTCTTTCATTCCGAGAGTTTTTTGACACACACATTCGCCAACTGCGGCCATTCCTAGTGGCTTCGTAAACGAGCTAATTGACAGCACATTTTCCTTGATATTTGAACGAGGGCGAGAGATGGCAAGTCGAAGCAGGCTGGTTAATTTGGACGCGATGATCAAGCGTGCAGACTTTGCCGCACAAGACTCGACCGAAGCCACTTACGAAACAATCAACACCATCGGCCTTCGCGATCTGACAAGCGATGCCATGATTGCGGCAGCTCTTCGCAAACCGGATTTTCAGCGGGAGACAAACCACTGGTCTCCTGAGCAGGTTGTGTCGCTGCTCGAGTGCTTCGTAAATGGAGACCTGATCCCTTCCGTAATTCTTTGGAAGTCATCGTCCCACCTATTCGTAATAGACGGAGGGCACCGACTTAGCGTGCTTAAGGCGTGGGTGGAGGACGATTACGGCGACGGCCCAACATCGCTCAACTTCTTCGGCGCTGAAGCGATCTCAGCTGAACAACGTTCTGCCGCCGAGCAGGTGCGCAAACGAATTGCCAAGAGCGTGGGGAGCTGGCAGCACGTGCAAGCACAAATGAAGTCGAAAGACACAAGCCAAGATGAGCTACGGAAGCTACAGGTAATTTCCTCAAGGGCGCTCACTATTCAGTGGGTCCCCGGCAATGCAGAAAAGGCCGAAGCCTCATTTTTTAAAATCAATACCAAGGGTACGCCACTAGACAACATCGAGCATCTACTTCTATCAAATCGAAAGAAGCCTATTGCTATAGCCGCGAGAGCGGTCATCCGAGCAGGAATGGGCCACAAGTATTGGTCGAGCTTTGGCGATAGCAATAAGCAAAGAATTGAGAGCATGGCAAGCGCACTGCATAAGACCTTGTTCGAACCGGAGGTCTCTACGCCCATCAAGACTCTCGACCTCCCTTTGGGTGGATCTCGTGGCGTACGTACGGCCTTGGAAGTGCTCATCGAGTTTGTCTTATATGCCATCCAAGATCAGCAGCAACAGCCGTCAAAGGTTGGCGACCAGGAAGACGACGTCACGGGCGACGCAACGGTTCGCGCCCTGGAACAGGCCCTGCGTTTGGCAAAGAGAGTGACCGGCAACTCCGGTGGCAGCTTAGGTTTGCTTCCGGCCATTTACTTTTATGGCCCTTCGGGTCGGCATGCGAGCTCAATGTTCCTTGGAACTTGCAAACTTATAGGCAGGAAACTAGCTAACAACGACAAGCAGTTTTTCGTAAGCTTTACGGCGGCACGCGAGAAGCTTGAATCGATTTTGATCACTCACAAGGAACTTATTGCCAGCATTCTCCAGAAAACGATTAGCAATCGTCGAGTGGATCGCTACGCTGACCTACTTGACAGAACCATAAAGCGGCTCTGCAGGGGGGAAACCATTACCGAGCAAACATTAGTAGGAGATGCAGGACTGATCGGAAAAATTGTGCTCGGCAAAGAGGCCGAGGGCCCCAAGAATTTTTCCGCTGACACCAAGAGCGCAGTTTTTTTGCGAACAGCGCTCGCGTCAGCCATCAAGTGCCCGATCTGCAACGGTTATTTGGATCCAAGCAAATCCGTCTCTTACGACCACATTACTGACAAAAAGCACGGTGGGGCAGGCGACGAGCACAATTGTCAGATGACCCATCCTTACTGCAATCAAAGTTACAAAGAGTTAGCAAAAAATGGTGAGCCGATTGCCCAGACTCCCAGTTGAAATGGCTCCAATTCGCACAGTGAACCCAAGTGGCGGGCGTAGGCATCATCGCGTTAGTCCGCCAATGCCTTACCAGCCTTCAATACCTGTCTGACATTTCCAGACGCTAAAGCCCCAGCCAAGGAGATCAGCAGCGCCGCGACTTTTAGCCGGCTCTCGAGTGTTCGGACGCGCTCTATCCTCCCTTTAGCATTCCGAATCGCCCACTCGATGTTCTCCCCCGCCTCGGATGCCTCCTCGAGCACCCCACTCAAATCGCTAGCCACAACCACCGACGCCTCCGCCCGCAACTCCAGCTCCTTCGCCCGCGCCTCCATGTATTCCTCCAGGCTCATCCGGCCCTCGCGGTAGGCCCGCCTGCTCCGCTTCCGGAGGGCGTCGGCGGCATCGTCCAGCAGGTTGGCGATCCTGAAGGCCTGCTTCCCGGCTTTCCCCAGCTTGGCTTCCATGTCCTTGCTCCTTTCCCTATAGCGCTTCGATGCTTTCGCGGATGGATTTCAGGTCGTCCGCCGCGGCGCGCAGGAGCTCCTGCACCTGGTCGGCGTCCAGCCTGTCCACGTTCCGGAGCATCTCCGCATGGGCCTGCCGTACGCGCTCCAGCCCCCGCGCCGCAGCCCGCTGCGCCTTGCGCGCTTGCCGCTGCGCTTCCCTGTCCGCCAGCTCGGAACGGCGCAGCAGGGTGGCGATGACTTCGCGGCGCTCGGGTGTCAGCGCTGCGTCGCCGGGGAGCTCGGCCGTCCATTGGGCGCGGCGGTAGTCGGCCAGCGCGTCGTACGAGGCGATCTCCTGCTCGAGCACGATGCCGTAGGCCTCGGTGGCGCGCTGCATGGCCTCCAGCAGCTTGTCCATGTCGGCGCCGTTCTCGGTGAGCAGGTGCCTGACGTCCCTGGCCTGCCTGGCGGCCAGGGCCCAGTTGCTCACGCGCCGGGCGATGTTGGCGTAGGCGTCGACGTGGTCCTTGTCGATGCCGAGCGCCTCGGAGGTCTCGATCGCGCGGGCCACCTTGCCGATTTCCGGCGACACCGAGTACGCGTCGGCGCCGGCGAGCTGGGCCAGCGCGCGCATGTAGCCGGTGGTGGTGGCGTGCAGCCTGAGCAGCGTGGCCTTGTCGTGGGCGGTGACCTGCTTCAGCGCCTGCAGGTGCTGCCGCGTGCCGTCGAAGCGTTCGGCGGCGGGCAACTCGGCCAGTTGCCGGTCGGCGCTGTCGAGGTAGTGGTCGGTGGCGGCGCGGTAGTCGGTCATCCGCGCCGAGCTGGCGGCGAACTCGCGCACCGCGCCCAGGTTGCTGCAACCGCCGGCCACGAGCGCGCTGCACGCCAGCGCGAGGGCCAGGCAAATACGCTTGCTTCCGTGCATGGACTTCTCCCTGTCCAGGTTCCCCGACGGGCGCGCTTCCGGCGCCCGGCCCCTAGCCTACAACGAAAAAGGCGGCCAACCGGCCGCCCTCTTCGTCCTGCATCTGGATGGATCAGACGCCGATCGGGTTCGGCTTCCTGCCGTCGATCCCGTACTTCTCGTTGGCCTTGGCCACGTCCTTGGCGGTGAGCTTGCCTTCCGCGGCCAGCGCCGCGACGGCCGCCTGCGCGATGTAGTTGCAGCTCACCTCGAAGTGCCGGCGCAGGTTCTCGCGGGTGTCGCTGCGGCCGTAGCCGTCGGTGCCGAGCACGGTGTAGCGCATCGGCACGAAGGCGCGGATCTGTTCCGGATAGGCGCGCACGTAGTCGGTCGCGGCGATCGCCGGGCCCTGGCGGCCTTCCAGCAGCTCGGTGACGTAGGCCTTGCGCGGCTCGGCCGTCGGGTTCAGGCGGTTGTGGCGCTCGACGTCCTGGCCGTCGCGCGCGAGCTCGTTGAAGCTCGGGCAGGACCAGATGTCGGCCTTGACCCCGAAGTCCTGCTCCAGCAGCTCCGCCGCCGCGATCACCTCGCGCAGGATGGTGCCCGAGCCCATCAGCTGGACCCGCAGCTCGCCCTTCTTGCCCTTGCCGGCGTCCTTGAACAGGTACATCCCCTTCAGGATCCCTTCCGCGCTGCCTTCCGGCATCGCCGGGTGCGCGTAGTTCTCGTTCATCAGGGTCACGTACCAGTACTCGTCCTTCTGCTCGGCGAGCATGCGCTGCATGCCGTGCTGGATGATGGTCACCACCTCGTAGGCGAAGGTCGGGTCGTAGCTGCGCACGTTCGGGATCAAGCCGGCCTGGACCAGGCTGTGGCCGTCCTCGTGCTGCAGGCCTTCGCCGTTGAGCGTGGTGCGGCCGGCGGTGGCGCCGAGCAGGAAGCCGCGCGAGCGCATGTCGCCGGCCTGCCAGGCCGCGTCGCCGATGCGCTGGAAGCCGAACATCGAGTAGTAGATGTAGAACGGCAGCAGCTGCAGGTCGTTGGTGCTGTAGCTGGTGGCGCAGGCCAGCCAGCTCGCGAACGCGCCGGCCTCGGTGATGCCTTCCTGCAGCACCTGCCCGGCCGCGTCCTCGCGGTAGTACATGAGCTGGTCGGCGTCCACCGGCTTGTACTTCTGCCCGTGCGGGGCGTAGATGCCGATCTGCCGGAACAGGCCTTCCATGCCGAAGGTGCGCGCCTCGTCGGCGACGATCGGCACCAGGCGCGGACCGACCTGCTTGTCCCTGAGTGCAATGTTGAGCATCTGCACGAACGCCATGGTGGTGCTGATGTGGCGGTCGCCGGTGTCCTTGAGCAGGCGCTCGAAGGTCTTGAGCGGCGGCACCTCCAGCTGCTCCTTGGCCTTGCGCCGGCGCTGCGGCAGGAAGCCGCCCAGCGCGCGGCGGCGCTCGAGCATGTACTCGACTTCCGGCGAGTCCTTGCCCGGGTGGTAGAACGGTACCTGGCCGTTCTCGAGCTGCTTGTCGGTCACCGGGATCTGGAAGCGGTCGCGGAACGCCTTGACGTCCTCGTCGTCCATCTTCTTGGTGCCGTGCGTGGGGTTCAGCGCCTCGCCGGCCTTGCCCATGCCGTAGCCCTTGACCGTCTTGGCCAGGATCACGGTCGGCATGCCCTTGGTGTTCACCGCGGCGTGGTACGCGGCATAGACCTTGTGCGGGTCGTGGCCGCCGCGATTGAGGCGCCAGATGTCGTCGTCGGACAGGTTGGCGACCAGCGCGGCGGTCTCCGGGGTCTTGCCGAAGAAGTGCTCGCGCGTGTACGCGCCGCCGAAGGCCTTGCAGTTCTGGTACTCGCCGTCGACGGTGTCCATCATCACCCGGCGCAGGTGGCCGCCGGTGTCGCGCGCGAGCAGCGGGTCCCAGTAGCTGCCCCAGATCGTCTTGATCACGTTCCAGCCGGCGCCGCGGAAGTTGCCTTCCAGCTCCTGGATGATCTTGCCGTTGCCGCGCACCGGGCCGTCGAGGCGCTGCAGGTTGCAGTTGATGACGAAGATCAGGTTGTCCAGGCCCTCGCGGCCGGCAACGGAGATCGCGCCCAGGCTCTCGGGCTCGTCGGTCTCGCCGTCGCCGAGGAAGCACCAGACCTTGCGGTCGGACTTGGGCATCAGCCCGCGCGCTTCCAGGTACTTGAAGTTGCGCGCCTGGTAGATCGCGGCGATCGGGCCCAGGCCCATGGACACCGTGGCGGTCTGCCAGTACTCGGGCATCAGCCACGGGTGCGGGTAGGAGCTCAGGCCCTTGCCGTCCACTTCCATGCGGAAGTTGTGCAGCTGCTCCTCGCTGATCCGGCCCTCGAGGAACGAGCGCGCGTAGATGCCGGGCGAGCCGTGGCCCTGGATGTACAGCAGGTCGCCGGGGTGGTCCTCGGACGGCGCGCGCCAGAAGTGGTTGAAGCCGACGTCGTAGAGCGTGGCGCTGGAGCCGAAGGTGGCGATGTGGCCGCCGAGCTCGCCGGGGCGGCGGTTGGCGGCGACGACCATGGCCATCGCGTTCCAGCGGATCAGCGAGCGGATCCGCCATTCCATCGCCGAGTCGCCGGGGGTCCTGGCCTCCTGGCCGGCGGGGATGGTGTTGATGTACTCGGTGGTGGTGGAGAACGGGAGGTTGGCGCCGGCGCGGCGGGTCACCTCGACCATGTTCTCCAGCAGCTGGTGGGCGCGGGCGGGGCCGTCGCGGTCGAGGACCGCCTCGATGGATTCGAGCCACTCCTGGGTCTCGATCGGATCGGGGTCTTCGCGGAGGAGCTCGTTGGTCTGGTTCATGGGGGGATTCTAGCCCGCAAACACTGGTCGCGACCGACTGTTCAATTGGACCCGGGCGATTTATTGGAAGTTTTGATCCGGGATTTAATTTCACCCGGGTGTTGACATTACTTCGATTATTCTGGAATTATCGAATCATGCAGACGCCAGACGCCCTCGCCGCCCTCTCCGCGCTCAGCCACGAGTCCCGCCTCGCGGCGTTCCGCGCCCTCGTGCAGGCAGGCCCCGACGGCCTGTCCGTGGGCGAGCTGCGGGAACGCCTGGACTTGCCCGCGGCCACCTTGACCGCCCACCTCAACGTGCTGCGCGCCGCCGGCATGGTCGGCGACGAACGCGAGGGCCGCGTCATCCGCGTGCGCGCCGACTACGCGCGCATGGATGCGCTGCTCGCCTTCCTCACCGAAAACTGCTGCGCCGGCGCCGGGGACTGCGGGCCGGCGGGCACCTGCTCCCCGCGAAACAAGGACCCACGGCCATGAACCGCTTCCACGTCCACCTCAACGTCGCCGACCTGATGGCGAGCGTCCGCTTCTACACCGAGCTGTTCGGCACCCAACCCTCCGTGCTCAAGGACGACTACGCCAAGTGGATGCTCGAGGATCCGCGGGTCAACTTCGCGATCTCGAACACCGGCCGCGCGCCGGGCATCGACCACCTCGGCATCCAGGCGGACAGCGGCGAAGCGCTGGCCGCGCTCGGCCGCCGCCTCGACGCGGCCGGCGGCAGCGTGGTGCCGGAGGAGGCGACGATCTGCTGCTACGCGCAGTCGGACAAGCTGTGGACCGAGGATCCGCAGGGCACGCGCTGGGAGACCTTCCACACCCTCGGCGACGCCACCACCTACCACGCCGGCGACGCCCCCTGCGCGACCGACGGCGCCTCCTGCAGCCCGGACATCGCCAGCGTCGCGCCGAAAGCCGACCAGGGCGCGTCCTGTTGCGCGCCGCAGTCGGGCTGCTGCTGATGGTCGCAGGCGCAAGGAAACGCGTGCTGTTCGTCTGCGTGGAGAACTCCAACCGCAGCCAGATGGCGGAAGCGTTCGCGCGCATCCACGGTGGCGACGGCGTCGAGGCCCTGAGCGCCGGCTCGCGGCCCTCGGGGCGCGTCAACCCGCGGGCCGTGCGCTTCATGGCCGAGCTGGGCTACGACCTGTCCACGCATGCGTCGACGTCGCTGGACGAGGTGACCGGCGAATTCGATGCCGTGGTCACCATGGGCTGCGGCGATAGCTGCCCATGGGTGCCGGCGCGCCGACGCGAGGACTGGAACCTGCCCGATCCGAAGGACCTGGACGACGCCGGCTACCGCGCCGTGCGCGACGAGATCTCGCGCCGGGTCCGCGAACTGCTGGCGTCTTCGTGAGCATTTTCGAGCGCTACCTGACGCTCTGGGTCGGGCTGTGCATGGCGGCCGGCATCGGGCTCGGGGCCCTGTTCCCCGACGCCTTCGCCCGGGTCGCCGCCGCCGAGTTCGCCAGCGTCAACCTGCCGGTCGCGGCGCTGATCTGGCTGATGATCATTCCGATGCTGCTCAAGATCGACTTCGCCGCGATGGGCGAGGTGCGCCGGCACTGGCGCGGCATCGGCGTCACCGTGTTCATCAACTGGGCGGTCAAGCCGTTCTCGATGGCGTTGCTGGGCTGGATCTTCATCCGCAACGTGTTCGCCGACCAGCTTCCCGCCGCGCAGATCGACTCCTACATCGCCGGCCTGATCCTGCTGGCGGCGGCGCCGTGCACCGCCATGGTGTTCGTGTGGAGCCACCTGTGCGACGGCGAGCCGCGGTTCACGCTGAGCCAGGTCGCACTGAACGACCTGATCATGATCGTCGCGTTCGCGCCGGTGGTCGCGCTGCTGCTGGGGATCTCGTCCATCTCGGTGCCGTGGTCGACCCTGCTGTCGTCGGTGGGCCTGTACATCGTCGTCCCGGTGGCGGTGGCGGTTCCGTTGCGGCGCTGGCTGCTGCGGCGGCAAGGCGAGGCCGCGCTGGCGGCGCTGCTGCAGCGCCTGCACCCGCTGTCGCTGCTCGCGCTGCTGGTGATGCTGGTGCTGCTGTTCGGCTTCCAGGGGCAGCAGATCCTGGCGCAGCCGCTGATCATCGCCATTCTGGCGGTGCCGATCCTGATCCAGGTGTACTTCAACGCGGGGCTGGCGTACTGGCTCAACCGCAGGCTGGGGGTCGCGCACTGCGTCGCCGGGCCATCGGCGCTGATCGGCGCCAGCAACTTCTTCGAGCTGGCCGTGGCCACCGCGGTCGGCGTATTCGGCGTGCACTCGGGCGCGGCGCTGGCCACCGTCGTCGGCGTCCTGGTGGAGGTGCCGGTGATGTTGTCGGTGGTCCGGATCGTGAACGCGACCAGGGGGTGGTACGGGGCGCGCGCCGCGGGTTAGGTACGCGGCGCTAGCGCCGCTCCTACAGGGATCGCATGAGGCGGCCGAAGGACATGCCGGTGGCGCGCTGCTGCTTGCGGAGCTGGGCCTCGACGGCGGCGATCGCGGTCATGTTGATCACCCGCCGCGGGGTGCTGGCCGGGGTCAGGATGTGGGCCGGCTGGTCCAGGCCCATCAGGATCGGGCCGATGGCGACGCCGTCGGTCATCACCCGCACCATGTTGTAGACGATGTTGGCCGCGTCCAGGTTCGGCATCACGAACAGGTTGGCGCGGCCGTGGAGCGTGGTGTTGGGCATGATCTGGCGGCGCAGGTCGGCGTGCCAGGCGGTGTCGGCCATCATCTCGCCGTCGAGGTCGAGCCTGGGCGCGCGCGCCAGCACCAGTTCGCGCACCTTGCGCATCTTCTGCGCGCTGGCGTCGTCGTGGCTGCCGAAGTTGGAGTGCGAGAGCAACGCCACCTTTGGTTCGATGCCGAACAGCTTCAGCCGGTAGCTGGCCTGCAGCGTGGCCTCGGCGATCTGCTCGGCGCTCGGGTCCACCTGCACGTGGGTGTCCACGAAGAACCACACGCCCTGCTCGTTGATCACCCCGGTCATGGCGGCGGTGCCCTGCACGCCCTTGTCGAAGTCGATCACGCTGCGCAGGTAGCCGAGCTTCTTGTGGTAGCGGCCGACCAGGCCGCAGATCATGGCGTCGGCCTCGCCGCGCTCGAGCATCAGCGCGGCGATCAGGGTCGGGCGCGAGCGGATCAGGCTCTTGGCCGCGGCCTGGGTGACGCCGCGGCGCTCGGTCAGCGCGTGGTACTGCTGCCAGTAGTCGTTGAAGCGCGGGTCGTCGAGGATGTTGGTGAGCTCGAAGTCCACGCCGGCCTTCATCCGCAGGCCCAGGCGCTGGATGCGGGCGTCGATCACGTCCGGGCGGCCGATCAGGATCGGCGTGGCCAGGCCCTCGTCGACCACGGTCTGCACCGCGCGCAGCACCACCTCTTCCTCGCCCTCGGCGTAGACCACGCGCTGGCGGTCGCCGCGGGCGCGGTCGTACACCGGCTTCATCACCAGGCCGGTGCGGTGGATGAACTGGCCGAGCTTCTCCTCGTAGGCGGCGAAGTCCTCGATCGGGCGCGTGGCCACGCCCGACTCCATCGCCGCGCGCGCGACCGCCGGTGCCAGCATCACCAGCAGGCGCGGGTCGAACGGGCGCGGGATCAGGTAGTCCGGGCCGAAGCAGGGGATGTCGTCGCCGTAGGCGGCGGCAAGGTCGCCGGCCTCCATCCGCGCGAGTTGGGCGATGGCGTTGACGCAGGCCAGCTTCATCGCCTCGTTGATCTGGGTGGCACCGACGTCGAGCGCGCCGCGGAAGATGTACGGGAAGCAGAGCGCGTTGTTGACCTGGTTCGGGTAGTCGCTGCGGCCGGTGGCGATGATGCAGTCCGGGCGGACGCGCTTGGCCTCCTCGGGCAGGATCTCCGGGTTCGGGTTGGCCAGCGCCAGGATCACCGGCTTGTCGGCCATGCTCGCGACCATTTCCGGCTTCAGCACGCCGCCGGCGGAGAGGCCGAGGAACACGTCGGCGCCTTCCACGATCTCCGCCAAGGTGCGCTTGTCGGTGTCGCGGGCGTAGCGCTGCTTGTCCGGGTCGAGGTTGTCGCGGCCGGTGTGCAGCACGCCGTCGCGGTCCACCGCCAGGATGTTCTCGGGCTTGAGGCCGAGCGCGACCAGCATGTCCAGGCAGGCGATGCCGGCGGCGCCGGCGCCGGCGGTGGCCAGCTTCACGTCCTCGATCTTCTTGCCGACCACTTCCAGCGCATTGACCACGGCGGCACCGACGATGATCGCGGTGCCGTGCTGGTCGTCGTGGAACACCGGGATGTTCATGCGCTCGCGCAGCTTGCGCTCGACGATGAAGCACTCCGGCGCCTTGATGTCCTCGAGGTTGATGCCGCCGAAGGTCGGCTCCATCGCGGCGATGATCTCGACCAGCTTCTCCGGGTCGCGCTCGTTCAACTCGATGTCGAACACGTCCACGCCGGCGAACTTCTGGAACAGCACGCCCTTGCCTTCCATCACCGGCTTGCCGGCGAGCGGGCCGATGTCGCCCAGGCCGAGCACGGCGGTGCCGTTGGTGATCACCGCGACGAGGTTGCCGCGCGCGGTGAGCTGGCTGGCGGCCTTCGGGTCCTCGACGATCGCCTCGCAGGCATAGGCCACGCCCGGCGAGTAGGCCAGCGCCAGGTCGCGCTGGGTCACCATCGGCTTGGTCGCGACCACCTTGATCTTCCCGGCCGGGGCGAAGCGGTGGTAGTCCAGCGCCGCCTGCGGGAAGTCCTCGCTCACCCGGGCGGTGGATTCGCGCGACTCGCTGGTGTCGTGGCCGGGGCCGGGAACTGTGGGGGACGGGTCTTGGGCCATGCTCTTGGTGGAATCCGGAGGCGAAGCGCGAAAGGACCTTCGATTCTAGCCCTTCGCCCCGGCTACTTCCGTGTCCTGCGGCTCGCGAGCTGGCCGGCGGCGCCGGCGACTTCGCCGCCGAGCTTGCGGTAGTTGGCCAGGCGCCCCGGATCCAGGGTGCCGGCCTCGATCGCGGCGCGCACGGCGCAGCCGGGCTCCTTGTCGTGGCGGCAGTCGCGGAAGCGGCACTCGGCGGCCAGCGCCTCGATGTCGGCGAAGCTGTCGGCGACGTCCTCCTCGCCGGTGGGCTTGAGCTCGCGCATGCCGGGGGTGTCGATCAGGCAGGCGCCGGAGGGCAGCGCGATCAGCGCGCGGTGGGTGGTGGTGTGGCGGCCGCGGTCGTCGGACTCGCGTACCTCGCCGGTTTTCATCTTCTCGACGCCGAGCAGGGTGTTGGTGAGCGTGGACTTGCCGGCGCCGGAGGAGCCGACCAGCACCGCCGTCCGCCCCGGCCGGAGCCACTGCGCCAGCGCGGCGACGCTGTCGCGGTCCTTGGCGTTGAGCGCGAGCACCGGGGCCTCGCCGGCGATCGCGCGGACCTCGGCCAGCGCCGCGGCCACCGCGCCCGGCGCCGCATCCTGGGCCTTGTCGGCCTTGGTCAGCACCACCACCGCCTGCGCGCCGCTGCCCTGCACCAGCAGCAGGTAGCGCTCGATCCGGCGCGGGTTGAAGTCGGCGTCGAGGCCGCAGACCACGAACACGGTGTCCACGTTGGCGGCGATGAGCTGCTGCTTGTAGTGCTCGCCGGCGGCGGCGCGCTTGATCGCGGAGTGCCGGGGCAGCAGGGCGACGATTTTTCCGCTTTCGACCAGCACCCAGTCGCCGACCGCGGCGCGCTCCTCGGGCGCGACCAGCCCCTTGCGGTAGCCGGTGGCACGCTGCCACTCGGGCGGCGATTCCACCGCCACCCCCTCGCCCGGCGCCGCCGCGACCTCGTAGCCGGTGCGGTGCTGCGCCACCACCCGCATCGGCCGCGCCCCCGGATGCGCCGCGCACAACGCCGCCCACGCCGGGTCGTCGATTTCCCCGGCGTAAGGCCATCCGATTGCACGCAGATTCTCCACCCGCGGATTCTGCCCCGATTTCGGCCCGAACTGCGGCCCACCGCGAATCCAATCCGTGCCATCTGTGTAATCTGTGGCCAAAACTGCTCTTGGGAGCCGTCGATGAAGTACCTGGCATTGGGCGACAGCTACACCATCGGCGAGGGCGTCCCCGAGGACGGCCGCTGGCCGGTGCAACTGGCGCGGGCGCTGCGCGCCGAGGGGCTGCCGGTCGCCGACCCGCGCATCATCGCCGCCACCGGCTGGACCACCGACGAGCTCTCGGCGGCGATGGACACGGCCGAGCCGCTCGGCATCTGGGGCTGCGTCTCGCTGCTGATCGGCGTCAACGACCAGTATCGCGGGCGCAGCGTGGACGAGTACCGCAATGGCTTCCACCGCCTGCTCGAACGCGCGATCGGGCTGGCGAGCGGCGGCACCCGGCGGGTTCTGGTGCTGTCGATCCCCGACTGGGGCGCGACCCCGTTCGGCGCCGCCTCCGGGCGCGACCTCGCGCAGGTGGCGCGCGAGCTGGACGCCTACAACGCCTGCGCCGAGCGCCTGTGCGCACAGCACGGCGTGTGCTTCGTGGACGTCACCGGGATCTCCCGCGAACGCGGCGCGGAGCCGGGCATGCTGGTGGAGGACGGGCTGCACCCGTCGGCGGCGATGTACGCGCTGTGGACCGAACGCGCGCTGCCGTACGCGCGGCGCCTGCTGGCCGACGTCGCCACGTGAGCGGCGTCGACGCGCCGACCGTCGACGCCGCCACCGCCGCGCGCATCGCCGCCGCGTTCGCGCCGCCGCGCTGGCACGGCAGCCGCGCGCACTACTTCTACGCCCGCGCCAAGCTGCGCAGCGATCCGCTGTACCCGGGGGTGGTCGAGGCGCTGCGAGGCACCACCGCGCCGCTGCTCGACCTCGGCTGCGGCATCGGCCTGCTCGCACACGCGCTGCGGGCGGCCGGGCTCGCGATGCCCTACCGCGGCGTGGACAACGACGCGCGCAAGATCGCCGCGGCCCAGCGCGCGGGCACGAACGCGGGCCTGGCCGACGCGGCGTTCGAGTGCGTGGACTTGGCCGCCGGCGTGCCCGCGCACCGGGGCAGCGTCGCGATCCTCGACGTGCTGCAGTTCGTCCCGCCCGAGGCGCAGGACGCGATCCTCGACGCCGCGGTCGCGATGCTCGTCCCCGGCGCAAAGCTGGTCATCCGCACCGGCCTCGACGACGGCAGCGCGCGTGCGCGCACCACCCGCCGCATCGACGCCCTCTCGCGCCTGCTCGGCTGGATGAACACCGGCCCCAAGCGCTACCCCGACCCCGACGCCCTCCGCGCCCGCTTCGCCGCCGCCGGTCTCGCCGCCGAGTTCACCCCCCTCCACGGCAACACCCCCTTCAACAACTGGCGCGTCGTCGCCACCAGGCTCTGATTCCGGAGGCTGTCCTGTGGGAGCGGCGGGAGCCGCGACCAGCGAAGCCAGATTGTGGGAGCGGCGGAAGCCGCGAACAGATGATCGCGGCTTCCGCCGCTCCCACAACAAGTCTTCACAGTCTTCTACAGCTCTTCTACAGATCTTCGGGCAGGACGCTCCGGTATCCGAGCGCCCCCATCCGCTCCAGCAGGGCCTGCAGGATCTCGACGCTGCGCCCATGCCCCGCGCTCTCGTGCAGCAACACGATCGCGCCGGGCGCCAGGTCGCGCTCGATCCGCGCCACCACCCGCGCCGGGTCGCCATCCACCGCGTCGAAGCCGCGCGCGCTCCACGCCACCCGCGCCAGCCCGAGCCGCTTCAGCGAGGCCGCCACGAACGGATTGGCCATGCCGACCACCGCCCGGAACCAGTGCGGCGACACCCCGCTGGCGGCCTGCAGCAAGCGCTGCGCATTGGCGATCTCGGCCGCCATCCGCCGCGGCCCCAGCGCCCAGAACCACGCCGACGGATGGCTGGTGCTGTGGTTGCCCAGCCCGTGGCCGCGACGCACGATCTCGCGCACCAGCTCCGGTCGCGCGGCGGCGCGTTCGGCGACCACGAAGAACGTCGCCCTGGCGCCGTGCTCATCGAGCAGGTCGAGCATCGCCATGGTGTCGTCGGACGGCCCGTCGTCCACGGTCAGCCAGACGACCGGCTCGCGCGTCGGCAACCGCACCAGCACCGGCCCGAACAGCCGCGACTGCGGCCGCAGCGTGCCCCACACGAACAGCAGGTGCACGGCCACCAGCGACGCCAGCCCGACCGGCCAGCCGAAGCGCCACCACGACCCGGCCACCGCGACGTGCAGCAGCACCGCCGCCCACGCCCACGCGTGCGGGCGCCGCGGTGGCGCGTGCAGCGCAGGCAGGCCCGGCGCTGTAGTAGGTTTGGCGGCCATGGAGCTACAGCTTATCCGCAGTGCCACCCTGCGCCTCGGCTACGGCGGGCGCACATACCTGATCGATCCCTGGCTCGCGGCCAGGGGCGAGGGCAGGAGCTATGCCGGCGAACAGCGCTCTCCGCTGGTGGACCTGCCGATGCCGGTCCCCAAGCTGCTCGAGGGCGTGGACGCGGTGATCGTCTCGCACCTGCACTCCGACCACTTCGACGACGCCGCGCGCGAGTTGCTGCCGCGCGACATCCCGATCCTGTGCGCGCCGGCGGACGCGGACGCGATCGCGGGCGACGGGTTCACCCGGGTCACGCCCATTCCCGACACGCGCACCGAGGACGGCGTGCGCGTCCGCCGCGTCGGCGGCCGCCACGGCCCGCCCGAGGTGCTGGGCGACATGGGCGACGTCTCCGGCTTCGTGTTCAGCCACCCCGGCGAGCCCACCCTGTATTGGGCCGGCGACACCATCTTCTGCCCCGAGGTCGCCGCGACCATCGCCGCCGAGCGCCCGGCCGTGGTCGTGGTCCACGCCTGCGGCGCCGACTGGAACGGCAAGGGCCCGCTGGTCATGGACGTGGCCATGGTCCGCGAGGTGCTGGAGGCCGCGCCCGACGCCACGGTGGTCGCCACCCACCTCGACGCCGTGGACCACGCCACCGTGGACCGGCGCATGCTGCGCGCGTTCCTGGACGCGGAACCGGGCTTCGCCCCGCGCCTGCGCATCCCCGCCGACGGCGAGGCCCTGCACTTCGCGTAGCTCGTAGAATGGCGGTTCTCCCCCCGCGTTCCGGACACACCGCCATGCCTGCCGAAGCCCTCGATCCCGCCCTGCGCGGGCGCATCCAGTCCCTGCTCGACGCCAACCGGGTCGTGCTGTTCATGAAGGGCGAGCCGGCGGCGCCGCAGTGCGGCTTCTCCGCGCGCGCGGTGTCGGCGCTGTCGGGCATCGGCCTCGACGAGTACGCGCACGTCAACGTGCTCGCCGACGGCGAGATCCGCGAAGGCATCAAGGCCTACGGCGACTGGCCGACGATCCCGCAGCTCTACATCGACGGCGAGCTGGTCGGCGGAAGCGACATCATCGAGCAGATGGCCAACAGCGGCGAGCTGCAGACCGCGCTCGGGCTGCCACCGCCGGACCGCACCCCGCCGGAGATCACCATCTCCGAGGGCGCCGCCGCGATGCTGAAGCAGGCCCTGGCCGACGCCGGCGAGGGCTATGCGCTCAAGGTCAGCGTGGACCCGCGCTTCAACGCGCAGCTGCAGGCCGAGCCGCACGACCCGAGCGCCATCGCCAGCGAATCCGCCGGCATCCGCGTGCAGTTCGACCTCGCCTCGGCGCGCCGCGCCAGGGGCATGTCCATCGACTGGGTGGACGACGCGCGCGGCCGCGGCCTGGTGATCGACAACCCGAACGGTCCGCCGAAGGTGCGCCCGCTGGCGCCGGCCGACGCCGCCGCGAAGCGCGGGGTCGGCGAAGTCACCATCGTCGACGTGCGCCCGCCGGACGAGCGCGCGCAGGCCGCGATCCCGGGCGCGTTCGAAACCCTCGACAACGGTCCGGGCGCGCTCGAGGCGCTGCCCAAGGACACCCCGCTGGCGTTCCTGTGCCACCACGGCGGCCGCAGCGCCAGCGCCGCCGAGCACTTCCGCCAGCTCGGCTTCACCGAGGTCTACAACATCACCGGCGGCATCGACGCCTGGGCCGACACCGACCCGTCGGTCCCGAAGTACTGACTCACCAGCCCCCGCCGGCGTCGAGCCACGCCTGTTCCTCCGGCGTGGTCTCGCGGCCGAGCGCGGCGTTGCGGTGCGGGAAGCGGCCGAACCGCCGGATCGCGTCGCGGTGGTCGGTGGCGTAGCGCAGGTGCTCGTCCGAGCCCATCGCCTCGAACAGCGCGACCGAGCGGTCCTGCGCGGCCAGGTCCTCGGCATGCTCGAACGGCAGGTAGAAGAACGGGCGCAGCGACACGTGCGTTTCGCGGTCAAAGCCGGCGTCCACCGCGCGCGTGGCGAAATGCAGCGCCAGCGGATCGGTGGCGAAGGCGTGCGCGCTGCCGCGGAACACGTTGCGCGGGATCTGGTCGAGCAGCAGCAGGAGCGCGAGCGCGCCCTCGGCGTGGTCCATCCACGCGTCCAGCTCGCGCCGCGAGGCGGCCATGTGCGGGACCAGCAGGCGCTCGCGGCAGGCGGCGTCGAACCCGGCGCCGCCGCGGAACCATTTCGCGGGCCCGGCATCGCGCCAGAACCCGACGACTTCGCGTGCCTCGATCATCGTTTTCGAGGGTAGCATGGGCCATGCGCCTGAGCTCGCTGGACGCCGCCCTCCTCGACACCCGGCCGCTGCCATTCCTGGCGGCGCTACCGCGGCCCTTGCTGGACCTCGCGTACTTCACCGTGAAGGAAGCGCGTGCCTGCCTGTTCGCGGGCCTGTTCTTCGCCGCGATCTTCCTCGTGCCGCGCACCGGCGTGCTCGGGCTGCCGCGCTACGACGTGCTGCTCATCATCGCGATCGCGATCCAGGCGTGGATGGTGCTGGCGAAGCTGGAGACGCTCGACGAGCTCAAGGCGATCTGTCTGTTCCACGTGGTCGGCTTCGCGCTCGAAGTGTTCAAGACCTCGCCGGCGATCGGCTCGTGGTCGTACCCGGACTTCGCCTACACCAAGGTGCTTGGCGTGCCCTTGTTCTCGGGCTTCATGTACGCCGCGGTCGGCAGCTACATCATCCAGGCCTGGCGCCTGCTCGACGTGCGCATCCGCCACCACCCGCCGTACTGGCTGGCGACGCTGATCGCGCTCGCGATCTACGCCAACTTCTTCACCCACCATTTCATCGGCGACTACCGCTGGTACATCGCCGCCTGCGCGCTGGGCGTGTACGCGCGCACCACGGTGGTGTTCCGGCCGCTGGACCGCGACCGGCGGATGCCGATGCTGCTGGCCTTCGTACTGATCGGCTTCTTCATCTGGCTGGCGGAGAACTTCAGCACCTTCTTCGGCGTCTGGCAGTACCCGGACCAGCTCGGCGCCTGGTCCACCGTGCACGTGGGCAAGTGGAGCTCGTGGTCGCTGCTGGTGGTGATGACCTTCACCATCGTCGCCCACCTCAAGCACATCAAGGAACGGATCCACGTCCCGGACTGACGCGCGAGCGCCGGGCATGACCATCGTCAGGCTTGGCAGCGCCCGCGGCCCGGGCTAGCGTGCGGGGGTCCACGGGGAGACCGCCAATGCACAAGCCTCTCGTCGCCGCGATCGCGGCGCTGCTACTCGCCGGCTGCGCCAGCACCGCCGCGCGTGACACGGCGCCGGCCGACGCCACCGCGTCGTCGGCCCGGTTCACCACCGACGCCTATCCGAGCACCTACGTGCGCGCGCCATCGCCGCCGGTGCTGGTCACCAACGCCACCGTGCTCACCGGCGACGGCGCCCGCCTCGACGGCGCCGACGTGCTGATGGCCGACGGCCGCATCGTCGCGGTCGGCCACGGCCTCGAGGCGCCCGAGGGCGCCACCCGCGTGGACGGCACCGGCCAGTGGGTCACGCCCGGCATCATCGACGTGCACTCGCACCTCGGCGTCTACCCGAGCCCGGGCATGCGCGCGCACTCCGACGGCAACGAGGCCACCGCGCCGGTGACCGCCAACGTCTGGGCCGAGCATTCGGTGTGGCCGCAGGACCCCGGCTTCGACGCCGCGCGCGCCGGCGGCGTCACCTCGCTGCAGATCCTGCCCGGCTCGGCCAACCTGGTCGGCGGCCGCGGCGTCACCCTCAAGAACGTGCCCGCGACCACCTACCAGGGCATGAAGTTTCCCGGCGCGCCCTGGGGCATGAAGATGGCCTGCGGCGAGAACCCGAAGCGGGTCTACGGCGGCAAGGGCGGCCCCTCGACCCGCATGGGCAACGTCGCCGGCTACCGCGCCGCGTTCATCGACGCCGCCGAGTACCGCGACAAGCGCAACAAGGTCGACGGCGCCGATTCCGACAACGACAAGGGCGGCAAGCGCGACCTGAAGCTGGAGACGCTGGCGGCGGCGCTCGAGGGCGAGATCCTCGTGCATATCCACTGCTACCGCGCCGACGAGATGGCGACCATGCTCGACCTGGCCGAGGAGTTCGGCTTCCACGTCGCCGCCTTCCACCACGGCGTCGAGGCCTACAAGGTCGCCGACCGCCTGGCCGCGGCCGGCACCTGCGGCGCGCTGTGGGCCGACTGGTGGGGCTTCAAGATGGAGGCCTACGACGGCATCCAGGAGAACATCGCGATCGTCGATGCCGCACCCGGCGGCTGCGCGATCGTGCACTCGGATTCGGAGGAAGGCATCCAGCGCCTCAACCAGGAGGCGGCCAAGGTGATGGCGCACGCGCGCCAGGCCGGCATGGACATCGCGCCCGAGCACGCGATCCGGTGGATCACGCAGAACCCGGCGAAGTCCATGGGCATCCTCGACCAGACCGGCACCCTGGAGGCCGGCAAGATGGCCGACGTGGTGCTGTGGGACCGCAACCCGTTCAGCGTGTACGCGCAGGCGCAGAAGGTGTGGATCGACGGCGCGCTGCAGTACGACCGCAACGATCCGTCGCGACAGCACGAGTCCGACTTCATGCTTGGTCAAGGCGTGCTTGGCCACCGCAATGCCGGAGGTGCCCGATGAACCGCTTCGCTCCGCGCTTCGCTGCGACCCTCGCTGCCGGACTCCTCGCCGTCGCCGGCAGCGCCGCCGCCCAGGATCTCCTGGTCCGCAACGCCACCGTGCACACCGCCACCGCGCAGGGCACCCTCGCGGGCGCCGACGTGCTGGTGCGGGACGGCCGCATCGCCGCGGTCGGCAAGGGCCTGGCCGCGGGCAACGCCACCGTGGTCGAGGCCAACGGCCGCGCGCTGACGCCGGCGCTGTTCGGCGGCATCACCGGCATCGGCATCGAGGAAGTCTCGGGCGAAGGCAGCACCGTGGACGCCTCGCTGGCGCTGGCGGCGCCGCCGGCGATGTCGGTGCGCCCCGAGTTCGACGTCACCCTCGCCTACAACCCGGCCTCGTCGCTGGTGCCGGTGAACCGCGTCGAGGGCATCGGCTACACGCTGCTGCACGCCGGCGCCACCCGCGGCGGTTCGATCGTCGCCGGCCAGGGCGGCACCGTGCGCCTGGACGGCAGCCTCGACCCGGTCGGGCCGAAGGTGCTGTTCCTCGCCCTGGGCGCCGGCAACGCCGGCCTCACCGGCGACTCGCGCGCGGCGCAGTGGATGCTGCTCGACCAGCTCATCGACGAGGCCCGCGGTCGCATCGCCCCCGACTCGAACCACTCGCTGCTGACCCCCGCGGGACGCGCGACCCTGAAGCGCTTCCTCGACGGCGACGGCCTGTGGATGGTGGAAGTCCAGCGCGCCGCCGACATCGTGCAGTTGCTGCGCTGGAGCAAGCGCCACGGCCTGCGCGTAGCGATCTCGGGCGGCGCCGAGGCCTGGGCGGTGGCGCCGCAGCTCGCCGCGGCGAAGGTGCCGGTGTTCGTGGATCCGCTGGCCAACCTGCCGGGCAACTTCGACACCCTCGGCGCGACCATGGAGAACGCCGCGCGCCTGCACGCCGCCGGCGTGCGCGTGGGCTTCAGCCAGTCGGGCGACGCCTCGCACAACGCGCGCAAGGTGCGCCAGCTCGCCGGCAACGCGGTCGCCAACGGGCTGCCGTGGGAGGCGGGCCTGGCCGGGCTGACCACGGTGCCGGCGCAGGTGCTGGGCGTGGCCGGGCAGTTCGGCGGCATCGCCCCTGGCATGCGCGCCGACCTGGTGCTGTGGAACGGCGACCCGCTGGAGGTCAACGCCACCGCCGACCAGGTCTGGTTCGACGGTCGCGCAATCCCCATGCGCTCGCGCCAGACCGAACTCCGCGACCGCTACCTGGGGCGCTAGAACCTGAGGTGCTTGACGGACTTGCCGTTGCGGCGGATCAGCCGCAGCGCTTCGATCCCCACCTGGATGTGCGATTCCACGAACGAGGCGCTGACCTTGGCGTCGGACGCCTCGGTCTTCACCCCCTCCGGCACCATCGGCTGGTCGCTGACCAGCAGCAGCGCACCGCAGGGGATGCGGTTGGCGAAGCCGGCGGCGAAGATCGTCGCCGTCTCCATGTCCACCGCCATGCAGCGCATCACCCGCAGCCGCTCCTTGAACGCGTCGTCGTGTTCCCAGACGCGGCGGTTGGTGGTGTAGACGGTGCCGGTCCAGTAGTCGAGGCCGAGGTCGCGGACCATGGTCGAGACCGCGCGCTGCAGCGCGAACGCCGGTAGCGCCGGCACCTGCGGCGGCAGGTAGTCGTTGCTGGTGCCCTCGCCGCGGATCGCCGCGATCGGAAGGATCAGGTCGCCGAGCTGGTTCTTCTTCTTCAGCCCGCCGCACTTGCCCAGGAACAGCACCGCCTTCGGCTTGATGGCCGACAGCAGGTCCATCATGGTCGCGGCGTTGGGGCTGCCCATGCCGAAGTTGATCATGGTGATGCCGTCGGCGGTGGCGCTTGGCATCGGCCGGTCCTCGCCCGTGATCCGGGCCCCGGTCAGGCGCGCGAAGTGGCCGAGGTAGCCGCCGAAATTCGTCAGCAATATGTAGTCGCCGAAGCCGTCCAGGGGCACCCCGGTGTAGCGCGGGAGCCAGTTGTCGACGATCTGTTCCTTGTCCTTCATCGCGCCAGTTTCGGCCGGCGCCGGCCCGGCCGCAAGCCGGATGCAGCCTGGGCGGCTTTGGGGTAGCGTAGGACCCGCAAAACCAGGGGAAAAACATGCGTATCGGACTGGTGGTGGATTCGGCCTGCGACCTGCCGGCCGACTGGTTCCGCGAACACGATGTGACGCTGTTGCCCGTCACCGTCGAGATCGGCGGCGACACCATGACCGACCTGCGCGACGAGCAGGACACCTTGCGCTTCCTGCATTCGCACATCGCCGAGGGCGGCGCCGACGCCGAGACCGCGCCGTTCACCGTCGAGCAGATCCAGGAACTGTTCCTCGGACGGCTGGTCAAGGACTACGACCACGTCTTCTGCCTGACCACCGCCAGGACCCGCAGCGCGATCCACGAGAACGCGACCAAGGCGAGCTTCGCGATCCTCAACGAGTACCGCCCGATCCGCGCCCGCGCCGGCTTCGACACGCCGTTCGCGCTGCGCGTGGTGGACAGCCAGAACGTGTTCGCCGGCCAGGGCGTGACCGCGGTCGAGGCGGTGCGCCTGATCGAGGCCGGCGAAGGCGCGGCCAAGATCCGCGCGCGCCTCGAGCACCTGGCGCTGCACACCCACGCGTACCTGGTGGCGCCGGACCTGCACTACCTGCGCGCGCGCACCCGCAAGCGCGGCGACCGCAGCGTCAGCCTGATCAGCGCGACCCTGGGCAGTGCGCTGGACATCAAGCCGATCCTGCACTGCAACCGCGGCGAGACCGGGCCGGTGGCCAAGGTCAAGGGACTGGAGGCCGCGGCGCAGCGGCTGTTCGCATTCGCCGCCGAGCGCGTGCGCCAGGGGCTGATGACGCCGACGATGTGCCTGAGCTACGGCGGCGACCTGACCGAGATGCGGCTGCTGCCGGGCTACGAGGACTTGCGCGGCGCCTGCCGCGACAACAACATCGAGTTCCACGAGACGGTGATGGGCCTGACCGGCATGGTCAACGTCGGCAAGGGCGCGCTGTGCGTGGGCTTCGCGGCCGAAGCGCACGCATTCGCATGAACTTGGGGAAATGGCAATGGAACTGAACTGGTTGGCGGTGGTGGCGGCCGCGGTGTCGGCGTTCGTGCTCGGCGGCGTCTGGTACGGGCCGCTGTTCCTCAAGGCCTGGTCGCGCGAGACCGGGATCCCGGTGGACGCGAACAAGCGGCACCCGGCGCAGGTGTTCGGCACCGCCTTCGTCGCCGCGCTGGTTTCGGCCGCGGTGTTCGCCTGGTGGCTGGGGCCGGAGCCCGAACTGCAGGCGGCCGCGTGCAAGGGCCTGGCCGCGGGCCTCGGCATCGCCGCCATGAGCTTCGCGATCAACTACAGCTTCGCCGGCCGCAGCTTCAGGCTGTGGCTGATCGACGGCGGTTATCACACGCTGCAGTTCGTGCTCTACGGCATCATCCTGGGTCTCTGGCACTGATCGAAGGAGACCCATGGCGATCCGTTACCACATCGCGCTGCCCGACCCGGAGAAGGCCCGCGGCAGCGACCCTGCTTATGCCTTCCGCAGCCACGGGGCGCAGGGACTGGCACAGGAACTGCAGGACGCGCTGCGCGGCGACAGCCTGTTCGAGCGTTGGCGCGACGCGCAGGAGGATCCGGACGAGGTCGATCCGGCGCTCGGCGCCACCGACCCCGGCGCCACCGTGGAGGGCGCGCAGCACGACCTGCACATCGACCTCGTGGCGGTGACCTCGATCCCGGGCAGCGTGCTCCGCCACCGCCTGCGCCTGCTGGCCGGCAACGGCTGGGAACTGCGCGACGTTTCCAACGCCTGACCAACCCTGTAGGAGCGGCGCTGGCGCCGCGACCAGCCATGACCCCGATCCTCCTCTCCTGGAGCGGCGGCAAGGACGCCGCCTGGACCCTGCACGTGCTGCGCGAGCAGGGCGAGGTCGAGGTGGTCGGCCTGCTGACCACCATCACCGAGGGCCACGAACGCATCTCGATGCAGGGCATCGCCCTGGACGTGCTGGCGGCGCAGTCGCGCGCGACCGGGCTGCCGGTGATCGAGGCGCGCATGCCGCTGCGGGCCAGCGACACCGCCTACTCGAGCGCCTTCGCCGGCGCGCTGGCGCGGGCCCGGATGCGCTGGCCCGGGATCCGCCACATCGCTTTCGGCGACCTCGCGCTCGAGGACATCCGCCTGTGGCGCGCCGCGTTGTGCGCGCGCCTCGGCTGGACCCCGATGTTCCCGCTGTTCGGCAACGACACCGCGGCGGTGGCACGGGAAATGATCGCCGGGGGGCTGCGCGCCTCGTTGTGCTGCGTGGACACCACCCGGCTCGACGCCCGCTTCGCCGGGCGCGACTTCGACGAAGCGCTGCTGCGGGAGTTGCCCGCGGGCGTCGACCCCTGCGGCGAGAACGGCGAGTTCCACACCTGCGCCTGGGACGGCCCGATGTTCGCCGAACCACTCGCCCTGCGCCGCGGGGAGGACGTCCTCCGCGACGAGCGCTTCCTCTATACCGACTACTGCCTCCTGTAGGAGCGGCGCTGGCGCCGCGACAGTGGGAGCCGCCATGGCGGCGAGCCTCTACCCGGTCGCGGCGCGAGCGCCGCTCCTACAGGTGCTTCGCGTGCCAGGCGATGTGCTCGCCGATGAAGCTCGAGATGAAGTAGTAGCTGTGGTCGTAGCCGGGCTGCATGCGCAGGGTCAGCGGATGGCCGGCGGCTTCGCAGGCCTCGCGCAGCAGCTCGGGCCGCAGTTCGCGCTCGAGGAACTCGTCGTCCGCGCCTTGGTCCACCAGCAGCGGTAGGCGCTCTTGCGCGCCGGCGATGAGCTCGGTCGCGTCCCACTGCTTCCAGGCCTCGCGGTCCTCGCCCAGGTAGGCGCCGAAGGCCTTCTCGCCCCAGGGCACCCGGCTCGGCGCGACGATCGGCGAGAACGCCGACACGCTGCGGTAGCGGCCCGGGTTCCTGAGCGCGATGGTGAGCGCGCCGTGGCCGCCCATCGAGTGGCCGCTGATGGTGCGCACGTCGCTCGCCGCCGGGTCGGATTCGACCCAGGCCGGCAGCTCCTCGACGATGTAGTCATGCATCCGGTAGTGCCGGTTCCACGGCGCCTGCGTGGCGTTGACGTAGAAGCCCGCGCCCTTGCCGAGGTCGTAGCCGTCGGCGTCGGGGACGTCGTCGCCGCGCGGGCTGGTGTCGGGCGCCACCAGGATGATCCCGTGCTCGGCGGCATAGCGCTGCGCGCCGGCCTTGGTGATGAAGTTCTGCTCGGTGCAGGTCAGGCCGCTCAGCCAGTACAGCACCGGGCACTTGCCCTGTTCCGCCTGCGGCGGGAAGTACACGCCCACGGTCATGTCGCAGCCGAGGACCTCGGAGCGGTGGCGGTAGACGTCCTGCCAGCCGCCGAAGCAGGCGTGGCGTTCGATGCGCTCGGTCATGCCGGCCTCCTTCAGTAGTGGATCACGGTGCGGATGGACTTGCCCTCGTGCATGAGGTCGAAGGCCTCGTTGATGCGTTCCAGCGGCAGCGTGTGGGTCACGAACGGCGCCAGCTCGATGTCGCCGCGCATCGCGTCCTCGACCATGCCCGGGAGCTGCGAGCGGCCCTTCACGCCGCCGAACGCGGTGCCCATCCACTTGCGCCCGGTGACGAGCTGGAACGGCCGGGTGCTGATCTCCTGCCCGGCGCCGGCGACGCCGATGATCACGCTCTGGCCCCAGCCGCGGTGCGCGCATTCCAGCGCCGCGCGCATGACCTCGACGTTGCCGATGCACTCGAACGAATGGTCCACGCCCCAGCCGGTCATCTCCACGATCACCTGCTGGATCGGTTTGTCGTGGTCCTTCGGGTTGACGCACTCGGTCGCGCCCATCTGCTTCGCGAGTTCGAACTTGGACGGGTTGGTGTCGATCGCGATGATGCGGCCGGCCTTCGCCTGGCGCGCGCCCTGGATCACCGCCAGCCCGATCGCGCCCAGCCCGAACACCGCGACGCTGTCGCCCTCCTGCACCTTCGCGGTGTTGTGCACCGCGCCGATGCCGGTGGTGACGCCGCAGCCGAGCAGGCAGGCGTGCTCCGGGTTCGCCTCCGGGTTGACCTTGGCCAGCGAGACTTCGGCGACCACGGTGTACTCGCTGAAGGTCGAGCAGCCCATGTAGTGGTAGACGGGCTCGCCGTTGTAGCTGAAGCGGGTGGTGCCGTCGGGCATCACGCCCTTGCCCTGGGTGGCGCGCACCGCGACGCACAGGTTGGTCTTGCCCGACTTGCAGAACAGGCACTCGCCGCACTCGGCGGTGTACAGCGGGATCACGTGGTCGCCGGGCTTGACGCTGGTGACGCCCTCGCCGACCTCGACCACGACGCCGGCGCCCTCGTGCCCCAGCACGGCCGGGAACACGCCTTCCGGATCGTCGCCGGACAGCGTGAACGCATCGGTGTGGCACAGCGCGGTGTGGGTGATCCTGACCAGGACTTCGCCTGCCTTCGGCGGCGCGACATCGAGTTCGACGATCTCGAGCGGCTTTCCGGGGGCGAAGGCGACGGCGGCGCGGGACTTCATGGCATGGCTCCTGTGGGGGCGGAACGGGCTACTTGAGATAGGAACGGATCAGGGCGGTCATCTCGTCTACCCGTTCCTTGCGGTCGACGGGGTCGGCGGCGGGCTGGCCGAACTGCTCGCGCAGGTGCGACTCCAGCACCTCGCTCATCAGTCCGTTGACCGCGCCGCGGATGGCCGCGATCTGCTGCAGCACCGGGCCGCAGTCGGCGCCGGCCTCGAGTGCGCGGTCGAGCGCGTCGCACTGGCCGCGGATGCGGCGCACGCGGGCCAGGACCTTTTTCTTCTCTTCGGGCGAATGCGGCACACACCAATCCTCTGATAGTGGGGGGTAGTATACTGCACCCGGCAGGCGGAAGGCAGACGCTCTTGCATCCGGCAAATGGACGGAGTAGAAATAGGCAACTGGACGCTGGCGTAATAGGCAATTGGACGAAAACCTGACAGGTAAATGGCCGAAACCACGCCCGTAGATTCCCCCTTGTACCCGCGGCTCCTGGCCGGCGCGCTGCGCACCGCCCTGGGCGACACCCCCGTGGCCTGCCTGCTCGGCCCCCGACAGGTCGGCAAGACCACGTTGGCGCGGCAGCTCGAACCGGCCATGGGCTACGTCAGTCTCGATGATGCGGCCACGGCAGCCTTCGCCGCGGACGATCCGGCCGGCTTCGTCGCGGCCCTGCCCGACCCGGTGATCCTCGACGAGGTGCAGCGCGCGCCGGAGCTGTTGCGTGCAATCAAGCTATCCGTCGACAACGACCGTCGCCCCGGCCGATTCCTGCTGACCGGCTCGGCCAACCTGCTGCTGCTGCCGCGACTGGGCGACTCCTTGGCGGGCCGCATGGAGATCATCGACCTGCACCCGCTCACCGCCGCCGAGCAGGCCGGGCAGCCCGGTGCCTTCCTGGCCCGGTTGCTGGACGGCGGCCTCAAGCCGGCCGTGGTCAACACCGCCCCACCCAAAGCCGGCAGCGACACCCTGGTCCGACACGTGCTGGCAGGTGGCTTTCCGGAAGCGGTTGCCCGCACCCGGCCGCGGGCGCGCGCCTGGCACCGCAGCTACCTTCGGACCCTGATCGAACGCGACGTCCGCGACGTGGCCAACATCCGGGACCCGCAGGAGTTGATGCGCCTGCTGGAGTTGATGGCCCTGCGCACCGGCCAGTTGCTCAACGTGTCCAGCCTGGCGAACGAGTTGGGCGTACGCCGGGAGACGGTCGACCACTATCTCGCCGTATGCGAGCGCCTGTTCCTGCTGCGCCGGCTCCAGCCCTGGCACAGCAACCGCGCCAAGCGCCTGATCAAGACGCCCAAGGTCCACCTGGTCGACAGCGGCCTGTGCGCCACCCTTGCCGATCTGGAGGCCGCCGACGCCATCGGCCAACGCCAGCGTTTTGGCCACTTGCTGGAAACCTTCGTGGTCCAACAGCTGGCTGCCCAGGCCGGCTGGACCGCGCCGGAGCTGAAACTGTGGCATTACCGCGACAAGGACCAGGTGGAAGTGGACCTGGTCATTACTCGCGGCCGCGAGGTGTGGGGTGTGGAAGTCAAGGCGGCCGCCACCGTCACCTCGCGCGACGGCACCGGCCTGCGCCGGCTGGCCGACCAATGTGGTGCCGACTTCAAGGGAGGCGCGCTGCTGTACACCGGAAGCAGCACCCTGCCCCTGGAAACCGGGAATTGCATGGCCGTGCCGATGGCGCGGCTATGGGACATGTGACGTACACCGCGACAGTCCGGCTCAGCCAGTGTTCTGGATGCCGGCGGCGATGCCGTTGACGGTGGAGTAGAGGGCTTCGAGGAGGGCGTCGTCCTCGCGGCCGCCTTCGCGCCAGCGCCGCAGCAGGTCCACCTGCAGCAGGCTGATCGGGTCCACGTACGGGTTGCGCAGGCGGATCGAGAGGCGCAGGCGCGGGTCGCCGGCCAGCAGTTCGTCCTCGCCGCGCAGGGCCAGCACCAGCTCGCGGGTGCGTTCGAACTCGGCGGCGATGCCGGGATGGAGCGCGCCGTGCAGCTCGCCGGCGAGGCGCGAGTAGCACTCGAAGATGCCGGGGTCGGACTTGGCCAGCGTCATCTCGAGGTCGTCCAGCAGCGTGGCGAAGAATGGCCACTCGCGCGCCATCGCAGACATCGCCTCGAAGCCGTGCCTGTCCACGCCGGCCTGCAGCGCGCTGCCGACGCCGTACCACGCGGTCAGCCCGGACCGGTTCTGCGCCCACGAGAACACCCACGGGATCGCGCGCAGGCCGCGGATGCCGGCGTTGCGGCGGCGCGCCGGGCGCGAGCCGATGTGCAGGCGCTCGATCACGTCGATCGGGGTGGCGGCGCGGAAGTAGTCGTCGAAGCGCGGGTCGTCGTAGACCAGGGCGCGGTAGTGCGCGCGCCCGGCCTGCGCCAGGTCCGTGGCGATTTCGTGCCAGCGGCGTTCGTCCGCATGCGGCGGACGCGGGCGCAGCGTCGCCTGCAGCACCGCCGCAGTGGCCTGCTCGAGGTTGCGGATCGCCAGCGCGCGGATGCCGTACTTGCGGTGGATGACCTCGCCCTGCTCGGTCACGCGCAGGGTGCCGTCCACCGAGCCGGGCGGCGACGCGAGCACCGCGCGCCCGGTCTTGCCGCCGCCGCGGCTGACCGAGCCGCCGCGGCCATGGAAGAACACGATCCGCACGCCGGATTCGTGGGCCAGGGCGGTGAGCGCGATCTGGGTGCGCTGCAGCGCCCAGCGCGAGGCCAGCAGGCCGCCGTCCTTGGCGCTGTCGGAATAGCCGAGCATCACCACCTGGCGCTCGCCGCGCCGGGCCAGGTGGGCGCGGTAGGTCGCGTCCCCGAACAGCTCGCGCATCACCCGGGGCGCGGCCTCGAGGTCGTCCACGGTCTCGAACAGCGGCGCCACGTCCAGCGGCACGCTGCCGTCGTCCTCCACGCAGCCACCCTGGCGCGCGAGTTCGAGCACCGCGCGCGCGTCGGCTGCGCTGCGCGCCATGCTGATGATGTACAGGCCGATCGCGCCGGCGCCGTGGCTGCGGCGCAGCGCCTGGGCCTCGCGGAAGACCGCGAGCGTCGGCTCGCGCGCCTCGCCGCCGGCCAGCGCCTCCTCGTGCACCGCCGAATCCTGGCGCAGGTCGAGCGCCGCGAGGTGGAAGCCGAAGCTGCGCACGCGTCGCAACAGGCGCTGTACCGCGAAGCGGCCGGCATGCTCGCCGCGATGCGCGCGCAGGCTGGCGTCGATACATTCGAGGTCGGCGATGAAACCGGCGACGCCGTCGTAGCCGCGCGCGTCGTCGGCCGCGGTCGCGGCCAGGCGCGCCTCCACGAGCTCGAGCAGCAGGCGGTAGGGCATGTCGGCCCAGCGCGGGTTGAACGCGGCCACCACCTCCGGCCACTCGTGCGAGTAGGCGTCCACCCGCTCCAGCACCGCGCCGTCGATGCCTGCGCGGCCGAGGGTCTGGGTCAGCACCGCGCCGAGCGCGCGCACGTCGCGCCGGTACTGGGCCAGCGCCAGCGCGCGTTGGGCCTGCAGCGCCTCGCGCATGGTGTCGGCGCCGACGTTCGGGTTGCCGTCCATGTCGCCGCCGACCCAGGTGCCGAAGCGCAGGAGCTCCGGCACCTCGACGCGTTCGCCGTACACGGCTTCGATCGCGTCGGCGAAGCCTTCGAGGAACACCGGCAGCGCGCGGAACAGCACCTTGGACAGGTAGAAGCCGACGTGCTCGACCTCGTCGGCCACGGTCGGCTTGCGCGGCGGCGCGTCCGAGGTCTGCCAGGCCGAGGTCAGCGCCAGCCGCATGCGCGCCTCGTCGGCGCGGCGCTCGTCCGGGGTGCGCCCGCGATCGATGTCGGCGACCAGGCGCTCGACGATGGTGTGTTCCTTGTCGAGCAGCGCGCGGCGCACGACCTCGGTCGGGTGCGCGGTGAACACCGGCTCGATGCAGAGCCGCGGCAGCAGCGCGCGCAGCTCGTCGAGGCTGACGCCGGCCGCGCGCAGTTCGCCCAGCACCGCTTCCAGCCCGCCGGGCTGGGGTGTGTCGCCATTGCGCTGGTGGTCGCGCCGGCGGCGGATGCGGTGCACGCGCTCGGCCAGGTTGGTGGCGCCGAAATAGGCGGCGAAGGCACGCACCAGCGCGTCCACGTCGGCAGCCGGCACCTCCGCGAGGCGTTCGGCCAGCGCCGACACCGGCGCGCCCTCCTCGCGCCGGGCGATGGCGGCCTTGCGGACCGCTTCCACCAGCTCGAGGAATCCCGGCGACTGCTGCTCGGCGAGCATCCCGCCCACCATCGCGCCGAGGCGCCGCACGTCGTCGCGCAGCAACGCGTCGGTGGGGGCGAACTCGACCTCGCGCAACGCCATCAGTAGGCGAACTCCTGGAACACCGGGTCGATGTTGCCATTCCAGTCGCCATGGAACAGTGAGAGCTTGCGCTCGGCCGGCGTTTCGTTGGCGTCGGCGAATTCCATCAGCGGGGTGAGGAAGATGCGCTCGTCGGCGCCGTTGGCGTTGACGCGCGCGCGCCGCTGCAGGCCGGCGGCGGAGATCTCCAGCGCGCGCTGGGCCAGGTCGCGCACGGTGCCGCCGCGGAACGGCAGCTTGAGCGCGTGCCTGGGCACCCCGTCGCGCAGAGCATGGCGCTCCTCCATGCTGAAGTCCTTCACCAGGTCCCAGGCCGCGTCCAGCGACGCGTCGTCGTACAGCAGGCCGACCCAGAACGCCGGCAGCGCGCACAGCCGGTTCCACGGGCCGCCGTCGGCGCCGCGCATCTCCAGGAAGCGCTTCAGCCGCACCTCGGGGAAGGCGGTGGTCATGTGGTCGGTCCAGTCGCGCAGCGTCGGGCGCTCGCCCGGCAGCGCGTCGAGGCCGCGGTCCATGAAGCGCCGGAAGGACTGCCCGGACAGGTCCACGTAGTCGCCGTTGCGGTACGCGAAGTACATCGGCACGTCGAGGATGTAGTCCACGTAGCGCTCGTAGCCGAAGCCGTCCTCGAACACGAAGTCGAGCATCCCGGTGCGGTCGGGATCGGTGTCGGTCCAGATGTGCGAGCGGTAGCTGAGGAAGCCGTTGGGCTTGCCTTCGGTGAACGGCGAGTCGGCGAACAGCGCGGTCGCCACCGGCTGCAGCGCCAGCGACACGCGGAACTTGCGCACCATGTCCGCTTCGCTGCTGAAGTCGAGGTTGACCTGCACGGTGCAGGTGCGGGTCATCATGTCGAGTCCGAGCTTGCCGACCTTCGGCATGTAGGCGCGCATGATCCTGTAGCGGCCCTTGGGCATCCACGGCATGTCGGCGCGCGACCACTTGGGCTGGAAGCCCATGCCGAGGAAGCCCAGGCGCAGGTCGTCGGCGACGGTCTTGACCTCGAGCAGGTGGCTGCCGACCTCGCGGCAGGTCTCGTGGATGGAACGCAGCTGGGCGCCGGACAGTTCGAACTGGCCGGCGGGTTCGAGCGTGACCGAGGCACCGTCGCCGCGGGTCAGGGCGATCACGCGGCCGTTCTCCTCCACGGGGTCCCAGCCGAAGCGCACCAGGCCCTTGAGCAGGGCTTCGATGCCGCGCTCGCCGTCGAATTCGGGCGGGCGCAGGTCGTCGAAGCGGAAGCCGAACTTCTCGTGCTCGGTGCCGATGCGCCAGTCGTCGCGGGCGCGCTCGCCGGCGGCGATGTACTCGATCAGTTCCCGGCGATCGGCGATCGGGGATTCGGCAACGTTGCTGGGACTCGACATTCGGCGATTGTAGTGCCGCGCGCGCCGCCGGAGCCGGTCGCGGCGCCAGCGCCGCTCCTACAGGTCCAGCCAGCGGGAGACGACGGCGCGGGCTTCCTCGACGCCCTGCTTCGACTCGCCGGAGAAGGCCTGCACGCTGACGGTGTCGCCGTAGGCGGCGGCGAGTTCCTTGCGCACCGCCAGTACGGTGTTGCCGGCGGCGCCGCGGCCGAGCTTGTCGGCCTTGGTCAGCAATGCGTGCGCGGGCAGGCCGCGCCGGACGGCGTAGCCGATCATCTGGCGGTCGTAGTCCTTCAGCGGATGGCGGATGTCCATCACCACCACCAGCCCGCGCAGCGCCTGGCGGCTGCCGAACCAGCCGTCGAGGAACTGCTGCCAGTGGGCCTGCAGGTCCTGCGGCACCTTGGCGTAGCCGTAGCCGGGCAGGTCCACCAGGTAGCGGGCCGCCTCCGGCCGGGCCTCGCGGTCCGTGCCCGGCGGGGTCACGTCGAAATAGACCAGCTGCTGGGTGCGGCCCGGCGTCTTCGACACCCGCGCGAGCGCGTTGCGCTGGCACAGGGCGTTGAGGGCACTGGACTTGCCGGCGTTGGAACGGCCGGCGAAAGCGACCTCGAAACCGCCGTCCGGCGGCAACTGGCGATGGTTGTGCGCGGCCAGCAGGTAGTCGGCGCGGGCGAGGGGATTGGGGACGGCCATCCGGCTAGCATATAATTCTGCGTCTATGCGGTCGCGCCCGGCGCGCCGTCCCACGTGTTCCTGGAGCTTTGCATGCGCCACGCCCGCGCCTACGGAATCGCTGCCCTCGCCACCGTCGCGATGGCCGCCGTCGCCTACGCCCAGACCACCGAGACCACGGTGACGCCGCTGCCGGACAACGCGCCGGTGGAAGCCGCGCCGCTCGACGCGGCCCCGGCCGACCTGTCGGCGACCACCTGGGGCGACGCCAAGGCCGGCGCCACCAAGGCCGCGGCCTGCGCCGCCTGCCATGGCGTCGACGGCAACCCGAGCGACCCGCAGTACCCGCGCCTGGCCGGCATGCCCGAGCGCTACATCGCCGAGCAGCTGGCCCTGTTCAAGGCCAACCAGCGCACCAGCGGCATGGCCGCGGTGATGATCCCGTTCGCGACCATGCTGTCGCCGCAGGACATGCGCGACGTGGGCGCGTACTTCGCGCAGCAGAACCCGGGCGCCGGCATCGCCGACGACACCGTGATCGCCGGCGGCCCGTACGACGGCATGAAGTTCTACCAGGTGGGCGAGCAGCTCTACCGCGGCGGCGACTTCGAGCGCGGCATCCCCGCGTGCATGGCGTGCCACGGCCCGACCGGCGCCGGCAACCCGGGCCCGGCCTACCCGAACGTGGGCGGCCAGAACTCCGGCTACGCCGCGCGCCGGCTCGAGGAGTTCCGCTCCGGCACCGGTCCGCTCGCCGACAACCCGCAGTTCCAGATCATGGCGAAGGTCGCCGCCGAGCTGACCGACCAGGAGATCCAGTCCCTGGCCAGCTACCTGCAGGGCCTGCACGCGCGCACCGACGTGGTCGTGGCCAGCGCCGCGACCCCCGCCAGTGCGCCGGTCGCCCCGGCTGGCGACGAAGCCGTGACCACCGATACCGCCGAGGGCGAAGCCGCCGAAGGCGATGCCGCCGCCACGCCGGCGACGGACGCGCCCACCGAGGCCGGGCAGACCGACGCTGAACAGGCCGACGCCGAATCCGTCGAGCCGTGAGTCGCCGCGGGCGCGGCCCGCTACCATGGCGCGCTGGACCTGCCGGAATGGTGTCGATGGCCTGCGCGCGCATGAAGTTGCTGATCGCCCTGCTCTGCCTGGCGCTGCCGATGGCGGCCTGCGCCGCCGACGCGCCGTCGGCCCTGGTCGAGGGCCGTGACTACGTCCTCGTCGAGGGCGGCCAGCCCTACCGGCCGCTCGAGGGCAAGGTCGAGGTGGTCGAGGTCTTCGCCTACACCTGCCCGCACTGCGCCGACTTCCAGCCGGCCTTCGGTGCCTGGGCGGCGCGCCAGCCCGACGACGTCCGCGTGACCTACGTGCCGGCCCCCTTCGGGCCCGGCGAGACCTGGGCGCGGGCGTTCTTCGTGGCCGAGGAGGAAGGCGCGCTGGGCCGCACCCACGACGCGCTGTTCCGCGCCGTGCACGACGAGCGCCTGCTCGCGCACAACGCCAGCGCCGCCGAGCTGGCCTGGTTCTACGGCCAGCACGGCATGGACGCGACCCGGATGAAGGTGCGCATGCTGTCGCCCGAGGTCGAAGCGAAGGTGCGCCACGCGCGCGAGTTCGCGCTCGGCATCCGCCTGCCTGGCACCCCGACCCTGGTGGTCAACGGCCGTTACGTGATCACCCCGTCCAGCCACGCCGACGCCCTGCGCATCGCCGACGCGCTGGTCGCGAAGCTGCGCGCCGGGCGCCATTGACGAACGCCATTGAGAAGCCCGGTCCCCAACCCCATTTCCAGTTCCGCGGAGCCAAGCCCATGAAGCGATCCCTCCTCCTGCTGCCGCTGCTGCTGCTCGTCGCCTGCAGCCAGAACGCCCCCGCCGACGCCGAGGGCGCGGACGCCGCTGGCCCGGGCGCCGCCACTGCCGACGCCGGCCCCAGCGAAGCCGCGCAGGCCGCCGCCGCCTCCGCTGCCGCCGCCGAAGGCGCGCAGCTGCCCGCCGGCGAAACGGCCGGCACCGACGCCGCTCCGGCCGCGACCCCGGCCGAGACGCCGACGAACGACGCACCGGTCGCGGCCGACGGCCTGGTCGAAGGCGTGGACTACGAGGTGATCCCCGGCGGCCAGCCGTACGAGCCGCTCAACGGCAAGGTCGAAGTCGTCGAGGTGTTCAGCTACATCTGCCCGGCCTGCGCGCGCTTCGAGCCGGTGTTCAGCACCTGGGCGGCCAGCGCCGCCGACGACGTGCGCGTGACCTACGTGCCGGCCTCGTTCAACGCGCAGTGGGAGCCGTACGCGCGCGCCTTCATCGTCGCCGACGCCATGGGCATCGCCGACGACAGCCACACCGACCTGTTCCATGCCATCCACGTCGCGCGCAGCCTGCCCGGCGAGGGCCAGAAACCGGACGCGCGCAAGGTCGCCGAGTTCTACGCCAAGTACGGCGCCGATCCGGACCGTTTCCTGGCCGACATGAACAGCTTCGCCACCGACGCCAAGCTCAAGCGCGCCACCCAGTACCTGATCCGCGAGCGGGTCGGCGGCACGCCGACGATCCTGGTCAACGGCAAGTACATGGTGACCACGCGCAAGAGCTACCAGGACATCGCCCGCGTCACCGATGCGCTGGTCGCGCGCGAGCGCGCGGCGCGGTAATGCCATGGGCGACACCCGCCGGCTGAAGCTGCTCAGCGCGAACATCCAGGCCGGCTCCAGCACGCGCGGTTACGGCGACTACGTCGCACGCAGCTGGTCGCACGTGCTGCCGGCGGGCAACAAGCGGGTCGCGCTGGACCAGATCGCCCGGCTCGCCGGCGCGCACGACATCGTCGGCCTGCAGGAGGCCGACCCCGGCAGCCTGCGCTCGGGCTTTACCAACCAGACCCACTACCTCGCCCAGCGCGGCGGCTTCGACTACTGGAGCCACCAGCCCAACCGCAGCGTCGGCGGCCTCGCCTCCAGCGCCAACGGCCTGCTCAGCAAGCTGGAGCCGGTGGAAGTGGTGGACCATCCGCTGCCCGGGCGCATCGCCGGCCGCGGCGTGCTGATGGCGCGCTTCGGCGATGGCGAGGCCGGGCTGACCGTGGCCATCGCGCACCTGTCGCTGGGCTCGACCTCGCGCCGGGCGCAGCTGGCCTTCATCGGCGAGCTGCTCAGCGACCATCCCAACGCGGTGCTGATGGGCGACTTCAACTGCGTGCCGGACCGGCCGGAGATGGAGCTGCTGTACAAGCGCACCCGGCTGCAGCCGCCGTCGGTGTGCGTGCCGACCTTCCCGAGCTGGCGACCGAACCGCGCCATCGACCACATCCTGGTCAGCAGCGGATTGCAACTGGACCGCATGCAGGCCATGCCGGCGGCCGCATCCGACCACCTGGCGCTGTCCATCGAGCTCGACGTGCCGCGGGAAGCGTTGCGCGCGGCCTGAGCGGCCCCGGCGCGCAAAAATTGCGTTCACCCCTGCGCCGCTATAGTCGGGCGCACCCCCTTCACTTCGCGATGACCACGATGAGCACGACGCGCGCTCCCACCGCACGCCTGCCGCTGGCCTCCCTGCTGTCGCCGCTGCTTTTGGCGGGCATGCTCTTGGCGGGAATGCTCCTGGCGGGCCTGCCACTGCTGCCCGCGACCGCCGCCGAACGCGCGCAGCCGATGACGCCGGGCGAGGTTGCCGCGGCGATCGCCTCCGCCGAGCGCGGCGAACTCGACGCAACGCGCGCGCAGGCATTGCAGACACCGGTGCAGGGCTGGATCGAGTACTCGGCGCTGCGCCGCGACCTCGACACGCTGCCGGTGGCGCGCGGCGAGGCCTTCCTCGCGCGCCACCGCGGCAAGCCGGTGGCCGAGGCCTTCCGCGCCGACTGGCTGGCGTCGCTGGCGCGGCGCAACGAGTGGACCGCGTTCCGCGCCGCGTGGTCGCCCGCGATCGAAAGCACCGAACTGCGCTGCACCGAGCTGCAGGCGCGGCTGCGGACCGGCGCCGACGACGCGCAGTGGGTGCGCGACGCGCAGGCGGTGTGGACCGGCAGCGGCAAGTCGCTGCCCGACGCCTGCGACCCGGTGTTCGCCGCGCTCGACGTGCGCGGCGCGCTGACCCCGGAGCTGCGCTGGCAGCGCTTCGACAAGGCGGTGGCGGAGTGGAACGCGCCGGTGATGCGCGTCGCCACGAAGGGCCTGCCCGGCGACCAGGCGGCGCTCGGCAACACCTATGCGGCGTACATGGACCAGCCGTCCGCGAGCGTGTCGCAATGGCCGAAGACCGCGCGCAGCCGCGAGGTCGCGTCGCAGGCGCTGGCCAAGCTCGGCAAGGCCGATCCCGCGGCAGCCGAACGCCTGCTGCCGGGCGTCGCCGACGCGCTCGGGTTCACCGAGGCCGAACGCGGCCGCGTGCTTTACCAGGTGGCGTTGTGGAGCGCGGCTTCCTACCTGCCCGAATCCGCGCGCCGGCTGGCGGCGGTGCCGGCGTCCTCCTACGACGGACGCCTGCACGAATGGCAGGTGCGCGAGGCGCTCGCGCGCTCGGACTGGAAGGGCGCGCTGGAAGCGATCCGGCGCATGCCGCAGAAGCAGCGGGAGGATTCGCACTGGGCCTACTTCGAGGGCCGGCTGCTCGAACTGACCGGTGGCGACAGCGCCGCGGCGCAGGCCGCCTACCGGCTGGCCGCCGGCAAGCCGGAGTTCCATGGCTTCCTCGCGGCCGACCGCATCGATGCGCCGTACACGCTGTGCCCGTGGCTGCCGGACGTAAGCGCCGAGGCGAAGGCGGGCGTGTCCGCGGACCCGTCGCTGGCGCGCGCACTGTTGCTGCACGCCGCCGACCGCAAGGCGTGGGCTGTCCGTGAATGGCAGGACGCGCTGTCGCGCTTCGACGATCGCCAGCGCCGGCTCGCGGTCGCGGTCGCGCTCGACCACGGCTGGTTCGACCGCGCGGTGTTCGGCCTCGGCCGCACCCCGGAGGAGCAGCGCCTGTACCAGCTGCGCTTCCCGCTGCACCACGACGACACCATCCGCCGCGAGGCCGCGAAACACGGACTCGACCCGGCCTGGGTCGCGGCCGAGATCCGCGCCGAGAGCGTGTTCGATCCGAAGGCACGTTCGCCGGCCAACGCGCGCGGGCTGATGCAGGTGCTGCCGACGACCGGCGCCGAGGAGGCGCGCCGCCTGGGGCTGCCGTGGAAGGGCGCGGAATCGCTGTACGACCCGGACACCAACATCGCCCTCGGCACCGCCTACCTGCGCAAGGTGCTCGACCGCTACGGCGGCAAGCCCTACTTCGCGATCGCCGGCTACAACGCCGGGCCGCGGCCGCTGCTGCGCTGGCAGGAACAGCGGCCCAACATGGATCCCGACTTCTGGATCGAGACCATCAGCTACGGCGAGACCCGCGACTACGTCGCCCGCGTGCTCGCCTTCAGCACGATCTACGACTGGCGCCTCAACGGCAACGCGCTGCCGCTGAGCGCGCGCATGAACGGCACGCAGGCACCCCGAAAGGGCTTCACCTGCCCGCTCGCCACCGCGCCCTGAGCCGGGCGCGCGCGGGCCCCATGGCATGATCGCCAGCATGGACGGCATCGAGGTCTACCTCGTCGGCGGCGCGGTACGCGACGCCCTGCTCGGCATCGCCGGCGGCGACCGCGACTGGGTGGTGGTCGGGCAGACGCCGCAGGCGATGCGCGACCGCGGCTTCCGCGCGGTCGGCCGCGATTTCCCCGTGTTCCTGCATCCGCAGACGCAGGAGGAGTACGCGCTGGCGCGCACCGAGCGCAAGTCCGGACGCGGCCATCGCGGCTTCGTGGTGGACGCCGATCCCTCGGTGACGCTGGAACAGGATCTCGCCCGGCGCGACTTCACCATCAACGCGATCGCGCGTCGCCCCGACGGCACGCTGGTGGATCCGTTCGGCGGCGTCGCCGACATCGAGGCGCGCGTGTTGCGCCACGTCGGCCCGGCCTTCGCCGAGGACCCGCTGCGCGTGCTGCGCGCGGCGCGCTTCATGGCGCGCTTCGCGCCGCTCGGCTTCCGCGTCGCCGACGAGACCATGGCGCTGATGCGCGCGATGGCCGAATCCGGCGAGCTCGCCGAACTGGTGCCCGAGCGCGTGTGGCAGGAGCTGGTGCGCGCGCTCGCCAGCAAGGCGCCGTCGGCCTTCCTGCGCACGCTCCGCGAGTGCGGCGCGCTGGCCGTGGTCCTGCCCGAGGTGGATGCGCTGTACGGCGTGCCGCAACGCGCCGAGTTCCACCCGGAGGTGGACACCGGCGTGCACGTCGAACTGGTCTGCGACATGGCCGCGGAGCTCGCGCCAGGCGACGACGTGGTCGGCTTCGCCGCGCTCGTGCACGACCTCGGCAAGGCGCGTACGCCGGCGCACGTGCTGCCCCGGCACCTGGGCCACGAGCACGCCGGGCTGAAGCCGCTGGGCGAACTGTGCGAGCGGCTGAAGGTGCCGGTCGCGCACCGCCGGCTGGCCGAGGTCGCCTGCCGCGAACACCTCAACGTGCACCGCCTGGCGGAACTGCGCGACGACACCGTGCACGACCTGCTGGCGCGCTGCGACGGCTTCCGCCAGCCCGGGCGCATCGCGCAGCTCGCGCTGGTGTGCGAGGCCGACAAGCGCGGCCGCACCGGGCACCGCGACGACGCCTACCCGCAGGGGCCGGAACTGCTGCGCCTGCTCGAGGCGGCGGCCGCGGTGCGCGCCGGCGATGTGCTCGCGGCGCTGCCCGAGGGCCGCACGCTGGAAGGCCCCGCGCTCGGCGCCGCCCTGCGCAAGGCGCGCATCGCCGCGATCCACGAAGCCCGCACCCTGTAGGAGCGGCGCTAGCGCCGCGACCCGTGGGAGCCGCCATGGCGGCGAGCCCTTCCCCGGTCGCGGCGCCAGCGCCGCTCCTACACCGGGCGGTCGAGCTTCAGCAGGAGATCGCCGAGCGGGGTCCAGGCGGTGGCCAGCCCGGCCGCGATCCCGAGCGCATCGGCAACCAGGTCGCCGAGTTCCATCGCCCGCGAGGTGGTGAACAGGTGCTGCGCGATCTCGATCGCCGCGCCGAGCAGCAGCAGGCCGCCGGCGACCAGCAGCAGCGGCATTCCGCGCCGGAAGAGCTGCACCGCCGACGCCGACAGCGCGAAGAACGCGAGCGCGTGCTCGAGCTTGTCGCTGACCGGGATGCTGGGCAGGTCGCTGCCCGGCAACAGGCAGGCCAGCACCACGGTCGCGATCGCCAGCCACCACATCGCCAGCCAGGTGCGCCGCCGGCGCAGCGGCTTGACCCAGGCGGCGCCACTCACAGGCGATGGCTCAGGTCGCCGGCCAGGAACGCGACCCCGAACTCGACGTCGCGCGCGAAGCCCATGGCCTGGAAGCGCTCACCCATCTCGCCGGGAAGGGTCAGGCGCTTGGCTTCCTGGCGCAGGCGATAACGGCCGGCCTCGTCGCGCGCCTTCGCTTCGGCCTCGGCCAGCCGCTGCTCGAGGCCGTTGCCGATCAGGAAGCTGGCCTGGTTGCAGTAGCCGGAGAAGTCGAAGCCTGCGCCGGTGCCGGCTTCCGCCAGCGCGGTGAAGTCCACCGAGGCGGTGATGTCCTGCAAGCCCGGATAGGCGAGCACGTCCGGCACCAGGTGGTGGCGGCGGAACGCGCGCACGGTGCCGTCGCTGCGTTGCGGGTTGTAGTACTCGCGCCGCGCGTAACCGTAGTCCACGAACAGCATCGCCCCGCTGCGCAGCCCGCCGGCCACCGCCTGCAGCCAGTACGGCAACTGCGGCAGCAGTTCCGAGCGGTAACCGTCCGCGAACGGCGCCTCGAGCTGGCGCTCGACGTGGCGCACCGCCGCCGTCAGCAGCGGGTCGGCCGGGCGGTCGTCGCGCACGAAGCGGCCTTCGCCGTCCAGCGCCACGTGCTCCTCGAACACCTCGCCGCCGCGCAGGGTGAAGCGCGGGGTCGGCAGCGCGTCGATCACCTCGTTGGCGAACAGCACGCCGTCCCATTGCGCTTCCGGCGGGCCGTCGATCCATTCCACCAGTTCGCCGAGCAGCGGGTTGAGGTTTTCGCGCAGCCGTTCCTGCTGGCGCTGGCGCAGGTCCGCGCTCGGCTCGAGGATCGCGTAGCGCGCCGGCAGCGCGTCGAGCGCCAGCAGCCGCTTCAGCGCGACCTCGGCGAACGCGCCGCTGCCGCCGCCCAGCTCGACGATCTGGGCCTCCGGCCCGAGCTGCCGGATCACCGGCGCGATCGCGTCGGCGGTGCAGGCGGCGAACAGGGGCCCGAGCTCGGGCGCGGTCACGAAGTCGCCGGCCTCGCCGAACTTGGACGCGCCGGCGCTGTAGTAGCCGAGCCCGGGGGTGTACAGGCACAGTTCCATGAAGCGCGAGAACGGGATCGCGCCGCCGGCGGCGAGCACCTGCGACTGGATGTGCCGGGCAAGCCGGGCGCTGTGCTCGAGCGCGTCGGCGTCGGGTGGGGGCAATGCGGACATAATGCGCAGCATAGCCGCACCGAGGGAGCCGCCGATGAGCGCCACCCAACCCGTTGCCCTGGTCACCGGCGCCGCGCGCCGCATCGGTGCCGCCATCGCCCGCCGCCTGCACCGCGAGGGCTACGCCATCGCCCTGCACTACCGCGCCTCCGGCGAGGACGCGCGCGTGCTGGTCGAGGAACTGGAAACCGCCCGCCCGGGCAGCACCCTGCTGCTGCAGGCCGACCTGGCCGAGTTCGACCGGCTCCCGGAACTGGTGGCGCGGACGGTCGGGCAGTTCGGCCGGATGGATGCGCTGGTCAACAACGCCTCGGCGTTCTTCCCGACCCCGTTCGGCGAGACCACGCCGGCGCAGTGGGACGCGCTGTCGGCGGTCAACCTGCGCGCGCCGTTCTTCCTCTCGCAGGCGGCGGCGCCGCACCTGGCCAGGACCGGCGGCGCGATCGTGAACATCGCCGACATCCACGGCGAGCGCCGGCCGCTGCCCGGCCACGCGGTCTACGGCATGGGCAAGGCGGCGCTGCTGTACATGACCCGCGCGCTGGCGCTGGAGCTGGCGCCCGCGGTGCGGGTCAACGCCGTCGCCCCCGGCGCGATCCTGTGGCCCGAGGGCGGCAAGGACCGCGGCGAGCGCGAGGCCATGCTGGCGATGACCCCGCTGGCGCGCACCGGCACGGTGGACGAAGTGGCTTCGGCCGTGTGCTGGCTGTTGCGCGGCGCCAGCTACACCACCGGCGAGGTCCTGCGCATCGATGGCGGGCGCTCGCTGAAGTAGGGCCGGGCAAGCGCCCGGCCTCGCTAAGCCTAGACCTTGCGCTGGAAGGCCTCGCGCAGCAGCACGCCGTCGAAGCCCTGCGGCGCGTCGCCCATCACCGCGAAGCGGTACAGCGCGGCCGAATAGATGCCCGACAGCGCGGCCTGCACCAGCGCGAGCGCCAGCACCGCGAGCACGCCCAGCACCACCATCGCCACCGCCATCACCGCCACGCCGTTGGTCGCGAACGCCACCGTCAGCGCGCCGAACACCAGGACCACGGCGAGGTTCAGCACGAACATCACCAGGCCGAGGCCGCCGTTGCCGATCAGGTTCTCGCCCCAGGTGCGGCCGAGCAGCGAGGCGCTTTCCTTCACCGCCTGCACCGGTCCGACGTCGCGGGCGACCAGCACCGGCACGGTGAGGAAGGTGGCGACCGTCCAGGCGACGCCGATCAGGCCGACCACGATCCGGCCGACGAAGCCGGCGCGCTCCTCGATCGCGCGCAGCAGCAGGCCCACGGTGGCGGCGATGGCCGCGTAGCCGAGGATCTGCACCCACTTGGAGCGGGCGATGCGCAGGCCGTCGGCCACCGTCGGGTCGCCGCCGTCCAGCCGCATCATCGCCGCGCCGACCAGCGCGGTGTTGAAGAAGAAGATCACGAAGTACTGCACCAGGTAGAACGCGAACGCCAGCAGGTAGCCGAGCGGCGCCACCCCGCCGTCGTCGCTGGCGAGGCCCTGGTACAGCTCCAGCCCGAACACCGGCAGCGCGAAGCTGGCGACCACCAGCACCACCGCCACCGCCGAGATCATCGGGAACACCAGCAGTTCCTTGTCGGAACGCAACACACCGAAGCTGGCCTTGGCCAGCGCCCAGCTACGCGCGAACTTCCCCATGAGCAATCCCCATTGCCGTCGCAGGAAGCCCGATTATGCCCCGGCGCCGGGCTCGCGGGTGGGGGGCCGCAGCGCGGCGGTGATCCCCTCCACCGCCTCGGTGACGTCGCCGCTGCCCGGCTGCTGGTACACCCGCAGCCCGAACTCCGGCAGCACCGCCAGCAGGTGGTCGAAGATGTCGCCGGCCAGGTTCTCGTAGGGCGCCCAGCGCACGTCGGCGGAGAAGCAGTAGACCTCGAGCGGGATGCCCTGCGGGGTCGGATCGCGCTGGCGCACCAGCAGGGTCATGTCCTGGTTCACGCCCGGGTGCGAGCGCAGGTAGGCCACGACGTAGGCGCGGAAGGTGCCGAGGTTGGTCGCGCGGCGGTTGTTGACCGGGTCCTTGCCGGCCGCTTCGAGCTTGGCGTTGTAGGCGGCGAGCTCCGCGCTCTGCTTGTCCAGGTACTCGTCGATCAGCGCGATCCGGCGCAGCCTGTGGCGCTCCTGCTGGTCGAGGAAGCGCACCGAGGTCTGGTCCAGCAGCAGCGCGCGCTTGATCCGGCGGCCGCCGGACTCGGTCATGCCGCGCCAGTTGCGGAAGCTCTCGCTGATCAGCAGGTGGGTGGGGATGGTGCTGATCGTCTTGTCCCAGTTCTGCACCTTGACCGTGTGCAGGCTGATGTCGATCACGTCGCCGTCGGCGTTCTGGCTCGGCATCTCGATCCAGTCGCCGACCCGCAGCATGTCGTTGCTCGCCAGTTGCAGGCTCGCCACCAGCGACAGCAGCGTGTCCTTGAACACCAGCATCAGCACCGCGGTCATCGCGCCCAGGCCGGTCAGCAGTACCAGCGGCGACTTGTTGATCAGCGCGGCCACCACCAGGATCAGGGCCAGCACCCAGATGACGATCTGCAAAAGCTGTAGGTAACCCTTGATCGGGCGGTCGGCCGCGGACGGGCTGTGGCGCACGTAGACGTCGTTGATGGCGTCGAGGAAGGCGCCGAGGACCAGCGCGGCGGCGATCGCGATCCAGCCGAGCGCGACGTTGCGCACCACCACCACCAGGAACTCGGGCAGCCCCTGCACGTAGGCGAGGCCGACCAGCACCACCACCGCCGGCACGATCCACGCCGCCCGCTGCGGCACCCGCCGCTCGACCAGGGCGTCGTCCCAGTGCATCGGCGAGACTTCGGCCACCCGCGTGAACACGCGCAGCAGGATGCGGCCGAACACGAACCAGGCCAGCCAGGCCGCGATCAGCAGGCCGGTGGCGGCGAACAGTGGGGTGGAAGCGAGGGCGCGGAGATCGAATTCCATCGCGACAGGGTAACAATTCACCCTGTAGGAGCGGCGCTCGCGCCGCGACCCACGCAGCAACAGGTCGCGGCGCTAGCGCCGCTCCTACAGTTCCAGGTCCACCTGCTGCGGCGGGCTGTCGTGCTCGGGGTGCGCGGCCCACAGTCGCGCCAGGGTCACGCCGCGGATCGGATCCACGAAGTCGGGCGCGACGTCGGCCAGCGGCTTGAGCACGAACGCATGGTGCAGTTCGGGCCGCGGCAGCTGGAAGTCGCCGGGGCCGTCGAGCACCAGTTCGCCGAAGTAGATGATGTCCACGTCCAGCGGGCGGTTGCTGTAGGAGGCGTCGCGGCGGTCGCGGCCGTGCGCGATCTCGAGCGCGTGCAGCCAGTCGTTGAGCGCGAACGGGTGGATGTCGCTGTCCAGCACCGCGATCGCGTTGAGGAAGTCCGGGCCCTGGAAGCCGACTGCGGCGGTGCGGTAGACCGGCGACACCTGGACCTCGCCGAAGCGCTCGCGCAACGCGGCCACCGCGGAACGCAGGTTCTGTTCCGGCTCGATGTTGCTGCCCAGGCTCAGGTAGCAGCGGCTGGTCGCCTTGCGCAGGCGATTGGCGCCGCGGCGCGCCGGCATCGCCGCCGCCGGCAGCACCACGCGTGCGCGCGCCGCGGCCGGCGAGCTGGCCGGGGTGCCGGGCGGCGCGGCCTCGGTGGCAACCTGTTCGTCGGGCGGCAGGTCGGCGCGGCTGCGCTCGAGCATCACCCCGACCGCGACCGCGCCGCGCACCGCGCCGGGCTTGGACAGCTTGAGCTTCAGGTGCTCGACGCCGAACTCGCGCAGCACCAGCAGCGCGCACTGCTCGGCGAGAGTTTCGACCAGTTCGTACGAGGACTCGCCGACGAACGCGATCAGACGCTTGCTCACCGCCTTGTAGTCGAGGGTGTCGGCGATCGCGTCGCTGGCCGCGGGCCGGCGGTTGTCGAACGCCATCTCGAGGTCGAACCGCAGCGGCTGCCGGATCCGGCGCTCCCAGTCGTAGACGCCGATCAGCGCCTCGATCTCCAGCCCTTCGATGAAAACCTTGTCCATGGAGCGGACTTTACATGGCCGGGAGGCTGGCCATGTCCCAGCGCGGGGTCACCCGCACCGCGGCGTCGGCGCGCTGCCCGGCCTCGAGCCGGAGCGCGCCGGCGAAGGCGATCATCGCGCCGTTGTCGGTGCACAGCGCCGGGCGCGGGAACCGCACCTGCCCGCCGCGCGATTCGGCCATCGCCTGCAGCCGCGCGCGCAGGCGCTTGTTGGCGCCGACGCCGCCGGCCACCACCAGGGTGTCGCAGCCGGCCGCGTCCAGCGCGCGCTCGCACTTGATCGCGAGGGTCTCGACCACCGCGTCCTCGAAGCCGCGCGCGATGTCGGCGCGGGTCTGCGCGGACTGGTCGCTGCCCTGCCAGGCCAGCAGCACCTGGGTCTTGAGCCCGCTGAAGCTGAAGTCCAGCCCCGGCCGGTCGGTCATCGGCCGCGCGAAGCGGTACACGCCCGGGGTCCCTTGCTCGGCCAGCTGCGCGAGCTGCGGCCCGCCCGGGTACGGCAGCCCCATCAGCTTGGCGGTCTTGTCGAACGCCTCCCCGGCGGCGTCGTCCAGGGTCTCGCCGAGCAGCCGGTACGCGCCAAGCGCCTCGACCGCGACCAGCTGGGTGTGCCCGCCGGACACCAGCAACGCCACGAAAGGCGGCTCCAGGTCCGGATCCTCGAGCAGCGGCGCCAGCAGGTGGCCCTCCATGTGGTGCACCGCCACCGCCGGCAGGTCCAAGCCCCAGGCCAGCGCGCGCGCCACCCCGGCGCCGACCAGCAGCGCCCCGACCAGTCCGGGACCGGCGGTATAGGCGACCCCGTCCAGGTCCGCGGTGGCCAGCCCGGCCTCGGCCAGGGTCTGGCGCACCAGCGGCAGCAGCTTGCGCACGTGGTCGCGGCTGGCCAGCTCCGGCACCACCCCGCCGTACTCGGCGTGCAGCGCCACCTGGCTGTACACGGCGTGGGCCAGCAGGCCGTCGGCGCCGGGCCGCGCGGTGTCGTAGACGGCCACGCCGGTTTCGTCGCAGGAGGTTTCGATGCCGAGGACTTTCAAGCGCTTGCGTGCTCCATGGGGCACCCGTTATCATACGCGGCTCGCCCCTTCCAAAGGGCGGCCCAGCCACCAGAGACCACCAGATGCCCAGCGTCAAAGTCCGCGAAAACGAGCCTTTCGAGTTTGCCCTCCGTCGCTTCAAGCGCACCTGCGAGAAGGCCGGCGTGCTCGCCGAGACCCGCAAGCGCGAGTTCTACGAGAAGCCGACCCAGGAGCGCAAGCGCAAGGCCGCCGCCGCGGTGAAGCGCCAGGCCCGCCGCACCTCGCGCGACGTCACCAAGCGCCAGCGGATGTACTGATCGCGCGGCCCGTCCGGGCCAGCGCCACGCATTCCCGAAGGCCGGCACGCATCGCGTCGCCGGCCTTCGTTGTTTCCGGAGCCCCAGCATGACCCTCAAGCAGCAGCTCACCGAAGACATGAAGACGGCCATGAAGGCCGGCGACAAGGCTCGCCTCGGCGTGATCCGTCTGGTCAACGCCGCGATCAAGCAGCGCGAGGTGGACGAGCGCATCGAGCTCGACGACGCCCAGGTGCTGGCCGTGCTGGAGAAGATGGTCAAGCAGCGCCGCGACTCCATCAGCCAGTACGACGCCGCCGGCCGCCAGGACCTGGCCGACATCGAGCGCGCCGAGATGGCGGTGATCGAGTCCTACCTGCCCGAGAAGCTGGACGAGGCCGCGATCCGGGCCGCGATCGAGGAGGCCGTCGCCGCCACCGGCGCCAGCGGCCCGGCCGACATGGGCAAGCTGATGGGCGTGCTCAAGCCGAAGCTCGCCGGCCAGGCCGACATGGGCGAGGTCTCGAAGCTGGTGAAGCAGCGGCTGTCAGGCTGACCGCGGTAGGGCATCCTAGCCCCATGGCCCGCATCCCCGATGCCTTCATCGACGACCTGCTCGCGCGCACCGACATCGTCGAGATCGTCAACGCGCGGGTGCCGCTGAAGCGGCAGGGCAAGGAATACGCGGCGCGCTGCCCGTTCCACGACGAGCGCTCGGCCTCGTTCACGGTGTCTCCGGCCAAGCAGTTCTACCACTGCTTCGGCTGCGGCGCGCACGGCACCGCGATCTCGTTCCTGATGAATTACGACCGGCTCGAGTTCCTCGACGCCGTGGACGAACTTGCGAAGCGTGTCGGCATGGAAGTGCCGCGCGACACGCAGCAGCGCAACCAGGACAGCGGCACCCGCGATCTGTACGCGGCGATGGAGGCCGCGGCTCAGTTCTTCCGCCGCCAGCTCGCGGCCAGCGACAAGGCGCGCGCCTACGTGGCGGGCCGCGACATCTCCCCGGAGATCGTCGAGCGCTACGGCATCGGCTACGCCCCCGACGGCTACGGCGCGCTGCGCGATGCCCTCGGCACCGACCAGCGCCGCATGCAGCTGCTCGAGCGCGGCGGCATGTTCTCGAAGAACGACAAGGGCGCCGTCTACGACAAGTTCCGCGACCGCCTGATGTTCCCGATCCACGACCGCCGCGGACGCACGATCGCCTTCGGCGGCCGGGTGATCGACACGCCGTCTGAGAGCCGGGCCAGCAGCCCCAAGTACCTCAACTCGCCCGAGACCCCGCTGTTCCACAAGGGCCGCGAGCTGTACGGCCTGTGGCAGGCGAAGCAGGCCAACGCGAAGCTGGAACGCCTGGTCGTGGTCGAGGGCTACATGGACGTGGTCGCGCTGGCGCAGTTCGGCGTGACCCAGGCGGTGGCCACGCTCGGCACCGCGACCACCCCCGACCACGCCGAGTTGCTGTTCCGCAACGCGCCCGACGTGTACTTCTGCTTCGACGGCGACCGCGCCGGCCGCGCCGCTGCCTGGAAGGCGCTCGAGTCGGTGTTGCCGCGCATGCGCGAGGGCCGCCAGGCGTTCTTCCTGTTCCTGCCCGACGGCGAGGACCCGGACACCATCGTGCGCCAGGAAGGCGCTGGGGGCTTCGACGCGCGGCTGCGCGACGCGACCCCGCTGTCGGAGTTCTTCTACGCCCAGATGCAGGCCGACGTGAACCTGGGCACGCTCGACGGCAAGGCGCGCCTGGCCGAGCGCTGCAAGCCCTACCTCGCGCAGATCCCCGACGGCGCCTTCGGCGACCTGATGAAGCAGCGCCTGACCGAGCTCACCGGCCTCGGCGCGCGCGCGAGCACGCCCGAGACCCACGTCCCGGCACATCGCGTGCACCGCGGCGGCCGCGGCGCGCCGGCGCCCAGGCGCAGCCTCGTGCGCGGCGCGATCGCGCTGCTGCTGCAGCACCCGCAGCTCGCGCTGGCGCTCGAGCCGCCGTACACCTTCGCCGCCCTGCGCCAGCCCGGCGTGCCGCTGCTGGCCGAACTGGTCGCGCTGGTCCGCGAGCGTCCGGACATCCGCACCGGCGGCATCCTCGAGCACTTCGGCGAACGCGAGGAAGCCGCCGCCCTGCAGAAGCTGGCGATGCAGTCCATCCCCGGCGAGGAAGCCGCCTGGCAGCACGAGTTCCGCGACGCCATGGCGCAGCTCGAACGCCAGACCTGGCAACAGCGCATCGACGAACTGCAGGAGAAGCAACGCGCCTCCGGCCTCGACCCGCGCGACAAGGAAGAACTGCGCGCCCTGCTCGGCAACCTGTCGACGCGTTAGCGGGCTGCTGCGACCAGCCGCGGCGGGGCCTTGTTCTCCCACGCCTTGCGCACCAGCGGCAGGACGACCTTCGCGTCCGCCTTCCGCAGCGCGATGCGCAGCCCCAGCGCGCGCTTGCCCCACATCAGCTTCTCGGCCCACTCCGGGTACAGCGCGAGGATCGTCTCGCGGTCCTCCTCGCCGACGAACACGTGCACGAACTCGCCGTCCGGCGGCATGGTGACGAAGATCTTCCCCGCCACGCGGAACGAACCGAAATTGTGGTGCGGCGCCTCCGTCACCTCCGGAAGCGCCATCGCGACCTTGCGGATCTCTTCGAGCTTCATCGCTGCCCTCCTACACCAGCGCCGCCACGTCGCCGCCGAGCGCGCGCACGCGCGCCGCGTCGGCCGGGCGGTCGCGCAGCAGCTCGAAGTCGGCGAAGTCGAAACCGGGGCCGACGGTGCAGGCCACCAGCGTGTAGGGCCCCGTGGACCGTGCGGCCTGCCAGCGCCCGTGCGGCACCACCCGCACCGGCTCCGCGCCGGGACCGAACGGCCCGAGGAGACGCGACTCCACTTCGGTGAAACCGGGGTCGGCGCCGAGCAACACCAGCGGCGCGCCCTCGATGTAATGCCAGGCCTCGTCCGAAGCCACGCGGTGCCAGCGGCTGCATTCGCCGGCCGCCAGCAGGTAATGGATGCAGGTCAGCGCCGGCCGCTCGCCGCGGCCATCCGGGGGAAGCACGCTTGCCGACGACGCATGGATGCGGCGGTAGTGGCCGCCCTCGGGATGCGGTTCCAGGCCCAGCGCCTGCACCAGCCAGGCGGCCCGCCCCGCTCCCGCTTCGCCCGTCATTCCCGCACCATCTCGAGTTCGGCTCCGTCGATCACGGTCACGTAGGGCTCGTCCTCGCCCAGCCGCACGTCGGCCCAGAACCTCACCGCGCGGGTTTCCGGAGGCACCTCCGCCAGCTTGGCCCACACCTTCAGGCTGAACTCGCGGGGTTGGCCGGACAGCACGAGCTGCCGCATCCCGACCAGCTTGTCGGCACCGTCGGGAGTCAGGGCAAGAACGACGGTATCGACCGGGATGTCGCTCCGGAACCACCCGCCGGGCCGCGTACCGGAGCGCGACGCCAGCAGCGTGAGCGGTAGTTCTGCCGCGTGGACCACGCCCGCGTCGTCGATCAGCGACATCCCGAGGCGGGTGCCGTCGACGTCGATGCCGATTCCTTCGTCGACCGACACCCGTACCCGCACCTGCGCCGGGTCCACCCGGGCCAGGTCCCGGGCATCCCAATTCGCAAACCGCAGCGCGGTGGACAGCGGGATGGAGGCGCAACCGGCGAGCAGCAGCGCCAGCAGTATCAGCGTCTGCGTGCACCAGGCCCGCATGCGCTAGAAGTCGCGCCCGTTCACCTGCGTGCGCTCGATCCCGGCAAGGTCCACGTCCGCGAGGCAACGCACGTTGATCGCCGCGGTCTCGGTGCCGTCCGGCATCTTGCCGAGGCCGAACGGCTGGCAGCCGCAGACCTGGCAGAAGTCGTGGTGGATGACATGCCTGTTGAAGGTGTAGGTGGTGAGCTTGTCCTCGCCCTCGGTCACCTTCAGCGCGGAGCGCGGCACGAACCACAGCAGGAAGCCCTTGCGCTGACAGTGCGAGCAGTTGCACTCCACGACCTTGTCGATCTCTCCATCGACCGTGTACTTCACCGCACCGCAATGGCAGCTTCCGGACTTCATGTCATCTCCTCAGGATTGCGCCAGCGCGTAGGCCGCCAGCCCGAACGCCAATACTGCCACCGTCAGGGCCGCGGTCGCGACGTGGCGCAGCAGGCGCAGTTCGCGCGCGGTCGCCGCCGCCTGCACCTGCAGCGCCTCGATCGAGCGCCGGGTATCGGCGGCAAAGCTCTCCAGCGCTTCGGCGTTGCGGGTGAGCGCGTCGGCGTTGGTGCGCACCGCGTCCTGGAGCTCGGCCACCGAGGCCGCGAGGTCCGGCAGCTGCTCCACCGGCTTCTTCGAGAAGTACGGTGTCGCCAGCCTGATCACTTCCGGGATCAGCGGTGCGGCGGCGCTGAGCCAACTCGCCATGGCGTCATCCTCCCTGGGCCGGCACGAACTCGATGCCCGCCGCCGGCGCCAGCAGCGGCAGCAGCCAGTGGTCCAGCAGCAGGAACGCGAACAACGCCATCAGGTAGACCACCGAGTAGTTGAACGTGCGCATCGCATGGAACTCGTCGGGCGGATCGAGCAGCCGCCACGCGTACCAGAGGAACACCGCGCCCAGCACCAGCGCGCCGCCGAGGTAGAACAGGCCGCTCATGCCCACCACCCACGGCAGCACGCTCACCACCACCAGCAGCACCGTGTACAGCAGGATCTGCCAGCGCGTGTACTCGACGCCGTGGGTCACCGGCAGCATCGGCACCATGGCACGCGCGTAGTCGGCGCGGCGGAAGATCGCCAGCGCCCAGAAGTGCGGCGGCGTCCACACGAAGATGATCAGCACCAGCAGCAGCGCGTGGGCCCAGCCCCACTGGTCCTGCATGCCGGTGATCGCCGACCAGCCCAGCAGCGGCGGCGCGGCGCCGGCGATGCCGCCGATGACGATGTTCTGCGGCGTGGCGCGCTTCAGGTAGCGGGTGTAGATCACCGCGTAGCCGATCAGCGAGCAGAAGGTCAGCAGCGCGGTCATCGCGTTGACCCACAGCAGCAGGATGGCCATCGAGGCCGCGGCCAGCACCAGCGCGAACACCAGCGCCTGCCGCGGCGTCACCTGGCCGACCACGATCGGGCGCCAGTTGGTGCGCGCCATCTGCGCGTCGATGCGCGAGTCCAGCAACTGGTTGATCGCCGCCGCGCTGGCCGCCGCCAGCCAGATCCCGAGGAAGCCGAGCACCGACTCCTTCAGCGGCGGCAGCCCCGGCGTCGCCAGGAACATGCCAATCGCCGCGGTGAACACGATCAACGCCACCACCCGCGGCTTGGTCAGGCTCCAGTACTGGCGGAACACCGAAGCGTTCACGGCGCAACCTCCGGAGCGCGCACGCGCGCCAGCAGCGTGACCAGGGTGAACAGCAGCAGCGCCGCGCCGGCGTTGTGCAGCACCGCCACTTCCAGCGGCAACGCCATGCGCACGTTGGCGATGCCCAGCGACACCTGCGCCAGCAGCAGCGCCGCGAGCAGCCCGCCGAAGCCGCGCAGGCCCGGCGAGCGCATCAGCTTGACCGCCAGCCACAGCAGGTACGCGAACACCACCACCGCCATCATCCGGTGGCTCATGTGGATCGCGATGCGCGCGGCGCCGTCGAGGATCCCGCCCTCGTAGTCCACGCCGATCCCGCGCCACAGCACGAAGGCCTCGCCGAAGTCGTGCGGCGGCCACCACAGGCCGACGCACCTGGGGAAGTCGGTGCCGCAGGACAGCGCCGCGTAGTTGGCGCTGGTCCAGCCGCCGAGTGCGATCTGCACGACCAGCAGCGCCAGCCCGATCCACAGCAGCCGCCGCAGCACGCGCGCATCCGGCACCCGCACCGGACGGTCGGTCGCCAGCCAGGCCATCCACGACAGCAGCGCGAACGTGGCCAGGCCGCCGAGCAGGTGCGCCATCACCACGATCGGCTTCAGCAGCCAGGTCACGGTCCACATGCCGAGCAGGGCCTGGAACACGATCACCGCAAGCGTGAGCGCCGCGAGCGGCGGCAGTGGACCGCCCCGGTCGCGCCACCAGCGCAAGGCCGCGAACAGCAGCAACAGTTCGCCGACGCCGGCCAGCAACGCGGCCTGCACGTGCATGCCGCGCATGTACAGCGGGATCGAGCACGCCACCAGCGCCGAGGCCGCCAGCACCTGGGCGACGCCGAAGCGCTTGCGCGCGGCGGCGACCAGCGCGAGCACCAGCACCAGCACGCCGAGCGAGCCGGCCAGCATGCGGTGCACCTGCTCGCGCCAGGCGCGGGTGTCGTCGAACGGGCGGATCTCGCTCGCGGCGTGGTCTGCGGCGTCCGCGGGCGCGGTGGGCCAGGTGGCCTGGCCGTAGCAGGTCGGCCAGTCCGGGCAGCTCAGGCCGGCGTTGGACAGGCGCACGAACGCGCCGAACACGATCACGCCCAGCGCCAGCGCGACGGCCAGCCAGGCGATGCGATGGAAGTGCTTGCGTGCGGTTCTCGTGGGCCTGGTGCTCATCTCAGATCAGTTTCAGCAGTTTGGCGATGTCGGCGCGCACGCCTGCGACATCGGCGCCGGGAGGGTAACGCATCATCAGGAAGCCGTTCGGATCCACCAGGTAGACCGGGAAGCCACCGGCATCCGCGTCGTCGACGTCCGGCAGGCGCGCGCGCAGCGACGGATCCGGCGCCAGCCGGCGCAGCGAGCGGTCCTGCGCCAGCGGCGGCGGCACTTCGCAGGCGGCATCCGTGCACAGCCACAGCACGTCCAGCCGGTCCGCGTTGCGGCCCATCAGCCGCCACACCTTGTCGTAGTCCACCGACGCCTGCGCGCAGGCCTCGCCGCAAGCGGCGGGCGGCGCGAGCAGGATGCGCCAGGTGCGTGCATCCGGGTTCCAGGCGTACGGCTGGCCGTCCAGCAGCGCGGGCGGCTGCTCGCGCAGGTCCACCGGTGGATCGAGCAGGGTGCCGTGGCTCTTGCTGCCCTGCGGCTGCCAGCCGGAGAAGCGCAGCACGCCGGCGACCAGCATGCTGCCGAAGAACAGCGCGGCGATCGCGATCAGAGCGGTGCGGTTGCGGCGGTCGCGGGAGGTGGCGTCGTCGGTCATGGCTGCTGTCGGCGTGTCTTGCGGAAGGTCAGCACCAGCGCGATGACCAGCACCGCGGCGGCAAGGGCGAACCACTGCACCGCGTAACCGAGGTGGCGTTCGGGCGGCAGCGTGTTCGGCAGGATCTCGAGGTCGCGCGCGTAGCCGGGCACGCCGGCGAGGCCGCCCTCGGGGTCTGGCTTGAGCACGCGCGGGGCCAGGTCGGGCAGGCCGAGCGCGTCGCGCAGCGTCGGCAGGTCGAGGGCGATCGCGAGCAGGCTGCCGTCGGCCTGCGCCACCGGCGTGCCGAGCGCCAGCCCCGGCGAAGGCGGCGGCAGCAGCAGGCCCTCGACACGGGTCGCGTCGGGGCGCGGCACCACCGGCATGGTGCGGTCGCCGGGCAGCGGCTTCCAGCCCAGTTCCACCAGCAGCGGCGCACCCGCGTCGGGCAGGAACGCGCGGTACACGCGCACGCCGGGGCGCTCGTCGCGGCCCTGGTTGTCGAGGATGACCGCCGGCGCGTCGTCGAAGCGTCCGCTGCCGGCGGCCCAGTCGTAGCCGCGGGCGCGCCCGTCGTCGGCCGCGACCGCAAGCGGCCGCGGGTCGCGCGCTTCCAGTACACGCGCGACCGCGTCCACCATCGCCTGCTTCTCGTCGCGGCGCTCGAGCTGCCAGGCCCCGAGGCGCGCGAACAGCGCGATCGCCAGCAGGGCGAGCAGCCAGCCGAGCACCCCGTTGCGGCGGATGGTCACGCCGGAAGGGCCTGTGCCTGCGATAATCCACCGCATGCGCCAGTCCGGCGCGCCGACGACCCTCCCCGCATGAACGACTCGCTCAAGACGCTGCTCATCGTCGCTTTCCTGGTGGTCATCCTGTGGAACCTCGGCGCCGGGCTGTACTACATGCTGGTCGACAAGGGTACGACCAAGCGCACCGTGAACGCGCTGACCAAGCGCATCGCCCTGTCCGTGGCCCTGATCCTGCTGGTCGGACTCGCCATCTACATGGGCTGGATCACGCCCCACGGCGTCGGCGGCTAGGGGCGCCGGCTGCTACCGTTCCCCGTTCCCTGTTCCCTGTTCCCGCCTTTGGCGTTACAGCACGTACACGAACAGGAACAGCCCCAGCCACACCACGTCCACGAAGTGCCAGTACCAGGCGACCGCCTCGAACGCGAAGTGGTCCTCGCCGGTGAAGTGGCCCTTGAGGCAGCGGAACCAGATCACCGCCAGCATGATCGTGCCGAGGGTGACGTGCGCACCGTGGAAGCCGGTGAGCATGAAGAAGGTGGAGCCGTAGATGCCCGAGCCCAGGGTCAGGTTGAGCTCGCGGTAGGCGTGGATGTACTCCTCCGCCTGGAAGAACAGGAAGATCGCGCCCAGCAGCACGGTCGCGCCGAGGAACGCCAGCAGCTGCCCGCGGCGGCCGGCCTTCAGCGCGTGGTGCGCGATGGTCACGGTGACGCCCGAGGTCAGCAGGATCAGGGTGTTGACCAGCGGCAGGCCCCAGGCCGGGATGGTCTGGAAGGTGCCGCCGACCGCGGCCGGGCCGTTGTAAGGCCAGCCGCCGGCGAACTCCGGCCACAGTAGCGCGTTGGTCATCACGCCGTCGCCCTCGCCGCTGAGCCAGGGCAACGCGAACTGGCGGGCGTAGAACAGCGCGCCGAAGAACGCGGCGAAGAACATCACCTCGGAGAAGATGAACCAGATCATCCCCATGCGGAACGAGCCGTCCACCTGCTTGTTGTAGTAGCCGCGCACGGACTCGGTGATGACGTCGGCGAACCACTTGAACAGGATCGCGACCAGCAGGGCGACGCCGACGAAGAAGGTGGTCTTGCCCCAGCTCGTCTCGTTCAGCCAGCCGGAGAAGCCGACGAACAGGATGAACAGGCCCACCGAGGCGAAGATCGGCCAACGGCTGCCGTGCGGCACGAAGTACACGTTCGCGTCGTGGGCGTGGGCGTCGGTGCTGTGGGATTGGGCCATGGTCTGCGTCTTCCGGGTGGAATGTCGTGGTCGTGCGGTCAGGGCGCGGCGCGCGGCAGGTCCGCGGACGCGGCAGGCGCGTTCGCCTGCGCGGTCTGCGTCTCGTTCTTGAAGAAGGTGTAGGACAGGGTCAGCGTGTTGATGTTCGTCGGCAGGTTCGGGTCGACGATGAAGCGTACCGGCATGTCGCGCGCCTCGCCGGGCTGCAACGTCTGCGCGGTGAAGCAGAAGCATTCGGTCTTGGCGAAGTAGCCGGAGGCGCGCGCCGGCGCCACCGAGGGCACCGCGTTGCCGACGATTGCGCGGTCGCCGAGGTTCTTCGCGAAGTACATGGCCTCGTACTGCTTGCCCGGCTGCACGCGCATGGTGAGCTGCTCGGGCTCGAAGGACCACGGAAGCTTCGAGTTCACCCCGCCGTCGAACTGCACTGTCACCCAGCGCTCGGCCGCGGTGGCGGACTCGGACACGCCGGCGACCGGGCCCTTCTCCAGGCGCACGCCGAACACCTTCTCGCAGGCGATCCGGTACAGCGGCACCAGCGCGAAGGTGAACGCGAACGCGGCCAGCGCCACCGCCAGCATCTTCATCAGGCCTCGGTTGCCGCCGCCGCTCATCCCGTCACCCCGGGCAACGTGCCGCCGTTGAGCGCGAACAGGTAGATCAGCAGCGCCACGACCGCCAGCACGAGCACCGTCCGGCGCACGCCGCGGCGCCTGGCCGCTGCCTGCTCGGGAGTCATCGTTGGCGGGCGTTCGCTCATCCGTCGCAGCCTTACTCGTAGTCCTTCTTGACGAAGTCGCCGTGCGCCAGGTCGCCGTCGCGGATCACCGGCGGCGTGGTGAAGGTGTGGTGCGGGGCCGGCGACGGCACCGTCCACTCCAGGCCCACGGCGCCTTCCCAGGCGCGCGCGGCGGCCGGCGGGCCGTTCCGCTTGGAGCTCCACAGGATGTAGAACATCAGGAACGGCGTGATGAACATGCCGAAGGCGCCGATCGAACTGACCAGGTTCCAGTCGGCGAACACCACGTTGTAGTCGGGGATGCGGCGCGGCATGCCGGCCAGGCCGAGGAAGTGTTGCGGGAAGAACAGCAGGTTCGAGAACACCATGGTCCACCAGAAGTGGAACTTGCCGAGCTTCTCGTTGTACATGCGCCCGGTCCACTTCGGCCACCAGTAGTAGATCGCGGCGATGATCGCGAACAGCGCGCCGGTCACCAGCACGTAGTGGAAGTGCGCGACCACGAAGTAGGTGTCGTGGTACTGGAAGTCGGCCGGCACGATCGCCAGCATCAGGCCGGAGAAGCCGCCGATGGTGAACAGGATCACGAACGCGATCGACCACAGCATCGGCGTCTCGAAGGTCATCGAGCCGCCCCACATGGTGCTGACCCAGTTGAACACCTTCACCCCGGTCGGCACCGAGATCAGCATGGTGGCGAACATGAAGTAGATCTCGCCGCCCAGCGGCATGCCCACCGTGAACATGTGGTGCGCCCACACGATGAACGACAGGAAGGCGATCGCCGCGATCGCGTACACCATCGCCTGGTAGCCGAACAGCGGCTTGCGCGAGAACGTCGGGATGATCTCGCTGACGATGCCGAACGCCGGCAGGATCATGATGTAGACCTCGGGGTGCCCGAAGAACCAGAAGATGTGCTGGTACATCACCGGGTCGCCGCCGCCGGCGGCGTTGAAGAACGAGGTCATGAAGAACTTGTCGGTCAGCAGCATGGTGACCGCGCCGGCCAGCACCGGCATCACGCCCAGCAGCAGGAACGCGGTGATCAGCCACGACCAGCTGAACAGCGGCATCTTCATCAGGTCGACGCCCGGCGCGCGCATGTTGAGCACGGTGGCGATGATGTTGATCGCGCCCATGATCGAGCTGATGCCCATCATGTGCACCGCGAAGATGGACATGGCGACGTTGGCGCCGCCCTGCAGCATCAGCGGCGGGTACATGGTCCAGCCGCCGGCCGGCGCGCCGCCGGGCACGAAGAAGGTGGACAGCAGCAGCAGGAACGCGAACGGCAGGATCCAGAACGACCAGTTGTTCATGCGCGGCAGCGCCATGTCCGGCGCGCCGATCTGCAGCGGGATCATCCAGTTCGCCAGGCCGACGAACGCCGGCATGATCGCGCCGAAGATCATCACCAGCGCGTGCATCGTGGTCAGCTGGTTGAAGAAGTAGGGCTCGACCAGCTGCAGGCCCGGGATCGCCAGCTCGGAGCGGATGCCGACCGACAGCGCCGCGCCGATGATCGCCATGATGAAGCTGAAGAGCAGGTACAGCGTGCCGATGTCCTTGTGGTTCGTCGAGAAGAACCAGCGGTCGATGAACCCCTGCTTGTGGGCGTGCGCGTCGTGGCCAGCGTGGGTATCGGCGACGGCTTCGTAGTTGGCGGACATGGGTGGACCTCGACGGAATGCTTAGTTCGTGGTGGTGGCGCGCTGCGCGGCGAGCCACTTGCGGAATTCGGCGCGCGGCACGGCCTTGACCACGATCGGCATGAAGCCGTGGTCCTTGCCGCACAGCTCGGCGCACTGGCCGCGATAGGTGCCGGGCACCTTGATGTCGGTCCAGGCCTCGTTGACGATGCCCGGGATCGCGTCCTGCTTCCAGCCGAGCGCGGGCACCCACCAGGAGTGGATGACGTCGTCGGCGGTGATCACGAAGCGGATCTTGGTGTCGGTCGGCAGCACCAGCGGCTGGTCGACGTCGAGCAGGTAGTTCGGGTTCGCCTCGAGCGTCGGCGTATGGCCGCTCTGGCGCAGGGCGTTGCTCTCGCGGTCGAGGCGGCTGGTGAAGGCGACGTCCTCGCCGAGGTACTCGTAGCCCCACATCCACTGGTAGCCGGTGACCTTGACGGTCATCTCGGCGTCGCGGGTGTCGTACTGGGCGATCAGCTTGGTGGTCGCCGGCCAGATCATCGCGATCAGCAGGATCACCGGCACGATCGTCCAGATCACCTCGGCGGTGGTGTTGTGGCTCCAGGTCGCCGGGGTCACGCCCTTGGACTTGCGGAACTTGACGATCGCGATCGCCATGGCGGCGAACACGATCACGCCGATGACCACGCAGACCCAGACCGCGAACATGTGCGCGTCGTAGGCGAACTGGGAGGTCTGGGTGACCCCCGGGTGCATGTTGAGCTGCCACCGCTCCGGCGCGGCGGGCTCCAGGTCTGCGGCGGCGGGCGCCTGCTGCGCCCAGGCCAGTGCCGGCAGCGCCATCGCGGCGATACCCGTGAGCCAATGCTTGAATCCGGCTTTCATCAGTTCGAGCCCCACATGCATGATTTGGTGTTGTCGCGGCAGGCGCGCCCCCTTCGGCCCCGGTCGCGGTCGCAGCCGCTGGCCGGCGCCTCCCGCAGGCTGACCGGAGACGATCGATCGGAGCAATCGGCCGCGGACCGCGCCATCGCGGTCGCGGAAACGTCGAAATGATAGGCCTGCGCCAGCGCCGGGGGCAAGCTGCACGGCACCCCGAAGCGGGCCTGCGCCAGCTAAAATGACCCGCTTACCCCCGCTCCCCACCGGGCGATGACCCCAGACATGCCAACCGACAGCGCCGGCCTGCGGGCCGCGATCACCGCCGCATGGGTCCGCGACGAGACCGATGCCGTGCGCGAACTGCTCGCCGCCGCGCGCCAGCCGGCGGCCGACCAGGCCGCGGTGCAGGCGACCGCCGCGGACCTGGTGCGGCGGGTGCGCGCCCGCGCCGCCGACCAGGGCGCGATCGAGGCCTTCATGCGCCAGTACGACCTCGGCAGCGAGGAAGGCGTGCTGCTGATGTGCGTGGCCGAGGCGCTGCTGCGCATCCCCGACGCGGACACCACCGACAAGCTGATCCGCGACAAGCTCGGCGAGGCCGACTGGAAGCGGCACATGGGCCAGTCGGACTCGGTGCTGGTGAACGCCTCGACCTGGGGCCTGATGCTCACCGGCCGCCTGGTGGACCTGGCCGACGAGACCCGGCGCGACGTGCACGGCGCCTTCAAGCGCCTGGTCGGGCGCGTCGGCGAGCCGGTGATCCGGCTGGCGGTGCGCCAGGCGATGAAGATCATGGGCCACCAGTTCGTGATGGGGCGCACGATCTCCGAGGCGCTGGCGCGCTCGCGCAAGGGCGCCAACGCCAACTACCGCTATTCGTTCGACATGCTCGGCGAGGCCGCGCTGACCCAGGCCGACGCCGACCGCTACCTCGAGGCCTACCGCAGCGCGATCGACGCGATTGGCGGCAGCGGCCGCTTCGAGGACGCCATCGTCGCGCCGTCGATCTCGGTCAAGCTCTCGGCGCTGCACCCGCGCTACGAGCACGCCAAGCGCACCCGCGTGCTGGCCGAGCTGGCACCGCGCGTGCTCGACCTGGCCCAGCGCGCCAAGCGCCACGGCATCGGCATGACCATCGACGCCGAGGAGGCCGACCGCCTCGAGCTTTCGCTGGACGTGATCGAGGCCGCCTGGACCGATCCGTCGCTGGCCGGCTGGGACGGCTTCGGCATCGTCGTGCAGGCCTACCAGAAGCGCGCGCCGTTCGTGATCGACTGGATCGCCGCGCTCGCCCGCCAGCACGGCCGCCGCATCCCGGTGCGCCTGGTGAAGGGCGCCTACTGGGACAGCGAGGTCAAGCGCGCGCAGGTGGACGGCCTGCCCGGCTACCCGGTGTTCACGCGCAAGCCCAACACCGACGTCAGCTACCTGGCCAACGCCCGCCGCCTGCTCGATGCCGGCGATGCGGTCTACCCGATGTTCGCGACCCACAACGCACAGACCATCGCCGCGGTGCACCGCATGGCCGGCGGTCGACACTTCGAGTTCCAGAAGCTGCACGGCATGGGCGACGACCTCTACGCCGAGGTGATCCCGGCCGACCGCCTCGGCGTGCCCTGCCGCGTGTACGCGCCGGTTGGTTCGCACGAGGACCTGCTGCCGTACCTCGTGCGGCGCCTGCTCGAGAACGGCGCCAACTCCAGCTTCGTCAACCGGATCACCGACGAGGCGATCCCGGTGGAGGAGCTGGTGCGCGACCCGGTGGAGGTCGTGTCCGGCTTCGACAGCATTCCCCATCCCCGCATCCCGCTGCCGCGCCAGGTCTATCGCGCCGCCGGCTACGAACGAGACAACTCCATGGGCATCAACCTCGCCAACGACGACCAGCTGCGCGCGCTTGCCGGGCGCATGGAATCCGCACTCAGCGAGAGCTGGCGCGCCACCCCGCTGGTGCCGGGCGCGACGCCCTCGGGCGAGTTCCTCGACGTCACCAATCCCGCCGACCGCCGCCAGGTCGTGGGCCAGTGGCAGCCGGCCGATGCCGCGACCGTCGAGCGTGCGCTGCAGAACGCGGTCGCCGCGCAGCCGGGCTGGGACGCGCTGCCGGCCGCCTCGCGCGCGGTAGTGCTCGAGCGCGCCGCCGACCTGCTGGAAGAGCGCATGCCACGCTTCATGGCGCTGTGCACGAAGGAAGCCGGCAAGACCATCCCCGACGGCGTCGCCGAAGTGCGCGAGGCGGTGGACTTCCTGCGCTACTACGCCGCGCAGGCGCGCGAGCTGTTCGGCGCGCCGCAGGCCATGCCCGGCCCGACCGGCGAGTCCAACACCCTGGCCCTGGGCGGGCGCGGCGTGTTCGTCTGCATCAGCCCGTGGAACTTCCCGCTGGCGATCTTCGCCGGCCAGGTCGCCGCGGCGCTGGCCGCCGGCAACGCGGTGATCGCCAAGCCGGCCGAGCAGACCAACCTGGTCGGCTACTACGCCGTGCAGCTGCTGCACGAGGCCGGCATCCCCGCAGACGTGTTGCAGTTCCTGCCCGGCGACGGCGCCACCGTCGGCGCCGCGCTCACCTCCGACCCGCGCGTGGCCGGGGTCGCCTTCACCGGCTCCACCGAGACCGCGCGCGCCATCAACCGCGCGCTCGCCGGGCGCGAGGCCGGCCCGATCGCGGTGCTGATCGCCGAGACCGGCGGCCAGAACGCGCTGATCGCCGACTCCTCGGCGCTGCCCGAGCAGCTCGTCAAGGACGCGCTCGCCTCGGCCTTCACCTCGGCCGGCCAGCGCTGCTCGGCCGCGCGCGCGCTGTTCGTGCAGGAGGACATCGCCGACAAGGTCATCGGCATGCTCGCCGGCGCCATGGCCGAGCTCAAGGTCGGCGACCCGATGCTGCTGTCCACCGACGTCGGCCCGGTGATCGACAAGGACGCGCTGTGCATGCTCGACGAGCACGCCGGCCGCATGCAGGGCGAAGGCAAGCTGATCGCCCGCGCCACCCTCGATCCTGAGGCCACCGCGCACGGCACCTTCTTCGCGCCCAGCGCCTGGGAGCTCCGGTCGCTGTCGCAGCTCACCCGCGAGAACTTCGGCCCCGCGCTGCACGTGATCCGCTGGAAGGCCAGCGAACTCGACGCCGTGGTGGATGCGATCAACGCCACCGGCTACGGCCTCACCCTCGGCGTGCACTCGCGCATCGACGAGACCATCGAGCGCATCGTCGCCCGGGCGAAGGTCGGCAACGTCTACGTCAACCGCAACCAGATCGGCGCCGTGGTCGGCGTGCAGCCGTTCGGCGGCCAGGGCCTCTCCGGCACCGGCCCCAAGGCCGGCGGCCCGCACTACCTGCCGCGCTTCGCGACAGAGAAGACGGTGACGGTGAATACGACGGCGGCCGGGGGGAATGCGTCGTTGCTGACGCTGGATGACTAATCGACTGAAGTCGATCGAGAATACCCTGCGATCCTATTGCACCGCTGCATGGCGGTGCCGAATGCAGAAGCCACGCTATTTGTCCCGACCCTTCTTGCGGAGCACCGATAGTCTTAAGCCCTCTGCAAGCCGATAAGCGCCATACCTGACAACGAAAAGTAGCCCTATATCAGTTGCGAACATGATGTACATGTTCAGGTTTGCGAGCAGTGTTCTATTCAACCAGAGAATGCCTATTAGTCCGCTTAGCGCTAACAGCAGATAAGCAACCTTTGCGGCGTTTGTGCTTCTCATGGCTTCAGCTCACACTTGAATCGAAGGCTACCTGTGTCTCCCTGCCGAGCCTCGTCACTACGGCTGCCTTCCCGCCGACTTTGCTCTCACCGTTCTGCTGCTCGCGCTGAAGAAAAAGCCCCGCCGAAGCGGGGCTCTTTCGTTGCGCGTGCCGCGTGGATCAGAAGCGGTAGCGCGCGGCGATGCCGAGCAGGTCGGCGTTGCCGCTGAACATGCCCACCAGGTTCGAACCGCTGGCCGACTCGGTGTTGACGTACGGGGAGTCGATCTCGACCCGCATGTACGCCGCATCGATGCTCAGCTGCGGCGACACGTTCCAGGTCGCGCCCAGGGTGTAGACCATGCGCTCCTGGTCGGGCAGGCGCGGGGTACGGGTCTCGTCCTTGGTCGGGCTCTCGTCGTAGCCGACGCCGAAGCGGAAGGTGAAGGCCTCGCTGAAGTCGAACTCGCCGCCGACCGAGTAGAAGATCGAGTCTTCCCACTCGAACGGCTCCTGGCCGAGCACCGCGCCGCCCGGGCGGCGGATGTCGACTTCCTGCAGCGACTCCCAGCCGGTCCACTGCACTTCACCCAGCAGGCGGAACTGGTCGGTGACGTCCCAGCGCGCGCTGAAGGTGTCGGTGGACGGGGTGGTCAGGTTCGCCCAGATCGGGCCGTCGTCGTAGGCATGGATGCCCATGCCGGCGAAGGTGGCGGCCACGGCGGCCGGCATCGTGAAGTCGGCGGTGCCGTCGAGCGTGTGCTTGATCTCCGAGCGGTGCGCGTAGCCGAGCACGAAGTTGTCGGCTGCGCGCAGCTGGGCGCCGACCACGAAGCCGACGCCGGTGTCGTCGCCGCTGACCTCGACCATGCCGTCCGCGCCCTGCGGCTGGAACGGATAGGCCGGGTTGAAGCAGTTGGCCGGGTTCACCGCCGCGCACAGCGCGGTGCCGAAGTCGATCGCGTTCGACAGGGTGACGTCGGCGCGCTGCAGGATGATGCCGGCGCCGAGCGAGAAGCGCTCGGTGAAGGCGATGCCCGCCGAGAAGGTCAGGTCCACGATCTTCACGTCGGAGACGACGGCGTCGTAGCGGCCCATCCAGGTCGGGTCGTACTCGGTCTTCAGGCCGAACGGCGCGGAGACGCTGGCGCCGACCACGACGCTCTCGAGGCCGCCGCTCAGCGGCATCACGAAGCCCATGTGCGGGACCGGCGTGGCCTCGCCCGGGTCGCCGCCGTTGCCGCCGGTGAGCGGGGTGCCCACGGCGCTGGTGCCGGAGCCGTCGAAGTCGGCGTTGAGGTCGATCACGGTCACGTCGGCCTGCACCAGCATGCGGTCGTTGTTGACCAGCGCGGCCGGGTTGTTCAGCACCACCGAGGCGTCGCCCCAGGCAACCGTGGTGCCGGCGTTGGCGCGGCCCAGGTTCTGGACGCTGTTCTCGCGGATCTGGAATCCGGACGCGTCGGCGGTGCCGGCGGCCATCACCCCGGCGATGCCGAGGGCCAGGGCGGTCAGGGTGAAGCGGGAAGCGTTCTGCATTGCACGATCTCCGGGAGGGTGCTTGTCGTTGATGCGGGTACGCCCTTCGGGACGTACGTCACCGTAGGGACTCTAACGCTGTTTTAACCAAAATGTCACTTCCCCGGAAGGCCTGCGGGCCCGCCCCCGGGCCCCGCCTAGAACCCCCGCTGGCGCCGCATCCGCCGGGCCACCGCCGCCCGCACCACCAGGGCGAAGGCCACCCCGAAGGCGAAGCCGGCGATGTGGGCCGCCCACGCCACCGCGCCGAACGACGGCCCGATGTAGGCGAACACCACCTGCAGCAGGGCCCAGAGCCCGATCAGCAGGGGCGCCGGGGTGCGCACGAACTGCAGGAACAGCCCCAGCGGCAGCACCACCCCCAGCTTGGCCCGGGGGAACAGCGCCAGGTAGGCCCCGATCACCGCCGAGACCGCGCCGCTGGCCCCGATCACCAGCCGGTCCGGGCCCCCGATCAGCAGCACCGCGGCCAGGTTGGCGACCGCGCCCCCGAGCAGGAACAGCACCAGGAAGCGCCCGGCGCCCATCACCTTCTCGGCCGGCAGCCCGAAGATCAGCAGGAACACCAGGTTGCCCAGCAGGTGGGCCCAGTCGGCATGCAGGAACAGCGCGCTGAAGAGGCGCAACCAGTGGCCCTCGGCCCACAGCGCGCCCCAGGTCTGGGCGATCGCCTCGCCGCCGGTGAGCGCGCCCCAGTCCATCAGCCACAGCCGGCGCGCGTCCTCCGGGCGGGTGCTGGCCCACAGGAACGCCGCCCACAGCAGGGTGAACAGCAACGGGGTGGCCCAGCGGATGCTGCTGCGCTGGCGGGTGGGCAGGGCGACGAACATGGGCGCTGGTTACCACGTCCGCGCGCGCCGCGCTACCGACCGCGTCGCGATTGAAAATCTTGCTCGGCCGCGGCGGCTGCCGTTATGTTCGGGATGCGCGGCCGGATTGCCGTGCGATGCAAAGGGGATGGAACCTTGGAAATGACCGATCGCATCCGGCTTGCACGCCGGCATGGCGGCCTGTCGCAGGCCGCACTCGCGGATCTCGTCGGCGTGCACCGCAGCGCCGTCAGCCACTGGGAAGCCCGGCGCCCGAAACGCCCCAACATCGGCCACCTGCTTGCCGCCGCGGCGGCGACGCGGGTGCGCTTCGAATGGCTGGCCACCGGCAAGGGACCGATGGCGCTGGACGACGACGAGGAGGCGGTTGGAGTGCCGCTGCCCGTCGCCGGCCACGCCGGCATCGACCCGAGCGAACACGAGTTGCTGCTCGCGTTCCGCGCCGCCTCGCGCACCTCGCGCGCGGTGATGCTGGAGCTGGCGCAGCAACTGGCGACGCCGGACGTGCACTGCCGGCGCCTGGCGATGCCGCGCGTGCCCGCGCCCGAGCCGGGCGTGCTGCCGTCGGAGCCGCTGGCGCTGCTGTGACGCCGCCGCTCAGCGCGGCAGCGACTTCAGCACGTTGAGCGCGGCGCGGACCGGCGCCTCGCCCTCGAGCACCTCGCCGTCGGCGGCAGCGGCTTCCGCCTCGCCCTGCAGGTGGCCGGGCAGCTCGGCCTCGCTCACGCGCCGCGCGGTGCCATTGCCGGCGTCGCTGCCGGGCTGCAGCACCACGTCGGGCACGATCCCGACCGCCTGGATCGAGGTCCCGTCTGGCGTGTAGTAGCGCGCGGTGGTCAGCTTGACCGAGTCGCCGTTGTCCAGCGGCAGCAGGGTCTGCACCGAGCCCTTGCCGAAGGTGCGGCTGCCGACGATGCGCGCGCGCCCGTTGTCCTTGAGCGCGCCGGCGAGCACCTCGGCGGCGCTGGCCGAGCCCGCGTCCACCAGCACCACCAGCGGCGCGCCGTGCAGCAGGTCGCCCGGGGTCGCGTTGAAGCTGGTGTCGCTGAGCGCGATGCGCCCGCGGGTGCTGACGATGCCGCCGGCCTCGAGCAGGTCGTCGGCGATCTGCACCGCCGACACCAGCAGGCCGCCGGGGTTGCTGCGCAGGTCGAGCACCAGCCCCTTCAGGCCACCTGACTGCTTCTGCAGCGATGCCAGCTCGCGCGCGAAGTCGGCGGCGGTGTCGGCCTGGAACGCGGCGATGCGCAGGTAGCCGTAGCCGGGCTCGAGCATGCGGCTGCGCACGCTGGCGACGCGGATGGTCTCGCGGGTCACGGTGACGTCGAACGGCGCGGCGCGGCCTTCGCGCGCGATGGTCAGCACCACCGGCGTGCCGGGCTCGCCGCGCAGCGGGCCGCGGCCGTCCCCGCCGGCCTCGAGCGGCTTGCCGTCCACCGCGACGATCACGTCGCCCGACTTCAGGCCCGCGCGCGCCGCCGGCGTGCCATCGATCGGCGCCACCACCAGGATGGTGCCGTCGGGCTGCGGCTGCACCTCGATGCCGATGCCGCCGTAGGCACCGCTGGTCTCCTCGCGGAAGGCCTCGGCGTCGTCCTTGTCGAAGTAGATGCTGTGCGGGTCGAGGTCGAACAGCAGGCCCTTGACCGCGGCGTGCATCAGCGCCTCGTCGCTGACCGGTTCGACGTAGGCCTGGCGGACCGCGTTGTAGACGCTGACGAAGCGGCGGATCTCGTCCAGCGGCACGGAGGACGCCGCCGCGGCGTCGGCGGTCGCCTCGTCCAGCGCCGCGTCCTGGGTGTCCCGGGCGTGCAGGGGCGATGACAGCAGCGCGGCGGCAAGCAGCAGGGGGGCTTTGGTGCGCATGCGGGCACTCTACTTCTTCAGCCAGGTATCCGGGTTCACGGGGTCGCCGTTGCGGCGCAGCTCGAAGTACAGCGCCGGCGGGCCCGGGCCGCCGGAGCTGCCGACGCTGGCGACCGGGTCGCCGCGCTCGACCATGTCGCCGGCGTCGCGCAGCAGCGCCTCGTTGCGCGCGTACAGGCTCATGTAGCCGTTGCCGTGGTCGATGATCAGGATCAGGCCGTAGCCGTTCATCCAGTCGGCGAACACCACCTTGCCCGGGGCCACCGCCTGCACCGTGGTGCCCTGCGGAGCGCCGATCATCAGGCCGGAGCTCTTGCCGCCGTCGGGCAACTTGCCGCCGTAGCCGGCGATCAGGGAACCGGACAGCGGCCAGCCCAGGCCGCCCACGCGCAACGCGGGCTGCGCCGGCACCGGGGCCGGCTTCGGCGGTGGCGCACCGGCTTCGGCGGCCGCGCGGCGGGCGCGCTCGGCGGCGGCGCGGCGCTCGGCCTCGGCGCGTTCGGCCGCCGCGCGCAGTTGCGCGAGCAGCTTCCTGAGGCCGGCGACGTCGCTGCCCAGCGCCTTCTCGCGGCTGCGCTTGTCCTGGTAGCTGGCATCGAGCTTCGCGACCGCCTCGGCGTGCCGCTTGCGCTCGGCCTGCAGCGCGGCGAGCTGCTCGCGCTGGCGCGCGCGCGTGGCCTCGAGTTCGCGCTCCTGCTCGGCGATGCGCAGCCCGAGCTCCTCCAGTTCGCGCAACTCCTCCGACAGCGCGGCGATGCGCCGGGTGCGGTCCTGCTGCAGGTAGCGGTGCAGGGTCAGCACGCGCGCGGCCTCGGCGACGCGGTCCTGCGACAGCAGCAGCTTGAGCGGCGCCTCGCTGCCGACGGTGTAGGCGGCGCGCAGCAGCGCGGCCAGTTGCGCGCGCTGCGCGGCCAGGTTCTGCGCGAGCTGCTTCTCGCGCGCCTGCGCGTCGGCGAGTGCCTTGCGCTGTCGCGCCAGTTCCGCGTCGGTGTCGTGCAGCGCGCGCGACGCCTTCGCCAGGCGCTCGTCCATCGCGCGCAGTTCGCGCGAGGCGGCGCCGCGGGCGTTCTCGATCCTGCGCCGCTCGGCCGCGACCTCGCGCAGCTCGCGCTGCGCACGCTCCAGCCGCCGCTGCGCATCGCCGCTGTCCTGCGCCCAGACCTGCGCGCCGAACCCGACCGCCAGCGCGAACGACGCGATGGCCAGCCCCTGTAGGAGCGGCGCTAGCGCCGCGACCCGCCCGCGACCCTCGCGGCACCGGACCATCCTCAGCCGTCCTGCTCCGCCGGCACCAGCAGGCTGCGCCCGGTCATCGCTTCGGGGCGCGGGATGCCGAGCAGGTCCAGCAGCGTCGGCGCCACGTCGCGCAGCGCACCGCCCTCGCGCAGGGCCACGCCGCTGCGCGTGCCCATGTACAGCAGCGGCACCGGACCGACCGTGTGCGCGGTGTGCGGCTGGCCGGTGGCCGGGTCGCGCATCATTTCCAGGTTGCCGTGGTCGGCGGTGACCACCAGCGCCCCGCCGGCGGCGTGCACCGCGGCGCTGATCGCGCCGAGCGCCGCGTCCACCGCCTCGGCGGCCTGGATCGCGGCCTGGAGGTCGCCGGTGTGGCCGACCATGTCCGGGTTGGCGATGTTGCAGACGATGGCGTCGTACTTGCCGGCGCGGATCGCCTCCACCAGCTTCGCGGTCAGCTCCGGGCAGCTCATCTCCGGCTGCGCGTCGTAGGTCGCGACCTGCGGGCTCGGCACCAGGATGCGGTCCTCGCCGGGGTACGGCTGCTCGCGGCCGCCGCTGAAGAAGAAGGTGACGTGGGCGTACTTCTCGGTCTCGGCGATGCGCAGCTGGGTGAGCCCGCGTTCGGCGAGCAGCTCGCCGAAGGTATCGGTGAGGTCGTCGGGCGGGAAGGCGACGGTGGCCGGCAGCGTCGCGTCGTATTCGGTCAGGGTGACGAAGCTCGCCAGCACCGGGCGGCGCGCCTCGAAGCCGGAGAACCCGGGCGCCACGAACGCCGCCGAGAGCTGGCGCGCGCGGTCGGCGCGGAAGTTCATGAACACCACCGCGTCGCCGTCGGCCATCGGCGCCGGTTCGCCCTGCGGCGGCGCGACCACGGTGGGCGCGACGAACTCGTCGGTCTCGCCACGCGCGTACGCCGCCTCGAGCGCGGCCGCGGCGTCCACCGCGCGGTAGTCGGAACGCGCCTCGACGATGGCTTCCCAGGCACGATGCACGCGGTCCCAGCGCTTGTCGCGGTCCATCGCGTAGTAGCGGCCGCTGACGCTGGCGATGCGGATGCGGGTGGTGGCGCCCTCGGCGAGCGCGTCGCAGCGCTGCTGCAGCGCGGACAGGCTCGGTCCGGCCGACTTCGGCGGCATGTCGCGGCCGTCGAGGAACGCGTGCACCGCGACCTCCGGTACCTGCATGCGCACCGCCAGCTCCAGCATCGCGAACAGGTGGCGCTCGTGGCTGTGCACGCCGCCCGGCGACAGCAGGCCCATCAGGTGCAGCGTGCCGCCGTCCTCGGCGACCGCGGCGCAGGCACCCGCCAGGGCTGCGTTGTCGAAGAAGCTGCCGTCGTCGATGGCCGCGTCCACCCGGGTCAGGTCCTGGTAGACGATGCGCCCGGCGCCCAGGTTCATGTGCCCGACCTCGGAATTGCCCATCTGCCCGTCCGGGAGGCCGACGTGGCGGCCTTCGGTGTGCACCAGCGTGTGCGGGCAGTTGGCCCACAGCCGGCGCCAGTTGGGCAGCTCGGCCATCGCCAGGGCGTTGTCGGTGGGGTCCTCGCGGTGGCCCCAGCCGTCCAGGATCAGCAGCACCACCGGGCGCGGGACGTCGTTGCGGGGGGCGTTCGGCGCGGCGGGGCTGGGCAAGGCGGTCATCCGGATGGCCTGGGACAACGATTGTAACGAGACTGTCTAAACGGAACGTCCATCCGCCGCATCACAACAGGACCTCGACAACAACGGGAACCCCGCCATGAGCCGTAACCGCATCCTCCTCGCCGCCCTGGCCGCCGCCCTCGCCGCCGGCCTGGCGCTTCCGGCCCACGCCCAGCAGGACATCGACCGCATCAGCGGGGACATCACCGCCGAGGCCGGCCAGCGCTACGGCGACCTCGAGACCGTCAGCGGGGACATTTCGATCGGCGACCGCGCCCGTCTCGAGGAGGCAAGCACCGTCAGCGGCGACATCGAGGGCGGCGACGGCGTGCAGGCCGAGTCGCTGTCGAGCGTCAGCGGCGACGTGCGACTCGGCCAGCAGGCGCGCGTCTCCGGCGGACTCGAGTCGGTGAGCGGCGACGTCTTCGTCGGCCGCGGCAGCCAGGTCGGCGGCAGCATCGAGACCGTCTCCGGCGACATCGGGCTCGTCGGCACCATCCTCGCCGGCGACATCGAAACCGTCTCCGGCGACGTCACCGTCGGCGTCGGCTCGCACGTGAAGGGCAGCCTGCGCGTGGAGAAGCCGGACAACGTCGGCATCTCCTTCGGCCGCCACAAGCCGCGCATCGTGATCGGCCCGGATGCCGTGGTGGATGGACCGCTGGTGTTCGAGCGCGAGGTGGTGCTGTACGTGCACGACAGCGCCCGCACCGGCGCGATCACCGGCGCCACCGCGATCCGGTTCTCGACCCCGGCGCCGCCGAAGGACTGAACCGTTGTGGGAGCGCGCCTTGCGCGCGATCGCGGCCAAGGGCCGCTCCCACAAGGGGCGATTGGGCTAGCATCGGGCCTTTCCCGAACAAGGAAGGTCCCGATGCAACGCCTCGCCACCTGCCTCCTCGCCGCGCTCGCCCTGGCCGCCTGCCAGGGCGCCGACGCGCCGGCCGATCCTGCCAACCGCACCGCCGACGGCGCGACCGCCGGCGATGCCGCGTTCGAGCCCGGCATCACCGAAGCCGACTTCGCGCGCCACGTCGAGATCCTCGCCTCGGACGAGTTCGAGGGCCGCGCCCCCGGCACCCCGGGCGGCGAGAAGACGGTCGAGTACATCCGCGCGCAGATGGAGCGCATCGGCCTGCAGCCGGGCAACAACGGCGAGTGGTTCCAGGACGTGCCGATGGTCGAGACCACGGCCGATCCGTCCACCACGATCGAGCTCGCCGTCGCCGGCGACACGCGCACGCTCGCGTTCGGCGACGACATGGTGATCGGCACCCGCACCGGCCAGCAACACGTCAGCATCCAGGACAGCCCGCTGGTGTTCGTCGGCTACGGCGTGGACGCACCCGAGCAGGACTGGAACGACTACGCCGGCGTGGACGTCAAGGGCAAGACCGTGGTCATGCTGGTCAACGACCCCGGCTTCCACGCCAACGACGAGAGCTTGTTCGAAGGCAAGCGGATGACCTACTACGGCCGCTGGACCTACAAGTTCGAGGAGGCAGCGCGCAAGGGCGCGGCCGCGGCGCTGATCATCCACGACACCCTTGGCGCGTCCTACGGCTGGGACGTGGTGCGCAATTCCTGGTCCGGCGCGCAGTACGACCTGCCGGCCGACAGCGACCCGGCGCCGCGCCTGCCCGCGCAGGGCTGGATTTCCGGCGAAGTGGCGAGCGCGCTGTTCACCGACGCGGGGCTCGACCTCGACAAGCTGCGCGCCGCCGCCAACAAGCGCGGCTTCAAGGCGGTGCCGATGGACGCGACCCTGTCGCTGGAGATGGACAGCACCATCACCAGCAAGTCCTCGCGCAACGTGGTCGGCATCCTGCCCGGCAGCGAGCGCCCGGACGAGGCGCTGATCTACATGGCGCACTGGGACCACCTCGGCAAGCACGACATGCCCGACGGCGGCGACGGCATCTACAACGGCGCGGTGGACAACGCCACCGGCGTCGCCGGCATCCTCGAGATCGCCGAGGCCTTCGCCAACCAGGAGACGCCGCCGGAGCGCTCGGTCGTGTTCCTCGCCGTCACCCTGGAGGAATCCGGCCTGCTCGGCTCGCAATACTACGTCGCGCACCCGTCGGTGCCGCTGGAGAAGACCGTGGCCGTGTTCAACGTGGACGCGATGAGCGTGTACGGGCGCAGCCGCGACATCACCGTGGTCGGCATGGGCAGCTCCGAGCTCGAGGACCTGCTGAAGCCGGTGGCCGAGGCGCAGGGCCGCGTGCTGCACGCCGAGGCGCATCCGGAAGCCGGCGGCTACTTCCGCTCCGACCACTTCAACTTCGCCAAGGCCGGCGTGCCGGCACTGTACGTGGACGGCGGCGAGGACCTGGTCGAGGGCGGCAAGGCGGCCGGCGCGGCCGCGGCCAAGGACTACGGCGACAACCGCTACCACGCCCCGGCCGACGAGTACGACCCGGCGACCTGGAAGCTGGGCGGCACCATGGAGGACCTGGAGGCCGTGTACGCAGTTGGCCGCGCGCTCGCCGACGACGAGCGGTGGCCGAACTGGTACGAGGGCAACCCGTTCAAGGCGACGCGCGACCAGGCCCTGGCCAAGTGAGCATCGCCTACTGGTGCATCCTGGTCGCGGCGGCGTTGCCGTACGCGTGGATCGTGATCGCGAAGCGCGGCGGGCCGCGCTACAACAACCGCGATCCGCGCCAGTGGCTTGCGAAGCAGGACAGCCCGCTGGTGCAGCGTGCGAACGCCGCGCACCAGAACGCGTTCGAGGCTTTCCCGCCGTTCGCGGCGGGCGTGCTGATGGCGCAGCTGGCCGGCGTCGAGCCGCGCTTCGTCGCGGCGCTCGCGGTCGCCTTCATCGTGTTCCGCGTCGCCCACGGCCTGTTCTACCTGGGCGGCCAGCACTGGGCGCGCAGCCTGGCATGGGCGCTGGGCTTCGCCTGCGTGATGACGTTGTTCGTCCAGGCGGCCCTGCGGGTGGCGCTGCCGGCCTGAGCCGGCGCGCCACTGCCTATTGCCGGCGCCCCTCCTCGCGGGTGCCGGTGCGCCGTTCCACCCAGGCCAGCACCACGAGCACGGCCAGCGTCAGCACGGTCGCGCCGAGCGCGAGGAACTGCGCGTGCAGGCCGGCGGCGATCCCGATCGTCGCCACCATCAGCAGCGACGCGGCCGTGGTCAGGCCGGAGATGCTGTTGCCGCCGGCGCGGCGGAAGATCGCGCCGGCGCCGAGGAAGCCGACCGCGGTGACGACCGCCTCGATCAGGCGGATCGGATCCACGCGCAGCAGTTGTTCCGGGTACTGGGCGCTGAAGTGGGTCGCGATCAGGTCGCCCAGGCCGACCAGCAGCGCCGCGGCGCCGGCCACCAGCATGTGCGTGCGGAAGCCCGCGGGGCGGTTCTTGAGTTCGCGCTCGAAGCCGATCACCCCGCCCAGCAGCATGGCGTAGGCGGTCGAGGCCAGCACGGCGAGTTGCGGGCCCCAGTGGTCCGGGGCGAAACCGGCGATCCATTCGTCCATGGCGCCAATCCTGTATGGGCGCCCATCAGCGCCGCGTCAGTGCCTCAGCCGGCGACCAGGCGGACCCGCGCGAAGTTGCGCTTGCCCACCGCCAGCATGCCCTCGAACCCGGGTTCAAACACCCGCTGCGGGTCCTCGACCACCGCGCCGTCCACGCGCACCGCGCGCTCGCGCAGCTTGCGGTTGGCCTCGGAGTTGCTCGGGGTGAGACCCGCCGCGGTCAGCAGCGCGGCGATCTTCAGGCCCTCCGCCGGCACCACGACGTCCTGCAGCGGCACCTGGGCGACGTCGCCCTGCCCGCGCACGGCCGCATTCCAGCCGGCCACGGCCTGTTCTGCCGCGGCCTCTCCGTGGAAGCGCGCCGCCAGTTCGCGCGCCAGCCGCAGCTTGACGTCGCGCGGGTTGAGCGCGCCGGCCGCGACCTCGCGCTTGAGCGCCGCCGCCTCGTCCAGGCCGATGTCGAAGCTGAGCAGCTCGATCCATCGCCACATCAGCTCGTCGCCGATCTTCATCGCCTTGGTGACGATGTCGATCGCCGGTTCGTCGATGCCGATGTAGTTGCCCAGCGACTTGGACATCTTCTGCACGCCGTCCAGGCCTTCCAGCAGCGGCATGGTCAGCACCACCTGCGGCTTCTGCCCGTGGTGCTCCTGCAGGCCGCGCCCCATCAGCAGGTTGAACTTCTGGTCGGTGCCGCCGAGCTCGACGTCGGCCTCCAGCGCCACCGAGTCGTAGCCCTGCACCAGCGGATACAGGAACTCGTGGATGGCGATCGGCTGCTGCGCCGCGTAGCGCTTGGCGAAGTCGTCGCGCTCGAGCATGCGCGCGACGGTGTGCTGCGCCGCCAGCCGGACCATGTCCGAGGCGTCCATCTTCGAGAACCACTCGCTGTTGAAGCGCAGCTCGGTGCGCTCGCGGTCGAGCACCTTGAACACCTGCTCGGCGTAGGTGCGGGCATTGGCCGCGACGTCCTCGCGGGTCAGCGGCTTGCGGGTGGCACTCTTGCCGGTCGGGTCGCCGATCATCCCGGTGAAGTCGCCGATCAGGAAGATGACGGTGTGCCCGAGGTCCTGGAACTGCCGCATCTTGTTCAGCAGCACCGTGTGGCCCAGGTGCAGGTCCGGCGCGGTCGGATCGAAGCCGGCCTTGACCCGCAGCGGGCGGCCCTCGCGCAGCCGCTCGGCGAGTTCCTCGCGCTTGAGCAGCTCGTCGGCGCCGCGCGCGATCAGCGCGAGCTGGCGTTCGATCTCGTCGGGGCTGGGGGCGCGGCTGTCCAAGGGGCGGTTCTCGATCGGATGGATGAATGGGCGGGACGGGACCAGCGTTCCCGTGACCGCGGTCCGGGATCGGCGTTAACGACGGGTTAAACCGTGACGCAAGGCTGAAACCCTTGTGTATCAGGGGTTTGACGCATCCTCCTCGCGCCTCTATTTTACCGGCTCGACGCGTCCATCACATCGGACCGGGGGGAGCTGATCTGATGAGCCAGAGCGCATGACCACGCCCGAGACCCGCAGCGGCCGCCGGGCCCGCCTGGAAAAAATACGCGAAGCCGCCCTGCACCGGAAGGTGCTGGCCCGCCATATTCCCGCCGCCTTCAACGGCCGCTGGACCCGCCGCCAGTGGGCCCACGCCAGCCTGTTCGCGACCATCGGCGTGCTGCTCGCCGCGATCGTCCCCGGCTTCTCGGCACCGTCGGTGGACCTTGTGCACGCGTCCTCGCACGCGCCGCGCACGACCATGGCGCTGGCGCTGCCGGCGCTGCCGCAGCGCCCCGCCGCCGCGCAGGCGGCCCCGGCCGACTGGAAGATGGTCACCGTGGAATCGGGGCAGACCCTCGGCGCCGTGTTCCAGCAGCTCGGCCTGCCGACCAGCACCATGCACAAGCTGATCGAGAAACCGGAGATCCGGCGCGAGCTGGTGCGGCTGCGCCCGGGCGACGTGCTCGCCTTCGACATCGCCCACGACGGCGCCCTGCGCGCGCTGCGCTACGACCGCGACATCACCCACCGCGTGCAGCTCAGCCTGGTCGGCGACGAGGTCCACGAGCAGGTGATCGAGCGCCCGACCACCACCCGCACCATCGTGGTCAGCGGCGAGGTCGGACGTTCGCTGTTCTGGTCGGCGCGCAAGCTCGGGCTGCCGGGCCGCACCATCAACCAGCTCACCGACGAGATCTTCCAGTACGACATCGACTTCAACTCCGACGTCGTCGCCAGCGACCGCTTCAGCGTGGTCGTGGAGCAGATCTGGAGCGAGGGCGAACTGCTGCGCACCGGCGACATCCAGGCCGCCACCTTCACCGTGCGCGGCAAGCCGCACACCGCGTTCCGCTTCGAGCACGACGGCAAGACCGAGTACTTCGACGCCGACGGCCGTCCGCTGAAGAAGGCCTTCATCCGCATGCCGGTGCAGTACACCCGCATCAGCTCGCGCTTCACCAGCGCGCGCAAGCACCCGGTGCTGGGCCGCACCCGCGCGCACCAGGGCGTGGACTTCGCCGCGCCCAACGGCACCCCGATCATGGCCGCCGGCAACGCGCGGGTCGCCTTCGTCGGCTGGAAGGGTGGCTACGGGCGCACCGTGGTGCTCGACCACGGCCGCGGCTACAGCACGCTGTACGCGCACATGTCGCGCTTCGCCAAGGTCCGCGCCGGACAGCGCATCAGCCAGGGCACGACCATCGGCTACGTCGGTTCCAGCGGCCTGGCCACCGGCCCGCACCTGCACTACGAATTCCGCGTCAACGGCGTGCACCGCAACCCGCTGGCGGTGACCATGCCGCCGCCGGAGCCGCTGCGCGGCAAGGTGCTGGCAGAGTTCCGCGCCCAGACCAGCAAGGCGCTGGCGCAGATCCGCCAGGTCGAGGACGTGATCTTCGCCAGGGCCGACACCAAAAAGCCCGCCGACAAGGCCTGACATCGCCCCATCCTTGTGGGAGCGGCCCTTGGCCGCGATCGCGCGCAAGGCGCGCTCCCACATGGGTATCCTCCCGGCATGCCAACCCTCTTCCTCGGGCTGATCTCGGGCACCAGCGCCGACGGCATAGACGCCGCGCTGGTCGAGCTGGACGACACCGACCGCAGCCGCTGCCGCCTGCTCGCCGGCCGCACCTTCCCCTGGGACCCCGACCTGCGCGCGACCCTGGTCGCCCTCGGGCAGGGCGGCGAGCCCGGTTCGCTGGACGAGCTCGGCGAGCTCGACGCGCGCGTCGCCATCGCCTTCGCCGAGGCCGCCAACGCGCTGCTGCGCGGGGCCGGCGTCGCCGCGTCCCGGGTCGCGGCCATCGGCTCGCACGGCCAGACCGTGCGCCACCGCCCGCACGCGACGTACCCGTTCACGATGCAGATCGGCAACGGCAGCCGCATCGCCGAACTGACCGGGATCACCACCGTGTCCGACCTGCGCAGCCGCGACATCGCCGCCGGCGGCCACGGCGCGCCGCTGCTGCCGGCGCTGCACGCCGCGCTGCTGGCCAACGGCGACGAGCCGCGTGCGGTGCTCAACCTGGGCGGCATCGCCAACCTGACCTTGCTGCCGGCACCCGCCGGCAGCGTGCGCGGCTTCGACTGCGGCCCCGCGAACGCGCTGCTGGACGCGTGGTGCGAGCGCCACACCGGCGAGTGCTACGACGCCGACGGCCGCTGGGCCGCGAGCGGGCGCGTGGACGAGGCGCTGCTGCGGCGCCTGCTGGATGAACCGTGGTTCGCGATGCCGCCGCCCAAGAGCAGCGGCCGCGAGCAGTTCCACCTCGGCTGGCTGGCGAGACGCCTCTCCGGCGACGAGGCCGCCGCCGATGTGCAGCGCACGCTTCTCGAGTTGACCGCGGCCAGCGCCGCCGCGGCGTTGCTGGCGCAGCAACCCGGCACCCGCCGCCTGCTCGCCTGCGGCGGCGGCGTGCATAACCCGCTGCTGATGCAGCGCATCGCCGCGCGCCTGTCTGGCGTGCAGGTCGAATCCACGGCCGCGCACGGCGTAGACCCGGACTTCGTGGAAGCGATGGGCTTCGCCTGGCTGGCGCGCGAAACCCTGGCCGGACGCCCCGGCAACCTCCCCGCCGTCACCGGCGCCACCGGCCCCCGCATCCTCGGCGCCATCCACCCCGCCTGAAAGAGCTTTTCAGCCACAGATTTCACAGATAAAAAAGGATTTGTTCTGCGGCGTCCGAGCTTCAGCGGGAAAGCGAAGACTCCGCGCAGCCAATCCTTTTCAATCTGTGGAATCTGTGGCTAAACGTCATCTTCCCCCGGAGGAGGAGGGCCGGCCTTGCCGATGGCGGCGAAGGCGGAGTCGGGGATCTGCTCGAGGGCGGCGATGGCTTCCTTGAGGACGTCGGCCTCGTCGGCCTCCAGCTTGGCCGCGGACTCGGTCTCGAGCGCGAGCAGTCCGCGCTCGATCGCCTCCACCAGCACCTGCTCCGGCGACAGGCCGCGCACCTGCGCCAGCCGCTGCAGGCGCCCGGCGACCACCGGGTCCAGCCCTTCCAGCGTCGTTGCGGTCATCGTGCTTCCCCTCCCGCCGCGTCGTCGACGCGGACGCGGCCCCACAACCATGCCAGCAACAGCAGGGTGGGCACCACTGTCAGCGCGCTCAGGGTGAAGAAGGTCGCATAGGAGGTGGCCTCGACGAAATACCCCGACACGCCGCCCGCGAACTTGCCCGGCAGGTTCGCCAGCGAGACCAGCAGCGCGAACTGGGTGGCGGTGAAGTTGCGGTCGGTCAGCGCGGACATGAATGCGATCAGCACCACCCCGGCGAAGCCGAGGAACAGGTTGTCGGCACTGATCGCGGCGTAGAACGCCCAGAGCTGGCCCGGGTTCCAGGCCATCAGCAGGAACGCCAGGTTGGACAGCGCAACGCCCAGGGCCGCGACCAGCAGCATCCGGCGCACGCCGAACGCGGCCACCGCGACACCACCCAGGAACGCGCCGGCGATGCCCATCCAGATGCCGTAGACCTTCGACACGGTGGCGATGTCGGCCTTGCTGAAGCCCGAGTCGAGGTAGAACGGCCCGGCCATCACCCCGATCACCTGGTCCGGGAACTTGAACAGGCCGACGAACAGCAGCAGCACCAGCCCGAGCGCCACCCCGTTGTTGCGGAAGTAGCTGGCGAAGGGCTGCCAGAAGGCGCCGAGGAAATCGATCCGGCGCTCGACCGTCGCCGCCCGCGCCTCCGGCTCCCTGGCCAGCAGCGTTGCCGCCACCGGGATCAGCATCAGTGCCGCCATCCACAGGTAGGACGGCCGCCAGCCCTGGAACTCGGCGATGTACAGCGCGCCGGCGCCGCCGACGATCAGGCCGAAGCGGTAACCCAGGGTGTAGGTCGCCGCCAGCGCCGCCTGCGCAGAGGCCGGTGCGACCTCGATGCGGTACGCGTCCACCACCGAGTCCTGGGTCGCGCCGGCAAACGAACCCACCAGCACCCAGCAGACCAGCGCGGTGACGTCCATCTCCGGACGCGTGAGCGCCAGCGCAGCCAGGCTGGCGCCGACCAGCAGCTGCGACACCAGCAGCCACGAGCGCCGGCGTCCGAGGAACGCGGTCAGCGGGAACGGGAAGCGGTCGATCAGCGGCGCCCACAGGAACTTGAGCAGGTAGAAGAAGCTGGCCAGGCTGATCAGGCCGATGCTGCCCAGGTCCAGGCCGACGTCGCGCAGCCGCGTGGACAGCGTCATCGAGGCGATCAGCAGGAACGGCAGGCCGGAGCCGAACCCGAACACCAGCAGCGTGAACGCCGACGGCGTGGCGAACGCGCGCTTGATCCCGGACCAGCCCTTGTACGACACCGCGCCTTCGTTGGTCGCGCTCACAGGGCGTAGTCCACGGTGTACGGCGCGTGGTCGGAGAAGCGCGGCGTCGGCGCGATCGAGCAGCCGCGCAGGCGCTCGCGCAGCGACGGGGTCACGAACTGGTAGTCGATGCGCCAGCCGACGTTCTTGGCGCGCGCGGCGCCGCGGTTGCTCCACCAGGTGTAGTCCTGGCCCTCGGGGTTCAGCGCGCGGTACGTATCCACCCAGCCATGGGTGTCGAAGCACAGGCCGTTGAGCCACTCGCGCTCGGGCGGCAGGCAGCCGGAGTTCTTCTGGTTCGACTTCCAGTTGCGGATGTCGAGCTCGCTGCGGACGATGTTCCAGTCGCCGCAGAGCACGAAGTCGCGGCCGCTGGCCAGCCACTGGTCGAGGATCGGCCGCAGCCACTCCATGACCTCGAACTTGAAGCCCTGGCGCAACTCGCCGGAGGAACCGGAGGGGATGTAGAACGAGACCACGCTGAGGTTGCCGAAGCGCGCCTCGATGTAGCGCCCCTCCTCGTCGAACGCGTCCCAGCCGAGCGCGGTGCGGATCTCGTCCGGTTCGCGCTTCGAATAGATGGCGACGCCGCTGTAGCCCTTCTTCGTCGTGGCGTCGCGGAACCAGGCCTTGTACCCGTCGGGAAGGAACTCGGGACCGGCAAGCTGGTGCTCCTGCGCCTTGGTCTCCTGGACCGCGAGCACGTCGACATCCTGCCCGCGGAACCAGTCGAAGAAGCCCTTGCTCGCGGCCGAGCGCAGGCCGTTCGCGTTGAAGCTGGTGATGCGCATGCGACGTCCGGATCCGGGTTGCGGGGATCATAGCAATGCGTGGGAGAATGGCGCCCATGCCCGACAAGAGCGCCCTCGAGCATCGCCGCCGGTTCCTGGAGCTCGCCCTGCGCGTCGAGGCCCTGCGCTTCGGCGAATTCACGTTGAAGTCGGGCCGCAACAGCCCGTACTTCTTCAATGCCGGCCGCTTCGACTCGGGCGCCGCGCTGGCCACCCTGGCCGGCTGCTACGCCGATGCCATCGACGCCGCCGGCATCGGCTTCGACCTCCTGTTCGGGCCCGCCTACAAGGGCATCCCGCTGGCCACGGCGCTGGCCTGCGAGTACGCGCGCCGCGGCCGCGACCTGCCGGTGGCGTTCAACCGCAAGGAAGCCAAGGCCCACGGCGAGGGCGGCAGCCTGATCGGGGCGCCGCTGGCCGGGCGCCGGGTGCTGGTCGTGGACGACGTGGTCACCGCCGGCACCGCGGTGCGCGAGGCGCTGGCCACCATCACCGCCGCCGGCGGCAGCGTGGCCGCGCTGGCGATCGCGCTCGACCGCCAGGAGGCGGTGGCCGAAGGCGACCCGCGCTCGGCCACGCAGGCGCTGGCCGAGGACGCGGGCATCGCGGTGGTCGCGGTCGCCGGGCTGGACGACCTGCTTGCGTTCGCGGGCGAAAGCGGCGAACTTGTCGGCCAACGCGAGCGGCTGCTCGACTACCGCGCGCGGTTTGGTTGCAGGACAGGGGCTGCAGGATGATCAAGCGCATGGCGATCGCGCTGTCGCTGCTGGCGTTCGCCGCCGGCGCGCAGGCGCAGCAGAAGAAGCTGTATTGCTGGGACGACGCCGACGGCAACCGCATCTGCGGCGACACGCTGCCGCCGGGCGCCACCGACCTCGCGCGCACCGAGATCGACGCGCGCAGCGGGCGCAAGGAAGCCGAGGTGGAACGCGCGCTGACCGCGGAGGAACGCGCGCAGGCGGACGCGGCTGCCGCGGCTGCCGCGGCCGAGGCCGCCGCGGAGGCGGAGCGCAAGCGGCGCGACCTGGCGATGGTCGAGTCGTACGCGAGCGAGGACCAGCTGCGCCGCGCCTACGGCGAGCGCACCGTGCTGGTGGACGAGGGCATCAAGGCCTCGCTGCTGGGCGAGGCGGCGCTGCGGCGCAGCCTGGTGACGCTGCTCGACCAGGCCAACGCGCTGGAACTGGAGGGCAAGCCGGTGCCGGACAAGCTGCTCTCCGGGCTGCGCGCGCGCCACGCCGAACTGCAGAAGCAGCAGCGGATCCTCGCCGACCAGCGCGCCGAGCGCGCCGCGCTCGAGCTGGAGCTGGCCGACGCCGTCGCCCGCTACCGTGCGATGAAGAATCCCGACGCCGCGGAACTGGCGCCCTAGAACGGAAGCGGCAGCGAGGGCTCGAGGGCGAGCAGCTGCTCGCGGAACTGGCCCTGGATCCGCTCCAGCGCTTCCTGCGTGTCCGCGTCGAAGCGCATCACCAGCACCGGCGTGGTGTTGGAGGCGCGCACCAGGCCCCAGCCGTCCGGCCAGTCCACGCGCAGGCCGTCGATGGTCGAGGCGCGCGCGCCCTCGAAGCTGGCCGCGGTGCGGAAGCGCTCGACCAAGGCGTGCGGGTCGCCGCCGGGGGCATCCACCTTGATCTCCGGCGTGGACACGCCCGCGGGCAGCGCCTCGAGCAGCTCGCCCGGCGACTCGGTGCGGCCGGCCACGATCTCCAGCAGCCGCGCGGCCGAGTAGATGCCGTCGTCGAACCCGTACCAGCGCTCGGCGAAGAAGAAGTGGCCGCTCATCTCGCCGGCGAGTTCGGCCTCGACCTCGCGCATCTTCGACTTGATCAGCGAATGCCCGGTCTTCCACATCAGCGGGCTGCCGCCGTGGCGCAGGATGTGGCCCTGCAGCTTGCCGCTGCACTTCACGTCGTAGACGATCACCGCGCCCGGGTTGCGCTCGAGCACGTCGGCCGCGAACAGCATCAGCAGGCGGTCGGGGAAGATGTTGGCGCCGCTGGGCGTCACCACCCCGAGGCGATCGCCGTCGCCGTCGAAGGCGATGCCCAGTTCCGCGCCCTCGCGCGCGACGACCTCGATCAGGTCCTGGAGGTTGTGCGGCTCGCTCGGGTCCGGATGGTGGTTCGGGAAGGTGCCGTCGATCTCGCAGTAGAGCGGGACCACGTCGGCGCCGATCGCCTTGAGCACCTTCGGGCCGATCTCCCCGGCGACGCCGTTGCCGGCGTCCACCACCACCTTGATGCGGCGGTCGAGCTGCACGTCGGTGGCGATGCGCGCCACGTAGTCGTCGGCGATGTCGCGCTGCGACAGCGTGCCGCGTGCTTCGGCGGTGTGCAGGCGGCCGTCGCGGATGCGCTCGTACAGGCCGGTGATCTCGTCGCCCGACAGCGTGGTGCCGCCGACCATGATCTTGAAGCCGTTGTAGTCCGGCGGGTTGTGGCTGCCGGTGACGGCGATGCCGCAGCCGGTGCGCAGTTCGTAGGTACCGAAGTACAGCACGGGCGTCGGCACCATGCCGATGTCGATGACGTTGCGGCCGGCCTTGCGCAGGCCCTCGGTCAGCCCGGCGACCATGTCAGGGCCGGACAGGCGCCCGTCGCGGCCGACCAGGATGTCGGTGGCGCCCTGCTCGTGCATCAGCGTGCCGACGGCCTGGCCGAGCAGCTCGGCGACGCCGATGTCGAGGGTCTTGCCGACCACGCCGCGCACGTCGTAGGCGCGGAAGATGCCGGGATCCACCTTCGGTCCGGCCACGGGCGTGGCCACCGCCGCATCCTCCGCGGGGCCGGCCGCGGTCGCGGCCACGGCCCCGGGCACTACGGGTGCTTCCGCGGTCGCGGCCGGGGCGTCGACCGCCGCGGGCTGGGCCAGCGCTTCCTGCAGCGTGCGCGGCTGCTCCGGTTCCACGGCTTCCTCTTCGGTGGCCGGCTTGCGGCGCACGACCACGATCGCCAGCACCGCGAGCAGCGCCAGCACGCCGGCGCCGATGAACGAGGCCTGCGCGCCCAGCCCGAATACGCCGGCGGTCTCGTCCGGCAGCGAGGCCGCCACCCGCAGGCCGCTGTCGCCGACGGTCACCGACATCGCCTCGGCGGTCTGTGCGAGCGCCGGATCGCCGCGCTCGATCACCGTGTAGCTGCCCTGGCGCAGCGCGAGGTAGCCCTCGCCCGCGGCGTCGGAGGCCTGCAGCGCGACCGTGACCAGGTCCAGCGGCAGCAGCAGGTAGGCCACGCCGACCAGTTGTTCGCCGACCTGCGCCGGCGCCGCCAGGGCCAGGTGCAGGCCGTCGTCCTTCACCACGCGCGCCGCGGCACCACCTTCGGCAAGCGCCGCCTCCATCACCGCGAGGCGGCCGAAGCCGCCCTCGTCGAGCCCGGCGTAGGCCGGATCGAGGTCGGCCGGCAGGATGCTCGCCTGCTCGAGCCGCGGCCAGTCCTCGCGCAGGCGCGCTTCCGCCGTTCCGGTGTCGCCCGCCGCGAGGGCTGCCTGCACGTCCGCGGAGGCCAGCCGCTCGTCGAGCTTCTGCCGCTGCTGCGACAGCATGCGCGCGGTGGACTGCGCGGCCAGGTCGCGCGAACGCTCGAGCGCCTGCGCGCGGTCGGCGTCGCGGGCCTGCTGCCAGCCGGTCCAGGCCAGCCACGCGGCAGCCAGCAGCGTCACCGCCGCGACCAGCGGCAGCAACGGGCGCAGCTGCGCGGCGGAGAGCTTGAGTCGGGGTTTTGCTGCCGTCATCGCCGAGTCCTCGTGGATCAACGCACGCCGGTGTGGCCGAAACCGCCGGCACCGCGCGCGCTTTCCGGGAAAGTATCCACCACCTGCAACGTTGCGCGCACGATCGGCAGGACAAGCAGCTGCGCGATGCGGTCGCCGGGCGCGATGGTGAACGCCGCATTGCCGCGGTTCCAGGTGCTCACCATCAGCGGGCCCTGGTAGTCCGCGTCGATCAGGCCGGTGCCATTGCCCATGACGATGCCGTGGCGGTGGCCGAGGCCGGAGCGCGGCAGCACCAGGGCGCACAACGCCGGGTCGGCGAGGTGGATCGCCAGACCCGTCGGCACCAGGGCGGCGTCGCCGGGCGCGAGCTCGAGGTCGGCGTCGAGCGCGGCGCGCAGGTCGAGCGCGGCGCTGGCCTCGGTCGCGTACTCCGGCAGCGGCCACTCGGTGCCCCAGCGTGGATCGAGCAATTTGACCTGCAGCGTTTTCTGCATCACGAGCGTCCGGCGATCCGTTCGGCAATCAGTTCGATGAGCGTATCCGCAAGCGCGGCCTTGGGGGCGGGGCCGAGTGCGCGCTCGAAGCCCTCGCCGACCACGGTGAGCGCGTTGGTCTCGGCTTCGAAGCCGCTTCCGGGCACGCCGACGCGGTTGGCGGCGACCAGGTCCACGCGCTTGGCGGCCAGCTTGGCGCGCGCGTTCGCGACCAGGTCCTCGGTCTCCGCGGCGAAGCCCACCACCAGGCGCGGGCGCAGCCGGTGCGCGGCGACCGCGGCGAGCACGTCCGGTGTTCGCACCAGTTCCAGCGTCATGCGCTCCACGCCCGGCTGCTTCTTGAGCTTGTGGCCAGCGGTGTCGCGCGGGGTCCAGTCGGCTACCGCGGCGGCGCCGACATAGACATCCGCGGGCAGTGCCGCCAGCACGGCGTCGCGCAGCTGCGCCGCCGAACGGATGTCCACGCGCTCCACCCCGGCGGGCGTCTCCAGGTGCACCGGGCCGGCCACCAGCACCACTTCCGCGCCGGCGGCCGCGGCAGCCGCGGCGACCGCGAAACCCATGCGCCCGCTGCTGCGGTTGCCGATGAAGCGCACCGGGTCGATGTCCTCGAAGGTCGGGCCGGCGCTGACCACCACGCGGCGGCCGGCAAGCAGCGTGCTCACCGCGCCGGGGCCGCCAGCCGGCCGGCGAGGTCGGCCACGATCGCTTCCGGTTCGCGCAGGCGCCCGGGGCCGCACTCGCCCTCCGCCAGCAGGCCGGTGTCGGGGCCGAGGATCTGCACGCCGCGAGCGCGCAGGGTCTCGATGTTCGCCTGGGTCGCCGGGTGCAGCCACATGCGGTGGTTCATCGCCGGCGCGACCGCCAGCGGGGCGTCGGTGGCCAGGCAGACGGTGCTGACGAGGTCGTCGGCCAGGCCGTGGGCGAGCTTGGCGATGGTGTTGGCGGTGGCCGGCGCGACGATGACCAGGTCGGCCCAGCGCGCCAGTTCGAGATGGCCCATGGCCGCCTCCGCCGCCGCGTCCCACAGCGAATGCCGGACCGTGCGGTGCGAGACCGCCTGGAAGCTCTGGGCATCCACGAAGCGTTGCGCCGAGGCGGTCATCGCCACCTGCACCTCGGCCCCGGCGTCGCGCAGCCGGCGCACCAGCTCGACCGCCTTGTAGGCCGCGATGCCGCCGCACACGCACAGCAGCACGCGTCGCTTCGCGAAGCCGTCCCCGGTGCCGTCGGTGCCTGCGTTCATGGTGCCGGAAGTTCCCTACATCCAGTCGCGGCCTAGCTTACCCGAAGCCCCGTGCAAGGCCCGACGGCGGCCGCGGCGGCGCCAGCCGATCCTGTCCGGCATGCAGATCAGCGACTGGCCAGCGAACGAGCGCCCGCGCGAGAAGATGACCGCCCGCGGCGCCGGGGTGCTCTCCGACGCCGAGCTGCTCGCGATCTTCCTCGGCTCCGGGACCCGCGGGCGCGACGCGGTCAGTACCGCGCGCGCCCTGCTCGCGGCGCACGGCCCGCTGCGCCGCCTGCTGGAACGCACGCCGACGGAACTGGCGGCCCTGCCCGGCCTGGGCCAGGCACGGGCCTGCCAGCTGCTGGCGGCGCTGGAGCTGTGCGACCGCTTCCTCGCTGCCGGGCTCGAGCGCGGCGAGGCGCTGACCGACCCGCCCGCCGCCGGCCGCTATTTCGCCCAGCGCCTGCGCGGCCACCCCAACGAGGTCTTCGCGGTCCTGTTCCTCGACACCCGCCACCGCGCGCTCGGTTTCGAGGAGCTGTTCCGGGGCACGGTGGACGGCGCCGAGGTGCACCCGCGCGAGGTCGTCCGGCGCGCGCTGGTGCACAACGCCGCCGCGGTCATCGTCGGCCACAACCACCCCAGCGGCAGCGCCGAGCCCAGCGCCGCCGACCGCGCCGTGACCGCGCGCCTGAAGCAGGCGCTGGCGCTGGTGGACATCCGCCTGCTCGACCACTTCGTCGTCGGTGACGGCGTCCCCGTCTCCCTCGCCGCGCGCGGGTGGGTCTGAGCGCCGTCGCGTACAATCGGCAGCCGTTGAACACGGCGAATTCCCCTGTGAATACCCCCCTTCGCGCCCTGGTCCGCGACCTCGTCGGCCAGGGCATCGAGACCCTGCGCGCTGACGGCACGCTGCCGGCCGGCCTGGAGGTCCCGGAGTTCGTGGTCGAGCGTCCCAAGGACCGCAGCCACGGCGACTTCTCCAGCAATGCCGCGATGCTGCTGGCCAGGCCGGCGAAGTCGAACCCGCGCGCGCTGGCGCAGGCGCTGGTCGCGGCGCTGCCGCCGAGCGACGCGATCGCCGCGGTCGAGATCGCCGGCCCGGGCTTCCTCAACTTCCGGCTGTCCGAAAGCGCCTGGCAGGGCCAGCTGCGCACCATCCTCGCGCAGGGCGCGGACTACGGCCGCAACGACTCCGGCCAGGGCCGCGTGGCCGGCGTCGAGTACGTGTCCGCCAACCCGACCGGGCCGCTGCACGTCGGCCACGGCCGCGCCGCGGTGATCGGCGACTGCATCGCGCGCGTGCTCGACGCCAACGGGTGGCGCGTCAGGCGCGAGTACTACTACAACGACGCCGGCGCGCAGATCGACAACCTCGCGAAGTCGGTGCAGGCGCGCGCGCTGGGCAAGACCCCCGACGATCCGTCGTGGCCGGAGGACGGCTACCGCGGCGACTACATCGTGGAAGTCGCGCAGGCCTACCTGCGCGGCGAGACCGTCGCCTTCGAGGACCACGCCGTCACCGGTGCCGCGGATCCGCAGGACCTCGACGCGATCCGCCGCTTCGCCGTGGCCTGGCTGCGCCGCGAGCAGAACGAGGACCTCGCGGCCTACGGGGTCGCCTTCGACGTGTATTTCCTGGAGTCCTCGCTGTACGCCGACGGCAAGGTCGAGGAGACCGTGCGCGAACTGGTCGCCAACGGCCACACCTACGAGGAAGGCGGCGCGCTGTGGCTGCGCACCACCGACTTCGGCGACGACAAGGACCGCGTGATGCGCAAGTCCGACGGCACGTACACGTACTTCGTGCCGGACGTCGCCTACCACCTGAGCAAGTGGCAGCGCGGCTACGAGCGCGCGATCACCGAGCTCGGCGCCGACCACCACGGCTCGCTCGCGCGCGTGCGCGCCGGGCTGCAGGCGCTCGACGCCGGCATTCCGCAGGGCTGGCCGGAGTACGTGCTGCACCAGATGGTCACCGTGGTGCGCGGCGGCGAGGAAGTGAAGCTGTCCAAGCGCGCCGGCAGCTACCTGACCCTGCGCGACCTGATCGAAGAGGTGGGCCGCGACGCGACCCGCTGGTTCCTGCTGGCGCGCAAGCCGGACTCGCAGCTCACCTTCGACATCGACCTGGCGCGCAGCCAGTCGCTGGACAACCCGGTGTACTACGTGCAGCTCTCGCACGCGCGCATCCGCGGCCTGTTCCGGCAGCTGCAGGAACGCGCGCTGGCCTGGGACCGCGCGACCGGCCTGGCGCAACCGCTGGACCTGGACAACGGGGCCACGCATGCGCTGCTGACCGCGCTGTCGCGCTGGCCGGACGTGGTCGCGTCGGCGGGCGAGCACCTGGAACCGCACCTGGTCGCGGCCTATCTTCACGATCTCGCGCAGGCGTTCCAGTCCTACTACAACGACCACCAGTTCCTGGTGGACGACGACGCCGTGCGCAGCGGCCGGCTCGTGCTCGCCGAGGCGACCGGGCAGGTGCTGGCGAACGGCCTGGCGCTGCTGGGCGTGTCCGCGCCCGAGCGCATGTAACGAACCGAGGGAAGACGCAGTGGCAGCAAGACGCGGCAAGTCGCAGGCGCGACGCAACAACGGCAACGGCAAACTGCCCGGTTGGGCGTGGATGGTGCTCGGCATCGTGCTGACCGTGGTGGTGGTGCTGGCGCTGCCCTACCTGAAGGGCCGCAACGACGGCGACCGCTTCCTGCGCCCGACGCCCAACCCCGAGGCCAGGCCGGCGGCGGCGAGCGAGGCCGGCGACGAGGCGGCGGCCGGGGACGACGCCGCGCTGCCGGCGCCCAAGCCCACCCAGTACGACTTCTACACGCTGCTGCCCTCCGACGAGGTGGCGATGACCGACGCCGAGCTCGCCGCCACCGCGCGCGCCGAGGAGGAGCGCCGCGCGCGCGAGGACGCCGCGGCCGCCGCACGCGACGAGGACGCCGCCGAGCCCGCCACGGCGGCGCCAACCCCCACGACGTCCACGACGGCCGCGATCGAGCCCGGCGGCGACACCCCCTACGTGCTGCAGGCCGGCGCGTTCGGCTCGGCCTCGGACGCCGAATCTCTCAAGGCGCGCATCGCGTTGCTCGGGCTGAGCGCGCGGGTCGAACCCGCCGAGGTCCGCGGCCAGACCGTCTACCGGGTGCGCATGGGGCCGTACCGCACCGCGTCGGAGCTGGCCGAGGCCAAGGCCAAGCTCACCGGCGGCGGCCTGCCGGCGATGGCGATCCGCGCGAAATGAGCCGCGTCGCGCTCGTCACCGGCGCCAGTTCCGGCTTCGGCCGGGCGACGGTGGAGCGCTTCGTCGCCGGCGGCTGGCGCGTGGTCGCCTGCGGCCGGCGCGCGGAACGGCTGCAGGCGCTGGTGGACGCGCTCGGCCCCGGCAAGGTGCACGCGGCCGCGTTCGACATCCGCGACGCCGACGCGATGCGCGCGGCGCTCGACGCGCTTCCCGATGACTTCCGCGGCATCGACCTGCTGGTCAACAACGCCGGGCTGGCGCTGGGCACGCGGCCCGCGCAGGAGGCCTCGCTGGACGACTGGCGCACCATGATCGAGACCAACGTCACCGCGCTGGTGACGCTCACGCACGCGCTGCTGCCGACGCTCATCGAGCGCCGCGGGGCGATCGTCAACGTCAGCTCCACCGCGGCGAAGTACCCCTACACCGGCGGCAACGTCTACGGCGGCACCAAGGCCTTCGTCTCGCAGTTCTCGCTCAACCTGCGCGCCGACCTGCACGGCACCGGCGTGCGCGTCACCGCGGTCGAGCCGGGCATGGCCGAGACCGAGTTCACCCTGGTGCGCACCCACGGCGACCAGGCCGCCTCCGACGCGCTCTACGCGGGCGCCGACCCGATGACCGCGGCGGACATCGCCGACACGATCTGGTGGATCGCCAATCTCCCCCCGCACCTCAACATCAACCGCATCGAACTGATGCCCACCACCCAGTCCTTCGCCGGCTTCAACGTCCACCGCTCCTGACACATTCTTCTAGCCACAGATTCCACAGATTGAAAAGGATTCAGTTCGCTGAAAGCGGGGTTGCCCGCGAAAGCCGGGGCTAAGAAGAACCAATCCTTTTTTATCTGTGAAATCTGTGGCTAAACGCTTTTAAAGCGGCAGCGCGGTGGGGTTGTCTTCGAGGTAGGTGTAGGCGGTGAGGCCGGCTTCGAGGGTGGCGGCGAGGGTGGCGGCTTCGTCGGAGGGGAGGTCGGCGGCGTCGATCATGGCGCGGTAGCTGGCGCGCAGCCGTTCGAGATCGTAGCCGACGTAGTCGAGCATGACGTCGGCGGTGTCGCCGCGGCGCTGCTGGCTCATCGCGTAGCCGTCGCCCGACAGGTGCACCTCGACCGCGTCGGTATCGCCGAACAGGTTGTGGATGTCGCCCAGGATCTCCTGGTACGCGCCGACCAGGAAGATGCCCAGCCGGTAGCTCTCGCCCGGGCGCGGCGGGTGCAGCGGCAGCGAGCTGTCGATGTCCTCGTTGACCACGTACTGGCTGACCTTGCCGTCGGAGTCGCAGGTCATGTCGCCGATCACGCCGCGGCGTTCCGGGCGCTCGTCGAGGCGGTGGATCGGCAGGATCGGGAACACCTGCTCGATCGCCCACACGTCCGGGATCGACTCGAACACGCTGAAGTTGACGAAGTACTTGTCCACCAGCCGCTCGTTGAGCTCGTCGAGCAGCGCGCGGTGGCTCTTCTCGGCGTAGTCCAGGCGCGCGCGCACCGCGTGCGCGATGGCATGGAACAGGTCGTCCAGGCGCGCGCGGTGGACCAGGTCGAGCTGGCCGAGCGCGTACAACGACAGGCCTTCGCCGTGATGGTGCTGGGCCTCGTGGAACAGTTCCACCGGCGGCCGGCGGTCGAGCTCGCCGTGGACCTCGCGCAGGCGGCGGATCACCGCGGGCTCGTCGTCGTGCACGTCCGGCACGCGGCCCTCCGGCGCCTCCTCGACCTCGACCACGTTGGCCACCAGCACCGCGTGGTGCGCGGTCATCGCGCGCCCGCACTCGGTCACCAGCCGCGGCTGCGGCAGCCCGTTCGCCTCGCAGGCTTCGGCCAGCGGCTGCACGATCGTCGACGCGTACTGGCGCAGTCCGTAGTTGATCGAGTTGAAGCTGCGCGAGCGCGTGCCCTCGTAGTCCACCCCGAGGCCGCCGCCGACGTCCATCCAGCGCACCTTCGCGCCGAGCTTCGACAGCTCGACGAAGTAGCGCACCGCCTCGCGCACGCCGTTGGCGATGTCGCGAACGTTGGAGATCTGCGAACCCATGTGGAAGTGCAGCAGCTGCAGGCAGTCGCCCATGCCGCGGTCGCGCAGCGTCTTCCACAGGTCCAGCACCTGGCGCGGGCCGAGCCCGAACTTGGCCTTGTCGCCGCCGCTGTTCTGCCACTTGCCGGCGCTGATCGAGGCAAGCCGCATGCGCACGCCGATGCCCGGCACCACGCCCAGCTTCTCCGCCTCCTCGAGGATCATCGGCAGTTCCGACGGCTTCTCGACCACGATGAAGGTCTCGAGCCCGAGCTTGCGCCCGACCAGCGCCAGGCGGATGTACTCTCGGTCCTTGTAGCCGTTGCACACCACCAGCCCGCCCGGGCGCGACAACGCCAGCACCGCCATCAGTTCCGGCTTGCTGCCGGCCTCGAGCCCGAAGCCGTCGCCGGCGTGCGCGGCGAGCACGCCGGCCACGCCGGCGTGCTGGTTGACCTTGATCGGATAGACCGCGGTGTAGCCGCCCGCATAGCCGTGTTCGCCCTGCGCGTGCGCGAACGCGTCCTGCAGCTTCGCCAGGCGGTCGTCGAGGATGTCGGGGAAGCGCAGCAGCAGCGGCAACTTGGCGCCCTTGGCGAGCGCCGCGTCGACCACGTCCGGCAGCGCGATCTCCGGGCCGCCGGCGCCGCGCGGGCACACCACGACCTTGCCGCCGGCCACGTCGTAGTAGCCGTCCGACCAGTGCGGGATCGAGTAGGTCTTGCGGGCTTGGTCGGGCGACCAGGCGGCCATGGCGCGTCCTTGGAGGGTGACGGCGCGTATTCTAGACACTGCGGCGTCAATGGCTCCGCTAGAATTGCGGGTCCCCATCGACCCACCAGCCTGCGAGACCGCGATGACCGCCCCGACCTGGATGCACGAGCATTTCGAGCCCACCGGCTCGTCCATCGGCTTCCGCGTGACCCGCAAGCTGGACGAGGTGCAGTCGCCGTTCCAGAAGATCGAGATCTGGGAGTCCACCGACTGGGGCAACCTGATGCTGATCGACGGCGCGATGATGCTGACCGCGCGCGACAACTTCCTCTACCACGAGATGATGTCGCACCCGGCGCTGTTCACCCACGCCAACCCGCGCGACGTGGCCATCATCGGGGGCGGCGACTGCGGCACGCTGCGCGAGGTCCTGCGCCACCCGGGCGTCGCCACGGCGGTGCAGTGCGACATCGACGAGCAGGTCACGCGCATGGCGGAGAAGTACTTTCCCGAGCTGTGCGAATCCAACGCCGACCCGCGCGCGACGCTGCTGTTCGACGACGGAGTGGCCTGGATGGCCAACCGCGCGCCCGCCAGCCTGGACGTGGTGATCGTGGACTCCACCGACCCGGTCGGCCCCGCCGAGGGCCTGTTCAACCGCGCGTTCTACGCCTCGTGCTTCCGCGCCCTGCGCGACGACGGCATCCTGGTGCAGCAGTCCGAGTCGCCGCTGGCCCTGCTCGACCTGATCCGCGAGATGCGCGCGGAGATGGCCAAGGCCGGCTTCAGCGCGTTCAAGACCCTGCCGTTCCCGCAGCCCTGCTATCCGACCGGCTGGTGGAGCTGCACCCTGGCCCGCAAGCATGCCCATGGGAGCGGGGGCGGCTTCCAGTTCCGCGAAGCCGATGCCCGCGCGGCTGCCCTGGGCACCCGCTACTACAGCGCGGACACCCACCGCGGCGCGCTGGCGACCCCGCCGTTCGTCGCTTCCGCACTGGAAATGTGACACTGTTCGCAATGTGACCTGCCGGCGGCGGACAGCCGCCCCGGCGTGGCGAACAATCGGTCGACCCGCGGATCCGGGAGCCCGCGGGGACACAGGGGATCCCGCTTGTCCTACCTGCGCCTGCCTCCAGCGACCTGGCCCGCGGTATTCGCGCTGCTGTTGCAGCCGGGCATGGCCGTGGCCGCGGCATCGCCATCGCCTTCGCCCGCGCCGGTCCCGGCGCCGCCAGCCGTCCCCGCCCCGCAGTCGGCGGACGCCGCCATCCGGCCCGATGCCGCCGCCTTCGACGCGCTGCTGGCGCACCTGCGCGATCGCGAACTGTGGCGCCAGCCCACGCAGGAGGCCGTGCTCCAGCGGCTGGAAGAACTGCGCCGCCTGCTGCCGCCGGGCGACCGCCTGCGCGAACTGCGTTTCCGCGCGCTGCGCTGCGACTGGGGCTTCGTCGGCGACCCGCGCGAGCAGCTGGCCCATGCCGAGAAGGGACTGGCCGCGGCGCAGGCGCTGGGCGACGGCGCCATGGCCGCCAGCTTCCACTACTGCCGCGGCGGGGCGGTCGAGCAGCTCAGCGGCATGACCGAGGCGCTGCCGGACTTCGACCGCGGAATCGAGATCGCGCGCCGGATCGACGACCGCGCCATGCTCGCCGACGGGCTGGCGCTGCGCGGCAGCACCCACTCGCTGCTCGGCGAGCAGTCGCGCGCGATCCCGGACCTGCTCGCGGCGCAGCGCCTGTACCAGGAGGCCGGCCGCCACCAGGACGCCGAGTCGCTGCTGCTCGACATCGCTGTCAGCTACCGGCGCATGGGCGAGCTGGCCAAGGCCGGCGAGTACCTCGAGCAGAACGCCGAGCACGCGCGCCGGATCGGCGACTGGAGCCAGCTCATCGGCAACCTGCTGCAGCAGGGTTACCTGGCCGAGGACCAGGGCCGGCTGGACGACGCCCTCGCGGCCTACGAACAGGCGCTGGCGCTGGGCCGCCGCCACGGCAGCCGCTACGACATCGCCAGCGCCCACCTGGCCATGGCCTGGCCGTGGATGCAGCGCGGCGACCATGCCCGCGCGCTGGCGCTGGTGCAGCGCGCGCGCACCGAGTTCGCGACGCTGGGCGACGAGACCAACGACGACATGGTGTTCCTGCGCCTCGGCCAGGCCTACGCCGGGCTCGGCAACCACAAGCAGGCGATGGTCTATTACGCGCTGTCGGCCGAGGCGCTGGAGCGCAGCAACAACCGGCGCTACCTCGCGCTGCTGTACCGGGCGCGCGCGCGCAGCGAACGCGCGCTCGGCCAGGACGACGCGGCCTTCGCCGACCTCGAGCGCTACATCGACCTGCACGACGCGATCACCGGCGCCGAGCGCGGGCAACAGGCGCAACTGCTGCGCTCGCAGTTCGACGTCGACCGCCAGCAGATGGAGAACATCCGCCTGGCCAGCGAGCAGGCGCTGCGCGAGCGCCAGCTTCAGGCCCTGCTGCAGGCGCGCCGCTGGCAATGGGTGGCGATGGCGCTGGCCGGGGTCCTGCTGCTGCTGCTCGGCGCGCTGGTGGTGCGCCAGCTCGCGCGCATGAAGCGCTTGCACGAGATCGCCACCACCGATCCGCTCACCGGCGTGGACAACCGCCGCAGCATCGAGCAGCGCGCCACCGCCGCGGTCGCCGGGGCACACGAGGCGGGCGCGCCGCTGACCGCGCTGGTGCTCGACGTGGACCACTTCAAGTCGGTCAACGACGGCCACGGCCACCTGATCGGCGACAAGGTGCTGGAGCGCATCGCCGCGACCTTCCGCCGCGACCTGCGCCACTTCGACCTGCTCGGTCGCACCGGCGGCGAGGAGTTCCTGGTGCTGCTGCCGGACACCGGGCTGGCCCAGGCCGGGGTCATCGCCGAACGGCTGCGCGCGGCGATCGAGGCGATGGACTGCGGCGACCTCGCCGAGGGCCTCGCGTGCACGGTGAGCATCGGCATGGCCGGCCTGCGCCGCGGCGAAAGCCTGCAGGAACTGGTGCAGCGCGCGGACGCGGCGCTCTACCGCGCCAAGGACAACGGGCGCAACCGGATCGAGGTGGACGGCACCTGAGCGGGCGCGTCAGAGCGCGTCGGCGTCGAGCTCGCCGGTGCGGATGCGCACGACCTTGTCCAGGTCCCAGACGAAGATCTTGCCGTCGCCGATCTTGCCGGTGCCGGCGGCCTGCATGATCGCCTCGACCACGGCGTCGGCCTGGTCGTCGGTGACCGCGACCTCGAGCTTGATCTTGGGCAGGAAGTCGACCACGTATTCGGCGCCGCGGTAGAGCTCGGTATGGCCCTTCTGGCGGCCGAAGCCCTTGACCTCGGTGGCGGTGATGCCGGCCACGCCGACGTCCGACAGCGCCTCGCGCACGTCGTCGAGCTTGAACGGCTTGATGATCGCCATGACCATCTTCATCGCGCTGCCTCCGCCGCCGGGTCGATTCCCTTGGGGCGGCCAGCATAACGGATGCGGTATTCTCCGACGCGTCGGCGCCGCGCGCGCCGATGGCCGCTCCCGAAGCAGGTGCCCACGCTGGTGGCCCGACACGGGAGATCCCATGAACGCGACCCTTCATTACGGCAATCGCCAACCCGACCCGATGATCGACCTCGGCCAGCTCGACGAACTCGCCCGCCGGCTCAGCAACCTGGTGCCGCCCGCGGTGCGCGAGGGCCGCGAGGAGCTGCAGCAGAACTTCAAGTCGGTGCTGCAGGCGGGGCTCGGCAAGCTCGACCTGGTCACCCGCGAGGAGTTCGACGTGCAGCGCGCGGTGCTGCTGCGCACGCGCGAGCAGGTCGAAACCCTGCAGCGCACGGTCTCCGAGCTCGAGGCGCTGCTCTCGGCCGCCTCCGGCGACGACCCCGGCAAGCGCTGACTTCCCGCCATGGGACTGGCGATCGTGCACAGCCGTGCACGCGCCGGCGTGCACGCACCCGCGGTGCGGGTCGAGGTGCACCTTGCCGGCGGGTTGCCGCGGATGTCCATCGTCGGACTGCCGCAGGCCGCGGTGCGCGAATCCAGCGAGCGCGTGCGGGCCGCGATCCAGTGCTCGCAGCTCGAGTTCCCGGCGCGGCGCATCACCGTCAACCTGGCCCCGGCCGACCTGCGCAAGGACGGCGGCCGCTTCGACCTCGCGATCGCGCTCGGCATCCTCGCCGCGAGCGAGCAGCTGCCGGTCGAGGCCCTGCGCGACGTCGAGTGCCTCGGCGAACTCGCGCTGACCGGCGAGTTGCGCGCGGTGGACGGCGTGCTGCCCGCGGCGCTGGCGGCCAAGCACGCGGGACGCCGCCTGCTGGTGCCGGAGGCGAACGGCGCGGAGGCCGCGCTGGCGCGCGGCGTCGAGGCGTGCACCGCACGCACGCTGCTGGAGGTGTGCGACGGACTGCAGGGCCGGCGCACGTTGCCGCCCGCCGAGGCCGCGCCGTGCACGCCCATGGCCGGCCCCGACCTCGCCGACGTCCGCGGCCAGGCGCGCGCGCGACGCGCGCTCGAGGTCGCCGCCGCGGGCGCCCACCACCTGCTGTTCGTCGGGCCGCCCGGTTGCGGCAAGACCCTGCTGGCGTCGCGGCTGCCGGGCCTGCTGCCCGAGGCGAGCGAGGCCGAGGCGCTGGAGACCGCGGCGATCGCGTCGGTCAGCGGGCGCGGCCTCGATCCGGCGCGCTGGCAGCAGCGCCCGTTCCGCAACCCGCACCACACCTCGAGCGCGGTCGCGCTGGCCGGCGGCGGCAGCGATCCGCGCCCGGGCGAGGTCTCGCTGGCGCACAACGGCGTGCTGTTCCTGGACGAACTCCCCGAGTGGGGCCGGCACGCGCTGGAGGTGCTGCGCGAGCCGCTGGAGTCGGGCTGCGTCAGCGTGTCGCGCGCCGCACGCCAGAGCGACTACCCGGCGCGCTTCCAGCTGGTGGCGGCGATGAATCCGTGTCCGTGCGGCTGGGCCGGCGACCGGCACGGACGCTGCCGCTGCAGCCCGGACATGATCGACCGTTACCGCGGGCGCGTGTCGGGTCCGTTGCTCGACCGCATCGACATCCACGTGGAGGTGGCGCGGCTACCGCCGGCGGCGCTGCGCCCGGACGCGCCGCCCGGGGAGCCGACGGCCGCGGTGCGCGCCCGCGTCGAGTCGGCGCGGGCGCGCCAGCAGCAACGCGCCGGCAAGCCCAACGCGCGCCTGGACCGGCGCGAAACCGACCTGCACTGCCGGCTCGCCGGACACGACCAGGCGCTGCTGGAACGCGCGATCGAGCAACTGCAGCTCTCCGCGCGCGCGATGCACCGCATTCTGCGCGTCGCGCGCACCATCGCCGACCTCGACGGCAGCGACGCCATCGCCACCGCCCATCTCACCGAGGCGCTCGGTTACCGCGGCGCCGCTGCCTCCGGGACGTAGGCCAGGCGCCGGGCCGCGACCGCGACCGGTGACAACAGGTCGTTGCCCGGGCGCTCGATGTAGGCGCGCCCGCGGTGCGCGGCCAGCCACGCGGCCTGCTCCGCGGCGGCCTCGGCGTCGCCGGCCGCCGCCAGCGCGCGTTGCAGGGAGAACCGGGTCACCACCATGGCGTCGTCCCCGGCGGCCACCGCACACAAGCGGTCCACGGCGTCCCGCGGCCGGCCGTCGATGCGCGCCAGTTCGGCCTCGAGCACCGCTTGCAGTTGCACCATCAGGGGGTAGTCCCCGAGCGCATCGAAGCGCTCCGCGCGCACGATCGCGCGCGCCAGCGGGCCACGCGCGTCGACCAGCGCGGCGAGGTAGCCCAGCGCCTGCACGGCGTTCGACGACGCGGAGGGATAGGCCGCGTCGAGCCGCGTCGCGTCCTCCTCGACCCGCGCCATCTCGCGCGCGATCCGCGCCGTGGCCTCCGCCCGCGGCAGTTGCCCCGAGGCCACGTCCACGGCCAGCTGCCGGATGCGCTGCCACGTGCCCGCCACCAGGGGTTCGGCGCTGGTGGCGGCGGCGGTCGCCTCGGCCGCCAGCGCGCGCGCCCGCGCCCAGTCGCCGCGGTCGATCGCCAGCAGCGCCTGCTGGTCGGGCAGCAGCACCTCGCCGCTGTCCACGCCGGTGGGGACCCGGCTGGCGAGGACCCGCTCCACCCCCTCCCAGTCGTCCTGCACCGCATAGGCGAAGGCGTGGCTGAAGCCGGCGCCGCGGTAGCCGTGGGTGCGTGCGCGCTCGAACGCCTCGATCGCCTGCTGCGGGTGCTCCAGGAGCAACAGCGCCATGCCGCGCAGGTAGTCCGCGGCGCCACGGCGCGCCGACTGCGGCACGGCCGCGGCGTCGGCATGGCGCAACGCGGCGCGCGCGTCGTTGACCGCGAACAGCTCGATCTGGCCAAGCGACAGGTGCGCGGAAAGTTCGTCGGGATAGAGCTCCAGCAACTGCTTCCAGGCCCGGCGAGCGGGTCCGGGCGGGCCGAGCCGGGCAACGCTGGCGTCCAGCCGCAACCCGTCGCGCAGCGACAGGCGGTTGCGCAGCCCGTCCGCGCGCGCGTAGGCGTCGCGCGCCGCGGGCAGGTCGCCGAGCTGGTGCACGTAGCTGCCGCCGGCCGCGACCATCGCCAGCGCGAACTGCGGATCGATCGCGATCGCGCGCTCGAACCAGGCGATGGCGTCGCCCGGCTCGCCGGCATCGGCGTGCTTGCGGCCCAGCGCGTAGGCCTTGAGCGCGTCGAGGCTGGCGGTGGTGGCATCGGGCAGCGATGCGGTGTTGCGCTCGATGGATTGCATCGCCTCGCCCAGTTCGCTGCGCAGCGCCCTGGCCACCGTGTCCACCGAACCCAGCGCGGAAGCCGCGCCGGTGCCGTCGGCGAACTCGGCGTGCACCGTGGCCTGGGTGCGCGGGTCCACCACCTCGGCGCTGAAGCGCAGGCGGCCGCCGACCTCGGCCACCGTCGGCAGCACCACCGCGCGGGCACCGTCGCGCAACGCGACTTCGGAAGCCAGCATGCGGTCCAGCGGCGCGCCTGGCCGGCGCATCTGCGCCAGCGTCTCGCGCGCCTTGAGGTCGCTGAGCACATTGACGTGCCGCGACTGCTCCAGGCTGATGCGGAAGGCCTGCTGCAGCGACTCGTCGAGGCGCTCGTCGCCGGTCAGGTTGCGCAGGTCGGCCACCACCACCCAGTCGCGCTCGGCGAAGGCGATCGCCGGTTGCGGCTGGGCCAGGAACCAGGCGCCGACCGCGAGCCCGGCCAGCAGCAGCAGTTCGGCGGCCAGCGTGGAGGGGCGCCGCCAGCGCGGCACGTCGCGCCAGGCCTTGCCGCGGTCCTGCCGCGGCGCGCGCAGCGGCGCGATGCCGGGCTCGCCGACCTCGAACACTTCCTGCGCCTGCGGTACGCCCTTGAAACGCCAGCGGCCCCAGGACTTCCACACCAGTTGCTCGCCGCGCTCGCCCAGCTCGCGCGCGGCGCGGTGCGCGAGCGGCTCGGCGGTGGCCGAGAGCAGGATCTGGCCCGGCCGCGCCATGGTCATCAGGCGCCCCGCGGTCGGCTTGGCCAGGCCCTCGACCTCCAACGGCTTGGCACCGAAGGTCACCGCGGCATCGCTGTTGCGCCAGGTCAGCACCTCGCCGACGTGCAGGCCGGCGCGCGCCCGGAGTTCCATGCCATGGCGCGCGACTCCGTGGCGCGCGCCGATCTCGCGCAAGCCGCGGGTGTAGTCGAGGGCGAAGCCGAGCCCGTCGATGGCGCGCTCGAACAGCAGCAGCAGGCCGTCGGAGCGGTCGATCAGGCGCCCGCGCCAGTGCTGCTGCAGGCAGAGCACCAGCCGGTCATGGTCGCGGAACAGTTCCGCCGCCGCGGCATCCCCGAGGCGCTCGACCACCATGGTCGAGTCGCACAGGTCGGTGAGCAGGAGCGTGCGTACCTGCGGCGTCGCATCGGTCGTCATCGCGCGTCAGGCCGTCGCCGCGACCCGGTCCTGCCACTCCACCCGGTTGCCGCCCAGGCGCTTGGCCCGGTACAGGGCGGCATCGGCGCGCGCGTACAGGTCGTCCCAGCCCTGGTCCGCCTCCACCGGGCTGGCGCCGATGCTCAGCGTGGTCATTTGCGGCTGCTCGGGCTGCAGCGCCTGCAGGGCCTGGGCGGTGTCCACCACGAACTGCGCCACGCGCAGGATCGCCTCGCGGTCGGCCGCGCCCACCAGCAGGCAGAACTCGTCGCCCCCGAGGCGGCACGGCAGGTCGCCCGCGCCCGCGGCCGAGCGCAGGATGTTGGCGACGCCCTGCAGCACGCGGTCGCCCGCCAGGTGCCCGTGCGCGTCGTTGACGCGCTTGAAGTGGTCGCAGTCCACCAGCAGCAGGCCGTGCCCGGACAGCGGCGCGCGCCGGCGGCGCTGTTCCAGGTGCAGCTGGAAGCCGCGCCGGTTGGCCAGCCCGGTGAGCTCGTCGGTGCGGGTCAGCGCCTCGCTGCGGTCGAGGCGGCGGGTGGTGGCGTGCAGCCGGTCCAGCGCGGCCTGCAGCTCGATGTTGCGGTGGCGCATGCGCGCGATCAGGTCACGCTCGTTCAGGACCACGCGCGCGATCGCGCGACGCAGGAAGTGGGCCAGCAGGACCGGAGCGCGTTCGGCGATGGCCTCGAAACCGTCCTGGCGCAGCTCGAGCAGCACGGTGCTGCCGATCGCGATGGCGTCGGCGCTGCGCGCATGGTCGCCGATGAGCAGGCCGAGTTCGCCGAAGAAACCGTGCCGGCCGACGCGCCGGGTCGCCAGGTCACCGCCGAAGTCGAGCTCGATGCCGCCCTGCACGACCACGTACATGGTCGTGCCCAGGTCGCCGCGCCGGAACAGGGTCTCGCCGGGCCCGAGCAGGCGCGGTCGCCCGACCTGCTCGAACAGCGCGTACTCCTCCGCCGTGAGCGCGGCAACGGTCGGCGCGACGGTGTCCCGAGTCTCCAAATCCACGACCCCCATGCCGTGCAGAACGGCAGGATAGCAGCGGACCGGCCGCGTTCAGGCCCCGGGGGGCGGCTGCGCGACGTCGCGGTTGCGGCCCCGCCAGGGCGCGTACCAGCGCTGGATGCGGTGGATGTCGGCGGTCATGTCCTCGCCGAGCACGAACAGCGGGCCGATGCCGATCACCTTGCGCGGATAGTCGAAGTACGCGGGCAGCACCGGCACGCCGGCGCCTTTTGCGATCTTCCAGAAGCCGGGCTTCCAGCGCTCGACGTGCTTGCGCGTGCCCTCCGGGGCGAGCCCGAACCAGTAGCGGTCGGCGTTGGCGATCAGCGCCGCGGCCTGCTCGGTGACGCCGGCCGCGGCGTCGCGGTTGACCGCGATGATCCCCAGCCGCCGCATCAGCACGCCCAGCGGCCACCAGAACAGCTGGTGCTTGCCGAGGATGCGGATGTCGAGGCCGAGCGCCAGCTTCGCGGCCATGCCCCAGATGCCGTCCCAGTTGGAGGAGTGCGGCGCGCCGATCAGCACCAGCTTCGGCAGGTCGGGGAAGGCGCCTTCCATGCGCCAGCCCCCCAGGCGCAGCACGCTGCGCCCGAGCCAGCGTCCGAAGCGCCCGCCGCGTACGCGCGGTGCGTTCGGCGGCAGCGGCAGCACGACGTCGCCGACGGCATCCAGGTTGGAATCCGCCAGATTGGAATCCGCGCCCATGCGTCCCCCCGATTGGTCCGGTCAGTCCCAGTCGCGGCCGGACCGGCCACGCTTGATCGTACCGCGCTCGCGCTTGGCGTCCAGCCGGCGCTGCTTCGCTGCGCGCGTGGGCCGCGTAGCGATGCGCGGTTTCGGTGCGCGCAGCCCCGACGCGATGAAACGCGCAAGCCGCTCGCGGGCGTCCTCGCGGTTGCGTTCCTGGGTGCGGAAGCGCTGCGCGGACAGCACCAGCACGCCGTCGGCGGTCACCCGGCGGTCGCGCTTCGCCAGCAGCCGCGCACGCACGGCCTCGGGCAGCGAGGGCGAGGTGGCGATGTCGAAGCGCAACTCGACCGCGGTCGCGACCTTGTTGACGTTCTGCCCTCCGGGACCGGACGCGCGCACGAAGCGCTCGGCCAGTTCCGCTTCCGGGATGGCGATGCCGTCGACCTCGAGCATGCGGGGATTGTAGTGACTGCGGGTAGCGGCCGGGTCGCGGATGCCGGCGAGTGTTTCAATAACGCGTTCCGTTCCGTGTCACGGGGAAGACATCCATGCGTCTGCTGTCGCTGCTCCTGCTCGCGCTGCTCGTGCCGGCCGCGGGCCCCGCGCCCGCCGCCGGCCTGCCCGACGGCGTCACCGCCGGCCCCTCGGTCGAGGGCATCCACGAATACCGCCTCGACAACGGCCTCAAGGTGCTGCTGTTCCCGGACCCGAGCAAGGCCACGGTCACCGTCAACGTCACCTACAGGGTCGGCTCCCGCCACGAAGGCTACGGCGAGACCGGGATGGCGCACCTGCTGGAGCACATGCTGTTCAAGGGCACGCCGGACCATCCGGACATCCCCGGCGAGATGAAGAAGCGGGGCATGTCGAAGAACGCGACCACCTCGCTCGACCGCACCAACTACTTCGAAACCTTCCAGGCCGATCCCGCGCAGCTCGAATGGGCGCTGCGCATGGAGGCCGACCGCATGGTCAACTCCAAAGTCCTCGCCGAGGACCTGGCCAGCGAGATGACCGTGGTCCGAAACGAGTTGGAGGCGGGCGAGAACAACCCGGTCCGGGTGCTGGTGCAGCGGCTGATGAGCACTGCCTACCTCTGGCACAACTACGGCAACAGCACGATCGGCGCGCGCTCGGACGTCGAGGGCGTCGAAATCGCGCGGCTGCGCGACTTCTACCGGACCTGGTACCGCCCGGACAACGCCGTGCTGATGGTGGCCGGGCGCTTCGACGCGGACGCCACGCTGGCGCTGGTCGCCGACAGCTTCGGGCGCATCCCACGACCCGCGGCGGCGATGCCCGCGTTGCCGACCCGCGAGCCGGTGCAGGACGGCGAGCGCCGCGTCACCGTACGCCGCACCGGCGACGTCAAGGTCGCCGCGCTGGCGTACCACATCCCGGCCGCGGCGCACGCGGACACCGCCGCGCTGGCCGTGCTGGCCCAGGTCCTCGGCGACACCCCCGCCGGGCGCCTGCACAAGGCGCTGGTGGAGGGCGGCAAGGCCACCGGTGCCGGCGCCGCGAAGTTCGAACTGCACGATCCCGGCCTGCTGCTGCTGTACGCGCAGCTGCCGCTGGAAGGCGACGTGGACGAGGTCGCCGCGCTGCTGGTGGACCAGGTCGAGGGCCTCGACGGCACGCCCGTGACCGAGGCCGAAGTGGAGCGGGCAAAGACCGCCCTGCTCAAGGGCATCGAGCGCCAGCTCAACGACGCCAACCAGGTCGGGCTGGCGATCTCGAACCTGGTCGCCGCCGGCGACTGGCGCCTGTACTTCCTGCGCCGCGACCGCATCGAGGCGGTCTCCGCGGCCGACGTCAACCGCGTCGCCGGCGCCTACCTGCAAGCGAGCAACCGCACCGCGGGCGTGTTCCATCCAACCGCCGAGCCGCGGCGCGCGGTGATCCCGGAGGCTCCGGACCTTGCGACGCTGCTCGACGGCTACAAGGGTCGCCCGCCGGTCGCCGCCGGCGAGGTCTTCGACGCCAGCCTCGGGAACATCGAGGCGCGCACCACGCGCAGCACGCTGCCGTTCGGGGCGAAGCTGGCGGTGCTGCCCAAGGACACCCGCGGCGACACCGTGCGCGGCCGGATCAGCCTGCACTTCGGCCACGAGGACACGCTGATGCACACTGGCGCGGCGCCGGGCTTCGTCGGTGCACTGATGCGCCGCGGGACCACGGAACTCGATCGCGAGGCGCTCGCCGACCGCCTCGACCAGCTCAAGGCGACGGTCGGCATCTCCAGCAGCGCCACCGGCGCGAGCGTCAGCCTGTACACCACCCGCGAGCACCTGCCCGAGGTGATGCAACTGGTCGCCGACATGCTGCGCCGCCCGGCGTTCGACCCGGACGAGTTCGAGCAGATCCGCCTGCAGGCGATCACCGGCGTGCAGTCGCAGGTGACCGAGCCGGGCCCGGTCGCGGGTCGCGCGCTGGCGCTGCACCTGGACCATTATCCCGAGGGCCATCCGCGGCACGTCCTCACCTTCGACGAGCAGGTCGCGGCCTACCGGGCAGTCACGCTCGACCAGGTCCGGCAGTTCCACCGCGACTTCTACGGCGCCGACCACGCGGAATTCAGCTTCGTTGGCGACTTCGACCCCGCGGCGCTGGAGGCGCAGCTGGTGTCGCTGTTCGGCGACTGGAAGTCCCCCGACGGCTACGAGCGCATCCCGGACCCGTACCGCCCGAGCGAGGTCGTGGACCTGCGCCGGGTGACGCCGGACAAGCCCAACGCGGTGTTCCTGTTCCGTACCGACTACCCGATGACCCAGGACGATCCCGACTATCCGGCGATGGAAGTCGCCACCTGGATCTTCGGCGGCGGCGCGCTGAAGTCGCGGCTGGGCGACCGCCTGCGCCAACAGGAGGGTTTGAGCTACGGCGCCGGTGCAAGCCACGCTGCCGGCATCCTCGACGACAACGCGCACTTCAGCGGCTACGCCATCACCGCGGCCGGGAACGTGCCCAGGGTGGGCGCCGCTTTCCGCGAGGAACTCGAGCGGCTGCTGGCCGACGGCATCACCGCGGAGGAGCTCGACGACGCCGTGGCCGGCCTGCTGAAGGCACGCGCCAAGTCGCGCAACGAGGACGCCAACCTGGTCGGCTCGCTCGAGTTCCAGCTCTACTACGGCTTCACCACCGAACGCGCGGCGAAGTACGAGCAGGCGCTGCGGGACCTCACGGTGGAGCAGGTGAACGCGGCAATCCGCCGGCACCTCGATCCGGAGCGGATCTCCACCGTGGTCGCCGGGGACTTCCCCGACGGCGCCGGCTAGGCCCCGGCCTGGAACAACGCGAGGGCCCTGGTGAACTCCGCGTCCGGAGGCGCCAGGGCCTCGATGCGCCGGCCATCCCGCGGGTGCTCGAACGCGAGCCGCCGCGCGTGCAGCAGCATGCGGTGGATGCCCATGGCGCGGAAGGCGCGGTTGTGGCGGCCGTCGCCGTGGCTGGTGTCGCCGACGAGGTGGTGGAAGGCGTGCTTGAGGTGGCGGCGGATCTGGCGGAAGCGGCCGGTGCGCGGCGAGGCGCGCAGCCACGCATAGCGCGAGGTGTCGAAGCCCTGCGACGGGATCGGCAGCTCGCAGGTGGCGAGCACTTCGAAGTCGGTGACCGCGGGCTTCTTCAGCGGCTTGCCGGGACCGCCGTCGAGCGGGTGGTCGATGGTGAAGCGTGGCCCGGACGGCCAGCCGCGGCAGATCGCCCAGTAATCCTTCTCAAGACTTTCGGCCATCAACGCCTTGCCGAGTGCGGAGGCGGTCTCGCGATCGAAGGCGAGCAGCAGGCAGCCGCTGGTGGCGCGGTCGAGCCGATGCACCAGGAACACCGGCCGCCCGAACTGGGCGCGCAGGCGGTCGGCGGCGAAGTCGGTCTCGCCGCGCGCCAGCGCGCTGTCGTGCACCATCAGCCCGGCGGGCTTGTCGACCACGGCAAGGCAGTCGTCCCGGTACAGGACGTCGAGCGCGCTCACCGCAAGGCGTAGAGCACGGCCAGGGCGACCAGCGCACCGACGCCGAGGATCGCCGCCGTCAGCCGCCGCTGCGCCTCGCGCACGGCGCGGGCAAGCTCGGCGAGTTCGGCCGAGCGCATCGCCAGTTCGTGCCGGCCCTCGACCTGCTGCTCGAGCCAGGCGTGCAGCAACGCCGGCATTTCCGGCGCGCGGGTGACGAGCTCCGGCAGCCGCTTGCGGAACTCGCGCGCCAGCCGGCGCGGACTGTAGCGCTCGGCCAGGATGCGCTCGAGCACCGGGCGCGCCACCGCCCAGATGTCGATGCCCGGATCGAGCTGTCGGCCCACGCCCTCGATGCTGAGCAGGGTCTTCTGCAACAGGATCAGCTGCGGCTGGATGGTCAGTTCGTAGCGCTGCGCGGTGCGGAACAGCTTCAGCAGCACCTCGCCCAGCGAGATCTCGCTCAGCGGCCGCGTGAAGTACGGCTCGCACACCGCGCGCGCGGCCGCTTCCAGCTCGTCGATGCGGATGTGCGAGGGCATCCAGCCCGCCTGCACGTGCAGCTCGGCGATGCGGCGGTAGTCCTTGTTGAAGATCGCCATGAAGTTCTCGGCGAGGTAGTACTGGTCCTCGCTGGAGAGCTGGCCCATGATCCCGAAGTCGAGCGCGATGAAGCGCGGGTCGGCCTTGCGCGCCGGGTCGGTGTCCACCCAGATGTTGCCAGCGTGGGCGTCGGCGTGGAAGAAGTTGTCGCGGAACACCTGGGTGTAGAACACGCGCACGCCCTTGGCGGCGAGCGCCCTGCGGTCGATGCCGGCGGCGTCGAGCGCGGCGATGTCGTCGCTCGGGATGCCGCGCACGCGCTCGAGCGTGAGCACGCGGTCGGTGGTGTGGGTCCAGATCGGTTCGGGCACGTACAGGTCGTTCGACCCCAGCCAGTTGCGACGCAGCACGCTGGCGTTGGCGCCCTCGCGCTGCAGGTCGAGCTCGGCGGCCAGGGTGGATTCGATCTCGGCCACCACGTCACGCGGGCGGATCCTGTCGGCCCTGGGGTGGGTCCGGTCCACCAGCGCGGCGACGCGGCGCAGCAGCGCGATGTCCTGGTCCACCTGCGCCTCGATGCCGGGCCGCAACACCTTGACCACCACCTCGCGCGGCGCGCCGCCGCCGCGCGCCGGCAGCGTCGCCGCGTGCACCTGCGCGATCGAGGCCGAGGCCAGCGGCGTGGTGTCGAAGCTGGCGAACGCCTCGGCCACCGGTTGCTCGAGCTCGCGCTCGACGATCTCGCGCGCGACGTCGCCGGGGAACGGCGCGACCCGGTCCTGCAGCAGGGTCAGTTCGTCGGCGACGTCCGCGGGCAGCAGGTCGCGACGCGTGGAGAGGATCTGCCCGAACTTGACGAAGATCGGGCCCAGCTCCTGCAGCGCCAGCCGCAGGCGCTGGCCGCGCGGCATCGCCGCGACCTCGCGCGAGGCGCGCGGCACGAACGGCCGCGCCAACCGCAGCCAGCGCTCCGCGGGCGTGCCGGAGAGCAGGTCGTCGAGCCGGTAGCGCAGCAGCACCCGGCCGATGCGCAGCGCACGCAGGCCCGACCTCACGGCGCCTTCCCGCTGCGCGCCGCGGCCGCCTCGCGCAGGCGCGCTACGCGCGCGGCCAGGCGCGCGGCGTCGTCGCGCAGCGTGTCCACGTCGTCGAGGAAGGCGTCGAGCTCCGCGCGCGGCACCACGTCGCGCGACTCCTCGGTCACGTTCTCGGTGGCGACTTCGGCGAAGTCGCGGGCGGCATCGCGCGCGTGGCGCAGGCCGGCGGCGACGGCGTTGGCCACCTGCACCCCGACCACGTCGCCGAACACCGCGGCGAACGGCTGCTGCCAGTCGGGATCGAAGCGTTCGGCCAGACGCTGGATCCGGCGCGCCAGCTCCGCATCGCCGGACACGCGCATGCGCCCGACCGGCGGCGCGTCGTCGCGACGCAGCATCGGCAGCTGCGACAGCAGCCCTCCGAGCGTGGCGCGCACGCCGAGATCGGGTTCGCGCGCGGCATCCACCGGCCCGACTTCGAGCCGATCGCCGGCGACAGTGACGCGCAACGCCAGCGGCGGTGCCTCCACCGCGAGCTCGATGCTGCGCCCGTCGAGCGCGGCCAGTCCCTCGCGGGTCTCCGGGTCCAGCGCGAGCGCGCGGTTGAGCGCCGCTTCCAGCGCGCGACCCGCGGGCACCTTCCAGTTGAACGGGGACTGGTTCATCGTCGGCATTGTAGAGGCCCGGATGTGGGAGCGACGCTCGCTGCCAGCCGCTCCAACCCTTCGGCGATGGTGACCCCCGGCACGTAGCCGAAATCACGCCGCGCCGGCTCCATGTCGTACCAGTGCGTGGTCGCGAGCTGCTCGGCCAGGAAGCGGGTGAGCGGCGGCTCGCCGCGCAGCGGCAGCAGCGTCCACGCCGCTTCGCAGGCGGCGCCGATCGCGTAGGCCACGGGGAACGGCAACGATCTCTCCACCGGCGGCGCGCCGACCGCGGCCAGCAAGGCGTTGAGGATCGCGCGCATCGGCATCGGCTCGCCGTTGCTGATGAAGTAGGCGCGGCCGGCGCATGCGGCGCCGGGTCCGAGGTGCTCGAAGGCGTCGAAGTGCGCCTGCGCCGCGTTGTCGATGTAGGTGGTGTCCACCAGGTTGTCGCCGTCGCCCACCAGGCGCAGGCGCCCCCCGCGCGCGCGTTCCGCGATCCGGGGCAGCAGCAGGCGGTCGCCCGGTCCCCAGATCAGGCGCGGGCGCAGCGCGACCGTCGCCAGCGCGGCATCGTTCGCCGCCAGCACGGCCTGCTCGGCCTGCAGCTTGGTGGCGGCGTAGGGCGCCTTGAGGTGCTCGCCGTAGGGGACGTCTTCGGCGGTGCCGCCGGCGACCGGATGCGTCGCACGGTGGGTCACGCTCGGGGTCGAGGTATGCACCAGGCGCCCGACGCCGTGCGCGCGGCAGGCCGCGATCACGTTGTCGGTGCCGACGACGTTGGCGAGGCGGTAGCTTTCGCGGCTGCCCCAGGAGCCCGCCTTCGCCGCGTTGTGGAACACCGCGTCGTGGCCGCGCACCGCCGCCGACACCGCCGCGGCGTCTGCGAGGTCGCCCCGAAACTGGCGCACGCCGATGGCGTCGAGCTCCGGGTAGTGGCCGCGGCTGAAGCTGGCGACCTCGTGCCCGCGTTCGACCAGCCCGCGGCACAGCGCCTGGCCGAGGAAGCCGCCGCCGCCGGTGACCAGGACCTTCATGCCCGCCCGCCCCGGGCGGCGAGCCGCTTCGCCGCCCAGCGCGCGAGCTGCTCGCGCCCGACCTTGGCGTTGTGGCGGATGTCCACGGGAAAGCGCGGATGGAACAGGAAGGTGTCGATCGCGGCGGTGTGGGGGTGGCTTGCGGCGATGGCCTTCAACTCCTCGAGTAGTCGGGTTCGTGGCTTCCGTCGCTCCCGCAGTTCGAGGATTAGCACCGGGCGCTGGCTGCCCTTGTCGCCGATGCCCACCAGTGCCGCGCGGCGCACCGCCGGGTGCGCGGCGAATACCGGCTCGACCTGCTCGGTGTAGAGCGGGCCGGAGGCGGCCTCGACCCGCTGGCCCTTGCGGCCGCAGAACCACAGGCGCCCCTGTTGGTCGAACCAGCCGAGGTCGCCCATGCGGTGCACGATGCGTTCGCCGCCATCGGCAAGGCGCTCGCGGATCTTGGCCTGTGCGGTCTCGCGCGGGCGATGGAAGTAGCTGTCGGTGGCGGTCGGCCCGGCGACCGTGATCTCGCCGACTTCGCCGGGCGGCAACTGGCGCACGCCGCTCCACTCGGCGATCGGCCGGTCGTCGATGGCGATGATCCGCACCTCGTTCGGCGGCACCGGCCGCCCGACGCAGGTACCGGCGCCCGATTCGGTGGCGGCACGGGTCCCTTCCAGTTCGCGGCCTTCGATCAATGCCACCGGCAGGCACTCGGTCGCGCCGTAAGGCGTCCAGAAACGCGCGTCGGCCGGCAGCAGCGCACGCATCCGCGCCACCACGCTCGCCGGCACCGGTGCGCCGGCGGAGGTCACCCGCCGAACCGTCGGCAACGGCTCGCCATGCTCGGCCAGCACCCGCATCAGCGCCGGCGAGCCGAACAGCTGGGTGACGCCGAAGCGCGCGATCGCACGGTGCAGCTTGCGCGGGTCGGCGTTCGCCGGCCGGGTCGGGTCCATGTCGGGGATGATCGAGGTCAGCCCCAGTGCCGGGTCGAACAGCGCGAACGGCGGAAACGTCGGCAGGTCCACGCCGCCCGCCTCGATGCCGAGGGCATCGCGCAGCAGTTCCACCTGGGCGGCGAAATGCCGGTGCCGGTAGACCACGCCCTTGGGCACGCCGGTGGAGCCGGAGGTGAACAGGATCGCGGCGACGTCGTCGCCATCGGTCGCCTGCAACTGCGGGCCGGCGCCGGCGCCCGCGGCCTCGACCGCGGCGAGCGTCGTGTCCGCGAACCACGGCCGCTCGCCGGTCGTGACCGCGACCCGGGTCGCCGAAGCCCAGCCCAGCAGCTTGCGCGCCAGCATCGCCAGCGGCACGCCGATGAAGGCCTCGGCGGCGGCCTCGTCCAGGCATTGCCGCAGCGCCCGCTTGTCGATGCCCGGGTCCACCAGCACCGGCACCGCGCCGGCCTTGAACAGCGCATACATCAGCAGGAAGAACTCGGGCGTGGGCCGCACCATCACCACGGTGCGGGTGCCCCGGGCGATACCGTGCGTGGCCAGGCCCGCGGCGATCGCGTCGCTGCGGGCGTCGAGCCGGGCGTAGGTCAGGGCCTCCCGGTAGCGCCCGTCGCGACCGGGCACGCGCATCGCGACCGCGTCCGGCTGGCGGCCGGCCAGCACCCCGAGGGCGGCGGCGATGTTGCAGGGTCCGGGCATGGCCTCATTGTCGCATCGCCCCTCTTGCGCGCGGCCCCGCGCTGCCGGAAAAATCCGCGACCGCCCCCCTGCCCGACGCGCCCCCGTGAGCCATCCCTGCCTGACCTGCGGCGCCTGCTGCGCCCACTTCCGCGTCAGCTTCCACTGGTCCGAGGCCGAGCCCGCGCTCGGCGGGACGGTGCCCCCCGACCTGACCGAGCCGCTGCGCCGGCACGAGCGCGTGATGAAGGGCACGTCGCAACGCGCGCCCCGCTGCATCGCGCTCGATGCCGAGATCGGCGTGCGCTCGCGCTGCAGCATCCACCCGCTGCGCCCGAGCGTGTGCGCGGCGGTGCCGGCATCGTGGGAGTTCGGCGCGCCGAGCCAGCAGTGCGACAAGGCGCGGCTGGCATACGGCCTGCCGCTGCTCACGCCGGCGGACTGGAGCTGGGACACGCCGGCCAACGACGACGACAACTTCGACGGCAGCGACAATCCGAACGACGGCGGGCACGCCCCGCCGGCGCTGCCGCCGCCGATCGCGGCCTGAGGATCAGGCGATCGGGTTGCGGTCGAGGAAGTCGCGGATCGCCGGCACCAGCACTTCGTGCCGGTCCTCGAGCACGTAGTGCCCCGCGTCTTCGAACGCGTGCACCTCGGCCCGCGGCAGTGCGCGCCGGAAGCCTTCGAGGAAGTGCCTGTCGAACACGAAGTCGCGCAGGCCCCAGCCGATGAAGGCGGGCCGGTCGCCGTATTCGTGCAGCCGGCGACCGCTCTCGGCGACCAGCGCCCAGGCGCGGTCGCCTTCGCGCAAAGGGATGTCCTGCATGAAGCGCAGCGTCGAGATCGCTGCATCCCAGCCGCGGTACGGCGCGATGTAGGCCTCGCGCACCGCGGCCGGCAGCCTGCGTTCGGTGCCCAGCCAGGCCGCGCCGCGCGCGAACAGGTTGAAGCGCCGGATCAGCCAGCCACCGAGCGTGGAATCGCGCCCCAGCGAGAGCTGCCACGGCATCGGCTTGGCCGCCGGCAGCGGGAACGCGGCGGTGTTGAGCACCACCAGCCTTCGCACGCGCTCCATCCGTGACAGCGCCCAGCCGAACCCGACCATCCCGCCCCAGTCGTGCACCGCCAGCGTGACCGGGCCGGTGACGCCGAGCTTGTCGAGCAGCGTTTCCAGATCCTCCACCCGCGATTGCAGTGTGTAGTCGTAACGCGCCGACGCCGGATCCACCGGCGGTCGCACGCCACCGCCGTCGTCCGGCTTGTCCGACAGCCCCATGCCGACGTGGTCGGGCACGATGCAGCGGTAGGCCTTTCCAGAAGCCGGGTCGCGCAACCCGAGCACGAGATGGCGCCAGTAGTAGCTCCACGACGGATTGCCGTGCAGCATCAGCACCACTTCGCCGTCGCGCGGGCCTTCGTCCAGGCACGACATCGCGATGCCGGGGCGCACCTCGATGCGCCGCGGCTCGAACGGGTAACCGGGGAACACCGCTGCTACCAGACCACCTCGGCCATCGAGCAGTTCAGGCCCGAGCCGATGCCCAGCAGCGCGATGCGGCTGCCCTTCTTCAGCCGGCCCATCTCGCGCAGCTTGCTCAGCACGATCGGCACCGAGGCCGGGCCGATGTTGCCGTGCTCGCCGAAGATGGTCAGGACCTTCTTCGGGTCGATGCCCATGGCCTTGGTGAAGGCCGCGGTGTGCACCTTGCTGACCTGGTGGACCACGAACTCGTCGAGCTCGCCGGCCGCCCAGCCCAGCTTCTGGCGCGCGACCTCGAAGGTCTTCTGCGCCAGCTTGATGCCCTCGACCAGCAGCATCCGGGTGTCGGTGATCATGCCGTCCAGGTTGCCGCGGCACAGCTTGTTCCACTCGGTCGCGGCGCGGGTGACGCCGCCCTTGTAGCGCGGTGCGCCCGGGGCCAGCTCGGCGCGCGCCATCACCATCGCGGCGGCGCCCGAGCCCAGGGTCAGGGTCGCCATCTCGCGCTTGAAGTCCTCTTCGGTCGAGTCGGCGCGGGTGATGCGCTCGATGGTCTTCTCGTAGGCGAGGTTGGCGGTCTCGCCGTCCACCACCAGCGCGTAGTCGATCTCGCCGCGCTCGATCATGCGGCTGGCGATGTCCATGCCGTTGAGGAACGCGAGGCAGGCGTTGGCGACGTCGAAGTTCTGGCAGGTGTCGGGCAGCCCGAGGTTGCCGCTGACGATCGAGGCGGTGGACGGCTCGAGGTAGTCGCGGCTGACCGAGGTGTTGACCAGCAGGCCGACCTTGTCGGGATCGATGCCGGCGTCGGCGAGCGCCTTGACCCCGGCCAGGGTGGCCGCGTCGGAAGCCTGCACGCCTTCGTCCCAAAGATGGCGCGCCTCGATCCCGGCGATGTCCTTGAGGACGTCGGCCTTGATTCCGAGGCGGTCGAGGGTGGGCCGGAGGCGGGCGTTGATCTCGTCCGTGCTCAGCCGGCGAGGGGCGTCGATGTGGGCCAGGCCCGCGATCGCGACATGCTGGAACAACATGGTCAGTGACACCAGGTAGCGAAAAACAAGCCAGCATACCGCATGGAAGCGGTTACCGGGCCCGCATCGCCCCGGGCCGGGCGCGCCCGATTCAGCCGCCGCAGCGCCAGACTGCGAAGCGCTGGTTGCCGTCCTCGTAGCCGTCGAGCGGCTGCACGGTGTCGCCGCCGAGGCCCGGGGCCTCGTTGCGGGCCAGCGTTTCCAGCTCGTCGCGCACCCGCAGCGGGTTGCGGTCGTAGAAGGCGATGCTCTCCTTCACCGAGACCTCGACCTCGCCGCGCTGCTCGCAGCCGGTCGGCGTCCCGGTGACCACGCGCACCGCCTTGGCGCCGGGCGCCATGTGCACCCAGGTGCAGCCGGAGGCGAACAGGAGGGTGGAAGCGGCCAGTGTGATCAGTCGCATGCGGGGTCTCCTGTTCGCCTTGTTCTCGCTTACCTGACCGGGTTGCCGTCGGCGTCGATCACCGTGACCTTGCCGAGGCCCATGTCGCGAATCGGCTGTTCGATCTTCGACAGGTCGCCGACCACCACCCAGGTCATCGCGCCCGGTGCCAGCGTCGCCGCCGCGGCGTTCACCTGCGCCGGGGTCAGCGCGCGGACCTGCGCGTTGCGCTGCTTCACCCAATCGTCCGGGCGGTCGTAGCGCACGATGTTGGCGATGGTGCCGAGCACACGGCCGGCGGTCTCGTAGGCGCCCGGCTGGCTGCGCAGGTCGTTGGCGACGATCTTCTCGACCTCCTCGGCCGTGGCCGGGGCCTGGCCACTCACGTAGCTGCCGATCTCGCGCTGGATCTCGGCCAGCGACTCGACCGTCTTGTCGATCTGCACCGGCGCGAACGCCAGCCACGGACGCTGGCCCTCGGCGTCGGCGAGCAGCGTGCGCGCGCCGTACGACCAGTGCTTGTCCTCGCGCAGGTTCATGTTCAGGCGCGCGGTGAAGCTGCCGCCGATCACTTCGTTGGCCATCTCCAGCAGCACGGCGCCCTCGTCGCGGGTGGACGGGGCGACCTTGCCGGCGAAGATGTTCGCCTGCACCGCACCCGGCTGGTCGATCAGGAACACGCGCGACTCGGCCGGACGCTGCACCGCCGGGACCGGGGTCGCCGCCGGCGCTTCGCCGGCGCCGCGCCAGTCGCCGAAGTGGCGGTCGAGCACCGGCACGATCTCGGCCAGGGTGGTGTCGCCGACCACGACCACGGTGGCGTTCTCCGGACGCAGCCAGCGCTGCTGGTAGGCGACCAGGTCGTCGCGGGTCAGCGCGGCGACGCCGGCCTCGGTGCCGCTGCCGGTGAACGGGATGCCGTAGGGATGGTCGTCGCCGAACAGCAGCGGCGGCAGCACCCGCAGCGCGGCGCTGTTCGGGCGCGCCTTCTCCTGCGCGATGCCGGCGATCCACTGCGCCTTGACCCGGTCGATCTCGGCCTGGTCGAAGCGCGGCGCGCGCAGCATGTCGGCAAACAGGCCGACCGACGCGTCCAGGTTCTCCTTCAGCGCGGACAGGCCGGCGCTGCTGCCGTCGAGCGACGCGTCGGCGTAGAGCTGCGCGCCGAGGTTCTCGGCGGCGGCCGCGAACTCCAGCGAGCCCAGCGCGCCGGCGCCCTCGTCGAGCATGCCCATGGCGAAGCCGGCCAGGCCGAGCTTGCCGTCCTCGTCCGAGGCGTAGCCGCCGTCGAACAGGTAGCGCACCTGCACCACCGGGATCTCGTGGCGCTCGGCCAGGATCAGCTTGCTGCCGTTGGCCAGCGTGGCGTGCTGCAGGTCGGGGAAGTCCAGCTCCGGGAAGCTGTCCACGGACGGCACGCCCTTGCTGCGGTCCACGGTGCTCGGCGTGGTGCCGTACTTCGCGTCGACCGGCGGCGGGGTAAACGGTGCCGGCTTGGCGGCCGGGGCCTCCACCAGCGGGGTGCGCTCGCCCGGCTCGACCACGAAGGTGTGGCTCGGCTTGCGCAGCCACTCGCGGGCGACGGCGACCACCTGTTCCGGGGTGGCGGCGTCGATGTCGCGCAGCATGTCGCGGTAGCAGCCCGGGTCGTCGGTGTAGGTCTCGCACGCTGCGAGCACGTCGGCCTTGCCGCCGAAGCCGCCGATGCGCTCGATGCCGCGGATGAAGCCGGCGCGGAACATGGTCTTGGCCTGCGCCAGCTCCTCGGCGGTGGGGCCTTCGGCCAGCAGGCGCTGCAGTTCCTCGTCGATGATCGCTTCGACCTTCTGCTCGTCCACGCCCTGCTTGACCATGGCGTTGACGAAGAAGCTGCCGCCGAGCTGCGAGGACCAGTTGGCGGTGCCGACGCTGTCCACCAGCTGGTCCTGGTGCACCAGGCGCTTGTCCAGGCGCGAGGTGGCGCTGCCGCCGAGCACCTGCGAGAACAGGTCGAGCATGGTGGATTCGGTGCTGCCGTACTCGGGCACGTTCCAGATGCGGCGGACCATCACCTGCGGGACCTTGTCCTCGAGCACGGTGCGGCCGGATTCGGCCAGCGGCGCGATCGCCACGTCCGGCTGCTCCATCGTCGGGCCGGCGGGAATGTGGCCGAAGTACTTCGCGACCTTCTGCTTCGCGGTCTCCAGGTCGATGTCGCCGGCCAGCACCAGCACCGCGTTGTTCGGGCCGTACCAGGTGCGGAACCACTGCTTCACGTCCTCGAGCGAGGCCGCGTTGAGGTCGTTCATCGAACCGATGGTGGTGTGGTGGTACGGGTGGCCCTTCGGGTACATGGTCTGCGCGACCACCTGGCGGAGCTGGCCGTAAGGCTGGTTCTCGCCCTGGCGCTTCTCGTTCTGGACCACGCCGCGCTGCTCGTCGAGCACCTTCTGGTCGATCGCGCCGAGCAGGTGGCCCATGCGGTCGGACTCCATCCACAGCGCCATGTCCAGCGCGGTGGTCGGCACGTTCTGGAAGTAGTTGGTGCGGTCGGTGTTGGTGGTGCCGTTCATGTCGGTCGCGCCGGCCTGCTCGAACGGCTCGAAGTACTCGCCCGGGTAGTTCTCGGAACCGTTGAACATCAGGTGCTCGAACAGGTGCGCGAAGCCGCTGCGCCCGGCCGGCTCGTTCTTGCTGCCCACGCCGTACCAGATGTTGACCGCCACGATCGGGGCCTTGTGGTCCTCGTGCACGATCACGGTCAGGCCGTTGGGCAGGGTGAACTGCTGGTACGGGATGCTGACGACCGGGGCCGGGCTGTCGGCGTGCGCCGCCGGCAGGTAGAAGGCGGCCCCGAGCGAGGTGGCCAGGGCGAGCGCCAGCGCTCCGGTGCGCAGCAGGCGGGCGGGACGGGCGGAACGGGTGGTCGCGAAGGACATGCGGCACTCCTGTGCAAGGTAGGAGTCCGCCCATGGCGGGCGGACGGCATCGCTCCCATCCTACCCTCGCGTCCTTGCCGCGGCGTAGCCCAAACGTCCTGCATACTCGGGCCATGGACGGGTTCCGGAACTGCCTGGTCACCGGCGCGAACCGCGGGCTGGGGCTCGAGTTCGCGCGCCAGTTGCTCGACGGCGGCGCCAGCGTGGTCGCCACCGCGCGCGAGCCGGGACGCGCGACAGCGCTCAACGCGCTGGCCGCGGACCACCCCGGGCGCCTGCGCGTGCTCCCGCTCGATGTGGCCAGGCCCGCGGCCATCGCCGCGCTGGCGCGGGAACTGCCGCTGGCCGGCGACGCGACGCCCTTCGACCTGCTGGTCAACTGCGCCGGGGTGCTGCATTCGGGCGAGCGCTTCGGGAAGCTCGATCCGGCGGTGCTGGAGGACAGCTTCCGGGTCAACGCGATGGGCCCGCTGCTGCTCACCGAGGCACTCGCGCCGATGCTGGCGGACGGCGCCAGGGTGGCCAACCTGAGTTCCATCCTCGGCTCGATCGCATCGCTCGGGCGCTTCGGTACGCCGAGCTACGACATCAGCAAGGCCGCGCAAAACATGGCCACCGCGCTGCTGGCCAAGGCGCTCGCGGAGCGCGACATCGTGGTGCTGGCGCTCCATCCGGGCTGGGCGCAGACCGACATGGGCGGCGGCAACGCCACCGTGCCGGTGGCCGACTCGGTCTCCGGGATGCTGCGCGTGGTGGCTGCCGCGGGCCCCGGCGACAGCGGCGGCTTCCGCGACTGGCAGGGCCAAACGCTGCCCTGGTAGGCCGCCCCGACTGAGCCGCGGGCGAAAAGTTCCTGTTCACGAAAATGTCCGCTTCAGCGGAGGTTGCAGTGCGGTGCGCAGAATCCGGGCCACCGGATGCCGCTCCCTCCCCCAGAGACGTCGGCGATCCGGCCCATAAAAAGACCGGAGCTCCACTATGAAGCGTTCGCTGCTTGCCATTGCCCTGTTGTCATCGCTGTCGTTCGCGGCCGTGGCCGCCGATGGCGTCTCCTACACCTACGTCCAGGGTGGCTACGTCGCCACCAACACCGATTCCGGCGACGCCCAGGGCTGGGGCGTGTCCGGTTCGGCCGCGTTCCACCCGAACTTCCACGTGTTCGGCGACTTCGCCAACCAGGAGATCGACGACACCGACGTCGACTTCGACCAGTGGCGGGTGGGCGTCGGCTACAACCACCAGATCTCGCAGAACGCCGACCTGCTGACCCGCGTGGCCTACGAGAAGTTCGACGCCGGCAGCGGCATCGATTCCGACGGCTACAGCGTCGAGGCCGGCGTGCGCGGCGCGATGCTGCCGGCGCTCGAGGGCTATGCCCTGGCCGGCTACGAGGACGGCGACGAGTTCGACGGCGACTTCTACGGCCGCTTCGGCGCGCAGTGGAAGTTCAACCGGAACTGGGGCCTCAACGCCGACGTCAAGGTGGCGGACGGCGACACCCAGTGGTTCGTGGGTCCGCGCCTGACCTGGTAACCCAGCGCAAGGATCGCGACGGTTCCCTCCCCTGACAGTCGCGATCGGAGCCCGGCCGGCAACGGCCGGGCTTTTTTGTTGTCAGTTCCGCGGCCGCTTTCGCGTGGGTGGATTGGACCTACCCGGAGAGCAGCCATGCGTTCGATCCTTTTCGTGCTTGCCCTGGCCGCCGTGGCGGCATGTCCGCTGCAGGCGCAAGGCAGGCTCGCCCTCCCGGTGCCGCTCGCAGGCGACAAGGACACGATCACCACCAGCATCGACGACGCGTTGCCGGTGGCCACCCACCTGGAGGGCATCGACGGCCTGACCCCGCTGCCGCTGCCGGCCAGCTTCGAGTTCGGGCCGGGCTATTACCGCGGGGACGTCCGCTCCTACTGCCTGCATGCCGGCACCTACGGGCCCACCAGCGGCGACGGCTACCTCGTCGCACCGCTGAAGGGCAGCCATGCGGACATCATCAGCGGCATCCTCGCCCGCTCGGCGCAGCATCCGGAGATCGAACGGAGCGTGGTCCAGCGCCTGGTCTGGGCCGTCGAGAGCGGCACCAGCTGGAACGACTACGACGCAGCATTCAGGCAGCGTGTCCGGCCGCTGTTGACGGAACAGGACATCCGCCGGCTCGGTACCGACCCGGTCCGCCGGGAGGTGGCCGGCAAGCTCAGGGCCGGCCTCGGCAGGCTCATTCCCGGCCGCGCGAAGGAAGTCCTGGCCGAAGCCAGCGAATGGCAGCGCCGGCTGACCAGCCCCGACCTGCCGTTCGAGGAACTGGAGCGCGCCGGGGTGCTCAACGGCGACGTGCCGTGGGGCAAGGGCAGCCGCAAGGACGTCGGCCCGGGCAACTGGGCCTACGTCGGCAACGGCTTCTACCTGCGGACGTTTCCCAAGGGCTACACCCGCACGACCCTGGAGATCTTCCGCACCGGCACCGCCGACATCACCCGCGATGCGCTGGGCCGCATCACCCGTTTCGATTCCGACGGCTACATCATCGACACGCGCTACGCCGCCGGCGATACCCCATCGACGGTCGATGGCCGCCCGGCCTGGCGTTTCACCGAGGTCACCTTCCGCCACCCGGACGGACGCACCAGGACATTCCGCGACCGCGGCCACGTGTTCGCGTCGCTCCCGGGGGGCGGCCCGCTGGTGCCGCAGATGGCGATGCTGCAGGTGTTCCTCGGCGGCCCGCCCAAGGGAGACCTGGGCGACCTGGAGCACTACAGGGAGGGCCTGGAGTCGGCGACCGACCCGGGCGACTTCAAGGGTCGCGGGGAGTGGCTCCTGGAACACTTCAACCGGGTCAAGGCGGCCTGGCAGGCCGCTGCCGACGCGCTGCGCGGGAACACGGGCGAACCTCCGCCGGACGCAGCCAAGCGCCCATTCGACCCCAGCCGCCATGTCGCCGCGCCGGCCAATACCGCAAGGCAACGGCTGGGCCTGAGTCCGGTCCCCTACTGAGGGCGCGGGGCGGCTACGACCACTCGGGCTTCTGTTCGCGCGCCAGCAGGCGCTGCAGCGCGTCGCGCGGGGTGATGTCGCCGTGCAGTACGTCACGCACCGCCTCGGCGATCGGGAGCTCCAGGCCGTGGCGCTCGGCCAGGCGCATGACCTCGTCGGCGGTCTGCACCGACTCGACCACCTGGCCGATCTCGCGCACCGCGTCCTGCAGCGACTGCCCGCGGCCCAGGGCCAGGCCCAGCCGGCGGTTGCGCGACAGGTCGCCGGTGCAGGTCAGCACCAGGTCGCCGAGGCCCGCCAGGCCCATCAGGGTTTCGGCGCGCCCGCCGATTGCCGCGTTGAGGCGCAGCATCTCGTTGAGGCCGCGGGTGATGAGGCCGGTACGCGCGTTGAGCCCGAGCTGCATGCCGTCGGCGGCGCCGGTGGCCACCGCGAGCACGTTCTTCATCGCGCCGCCGAGTTCGGCGCCGCGCATGTCGTCGCCGGTGTAGGCGCGGAATTCGGGGCCGTGCAGCACGTCGGCGACCTGCTGCACGAAGTCCGCGTCCTCGCCCTGCACCGTCACCGCGGTCGGCAGGCCCTGCGCGACTTCCTTCGCGAACGACGGGCCGGTGACCACGGCGAGCGGCACCCCGGGGCCCAGCGTTTCCGCCGCGACCTCGTGCAGGAAGCGGCCGGACCCGGGTTCGAAGCCCTTGGTCGCCCAGGCCACGCCTGCCCCGGCCGGGCGCAACGGCGCCAGCGCGTGCAGGGTGTCGGTGAACGCGTGCGAAGGCACCACCACCAGCACGAGGTCGGCGTCGCCGAGGGCGGCGCCGAGGTCGGTGGTGGCCCGCAGCGGGTCCGGCAACGGGATGCCCGGCAGGTAGCGCGGGTTCTCGTGCCGGCGGTCGACGGCCTCGATGGTCGCCGCATCGCGGCCCCAGAGCACGGTGTCGTGCCCGTGGCGCGCGATCAGTGCCGCCAGCGCGGTGCCCCAGGAGCCGGCCCCGAGGACGGCGACGCGTCGAAGCGCCATCGCGATCAGGCGTTGCCCGCGGTTTCCGCGTCGGCCAGGTCGTTGCCGCCCTGCTGCTGGCCCGCCTGCTGCTGCGCACGCTGGCGCAGGCCTTCCGCGTACAGCGCCTCGAAGTTCAGCGGCTGCAGCAGGAACGGCGGGAAGCCGCCGGACTGGATCAGGTCGCCGATCACCTGGCGCGCGTACGGGTACAGCACGGTCGGGCAGTGGGTGCCGAGCATCACGTCGAGCTGCTGGTCGCTGAAGCCCGCGAGCTGGAACACGCCGGCCTGCTGCACTTCAGCCAGGTAGGCAGTCTTCTCGCCGATGGTGCAGGTCAGGGTCACGCCCAGCGCGACCTCGAACGCGGTGTCGCCGAGGCGCTGCACCTTCTGGTTGAGGTTCATCTGCAGCTGGGGCTGGCCCTGCTCGTTGAACACCTGCGGCGCGCCCGGCGCCTCGAAGGACACGTCCTTCAGGTAGATCTTCTCGACCGTGAACACCGGACCATTGGCGGCGGCGTTGTCGGTCCCCGCAGCCGGGGTGGCGGCGCCGTTGTTGGCGTCTTGCTCGGACATCATCTAGCTCCAGCGCGTCAGCGCATCTCGCGGAAAAGGGGGAATTATCGCATGCGGACGGGCTTCAGGCCCGCCCCTTGGCCAGCGGCAGGCCGGCCTGCTGCCAGCCGCCGATGCCGCCATCGAGCACGTAGACGCGCTCGAAACCGGCCTTGTGCAGCCGCTTCGCGGCATCGCCGGAGGTCTGTCCGGCCTTGCAGACCAGCACCACCGGCAGGGCCTTGGCCGCGGCCAGCTGCTTCGCTTCGGGGTCGAACTGGCTCATCTGCACGTTCTTCGAGCCCGGGATGTGGCCCTTCTCGAAGTCGCCGATCGGGCGCAGGTCCACCACCAGGGCGTTGTCGCGGTTGACCAGCGCGGTGAGCCCGGCCGGCTGCACCGCCTTGTAGCCGCGGAACAGGCGCGCGACCTCGGTGAACACCAGCGCCAGGGTGATGCCGGCCAGCGCCAGCGACAGGATCGGGTGGCGGCCGAGGAATTCGATCAGTTCGGGCAGGCTCAACGCGGTGGCTCGGTGCTACTGGGCCGGCCATTGTGGCAGAAGGCTCAGTCCTGCCACAGGTCCGGCAGCCCGCTGCTCACCCACCAGCGCCCGGCCTCGGGGTCGTAGCGCCACTGCTCCACGTACTGGACCTGTCGCTGGACCTGGGTGTTGCGGTTGACCACGCCCAGCTCGACGCGGCGGCTGGCGGTGTCGCCGCTGACCATGGCGCCGCTCTCGTGGTAGCCGGAGATCCGGACCTGTTCGTAGCGCGAGAACTCGAGCGCGGTCATGGGATGGGCCTCGCGGTATGCCGGGTCCACCAGCGTCCACGCGCCCTCGAAGTCGCCCCAGCGGATCGCCGCCGACCAGTCGTACTGCACCTGGCGCAGGGTGTCGGCGCGGTCGGGGGTGCTGGCGCAACCGGCCAGCGCAAACAGCGCGGCCAGCAGCGTCGCCAGCAAGGGCAGCGCCAGCCTGGCGGGGGCGGTGGTCGGGATCCTGGTCATGGGCCTCGGTCGCGTGCGGGTGCGGCCGCATCGTAACCTGCGTGCATGGGAACGCGTCTGGCCGGGTGCACGGTGCTGTCGCTGCGGCCGGTGGGCGGGCATGCGCCGTTGCGCCGTGCCGCCGCCGCCGAGGGCGCGCGCCTGCTGGCGTTGTCGCCGTGGCGGCTCGCCCCCCGCGACGCCCCCGGCACCGCCGAGGCGCTGTCGCGGGCGCTGGCCGCGCCAGTGGTCGTGTTCACCAGCCCGGCGGCGGTCGCGCACGCGGCGCGCCTCCAGCCCTTGCGGGTGCCGCCCGGTGCGCAGTGGCTGGCGGTGGGCAGCGGAACCCGCCAGGCCCTGCGCCGCACGGGCGCGGAAGCGCTGGCGCCGGAGCGCATGGACACCGAAGGGTTGCTCGGGCTGCGGCAACTGTCGGAGGTCGACGGCCTCGACATCGGCCTGGTGACCGCGCCCGGCGGACGCGGCGAGCTCGCGCCGGAACTGGTGCGGCGCGGGGCGCGCGTGCTGCGCGCGGACGTGTACGCACGGGTGCCGGTGGCGCCGTCGCCGCGCGCGGTCGCGGCGCTGCGGCGCCTGCGCGGCCCGGCCTGGCTGGCGCTGAGCAGCGGCGAGGCGCTCGCCACCGTGCTCGCCGCGCTGCCCGGGGATGCGCGCGCGGCGCTGCTGCGTGCGGACGTGGCCGCGGCCAGCGAGCGGCTGGCGGCGATCGCCCGCGAGGCGGGATTCCGGCGCGCGGTGGTCGCCGCCAGCGCGCGCCCGCGGGACCTGGTCGCCGCGGCGGCGGCCGCGCATCCATTAGCATGAGCCGCCCTTCCGCACCCGCCCGCGCAGGCCAGCCGTGACCGACGCCACCCCTTCCCCGACGCCACGCCGCGGCAACGCGTTCCCCTGGTTGCTCGCGCTGCTGTTGCTGGCGCTGCTTGGCTGGTGGGGCTGGCAGCACTGGCAGGGGCTGCAGCGCGAGCGCGCGGCGGCGGCGCTGGCCGACGACGCGCACTGGCGCGACCTCGAGGCGCGCGTGGACCGTCTGCGTAGCGACCACCGCGCGCAGGCGCAGCGCATCGCGCAGGCCGACGCCACCAACCGCGTGTTGCGCGACGAAGTGCTCGGCATCGGCCAGCGCGCCGCGTTGCTCGAGGACAGCGTGGACAAGCTGGCCGAGCCGCTGCAGCGCGGCAGCGCGGCCTTGCGATTGGACGAGGTGGAGCTGCTGCTCTCGCTCGGCGAAGGCCGCTTGCTGCTGGCCGGCGACCTGGCCGCCGCCAAGCGCGCCTATGCGATGGCCGCCGGCGTGCTCGACTCGATCGACGATCCGGCGCTGCTGGACCTGCGCCAGGCCCTGCAGCAGGAGCGCGCCGAACTGGACGCGCTGGAGGAGGATCCGAAAGTGCTGGCGCTGCGCCGGCTCGATGGCTTCGCGGCCGCGCTGCCCGATCCGGACGCGCGGCGCGATACCGGCGCGGACGCGGATGCGCCGTGGTACGAGCGCGCCTTCTCGCGCATCGTGCAGGTGCAGCCCTCCGATCGCGACCTCAGCGTGGCGCCCGGCGAGCGCGCCGCGAGGCACGCCGCGCTGCAACTGGAACTGAGCCTGGCGCGCAGCGCCGCCGAACGCCGCGACGTCGCGGCATGGCAGGCCGCCCTCGCCCGCGCCGACGCGCTGCTGCAACGGCTGTGGCCGGGGTCGCCGCTGCGCGAGGGGCAACGCGATGAACTGAAGGCGTTGCGGGGACTGCCGCTGGCGCCGTCGCTGCCGACCCTCGGCACCACGCTGGCGCTGCTGCGCGCAGGCCGCGCAGCGCGCTGATCCACCGCATTCAGGCACTATTGGGGGTCCCTACACGGCGCCGACATGTGCCTGTATAGGGTGGGATGGACCCTTTCCCCAGGCCCGAGGACGTGCGATGAGCCTGTTCCGAAACCTGCTGTTCTGGATCGTGCTGGCGCTGCTTGGCGCGCTGGTCGCGCAATTGCTGCTGGCCGACCCGGGCTACGTGCTGGTCCGCTTCCGCGGCTACGACTACGAAACCACGGTGGCGGCGGTGGTGCTGGTCGGCGTGGTCGCGCTGGCCGCGCTGTGGCTGCTGTGGAAGCTGCTGACCCTGCCGTTCCGCAGCCTGCGCGCGCACCGCGACCGCCGCGCCCGCGCGCGCCTGGGCGAGGGCCTCGACGCCTACCACCGCGGCCACTACGAGCGCGCCGAGAAGCTGCTGGCCGAGGCCTCCACGGAAGAGGAAATCGCCGCAGGGGCCCGGCTGGCGGCGGCGCGCGCGGCGATCGCGCGCGGCGACCATGCCGCGGCGCGCACCCAGCTCGCCGCGATCGACGAGCGCCACGCCGCGCTGCGCGCGATCGCGCTGGCCGAACTGGCGCTCGAGGAACACCGGCCGACCGACGCGCTGGTCGCGCTGGACGCACCCGCGGCGCAGCCACTGCCGCCGCGCGGCCTGGCGCTGCGCGCGCAAGCACTCGCCGCCAACGGCCAGGCCGCCCAGGCCTATGGGCTGCTCGGCACCCTGCGCCAGCAGCAGGCATTGCCGGCCACGCGCCTGGACGAGCTGCAGGAGCAGTGGGCCGAGGCCGCGTTGCGCGAAGCCGCCGATGCCAACGTGCTCGCCGAACGCTGGGAGTCCATGCCGAAATCGCTGCGCACCGAGCCAGGCGTGGTCGGCGCCTACGCCGAACGCGCGGCCGCGCTGCGCTGGGAGGAAGCGGCGACGCGTTCCCTGGAGCAGGCGCTGGACGCGCGCTGGGACGAAGGCCTCGCCGAACGCTACGGCAGCCTGGCGGTGGGCCGTATCGCGGAACGGCGCGCGGCCGCCGAACGCTGGTTGCCGACCCATCCCGCGAGCCCGGCGCTGCTGCTCACGCTGGCGCGGCTGGCGCGCGCGGAAGGCCAGTGGCCGCAGGCGGAGAACTACCTGCACCGTGCGATCGCGCAGGGCGCGGGCAGCGAGGCCTGGGAGGAACTCGGCCACGGCTTTGCCGAGCATGGCGACGAGGCGCTCGCGCGCCAGGCCTATGCGAATGCCTTGCGCGCGAGCCGCGGGGAGCCGGCGGTCGCACTCCCCGGGCGCGACCTGCGCCAGCAGATCGGCGACAGCGCCGCGATCGAGGAGCGCAACGAGCACGGCTTCCCGCGCCTGCGGTAGGAGCGGCGCTGGCGCCGCGACAGTAGGAGCCGCCATGGCGGCGAGCCTTTTCCAGGTCGCGGCGCGAGCGCCGCTCCTACATCACCGCTCGAGGATGGCGACGACGCCCATGCCGCCGGCGGTGCAGATGGAGACCAGGCAGCGGCCGCCGCCGCGCGCCTTCAGTTCCTTCGCGGCGCTGGCGACGATGCGCGCCCCGGTGGCGGCGAACGGATGCCCGGTGGCCAGCGACGAACCGTTCGGGTTGATCTTCGCCGGGTCGATGCTGCCCAGCGGGGCGTCCAGCCCGAGCCGTTCGCGGCAGTAGTCCGCGCTCTCCCAGGCCTTCAGCGTGCACAGCACCTGCGCCGCGAACGCCTCGTGGATCTCGTAGAAGTCGAAGTCCTGCAGCGACAGGCCGTTGCGCGCCAGCATCTCCGGCACCGCGATGGTCGGCGCCATCAGCAGTCCTTCGCCGTGCACGAAGTCCACCGCGGCGACGTGCGCGTCGCGGATGTGGCACAGCACCTCGTGCCCGTTCTCGGCGGCCCATTCGTCGCTCGACAGCAGGCAGGCGGAGGCGCCGTCGGTCAGCGGCGTCGAGTTGCCCGCGGTCAGGGTGCCGTGGCCGGAGCTGCGGTCGAACGCCGGCTTCAACGTCGCCAGCTTCTCGATCGAGGTGTCCGGGCGCAGCACGTTGTCGCGCGACACGCCGCGGAACGGCACCACCAGTCCGTCGAAGAAGCCTCGCTCGTAGGCGGCGGCGAGCTTGTGGTGCGAACTCGCGGCCCAGGCGTCCTGGGCCTCGCGCGGGATCTTCCAGTGCCGCGCCATCGCCTCGCAGTGGTCGCCCATGGACTTGCCGGTGCGCGGTTCGGCCACGCCCGGGAACTCGGGCTTCAGTTCGCGTGGATGGAAGCCCTTGAACGCCCGCGCGCGATCCATGAAGGTCTTGCCGCGCGAGGCCTCGAGCAGCCGGCGGCGGAACGAGAGCCCGTACACGATCGGCACGTCGGAGGTGGTGTCGCTGCCGCCGCCGATGCCCGACTCGATCTGCCCGGTGGCGATCTTGTTGCCGATCGCCACGATCGTGTCCAGCGAGGTGCCGCAGGCGCGCTGCATGGTGATGCCGGGGGTCAGCGGCGACAGCCCGGACGAGAGGGTCGCCTCGCGGCCCAGGTTCCAGTCCGAGGAATGCTTGATCACCGCGCCCATGGCGACTTCGCCGAGCTGCCGCCCTTGCAGCCCGAAGCGCTCGACCAGCGCGCCGAGCGTGCGCACCGACATCCCGAGGTTGCCGACGTCGGCATAGGCCGTGTTGCGGCGACAGAAGGGAATGCGGACGCCGCCTAGCACGGCGACGGGTCGACCTTGCAGCATCGTTGCCTCGCGGCCCGCGCGCCGGCGCGGGCATAATGCATCGCAGTCTAGCCCGGCCGACGTGGATGACCAATCACGGATCGCACAGTTCCAGCATCCCGGCCACGAGTGCGCCGGCCACCGGCGACCGGGTGCTCGGCGCCCTCGCGCTGGAACTGGCGCCGGGCGCCCCGGTGGCGCGGGACGCCATCGCGCAGGCCGACGCCGGCCGCGTCGCGGCGCTGGTCGCCCGCGACCTGGCCAAGCTGCAACCGGCCGCGGCCGCGCTGGAGCTGGTGCTGGTGGGCGCGCACTACGACCCGGTGGAACTGCTGCGCCCGGGCTGGCCGCTGCACCACGAGCTCGACCAGCTCGCGGCGCGCGCACCGCGCGGCGGCTCCGGCGACAACGGCCGGGTCATCGCTTTCGGCGCCCACGAGGGCAGGCTCCCCGGCGTGCTGGCGCCTTCCCCCGATTTCGCCGGCGGCCCGCTGCGGCTGCTGCCTTTCGTACTGCTCGGCGACGCCGCGGTGCTCGATACGGTCGGGGAGGCGTTCGAGCGCGACCTGGTCGAAACCGGCATGGCCGGCGCCGACACCGCGCTGCTCGCCCAGGAACTGTTCGGCCTCCAGGTCGAGCACGCCCGCTACCTCACGCTCGCCGACCTGCTGGCGATGACCGCGCTGCAGTACGAGCACGCCGGGCTGGCGCCGTTGTGGCCGCTACTCGAGGCGGCGCTGCTGGCGCCGACGCACGAGGAGTGGCTCGACGCACCGCCCGAGCCGCTGGCGCACTTCGCCGACGGCGAGGCGCGCATCGCGCTGTTCTCGCCGGCGGCCTGGCGCGAACGCTATGCCGCCGAGGCCGACCAGGACGACGCGCGCCTGGAACGCGGCTTCGCGCACTTCCAGGCGCGCCAGCGCCAGTTCGCCGCGGTGCTCGGCGCGCACGGCGTGCCGGTCACCTTCGCCCACTGCGGCGCCGGGGAACCCCTGGACCTGTAGGCTTCACACTGTGGGAGCGGCCCTTGGCCGCGATCGCGCGCAAGGCGCGCTCCCACAAGCCCTGCCTTCCGTCAGTCGACGATGGTGATGATCCCGCAGGCCAAACGCGCGCCGGCGTTGCCGGAGGGCTGGCTGGCGTAATCGTCCGGATCGGCGTGGACGATGATCGCGCGCCCGGCGATGTCGGTCGCGCCGCCGCCACCCAGGGTCAGGCCGGGCACGTGCATGTTCACGCGCGCGACGCCCTCGGCGTCGGCGACGATGTTGTCCATGTCGCCGGCGTGGTGCGCGCCGTGGTCCATGCGTCCGTGCGGGGTGCCCGCCGGGTTGAAGTGCCCGCCCGCGCTGGACGCGTCGGCCGCGCTGCAGTCGCCGGTCTCGTGCACGTGGAAGCCGTGCGCGCTGTTCGGCGCCAGGCCGCCGACCTCGCCGGCGATGTGCACGGCGTTGGCGCCCATGGTCATCACCTGCAACCTGCCGCTGACCAGGCTGCCGGAGGCGGACGCGAGGTTCACCACGGCATTGTGGTCCTGCGCGACCGGCGGTGCCGGTTCGGGCGCCGGTGCGGGCGTGGTGGTGCAGGCGGCGAGCCCGGCCACCACGCAGGCGGCGACGAGGGAAGGGACGGTCCTGGCGATGCGCATGGCGTTGCTCCTTGTGGGGAAACGCCGCCCATTGTGCACCCTCGCCGGTGTAGGAGCGGCGCTTGCGCCGCGACCGGGGAAAAGCTCGCCGCCATGGCGGCTCCTACGGTCAGGGCCGCTTGCGGCGCGATCCGAGCTTGCGGGTCAGGGTGTTGCGGCCGAGGCCCAGCTTCGCCGCGGCCTCGCCGCGGTGGCCGCCGGTGTGTTCCAGCGCCGCCTCGAACAGCACCTGTTCCATGCGCTCGCGGGCCTCGGCGTGGAGGTCGTCGGCACCGGCGTCGAGGCGCTCGCGCGCCCAGGCGGCGAGCGCATCCTCCCAGCCTGCGGGCGCGCCGCCCGCGGCTTGGCGACCCGTGCCGCCGCGCATCGGTGGCTCGCCGAGGTCGGCGGCGGTGATGGTGTCGTCGGGCGCGAGCGCGGCCAGCCGCCAGCACAGGTTCTCCAGCTCGCGCACGTTGCCCGGCCATTCGCGTGCCTGCAGCGCGCGCGCGGCGTCGGCGGCGAGCCACCGGGGCGGGATCCCGAGCTTGCGCGCGGCGTCGGCGAGGAAGCGCTCGGCCAGCACCGGGACGTCCTCGCGCCGTTCGCGCAGCGGCGGCAGCTCCAGCCGCACCACGTCGAGCCGGTGCAGCAGGTCGGCGCGGAAACGGCCCTCGTCCACCAGGCGCTGCAGCGGCTGGTGGGTGGCCGCGATCACGCGCACGTCCACGCGGATGAGTTCGCGCCCGCCGACGCGGAAGAACTCGTTCTCGGCGAGCACGCGCAGGAGCCGCACCTGCAGCGGCAGCGGCATGTCGCCGATCTCGTCGAGGAACAGCGTGCCGCCGTCGGCCTGCTCGAAGCGCCCGACGTGGCGGCGGTTGGCGCCGGTGAACGCGCCGGCCTCGTGGCCGAACAGTTCCGATTCCAGCAGCTCGGCCGGGATCGCCGCGGTGTTGAGCGCGACGAAGGGCTTGTGTGCGCGCGGCGACTCGCGGTGCAGCGCGCGCGCCACCAGTTCCTTGCCGGTGCCGGTCTCGCCGGTGACGAGCACCGACAGCGGCGCCTGCGCCAGCCGGCCGATGCTGCGGAACAGCGCGCGCATCGCGGGCGAGTTCCCGAGCAGCGCGTGCCCGCCCGACCCAGGCTCCGGCTCCCGCACCGGCTGGCGCGGCGCCGCGCCGCCGGCCGGCAACGCGCGCTCGGCCAGTTCCACCGCATGGTCGATGTCGAACGGCTTGGACAGGAATTCCCAGGCGCCGCCGCGGAACGCGCCGGCGGTGCTGGCGACGTCGGTGTAGGCGGACATCACGATCACCGGCAGGTCCGGATGGGTCGCCTTGAGCTTGCGCAGCAGCTCGATGCCGTCGCCACCGGGCATGCGCACGTCGGTGAAGATCAGCGCCGGCACGTTGTGGCGCAGTGCATCGAGCGCGGCTTGCGCGGAATCGAACGCGGTGACCTCGTGGCCGGCCTCGCGCAGCGCGGTCGCCAGCACGAAGCGCACCGCGCGATCGTCGTCCACCACCCACACGCGCGCCCCGCCCTTCGCCGGCTCAGCCATTGGCGTCCTCCTTCGTCTCCGGCAGCGGCAGCAGCAGGGTGAACACGGTATGGCCCGGCCGCGAGCGGAACGCCAGCGAACCGCGGTGCTCGCGCGCCACCTGCTGCGCCAGCGCCAGACCGAGCCCGCTGCCCTCGGCGCGTCCGCTGACCAGCGGCAGGAACACCTGCTCGGCCAGCTCCTCGGGCACGCCGCGGCCGTCGTCCGCGATCTCCAGGCGCAGCGCCAGCGCATGCGTGGCCTCGCCGATGCGCACGCCATGCTCGGCGCGCGTGCGCAGGGTGACGTTGCCGGCGCCGGCCTCGATCGCGTTGCGCACCAGGTTCCAGACCGCCTGCACCAGCCGGTCCTCGTCGCCCTCCAGCTCGGGCAGGCTCGGGTCGTAGTCGCGCAGCAGGCGCACCGCCCAGCCCGCGTCGCTCTCCGACAGGCGCAGCACCCGCTCGAGCACGGCATGGATGTTGAGCGGTGCGTGCGGCTCCGGCGGCGCCGGCGACAGCAGCCGGTCGAGCAGCGCCGACAGGCGATCGACCTCGGCGCCTATCAACGCGGTCAGTTCGCGTTCCTCGTCGTTGTCGAGCCGGCGCTCGGCGCGCCGCGCAAGCAACTGCGCCGCGCCCTTCAACCCCGCCAGCGGATTGCGCAGCTCGTGCGCCAGGCCCTTGAGCGCCGCGGACAGCGCCAGCGGCAGGGCCTGCGCCGGGTCCTCGCCCGGGAACTCGTCCACCGGGTGCGCCTCCAGCCACCAGCCACCGCCCTCGCGCGGCGACAGCGCCAAGTCCGCGAACGCGGCAGGGGCCGCGCCGCCGGGGAAGGCCACGGGCACGCGCCGCAGGCGGACCGCCTCGTCCCCCGCCTCCGCGAGCCAGCCGGCCAGCCGTTCGCCATCGGCCTCCAGCGCCGCCAGCGGCAGGCCGGGCAGGCGCCGGACGCCGACCCCCAGCCAGCGCGCGAAGGCCGTGTTGGCGCCAGCCAGACAGCCGTCGGCGCCGGTCCAGGCGACCGGCGTGGTCAAGGCATCGAGCTGGCCCGCAGGGTCCATTGCACCAGTATGGGGCAAACGCGCCACGCGCTGCAGCGCTAGGTCAGGCTGGCAAGCAGCGAGGCCCTGCCCGACTCAATAACTCACCATGATGTCCTTCAGGCACTTCCTGAAAGGAGTGTGGCTGGTGATCGACGTGCGTACGTCGCTGCGTTCCGCAGAGGCGTAATAGCTCAACGCGTGGGGGCCGACTCTTTTCGCCTGCGTGGTACCGGTGAGACGCACCGCCCGGTCCCACGAAAAACAAGGCGATTCCCTTACGGACAGGGAGATTTGCCAGAGCCGCCCATTCGTTCGATAGACCACCGGTCCTTCGACCACGTAGCCATCCTGGGTGGTCCACGCCGAACTACGTTCCGTGGTCAACAGCGAGGAGAACGGCGGTTGATCCGGAAGGACGCCATCGGGGTCGGCCGTCGAACTCAATACATGTTCCAGCGTCACCGCATCCCGCGACGCTGGCTCGGCCGCCGGTTGGCCGGGCGGATACTCGACAAGCAGTCCAGACAGGCATCCAGGCGACCTCGGGCGACTCTTGATCGTCACCTCGACTCCCCGCGAACGCGCCACGGCCACGGAACCGTGTCGCTTTTCGCCGGCACTGTCGAAGGAGGTCGCGCCGACAAGCCTCACGGCCTGCTCGAACGAAAAGCAGGGCCGTGTGAACACCGCCATGGCGATCCCGCGGAGCCGGTCGCCGGCAGACCAACCGATCCTCGGCGTCGTCAGAAGGTAGCCATCCTCTGTGCGGAACTGCCCATCCGGTTGCGCGGCGTCGACTAGCACGGCGATCGGGTGTTCTCCGACCACTTCCTCCCCGGGCGAGCTCGCCGAGGAGAGCACTGCGCCCAGTGACACGGGAACAGCGGGTATGAAGAGATCCTTGATGATGACTGCCGCGAGGCAGCGCCCGTACGGATCGTGGCTGACCAGGCTGAAGCCTTGGTCGTTGTGCCTTGCCGACGCCTGCCTGGGTGCTGGATGGCTGCTGGGCCTCGAGGGCGTTGCCCCGGACAACTCGATCGCGCGCCGCCAGGAGAAGCAAGGCGCCTCTTCCACGTAGAAGTTGAACTGGTGTGCCTTCCCGGTCTTCTTGCGGTAATGGAACTGCGGGTTCTTGAGCACGAACCCGTCTGACGTCCGGAGCCGCTGCCGGACACCGACGAATCCTTCCAGCCGCCCGATGACCGGATTCGCGCCGAAGTCTTCGTTCCCGGCTGCAAGGGATTCAAGCAGTCCGGCCAGGCTCTCGTCGATTCCCACAACGTCATCGTGCCCATCGCGGTTCGCGATGGACGACTGATGCGCGCATCCGATGAGCGCGAGGCAGCAGAATCCCAGCAATGTCCGCAGCATTGCGTTCCGGGTTCCAGCAGGGCGCATGTGCGGTGCTACGGGGACTGCGTCGTCAGCGCGTGCAGGATCCGCAGGTCCTCCTCGTCCAGCACGTCGGTCTCGATGCCGCGGAAGCGGCGGTGGAAGGCGCGGACGATGGCGGGATGGCCGGGGCTGGGATCGAGTTCCAGCGGGTAGCCGACCAGGCGCAGCGCCAGCCACGGGTCGAAGCCTTCCGGCGGATCGGCCAGCGGCGCCTCGGGCCAGATGCCGAAGCCGGCGTCGTGCAGGCGCTTCCACGGGAAGTGCGCGCCCGGGTCGCGCTTGCGCATCGGCGCGAGGTCGGCATGCGCGATCACCTGGGTCGGCGGGATGCGCAGGCGCTCGGTCAGGTCGCCGAGCAGGCGGATCAGCGCGTCGATCTGCGCGTCGGTGAACGGCTCGCTGCCGTCGTTGTCGATCTCGATGCCGATCGAGGCGTTGTTGAGGTCGGTGATCGTGCCCCAGCGCCCGGGCCCGGCGTGCCACGCGCGGTCGAGGTCGTCGACGAGCTGGTAGATGCGGCCGTCGTCGCCGACCAGGTAGTGCGAGCTCACCGGGCCGCCGCTGTTGGCGGTGCGCAGCGTGACCAGGCTCTGCTCCGCCGACTGCTCTTCGGTGGCGTGCAGCACGATGATCACCGGGCGCCGCGGCTCGAAGTTCGGCGACGGCACCCACTCGGCGAGCGGGCTGCGCTGCTGTGGCGCGCTGGCGCAGGCGGCGAGCAGGAGGGTGGCGGCGAGGGCGATGAGCGGCTTGAAGTTCATGTCGGCATTGCAACGGCGGGGACCTGCGATTGCAAGCCCCGGACGCGCGACGCATCATCCGCTTGATCCGGGGAGCAAGGTCGATGCGGAAGAACACCGTTGCCAGTGCAGCGCTGCTGGGGCTGGGGCTCGCGCTCCTGTCGCTGCCTCCGGCATTTGCCGGTCCTCCGGCCGACTGGGAGGGATTCCTCCGTCGCGACGCCGTCGAAGACATGGAAATCTCCCCCGACGGCAGGCACCTGGCCGTCGCGGAACGTACCGAGGAAGGAACGATCGTCAGTATTCGCGACGCGAATACGCTCCAGGCACTGTCCACGATCAATCCGGGCAAGCGCGGCGAAGTCGGGAAGCTCGAGTGGCTGGACAGCGATCGCGTACTCATCGCGGCCGCCCGGACCAATGCGATCTACAACCTGCCACTGACCGCGCCAGGCCTCTACATCGTCCACCGGGACGGAAGCTCCAAGTACCGGCTTCCCGCCAACTTCGTCGCCACCATCGACGGCGAGCCCGACCACCTGCTCGTCAGCAGCTGCCACTGGGACAAGGGCTGCGTCGTTCGCGTCCATCGCGCGGAGATCGGCCACCTCAAACGGCTCGGCGATCCCATCGTCACCGCCCCCAACGCGGACGCGACCTTGTGGCCCGACCAGCGCGGCAACATCCGTTTCGCGCTCGCCTTCGACGACGAGGACCAGAGCAAGCTCTGGGTCCACCGGGATGGCGAAGAACCGTGGTCGCTGGTCAACGACAGCGCCTCCTCGGGGCTGCACGCCTGGCCGCTCGGTATCGACCTCGACGGCGCCAGCGCCTTCATCGTGTCCGAGCGCCCGGAGGGCCCCGACGTCGTCGAGCGCTTCGACATCGCAAGCGGCAGCCGATCGGAGGTCTACCGCCATGCGAACTCCGATCCGCTGCGCACCATCTACTCGTTCAACGGCATCGTGCCGCTGGGCGCGTACTACGGCGCCACGCGGCCGCAGCCAGTCATCTGGAACCCGGACCACCCGGACGTCCCCGCCCTGCTCCAGATCCTCAATACATTTCCGGGCAAGCTGGTGAATGTCACCAGCGCGACGAACGACGGCACCCTCGCCGTCGTCGAGGTCGCCAGCGATGTCGATCCGGGATCGTTCTACCTGTTCGACCTGGCATCGAAGCAGGCATCGCTGCTCGCGCAGCGCAAGCCATGGCTGGATTCGCTGCAGCTGCCGGAGACGAGCCAGTTCCGCTTCACCGCGCGCGACGGCGTCGTGATCGAGGGCCTGCTCACGCGGCCCGCGGACGCCGGCGACCAGCGCCTGCCGATGGTGGTGGTCCCGCACGGAGGGCCCTACGGCGTCTTCGATGCGTGGGGTTACGACCCCGAAGCCAGCCTGCTCGCCGAGAACGGCTACGCGGTCCTCCGGGTCAACTTCCGGGGTTCGGGCGGTCGTGGCCGCGCGTTCACCGAACAGGGGGTCCGGCAATGGGGGCGGAAGATGCAGGATGATGTCACCGACGCGACCCGCTGGGCCATCGACAGCGGCGTCGCCGACCCCTCGCGGGTATGCATCGCCGGCGCAAGCTATGGCGGCTATGCGGCGCTCATGGCCCCGGTGCGGGCCCCGGGCGTCTATCGTTGCGCCGCGAGCTTCGCGGGACCGACCGATCTTTCCAAGCTGTACAAGTGGGGGAGCATCCGGCGCAGCAACCTGGGCAGGCGCTACCTGGAGCGCGTGCTGGGCACCGACAAGGAGGAACTCGCGTCGCTGTCGCCCGCGCAGCGGGTCTCGGAGATCGGAGTGCCGGTGCTGCTCGGGCACGGCAAGCTCGATGCGCGCGTGGACGTGAAGCACGCAAGGCTGATCGCCAGGAGCATGCGCAAGGCCGGCCTGTCCCCGGAACTTGTGGAGTACCGCAACGCCGGCCATTCGATCGCTCGCGACGAAGACCGGCTCGACTACTACCGCCGCCTGCTGGCGTTCCTCGCCACGCACCTTGCCGGCAAGCCGGGGGCCACCGACTGACGGCCCCCGGACGGCCAGGTCAGACCGCGTAGTACATCTGGTACTCGAGCGGGTGCGTCGCGGCGCGAAACGCGGTGACCTCCTTCATCTTGACCCCGATGTAGGCGTCGATCAGGTCGTCGGTGAACACGCCGCCGGCCTTGAGGAACTCGCGGTCCTTGTCGAGCGCATCGAGCGCCTGGTCGAGCGAGGCGCACACGGTCGGGATGTTCTTCTCCTCTTCCGGCGGCAGGTCGTACAGGTCCTTGTCCGACGGCGCGCCCGGGTCGATCTGGTTCCGGATGCCGTCGAGGCCGGCCATCATCAGCGCGGCGAAGATGAGGTAGCCGGACTGCATTGGGTCGGGGAAGCGGATCTCGATGCGGCGCGCCTTGGGGTTGGCCACGTACGGGATGCGGCAGCTCGCCGAGCGATTGGAGGCCGAGTACGCCAGCATCACCGGCGCCTCGAAGCCCGGCACCAGGCGCTTGTACGAGTTGGTGGTGGAGTTGGCGAACGCGTTGATCGCGCGCGCGTGCTTGAAGATGCCACCGATGTACCACAGCGCGGTCTGCGACAGGCCGCCGTAGCCGTCGCCGGAGAACAGGTTCTGCCCGCCCTTGGCCAGCGACTGGTGCACGTGCATGCCGCTGCCGTTGTCGCCGACGATCGGCTTGGGCATGAAGGTGGCGGTCTTGCCGTGGCGGAAGGCGACGTTCTTGACGATGTACTTCATCGTCAGCAGTTCGTCGGCCTTGCGCACCAGGGTGTTGAAGCGGGTGCCGATCTCGCACTGGCCGGCGTTCGCCACCTCGTGGTGGTGCACCTCGACCTCGATCCCGACCTGCTCGAGGGTCTTGCACATCTCCGAGCGCAGGTCGTGCAGCGAATCCAGCGGCGCCACCGGGAAGTAGCCGCCCTTCACGCCCGGGCGGTAGCCGCTGTTGCCGCGCGCGTACTCGCGCGAGGAGTTCCACGCCGCCTCCTCCGAATCCACGTGGAAGAAGGTGTGGCCCATCTCGTTGCCGTAGCGCACCGAGTCGAAGATGAAGAACTCCGGCTCGGGGCCGAAGAAGGCCGAATCGGCGATGCCGCTGGACTTGAGGTAGGCCTCGGCGCGCTTGGCCACGCCGCGCGGGTCGCGGGTGTAGGCCTGCATGGTGGTCGGGTCGAGGATGTCGCAGCCGATCACCAGGGTCGGGTCGGCGGTGAACGGATCCAGGAACGCGGTCTCGGGATCGGGCAGCAGCACCATGTCGGACTGATGGATGCCGCGCCAGCCGGTGATCGAGGAGCCGTCGAACATCTTGCCGTCCTCGAACAGCGCCTCGTCCACGATCGACTTGGGGAAGGTCACGTGGTGCTGCACGCCGCGCATGTCGGCGAAGCGCAGGTCGATCCACTCGACCTTGTGGTCACGGATGAGTTTCTCGACGTTTTCGTAGCTGGACATGGGCGGCTCCGGAGGCGGCAGGAAGGAATGCGTGCTGGTACGCAAGCGGCGTGCCAAGGACGGGGTGGCGGAATGGCGCGGTTTCCGGGTCCGGCCGGCCTCGTGTCTGCACCATTCTGGTGCGCGCCGAGCACGTATGCACCAAAGCAGCGCAGCCACGGATTCACGCTACCCTACAGGCCCGCCCCTGCCGCCGTTGCCGCCTTTGGACAATCTCCTCGCCGCCCTCCTCCTCGGCATCATCGAAGGCGTCACCGAGTTCCTGCCCATCTCCAGCACCGGCCACCTGCTGGTCGCGGAGCGCTGGCTGGGGCACCGCAGCGACCTCTTCAACATCACCATCCAGGCCGGCGCGATCCTGGCGGTGGTGCTGATCTACCGGGAGCGCCTCACCGGGCTGGCGATGAGCTTCCTGCGCCCCGGCGAATCCGCCGTGTTCGGGCAGGCCCCGCGCGACTACGCGTGGAAGCTGCTGCTGGCGTTCGCCGTGACCTCGGTGCTCGGCATCGTGGTCAAGGCGCTGGGCTGGGAACTCGACAACGCGGTGGCGCCGATTGCGTGGGCGTTGGTGCTCGGCGGCGCGTGGATGCTGCTGGCCGAGCACTTCGCCGCGAGGCGCGCGGAGGCGCTGGGCGAGCGCAGCACCATCACCTGGACGGTCGCGGTGCTGGTCGGCGTGGCGCAGGTGGTGGCCGGCGTGTTCCCGGGCACCTCGCGTTCGGCGGCGACGATCTTCGTGGCGCTGCTGTTCGGGGTCACCAACCGCGCGGCCGCCACCGAGTTCGCGTTCCTGGTCGGGATCCCGACGATGTTCGCGGCCAGCGGCTACGAGTTCGCCGAGCTGGTGGTGGAGTCGGGCATCCACGGGGAGGACTGGAGCGCGCTGGCGGTGGCGTTCGTGGCTTCGGCGATCACGGCGTTCGTGTCGGTGAAGTGGCTGCTGCGGTATATCCAGTCGCACCGGTTCACCTGGTTCGCGGTGTACCGGTTCGTTCTTGGGGCTGCGTTGCTCGCCTTCGTGTAGGGGCGGCGGCGGTCGCGGCGCCAGCGCCGCTCCTACAGGTTGGAGGGGTGGAGGGAGTAGGTGCCGTGGATGGCGGTTTCGGCGAGGACGTGGCCGTGCATGGCGCGGAAGACGTCGGCGGCGGTGAAACCGGCTTCGAGCGGGAGGCGGTCGGTGCCGAGCGCGAACAGGCGGAAGAAGTAGCGGTGGGTGCGCAGGTCGTTCGGCGGCGGGTAGGGGCCGTCGTAGCCGTAGTAGTCGCCCTTCATGCCGCCGGTGTCGCCGGCGAACCAGCCGGTGTAGTCGTTGAGGCCCTGGCGGCTGCCGTCGGGGCCGTGCGGCGCGCGCTTGCCGCCCTTGCTCACGCCGTCGCTGCAGCTGCCGGCGGCGATCTCGCGCACGTCCGCGGGAATGTCCACCATCGCCCAGTGCACGAAGTCGGTGCGCGGCTGCTCCACCGGGATCTCGACGTCGTCGCGGCCGGCCATGGACGCGTCGGTCGGGGCATCGCTGTCGATGCACAGCAGCGCGAACGAGCGCGTGCCCGGCGGCGGGTCCACCCACGCCAGGTGCGGGTTGCGGTTGCCGCCGAAGCCGCCGGGCGCGCCGAGCGCGAACTCGGGCGGGATCGGGCCGCGGTTTTCGAAGCTGTCGCTGTGCAGGCGCATGGGAAGCCTCCGTCAGGAACCGGCTTCCGATTGTAGGGGCAGGCAGGTGAGATTCTCGGCCACCCAGGCTTCGGAGAAGCCGTCCATGTTCGCGCCCAGCAGGAAGCCGCAGTGGCCGCCCTGCTCCGCGATCTCGAGCACCGCGCTGTCGGGCAATTGCAGCGCGTGGAACTCGGCCACCGGGATCACCGGGTCGTCGACCGCCATCAGGATGCGTGCGGGCACCTGCAGCGAGGCCAGGCGGTCGCCGGCGATCGAGTAGCCGTCGAAATAGTCGTCGAGGGTGCCGAAGTCGGTGTGCCGGACCACCAGCCATTCGGTCAGCTCACGCATGCCCAGGCGCAGGGTGCGGTCGTCGAAGTCGTGCACGGCCGGGAACAGCGCGCGCTTGCGCAGCAGCGATTGCCGCCACTTGTGCTCGAAGTAGCGCAGGTACACGCGCCAGCCCCGCTCCATCTGCGCCATGGTCTCCTTCGGGTCGATCACCGGGCACACCGCGGCGACGCCGGCCAGCGGCACGCCCGCCGCCGGCGCGCGCAGCGCCAGCCGCAACGCGAAGTTGCCGCCCAGCGAATGTCCGGCCGCCACCAGCGGCCGGCCTGGCGAGGCCTGCGGCCAGAAGCGTCGCGCGATGTCGCGCGCCGCCAGCACCACCTCGTCGATGCGGTTGGAGTGGAACAGCGCCTGGTTGAGGTGGTGGCTGTCGCCGTGGTCGCGGAAGTTCAGGCGGAAGGTGGCGAAGCCGCGCAGCAGGAACTGCGCCGCGGTCTGCCGCATGTAGCTCGATTCGGCGCTGCCTTCCCAGCCGTGCAGCAGCAGTGCCAGGCCACGTGGCTCGACCCCGGGAATGGTGCTCAGGAAGCCCTGCAGGCGGACGCCGGGGCCGCCGTCCACCAGGAACTCCTCGGTGGTCGCGCCGGTCGCGGCCAGGGCCTGCGCGCCGCGCTTGCGCCGCCACGGGCTCGAGCCGAGCATGGTCTGCAGGTGGCCGTTGCGCAGCCACCACGGCGGGCGGTAGTCGGCGGCGTGCAGTGGAATGTCAGGCGGCCTCCATCGCCGCCACGATCCGCTCGCGCGCCAGTTCCGCCAGCCGCCTGCGCCCCTGTTCGCTGCCCGGCGCGATCGGGTCCAGGAACCAGGCCTCGGCCAGCCGCGGCGGTTCGCCGAGCAGGCGCAGGAAGTTGCCGAGGAAGCCCTCGTTGCCGCGGAACGCGACCAGCGACTGCGCGTTGCCGCGCTCGCCGTAGCGCAACGCCACCGGCTGCACCGGCACGCCCGCCTCGACCGCGGGAGTGAAGATGCGCGCGTGGAACGGGCCGACCTCGTCGCCGGGGCGCGTGCGTCCCTCGGGGAACACCGCCACCGCGCGTCCGCCGTGCAGGCGCGCCAGCATCTCGTGCATCACCCCGCCCAGCGACTCGCTGTTGCCGCGGGTGTGGAAGATCGTCTCCGCGCGGGCGGCCATCCAGCCGACCAGCGGCCACCCCTCGATCTCCTTCTTGGCCACGAAGCCCATCATCTTCTGGCTGTGCAGGATCACGATGTCCACCCAGCTCACGTGGTTGGCGACGAACATCACCGCGCCCTCCAGCGGCAGCCCGCGCCGGCGCAGGCGGAAGCCGAAGATGCGCATCAGCCAGGCCGACCACCAGCGCACCGCGCGCTGCTTGGTGCGCTCGCCGCCGAGCATCCACAGCAGTGCGATGGGCAGGTCGATGACCAGGTGCCACACAAGCAGCGGCACGCGATAGAGGTAGCGCAACCAGCGCACGGGCCAGGCCTCCGCTCGCCGGCCCGGGGCCGGCACCGATGCCTCAGGTGTCGTATCAGGTGAACCGGAACATGCCCGGCCGCCAGGACCGCGCATAGCTCCGGCGTCCGCCGGCGTAACCGCTGCTGGAGCCGTAGCCGGCGCCCATGGTGCGCTCGCGGCGGCGGTGCATGCGCTCGACCAGTTCGTCGCGGCGCGCGGCGAGCCACTCGGTGCGGCCGACCTTGTCGGCCTCGAGGCCGCGGATCTCGGCCTGGCCCTCGCGGAACTCGCAGAACTCGTCGTAGGCGTCGAGCTCGTGCTGCAGCTCGCGCACCGACAGCTCGATCATGATCGCGTCGTCGAGGTAGCCAAGCACCGGGGCGTGGTCGGGAATGACGTCGTCCGGGTCGCAGAAGTAGGCCAGCGCCGCGAGCACGCGCTGGCGGTCGTCGCCGTCCAGCGCCCAGGCTTCGTCGCGGACCATCGCGATCATGTCGTCCACCCGCAGCAGCCGCTGCATGATGAAGTCCGGCAGTTCGCGGCCCTGCGCCTCGGTCAGCAGCTTGGCTGCGCAGTCCACGATCTCGGCGTCCGGCTTGCCCTCGGCCGCCTTCGCCGCCGATGCCATGGCCGACCGGAAGTGTTCAAGGTCGCGGTCGTTGAGTTCGAAGTTGAGCGAGATCGACATGGCGGGCGTCCGTGTGCGGTAGTCGTGGCGGAGACGACAAGCCTAGCAAATGTTCAGCGGCGCGCGACCACCGCCAGCGTCAGCCTGGACACGCAGGCGAGCCGGCCGTGGTCGTCCTCGATGCGGATCTCCCAGACCTGGGTGCTGCGGCCCACGTGCAGCGGCCGCGCGGTGCCGGTGACCGTGCCCTCGCGCACCCCGGCCAGGTGGTTGGCGTTGATCTCGATGCCGACCACGCCCTGGCCTTCGTCCACGCACATGCCGCCGGCGGTGCTGCCCAGGGTCTCGGCGAGCAGCACCGAGGCGCCGCCGTGCAACAGCCCGTACGGCTGGCGAGTGCGTTCGTCCACCGGCATGGTGCCGCGCACGAAGTCGTCGCCGACCTCGGTGAAGACGATCCCGAGCGGGCGCATCGCGGTGCCCTCGGACAGGGCGTTGAGTTGTTCGACGGTGGCGCGGCGGCGGAAAAGCGACATCGGGACAGCATAGCCGGGCGGGGGCACCGCGGCCGGCGCGACGTGGGGGAGGGCCGTCGCGCCGGCGCGGGGCCGGGGAGGGGTTTCAGCCGCAGCGGAAGCGCTCGAGGCCGGTCCAGCCGCTGGCGTAGCGCCGCGGGCTGGCGTAGCCGCTGGAGTTGCCGTAGCCGACACCGAAGGCCCGCTCGCGGTACACCGCGCGGCGGCCGGGGCGCACGGCCTCGCTGCCGATGGAGCGGGGCTCGCTGGAGGGGAGGTTCGAACTGCGGGTCTTCATGGCAATGGTCCTCCGGGGACCGTCTTGGTGAATTGGTGTGCTGGTAGCCTATAACACCATCCCAAGGCGTCCATGTGCCGGAGGTCACCCGTGCGGGGGCTGTTGCCGGAGGTTCAGGGAAAAGGGCCGCCTGGGCGGCTCCTGTTGTCGCGGCGCAAGCGCCGCTCCTACAGGGGTGGTGGCGCCGCTCCTACAGGATGGGGGCGAGGCCGGCGCCGAAGGCGATGACGATGCGGGTCATCAGCGGGCGGAAGCCCAGCGCCACCTCGGGGAAGTCACCAACCGGGCGGTAGCAGTCCTGGAAGCCGGGGTCGAACGGCGACAAGGGCCGCGGGCAGTCCGGGCCGGGCTCGAACTCGTAGCTGGTCGCGTAGCGTACCGGCCACAGGTCGAAGATCGGCATCCGCTCCGAGAGCTTGGCCAGCGTGTACTCCAGGCCGGAGAACAGCGGCGGATCGGGCCGGCGCGCGATCGTCCACGCGTTCTCCGGGGCGATGTCGCGGCGGATGCTGGCCGCGAGCGCTCGCGCGAACGCCGGGTCCTCGATCACCACCGCGCTCTCGGTGTTGTAGTGGTCGCCGCGCGGGTCGAAGTTGTGGGTGCCGACCACGCCGACGCGCCCGTCCACCACCAACGACTTGGCATGCAGGCCGACGCGCACGCCGGCGCGTTCCAGCGGCACGCGCTCGTTGGCGCTCCGGCGCGCATAGCGCAGCGCCGCGTACTCGGCCTGCAGCGGGCGCCGGTAGCGCTCGGCGCGTGCACCGCGCATGCGCCGCGCTTCGACCAGCTCCTGCCGCACCCGCTCCACTTCCTCGGCAGTCGGCACCGGCGGCAGCGTCGCGCCGGTCGCCGAGAGGTCGATCGGCGCGCTCGCCGGGAACGGCTTGAACTCGTGGATCTCGAAGCCGAAGTCGCGCAGGTAGCGGCGCTTGTACTTGTGCGAGAGCGCGTAGGTGATGAACGAATCGGTCGCGGCGAGCGAGTTGGTGGACACGACCACGCGCGGCGCGTCCTCGCGCCGGTGCAGGGTGCGGAACATGTCCTGCGCCGGCCCGGACAGCACCAGGTACGGCGTCTGCAGCAGGACCACGTCCTCGGCCGACTCGATCAGCCCGCGCAGCACCGTGGTGGCCTCGCCGTGCCCGGCCTGCCCGCCGTCGTGCTTCTCCGGCAGGTCGGCGATGTAGCCGACGCCGGCCACCGGCAGCGCGGCCTGCGCCAGGGCCTCGATGCGCGCCGGGTCGCCGGCTTCGCTGCGCACCTGCATCACCCGCTGCGGCAGCGCGAACTCCGGCTTCGGCGGCGGCGGCACGCCCTTTTCGAGCAGCTGCCCGCCCACGTCCACCAGCTGCGAGGGCGGCACGCTGCGCGGGTCCTGCCAGAAGGCCTCGAAGTTGGCGCCCATCTCGCGCGCCACCGGCCCGGCCACCAGGATGTCGCGGTCGCGGAAGTTGTACTCGGGATCCCAGTCGTAATAGTCGTCCTGGTAGTTGCGCCCGCCGGTGATCCCGATCGCGCCGTCCACCAGCAGCAGCTTGCTGTGCATGCGGCGGTTGAGGCGGTTCCAGCAGCAGGCTGCCGCCAGCACGTACATCGGGTAGCTCAGGCGCGCGCGGTCGAGCACCGGGTTGTAGATGCGGATCGAGAAGTTGGCGTGCGCACCGGCCAGCCCGGCCAGCGTGTCCACCCGCTTGAGCGCCGAGAGCTGGTCCACCAGCACGCGCACGCGCACGCCGCGGCGGGCAGCCCGCAGCAGTTCGTCGAGGAACAGCTGGCCGGCATCGTCCTCGTCGAAGATGTAGGTCTGCAGGTCGATCGCTGTGGTCGCGCTGCGGATCAGGTCCAGGCGCGCGACCATCGCGTCCTGGCCGCTGTCGAGCAGCAGCGCGTAGTGGCGCGGCGCCCCCGGCGCGCTCTCGACGAAGGCGCGCGCGGCGAGCTGGTGCAGCGCCGACGGACGCGCGCAGGCGTCCGGGCGGTCGCAGTCCAGCTCGGTGCTGCGCGCGGCTTCGACCAGCGCCGCGCTGCGCGCGCGTTCCTCCGGCGACAGCGTGGCGCAGGCGGTCCCCGCCAGCAGCGCCAGCACCAGCAGCGCGCGCGCGGCCAGGGTCATGCCGGGCTTCATGCCGACCCCCCTGCCAGCCGGATGCGCAGGAAGAAGTTCACCTCGTCGCGGATCGCGATGCGCCAGCGGCCCATGTCGTAGCGGTTGCGGTCGACCGCCCCGCCGGCGAACACGTCGCAGTCGATGCCCGGGCGGGCGCAGTCGGACGGCGACACGAAGAAGGTCTCGCGCCGGGAGATGCCGCGGATGGTCAACGTGCCGTCGAGCTCGCCACCCTCCTTCAGCAGCGACGGCGGATACGGCTCCGACACGAATTCGACCGTCGGCCAGTGGGCGACGTCGAAGAAGCCGCTGCCGCGCGCGAAGCGCGTGTAGCCGGGATGGTCGGCGATCTCGACGCCGGCGGTCTCCAGTGCCATGTGGACCCGGCGGCGACCGTCGGGCAGGGTCTCGATGCGCCCTTCGACGGCGCTGAAGCGGCCGTGCAGCACCTGGCCCCAGCGGGTGCGCAGCTCGAAGCCCACGCGCGAGGCCTGCGCGTCGATGTCGGTCGCCAGCACCCACCCTGCCGCGGCAAGCAGCGCCGCCCCGGCCAGCCAGGCGACACCGTGCCGGCGGGGGTTCATGGCCACCAGAAGGAGGCGAGGCTCGCGATGCCCGGTTCGAACGGCGTGTCCCCGGGCAGCGACAGCACCGCGATCGCTCCCGGCGGCATGCCGCGGTAATCGCCGGACTGGCCGCTGTGCATGAGCGCCAGCAAGCGCTCCAGCCCGGGGTTGTGGCCGACCAGCAGCAGCCGTTCGGCCTCGTCCTGCGCTTCGGCCAGCGCCAGCAGGTCGCCCGGCGTGGCCTCGTAGATCGCCGGCTCGAGGCGTTGCTCGACGTAGCCGATCACATCGAGCACCGCTTCCAAGGTCTCGCGCGTGCGCCGCGCCGGCGAGCACAGCACGCAGTCGGGCACCAGCCCGTGCTCGAGCAGCCAGCGGCCCGCGGCCTCGGCTTCGGCCAGCCCTTCCGGCGACAGCGGCCGGTCGAGGTCGGCCTGGCCGGCGCTCGCGGCCTCGGCGTGGGCGTGGCGCAGCAGGATCAATTCACGCATTGGGTTCACGCATGGACGGCGTCCCGACGGCCTGCGGCTCAGGCCTTGCGCAACCAGCGTAGCAGCGGCTGCCAGTCCTCCTGGTGATTGCGCACCTGCGCCGACTGGTAGTCGAACAGGCTCTTGCCGAGCCCGGTCAGGACCGAATAGGCCTGGGTGTCGCGCAGGGTCGCCACCAGCGGGTAGGGCCACTGCTTCCACAGGTCGATCGAACCCTGGGAGGCGTTGGTCCAGGGCCGCAGCTTGTTGCCGACCAGACCGATCGGGAGCTCGCCGCGGCGCACCCGCGCCAGCTTCGCCAGGGTGTCGAGGAACGGCACCGTGGCCTCGATGTCGAGGGTCGAGGGCAGCACCGGCACCACCACGGCGTCGGCGCGCTCCAGGAACGGCATCAGCTCGTGCGCCATGGCGCCGGCGGCGGCGTCCACCACCACGTACTGGGTGTCTTCGGGGAGTTCGCGCTGCCAGCCGCGGGCGGCCTTGCTGCCGTCCATCGGCAGCACCGCGCTGTCGAGGCCGGCGCGCTTCTCGGCCCAGCGGGTGGCGGAGCGCTGCGGGTCCGCGTCCACCAGCACCGTGCGCTGGCCGGCGAGGGCCGCGTTCGCGGCCAGGTGTGTTGCGATGGTGGACTTGCCGACACCGCCCTTGGAACTGGCCACGAGGATCGTCTTCATCCGCTACTCCGCCGATGGACACGAAGCCGAAGCCTACCATCACCGGCGGGCTCCCCATTCAAGCGGGGAAATGTCGCTCCACGTGCAGGCGCAGGCGCTCGGCGGCGGTGGCCACGCCGGCGCCCAGCGCGGAGACGCCGGGCCAGTCGCCGGCGCGCGCGGCGGCCTCGAGCCCGTCCGCGACCTGGGCCAGCTCCAGCGCGCCGATCATGCGCGCCGCGCCCTTGAGCTTGTGCGCCTCGCGCGCCAGCGCGCCGAGCTCGCCGTCGCCGCGCGCCGCCTCCAGCGCGGCCAGGTCCTGGGCGGTGCTGGCCAGGAAGTCGTCCAGCAGCAGCCGCGCCTCGGCCTTGCTGCCGCCGGTGAGCGCGTCGAGCGTGGCCGGGTCCAGCGGCGGCGGGCGCTCGAGCTGCGGCAGGGGCTGCGCGGGTTCCACCGGGGCCGCGGCGGGCACGTGCGGCAGCCAGCGCTGCAGCGCCGTGGCCAGCGCGGAGATGGACACCGGCTTGGCGAGGTAGTCGTCCATGCCGGCGGCCAGGCACCGCTCGGACTCGCCCTTCAGCGCCGAGGCCGTGAGCGCCACGATCGGGGTGCGCGGCAGGCCGCGGTCCCGTTCCTCGTCGCGGATCCGCCGCGCCAGCGCGTACCCGTCCAGGCCCGGCATGTGCACGTCCGAGAGCACCAGCGCGAAGCGGCCGCTGCGCCACTGCGCCAGGCCCTGCTCGCCGTCGGCCGCGGCTTCGCTGGCGAAGCCGGCCAGCGCAAGCTGGCGCGCGATCACCAGGCGGTTGGTCGGATGGTCGTCCACCAGCAGCACCAGGCTGCGCTCGCGCTCGGCCTCCTCCACGCTGGGCAGGCTGCGCGGGACGAACCCGGCAGTGCGTGCCGCGGCAGCCGGGTCGTGCGCGACCGCGGACAGCGGCGCGCGCGACAGTGCCAGCTCCATGCGCAACGTCGTGCCGATCCCCGGCCGGCTGTCCAGGGTCACCTCGCCGCCCATCAGCCGCGCGAGCCGGCGGCTGATCGCCAGCCCCAGCCCGGTCCCGCCGAAGCGCCGGGTGGTGTCCTCGTCGGCCTGCTCGAACGGCTGGAACAGTCGCGCCTGCGCATCCGGGTCGATGCCGATGCCGGTGTCGGCGACCTCGAAGCGCAGCAGGTCGCTGCTGCCGCCGGCGGCAGGCCCGAGCCATTCCAGCGCCACGCGCACGCCGCCGCTCTCGGTGAACTTGACCGCGTTGGAGATGAAGTTGGACAGCACCTGGCGCAGGCGCACGGGATCGGCCTGGTAGGCGGGCGCGATCCGCTCGTCCACCTTGCACACCAGCTCCAGCCCCTTGCTCGCGGCGGAACCGGCGAAGCCGGCCACGGTGCCGCGCAGCAGCCGGTCCAGGCGCAGCGGCTCCGGACGCAGCTCCAGCCGCCCGGCCTCGATCTTCGAGAAGTCGAGGATGTCGCCGATGATGTGCAGCAGGGCCTGGGCCGAGGATTCGATCACGTTCAGCGCACGCCGCTGCTCCGCGTCCAGGCGCGTGTGCGAGAGCACCTCGATCATGCCGGTGACGCCGATCATCGGCGTGCGGATCTCGTGGCTCATGGTCGCCAGGAACGCACTCTTGGCGCGGCTGGCCTCGTGCGCGCGCGCCTCGCTCTCGCGCAGCGCCTCGTCGTGGCGCTGGGCGTTGCGCAGGACGCGCCAGCCCGCGACCACCGCGACCAGGAAGGCCAGCGCGGACAGGCCGATGCGCAGCACGCTGGTCGTCCAACCGCGGCGGACGTCGGCCTGGACCACGTCTTCGGCCTGCACCATGGCCTGGTCGCTCAGGCGCTGCAGTCCGGCGACGACCGGGTCCACCGCGGGATACAGCTCGGTGTCGGCGAAGCGGCCCAGCGCGCCGATGTCCTGCTGCTCGAGGATGGCGCGCAGGCGCGCGGCGGCGATGTCGGCGCGGACGCGGGCGAGGGCGGTCGCCTCGAACAGCGGCTGCTGCATCGGCACGTGCGGCATCTCGCGCAGTTCCTGCCAGTTGCGATCGATTCGGCGCTGCGCGTCGTCCAGCGCCGCGATGCCTTCCTCCCAGCCGATCAGGTAGTTGCGCACCTTGAAGGTGGTGTTGACCACGCCGAGGTTGTAGCCGTCGGAGACCGCCTTCAGCGCGCGCAGGCGCCCCAGCGAGTGCGCGTTGAGGGCCTCGAGCGACTGGCGCGCGCGGTACTGGGCGTATTCGTCCACCACCAGCACGGTGGTTCCGGCCAGCAGCAGCATCGCGAACAGCGCCAGGATGTGGCGGCGCAGGCTGTGTTTCGGCAGTCCCTCGCCCACGCCGGCGTCAGGCGGCCGGCCGGCGCCAGCGCGAGATCGCGCCCGGCAGGTCCTCGCCGGGCACCGCCGCGCCGATCAGGTAGCCCTGGGCGAAACCGCAGCCGAGCTCGGCCAGCAGCTGCCAGTCCTCCGGGCTCTCCACGCCTTCGGCGACCACTTCCAGCTGCAGCTTGCGCGCCAGGTCGAGGCTGGCCTCGATCACCGCGCGCTTGCGCGGATCGTTGCCCGCGCCCGACACGAAGTCCTGGTCGATCTTGAGCTCGGTGAAGGGGATCTGCGAGAGCTGCGCGAGCGAGGAGTAGCCGGTGCCGAAGTCGTCGATGGCGAGGCCGAAGCCCTTCAGGCGCAGGCGCGCGAGCACGCCCAGGCCGCGCGCGGCATCGCTCACCAGCGAGCCTTCTGTGATCTCCAGCACCAGGTCCGCCGGCTCCACCCCGAGGTCGCGTACCAGCGCGTGGTAGTGGTCGGCGGCGCCCGGCTCGGCCAGCGCCGCGGCGCTGACGTTGACCGACACCTGCAGGCGCAGGCCGTGGTCGTCTTCCCAGCGCCGCTTCCAGCGGCAGGCCTGCGCGAGCATGGTGTCGGTCAGGCGCTGGCCGTGGCCGTCGCGCTCGAGCAGGTGGATGAAGTTGCCGGGGCGCACGACGTGGCCGTCGGGCCGGCGCCAGCGCACCAGCGCCTCGACCGCGACCACCTTGCCGTTGGTGCATTCCGCCTGCGGCTGGAACCACGCCACCAGCTGGTCGTGCAGCAGCGCTTCGCGCATCTCCTCGCGGCTGACGTCCACCGGGACTTCGTCCTCGCTGCCCGGATGGCGCTCGCCGAGCGCGTCGAACAGGTTGCGCAGCTTGGCGAGGCTCAGCGGCTTCTCGATGCTCCCCAGCACGCGCAGGCCGTGGGCGCGGGCCATGGACTGCACCGCGTTGAGCAGTCCCTGGTCCATCGCGCTGACCAGCGCGACCCCCTTGGCCAGGTGCCGCTCGGCGATGTGCCCGATGAATTCGACCCCGTCCATGCCCGGCATGTCGAGGTCCACCAGCACGAGGTCAGGAAGCGCCGGCATGCCGTGCAGCACGCCCAGCGCGGCGGCGCCGTCAGCCGCTTCCCAGACCTGCTCGACGCCCAGTTCCGCCAGCATGCGCAGCGCCATCCTGCGCTGGAATCCGTGGTCCTCGACCACGAGGACCTTGAGCTCCCCGACGTTCAGCGCCTGCCCCATCGCATCTCCCCCGATGCGCCGCTGTCATTGCAGCGTATACCACAGGCGGCACATGCTGGTCAGAGCGGGCGGGTCAGGGCGCGGCGGCGACCAGGTTGCCCTCCGGCGCGCGCGCGGCGGCCAGGATCTGGCGGGCGTCGCGGCCGTCGCAGGCGAACGAACGGCCCTGCTCCAGCCAGCGCGCGTCGTCGGCGTACGAGAACACCAGGTTGCCGTCCTTGAGCACGTCGATCATCTCGCGCGCCACGTCCTGGCGCAGCGCCGGGCAGCCCCAGCTGCGGCCGAGGCGGCCCATCGCCGGGATCGCGGAAGGGTTCACGTAGTCGGCGCCGTGGATCACGATCGCGCGGCGGCGGGCATTGTCGTTGAAGCCCGGGTCCTTGCCGTCCATGCGCAGCGAGTAGCCGTTGCTGCCATAGTAGGTCTCGGCGGTGACGAACAGGCCGAGGCTGGTCGCGTGCGTGCCTTCCTGGTTGGAGAAGCGGGTGGCCATGTTGCCGCCGCTGCCCTGGCCGTGCGCGACGTACTCGGTGTACAGCAGGTCGGGCTGGCCGGCGTCGGCCAGGTCGAACACCCACATGCGGCGCTCGGTGGAGGGCATGCTGTAGTCGATCACGGCCAGGCGCGACTCGGCGGACACGTCGCCGTGGTCGAGCGCGCACTGCCGCGCCTCCAGCGCCAGCGCGAGCACGCCGGGATCGGCCCCGGGCGCGAGGTCGCGCAGCAGCGCGAGCTGCGACTGCACCGGACCGGGCGCGGGCGTTGCCAGCGGCTGAGGGTCCAGGGCGGCAGCCCGGGCGGCGGGCACGACGGCCTCGGCCACCGAAGCGGCGACGCTGGCGGCCTCGGGGCTGTCGCCCGGGGTATGGCATCCGCCCACGGCGAGGGCGAGGGCGGCGGTGACGGCAAGGTGAAGGTTTCGCATGGCCTCCACGATACCGACACATGTCCATCATGTGACTGAACATGGCGGCCGCGCGGAGGCAAGCGTGACGCGCGTCGGCCATGTGTTGGCCGACGCTCAGGTTCATGCAAAAAAGCCGTTAACCGCCGGTGCTGGCGAGGCTCTCGGCGTGCTCGTCGGGCTCGAGCGCGGAGCGCGCGACGGCGAGCAGTTTCGGCGGCGCCACCGGTCCGGGCGAGAGCACGTCGTCGCCGAACATCGTGTAGTCGGCGACCACCACCACCTGGCCGTGGTCGGTGGCGTCGAACAGCAGTTTCGCGAACTCGTGCGGCAGGCGGATGCAGCCGTGCGAGGCCGGGTACCCCGGGTTCTTGCCGGCGTGCAGCGCGATGCCGTCCCAGGTCAGCCGTTGCATGAACGGCATCGGCGCGTCGTCGTACAGCGAGGAATGGTGGACCTTGCGCTTCTGCAGGATCGGGAACGCGCCGACCGGGGTGTCGTGGCCAGCCTTGCCCGAGCTGATGCTGGCGCGGCCGATGCGCACGTCGCCCCTGTACACATGGATCTCCTGCATCGGCAGGCTCACCAGCATCACCACGTCGCCGGCGGGCGAGGCTTCCGGATGCCACTCGAACTCGCCCGGCTTGAGCGGGAGTTCGAAGCGCTGCGCGCCGTCGGGGGCGTCGGTGCCGGCGCCGTCGTCGGGCACGAGCACCAGCGGTTCGGCCGCGACCGGTTCGACCGTCGCGGGCGACGTTGCCGGCGGTCCGGCGACCTCGCGATGTTGGCCTTCCGCCGAGGCGACGAACAAGGTGCCGAGCGCCGGGATGGCGGCGGCACATGCAATCGCGAGGGCGGTCCTGTTGCGGTCGTTCTTGCCGCGCTTTTCGTGTTTGCTGTCCATGGACCGGACGCTACGCGAACGCGCATCACGACCCGTTTGAACTCACTGGCGCGCAGGTGAATCCGGCGCGCAGGAGAGCGAAAAATTGCGTTCGGATTTCACTGCCGCTGCAGACATCCTTCCGCGCGATTAACGGGAGCGCTACGGGGGCTGAACGTGTCGCGGCGCGAGCGCCGCTCCTACAGGGGGAGCGCCGTCCTACAGGGGGGTGAAGATCTTCGCGAGGCGGTCGGGGGTGCCGGGGATGCGTTCCAGGTGCGGATAGCGCAGCCCGTCGTGCCAGTGCACCGGCACCGTGCGGTAGCGGTCGAAGGACTTCACCAGCAGTTCGATCGGTTGGTTGCCGCCCTTTGCCGCCTTGACCGCATCCTCCAGCACGTCCTTGCCGTAGGCCTGCCCGTTGACCGCGACGATGGTCGCGCCGGTGCCGATGCCGGCATTGAACGCCGGGCTGTCCCAGCGCACGTCGTTGACCGCGCCGCCCGAGCCCAGCGAGAGCCCCAGCGAGTACACGAAGTCGCCGCCGGAGCCGCCGTTGGCCTTGGCGTAGGCGTTCGGCTCGTCCTTGTAGACCAGGCGCCAGCCGGCCGCCTCCAGGCCGCCGGTCAGGCCGACCTTGCCGTCGAGGCGCTCGCGCAGGAAACCGGCCCAGTCGTGCGCGACGATGCCGTCGAGCGTGGCGACCACGTCCTCGAAGGTGTAGGTGCGCTGCACCTTCCACTCGCCGTCGTTGATGCCGAAGAACGCCCTGGCGAAATCGTCGAGCGACTTGCGGTCGCTGGTCTTCGCGCGGATCAGCGCGTCCACCTCCAGCCACACCAGCTGGCCGGCGCGGTAGTAGTCCTCGCTCATCTGGTAGTTGCGGTACGCACGCGGCGCGCGCGCGGCGATGATCGGATCGTTGGTGGTGTCCTGCACGTTGCGCCAGGACAGGCCCGGGCGGTTGTCGGCGTAGGTCGCCGCGACCAGCGCCAGCGCGTCCAGCGAGGCCTGCTGCGGACGCATGCCACTGCGCGCCGCGAGCACGTTGCCCCAGTACTGGGTCTGGCCCTCGTACACCCACAGCAGGCTGTCCTGCATCGGCACGTTGTAGTTCGGGGTCCACAGGTCGGCCGGGCGGCGGTACTTGCCGTTCCAGGAGTGGGTGAACTCGTGCGCCAGCAGGTCGGTGAAGCCGGCCTTCTCCTTCCAGTCGGTGAAGTAGCCGGTGCCGACCCCGTTCTCGCTGGAGCGCTGGTGCTCCAGGCCGATGCCGCTCATCTTCCCGGACAGCGAGAACAGGAACTGGTAGTGGTCGTAGTGCTGCGCGCCGAACAGCTTCAGCGCCTGCTCGACCATCTTCCGATGTTGCCGTACCTGCTCCGGCTTCGCCTCCAGGTACTTCGCCGCGTCCGCGACCACGCCCAGGCGCACCGGGACCTTGCTGCCCTTCGGGGTCAGGTCGATCTGCTTCGCGTGGCGGCCGGCGAACACCGGCGAATCGGCGAGGATGTCCAGCGGCACGTCCTCGTAGTCCACGGTGTTGCCGCTGCTGCTTTCGACGTGCAGCGCGGTGAACGCGGTCCAGCCCGCCGGGTAGGTCACGACCGGGTCGAAGGTGACCTGGCTGGCGTAGTGGCCGGCCGGGTACAGCACGGTCGAGATGAACTGCAGGTTGAGCATCTCCGGCGTCATCACGATCCGCCCCTGCGAGCGGTCGGTCGGGGTCAGGTAGTCGAACTCCGCGGTGATCTCGGACACGCCCTCGGGCACGGTGACGTGGAACGCGGCGACCTCGACGGTGTCGCGCGTCCACTCCAGCCGCTGGCCGTTGCCGGTGAACACGATGCCGGCGATCTTGTCGATGTCGCCGCGCGGGGTGTGCCCGCCCGGGATCCACATCGGGTACAGCAGGGTCAGCTGGCCCCCCTGGAGCTGGCCCGGCTGCACCGGGATGGTCTGCTTCACCCGGAAGATGCGCTGCGGCAGGTTGGTCGCGTCCACTTCCAGCTTGATCGTGCCCGCGGCGTAGGGCACGTCGCGCGGCGCCGGCACTTCGGCGTGCAGGCTGCCGGCCACGGCCAGCGCGAGGGCGGCAAGGATCAGGCGACGCGGCATCGGCAACTCCCCGGTATGTAGGCAACACCCCATCCTAGCGGGCACGCCCGGGCCTGCCCCTGCCAAAAGACATGGCGGCGACGGGAGTGCCCGTTAAGCTGCGGCGATGAAGCAGCGCGACCTCACCACGGGGCCGATCGCCTCGACCCTGTTCGTGTTCGCGCTGCCGATCCTCGGCGGCAACGTGCTGCAGTCGCTCAACGGATCGATCAACGCGATGTGGGTCGGCAGCTACCTGGGCGAGGAGGCGCTGGCCGGGATCGCCAACGCCAACAACATCATGTTCTTCCTGCTCGGCGGGATCTTCGGCTTCGGCATGGCCTCGACCATCCTGGTCGGACAGGCGATGGGGCGGCGCGACCTCGCCGGCGCGCGCAAGGTGATCGGCAGCGCGGCGACGTTCTTCTTCACCCTGTCGGTGGTGCTGGCGGTCGTCGGCCTGCTGGTATCGCACCGCGTGCTGCAATGGATGGCGACGCCGCCGGCCGCGCTGCCGCTGGCCGATGCCTACCTGAAGATCATCTTCGCGGCGTTGCCGCTGCTGTACGCGTTCGCGTTCCTGTCGGCGATCCTGCGCGGCGCCGGCGACACCCGCACGCCGTTCGTGTTCCTGCTGGTGGCGGTGGTGCTGGACATCGCGCTGGTGCCGATCCTGATGCTCGGGCTCGGGCCGTTCCCGCGCCTGGGCGTGGCCGGCAGCGCGCTGGCCACGCTGCTGGCCAACGCGATCGCGCTGCCGGCGATGCTGTGGTGGCTGTGGCAGCGCAGGCACCCGCTGTGGATCAGCCGCCACGAGCGCCACCTGTACCGGCCCGACTGGACGATCGTGCGCGCGATGGTGGCCAAGGGCGTGCCCATGGGCCTGCAGATGGTGCTGATCTCGCTGGCGATGATCGCGATGATCGCGATGGTCAACCAGTACGGCACCCATACCACCGCGGCTTACGGCGCCGCGCTGCAGTTGTGGACCTACGTGCAGATGCCGGCGATGGCGATCGGCGCGGCATGCTCGTCGATGGCGGCGCAGAACGTCGGCGCGGGGCAGTGGGACCGGGTCGAGGGCACCACCCGGCACGGCATCCTGTTCAACTTCCTGCTCACCGGCGCGCTGATCGCGCCGCTGGTCCTGCTCGACCGCACCATGCTGTCGTGGTTCCTGCCCGAGGCAAGCCCGGCGCTGGAGGCCGCGCGCCACCTCAACCACATCGCGGTGTGGTCGTTCCTGTTCTTCGGCGTCACCTTCGTGGTGGCCGGCGTGGTGCGTTCGACCGGCGCGGTGGTGCCGCCGCTACTGATCCTCGGCTTCGCGCTGTGGGCGGTGCGGGTGCCGTTCGCGAAGTGGCTGCAGCCGGCGCTGGGCGTGGACGCGATCTGGTGGAGCTTCCCGGCCAGCGCATTCGTGTCCATGGTGCTGTCGCTGGCGTACTACCGCTGGGGCCGCTGGCGCGAGGCGCGGATGCTGCCGAGCGTCCCGGACGAGGTGGCGATCCCGGCCGAGGTGCACGCGCACGTCACCGCGCCGGTCGCCGATCCGGGCGCGCGGGTGGAGGACGGCGACGCGGTGCGCGGCTAGAGCTGCGACTCGATCGGCAAGGCCTGCAGGACGCGGGCGAGGGCGCGGCGGCCGGGGCCGGACTCGGGCTCGGTGTCGAGCACGCGCGGCGGTGCCGGCGCGCGGTCGAGCCAGCGCACGCGGCCCTGGCGGTCGAGGAACACCCAGTAGCTCTGCTCCGGCGACGCCAGCCGCAGGTATTCGTCGCGCACCGCCGCGGCCAGGGCCGGGTCGTCGAACAGCACGCCCATCTCGGTGTTGAGGTTGGCCGAGCGCGGGTCGAGGTTGAACGAGCCGACGAAGCCGCGCGCGTCGTCTACCACGAAGGCCTTGGTATGCAGGCTGGCGCCGCTGCTGCCGAGCACGCCGGCGATGCCGCCCGCGCCGCGCGCGCGCATCTCGTGGAGCTGCACGCCGCCGCGCAGCAGCGGTTCGCGATAGCGGGCATAGCCGCTGTGCACCGCCGGCACGTCGTTGGCCGCCAGCGAGTTGGTGACCACGCCCACCTGCGCGCCGGCCGCCGCCAGTCCGATGAGGCCCTCGGTGCCCTCCACGCCGGGCACGAAGTAGGGCGAGATCAGCAGCGCCTTGTGGCGGGCGCCGCGCAGGGTGTCAAGCAGGCGCGTGACCAGCCAGTCCTCGCGGGCGTCGTCGTGCTGCTTCATCGGCGGGTCGGAGACGATCTCCAGCCGGTCGGTCCAGATCGGGCTGAGCGCCTGGTCGAGGTAGTCGCGCACGTTGGGCGAGGCGGCCACCCGTTGCAGGTAGGGTTGCGCGCGCGCCTGCAGCGCCTCGTCCTCGAACGCCGCGATCACCTGGTCGAGGGCGTCCCCGGGCGTGTCGTCGAGGTTGCCGATGGGCACCGCGGCCGCGCTGTTCCAGAACGCGTCGAAGATCTCGCCGGCCTGCGCCACCGCCGGGCCGAACAGCAGCAGGTCGAGGTCGCGGAAGTTCACCTCGGCGCCGGCCGAGAAGTACTCCTCGCCGATGTTGCGGCCGCCGATGATCGCGACCCGTCCGTCCGCGATCCAGGCCTTGTTGTGCATGCGGTGGTTGATGCTGAAGGCGCGCTGCACCAGCTCGAGCATGCGCCACGCGCCTTCGCGGTTGCGGAACGGGTTGTACAGGCGCAGCTCGATCAGCGGATGCGCGTCCAGCGCCAGCCACTGCGGGTCCAGGCCCGCGGCATTGAGGTCGTCGAGCAGGATGCGCACGCGCACGCCGCGCTCGGCCGCCGCCCAGGCCTCGCGCGCGAGCAGGTGGCCGGTGAGGTCGTCCTTCCAGATGTAGTACTGCAGGTCGAGGCTGCGGCCGGCCTTCTGCGCGGCCATGGCGCGCGCGGCGAAGGCATCGAGGCCGTCCGCCAGCAGCAGCGCGCCGGTCTGCCCGGGCCGCAGCGCCAGCAGCGGCTCCAGCTCCCGGTCCAGCGCGGTCTGGCCACGCTCGACCGGCAGCACCCGCGACACCGGGCCGCTGGCGCGCGGCGCCAGGTGCTCGTTGAACAGCAGGCCGCTGGCGGCAAGCGCCCCGAGCGCCAGGACGGCGGCGGCAAAGGCCCGCGCCAGCCGGCGTCCGGCGGTTTCGGTCTGGGTCGGCCGCGGAGTCCCCATGCCCCCAAGGATGCCGCACTGTTGACCCTCGAATGATAATCATTATCATTCGCACGATGACTTCCCGCCCCCTGACCCTGGCCCTGCTGGCCGCCCTCGCCTGCCCGGCGTTCACCGCCGCCGCACAAACCCCTCCCACCGACGACACGCGCCAGCTCGACCGCGTGGTCGTGACCGCCACCCGCACCGCGCGCGCGATCGTGGACGTCCCCAACACCGTGGACGAGATCGACCGCGAGCGCATGGACGAACTGCTGGTCCAGGACCTCAAGGACCTGTTCCGCTACGAGCCAGGCATCACCGTCACCAACAACTTCGGCCGCTTCGGCATCGGCGACATCCGCATCCGCGGCCTCGGCGGCAACCGCGTGCGCATCCAGACCGACGGCATCGCGGTGTCGGACGCGTTCGAGATCGGCGCCTTCTCCAACGCCAACCGCAACTTCGTGGAGCTGGACACGCTCAAGCGCGTCGAGGTGGTGCGCGGCCCGACCAGCTCGATGTACGGCTCCGACGCGCTCGGCGGCACGGTGTCGTTCGTGACCAAGGACCCGGCCGACTACCTGGATCCGGGCGAGACCAGCCACTACGCGCTGAAGCTCGGCTACGACGGCGAATCCGACGGCCGTTTCGGCGGCTTCACCGGCGCCTTCGGCGGCGACCGCTGGTCGGGCCTGCTGGCGCTCGGCTACCGCCAGGGCCACGAGCGCGACAACCGCGGCGAGGCCGGCGGCACCGGCAGCGCGCGCACCCGCCCCAACCCGCAGGACAACGACGGCCGCAGCGTGCTCGCCAAGCTGGTGCACCAGCCGTCCTGGCACCAGCGCTTCAAGCTAACCGTCGAGGGCACCGAGGACCGCGCGGATACCGAACTGCTGACCTCGCTCGGCCTGCAGCCGATGACCGGCGCCACCAACGAGCGCGTCGCCGCCCACGACGAGCAGCGTCGCACGCGGGTCTCGTTCTCGCACGAGCTGGACCTGGACGGCGGCCTGGTCGACACCATCGACTGGCAGGCCTACGTGCAGGACAGCCGCACCACCCAGTACACGCTCGAGGAGCGCTCGCTGCCGGCGCCCACGCTCAGCGACGTGCGCGAGCGCTGGTTCCACTTCGACCAGCGCGTGACCGGCCTGCAGGCGAACTTCCGCAAGTCGCTGGGCGGCACCATCACCCACGACCTCGCCTGGGGCCTGGACCTGGCGCGCACCTCCACCGAGCAGTACCGCGACGGCCTGCGCAGCTTCCCGCTGACCGGCGCGAGCACCCCGAGCATGCCGCCGGACGACTTCCCGGTGCGCGACTTCCCGCTCAGCCGCACCACCAACGCGGCCGCGTACCTGCAGGACGAGATCGGCTTCGCCGACGGCAGGTTCCGGCTGGTGCCGGCGGTGCGCGTGGACCGCTACGAGCTCGAGCCGCGGATGGACGCGATCTTCGAAGGGGACAACCCCGGGATCGCGATCACCGGGCTCAAGCGCACCAGCGTGTCGCCCAAGCTCGGCGCGGTGTGGCACTTCGCGCCGCAGTGGTCGCTGTTCGGCGGCTACGCGCGAGGCTTCCGTGCGCCGCCCTACGCCGACGTCAACATCGGCCTGACCAACCTGGCCTTCGGCTACACCGCGATCGCCAACCCCGACCTCAAGCCCGAGACCAGCGACGGCTACGAGCTCGGCCTGCGCTACTCCGGGCCGGCCGCGTACTTCAGCGTGGCCGCCTACGACAACCGCTACCAGGACTTCATCGAGTCGTTCGTGTTCACCGGCTTCAACGAACAGGGGCTGATGGTGTTCCAGTCGCAGAACGTGGCCGACGCCCGCATCCACGGTGTCGAGGCCAAGGCCGGCGTGGACCTGGGCAAGCTGGCGACGGCGCTCGACGGCTGGCGCCTGCGCGGCGCCGCGGCCTGGTCGCGCGGCGAGGATCGCACCGCGGACGCGCCGCTGGAATCGATCGACCCGCCGAGCGCCTCCCTGGGCCTCGCTTACGACGGCGAGCGCTGGGGCGCGGAACTGGCCGGGCGCTTCGCCGCGCGCAACGACCGGCTCGAGGACCCGGCGCTGTTCCGGGCCCCGGGTTACGGCGTGCTCGACCTGTATGCACACTGGCGCCTGGCGCCGGGCGCGCGCCTGAACGTCGGGGTCACCAATCTGGCCGACCGTAAGTACTGGGCCGCCGGCGACATCCCGCTGGGCAGCGGCACCGCGTCCATCGACCGCTACACCGCACCGGGGCGCGCGCTGTCCGCCTCGATCACCCTGGACTGGTAACTGGAGATTCCCGAGATGAAGGCACTCATGCTTGCACTGCTCGCGAGCACCGCGCTGGTGGCGCCGGCGCAGGCCACCGAGACGCCCGCGGACACGGAGGCAACCGGCAACGACTTCGGCGTGCTGGTGATGGCGCACGGCGGCAAGCCCGACTGGGAACGGGAAGTCGCCGCCGCGCTGGCGCCGCTGGAAGCCGAGCAGCCGTTCGAGATCGCCTGGGGCATGGCCGATGCGGCCAGCCTGCAGGCCGCCGTGGACAAGCTGGAGGCGCGCGGCGTCGACCGTATTGGCGTCGTCCGCCTGTTCGTGAGCGGCGAGAGCTGGTACGACCGCACCCGCCAGATCCTCGGGCTCGAGCCGGGCGCGCCGGCGCCACCAGCGCCCGATCCGCACGCCGGGCACCACGGCCATGGCGGCGGCAACGGCAGCCACGGTGGGCATTCGATGGAGTTCTGGCAACTCGACGCCGACGCCAGCTTCGCGATCAGCAAGGACGGACTGATGGACGCGCCGGAGATGGGCCAGGTGCTGGCGACCCGTGCCGAGGCGCTGGCCACCGACCCGGCCAGCGAGAGCGTGCTGATCCTCGCCCACGGCCCGGCCGACGACGACGAGGACGCGCGCTGGAAGGCGCAGCTCGACGAGCGTGCGGACCTGGTGCGCGCGCTCGGCTTCCGCCACGTGCAGGTCGAGACCCTGCGCGAGGACTGGCCGGAAAAGCGCAAGGAAGCCGAGGCGCGCGTGCGCGCCTACGTCGAAGCGGCTGCCAGGGACGGCGGCCGCGCCATCGTGATCCCGTTCCGGGTGCAGGGCTTCGGCCCCTACGAGAAGGTGCTCGCCGGACTCGACTACGTCTCCGACGGCCGCGGCCTGGTGCCGCACCCGGCGGTGGCCGAGTGGGTGCGCCGCGAGGCCGCGGCGCTGCGCGCCGAGCTGGCGGAGTAAGCCCGTGCGCAGCGCGCGGCCTCAGCCGCGCATGCTGCCGGTCTCGATGAAGCGCTGGTGCCAGGACAGCGCTTCGCCCAGCAGGTGCGGCGTGTGCCGCCCGAAGCCTTCGGCGCTGGCGCGTTCGAAGTAGTCCTGCAGCATCGGCCTGTAATCCGGATGGGCGCAGTGGGCGATGACCTGCCGCGCCCTTTGCTTTGGCGACAGTCCGCGCAGGTCGGCCAGGCCCTGGTCGGTGACCAGCACCATCACGTCGTGCTCGGTGTGGTCCACGTGGCTGGCCATCGGCACGATGGTCGAGATCGCGCCGCCCTTGGCCAGGCTCGGCGCCAGGAACACCGACAGATAGCCGTTGCGCGCGAAGTCGCCGCTGCCGCCGATGCCGTTCATGATCCGGCTGCCGGCGACGTGGGTGCTGTTGACGTTGCCGTACAGGTCGGCCTCGATCATGCCGTTCATGGCGATGCAGCCGAGCCGGCGGATCAGTTCCGGATGGTTGGAGATCTCCTGCGGGCGCAGCAGGATGCGCTCGCGGTAGAAGTCCACGTTGTCGTTGAACTCGGCGATGCCGTCCGGGCTGAGCGAGAACGAGGTCGCCGAGGCCATGCGCAGCACGCCGTCGCGCAGCAGGCGCAGCATGCCGTCCTGGATCACCTCGGTATAGGCCTCGAGGTCGCGGTAGCCGCCCTCGGCCAGGCCCGCGAGCACCGCGTTGGCGATGTTGCCGACGCCCGACTGCAGTGGGAGCAGGCGGTCGCCGAGGCGGCCCTTCCTGCGCTCGTGCGCGAGGAACTCGAGCAGGTGCCCGGCGATCCTGCGCGAGCTTTCGTCCGGCGCGCTGAACGCGCTGTTGCGGTCGGGTGCGTCGGTCTCGACCACGGCGACGACCTTGGCCGGGTCCACGCGCAGGTAGGGCTCGCCGATGCGCTGGTCGGCGCGCACCAGCGGGATCGGCTGGCGATCCGGCGGCAGCGCGGTGCCGTAGTAAATGTCGTGCATGCCGTCGAGCGCGTCCGGCTGCCAGCGGTTGACCTCCAGGATCACGCGGTCGGCGAGCTCCAGCCAGGTCTTGTTGTTGCCGACCGAGGACGACGGCACCAGGGTGCCGTCCTCGTTGATCGCGGACACTTCCACCAGCGCGACGTCGATGTCGCCGAAGAAGCCGAACCAGGTGTGCTGGGCGACGTGGCTGAGGTGGATGTCGATGTATTCGAGCCGGCCGGCGTTGATCCGGCTGCGCACCTCCGGGTCCGACTGGTAGGGCATGCGCAGCTCCATGCCGTCGACCTTGGCCAGGGCGCCGTCGAGCTCGGGTGCGGTGGAGGCGCCGGTCAGCACCTTCACGCGGAAGGGATCGCCGGCGGCGTGGGCCCGCTCCATGCGCTCGGCCAGCGCCTGCGGCACCGCCTTGGGGTAGCCGGCACCGGTGAAGCCGCTCATGGCCACGGTGTCGCCGGGACGGATGTGGGCCGCGGCCCCGGCCGCGGTGGCCAGCTTCCCGGCCAACCCGGGATGGCGGATGCGCTGGGTCATGGAAGGCTCCTTCATCCAGCCACCTTAACGGCCGGAACACGGGCTTCGCGCGATCCTCGCGGGAACGCATTGTTCCGCACGGAGAACTCCCATGGACAGGACCGTTCGTCAGTCGGCGCTCGTGGCCGTCGTGTTCCTCGGCGTCGCCGCCTGCGCCTCGCAGATGCCACCGCCCCCGAACGTGCCGATCCAGACCCAGTGCGTGGCCGGCGCCGGCGCCTGGGCGGTCGGGCGCGCGCCCACCGACGAGGTCGTCGAGCAGGTGCGCGTAGACACCCGCAGCAATACCGTGCGCGTGATCCATCCCGGCCAGGCGGTCACGATGGACTATCGTGGCGACCGGGTGAACATCAAGGTCAACGAGCGCAACGCCATCGTCGGCGTGAGCTGCGGCTAGGGGACAACGCATGGGCAAGGGGGCATGGACGGCGCTGCTGCTCGCCGTGCTGGTCGCGTGGGGCTGGAGCCGGCAGCAGTCGCCCGAGCCGGCGCCGGCATCGGCACCGGTGCACGGACCTGCCGCGCCCAGCGAGGCGCCAGCGGCCATCCGCGACCACGCCCCCGCCTGGCTGCCGCCGGAAGCGCGCGACACGCTGGCGCTGATCCGCGCCGGCGGACCCTACCCGTACCGCCAGGATGGCGGCGTGTTCCAGAACCGCGAGCGGCGGCTGCCCGAGCGCCCGCGCGGCTACTACCGCGAGTACACGGTCGACACGCCCGGCTCGCGCGACCGCGGCGCGCGCCGGATCGTCTCCGGCGGCGACCCGCCGGCGGAGTTCTTCTACACCGACGACCACTACCGCAGCTTCCGGCGCTTCGAATGGAGCGCGCCGTGAGCGCGCGCCTGCCGCTGGGCGGGATGCTCGCCGATCCGGCGATGGCCGGCGCCTACCTCGTGGACCAGCGCGAGCAGGAGGCCTACGCCGAGGCCGCCGCGATGCTCGGCTTCGCCGCGGCGGCGGTGGATTTCTCCGGGTGCCAGGACAAGGCCGACGCGCTGTGCCGCTTCGCGCGCGCGCTGCGCTTCCCGGAGTGGTTCGGCCACAACTGGGATGCGCTTGCCGACTGCCTGTCCGACCTGTCGTGGATGCCGGCCGACGGTTACCTGCTGCTGCTTACCGGCACCGATGCCTGGCGGCGCACCGACCGCGAGAGCTTCGACATCACGCTCGAAGTCCTGGAGCAGGCTGCCGAGGGCTGGAAGGCCGAGCGCGTGCCGTTCTGGGCGCTGGTGCTGGTGGACGACCCGTTCGCCGCCTAGGCGCCTTGGTCTTGCCGTTCGCCCTGGCCTGCGCCCGCGCCTTGCGCAGGAAGCGCAGTGCCGCCGCTTCCCACTGGCGTTCGCCGCGCGCTTTCGCCGCCGCGCGCTGCAGCGAACCGTCGCGCCAGCCGGCGAACACCGCCGGGTCGATGTAGGAGCCGCGGCAGACGGTCGGCGTGTTGCCGAGCGCGGCAGCCACCTCCTTGACCACCGCCTTCTCCAGCCCGGCCAGCGCGCGCTCGCCGGCGAGGCTGCCGTCGGCGCGGTACGGCAGCGTGGTCCGCGCCAGCCGCTGGAAGGCCGCGAGCGTGCCGCCCCAGGTGCGGAAGTCCTTGGCGCTGAAGGCGTCGCCGGTGGCCTCGCGCAGGTAGTCGTTGACCTCCCCCGAGTCCACCGGCACCAGGGTGCCGTCGTCGTCGCGGTACTGGAACAGCGACTGCCCCGGGAGCTGCTGGCAGGTGCGCAGCAGCTTCACCAGGCGCTTGTCGTCGAGTTCCACCTCGTGGGTCTGGCCGGCCTTGCCGCGAAAGCGGAAGCGCGCACGCCCGCCGCGCACGAACTCGACGTGGCGGTTGCGCAGCGTGGTCAGACCGTAGGACCGGTTGCTGCGCGCGTATTCCGGGTTGCCGACCCGGATCAGGGTTTCGCCGAGCAGCGCGACCACGATCGCCAGCACCTTGGCGCGCGGGAAACCCGGCAACGCGAGGTCCTGGCGCATGCGCCGGCGCAGCTTCGGCAGCGCTTCGCCGAACGCGACCACGCGGCTGAACTTGCCGTCGCCCCGCACGGCGCTCCACTGCGGGTGGTAGCGGTACTGCTTGCGGCCGCGCGCGTCGCGCCCGCAGGCCTGCAGATGGCCGCGCGGGTCGGCGCAGATCCACACGTCGGTCCAGGCGGGCGGGATCGCCAGCGCGCGGATGCGCGCGAGCGTGTCGCGGTCGCGGACCACGCGGCCGGCGTCGTCGCGGTACGAGAACCCCTTGCCGGCACGCCGCCGCCGGATGCCCGGCGAGGCATCGGTGACGTGGCGCAATCCGGCGTGGGCGGCGGTGGCCTCGGCATCGCTGGGCATCGGCGGAGCATCCGCAGCGGCGCGTCAACGCGATGCATGGTTCACCCGGCTTTCGCGGCTCCCGTTCATGATGAACGCGCATGGACGAGCAAGCCCCCACCGACCGCCAGCCCTGGCTGCGCATCTCCCTGTTCGACGCCGACGGGCAGGACCGCGACCTCGACGAGGGCGACATCGACGTCGGCGCGCTCGGAGAACACCAGCTGCTGTGGGTGGACCTGCAGGACGAGGATGCCGACGAGGGTGCGGCCGAGGCCTGCCTCGAGCGGCTGATCGAAGCGCTCGGCCTGCAGGACGGCCGCGACGCCCTGCACGCGCTCAACGGCACGCCGCAACTGCTCAACTTCGGCGACTGGTTCCTGGTCGCGGTCAATGCGGTCGAGGGCAAGGACAAGCTCGGCTTCGAAGGGCGCGGCCTTGCGATCGCCTGCGGTCGGCGCTTCGTGCTCAGCCTGCACCGCGGGCCGCTGAAGATCCTCGACGAGCTGCACCAGCGCGAGCACGGCGAAACCCGCCTGGGCAGCCTGCGCCCGGAGAACTTCACCGCCTCGCTGCTGGACTGGCAGGTGGACAGCTACCTGCACGCGGTATCGGACTTCGAGGAGGCGGTGGACCGGCTCGAGGTGTCGGTGCTGTCGAGCCGCGTGTACCACGAGTGCCTGCCGGAGCTCGCGCGCCTGCGCCGCGCGGCATCGCGGCTGCGGCGGATGCTGGCGCCGCACCGGCACGTCTACGGCGCGCTGGCGCGTCCCGACTTCCGCCCGGGCGGCAGCGACGACGACGAGCAGGATCCGATCCCGGCCTTCCGCACACTCGAGAAGCGCTTCGAGCGGGCGATGGACGCGGTCGAGAACGCGCGCGACCTGGTGGTCGGCAGCTTCGAGCTGTTCGCCAGCCGCAACGCGCAGCGCACCAATTCCACCATGCGCGTGCTGACCTTCGTCACCGTGCTCTCGGGGGTGATGGCGGTGATCGTCGGCGCCCTCGGGATGAACTTCACCACGCCGCTGTTCGAGAGCGGCTCGGCCGGCTTCTGGGCGACGGTGGCCGGAATGGCCGTGATAGCCGCAGTCGGAATCGTCGTCGCGCGCTGGAAGAACTGGCTGTAGGAGCGGCGCTGGCGCCGCGACCCACGCAGCGCGACAACCCGCACAACCTCAATCGCGCAGCGCCCGCGCCGCCAGCATCGTCGCGTGCTCGCGGATGTCCGGCGGCCACGCGACGATCGCATCCTCGAAACGGGTGATGTCGCCCGCGAACAGCGCGCGCGCCGCCTCCTCGAAGCCGGGTGCATTGCCGGCCATCGCGAGGATGAAGCGGTAGGTCGCCTCCTGGCCCTCGCGGCGGCGGTCGCCCTCGCCGGCGTCGCGACGCGCGGCCTCGACCAGCTTGCGCAACGCCACCGAAGCGCCGCCCGGCTGCGCGTTGAGCCATTGCCAGTGGCGCGGCAGCAGTGTCACCTCGCGCGCGACCACGCCGAGCCTTGGACGGCCGCGCCCGCGCGGCTTGTCGGAGGGCGTTGCTTCGGCCGAGGCGACCGCGGGGTCCGGCACCGCGTCCATGGTGTCGGGCAGTTCCGCGAGCCGCCGCACGAGGTCGGCCATGGTCCCGCCCAGGTTGACCTCGACCGGATGCTGGCCCGCGTCCTCGAAGATGCGGATCTGGACGTCCGGATCGGAGTCCAGCGCCTGGCGCGCGGCCAGCGCCACGTGCTGCAGGGTGCCGGCGGCGAGCAGGCGCTGCCCGGCAAAGGCGCTGCAGCGGGTGGATGCGGGATGGGATGCGTGCATGCCCGGAATTATGCCCGGACAGATGTGTAGGAGCGGCGCTGGCGCCGCGACAGTGGGAGCCGCCATGGCGGCGAGCTCTTGTCCCCGGTCGCGGCGCGAGCGCCGCTCCTACATCCGCAGCCTGCGCGGGAGCCGGTTGTGGATGGCGGTGGCGGCGATCGCGGCGTGACCCACGGCCACCGCGATCTGGTCGAGCGCGCTGACCACGTCGCCGATCGCGTACAGGCCGTCCACGCTGGTCTGCTGGTGGGCATCGGTGCGCAGCGCACCGTCCTCGTCCACATCGGCACCGAGCTCGCGCGCGAGCTGCGACTGCGCCTCGCTGCCGAGCACCGGGTACAGCGTGTCGTAGCGGCGCGTGCTGCCGTCGTCGAAGGTGACCGTGCAGGCGTCGGTGTCGCACTCGAGCCGCGCCGGCACCGGCAGCAGCGGCACGCCGGCCGCGTCCGCGGCGCGCCGGGTGTCGGCGTCGGTCTCGCCGGGCCCGGCACTGATCGCGTCGACCTTGCGCGAGAAGCCGCGCAGGAACAGGCCGTGCGACAGCGCCTCCTGCGGCGGCGCCAACACGCCGATGCATTCGTCGCTGGCCTCGTAGCCGTCGCACACCGCGCACAGGCGCAGCACTCCCGACTCGACCGCGCGCTCGAGCACCGGCTGGCCGCCCTCGACCACCGGCATCATGTCCACCACGCCGGTGGCCAGCACCACGCAGCGCGCGCGCCAGACGCGGCCGTCGCCGTCGCTGGCCAAGAAGACGCCTTCGCCGTCGCGTCGCAGGCTCTCGACCTTGCCCTGCACCGGCTCCACCCCGTACTGCGCCGCCTGCGCGCGCAGCCGCTGCAGCAGCGACTCGCCGCCGATGCCGAGCGGGAAGCCCGGGCAGTTGTGGCTCGTGGGGATCCACTGCGCGCGGCTGTTGCCGGCATCCACCACCACGACGTCGCGGTGGAAGCGCGCGAGGTAGGTGGCGGCGACCAGGCCCGCGGGGCCGGCGCCGACGATCAGGCAGTCATGGGTCTTCGGCATCCCGGCGACTTTGCCGGCGATGTCGACATGGGGACGTGATGCCTCAGCGGCCGGGGCCGACGTCGATGAACTGCAGGAACTCGGCGCGGGTGCGCGCGTCCTCGCGGAAGGTGCCGAGCATGGTCGAGGTGACCATGCTGACGCCACGCTTGTGCACGCCGCGGGTGGTCATGCACTCGTGGCTGCTGACCACGACCACGCCGACGCCGCGCGGCTGCAGCACGCGCTCGATGCAGCCGGCGATCTGCGCGGTCATCTTCTCCTGCACCTGGAAGCGGCGCGCGTACGCGTCCACGACCCGCGCCAGCTTGCTGATGCCCACGACCTTGCCGTCGGGCAGGTAGCCGACGTGCGCCTTGCCGATGATCGGCGCCATGTGGTGCTCGCAGTGCGACTCGAACTCGATGTCGCGCAGCACGATCAGCTCGTCGTAGCCGGCGACCTCCTGGAAGGTGCGCGCGAGGTAGTCGTCCGGGTCCAGCTTGTAGCCGCTGTACCAGTCCTCGTAGGCCCGGGCGACGCGCGCCGGGGTTTCGAGCAGGCCCTCGCGCCCGGGATCCTCGCCGGCCCAGCGCAGCAGGGTGCGGATGGCTTCCTCCGCCTGCTCGCGGGTCACGCCGGGGGTGCCGGGGGCTTGGCTCATGTCGTGCGGCTCGTCGGTGGGGCGAGCCGGCATCCTACCGCAGGGGCCGGCTTCGGCCCCTGTTTTCCATGTGCAAACGACCCGTGCGCGCGGCTCAGCCTTCGCGCTCGGCCTCGTCCATCGACCGCCAGGCGTGTTCCACCGCCGGGCGCGCCTGCCGCCAGTCGAGCCGCGATCCATACCGGTGCGCGGACTCCCATCCTCCCTGCAGCTCGGACTCCACCGCCGCGATGCCGCGGCCGCGGTGCTGCTGCCAGGTGTGCAGGCCGTAGCGGTAGGCCGGCGCGTAGTCGTGCCAGTCCCGCCCGTCCACGTAGTACGGCATCTTCCAGTAGATCTGCTCGAAGTGCCCGAGATCGCTGCGTGGGTCGGCCTGTTCCGAGGCGCGATGGCCGAGCACGGCGCCGAGCGCGACGCCGGCGGCGGTGCCGACGGTCAGGCCGGGGGGACCGGCGACCACCGCACCGATGGCGGCGCCCGCGGCGCCTCCGGCCAGCGCGGCGCTGCCGGCGCCGAGGATGTGGTCCTTCTTGAGATGGCCCGTCATGGATGGCTCCCGTGGCGGCAGGCGCGCCGCCCGTGCAAGGTCAGCGACCGTCGCGGTCGGCGTCGCCCGGCATCCTGCGCTCGATGTGGTGCCAGCCGTCGCGCACCGCATCGCGGGCTTCCGCCCACTCCAGGCGCGAACGCGCACGGCTCGCATCCCAGTCGCGCTCGAGCTGCGACTCGACGTCGTCGAAGCGCTGGCCGCGGTAGGTGCCGTAGGTGTCGTAGCCGTACTGGTAGGCCGGCTGGTAGTCGCTCCAGTCGCGCCCGCTCGAGTAGTACGGCACGTTGCGGTAGTTGGCCTCGAAGTAGTCGTTGTACTCGGTCGGGTTCACGGCCTCGGCGATCGCGTCGCCGGCCTTGGCGCCGACCACGCCGCCGACCACCGCGCCGACGACGGTGCCGACCGGCCCGGCCACCGAGCCGACCGCCGCACCCGTGACGCCACCGGCCACCGCGCCGGTGCCCTCGCCAATGCTGTGGTCCTTCTTGATATCGGTCATTTCTGCGCTCTCCTGGTGTGGGGGGCCAGCCACCCGTGCTGGCGCAGTCATCGTCGCGACGACGCGGTATGCGAACGGTGAAGCGGGCGCCTGTTCAGCACTCACGCACGGGAAACATTCATCCGCGGATAACCGGCGCGCCGGAACCATCGGTGGTCCCTTCGGAAGAGAGGATTCCGCGATGAAGACGAGCGCACGCAAGGCCGAGATCGAGCGCCTGGAGCGCGCCTTCTGGCAGTCGCTGGTGGACGACAAGCCGCAGGTCGCATCGGCGATGCTCACCGACACCGCGCTGATGGCGAGCTCGCACGGCGCGATGTCTTTCGACCCGCCGACCTACGAGAAGATGGCGTCGAACCCGAAGCACCGCGTCCTGGATTTCTCCTTCTCCGACTTCGAGGTGCTGCTGCCGCGCGACGACGTGGCGATCGCGACCTATCGCGCGCGCCAGAAGTACCAGCGCGACGGCGAGGTCATCGAGGAGGACGTGGTCGACTCCTCGACCTGGGTGCTGCTGGACGGCGAGTGGAAGTGCGCGGCGCACACCGAAAGCCACGCGGAGCCGGCCGGCCAGCGGACCGGCACGCACTGAACTACTGCGAAGGGGCGCCCGCGGAACCGGCCAGGATGCCGCCGTCGACGTTGAATTCGGCACCGGTGATGTAGGCCGATTCGTCGGAGGCCAGCAGCACGGCGATGGCCGCGACTTCCTCCGGAGTGCCGAACCGGCGCAGCGGCGTGTCCTGCACGAACATCGCCATGTTCGCCTCGCGCTCCGGCCCGGTGCCCAGCATCGGCTCCCACATCGGCGTCAGCACCGCCGCGGGGTGGATGGAGTTGCAGCGCACCGTCATGCCCTCCCCGGCGCAGTACAGCGCCACGCTCTTGGTGTGATTGCGCACGGCTGCCTTGCTCGAGGCGTAGGCGGCCGCCGTTGGAATCCCCACGATGCCCGAGCGCGAGGAGATGTTGATGATCGAGCCGGCGCCGGTCTTCCGCATGGCGCGGATGGCGTACTTGCAGCCGAGGAACACGCCGTCCAGGTTGGTCTCGTGGACCGCGCGCCAGGCCTCGAGCGTGGCGTTCTCCGGGTCGTGCGCCACGGGTTCGCCCTCGAACCCGGTGATGCCGGCATTGTTGACGACGATGTCCAGCCTGCCGTGGGCGCGCAGGATCGACTCCGTGGCATCGCGCCATGCCTGCTCGTCGCGCACGTCCAGGCGCACGGCGCGCGCCGGATCGCCAAGCGACGCCGCGACGACGGAGGCGCCGGCCTCGTCGATGTCGGTGACGTGGACCGTCGCGCCTTCGGCCGCGAACGCCCTGGCGATCGCCTCGCCGATTCCACGCGCGGCGCCGGTGACGAGGGCTACCTTGTTCTCAAGACGCATGTCGTTGTTTCCCAGGCAAGCGTCGCCACCACCACCACGTGGCGGCGACCAGGATCGAGGCTCCGAGCAGGACCAGCGTGGGCTGCGGCCCTTGCGGTTCGAACAGTAGCGTGGGCGCATTGCCAAGTGCATGCACGCCCACCACGAAGAACAGGTTGCGGGTCGCGGCATACAGCAGGGCGAGCACGATCCCGGTCAGGAACAGTCCGGACACCACGCCAGCCAGCACCGACGACGGCGTCCCGGCCGCGATGTGCGCTGGCAGGTGCAGCAGCGCGAACGCGCCCTGCGACACCAGCAGCGCCACCGCCCATGCCCGGCGCGCGGGCCAGCGCCGCGCCATCCGCAAGGCGAGCTGCGGCCATAGCCAGGCGCGGAACACGGTTTCCTCCAGCAGTGCGGTACCGAACAGCTGCGCGATCAAGGCGCCGGGCAGCAGGCCGCCCTCGGCCCAGCCCGGATTCCAGGCGAGCGGCGTGTCGCCGAGGCGCGAGGCGAGCACGACCGAGGCCTGCATCGCCAGCCACGCCACGAGCGTTGCGGCGAGCGCCGCTGGCAACGCGTCTGCACGCCACCCGAGGATCGCGGGCCGCTGCTTCCCGGGGACGAACAGCAGCCACAGTTCGACCGCGCCGAACACCACGGCCAAGGCCAGGGTCGGCGCGATCCAGCCGGCGCTAGCGCTGTCCAGCGCCCGCAGCAGCTCCAGCGGGAAGTACGGGGAGAACAGCCAGGCGCCCGACGCCGCGATGAACAGCAGCATCGTGGTGATCACCCAGCCTGGCGATGCGACCGCGGGAAACGGGAAACGAACGTCTGTGGGCAAGGCGTGGTCGAAGGTGCGACTGCAGGTGCGGCGATGGTGATTGCCTGAATGGGCTTCGACGCGGGTCGAAGGTCATGCCGGCGGTGCCGCGCGGCCGCGGAAGGCCTGCGGTCATGGGGACTTCCGGCACGTCCTCGGCTTCTGTTCCGGGGACTAGCGTTGCGCGGACCACCACGGCGAGGGGAACCGCATGCGACGATGGACCGCCGCCAGTTCCTGAAGCTGGCCGCCGCGATGGGCGCCACCCTGGCCTGGGGCTGTTCGACGCTGCGACCCTCGAGCAGCGGCTGGCGCGAACGCCGCGACCTGTTCCCGCAGGGCGTCGCCTCGGGCGACCCCGACCACCACAGCGTGCTGCTGTGGACGCGGCGCCCCTACGCCGACGGACGCGATCGCGCCACGCTGCTGGTGGAGGTGGCGCGGGATCCGGAGTTCGACCAGGTCATCGCGACAACCGCGGCGCCGGTGCTGGCCGCGGCCGACTGGACCTGCCGGGTGCTGGTCGGCGACCTGCCTCCCGCTGGCGAGTACTGGTACCGCTTCGTGGACGAGGACGGCAACGGCAGCCGCATCGGCCGCACGCTGACGGCGCCGGCGCCCGACGACCCGCGTCCCGCGCGCTTCGCCTTCGTGAGCTGCCAGAGCCTGCCCGAGGGCGCGATGAACGCGTACCGCAGGATGATCTTCGAGGACGAGCGCGCGGCGCCCGACGAGCGGCTCGGTTTCGTGCTGCACCTCGGCGACTTCATCTACGAGGTCATCCAGACGCCCGGGCAGGTCAAGGATGGACACCGCTACGACCGCCGCATCACCTTCCCGGTCGCGTTCGAGCACGGCCGCCCGGTCGCCGGCGACCGCTTCACCGTGCCGACCACGCTGGCCGGCTACCGCGCGCTCTACAACGCCTATTTGCAGGACCCCGACCTGCAGGACGCGCGCGCCCGCTTTCCGTTCGTGGCGATCTGGGACAACCACGAGTTCTCATGGCTGGCGTGGCAGTCGGTGATGGAATTCCCCGGCGACGGCCAGGTGCCCGGGCAGCAGCTCAAGGTCGCGGCGAACCAGGCCTGGTTCGAGTTCCAGCCCGCGCGCGTGGTGGCGCCGGGCAAGCTCGCGGCCTTCGACGCGCCCGCCGTCACCGACGTGCCCGTGACCGAGTTCGACGACCACGGCCTCGGCCTCGAGCCCAACAACCTCGCAGCGATCGAAAGCCTGATCGCCTACCGCGCGTTGCGCTGGGGCCGGCACATCGACCTGATCATCACCGACCAGCGCAGCTTCCGCGGCAAGGATCCGTCGAACGATCCCGCGCTCGGCCCGCTGTTCGAACACGTGCCCTACCCGTTCTTCCCCGAGGCGCTGTCCATGCAGGTGGACAGCGGGCGCGCGCATGCCGATGGCCACCCGCCGGAGAAGATCGTGTTCGGCGACAGGTCCATCCCGAACTACCGCGCCGACCAGCCGCCGCAATCCATGCTCGGCGCGAAGCAGAAGTCGTGGTTCCTGGACACCCTGCGCAAGGCCACCGCGACGTGGAAGATCTGGGGCAGTTCGCTCGGCACGCCGGACTGGCGCGTGGACCCGCAGCACCTGCCTGCCGGCATGCTGCCGCCGGAGTGGCCGGCGTGGACCGACGGCTACGCGGTGATGAACAACGGCGACTGGGGCGGCGTCTACCACGAGCGCGGCGAGATCATGGACACCGTGCGCGACGCCGGCATCACCGGCTTCGCGGTGCTCTCGGGCGACCGCCACAGCTTCTGGGCCGGCTACGCGGCGAAGGCGCTGCCGCCGGCCGCGTTCGAACCGATGGGCGTCAGCTTCGTATGTGGCTCGATCACCTCACCGGGCATGCAGGAAGCGCACGAGCACGGGCGGAAGGACCATCCGCTGCGGCGGCTGTTCATCGCCGACCGCGCCGACGGCAGGATGGAGCCGACCATGAATCTGCTGCTCAACCACGGCGTGCGCTCGGCACTCGAATACGCGGAGAGCGGCGACCTGGCCAGGGCGCACGCGGCCAGCAACCCGGAGCTGGCGCCGCACCTGGCGTTCGTGGACATGGGCGGGCACGGCTACGGCGTCGTGCGCGTGGACGGCAGCACGATGTGCACCGAGTTCGTGTGCATCCCGCGCCCGATCGCGCGCAGCCCCGGCGTGGACGGCGGACCGCTGCGCTACCGCGTGCGCCACGAGGTGGCGCTGTGGGCGCCGGGCGAGCGGCCGCGCCTGCGCCAGGCCGTGGTCGAGGGCGACGTCGGCCTGTCGGCCTGAGTCAGTCCGCCGCCTCCGGCGCGCTGAAGTTGCCGCCGTACATCCCGGAGCGGTCGAAGCAGCACACGCGCTTCTTGCCGTTGCCGAGCATGTCGATCGCCGACAGCAGGCGCTTGCCGCGCGTCTCGGCCTTCTTGCCCGAGGTCATCCACGCGATCCAGTCGCGGCGCGCGACCGTGGTGGTGGCGTCCCAGGTGGCCTTCGCCGCCGGGTTGGCCTTGAGTGCGTCGCGCAGGTCGGGCGGAACCCTGGGCTCCGGCTCCTTCGCGGCGGGTGCGATCGCGAGCGCCACGGTGTCGCCGGGTTCGGCGCCGGCGGCCTCGCACAGCGCGCGCGGCACCTTGAGCCAGTGGCTGCCTTCGCCGTCGGGCTCGAGTACCGCCTCGAACGGCTGGCCCGCGAACGTGCCCTCGACCGCGACCATCGCGCGCGTCGGCAGCTGGGCGCTCGCTTCGGCCGGCAGCACCAGGAACGTCCAGCTCGCGTTCTTCGGCTGCGCCGGGCGCGCGAGGCGGGCTTCGAACTCGATCGTCATCGTGCGGGTGCGGGTATGGGCGTGAGGCCGAAGCGTCGCACGATCCACAGCCATGCGAAACCCAGCAGCGTGCCGGCGATGCCGTAGGCGGCGTCCACCGGATCGCGCGTGTTCAACAGCGGCAGCAGGAGCTCGTAGCCGACGTTGGCCGCGACCAGCGCGGCGCCGGCCCAGGCCACGAAGCGCATCGGCACGCCCATCATCAGCCACAGGAAACCGATGCCCGCGTACAGCAGGTAGGACAGCGAGAAGTTGAACACGTGGGTGTAGAAGCCCGGGATCGCTTCGATGATCGCCTGCGAGCGGAACCGGCCGGGCTTGCGGCCGAGGAACAGCACGAAGGCGCCGGCCATCAACGCCAGGTGGAGGAGCGAGGCCCAGAGTGTTGGAGCGAAGCGGAAGGCGAGGGTGGCTGATCTGGTCATCCTGCAAATCTACCGCGATGGGCGACCCGGCCCGCTCCCCTGCCACAATCCGTCCATGGAACAGCACGAACTCGACAAGCTCTTCGACCAGCAGGCCGCCGGCTACGACGCGCAATGGGCGCGCATGGCGCCGATCCGCGAAAGCCTGCACTTCCTCCTGGAAACCGTCTTCGCCGACCTGCCCGAAGACGCCCGCCTGCTGTGCGTCGGCGCCGGAACCGGCGCCGAGATCGCGCACCTGGCCAAGCGCTTCCCGCGCTGGCGCTTCCTCGCGCTCGACCCTGCGCCCGCCATGGTCGCCGCCTGCCGCGAGCGCGCCGAGCGCGAAGGCTTCGCCGACCGTTGCGAGTTCCACGCCGGCCTGCTCGAAACCCTCCCGGACACCGGTGCCTTCGACGGCGCCACCTGCTTCCTGGTCTCGCAGTTCATCCTCGACCCGGCCGAACGCACCGCGTTCTTCGCCGCCATCGGCCGCCGCCTGCGCAAAGGCGGCATGCTCGCCTGGGCCGACCTGGCCTGGGACACCAACGCGCCAGATTATCCCGACATGCTGCGCCTGTGGATGCGGACGATGTCGGGCGCCGGGCTAGACGACGAAGCGATCGAGCGGATGCGAGGGAACTACGCGCGCGACGTGGCGATCCTGCCGCCGGAGCGGGTCGCGGCGCTGGTGGCGGATGCGGGGTTCGAGGCGCCGCTCAGGTTCCACCAGGCGGGGATGATTCATGGGTGGTGTGCCACGAAGCGAGTGCGCAGTCCAACTAGGTAATGTCTCGCCTTTCCCCACGCCAACAGTACCCCGAGACAAACGTTCCATTAAATTTTGTACTTCTCGCGGCGCTTGCGGAACGCGTCTTCGCCGCCATCAAGGATTTCACACGCATGCTCACGAATACCGCAGCGGCCAAGAATTGTCCGACTCTTCAAGTTGAGTTCCTGAGAGTACTCCAAAGATCCAGTTAGATACTCAAAGGTTCGTTCGTCCTTATTGGGTCGGTCGTCCCCGTGCCGATTTGCGACTATGACCTCTTCCGAGTCCGCGCCGATCACCAGGTTTGCGTCATGACTAACCATAATGATCTGACGTTCCTGCTTCCGCTCCACCAAGTACGGAACGATTGTGGCGTAGATCGATCTGCTGTCGAGGTCATCCTCTGGCTGGTCTATGAGAAGGGGCCACGGCTCCTCCGTCTCGTTCAAAATAAGCGTAAGGGCGAACAGAGCTTGCTTACCAGGTGTCATAGAAGATCGAATGAAGCCTCCTATTCGATCCGAGTCCATCTCTGCAAAGAAGCGAATTTCTTTAGTTACTGCCAAGACGTCCGCAGCTACCGCATTTGCATCGTAGTTCTTGTTGAGACGAATATGCCCTGACCGCAATGCGTCCAAGAACTTCTTCGGATCTGCCTGGGCCTCCTTGTAGCAAACGCTTTCACCTTTATGTCTTATGTATTCGTTAGTGTGCCGCTGGTTGATTCCTATTGAAGCATGCTCGGCAGCTGTTTCAGGCACTTCCACCTCAATGCCGAAACTCATTCCAATTAGCGTCCGCTCCTCCTCGTTGAAGGCTGTCTCCAAAGCAGTGATAGCAGCATCGCGATCGTGAATGTGCCTGGAGATCTTGTCAGTTGCGATTTGCTGATCACATAGTAGTTTCTGCCGTTCCTTGTCCTTCTTAGCGATTACATCAAGGACCGCCAACTGCCTGTTGCGACTTCGAACCAGGGCGGAAAGCTCTTCGTTTGCCTCATGCCTCTTGATAAGGTCGCCGTTGATGCGGCGGATTTCGGCAACCTCTTGGACCAACGAAGCGCGCTCATTCTCGAGAGCGCTGGCCACACTGACCAAGACCCCTTCGACTTCGGAAACAACTTTCCGGTGGGCCTCTGCTTTGATCTCATCGATGCGCACTGAGACTGTATCAGGGACATCTGTCTGAGAAGGCCTGACTGAGATCTTCGCTTGCACCTTCCCCGGAAGGATTTGCACAGCCTTATTTCCTTCGGAGAGAGAGACGTACGAAGTGAGCTGAATAAGCTGTCTCGCGAGTTCTTGGACCCGTGCCTCCTTATCATTGATGCGAGTAGCGATCTCCTGATACTTGGTCACTTCTTCATCAGTAAGCAGCGTGCGGCTCTTGACCTCATCTATTTCAGCATCAAGCCGATCGCGCTCAGCCGTAATGGCGTTTATATCCCCAAGATCTCTAATCTCTTGCGAATTAATGTCAATGCGATCCGCCAATTTGAACCATGTGCCAACACCGTTCTCAATAGCCTGGTTTGCGAAAGCAATTTCTGCGATTGCATTTTCATATGCTGTTTTGAGAGCCGGGTAGGCTCGGAAAAGCACTGGTGTAATCTTCCTTGTAATCTCCTCCGGCTGTTCGCTAAGAGCGTATAGCGCGTTCTGGGGGATGTAGATCACCTTGCCTGTAGTGTTGTCTCCGGACGCCCATTCAACGTCACACTCGATATGGGATACATCGTTCCATATGAATCCTGCTGCGGGCCCGGTCTCACTCTCGTGAACACCTGCGGCTTCGGCCTGAACTCGCATCGTCTCGTCGGGATCGACTGCGTGTGCGACAAAAGCTAGCAAAGCCGACTTTCCTGAAGAGCGGCTACCAATGATTGCATTGAGGTTCGGATTGAATAAAACCTCTGAGGGAAAGTCAGCTGCTCCGGAGAACTTAACTCTCGAAATTAGCTTGTAGGGCTCCTTGCGATCAGGCTTTGTTGCTTGCAACGCCACACGTGAAGCCGGCTCAGCCAGTGTTTGGAGAAGTCCCATGTATGTGGGATCGGCTTTGATCCACGTGATGTTGCGGACGCAGCTATCGGTTGCGATTTGCTGTCCAAGCCCAGCACTAAGGTCCTCGAAGCTATGGGCATCGCTCCCATCGAAGACGGGTTTAGCGGGGACGGACTCTCTGGATTCGAGGCGAGCCGTGTTAAGGAAATAGAGGCGAGAGCCAGCGTTAGCAAAGATCGCGTCGGCATACTTGTCGATTTCATCGCTCAGAAGCTTCTTTCGATGAAGGCCTGCACCACCCGCGCGTATACCGTCGCCTTTCGCGGATGCAACCACAAGCACATATTCGCAGCGCACGTCCCGTGACGTGGCATGGCTGCCGAACGTCTCCTGGATCGCACTTTCAATGCTATCCAGTGAGACAGTCGCACTTTGGAATTGTTGTTGGGTCTTAAGGTCTGCACATGTCACTCTTGTTCGGTGACCAGTTGTTTCCTCTGTTTTCAGACGACCCAAAAACTTGTTGGCCACATCACGTGTTAACCAAGGCGGAAAAATCAGGTGCAGATTGACTTCCTGGTCAGCCCTGTTGACTGCGACGGGAAGCCTGACCTCCAAATTGGGGAGTAAGAGTTTGCCGTCCTCCCCATATGTTCTTCTGTAGGTCTCCAGGACATCGAAGTAGCTGTCGAAAGAGAAGTAGTCGGTGATGGCCAGTACGGACACATCTGAGTCATGGATGATTTGACAGAAGCGCGCAAGGTCCGGACGACCGTCCTTTGGCGTGTATTGGTCGCCAAGCTTGGTCCCTGGCGCGTGCACGTGGAGATCCCACTTGCGCCATTCCGATCCACGCGGATAACGCTGTGTACTCATCGAGCGCCCCCTTCCAATACTCCGACTAGCTGACCATTTGTGGGGCCTCTTGGAGTTTGAGTCTTTGCTCCAATCCAGAGCAACGACTTACGTTCCTCCCCAGCGCCGCATTGACCACTCTAGTCCATCCTGCGAAATGCAACTTTCTTCGCGCGCGAGTGATGCCTGTATATATCAGCTCCCTCGACAGCACCCGGCTGTCGTGTTGCGGCAGCAGCAGCCAGACCTCGTCGAACTCCGACCCCTGCGCCTTGTGCACTGTCATGGCGAACGCGCTGTCGTGGCGGGGCAGGCCAGCGGGGTGGAAGGCGCGTGGGGTGTCGGGCGTGTCGCCGGGGAACCAGGCCATGAGCGCGCCGTTGTCGCCGCGCAGGCAGATGCCGATGTCGCCGTTGAAGAGGCGGTGGCGGTAGCTGTTCTCGGTGATCAGCAGCAGGCGGCCGTGGAAGTGCGTGCCGGCCTCGCCGAGCATGGCTTCGATGCGGGCATTGAGCGTGCGCGCGCCCTGCGGGCCATCGCGCACGGCGGTGAGCAGGCGCAGGCGCGAGGCGAGGCGTAGCGCCTGCGCGGGGGTGTCGGCCTCGGCCAGCGCGCGCCAGTGGGCGAGCAGGTGGTCGCGGTGCGTCTGCAGCGGGTCGGCGAGGTCTTCGCGGAAGTGGACGCCGGAGAGCTGGCCGCTGCGTAGCAGTTCGAGCGCACGGGCGCTGTCGCCTTCGCGAACGGCGGCGGCGAGCGGGGCCAGATCGAGGGCTTCGTGCTGGCGCCAGGACTTGGTGAGGTGCGTGCGGCGGGCTGGGAAGAGCCCCTCACCTGCGCCGGCGATGATGCCGCTGAGGACGTCGCCGGCTTCGACCGAGGGCAGCTGGTCGGGATCGCCGATGAGGACCAGGCGGGTGCCGTCGGGGACGGCGTCCACCAGCTTGGCCATCAGCGGCAGGTCGATCATCGAGGCCTCGTCCACCACGACCACGTCGAACGGCAGCGGATTGTCGGCGTCGTGGCGGAAGCGCGGGCTGTCGGGGATGGTGCCAAGCAGGCGGTGCAGGGTGGAGCCGCTGGTCGGCAGCGCCTCGATCACGTCGGCGTCGGTGCCTCCGGCGGCCAGCGACTGCAGCGCGTTGCGCACGCTCTCGGCCATGCGTTCGGCGGCGCGGCCGGTGGACGCGGCCAGGGCGATGCGCGGGTCGGGGCGGCCTTCGGCGCGCGCCTGTTCGACCAGCTGCACGAGCAGCTTCGCGATGGTGGTGGTCTTGCCGGTGCCGGGGCCGCCGGTGACCAGGTCGACGCCGCCACCGGCGACGTGTTGCGCGGCCAGGCGCTGCAGGCCGACGGCGACGCGGCGCTCGTACTCGCGGTAGCGGCGCAGGTAGAGCAGGCCGGGGCTGCCGGGCGCGCCTTCGAGCACCAGCGGGCGGGCGGGATCGGTGGGTTCGGCGGCGGCGTCTGGTCCGGGCATGGACACCCAGCGGGACGCGGCGAGCTCGCGGCGCCAGGCGTCGGGGTCGGGCCACGGGATGTCGTGATCGGTGCCGTCGTCCACCAGCAACTGTGGCGCGGACGGATCGAAGCCGGCGTGGCCCTGGGCGACGGCGAGCGAGGCCAGCGCGGCGGCGGCGAGCACGCTGTCGGGGGTGGCCGGGTCGAGGCGGCGGAGGCTTTGGGCCAGCGCGTGGTCGATGGTGCGGAGGGTGCCGGCGCGGACCAGGGAGTCGAGGAGGCTCGGGGTCATGGCGGGCCCTCACCCTGGTCCGCTGCGCGGACCTGTCCCTCTCCCGCGAGCGGGAGAGGGGTTTGTTCGCCGGCGAACAGGGCATCCAGCGCGTGGACGAGGTCGGGGGCGAAGCGGGCGTGGTACACGCCGGGAACTTCGTCGCCGCGCGCGTCGAGTTCGATGCCGCGGCAGAACACGTAGCGGATGCCGCCGAAGTCGCGTGCGTAGTCGTAGCCGTCGCCCAGGCGGAAGCGCAGCCAGCGGTGCAGGGCGAGCGTGTAGACCAGCGCCTGCAGGTCGTACTCGCTGTGCAGCATCGCCTCGCGCAGGCCTTCGGCGTCGTAGTGCGGCAGGCGGTTGGACTTGTAGTCGAGCACGTACCAGCGGCCGTCGTGGACGTAGGTCAGGTCCACCAGGCCGGTCATCAGGCCCTCGAGCCGCTGGCGGAAGCCGAAGCCGCCGCGGCCGGGCACCACGCCGTGCGCGTGCAGCAGCTGCAGCAGCGCGTCCACGCGCGTCGGTTTCAGCGAGAACTGGAACTCCATTTCCGGGCGGCGTGCATCTTCGGGCACGTTGCAGAGTTGCACGCCTTCCGGCAGCGCGACCCGCAGGGTGCGGCCGACCAGGTCGGTGACCAGCGCGATGCCGTCGTCGAGCACGTCGTCGCCGTAGCCCTGTTCGCGCAGTGCGTCGGCGATGGTCGCGGCCTCGCCGGCGGGCGCGGCGTCGCCGGGCAGCCACGCGCGCCAGGCGGCGAAGTCGGCGCGTTCCAGCGCGGCATGCAGGGCCACGCCGAAGCGGGTGCCGCCGAAGCGCGAGTCGAAGGCCTGCGCCGCGGGCAGCGCGTCCTCGGGCACCACCGGTTCGTCCCTGCCGCCGGGTACGGGCAGGGTGGCGGCGGTGCTGGCCTCGTCGCCGCTCGCCGTGCGCGTCAGGCCGCTGAAGCTGTGGACCCACCAGTCGCCGGAGAGCACGCGCGTGGCGAGCGCGGCGGGCGGGACCTCGGCGTCGGATTCAGGCGGCAGCCGCGGCAGCACGGGCGGCGGCAAGGTCGTGTCCACGTGGATGCCGGGCATTGCCGCCAGCGTTCCAAGCGACTTCAGCATCGGCCCGAGCGCGGTGGCGTCGTGGTTGTAGAACAGGCCGCTGGCCAGCCACAGCGCGTCGCGCGCGCGGGTCATGCCGACGTACAGCAGCCGCGCCTCCTCGGCGTATTGCTCGGTCTTCCACGCCTCGCTGGCATGGTCCCACTCGGCCTCTTCGAGCTCGGTCTTCCAGTGCAGCCGGCGCTGGTTGTCCTCGTGGTGCGCGACGCACAGCCGGCCGGGCACGGGGTTCGGGCGGCCGATGCCAGCGAACGGCAGGAACACCAGCGGGTACTCGAGGCCCTTGCTCTTGTGCAGGGTGACGATCTGCACGCGGCGCGCGTCGGACTCGAGGCGCAGCAACTGGGTCTCGTCGTCGGGATCGGCCTCGGCAATGCGCTGGCCGAGCCAGTCCACCAGGCCGTGCAGGCCGAGTGCCGTCGCTTGCGCTTCCTGCAGCGCTTCGGCGAGCTGCAGGTAGTTGCCGACGCGGCGCTCGCCGTCGGTGAGGCCGAGCAGGCGCGGCGCGTGCTCCGCGCACAGGTCGCCGACCAGCGCCAGCAGGCCGCCGTGCAGCAGGCGCTCGCGCCAGGCCAGCGCCCTGCCCTGCCAGTCGTGGTCGCTGTCGTCGAGCGCGGCGATGCCGGCGGCGTCCACGCCGACCAGCACCGTGGACAGCGCGGCGCGCAGGCGGCCGTCGTCGCCGCTCTGCAGCAGCGCCAGCAGCAACGTGTGCAGTTCGCGCGCCTCGAGGGTGGCGTAGAGGCTCTGCTTGCCGGCGGCAACCGCGGGGATGCCGACGGCGGCCAGCGCCTGCTGGATGCGCGTGGCCTCGTGGTGGGTGCGCACCAGCACCGCGATGTCGCCCGGCTGCACCGGACGGCCCTCGATGGTGGCGGTACCGGCACGGCCTTCGCGCAGCACGGCATGGATCGCGGCCACGCAGGCGTGGGTGCAGTGCTCGCGCGAGGCCTCGGCCTTGTACGGCTTGATCTCGCCCTTGGCGTTGGGCTCCGGCAGCGGCGCGACCCACACCGTCAGCGCCGGTGCGGGCGCGGCGTCGCGCAGGAAGTCCCCGTCCTGGCGCTTGCCGCCCGGCGCGACGCTGCGGAATTCGATCCGCGGATCGACGAAAGCGTGCTCGCCCGCCTGCGCGTACAGCGCGTCGATCGCCGCGAGCACGCAGGGACGCGAGCGGAAGTTGTGGCCCAGCGGCGGCGCCTCGTCCGCGCACTTGCGCGCGGCCAGGTAGGTGTGGACGTCGCCGCCGCGGAAGCCGTAGATCGCCTGCTTGGGGTCGCCGATCAGGAACAGCGCCGGCGCGTGCCCGTCGCCGCTGCTGCCGCCGCCGAACACGCGCTCGAAGATCTTCCACTGGCGCGCGTCGGTGTCCTGGAACTCGTCCACCAGCGCCACCGCGTACTGCGCGCGCAAGCCGCGCACCAGGGCTTCGGCGTGGTCGCCGTCGAGCGCGTCGGCGACGCCGTCGATCAGGTCGTCGTAGGTCTGCAGCCGGCGCTGGCGCTTGAGCAAGGCCAGGCGGGCGCGGGCGTCGTCACGGATCCGGTGCAGCAGGGCGATGCGGCGGCGCGCGGTGTAGGCCTTGCAGTCGGCCACGGCCTGCAGGTAGGCATCGATCAGTTCGCACAGCGGCGACGTCGGGGTGCCGCCGGCGTGCGCCTTGTTGGTCTTTTCCTGCATCGCGCGCGCGGTGAAGCGTCCCAGCCGCTCGTCCAGCGGCGCGGTGTAGTCGCCGCCTTCGCACCAGCCCGCCAGTTCGCTCCACAGCGCCTGGATCCAGTCGGCCTTGTAGCTGCCGCCGTGCAGGACCTTGCGTTCCAGTGCATCGAGCAGCACCGCGAGGAACCCGGGGCCGTGCGCGCGGAAGCCGTCGGCGAGCGCGCGGCCGGTGGCGAGCACAGCCGGCATCGGGTCGTCGGGCAGCGGTGCGTCGGGCGGGAGCAGCACCGGTTCGCGCAGCAGGGCGCGCAGGTCCTCGGCCAGCGCCGGCGGGCCGCCCCTCCACAGCGCGGCGAGGTCGTCGGCGCCGTCGGCGTCGCGGCCGTGCGCGCGCCACAGGTCGGCGGCGAGTTCTTCGCGCAGTTCGCGGTCGTTGGCTAGCAGCGTCGGCGGGTCGAAGCCCTGCCCGCTTTCCAGCGCGTGCTCGCGCAGCGCGCGGGCGCAGAAGCCGTGGATGGTGAAGATCGCGGCGAGGTCGATCTCGAGCGCGGCCTGGCGCAGGCGGCGGCGCAGCGCTTCGGTGCTTTCGCCGCTGCGCTCGCGGTGGGCCCGGAGGATCTGGCGGGTCAGCGCGGCCTCGGCGTCCTCGCCTTCCGTGTCGGGTGCGTCCACCAGTGCGAGCGCGAGTAGCAGGCGTTCGCGGATGCGCTTGCGCAGTTCCTGCGTGGCCGCCTCGGTGAAGGTGACCGCGAGCACCTGGCCGACGCGCAGGCCGCGCTCGACCACCAGGCGCGTGACCAGCGTGGCCAGGGTGAAGGTCTTGCCGGTCCCGGCCGAGGCCTCGATCAGGCGCACGCCGTCCAGCGGCAGGTCGAGGTAGGGGTTGCGGGCGGTCTCGGCGTTCACGCGTCGTCGTCCCCGCTCAGGGTCGCGCGCGCGATCGCGTCCTCGTCCTCGTCCGGCAGCGGGGCGAGCGCGATGCCGCTGTCCACGGCGGCGAACACCGCGCAGGTGTTGCGCACGAACTCGCGCAGGGCGTCGCGGTCGGCGAACGGATCGCGCGCTCGCAATGCGAGTTCCCACGCCGGCTCCGTGCCCTCGCCCCACTGCCGGTCGCTGCCGCGCCACTGCTTGCGCGCCGCCTCGATGCCGCGCTCCGGCTTCTCCGCACTGTAGTAGCACCAGCCGCTGCGCGGCGCGAACACCAGCGGCTGGCGCAGGCCGTTCGCGCGCAGCTCGAGCAGCGCGCGCAGTGCGTCCTTCGCCTGCGCGGGATCGAGCACGTCGCGCCGGTGCGGGCCGATGTTGCCGCTGTCGTCCTCGTGGAACTCATGGACCGGCAGCGATTCCCCGGCGGCGCAGGCGAGCAGCCAGTCGAGGCCGTTGCGGATTACCGACGGACCGTTCGGCTTGCCGAAGCGCAGCCGCGCGATGCCCTGCGGCCACACGCCGCCGATGCGGCCGTGCAGGCGCAGGCCGTCGATCTCGACGTCCAGCCGCAGCGGATCGGCGGGTGCGGTCGCGGCGCCGCGCCAGTCGGCGAAGCGCGACGCGTACGGCTGCACTTCGCCGAGTACCTCGGCCAGGGCGCGACTGCCGAGCGGGCCCGAGGGCAGCATGCCGCGCGCGCGCAGCCGCGCCTGCATGGCGTCGCGGTCCTCGCCCGCCAGCAACGCCTCGAACACCGCGTGCTGCAGGCGGTTGCGCGCCAGCCCGCGGCCCGGCGCGGCCAGCGGCTCGATGTCCTCGCCCGCCTCTTCCGGCTCCACCAGGCGCAGCCCGAGGCGATGGCGCAGGAACTGTTCGGCCGGCGCCAGCAGGAAGCGGCGCAAGACGTCCAGCGACAGTTCGTTCGCCTCGTCCTCCGGCGCCGGCAAGCTCGTGCCCGCGGCGATCCATGGCCCCAGCAGCGAACGTGCGCCCGACAGACGCCCCGCGGCCGGATGCCAGTGCGCGCCATAACTGAAATGACGGGTGTCCTCGCTGCCGAAGGCGGCCGGCGAAAACGGCTGCAGCGCATGCCGCAGCACCAGGGCGTCGGCATCCCCCGCCTCGTGGTACGCCGCCGCCGCGGACAGCAGTTCGGAGACGACGGCGGAGGGCTCGCGTGCGCTGCCGTCGCGCGGGTCGGCACCGGTCCAGCTCAGGTAGAACACGTCCTGCGCCGAGGAGAACAGCTGCAGGAACAGGTAGCGGTCGTCGTCGCGGGTCGAGCGGTCGCCGTGGCGGCGCTTGTCGGTGCCCAGCTCCGCAGTCAGGCGGTTGAGTCCGGCCGCCGGGTCGCGGCGCGGGAACTCGCCGTCGTTCATGCCCAGCAGGCAGATCACGCGGAACGGCAGCAGCCGCATCGGCACCATGCGCGCGAAGCTGACGCCGCCGGTGAGTAGCGGCGCGCGCGTGTCGGCCTCGCCGAGCACCTGCGCGAAGTGCGCGCGCACGACCTCGGCGGGCACCGCGTCCTCGTAGCCCGCGGCTTCCGCCTCCTTCGCGAACGCATCGATCAGCGCGCGCAGGCGGTCGAGCGCGCGTTCGCCGCCGCGCGACGACGGCGGCCGCGGCAGCAGCGCATCGAGCAGACCCAGCAGGTGCTCGCGCCACTGCGCCGGCGGCAGCGCCGCGCCAAGCGTGCGCTGGTGCCTGGCCAGCACCCGCAACAGGCGCAACAGCGTGTCGAGCGCATCGAGCGCGCTGCCCTCGAGTTCGGTCCACGGCGCGACCACGCGACCGTCGCCGGCGACCAGCGCCTCGTCGCCGCTGGCATGACCGAGCAGCAGCCGGTCGAGCGCGAACTGCCAGGTGTAGGCGTCGTCCTCCGGCGCGCCCAGGCGAGCGCGGTGCGCGGCATCCAGGCCCCAGCGCGCGCCGGCCTCGCGCAGCCAGCCGTGCAGGCGCTCGAACGCGCCGGCGTCGAGCCCGGCGGCCTCGGCCAGCGGCGGGCTGGCGAGCAGTTCGAGGATTTCGTCGAGGCCGAAGCGCGACACCGGCAGCTCGAGCAGGCGCAGGAAGGCAGCGGCCAGCGGCTCGCCGGCGAGCGGGCTGGCGTCGGCCATTGCCCAGGGGATCGAATCCCCGCGTCCCCGGCCACCGAACACCGACTCCAGGTACGGCACGTAGGGATCGATGTCCGGCGCCAGCACCGCGATCTCGCGCGGCTGCAGCGGCGGATCGAAGCGATTGTCCTCGAGCAGCGCGCGCAGGCGGTCGTGCAGCACCTGCAATTCGCGCAGGCGGGTGTGGCAGGCGTGGAACTGCAGGCTCGGATCGCGCGCATCCACCTCGTTGCGCGGCGTGCCCGACGGCTGCGCGCGGCGGTGGAACAGGTCGGCCTGCATCCGCCGCAACAGCGTGTCGGGCTGGTCGCTCGCGGCTTCCGGATCGGCATAGGCCGCGATCTCGCCCGACGGATGCACGACCTCGTAGCTGCCCAGCAACGCCATGAAGTCGCGCCCCGCCGCGCCCCAGTCGCGCAGCAGCGGGTTCTCCGCATCCTCGCCGCCGAACGGGTCCTCGCCCGCCTGCAGGCGCGCGCCGAGCGACTGCAGGTCGCCCCAGTAGGCGCGGGTCGGCGTCGGCAGGTAGAAGTGCAGCGTGCCGGCCCTGGCCTGCGTCGCCATCACCCGCAGCACGTCGGGCGAGACGTTGAGGGTGGCGAACGCGAACATCCGCGACGGCAGCCCGGCCGGGACCGCGTCGCCCTCGCCGCCGAAGCGCGCCAGGTAGTCCTGGATGCGGCGCGCGCGGTGGCTGCGGCCGGTAGCGACGATCCGCCACAGGATCGCCTGCGGGTCGTCCGGATCGGCGCCGGCCTCCCAGCGCAGCAGCCAGTCGCGGCGCCAGGCCTGGTACTTCTCGAACACCGCCGCGAGCTCGCCGGCCAGCGACCAGGCGCGCAGCGGGTCGTCGCCGTCGAGGTAGGCGGCGAGCTGGGCCATCGCCGGGTGCGCGCGCACCGCCGGATCCAGCAGCGCGGCGTAGAGGTGCCACTTGAGGCTGGCGGCGTCCAGTTCGCCGCCCTCGGCCGCCTCGTCCCGCGGCGGGTTCGCCGCCAGCGCCCGGGCCACGAACTCGCCCGGGGCCAGGAACTCGAGGTTCGCGGCGATGCCGTGACGCTCGGCCAGGGTGGCCTGCAGCCAACGCCGCATCGCCACCTGCGGGATCAGGACCGTGTCCGGCGCCAGCAGCGGCTGGCCCGGCGCGGGCTTGCGCAGTTCTTCCGCCAACAGCCCGGCCAGCACGTCGAGCGCGTTGGAATGGTAGAGCCGGAAGTCGTTCACGGGCGACATTAACGCCATCTTGCCGCAGCCCCGTCGCATCCGCAGCGACCCGCCCGGTTCCTGCGACAATGGACGGATGAGCGCCACCGCCCCCATCGTCCGCCTGTCCGGCCTGCGCCTGGAGCGCGGCGGCCGCACGATCCTCGACGGCATCGACCTGGAGGTGCCGCGCGGCAGCGTGGTCGCGATCCTGGGGCCGTCGGGCAGCGGCAAGTCCACGCTGCTGGCGGCGCTGACCGGCGAGCTGCGCCCGGCCGCGGGCAGCGTCGAGGTGCTCGGCGCGCCGCTGCCGCTGAAGCAGCGCGCGCTGCTGGAGCGGCGCAAGTCGATCGGGGTGCTGCTGCAGGGCAACGGCCTGCTCACCGACCTCACCGCGGCCGAGAACGTGGCGCTGCCGCTGCGCGCGCACACCACGCTGCCGGACCCGGTGGTCCGCCGCCTGGTGGAGATGAAGCTGCACGCCGTGGGCCTGCGCAGCGCCGCCGACCTGTATCCGCGCGAGCTGTCCGGCGGCATGGCGCGGCGCGTGGCGCTGGCGCGCGCGCTGGCGCTGGACCCGCCGCTGATGATCTACGACGAGCCGCTGACCGGCCTCGACCCGATCGCCAGCGGCGTGATCATGAACCTGGTCTCGCGCCTCAACGACAGCCTCGGCATGACCAGCATCATCGTCAGCCACCACGTGCACGAGACCCTGCCGGTGGCCGACCACGCGCTGGTGATCGCCAACGGCCGCATCGTGTTCTCCGGCACGCCGGCGGAGCTGCAGGCCAGCGGCGACCCGCTGATCCGCCAGTTCCTCGACGGCCAGCCGGACGGGCCCATTCCGTTCGACAGCCGTCCGTTCGACAGCGCCGCCCGCCGCGTGGAGGCCGCCTGATGCCCTTCGTCGCCGCCACCCGCTCGCTCGGCCGCGCCGGCCTGTTCTCGCTCTCGGTGCTGCGCGCGTCGAAGCCGACCCGCGACTTCTTCGCCGAGCTGGTGCGAGAGATCTACAAGATCGGCGCGCGCTCGCTGCCGATCATCGCCGTCGGCGGCGCCTTCGTCGGCCTGTCGGTGACCCTGCTCGGCTACCGCGCGCTGCAGACCTACGGCGCCGCCAACCAGATCAGCGCGCTGGTCGGGCTCGGCCTGTACCGCGAGCTGGCGCCGGTGCTGACCGCGCTGCTGTTCATCGGCCGCGCCGGTTCCTCGATCGCGGCCGAGCTGGGCCTGATGCGCGCCACCGACCAGATCAACGCGCTCGGCCTGATGGCGATCGACCCGGTGGCCAAGGCGGTGGCGCCGCGCTTCTGGGCGGCACTGATCTGCGTGCCGATGCTGACCGCGTTCTTCTGCTCGCTGGCGATCAGCGCGAGCTGGTTCGAGGCGGTGCGCGTGATCGGCATCGACGACGGCGCCTTCTGGCAGGTGATGAAGGACGCGGTGGACTTCCGCGGCGACTTCGTCATCGCCTTCATCAAGGCGGCGGTGTTCGGCGGCGTCGCCGCGCTGGTCGCCTGTTACGTCGGCTACCACGCCGAGCCGACCATCGAGGGCACCTCGGTGGCCACGACGCGCGCGGTGGTGAACGCTTCGCTGCTGGTGCTGATGTTCAATTTCGTGCTTTCGGCATTCCTGTTCTGAACAACCGGGTCGCGGCGCGAGCGCCGCTCCTACAAGAGGTCGTCACATGAGTATTCGCGGTCCACGCCTTGAATTCGCGGTCGGTGCCTTCCTGCTGCTGGCGCTGGCCTCGCTGCTGGTGCTGGCGCTGGCGTCGAGCAACGGCAAGTTCGGCTTCGGCGCCGACAGCTACCCGCTGCAGGCGCGCTTCACCAACCTCGGCCAGCTGCGCCCGAACGCCCCGGTCAAGATCGGCGGGGTGACCATCGGCAGCGTGGAATCCATTCAGCTTGACCCGGTCAAACTCGACGCCGTCGTGACCCTCGCCATCGATGCCCGCTACGCGGACCTGCCGTCCGATACCTCGGCCAGCATCCTCACCGGCGGCCTGCTCGGCGAAAGCTACGTCGGGTTGCAGCCCGGCGGTGACATCGAGCCGCTGCAGCCGGGCGACGAGATCGCCTACACCACGCCGGCCGTGGACCTGATGCAGATGGTCGGCAAGTACATGTTCAGCGGCGGCGGCAACGACGAGGACGCGCCCGCCCCCGCAGGAGAGTGACCCCCATGAAGACCCCCATGACCATCCGAAAGCCCTTCGCCATCCTGCTGCTGCTCGCGGCCGCGCTGCTGCTGCCGGCATTCGCCGGCGCGCAGGAAGCCACCCCGAGCAAGCTGGTGCTCGAGAACAGCGAGCGCATCCTGTCGACGCTGGAAGCGCGCCGCGACGAGTTCCGCAAGGACCGCTCGGCGCTGGAGAGCTTCATCGCCAGCGAGTTCGACGCCACCTTCGACCGCGACTACGCCGCGCGCCAGGTGCTCGGCCGCCACGGCCGCGGCGCCTCCGCCGCCGACGTCAAGCTGTTCGCCGACGCGCTCGCCGACAGCCTGATGCGCCGCTACGGCTCCTCGCTGCTCGACTTCAACACCCAGCTCAAGGTCCGCATCAAGTCCGAGACCGCGCTGCCGCGCGGGCTGGGCGTCAAGGTCTCGAGCGAGCTGCTGCGCCGCGGCGGCGAGCCGATCCCGGTGGACTACCTGATGCGCAAGTCCGGCGGCACCTGGAAGGTGTTCGACGTGATGGTCGAGGGCGTGTCCTTCGTGCAGACCTTCCGCCGCCAGTTCGACAACGAGCTGACCCACAAGTCCATCCGCCAGGTGGCGCAGGAACTGGCCAGCGGCAAGGTCAGCGCCGATGCCGGCCGCTGAGGCGGCCAGCGTCGCCCGCGAGGGCGCGGTGCTGCGGTTCTCGGGGGCGTTGCTGCGCGACGCGGTCGCGGGCCTGTGGAAGCAGGCCGCGCCGCAGGTCGCGGGGGTGGAGCGGATCGACCTCTCCGGGGTGAGCAGCGTGGACAGCGCCGGGGTCGCGTTGCTGGCCGAACTCGGCGCCCGTGCCGGCGGCACGCCGGTGGTCGAGGGCGCGCCCGAGGGGCTCGCGGAACTGCGCGGCGCCTACCGCCTGGCCCCGTCGCTGGCCTTTTCGGGCTGATTTCGGCGTAAACCCGCCCGTCCCCTTACACTGGTCCCCCATGCGACGGGTCCCCCACGCCATCGCGCTGCTGTTGCTGAGCCTGTCGCTGGCCGCCTGCGCCGGTGGCGAAGCCGTGCGCGCGGAGGCCGATGCCTCGGTGGCGGTCGAGGCGCCGACCGAGCCCGCCGCTCCCGAGCCGACAGCCGACGAGCGGGAGCCCGCGGCGAGCGAGCCCACCCAGGCCGAACTCGACTACGCCGCCATCTACGGCACCCAGCCCTACGACCCAGTCGCCGACCCCAGCCTGCCGCCGCCGGCCGAGCTGCCGGAAAGCTACGACCCCTGGGAGCCGCTCAACCGCCGCGTGCACCGCTTCAACAACGCGGTGGACCGCTACGTGGCCTCCCCGCTGGCGCATGCCTACGTGGAGGCGGTGCCGCGCCCGGTGCGCCTGGGCGTGCGCAACTTCTTCAGCAACCTCGGCCAGCCGGTCAACGCCCTGAACTCGCTGCTGCAGGGCAAGCCGAAGGAAGCCGGACAGGCGATCGCGCGCTTCCTGCTCAACACCACGCTGGGCATCGGCGGCATCTTCGATCCGGCCACCGCGGCCGAGCTGCCGCGCAGCAGCGAGGACTTCGGCCAGACCCTGGGCAAGTGGGGCTGGCGCCAGTCGCGCTACGTCGAGCTGCCGCTGTTCGGGCCGCGCACCGTGCGCGACGTGTTCGGCCTGATGGGCGACGCGCCGCTGTCGCCGCTGCGCCAGGTCGAGGAGGACACCGTGCGCGTGTTCGCGCAGGGCCTGCAGCTGGTGGACGTGCGCACCCAGCTGTTCGCGGTGGACAGCATGCGCGAGGGCGCGGCCGACGACTACGCGCTGGTGCGCGATGCCTGGCTGCAGCGCCGCAACTACCAGATCGCCGGCGACGAGCTGCCCGAGGACGAGTCCCTGCCGGACTACCTGCGCGAGGACATCAACAACCCGACGGTCCCGGTGGACGCACTGCCGGTGCTGCCGAGCGGGAACTGACCAGCCTGTGGGAGCGGCCCTTGGCCGCGATCGCGCGCAAGGCGCGCTCCCACAAGGTCGCCTGGCTAATCGTTGCCCAAGAGGTTCGCGGCTTCCTCGCCCGGCAGTGATTCGACCTCGCGCAGCTTGCGCTGGATCGCGCGGGTGCGCACCCCGGTCTGCTCGATCTTGTTGCTGGCCTCGGTGAGCTTCTTCTGCACCGAGTCGAGCACGTCGCCGAACTTGGCGAACTCGGTCTTGACCGCGCCGAGCGTGCGCCAGACCTCGCTCGAGCGCTTCTGGATCGCAAGCGTGCGGAAGCCCATCTGGAAGCTGGTCATCAGCGCCAGCAGCGTGGTCGGGCCGGCCACCGCGATGCGGCAGTCGCGCTGCAGGCCGTCCACCAGCCCGGGGCGCCGCAGCACTTCCGCGTACAGGCCCTCGGTGGGCAGGAACAGGATCGCGAACTCGGTGGTGTGCGGCGCGGCCACGTACTTGTCGCAGATGCGCCGCGCCTCCTGGCGGACGCGCCGCTCCAGCGCGTCGCCGGCGGAACGCGCGGCGTCGAGGTCGGCGATCTCCTGGGCGGCCAGCAGGCGCTCGTAGTCCTCGATCGGGAACTTGGCGTCGATCGGCAGCCACACCGGCTTGTCGTCCTCCGAGCCCGGGAAGCGCACCGCGAACTCCACCCGCTCGTTGCTGCCGGGCACGGTGGCGACGTTGGACTCGTACTGGTCGGGCGCGAACACCTGCTCGAGCAGGCCCGCGAGCTGCACCTCGCCGAACACGCCGCGCGACTTGACGTTGCCGAGCACGCGCTTGAGGTCGCCGACGCCGGTCGCGAGCTGCTGCATCTCGCCGAGCCCGCGCTGCACGTGCTCGAGTCGCTCGGACACCAGCCGGAAGGATTCGCCCAGCCGCGTCTCCAGCGTGCTCTGCAGCTTCTCGTCCACGGTCGCGCGCATCTGCTCGAGCCTGGCCTCGTTTCCGGCCTGCAGTTCCTTCAGGCGCTGCTCGAGCGTGGTGCGCATCTCGCCGAGGCGCTGCTCGCTGCGCTGGGTCAGCTCCGCGAGGCGCTGGCCGAGCTGGTCGGCGAAACGCTGCTGGCCCTCGGCGCCTTCCAGGCGCGCCTTGCGCGCGTCCTCGGCCACCGCCTCGCGCAACTTGTCGAGGCGCTGGTCGGTACGGCCCGACAGCGCTTCGAGCTGCTGGTGCAGTTCCAGGCGTCCCTGCCGCTGTTCCTCGCGCAGGGATTCCTCGAGCCGTTCACGCAGTGCCGACACCGCCGCGTCGGGGCGGCGTCGCAGCAGCAACGCCAGCAACACGATCACGACCAGCAGGGCGAAGAGGATGGCGGCGGGCAGCGCGGTGGCAGTCATGCGACCAGTGTAGCGGCGCGGGTCCCACCGGTTGAGATCGCGGCGCCGCATTCACCCGCGCCATCATCGGACCGCCACTTTCGCCGTCCTAGCATCAGGCCCATGGCCACCACGGCACGCCAGCAGGCACAGCCCCAGTTCCGCCGCTACGGCAACCGCGACGGCCGTTCCGGCGTGGTCTCGTACGCGATGGTAGGCAGCGGCATCGCGGTGCGCTTCGTGGACGGCGCGGTCTACCTCTACGACCACGACTGCCCCGGCCCGGCCCACGTCGCCCGGATGCGGGCGCTGGCGCGCGACGGCAAGGGCCTGTCCACCTACATCAGCCGGCGCGTGGGCCGGCGCTACAGCGCGCGCCTGGACGCCGGCGACGCCGCGCGGCTGCTCGACCGGACTCAGGCCACCCGGCAGAACACCGCCTTGAGGTAGCGCGACTCGGGCACGTGCGCCAGGAACGGATGGTCCGGACCGGCGCCGGACACCTTCAGCACCTGCACCTCGCGCCCGGAATAGAACGCGGCGCGGCGCAGCATTCCGAGGAACTCGTCCTCGGACACCAGCCCGGTGCACGAGAAGGTGGCGAACAGCGCGCCCGGCGCGGCCACGCCGAGCGCGAGCTTGTTCATGTCGAGGTACTTCTTCAGCGCCGGGATCACCTGGTCGCGGTCGCGGGTCATCTTGGCCGGGTCCAGGACCACCACGTCGTACTGCTCGCCGCGCGCGGCGGCGTCGCGCAGCCACGGGAAGATGTCGGCCTGCACGAAGCGCGGCTTGACGCCGCCGGCCGCCGCATTGAGTTTTGCGTTGCCGCGCGCGATTTCCAGCACCGCCTCGTCGATGTCGATGCCGGTGACCTCGGCCGCACCGCGCGCCGCGGCGTAGACGCCGAAGCCGCCGGTGTTGCAGCACAGGTCGAGCACGCGCTTGCCGGCGACGTGGCGCGACAGCCACTCGCGGTTGTCGCGCTGGTCGGCGAAGAAACCGGTCTTGTGCGCGCCGGCCGGATCGGCGCGGAAGCGGATGCCGTGCTCGGTGATGATCGCCGGTTCCGCGGGTTCGGTGCCGCGGAAGTCGAACGACTCCTGCTTCTGCACGTGCTCGTCGGCGGAAGCGTGGAAGCGGCAGCCGGGGAACTGCTCGCGCAGCGCCTCGTAGATCCATTCGCGATGGCGGAACATGCCGGCGCTGAAGAACTCCAGCACCAGCAGGTCGTCGTAGCGGTCCACCACCAGCCCGGACAGGCCGTCGCCCTCCGAGTGCACCACGCGCCAGGCGTTGCTCACCTCGTCCAGGCGCAGCAGGTCGCGGCGCAGCGCCACGGCGGCGGCGATCCGGCGCGCGAACCAGGACTGGTCCACGGCCACGTCGGGATCGGTCTCCAGGATCCGCAGCGCGATCCGCGAATGGCCGTTGTAGAAGCCGCGGCCCACCCACGCGCCGTCCACGCCGACGATGTCCACGATGCTGCCGGGCTTCGGGCGCTGCGCCGGCTTCTCCACCAGCTTCTGGAAGATCCACGGATGCGCGGAGCGCCAGGGGTTGCGGAGGCGGATGACGGGATTGGGATGGTCCATCCCGGCATTATCGCTCCTGGCCGCTCTTGCCTTGTGTCCACAGCGCGCCCATGTCGTGACCATGGACCTGCCATCGCATGCCGCTCCGCCCGACCCCGCCGGCCAGCGCCGCGCGGATGCCGCGCGCGCCTGGCGCGCGTTCAACGCCAGCCTGGCCTTCGTGTTGCTGTTGCTGGTGGTGTTCGCGGCCCAGCACGCCTTCGACTGGCGGCCATGGGCGGTGTCGCCGCTCAGCCTCGCCGGGCTGAAAGGCCTGCTCGGCGCTCCGCTGCTGCACGGCTCGCCGGCGCACATCGGCGCCAACGCGGTGTCGCTGCTGATGCTGGGCACGCTGGCGGGCATCGTCTACCCGCGCGCAACCGTTCGCGCCTTTCCGTTGCTGTGGCTGGGCTCGGGACTCGGCGCCTGGCTGCTGGGCGAGCCGGGCAGCCTGCACCTGGGCGCCAGCGGCCTCACCCACGGCCTCGGCTTCCTGGTGTTCGCGCTCGGCCTGCTGCGCCGCGACCGCCCCGCGGTGGCCGCCGGCATGATCGCCTTCATGTTCTACGGCGGCATGCTGCTGACGGTGCTGCCGCGCGAGCCCGGGATCTCCTGGCAGGCCCACCTCGGCGGCGCGCTGGCCGGCCTGCTCGCGGCCTGGCTGTTCCGGCGCAGCGACCCGGCGCCGCCGCGCAAGCGCTACAGCTGGGAGATCGAGGAGGAGCTGGAGCGCGAGCTGGCGGCGGAACGGGCGCGCGATGCCGCGCAGTTCGAGCCGCCCTCCCCGCGCGATGTGCCGGTGCTCTGGAACCGGCCCGGGCAGGAGGAGCGCGGCACCGTGCTGCCGTTCCGTCCGCCGCGGGACCGGCTGCACTAGCAGGCATCGCGCTATCCTCGGCGCATGAATACACGCGCCCTGCTGTCCCTCTCGCTGGCCGGCCTGCTCGCCGCGCTGCTTCCCTCGACCGCGCCCGCGCAGGCGGCAGGCGCCACCGCCCGCAGCGCCGACACCGTGCTGGTCGGCGGCCGCATCTGGACCGGAAACCCCGAACAGCCCGAGGCGCAGGCGCTGGCGATCGTCGGCGACGAGATCGTCGCGGTCGGCAGCGACGACGAGGTGCGCCGCTGGGCCGGCCCCGGCACCCGGGTGATGGAGCTGCAGGGACGCCGCGTCGTCCCCGGCTTCAACGACGCCCACGTGCACTTCTTCGACGGCGGGCAGGGCCTCGCGTCGGTGCAGCTGCGCGACGCCGGCTCGCCTGGGATCTTCCGCGACCGCATCGGCGCCTACGCCGCCACGCTCGACAAGGGCCGCTGGGTGTTGAACGGCAACTGGGACCACGAGCTCTGGGACCCGGCCGAACTGCCGACGCGCCAGCTCATCGACGCGGTCACGCCGGACAACCCGGTGTTCATCAACCGCCTCGACGGCCACATGGCGCTGGCCAACACGCTGGCGCTGGAACTGGCCGGCATCACCCGCGACACCCCGGACCCGCCCGGCGGCAGCATCGTGCGCGACGCCGACGGCGAACCGACCGGCGTGCTCAAGGATGCGGCGATGAACGCGGTCTACGCGGTGATCCCCGCACCGGACGCGGCGGAGATCTCCGGTGCGCTGGTGGCGGCGATTCGGTACGCCAACGCCAACGGCGTCACCAGCGTGCAGGACATGTCGGCCTCGCCCGAAGTGCTGCGCGCCTACCGGCAGCTGCTCGCGGACGGCGACCTGCGCGTGCGCGTGTACGCGGTCCAGCCGCTGTCGCGCTGGGAACGGCTGGCCGCTCCCGGGATCGGCGCCTGGTTCGGCAACGACATGCTGCGCATCGGCGGCCTCAAGGGTTTCGCCGACGGCTCGCTCGGCTCCACCACCGCGCTGTTCTTCGAGCCCTACCTGGATGCGCCCGGGACCAGCGGCCTGCCCAGCGACGAGATGGTGGACGAAGCGGCGATGCTCGCCGACATGCTCGGTGCCGATGCCGCGGGCCTGCAGCTCGCCATCCACGCCATCGGCGACAAGGCCAATGCCGCGGTGCTGGGCATGTTCGACGACGTCGCGCGCCGCAACGGCCCGCGCGACCGGCGTCTGCGCATCGAGCACGCGCAGCACCTGCGCGCGATCGACATCCCGCGCTTCAAGGCGCAGGGCGTGGTCGCCTCGATGCAGCCCTACCACGCGATCGACGACGGCCGCTGGGCCGAGAAGCGCATCGGCCCCGAGCGCGCCAGGGGCACCTACGCCTTCCGCTCGCTGCTCGACGCCGGCGCCACCCTGGCCTTCGGCTCCGACTGGTTCGTGGCGCCGATGGAACCGCTGCGTGGCATCTACGCAGCGGTGACCCGGCGCACGCTGGACGGTGCCAATCCCGATGGCTGGGTCCCCGAGCAGAAGATCAGCGTCGCCGAGGCGGTGCGCGCGTTCACCGCGGGCTCGGCCTACGCCGAGGGCCAGGAAGCGCGCAAGGGCACGCTCGAGCCCGGCAAGCTCGCCGACCTCGTGGTGCTGTCACGGGACATCTTCGCGATCGACCCCGCAGGCATCGCCGACGTCGAGGTGGACGCCACGATGCTGGGCGGCGAGGTCGTGTACCGGCGCGCGGCCGACTAGGCCGGCGGCAACGGCATCCCGCGCATCGCCTTGACGGTGCGCAGCACGAAGCTGGAATTGACGTCGGCGACCCCGGCCTGCCCCAGCAGGCGGTCGAGCAGGAAGCGTGAGAAGTGCTCGAGGTCGCGCACCGCCACGTGCAGCAGGTAGTCCATGTCGCCGGTGAGCGCATGGCAGGCGACGACTTCGTCCCACGCGTCCACGAAGCTGGCGAAGGCCGCCACCGTGGCGGCGTCGTGCTGGCGCAGCTGCACGCGCACGAACGCCTGCAGGCCCAGCCCGACCCGCTCGGGATCCACTTCGGCCCGGTAGCCGGTCACCACGCCCTCGCGCTCCAGCCGCTGCACCCGGCGCAGGCAGGCCGACGGCGACAGGTGCACGCGCTCGGCCAGATCGGTGTTGGTGAGGCGGCCGTTGCGCTGGAGCTCTGCAAGGAGCAACAGATCGGTCTTGTCCAGCGTGTTCATGCAACGATCTTGCGCTATTCGCCGGCTGGCGCGCAACTTTGCAATCCTGTTGCGCCGCCGGGCCGCTACAGTCGGGGGAGGGCCCCGGAGGCAATGCCATGAACCAGCCGAGACGCGTCGAGAACCTGCACACCGACAAGGGCAAGGTCCCGGTCTACGCCACCGGCGTGGTCGAACAGCCCTGGGACGGCTACTCCGCCGACGACCACGCGGTCTGGCGCCTGCTCTACGCCCGCCAGCGCGAACTGCTGGTGGGACGGGCCAGCCGGGCCTTCCTCGAGGCCCAGGACGCGATGGGCATGACCCCGGACGCGATCCCGCGCTTCGAGGACCTCAACCGGGTGCTGTCCTCGGCCACCGGCTGGACCCTGGTCGGGGTCGAGGGACTGCTGCCCGAGCTCGACTTCTTCGACCACCTCGCCAACCGGCGCTTCCCGGTGACCTGGTGGATCCGCCGCCCGGACCAGGTGGACTACATCGAGGAGCCGGACCTGTTCCACGACCTGTTCGGCCACGTGCCGCTGCTGATGAACCCGGTGTTCGCCGACTACATGGAGGCGTACGGGCGCGGCGGGGTCAAGGCTCACGGGATTGGCGCGGACGCGCTGCAGTTCCTCACCCGGCTGTACTGGTACACGGTCGAGTTCGGACTGATCCGCGAGGAAGGCGGGCTGCGCATCTACGGCAGCGGCATCGTGTCGTCCAGCGGCGAGAGCGTGCACTGCCTGGAAAGCGACGCCCCCAACCGCATCGGCTTCGACCTCGAGCGGATCATGCGCACCCGCTACCGCATCGACACCTACCAGAAGACCTACTTCGTGATCGACAGCTTCGAGCAGCTGTTCGAGGCGACCCGTCCCGACTTCGCCCCGATCTACGCGCGCCTCGCTGAGCAGCCGTCGCTGCCGGCCGGCACCGTGCTCGACGGCGACCGCGTGTTCAACCGCGGTACGGGCGAAGGCTGGGCCAGCGACGGCGACGTGTAGGAGCGGCGCTGGCGCCGCGACCGGGGAAGAGCTCGCCGCCATGGCGGCTCCTACGGTCGCGGCGCGAGCGCCGCTCCTACATGGCCTTCACCCGGCGGGCCCCATCATCCGGCCACCATCTCAGCCCGTGCGACCCAAGCGCACCAGAGTGACTGCCATGGACATCGCCGCCGATGAACTGTTGCTGGAACTGGAACGCATCGAACTGACCCTCGACGAGGCGGCGCGCCGTGCCGGGCAGGGATGCGACCCCGAATTCGAACGCCGGCTGGGCGCGCACCTGCGCAGCCTGCGCGGGATGCTGGATCCCGACCACGTTCCGGTCGTCGCCGACGCGATGGAAGCCGCCGAGCGCGCGATGAACGCCGCCGACCCGCAGGCCCCGCTGCTGATGCTGCGCATCTGCCGCGACAACCTCTCGGCGCTGGTGCGCCGGGTCGCCGCAAGCCGCCTGCGCCCCGCCGCCTGAGGCTGCAAAGCGCCCTGCGGTGGGCGACAATTGGCGCATTCACTTCCACACCGGATGCGCCATGACCGCCAGCGACGACGGCAAGCCCTGCTCCTTGACCCGTTTCCTGATCGAGGAGCAGCGCGCCGGTCGCATCGGCCCCGACCTGCGCCTGCTGATCGAGGTCGTCGCGCGGGCCTGCAAGCGCATCTCGATCACCGTCGGCAAGGGCGCGCTCGGCGGCGTGCTCGGCGATGCCGGCGGCGCCCAGGGCGCCAGCATCAACATCCAGGGCGAGGCGCAGAAGAAGCTCGACGTGCTCAGCAACGAGATCCTGCTCGAGGCCAACGCCTGGGGCGGGCACCTCGCCGCGCTCGCGTCCGAGGAGATGGACCACTCGCAGCCGATCCCGGACGTCTACCCGCGCGGCAACTACCTGCTGCTGTTCGATCCGCTCGACGGTTCCTCCAACATCGACGTCAACGTCTCGGTCGGCACCATCTTCTCGGTGCTGCGCTCGCCCGAGGGCGTGGACAGGCCGGGCGACGAGCACTTCCTGCAGCCGGGCACCGCGCAGGTCGCCGCCGGCTACTGCGTGTACGGCCCGCAGACCACCCTGGTGCTGACCGTCGGCCACGGCACCCACGCCTTCACCCTCGACCGCGAGATCGGCAGCTTCACCCTGACCACGCGCGGCATCCGCATTCCCGAGGAGACGAAGGAGTTCGCGGTCAACATGTCGAACCAGCGCTTCTGGGAACCGCCGATGCAGCGCTACGTGGGCGACCTGCTGGCCGGCAAGGAAGGTCCGCGCGGCAAGGACTTCAACATGCGCTGGGTCGCGAGCATGGTTGCCGACGTGCACCGGATCATGACCCGCGGCGGCATCTTCAGCTATCCGCTGGACAGCAAGTGCGCGCCCAAGGGCGGCAAGCTACGGCTGATGTACGAGGCCAACCCGATGGCGTTCCTGGTCGAGCAGGCGGGTGGCGCCGCCAGCACCGGCCGCCAGCGCATGCTCGAGGTCCAGCCCACCGGCCTGCACCAGCGCGTCCCGGTCTTCCTCGGCTCGAAGCGCGAGGTCGAGGAAGCCGTCCGCTACCACGCGGAGGGCTAGTTGTCGCGCGGGTGGTTGAGGACCAGCCAGTAGAGGCCGACCTGCTTGACCGCCCAGACGAAGCGCTCGAAGTCCACCGGCTTCTGGATGTAGCTGTTGACGCCGAGCGCGTAGCTGGCCTCGACGTCGAACGGCTCGGCGCTGGTGGTCAGCACCACCACCGGCAGGCTGCGGGTGGCCGGGTTCTCGCGGATCGCCTGCAGCACCTCGCGCCCGTCCACCTTGGGCAGGTTGAGGTCGAGCAGCACGATCGAGGGCAGGTCGTTCGGGTCGCGCCCGGCGTGCTCGCCGCGCGCGAACAGGTAGTCCAGCGCCTCGGCGCCATCGCGCGCGACCACCAGGCGGTTGGCCACCTTGGCCTCCTCGAACGCGATCCGGGTCAGCTCGACGTCGTCCGGATTGTCTTCTACCAGCAGGATTTCCTTGTGCATCAGCTTGCGTGCTCGTCAGGGGCGTCGGCCGCCGGCAGGGTGACGCGGAAGGTGCTGCCCTCGCCCGGCACGGACTCGGCGCGGATGCGGCCGCCGTGGCGCTCGGCGACGCGGCTGGCGATGGCGAGGCCGATGCCGCTGCCGGCGCCTTCCTCGGGCGCGTGCAGGCGCTGGAACGGCTCGAACAGCTTGCGAGCATAGCGCATGTCGAAACCGCGGCCGTGGTCGCGCACGACCACTTCGCGCATGCCACCGTCGCGCTCGCCCGTCACCACGATGCGCACGTCGCCCTCGGAGAAATTCCAGGCGTTGCGCACCAGCTGGGTGGCGAGCTGGCGCAGCAGACGCTCGTCGCCGCGCACCCACAGGTCCGGCGCGATCTCCACATGGGCGCAGCGCCCCGGCTCGGCCTCCTGCAGTTCGGCCGCGGCCAGGCCGAACAGCAGCCCCAGGTCCACCGGCTCGTCCGCGAACTCGGCGCGGTCCACGCGCGACAGGTCGAGCAGCAGCTCGATGAGTCCGCCCATGCGCGCGGCCGCGTCACGGATGCGCTGCAGGTGGTCGCGGCCGGTCTCGTCCAGGCGATCGCCCGAGTTCCGCGCGAGCAGCGCGGAAAACGTCTCGATCGCGCGCAACGGCGCGCGCAGGTCGTGGGAAATCCCGTAGGCGAACACGTCCTGCTGGCGCAACAACTGTTCGAGCCGCTCGGCGGGATCCTGCTGGCGCTGGTCGTCTGGCAAGGTGTGGGGTCCGCGGTGCTGCGGCGCAGTATGCCCGTTCGCGGGCCGGCTTTCGTGCATGCCGGGTGAAGGGTGGCCGCTCCCCGTGCCCACGGCGGATGCCGCACAATGCTCGCGTTCATGACCACCGGGACCCCGAGCCGCCGATGGCCTACCAACAAATCGTCTTCCTGCTGATCCTTGCCGGCGGACTCTACCTGTTCATCAGCGAACGGCTGCGCGTGGATGTCACCGCGATGCTGTTGCTGCTGGCGATGGTAGTGACCGGCGTGCTGGATCCGGGCGAAGCGTTGTCCGGCTTCTCCAGCGAGCCGGCGATCATCGTGGCGGCGGTGTTCGTGATCTCCGGTGGCCTGGCCGCGACCGGCATCACCGAGCGCATCGGCCAGTGGATCGGGCGCGCCGCCGGCCACAGCGAGGCGCGCGCGGTCGCGGTGGTGATGCCGGCGGTGGCGGCGCTGTCGGCGTTCACCCACCACGTCATGGTCACCGCGATGATGCTGCCGATCCTGCTGCGCTACGCGCGCGAGCGGAAGCTGGCGGCCTCGCGCCTGCTGATGCCGATGTCGCTGGCGGCCTCGCTCGGCACCACCCTGACCCTGGTCAGCGCGCCGGCGTTCCTGCTGGCCGACGACATGATCGAGCGCACCGGCAGCGAGGGCCTGGGGATCTTCTCGATCACCCCGATCGGCATCGCGCTGGTGCTGGTCGGCATCATCTACATGCAGCTCGCGCGCTGGCTGATCCCGCGCCACTCCGGCAGCGGCGCCGAGGAGGACTACCTGCGCCTGGAGCGGTACCACACCGAGTTGCTGGTGGTGGAGGGCTCGCGCTGGAGCACGCGGCCGCTGGCGGAGCTGCAGAAGGCCCTGGGCGACAGCTTCCGCCTGCGCGGCTGGCTGCGCGAGGGCCGCCGACGCGACGACCTTGGTCCGAACAGTCCCTTGCTGGCCGGCGACGTGCTGCTGGTCGAGGCCGCCGCCGACGAGCTGATGTCGCTGCACGAGGACGCCGGGCTCGACCTCAATGCGATCTCGCGCTACGGCAACAAGCTGGGGGAGAGCGAGAACGCGCAGCTGGTGCAGGCGGTGGTGGCGCCGGGCTCCGAATTCCTGGGGCGCTCGATCCGCGAACTGGACTTCTCGCGCCAGTTCGACGCGGTGATCGTGGGCTTGTGGCGACGCGAGGGACCGGTCGCCGACCGCCTGTCCGATGCGCGCCTGCGCGAGGGCGACGCGCTGGTGCTGTGGGGCCAGCCGCAGCACTTCAGCGACATGGCCAAGAGCCACGGCTTCCTGATGCTGGTGCCGTTCAGCGGCGAGGCCAAGAGCCGCGTGCGCGCGCCGCTGGCGCTGACCATCCTGGGCCTGACCGTGCTGGCCGCGGTGACCGAGTTCCTGCCGGCCTCGCTGGCGTTCCTGGCTGGCGCGCTGGCGATGGTGGTGACGCGTTGCGTGGACGTCGGCCGCGCCTACCGCGGCATCGACGTGCGCATCTTCGTGATGATCGCCGGCGTGATCCCGCTCGGCATCGCGATGGAGCAGACCGGGACCGCGGCGCTGCTGGCGCGCGGGCTGCTGTCGGTGGTGGAGGGCTGGCCGCTGCTGGCGGTGCTGCTGGTGCTGTTCTCGGCGGCGGCGCTGCTGACGCAGATCCTGTCCGACTCGGCGACGACGGTGCTGCTGGGGCCGATCGCGATCTCGCTGGCGGCCTCGCTGGGCCAACCGCCGACGCCGTTCGTGGTGTGCACGGCGCTGGGCGCGGTGGTCGCGTTCCTGACGCCGATCGGGCACCACGGCAACCTGCTGATCCTGGGCCCGGGCCAGTACCGCTTCATCGACTTCCTGCGCATCGGCCTGCCCCTCACCACCGTCATCGCCCTCGTCAGCGCCTGGCTCTCCCAATGGCTCTGGCTCGGCGGCCCCCTCCTTCCTGCCTTCGGCTGATCTTCTTTCGCCACAGATTTCACAGATGAAAAAGGATTTGGTTCGTGGCGATCGTGCCGATCACTGCGAAACCATTGCTTTTAAATCCTTTTCAATCTGTGGGATCTGTGGCTAAAAGAGTTCTTGTTGGGGGGACGGTTTGCGAGGGGGTACGAACTTGGTGGTGTCGAGGGGCGGGAGGCCGGTGTAGCCGAGGCGGGCGCGGGCCTTGCGGAAGCGTTGCTTGAGCAGTTGCGCGAAGGGGCCTTCGCCGCGCATGCGGGTGCCGAAGGCGCTGTCGTAGTCCTTGCCGCCGCGCATCTGCTGGACCAGGCTCATCACGTGCGCGGCGCGTTCGGGGTAGTGCAGTTCCAGCCACTCGCGCCAGATCTGCTTGAGTTCGTGCGGCAGGCGCAGCAGCACGTAGCCGGCCGAGCGCGCGCCGTGTTCGCGCGCGGCCTCGAGGATGTGTTCCATCTCGTGGTCGGTGACCATCGGCACCACCGGCGCCACCATCACCCCGACCGGCACCCCGGCGTCGGCCAGCGCGCGCATCGCGCGCAGCTTGCCATGCGGCGCGGTGGCGCGCGGTTCCATGCGCGCGGCGACGTGGTTGTCGAGCGTGGTGATCGAGAAGTGCACCTCGACCAGGCCATCGCGCGCCATCGGCGCCAGCAGGTCCAGGTCGCGCTCGATCAGGCCGCCCTTGGTGACGAAGTGCACCGGGTGCCGGCACTCCGCCAGCACCTCCAGCACCTGTCGCGTGATCCGGTACTTGCGCTCGATCGGCTGGTAGGCGTCGGTGTTGATGCCCAGCGCGATCGGGCTCGGCACGTAACCCGGCCTGGCCAGCTCGTGGCGCAGGCGCTCGGCAGCATTGGGCTTGGCGTAGAGCCGGGTCTCGAAGTCGAGCCCCGGCGACAGGTCCAGGTAGGCGTGCGACGGCCGTGCGAAGCAGTACACGCAGCCGTGCTCGCAGCCGCGGTACGGATTGATGGACTGGCTGAAGCCGACGTCCGGCGACTGGTTGCGGCTGATGATGCTGCGCGCGCGTTCCTCGCGCACCACCGTGCGCGGGGGCGCCTTCGGTTCGCCGTCGTCGTCGAACGCGTCCGCGTACACCGAGCCCCAGCCGTCGTCCTCGCCGGTGGCGACGGTCTTCTCGAAGCGTCCGGCCACGCGCGAGGCGGCGCCGCGACCCTTGATCGGCGCGGTCGGCTTGCGCGCGTCCACGGGTGCATCTTCCATCGCCACAGCCTACCCTTGGGGCGTCGCAGGTCGCGCGACCCGCGCCTGACCCGTTCACGGAAAAGCGTCCACGGAACCGCATGCTCGACGCCCTGCAGGATCTCTGGCACTGGTTCGTCGCGATTCCCCACCTCGGGGTCTACCTGGCGGTGGCCTGGATCGCCTACGTCGTCGGCCTCGGCGGCTGGATCGTGCTGCAGAAGCGGCCGCCGGTCGCGACCCTGAGCTGGCTGTTCGGGCTGGCCGCGATCCCGGTGCTGGGGGTGGCCATCTACATCGTGTTCGGGCCGCAGCGGATCCGGCGCCACCGGCTGCGCCGCCGGCGGTCGCGGGTGAGCCTGTCGAACGAGCAGGTCGAGGCCGCCGGCGAGGCCGAACTGGCGACGCTGGCGCAGGCGACCAGCGGCCTGCCCGCCAGCACCTGCACCGACGTGCGCCTGCTGGTGGACGGCGGTGCCACCTACGACGCGCTGCTGGAGGCGATCGCGTCGGCGCGCGAGCACGTGCACCTGGAGTACTACATCTACGCCGCCGACCGCACCGGAACCGCGCTGCGCGACGCGCTGGCCGAGCGCGCGCGTGCCGGGGTCGCGGTGCGGCTGCTGCTGGACGCGGTCGGGTCGGCCGGGATCCCCCGCGATTTCTTCGCGCCGCTCACCGACGCGGGCGGCGAGGTTGCCTGGTTCCACCCGATGCAGTTCGGCCGCATCTGGCAACGCACCTGGATCAACCTGCGCTCGCACCGCAAGATCGTGGTGGTGGACGGCCGCGTCGGCTTCACCGGCGGCATCAACATCACCGACGAGCAGAACGAGCGCCTGCGCGCGGATGCCTACCGCGACCTGCACGTGCGCGTGGAGGGCGACGCGGTGCGCGGCCTGCAGGTGCTGTTCGTCGAGGACTGGGCCTACGCCACCGGGCAGCGCGACTTCATCGCCTCGGTGGTGCGGGCAATGCCGCCGCGAAGCCCGGGTCCGATCTCCGCGCAGGTGGTCGGCTCGGGGCCGGACTCGCCTTGGGAGGCGATCCACCGGCTGCACGTCGGTGCGATCCATGCCGCCAGCCGGCGCGTGTGGCTGGCGACGCCCTACTTCGTGCCCGGCGAGGCGGCGATGATGGCGTTGACCTCGGCCGCGCTCGGCGGGCTCGACGTGCGCGTGCTGGTGCCGCGCAACAGCGACTCGCGGCTGGTGACCTGGGCGGCGCGCTCGTACTTCGACGAGCTGCTGGCGGCCGGCGTGCGCGTGTACGAGTACGGGCCGCGCATGCTGCACACCAAGGCGCTGCTGGTGGACGACGACCTGGCGATCGTCGGCAGCGCCAACTTCGACTCGCGCAGCTTCAGCCTCAACTTCGAGGTCTCGATGGTGTTCCGCGACGCCGGCGTGACGGCCGACCTGGAGCGGCTGTTCAACGGCGACTTCGCGTCGGCGCCACGGGTGCGCCCGGACCGGCCGGTGCCGCTGTGGTCGGTGCGCCTGCCCGAGGCGCTGGCGCGGCTGCTGTCGCCGGTGCTGTAGGGGCGCGGGGCGGCGCGCTAGACTGCGCGCGATGACCGTGCTCAGCGTCAACGTCAACAAGGTCGCGGTGCTGCGCAACTCGCGCGGCGGCCAGGCCCCGGACGTGGTCCGCGCCGCGCGCACCTGCCTCGACGCGGGCGCCCACGGCATCACCGTGCATCCGCGTCCGGACGCGCGCCACATCCGCGCCGACGACGTGCTGGCGCTGGCCGCGCTGTGCCGCGAGTACGGGGTCGAGTTCAACCTCGAGGGCAATCCGTTCGCGCCGCCGCGCGAGGGCTACCCCGGCTTCCACGCGCTGTGCGCGCAGGCCCTGCCGGCCCAGGCCACCCTGGTGCCCGACGGCGACGGCCAGCTCACCAGCGACCACGGCTTCGACTTCGCCGCCGACGGGGCTCGCCTGCGCCCGCACGTGGCGGCGCTGAAGGCGCTCGGCTGCCGGGTCAGCGTGTTCGTGGACCCGGGCGACCCCGGCGTGGCGGAAGCGGCGGCCGTGGGCGCCGACCGCGTCGAGCTCTACACCGGGCCCTTCGCCGAGGCCTTCGCGGCCGGCGCGCCCGACCCGGCCGCGGCCTGCGCCGAGAGCGCGCGCCTGGCCCAGGCCGCCGGGCTCGGGGTCAACGCCGGCCACGACCTCAGCCAGGCCAACCTCGGCGCGTTCCTGGCCGCGGTCCCGGGGGTGCTCGAGGTGTCCATCGGCCACGCCGTGATCGACGAGGCGCTCTACGCCGGCCTCGATGCCACCGTCCGCGCCTACCTGCGGATCCTCGCCGCCGCGTGAGGCAAAAAAAAGCCGCCCTCGAGGGGCGGCTCAACAAAGGTAGGTAAGCGTCTTGCGGTTTACTTCTTGACGAACCCGATCTTCTGCATCTGCGCGTTGCGGGCCGAAGCCAGCACCTGCGCAAGGATGCCGTACTCGGCCTGCAGGTCCATGTCGATCTGCAGCGTCGGCTGGTTGCCGGGATCGCGCTGGACCTCGGTTTCCATCATGTTGCGCAGCGCCGACAGCGGAACCGGGCTCTGGTTCCAGTAGACCTGGCCGACGGAATCGATGCGCAGGTCGATCGGCTCCGGCGGATCACGCCGGTTCTCCGGCGGATTGAGCGACTTCTGCGGCAGGTCGATGTCGATGGGGTACGACAGGATCGGCGCGGTCACCATGAAGATGATCAGCAGCACCAGCATCACGTCCACGAGGGGCGTGACGTTGATGTCGCACATCGCCGAGTTGGCACCGCCGGAATTGCTGGAAAAGGCCATCGTGCGTACTCCTCAGCGCGGCCGGACTTTGGTGGCCACGAAGCCGACCTTGCGGATGCCCTGGGCCTGCGCGGTGTCCACCACCTGCTTGATCGCCTCGTAGCGGGTGGTCTCGTCGCCGCGGATGTTCACCGCCGGCTGCGGGACCTTCTGCGCCTCGACCGAGAGCTGGCTCTCGAGCAGGTTGGGCGGCACCGGCACGTCGTTCCAGTACACCGTGCCGTTCGAGGTCACCGTGATGGTGATCGGCGGCGCGGGCGGCACCGATTCGTCGCGGTGGTCGAGGTTCGCCTGGGGCAGTTCGACCTTGATCTTGTGCGACATCAGGGGCGCCGTGATCATGAAGATGATCAGCAGGACCAGCATCACGTCCACGAGGGGCGTGACGTTGATCTCCGACATCGGTGCGCCGGCTTCGTTACCGGTACTGAAGGCCATGGGCCTGACTCCGTGGTGCTGTTCGACGTATTAGCGCTTGTTGGCCACTTCGCCGACGCGCGAGCCGGTGGCGAAGAAGTCGTGCAGGTCGTGCGCGAACGTGTCGAACTGGTTGTAGGTGACGCGGTTGAGGCGGACGAAGAAGTTGTACGCCAGCACCGCCGGGATCGCGGTGAACAGACCGAGGGCGGTCATGATCAGCGCCTCGCCCACCGGGCCGGCGACGGCGTCGATGGAGGCCTGGCCGGTGGCGCCGATGCGGATCAGGGCGCCGTAGATGCCCCACACCGTACCCAGCAGACCGACGAACGGCGCGGTCGAACCGACGGTGGCCAGCACGGTCAGGCCCGACTCCAGGCGCATGGACTCGCGGGTCACGGCCTGGCGCAGGGCGCGGTCGACGAACTCGGAGCGGTTCAGCGACTCGGCCAGGCGCGAACCGTCATGGCGCTGGTGGTGCGCGGCGGCCTGGGCGGCGTCGAGCGCGATCTTGGAGAACGGCTCGCTGCGCGGCTGCTCTTCCATGTAGCGGATCGCGTCCTGCGCGTTCGGGGTCTCCCAGAACGTGCTGACCACGCGGTCGGCACTGCGGCGCAGGCTGATGTTCTTGAACGTGTTGATGACGATCCAGTAGACCGACATCGCGGACATGACCAGGAGGGTGAGAAGCACCACCCAGGACACCGCAAAGGCGCCCGGGTCGGACATCATTTCCTGGAGCAGATGGTCCATGCCCATCTGCGTCAGGGCGGAGGCGGCGTTGCCCCCGGTCGCAGCGGCGGCTTGAGTGGTTTCCTGCAGCATGACGCTTACCTTTGGATGTTGTGGTTTGGGATGTTTACAGCGGTGGAGCGGTGACGCGGGCGACCAGGTCGCCGCCCGTATGGGTTTCGGTCGTTACTGGATGACGAAGTCCACCGGGACGCGGACGCGGCCGCCGACGGCGCGGCCTCCGGTCCTGCCGGGATTGAAGCGCCAGCCGCGGGCCGCCTTGATCGCGGCGCGATCGAGGTTGCGGTTGCCGCTGGAGCTTTCCACCTGGACGTCGGTGGCGTTGCCGTTGGCGTCCACGGTGATGATCAGCACGACCTGTCCCTCGATGCCGCGGCGGCGCTCGGCCGGCGGGTAGACCGGGGGGTTCATGTTGCGCGAGGAGATGTCGAGGCTCGCGCCGATGTCCGGCTGCGGCGCGGGCGGCGCCGGGGGCGCCGGCGGCGGGGCCGCGGTGTCCATCGGCGAGGGATCGTCGAACACCACCGGCGGTTCCGGCGGCGGCGGGATCGGCGGCGCCGGCTGCGGCGGGGCGAGCTGCTTGATCTCCTGCGGCTTCGGCGGCTCGGGCGGCGGCGGCGGCGGCGGGGGCGGCGGCGGCGGCGGCTCGATGATCACCACCCGGGTGACGTCCTCTTCGGCCTTCTCCTGGCCCGGGGGCGAGACCGGCGCCAGCAGCAGCAGCAGGGCCGCAGCGTGGACCGCAATCATCAGGGTGTAGCCGGCGATGCGGGGCCAGTTCAGGCCGCCATCGCCATCGTTGTTGCGTTCGCTCGTCGGCTCGGCTTGCGTCATGCGGGGGAAACTCGGGTGTGGCCGGGCGCGCCTGCGCCGCGGGAAAAGTCGGCCCGCGGCCGTTTTCGGCCGCGGGAACCTCTAAGCTTATACCAATCCTTCAGGCCGATACCAACCTGCAGGCACGGGAACTGGGACGCCCTACCCGCCTCCGAGCAGCTTGCGGGCCTGCTCCGGTTCCTGCACGCCCTTGTCGAGCGCCTGCTGGGCGGCGGCGGCCGCTTCGGCCTTCCGGCCCGCCTCGTAATAGATCTTGGCGAGGTTGAGGGCGGCTTCGCCGTTGTCGGCGATCGGGGCGGCGCGCTTGTACATCTCGATGGCGCGCGCGTCGTCGCCGTCGTAGTACGCCTTCTGGCCGAGGACCATGTAGTCCTTGGCGAGCTGCGCGTTCGGCTGGATGACGCCCTTGGCCAGGCCGTCGTCGATCACCTTGAGCGCCTCGGCGTCGCGGTCGGAGTTGATGTAGCTCACGTACAGCGCGCGGTACTCGTTGGGCGTGGAGAACATGCCGCGGGCCTGGGCGTCGGCGAGCAGCGCCATCGCCTTGTCGTCCTGGCCGGCCTGCTGGTACGCGGCCACGGCGTTCATCATCACGGTCTTGTCGTCCGGGTGCGCGGCGAGCTGCTCCTCGTAGAGCTTGGCCGCCTCGTCGTAGCGCTCGAGCTGGATCAGCAGGCCGCCGCGCAGGGTGCGCGCCTCGACCTTGTCGGTGCCGGTCTCGGCGATGTAGCGGTCGATGGTCTCCAGCGCCTGCTCGTACTGGTTGAGCCCGTACTGCACCGCGGCCAGGTTGAACATCACGGTGTAGTGGTTGTTGTTGTCCAGGCCGTTGGCGGCGAGCGCGTTCTGGAAGAAGGTCACCGCCTTCGCGTCGTCGTCGTTGGAGCTGGCGGCGTTGCCGGCGAGCAGCCAGGCGAAGGCCTTCTCGTAGGCGTTGGCGTCGGGATCGGCGCCGACTTTCTCGGCCAGCGAAATGGTGGTCGCGTAGTCTTCCTTCTCGAACGCGTCCTGGATCTGGCGCAGCTTCTTGACCCCGTTGCGGGTCGCCTTGGTCTCGGGCTCCTCGCGGGTGGCCTTGGGATACAGCTGCTCCTGCTGCTCGGCCTTGCCGGCGTTGGCCTTGGCGCGGGCGGCATCGCGCTTGGCGCGCATGCTCTGGCGACCGACGCCGTAGTCCTGGGAGAAAGCGTCCGGCACGCCGGTCGCGAGCATCATCACCGCGACCAGGGCCATCGGGATGCAACGGAGGGACAGGCTCTTGCGGGGGGTGTTCATTGCGCGACCTCGTCGTTCATGTGCAGTCCGGCCGCGGCCCGAGCCCCGGTCGAGCCGGTCACGCTATCAGAAAAACCCTACATCGCGCATCTTCCGCGACGGTCGTTCAGCCACACGACGGGCGGCTGCCGCTGGCCCTCGCCTGCTCGTAGACCGGCACCAGGCCAGCCGCGCGGCTGCGCAATTCGCCGATCCGGGCGTTCGGGTCCGGGTGCGTGGAGAGCCATTCCGGGGGCCGGCTGCCGCCCGCCTCGATCATGTTCTCCCACAGGTTCACGGCGGCGCGCGGGTCGAAGCCGGCGCGGGCCATGAGCTGCTGGCCGACCACGTCGGCCTCGGTCTCCTGGGTGCGCGAGCCCGGTAGCAGGAAACCGGTCTGGGCGAGGATGCTGCCGCCCTGCACCGCCGCGTTGGCGATGCCGCTGCCGTAGCGCGAGCCGAGCAGGCCGCCGAGCAGTTGCACCACGCCGGCGGCGCCGGCCTGGCGGGTGATGCGCTCGTTGTGGTGGTGGGCGAGCACGTGGCCGATCTCGTGCGCGACGACCGCGGCCAGCTGGTCCTGGTTGGTCGCGACCTTGAACAGGCCGGTGTACACGCCGACCTTGCCGCCGGGCAGCACGAAGGCATTGGCGTCGTCGTCCACGAACAGCGTGGTTTCCCAGCCCTGCTGGCGCCAGTCGGCCGGCAGCGCGGCGACCAGGTCGTTCACCACGCAGCGCACGTAGGCGTTCTGGCGGGAATCGCGGCTCTGGGGCTTCTGCGCCTTGAGTTCGGCGTAGGCCTGCGCCCCGAGCTGGTTGAGCTCGGCCTGCGAGACGGCACCGACGTACTGGGTGCGGCCGGTGGGCGAAGTGGTGGTGGCGCAGGCGCCGAGGGCGAGTGCGATCGCGGCGGAGAGCAGGAGGGATTTCATGGGGGGCCGACTCCATTCAGGCAGGAGGCCCTTGTACCGGGATTTGGGCGAAGGGGGTGTAAAGCTTGCCCCTCATCCGCCCCCTGCGGGGGCACCTTCTCCCCGCGGGCGGGGAGAAGGGACGGCCGCGGGCTGGTCTAGATGTCGAGGTTGGCGACTTTCAGGGCGTTGTCTTCGATGAACTCGCGGCGGGGTTCGACCACGTCGCCCATCAGGCAGCTGAAGATCTGGTCGGCGGCGACCGCGTCCTCAATCCGGACCTGCAGCAGGCGGCGGGTGTCCGGATTGACCGTGGTTTCCCAGAGTTGCTCCGGGTTCATCTCGCCCAGGCCCTTGAAGCGCTGGATCTGGCGACCCTTCTTGGCTTCCTCGAGCAGCCAGGCCTGGGCCTCGGCGAAGCTGCCGATCTCCTGGCTGCGGTTGCCGCGCACGATCACCGCGCCGTCGCGGACCAGGCCGTGCAGGTGCTGCGCGGCCTCGCGCAGCGCGCGCAGTTCGCCGCCCTCGAAGGCCGCCACGGGCAGCACCTGGACCATGTCCTGGCCCATGTGCAGGCGATGGATGACCAGGGCGGCGGGGCGCGTGTCCGTCGCCGCCTCGAGCTCGAGGCGGTAGCGCGGGCTGCCGAGCCCGCCGCGGTTGAGGCGCTTCTCCAGCGCGTCGAGCTCGTGGCGCTCGTCCACGTTCTGCTCGAGGTGCGCGGAGTCCAGCGGGGTGAAGTCGATCAGCGCCTCGAGCACGCGCGGGTCGAAGCGGTAGGCGTTGCGTGCGATGGCCTCGCGCGCGCTGGCGTAGACCAGCAGCAGCTTCTCCAGCGCCTCGCCGCCGATCGGCGGCTCGCCCTCGGCCGGGATGAGCGAGGCACCCTCCACGGCGTTGCCGGCGAGGTAGGCGTTGAGCGCCGCATCGTCCTTCAGGTACAGCTCGCTCTTGCCCTGCTTCACCTTGTACAGCGGCGGCAGGCCGATGTAGACGTGGCCGCGCTCGATCAGCTCCGGCATCTGCCGGTAGAAGAAGGTCAGCAGCAGCGTGCGGATGTGGGAGCCGTCCACGTCCGCGTCGGTCATGATGATGATCTTGTGGTAGCGCAGCTTGTCGGGGTTGTACTCGTCCTTGCCGATGCCGGTGCCGAGCGCGGTGATCAGGGTGCCGACCTCGGCCGACGACAGCATGCGGTCGAAGCGCGCGCGCTCGACGTTGAGGATCTTGCCGCGCAGCGGCAGCACCGCCTGGTTCTTGCGGTTGCGGCCCTGCTTGGCCGAGCCGCCGGCCGAGTCGCCCTCGACGATGAACAGCTCGCTCAGCGCCGGGTCCTTCTCCTGGCAGTCGGCGAGCTTGCCGGGCAGGCCGGCGATGTCGAGCGCGCCCTTGCGCCGGGTCAGGTCGCGGGCCTTGCGCGCGGCCTCGCGCGCACGCGCGGCGTCGATGATCTTGCCGGTGATGGCCCTGGCTTCGTTCGGGTGCTCCTGCAGGAACTCCTCCAGGCGCGCGCCGAAGGTGTGCTCGACCACGGGGCGGACCTCGGAGCTGACCAGCTTCTCCTTGGTCTGGCTGGAGAAGCTCGGGTCGGGCACCTTCACCGACAGCACCGCGATCATGCCCTCGCGCATGTCGTCGCCGGACAGGTTGACCTTGGCCTGCTTCGCGATCCCGTTCTGCTCGATGTAGTTGGTGAGCGTGCGGGTGAGTGCGGCGCGGAACCCGATCAGGTGGGTGCCGCCATCCTTCTGCGGGATGTTGTTGGTGAAGCAGAACATCGTTTCCTGGTAGGAGTCGGTCCACTGGATCGCGACTTCCACGGTGATGCCGTTCTCCTCGCCGCTCACCGAGATCACGTTCGGGTGCAGCGGGGTCTTCATCTGCGCCAGGTGCTCGACGAAGGACGCGATGCCGCCCTCGTACTGGAACACGTCGCGGCGACCGTCGCCGCGCTCGTCCACCAGCGTGATGCGCACGCCGGAGTTGAGGAACGACAGTTCACGCAGGCGGCGCGCGAGCACTTCGTAATGGAACTCGGTATCGCTGAAGGTCTCCTCGGACGGCCAGAAGCGGACCAGCGTGCCGCGCTTGTCGGAAGCCTCGCGCTTCTCCAGCGGCGCCACCGGCTCGCCCAGCGCGTATTCCTGGTGGTGGTGGAAGCCGTCGCGCCAGATGTCGAGCGTGAGCTTGCTCGAGAGTGCATTGACCACCGACACGCCGACGCCGTGCAGGCCGCCGGAGACCTTGTAGCTGTTGTCGTCGAACTTACCGCCGGCGTGCAGCTGGGTCATGATGACCTGCGCGGCGGACACGCCCTCTTCCTTGTGGATGTCCACCGGGATGCCGCGGCCGTTGTCGCTGACCGAGACCGAACCATCCTGGTGGATGCTGACCACGATGTCGTCGGCGTGGCCGGCGAGCGCTTCGTCGATCGCGTTGTCCACCACCTCGAACACCATGTGGTGCAGGCCGGTGCCGTCGTGCACGTCGCCGATGTACATGCCCGGGCGCTTGCGCACCGCCTCGAGCCCGCGGAGGACGGTGATCCTGCTGGAGTCGTAGTTGCCGTTGCCGGCTTCGGCGATGGGTTCGATGGCGGTCTCGTGTGCTTGCGACATGCGCTTTTGCGGGCTCCCCGGGACGCGCTGCGCGCGCCTGCGGGGCGCGCGTAACGGACACATTAGCTATGGATGCTCCAAGTATACCAATCGGGGCCGGCGCACGGAGCGGCTCAGGCAGGCGGCGAGGGCATTCCTTCAGCTGCCGTGACCGCCCCATGTTCCACGTGGAACATCTGCACCGGCAGCCCGGCCGGGAGCCCCGGGGGCGGTTCGGTGCCGGTGATCACGACCTGCGCTCCGTACCCCGCCAACCGCTCCAGGACCATGGCCTGGTGGGCCCGGTCCAGCTCCGAGGCCAGGTCGTCCAGCGCCACCACCGGCCATTCGCCGAGCGCGGCGGCCAGATACTCGGCCTGCGCCAGCAGGGCGGCCAGCGCGGTCAGCTTGCCCTGCCCGCGGGACAGCGCGTCGCGCCCCGGGATCCCGGATTGCTGGATGCGCCAGTCGGCGCGATGCGGGCCGACCGACGTGAACCCGGCCGCCAGGTCCCGCTCGCGGGCCAGCAACAGCGCATCCGACAGCGGCAGGTCGTCACGACGCCAGCCCGGCTGGAACTGGAGGCTCCACTTCCCGGCTTCCGGCAGCAACGCCTCGCCGGCGGCGCGCAGGAACGGGGCGAGCTGCTCCAGGTAGCGCTCGCGGTAGGCGGTGAGGGGTTCCCCGGCCCGCACGAGTTCCCGCTCCCAGGCGTCGAGCTGTCCCGCCTGTCCGCGGGCCTTGAGGAGCGCGTTGCGTTGCTTGAGCGCCCGCGAGTACTGGCGCCACCAGCCGAGGAACTCCGGTTCCACGTGGAACAGGCCCCAGTCCATGAACCGGCGGCGCTGATCCGCGGCCCCCGTGACCAGCGCATGGCTGCCCGGCTCGAAGGTCACCACCGCCAAGGCTGCGCACAGATCTCCGAGCTGCCCGAGGTCCGCACCGTCCAACCGCCCTTCCCAGGTCCCACCGGAGTGGCGCAGGCCGGCGCGGCGGGTGCGCTTGCCGCCGGCGTGCTCCTCCCACTCGACGAAGACCTCGACCGCTTCGGCTCCGGCGCGGACCAGACCGTCGCGGACCCGCCCCCGGAAGCTGCGTCCGTAGGACATCAGGTGCAGGGCCTCGAGCACGCTGGTCTTGCCGCTGCCGTTGGCACCCGTGAGCAGGTTCAGGCCGGACGCAGGCGCGAGGCTGCCACTTTCGAAGCGGCGCAGGTTGCGGAATTCGAGGCGGGTCACCCGCACCGGCGCGCTCCCGCAAAAGCAGAACGCCCGGACCAGGCCGGGCGCTCTCGTTCCACGTGGAACCCGGTGGCGGTTCGCCCGGTCACAGGCGCAGCGGCATCACCACGTGGCGGCACTTGTCGCTGGTCGCTTCCCGCACGAGGGCGGAGGAGTTGGCATCCCGCAGCTGCAGGATCACGTTCTCCTCCCGGAGCGCCGACAGGGCATCCAGCAGGTAGTTGACGTTGAAGCCGATGGCGAGCCCGTCCACCTTGGTGTCGGCCTCGATCTCCTCCTGGGCCTCTTCCTGCTCCGGGTTGTGCGCGCTGATCTTGAGCTGGCCCGGGGAGACCTCGACGCGGACCCCGCGGTACTTCTCGTTGGACAGGATCGCCGCGCGCTGCAGCGCGGCGCGCAGGACCTCGCGATCCACGTGGACCTCGCGGTCGGCGCCGATCGGGATCACCGCCTCGTAATCGGGGAAGCGGCCGTCGATCAGCTTGCTGGTGAAAGTGACGTCGTCGCGCTTGATGCGGATGTGGCTGCGCCCGACCTCGAGCTCCAGCTCGCGGTCGCCGCCTTCCAGCAGGCGCTGCAGCTCGGTCACGCCCTTGCGCGGCACGATGATCTGGCGCTTGGCGTTGGCTCCCGCCTCCAAGCCCGCTTCGCAGAGCGCCAGGCGGTGGCCGTCGGTGGCCACGCAGCGCAGGCTGTCCTCGCGCAGGTCGAACAGCAGGCCGTTGAGGTAATAGCGGACGTCCTGCTGCGCCATCGCGAACGCGGTGCGCTCGATCAGTTCCTTCAGGCCCGCTTCCGGCACCCGCACCCGCTCGGTGGCCTCCACCTCGTCCACCGACGGGAAGTCGTTGGCGGGCAGGCTCGACAGGGTGAAGCGGCTGCGGCCCGCCTGCACCGTCACCTTGTCGCCGGTCTGCGACACCGTGACCTTGCTGCCGTCGGGCAGGGCACGGACGATCTCGAACAGCTTGCGCGCCGGGATCGTGGTTTCGCCGTCCTGGGCGTCGTCCACCGCCTGGCGCGCGACCATTTCCACCTCCAGGTCGGTACCCGTCAGGGACAGCAACCCGCCCTGCACCTGCACCAGCAGGTTGGCCAGCACGGGCAGGGTTTGCCGGCGCTCGACCACGTTGACCACTTGAGCGAGCGGTTTCAGGAAGACTTCGCGTTGCAGGCTGAAGCGCATGCGGACCCCTTAGCGTTTGACTTGCGTGCCCAGGCTTTGAACAGAGGGATAAATCAAGGACGGTGGTGGAGCTTGTGTCGCTGAAATCCGGTGACAACTCACATAACTTGTTGATTAAACGTAACTTTTCTGGCGCGTAAGGCTGTGGGTCCGGGGCCGGGCAAGCGCGGCACAAGTTGTGGACAACTTTCGTGGCGCCCCGCGGCCGGCGACTTGTCCACAGCTTTCCCCCATCTGCTCCACCGGCCCCCGAGCGGTCACTCGCTGAGCTTGCGGATCAGCTTGTCCCAATCCTCACGCAGCTTGCCGTCCGTCTCGAGCAGGTGCTTGATCTGGCGGCAGGCATGCAGCACGGTCGTGTGGTCGCGGCCGGCGAACGCGTCGCCGATCTCCGGCAGGCTGTGCTCGGTCAGCTCCTTGGCCAGCGCCATGGCGACCTGGCGCGGCCGGGCCAGCGAACGGGTCCGCCGTTTCGACAACAAGTCCTTGATCTGCAGGCCGTAGTAGTCTGCCACGACCTTTTGGATATTGGCGATGCCGATCGCGTGCTGCTGCGCCCGCAGCAGGTCGCGCAGCGTCTCCTGGGCGAACTCCTGGGTGATCGCCCGCCCGGTGAAGTTGGCCCGCGCCGCCAGCGTGTTCAGCGCGCCCTCGAGGTCGCGCACGTTGGAGCGCATCTTCTTGGCGATCAGGAAGGCCACGTCCTCCGGGATCACGGTGCCGCGCTCGCGCGCCTTGGACAGCACGATCTGCGCGCGGGTCTCGAAGTCGGGGGGATCGATCGCCACCGACAGGCCCCAGCCCAGGCGCGACTTCAGCCGCGGCTCGAGGCCGTCGACCTCGCGCGGGTAGCGGTCGCAGGTCAGGATGATCTGCTGCTTGCCGTCGAACAGCGCGTTGAAGGTGTGGAAGAACTCCTCCTGCGTGCGGTCCTTGCCGGCGAAGAACTGGATGTCGTCGATCAGCAGCGCGTCGATGCCCTGGAACTGGCGCTTGAACGCTTCCATGCCGCCGCTGGTCTTGTCGTACAGCGCCTTGGTGAAGGCGCTCATGAACTGCTCCGAGCGCATGTACATCACGCGCATGCCGGGGTTGTTGGCGCGCATGGCGTTGCCGGCGGCGAACATCAGGTGGGTCTTGCCCAGGCCGGTGCCGCCGTACAGCAGCAGCGGGTTGTGCGCGCGGTCGCCGGGCTTCTGCGCGGCCTGCCAGGCCGCAGCGCGGCCGAGCTGGTTGCTGCGGCCCTCGACGAAATTCTCGAAGGTGTAGTGGCTGTCGAGGTGGCCCTGGAAGGTCTCGGCTGTTGCTGCAGGGCGCGCGGGCGGCACGCTGGCCGGCGCGGGCGCGGGCTTCTTGCGCAGCGATCCGATCTCGAGGCTCACCTGGTCGCTGCCGGCGAAGTGCGAGAGCAGTTCGCGGATGCGGTCGAGGTAGCGGCTGCGCACTTCTTCCATGACGAACGCGTTGGGGGCGTACAGGACGAAGGCGTCGTCGCGGAGGCTGGCCTGCAGGGGCTTCAGCCAGGTATGGACGTCCTCCGCCGGGAACTCGGCTTCGAGGCGTTCGAGACAACGGGGCCAGGCATCCATGGACACAGTATGGGGCGCACTACCAACGAAAGCGCGGCCCGCATTGGCAGGCAACACGGAACGCGCGAAAGGGATGCAGCAGGGTACCACTGGGATGGCAACCCAAGTCGGGGGCGGCAACGTTTGAGTCGCGGGGTGGAGCACTCCGCATTCCGCAGGCTCCATGCGGAGCACTCCACCCCGATCGACCCTTGGTCGGCCCTTGCGTTGCAGCTGGCTTCGGGGGGAACCAGCTCACGACCTCGCGGTGTCCCGGAGGAGGGGAGGGAGATCGCTCGAATGGCACATGGTGAAAAAACACCATGTTCCATGCGAGCGTGGAGCCGGCAGCCGGGACCACCGCCCCGAGGTCGTGAGCTTGTTCCCCACTCCCCAGCGCCAGGGAGCCGCCCGCGCAGGGGTCATGGGGCCGGGGTGTGCCCGCCGAACGGCGGGTGCGCCCCGGCCCCTCCCTCCAATCGAACTGACCCGGCACGCCAGCCCCACATTGACCCGGATCCCAGGAACCCCGTATCATTCCGAGTCTTTTCCGTCGGTTACCCGATACAGAATCCAGCCATGGCCACCAAGCGCACCTACCAGCCCAGCAACCTCAAGCGCAAGCGCGACCACGGTTTCCGTGCCCGCATGGCGACCGCCGACGGCCGCAAGATCCTGGCCCGTCGTCGTGCCAAGGGCCGCAAGCGCCTCTGCGCCTGACCGCGCCGGCCGCAGTCGCCGGCCGATGCCTTCCCGAAACACCTTTCCCCGCGCCGCCCGGATCCGGGCGAGCGCGGATTTCGCGCGCGTGTTCGACGGCGCCAGGCGGACCAGCGCGCCCGAACTGAGCCTGCACTGGCTGCGCGACGGCGCACCGCCGCGCCTGGGCCTGGCGGTCTCGCGCAAGGTCGATCCGACCGCCGTCGGCCGCAACCGCATCAAGCGCCAGCTGCGCGAAGGCTTCCGCCAGCTCCGGCCCGGCCTCGCGCCCGGCGCCTACGTGGTGGTCGCCCGCGCACCCGCGCGCACCCTGGACAACGCCGCCCTGCGCGCGTCCTTCGAGGCATTGCTGCGCCGTGCCGGCGCGTTGCCGCCCCCTGACCCGACCGGCACAATGGCCGGCTGACCAAGCAGTTCCGAGCAATGAACCAGACCCGTACCTTCCTGCTGTTCGCCTGGCTCGTCGTGGCCACCCTGCTGTTCATGGCCTGGAGCCGCGAGCAGGTGGCACCGCCGCCGTCCCCGGAGGCTGCCGCCGCCAGCCAGCAGGCCGCAGGCGATGGCGCCGTGCCGGAACTCGTGCCGGGCGCGGTGCCGAGCGTCCCCGCCGCGGCGCCGACGATGTCGGCGACGCCAACGGAGCAGGCGGCCGATGCCGCCGCCGCCACGCCGACCGTCACCGTCACCACCGACGTGCTGCGCGTGGCGCTGGACGGCGGCGCCGTGCGCCAGGCCGACCTGCTCGGCTACCCGCAGACCACCGAGGCGGGCAGCGATCCGATCCGCCTGTTCTCGGCGGACGCGGCGACCTTCTACCAGGCGCAGAGCGGCTGGGTCAGCAGCACCGGCGCCGCGCCCACGCACGAAGCGGCATTCGTGCCGGTCGGCGGCGAGCGGAACTACGCGCTGCGCGAGGGCCAGGACACGTTGTCGGTGCCGTTCGAATGGACCGGCCCGGACGGCGTCACCATCCGCCGCACCTGGACCTTCGGCCGCGGCGAGTACGCGGTGAAGGTGGTGGACCAGGTCGTCAACCAGGGCAGCGCGCCCTGGCAGGGCTACGTCTACCGCCAGCTCGTGCGGGTGCCGCCGGTGATCGAGACCGGCTTCACCAAGCCCGAGTCGTACAGCTTCCACGGCGCCGCCTGGTACAGCCCCACGGACAAGTTCGACAAGCGCAAGTTCGAGGACTTCGCCGAGGACGGCCCCTTGAACAAGCAGGTCACCGGCGGCTGGATCGCGATGCTCCAGCACCACTTCTTCACCGCCTGGATCCCGGCCGCGGGCGACACCGGCACGTTCTCGCTGGCCACCACCCGCGGCGCCGGCGGCCAGCAGCAGGCACTGGTGCGCGAGCTCGGCCCCGGCGTGCAGGTCGCGCCCGGCGCAAGCGCCCAGGTCGAGGCGCGGCTGTGGGTCGGGCCGAAGCTGGTGGACCAGATCGAGGCGCAGCAGGTGCCGGGCCTGGAGCGCGCGGTCGACTTCAGCAGCTTCGCGGTCATGGCCTGGATCGCCGAGTTGCTGTTCGCGGTGCTGTCGTTCCTGCACGGGATCTTTGGCAACTGGGGCTGGGCGATCATCGGCCTGGTCGTGCTGATCAAGGCGCTGATGTATCCGCTGTCGGCGGCGCAGTACAAGTCGGCGGCGAAGATGCGCAAGTTCCAGCCGCGCATCGAACAGCTCAAGGAACGCTACGGGGACGACAAGCAGAAGTTCCAGATGGCGATGATGGAGCTGTACAAGAAGGAGAAGATCAACCCGGTCGGCGGCTGCCTCCCGCTGCTGCTGCAGATGCCGGTGTTCCTCGCCCTGTACTGGACGCTGCTGGAAGCGGTCGAACTGCGCCACGCGCCGTGGATCGGCTGGATCCAGAACCTGACCGCGCCAGACCCGTACTTCATCCTGCCGGCGATCAACATCGCGGTGATGTGGGCGACCCAGAAGCTGACCCCCACCCCGATCGCCGACCCGATGCAGCGCCGGATGATGCAGTACATGCCGGTGGCCATGGGCGTGATGTTCGCGTTCTTCCCGGCCGGCCTGGTGCTGTACTGGGTGACCAACGGCGCGCTCGGCCTGGTGCAGCAGTGGTGGATGCTGCAGAAGTACGGCGACAAGGCGCCGAAGAAGGCCTGAGCCCGGGCGATGGTGGACGACACGGACACCATCGCCGCGATCGCCACCGGGGCCGGCGCCGCCGGCGTCGGCATCGTCCGCCTGTCGGGCGGGCGCAGCGCGGGCATCGTCGCCGCGCTCACCGGTCGCGAGCCGCCGCCGCCGCGGCAGGCGGTGCATGCGCGCTTCCTCGACGCCGAAGGCGAGGCGATCGACGACGGCCTCGTGCTTCGCTTCGTCGCGCCGGCCAGCTTCACCGGCGAGGACGTGGTGGAACTGCAGGCGCACGGCAGCCCGGTGCTGCTGCGGCAGCTGCTCGCGCGCTGCGTCGCGCTCGGTGCGCGCATGGCGCGGCCGGGCGAGTTCAGCGAGCGCGCGTTCCGCAACGGCAAGCTCGACCTGGCCCAGGCCGAGGCGGTCGCGGACCTGATCGCCGCCGGCGACGCGCAGGCCGCGCGCGCCGCCCGCCGCTCGCTCGACGGCGCGTTCTCGCGGCGGGTGGACGCGATCGCCGACGCGGTGCTCGCGATGCGCGTGCAGCTCGAGGCCTCGATCGACTTCGCCGACGAACCGCTGGAGACGATGGCCCTGGACCGGCTCGCCGGCGAACTCGACGCGATCGCGCGCGAGCTCGATGCGTTGCTCGCCGACGCCGAGCGCGGCCGCCGCCTGCGCGACGGCCTGCACGCGGTCATCGTCGGCCCGCCCAACGCCGGCAAGAGTTCGCTGCTCAACGCGCTGGCCGGCAGCGACCGCGCTATCGTCACCGACATCGCCGGCACCACCCGCGACCTGCTGGTCGAGTCCATCCACAGCGACGGCGTCGCCTTCACCCTGGTGGACACCGCCGGCCTGCGCGAGGGCGGCGACGCGATCGAACGCGAAGGCATGCGCCGCGCGCGCGCCGAGCTCGAGCGCGCCGACCTCGCGGTGGTGGTGCTCGACGCGCGCGACCCCGACGCCGGCCGGCGCGCGGTCGCCGATGCCGTGGCCGGCGTGCCGCGGGTGTTGTGGCTGCACAACAAGGCCGACCTGCTGCCGGCGGGCACCCCCGGCCCCGGCGACGCCGACAGCCTGCTGGTCTCGGCGCGCACCGGTGCAGGGATCGAGGACCTGCACCGGCGCCTGCGCGGGCTGGTGCTGGGCGACGGGGCAGGGGCCGACGACGCCTTCAGCGCGCGCGCGCGCCATGTCGACGGCCTGCGCCGGGCCGCCGGCGACCTTGCCGCCGCCCACGCCGCGCTGGCCCCGGCCAGCGTCGAACTGGCGGCGGAATCCCTGCGCGCGGCCCACGACGCGCTCGGGGAGCTGGTCGGCAAGGTGCTGCCCGACGCGCTGCTGGGCCACGTCTTCTCCACCTTCTGCATCGGCAAGTAGGACCCGCCCGCCGGCGGCTCCCGGGCCGGCCCTCGAGAACGCGAACTGCGTCACAGAACCCCGCCACCGGGCCACGGCCAGGCCCGCCGCTGGGCGTCGGGTGTTGACAAATCGGGCGCCATGTCGCGTCCTAAGCGGACGTGCGCACGCACGGCTAGGGGAGCTTTTCGATGTTTTCTGCCAATGCCTCGCGGCCGGCCTGGTTCCGGCTGTCCGCCATCGTCCTCGTCGCCTGCGCCTTCGCCGGCTGCAAGAAGGACCAGACAGACACCCCGGCCGCGGGGACCGAGCAGGCCGCGCCGGCCACGGAGGCCGCCGAGCAGCCCGCGGTCGCCAGCGAGGTCGAGGCCATGAGCGCCGACGAGCTGCGCGACGCCGCCGGCACGGCGCTGCGCGAGCAGCGCCTGTACGCCCCGGGCGGCAGCAACGCCATGGAGTACTACCTGGCGCTGCGCGACAAGCAGCCGAACGACCCGGCCGTGGCGAGCGCGCTGACCGACCTGCAGCCCTACGCCCTGATCGCGACCGAGCAGAGCATCGGCCGCGACGACTTCGACGAGGCCCAGCGCCTGTACGCGCTGCTCGAGAAGACCGATCCGCGCCATCCCGCGCTGCCGCGCCTGCAGAAGGCGATCGCCGACGGCCGCACCGAGCTCGCCGAGCGCCAGCAGCGCGAGCAGTTGCGTGCCGAGGAAGAGGCCGAGCGCCGCGCCGAGATGGAGCGCCAGCGCCTGGCCGACCAGCAGCGTGCCCAGCAGGAAGCCGCCCGCCGCCTCGAGGAGGAGCGTGCAGCGCAGGAAGCCGCGCCGCCGCCGTCCACCCCGCAGCAGCGTCCGGCCACGGCCACCACCCAGCCGGCGGCCAGCCAGCCCGCGCCGCAGCCCGCGGAACAGCCGGCCGCGCCGCCGCCGGCACCGCGCGTCTCGAACACGCTGCGCCCGGTCAGCCTGCCGCCGCCGGACTACCCGCGGGTCGCGCAGCGTCGCGGCATCGCCGGTTCGGTGGAGGTGGAGTTCACCGTTGGCACCGACGGCACCGTGACCTCCTCGCGCGTGGTCAGCGCCTCGCCGCCGCGCACCTTCGACCGCGCCGCGCTGTCGGCGGTCGACCGCTGGCGGTTCGAGCCGATCGGCTCGCCGATCACCACCCGCCGCACCATCGAGTTCAAGCCCGCGAACTGAGCGCGGCGACGCAACGAAAAAGCCCGGCCGGAGCCGGGCTTTTTCTTTTCCGCGGCCGGGTCCGCCTCAGGCCGAGACCGCCAGCTTCTCCTGGTGGTAGCGGCGCACCGCGACGAACCACAGCACCGCGACCATCGCCAGGCCCGCACCCACGTAGACGGCCCACTGCTGCGCAGCGATCGCCTCGCCGCGGATCACCTTCACCAGCATCTGGTTCTGCGCAAGGAACGGCACCGCGAACATCCACAGCGCGTCCTTCACCGGGTTCACCATCAGGATCAGCGTCGGGATCATCGGCAGCAGCACCAGCGCGCCGGTGTAGCTCTGCGCTTCCTTCACCGACTTGGCTCCGGCGGCGATGCAGGTGAGCAGGGTGCCGCCCAGGAACACCATCGGCAGCAGGATCAGCAGCATCATGCCGATCTCCGGCATGCCCACCGCCATCTGCCGCGAGATGCCGCCGGCCAGGTTGGCGCCGATCTTGAAGCCGAGCAGGGTCAGCAGCAGCGCGACCACGCCGACGCTGCAGGCCGCGGCGATCTTGCCGCTGACGATCGCGCCGCGCCGTGCCGGCGTCGCCAGCAGCGGCTCGAGCGATTGCCGCTCGCGCTCGCCGGCGGTGGTGTCCACCACCAGCTGCATGCTGCCCAGGAAGGCGAACAGGATCAGCATGTAGGGCAGCATCATCGCGGCCAGCGTGGCGCCGCGCGCCTCCGGCGTGGACAGGTCCTTGCGCGTCACCATCAGCGGCGCGGCTACCTGTGGGTTGATGCCGCGCGAGAGCAACCGCAGCGCGCCGACCTGCTGGCTGTATCGCTGCAGCGCGCCTTCGAGCCGGCGCACCGGGATCGAGGAATCCTGCCGGGTCGAATCGTGCACGACCTCCACCAGCGCCGGCTTGCCCGCGCGCCACTGCTCGGCGTATTCCTCGCCGATGCGCAGGTAGACGTCCTCCGACTGCGAGCGGATCGCGGCATCGGGGTCGGCGACCTCCTTGCGGTCGATCCCCTGCGCGTCCAGCCACGCGACCAGGTTGGGTGCGTGCTCGGCGCCGACGATGGCGACTTCGAGCGCCTGCTCCATCTGCTCCTGGGCCTTGCTTTCGCCCATCTTGGCCAGGCCGATGACCAGCAGCGGCGCCAGGATCGGCCCCATCAGCAGGCTGAGCATCAGCGTCTTGCGGTCGCGGACGAGTTCCTTGAGTTCCTTCTTCCAGACGATGGCGAGCGCCTTCATGCCTGCAGTCCTTCTTCGGTGCCGATGAGCTGGACGAATGCGTCCTCGAGGTTGTCGCGGCCGGTCTGCGCGCGCAGCGCGTCGGCGCTGCCGTCGGCGACCACCCGGCCCTGCGCGATCACGACGATGCGATCGCACAGCGCGGCCACCTCCTGCATGATGTGGCTGGAGAAGATCACGCAGCGGCCTTCGCTGCGCAGCTCGCGCAGGAAGTCGCGCAGGCCGCGCGTGGTCATCACGTCCAGGCCGTTGGTCGGCTCGTCGAGGATCACGTTGCGGGGGTCGTGCACCAGTGCGCGCGCGATCGCGGTCTTGGTGCGCTGGCCCTGCGAGAAGCCCTCGGTCTGGCGATCGAGGAAGTCCTCCATCTGCAGGGCCTCGGCCAGCACCCGGGTGCGCTCGGCGATCACCGCCGGCGACATGCCGTGCAGCTCGCCGAAGTAGCGGATGTTCTCGCGCGCGGTGAGGCGCTTGTAGACGCCGCGCGCGTCGGGCAGCACCCCGAGCGCGCGGCGCGCGGCCTCGGGGTCGGCGGCGACGTCGCGGCCGTCCACCAGCACGCGCCCGGACTCTGGCCGCATCAGCGTGTACAGCATCCGCAGCGTGGTGGTCTTGCCGGCGCCGTTGGGCCCGAGCAGACCGGTGATCTCGCCGTCGCGCGCCTCGAAGCCGACGTCGTCCACCGCGACCACGCGCTCCTTCGACTTGCCGCGGCCGGGAAAGGTCTTGCGCAGGTGTTCTGCAATGATCATGAGCGGTTCCTCACGGCTCCCAGCCGTTGAAGGTGGTGAAGGGCGGGGTGTAGCCGAGGTCGTCCAGGCAGTCGGTCTCGAGCGCCTTCGCGTCGGCGGTGGCGATGAAGCGCCCCATCAGCTTGGGCATGCAGCCGACGCCGAACACGTTGTGGCCCTGGCCGCGCAGCACCAGCAGGCGGCCGTTGGGCAGGTGCTCGACGACCTGCTCGCCGTAGCGCGGCGGCGTCACCGGGTCGAGCTCGCCCTCGAGCACTAGCGCGGGCACGTCGGTCGCCAGCGGCTCGTGGAAGTCGGCCGGCATCGCGCCCTTCGGCCACACCTCGCACTGGCGCGCGAGGAAGCCGGTGAGCAGGTTGCCGAGCAGGGAGCCCTCGGCGGCGGGGTCGTCGCGCAATCCGTGCGCATCCTCGGCGCAGATCACCGAGAGCTGCATGCCCATCGCCATTTGCCCCTCGATGTTCTCGGTGAGCATGTGCGCGAGCGCGGCGAAGTTGTCGTAGCGCCCCTGCGCCGCCTCGTGGATCTGCAGCGGCAGCAGCGAGGCGGCCATCGGCACGTAGGCGTACATGCGGAACAGGCCGGCGACCATCTCCGGGCGCAGCCGCTCCTCGCGCATCTCGCCGGTGGACGGGTCGCGGTAGTGGACCAGCGGAGGATCCGCGCGCAGCGTCGCCATCAGCCGGTCGAGCTGGTCGCGCGGATCGCCGACCTGTTCGGTGCAGGCCTCGGACTGCGTGCACTGCGCGAACTGCAGGTCGAGCGCGCGCTCCAGGTTGAGCGCGAAGTCGTTGCCGAGGATCAGTTCGTTGGGCGCGACCGAGTCGAGCACGATGGTGCGGGTGCGGTCCGGATGGCGCATCGCGTACTGTTGCGCCACGCGCGTGCCGTAGGACACGCCGACCAGGTTGACCTGTTCCACGCCGAGCGCCTTGCGCACGCTCTCGAGGTCGCGCACCGCGTCGGTGGTGGTGTAGAAGCGCAGGTCGGCCTTTTCCGACAGCGCGTCGCGGCATTCCGCGGTGGCGCGGACGGCGGCTTCCGGCGTCGGCTCCAGCAGTTCCTCGCCGAAGTCGCACTCCAGGCGGTTGGAGCCGCCGGTGCCGCGCTGGTCGAGCAGGATCACGTTGCGCTGGTCGAGCACCTCGCGGAACGCGGCGGCCGCGGCCGGATAGACCTCGGTCGCGGCCTGGCCGGGACCGCCGGCGAGCAGGAACACCGGGTCCGGCGCGACCTCGGCGTCCTCGTCGGGCAGCACCCAGGCGATGTTCAGCGCGACCTGGCGGCCGTCGGGCTCGGCCGGGTTCTCCGGCACGCCGTAGCTGCCGCACTGCGCCTCGATGCCGTCCACGCCGAACGGCGAGGACAACGTGCACGGGCGGAAGGCGATGTCGCCGTACATGCGCGGCGGCGCGGTCGTCGCGGCGACAGGCGCCTCGCTTGCGGCGTCGGCGGCAGCGGTGTCGGCCGTGGCCACGTTGTCCTGGTAGTAGCGGTAGCCGAAGATCCCCGCGGCAAGCAGCACCACCAGTCCCAGCCTGATCTTGCGTGATCGGTCCATCATTTCTCTCCGTGGATTCCGTCGGGCAGGAAGATCGCCTCGATGGGTTCGCCGAACAGGCGCGCCAGCTTGAAGGCCAGCGGCAGGCTCGGGTCGTACTTTCCGGTCTCGATCGCGTTCACCGTCTGGCGCGAGACCTGCAGGCGCTCGGCCAGCTCGCCCTGCGACCAGCCGAAGCGCTCGCGCAGTTCGCGGATGCGGCTGTCCATGTCAGCGGAAGCGCCTCGACACCAGCGCCTTGGCGAAGCCGTAGACCAGGCACACCAGCGGGAACACCCAGATCATCGCCGCGCCGGCGGGCACGTCGATGACCCCCGCGAGCTGAAGGAAACCGCCGGCCATGTACAGCAGCGACACCAGCGCGGTCGCGAAGCTCACCGCCTCCAGTTCGATCCGGCGCTGCAGCTCGTCGGTGTCGCGGATGTAGCGGATGACCGCGCGCAGCGCGAGCCCGATCGGCACCACCGGCAGCAGCGCCACCAGCGCGCGCAGGGCGGTGTCGTCGATCCGCTTCAGCAGCCACAGCGAAACGGTCAGCAGCACCACGTAGGCGACCATCGCCGGCATGAATTCGCGCAGGTAGCGGCGGCGCAGTCCGGGGGTCGCTTCGTCGCAGTCGCCCCCGCCCAGCAGGCGCAGGCAGGCGGCGAGCAGCAGGCCGGCACCCGCGCCTCCCACCAGCCCTTGGGCCAGGTGCGCCGAGGGGACGAAGAAGTGGAGGCCGAATGCGGCCAGCAGCAGGGCCGAGCCGAGGCCGGCAAGGAATCCGGGGTGGCGATGCATGGCGGGTTCTGTCAAGCGAACTTGACAGGCACATTAGAGGGCGTCCGGGCGTCTGTCAAGGGAGCTTGACAACGGGTCGCGGCGCCAGCGCCGCTCCTACGGGCTTACTTGCTGCTGACGTACTTCTCGCGGCGGATCTGGCGGACCTCGAAGCCGGCTTCCTTCAAGGCCTCGAAGCAGGCGTCCACCATGTTGGGGTTGCCGCACAGGTAGGCGATGTCGGTGGCCGGGTCGGGGGCGAACTCGGGCAGGAACTGCTGCACGTAGCCGTGGCGCACGTCCGCGTGCGGCTCGGCGGGCAGCTCGCGCGAGAAGCAGGGCACGAAGCGGAAGTGCTCCGGGTGCGCGTCGGCGAAGGCCCGGAACTCGTCGCCGTAGAGCAGCTCCTGCGGGGTGCGCGCGCCGAACAGGAGCACCACGCGCGTGCCGCGCTCGCGGATGCGTTCCTCCAGCAGCGGCAGCATCGCCCTGTAAGGGGTGACGCCGGTGCCGGTGGCGATCAGCAGGTAACGCGCGTTGGTGTCGCCCGGCAGGAGGCAGAAGCGCCCGTAGGGGCCGCTGGCCTGGACGCAGTCGCCGATCTCCAGGCCTTCGAACAGGGCGGTGGCGGCGCCGCCGGGCACGTAGCTGACCGCGATGTCCACCAGTTCCCCCGCGTCGCCGGCCTCGTCGCTGCGCGTGGCCAGCGAGTAGGAGCGCTTGGTCGGGGTGCCGTCGCCGTAGGCGAAATGCACCTGCAGGAACTGGCCGGGAACGAACGTGAGCGGTTCGCCGTCGGCGCGCGTGAACGACAGGTGCGCGACGCCGGGCGCAAGCATCCGGCGCGCCACGAGCCTGAGGGGGAACTGGACGATCGGCACCTGCCTATACTACCGGCTTCGCAACGCTCGGCGCCGCCTGGAGCAGCGCCCGCGGCCTGGAGAATCGATGTCCCCCGCACTGCTGATCGAGGACCTGCGCAAGACCTACGACAACGGCGTCACCGCGCTCAAGGGCGTGTCGCTGGAGGTGGCGCCAGGCGATTTCTATGCCCTGCTGGGCCCCAACGGCGCCGGCAAATCCACCCTGATCGGGATCGTCAGCTCGCTGGTCAACAAGACCTCCGGCGAGGTGCGCGTGTTCGGCACCGACATCGCCACCGAGCGCGGCGCGGCGATGCGCCAGATCGGGCTGGTGCCGCAGGAGATCAACTTCAACATGTTCGAGCGCCCGCTCGACATCCTGGTCAACTACGCCGGCTTCTACGGCGTGCCGCGCGCCGAGGCGACCGAGCGCGCCGAGCAGGAGTTGCGGCGCGCGTTCCTGTGGGACAAGGCCGGCAAGATGGCGCGCACGCTCTCGGGCGGCATGAAGAGAAGGCTCATGATCGCGCGCGCGATGATGACGCAGCCGAAGCTGCTGATCCTCGACGAGCCGACCGCCGGCGTGGACATCGAGATCCGCCGCGGCATGTGGCGCGACCTGCGCGAGATCAACGCCGCCGGCACCACCATCATCCTGACCACGCACTACCTCGAGGAAGCGGAGAGCCTGTGCCGCAACCTCGCGATCATCGACCACGGCACCATCGTCGAGCGCGGGCCGATGCGCCAGCTGCTGGCCAAGCTCGACGTCGAGGGCTTCGTGTTCGACGTGGACGGCGCGCTGCCGGAGCGGCTGCCGGAGATCGCCGGGGCCACCCTGCTGGCGCGCGACGCCAACACCCTCGACCTGGAGATGCCGCGCTCGATGGACCTCAACGTCGTGTTCGCGCGCCTGAGCGAGGCCGGCATCCGGGTCCGCTCGATGCGCAACAAGAGCAACCGCCTGGAGGAACTGTTCGTGCGCATGACCGGGCAGGAAGCACGCGCGGAGGCCGCCGCTTGAGCGCCCTGGAGCGGAGCATCGCCAGCCGCAACCTGACCGCGCTGTACACGGTGGCGCGGCGCGAGGTGTCGCGGATCCTGCGCATCTGGAGCCAGACGCTGGTGCCGCCGGCGATCACCATGACGCTGTACTTCCTGATCTTCGGCGGGCTGATCGGGTCGCGCGTCGGCGAGATGGACGGCATCCGCTACATGGACTTCATCGTCCCCGGCCTGGTGATGATGAGCGTGATCCAGAACAGCTACGGCAACATCTCGTCGAGCTTCTTCGGCGCCAAGTTCGGGCGCCACGTCGAGGAACTGCTGGTCAGCCCGATGCCCGACTGGGTGATCCTGGGCGGCTACGTCGCCGGCGCCGTGCTGCGCGGGCTGATGGTCGGCGCGATCGTGCTGTGCATCGCGATGCTGTTCACCACGGTGCGCATCCCGCACCCGCTGGTGACGCTGTCCACGGTGCTGCTGGGCGCGACCATCTTCTCCCTGGCCGGCTTCATCAACGCGGTGTTCGCCAAGAAGTTCGACGACGTCGCGATCGTCCCGGTCTTCATCCTGACCCCGCTGACCTACCTGGGCGGCGTGTTCTATTCGGTCAAGCTGCTGCCGGGCTGGGCCGAGACCATGACCTACGCCAATCCGATCTTCTACATGGTCAACGCCTTCCGCTACGGCCTGCTCGGCACCACCGACGTGCCGCTGGCCGTGGCCTACGCGCTGATGCTGGGTTTCATCGTGGTGCTGGGCTGGCTGTCGCTGTGGCTGTTGAAGCGCGGCACCGGACTGCGAAGCTGATCGCAAACCCGGCGTCGCGGGGGGTTACCATCGCCGGCAGGCGGGTGGAGGGGTAGGCGGGATGAATGCCGTTGCCGAGATCACGCAACTGCTGCGCAAGGCCGAGGACGGCGACGGCACGTCGCTGGACGCCGTCTTCCGCGCGCTGTACCCGGAATTGCGCCAGCTCGCCGCCGCGCGCCTGCGCGGCAACCAGGACACGCTGTCGCCCACGGTGCTGGTGAACGAGTTCTACCTGCGGCTGCACGAAGGCGGGCCGCTCTCGCTCAACAGCCGCCACCACTTCTTCGCCGCGGCCGCCAAGGCGATGCGCTGGATCATCGTCGACCAGGCGCGCCGGCGCAGCGCCGCCAAGCGCGGCGGCGACCTGGTCGAGGTCACCCTCAGCGAGCGTCTTTCCGGCAAGTCGCAGGACGAGGAGGTGCTGGCCCTGCACGAAGGGCTGGACGCGCTGGACGCGATCAGCCCGCGCCGCCGCGAGATCGTCGAGCTCCGCTATTTCGGCGGCTTCGAGTTCCGCGAGGTCGCCGAGTTGCTGGGCTGCTCCGAACGCACGGCCAAGCGCGAGTGGGCGCATGCGCGCGCCTTCCTGCACGCCTGGCTCGCCGAATCCGTATAGGGGGAAGGAGCCCGGGCCGCCGGGCAAGAGGGAGCGGGTCGCATGGGGAACCGGGACGAATCGTCCGAGTGGCGGATCGCAGACGAGGTGCTCGGGCGCCTGCTGGAACTGCCGCCGACCCTCCGCCGCGGCCGGCTTGAGGCCATGGACCTGGCCCCGGCGGTGCGCTCGCGCGTGGAGCGCATGCTGGAGGCCTTGCGGGAGGACGGCGACGGCATCCTCGACCGGCCCGAGCGGGTGGCGGCGATGCTGCAGGCCGACGCGCTCTCGGGCCGGCGCCTCGGCCGCTGGCGGCTGGATGCGGAGATCGGGCGCGGCGGCATGTCCGTGGTCTACCGCGCGACCTCCGGCGAGGGGCCCGCCGGACAGGTCGCGGCGGTGAAGGTGCTGACTCTCGGCACGCTGGCCGAGGGCGGCCGTCGCCAGTTCCTGCGCGAGCAGGCCTCGCTGGTCCGGCTGCGGCATCCGTACATCGCGCCCCTGTTCGACGCCGGCGTCGCCGACGACGGCACGCCGTGGCTGGCGATGGCGCTGGTCGAGGGCACCCGGATCGACGCCTGGTGCGACGCGCGCGGCCTGGATGCGCGCGCGCGGGTGCGGCTGGTGCTGCAGGTCTGCGAGGCGGTGGCGCACGCGCACCGCAACCTGGTGATCCACCGCGACATCAAGCCGTCCAACGTGCTGGTGGACGAGGACGGCCGCGTGCGCCTGCTCGATTTCGGCATTGCCCGCGCGGTGGATGCCGAGGGCGAGGCCACGACCACCATGCTGCGCGCGCTCACCCCCGGCTACGCCGCACCCGAGCAGGTTGCCGGCGCACCCGCGGCGACCACCATGGACGTCTACGGCATCGGCGCGCTGCTGCACCGCCTGCTCGCGGGCAGCCCGCCGTCCGGCGACGGCGCGGGGCGGCTGCGCGGCGACCTCGGCGCGGTCGTCGGCAAGGCCCTGGCCACGGACCCGGAGCACCGCTACTCCAACGTGGAGGCGCTGTCCGCCGACCTGGACAACTGGCTCACCGGGCGGCCGGTGGCCGCGCGGGCGCCCAGCGTCGGCTACCGCACGCGGAAGTTCGTCGCCCGCCACCGCCTGCCGCTGGCGGGCGCCGCGGCGCTGCTGTTGCTGCTGCTCGCAGGCATCGCCAGCACCGTGCACCAGATGCAGCGCGCCCGCGGCGAGGCGCAGCGCGCGCTCGCGGCGCAGGAGCGCGCCGAGGCCGCGCGCGAGGAGGCGGACGCCCATCGCAGGTACATGTCGCGCGTGTTCGCGGTGCTGGTGCCGTCGCAGGAAGGCGACCGCGAACTCGACCGCGCCAGGATCCTCGAACAGCTGGTCGAGGATGCACGCGAGCAATTCGCCGCGCGGCCGGCGCTGCTGTCCAGCGTGGAGCTCGACCTGGGCATGATCGCGCAGCGCCTGGAACAGTACGACCGCGCCCAGGCGTTGCTCTCGTCTTCGCTGGAGCGCCGGGTCGCGGAATACGGCGGCGACCACCTGCTGGTCGCCGAGGCGAAGGCGGAACTCGGCAAGGCCCTGCGCGGCGGCAAGGACCCCGACAGGGCGCGCGCCGAAGCGCTCCTGGGCGAGGCGGTCGCCACCTTCCGGACGCTGGACGCGCCGGCCAAGGTGCGCATCCCCGCGCTGCTGGTCCACGCGGTCGCCCTCGAGGAGCAGGGGCGCAACGACGACGCGCTCGCCGACCTCGCCGAGGCGGCGACGCTGTGCCCGGGCGAGGTGCCGGCCGAGCCCTTGTGCGAGCGGGTGCTGCTCTATCGCGGGATGATCGCCGGGCGCGCCCTGCGCACCACCGAGGCGCTCGAGGCCCTGCGCCCGCTGTATGCGCTGCGCAGCGCGCGCTACGGCGAAAGCCACGCCAGCACGCTGATCGCCGGAACCCAGCTCGCCGACGCGCTGCTGGCGGCAGGCAAACCGGCCGACGCGGCCGCGCTGCTCGAGTCGGTGCGCGAGCGACAGGCCCGGGTGTATCCGGAAGACCACGGCGAACGGGTGGTCAGCGCGAACCTGCTGGCGCGTGCCTACCTGGGCAGCGGGCGGGTGGACGACGCGCGCGGCCTGTACGCGTGGGTGCTGGAGCGCGGCGCGGCGATCGGGGGCAACAACACCACCGCCGCGCATGCGCACCTCGGAGCCGGCTTGCTGGAACAGCGCGACGGCAGGTACGCCGCGGCCGACGCGCACCTGCGCAAGGCCTACGACATGTTCGTCGCGATGCAGGGAGAGGCCAGTCCTGCGGCCGTCGCCACCCTCGGCTACCGCGCGGATGCGCTGCGCGAGATGGGCCGCCTGCGGGAGGCGGAGGCGATGCACGTGGCGGCGCTGGAAGGCACCCGCGAGGCCTTCGGCGCGGACAGCCCGCGCGTGGCCTCGCGGCTCGCCAACCTGGCGCGCAGCCGCGTGCTGCTCGGCCGCGCCGACGCGGCACTGGCCGACTACGACGCCGCGCTCGCACTGTACCGCAAGGCGCAGGAGGACAACCCCGGGGAGACAGGCGTCGCAGCGGTGCAGGCCTGGCGCAGCCGCGCATTGCTTGCGCTGGGCCGCGACGCCGATGCGCTGGCGGGCGTGCGCGCGGCGGTCGCGGAGCTCGAACGCCTGGGCGCCACCGACCAGCGCGAATACCGCGAGGCGCAGGCGTTGTTGACCGATACCGCGTGCCGGCTGCATGCGCCGGACTGCGCGGACCTGCGCGCCGCCAGCGCGCGCCTCGCCAATGCCGGCCAGGTCCCGGGCCGCGCGCGCGGGATGCTGCAGGCGGCGGCGGAAGGAACCCCATTGCCGTGAACACGGACGCGACCTGGCAAAACGCGGACGCGGTCTTCGGCGAACTCATGCGCGTGCCGCCGACCGTGCGGCCGGCGCGCCTGGCCGCCATGGACCTGCCCGAGGCCGTGCGGGCACGCGTCGAACGCATGCTGCAGGCGTTCCACGACGATGCCTCCGGCATCCTCGACGAGCCGAGGACGATGACCGCGGCGCTGCAGGTGGGCGCGCTGGCCGGCAGGCGGCTCGGGCGCTGGCGCCTGCAGGGCGAGATCGGGCGCGGCGGCATGGCGGTGGTGTACCGCGCCGTGTCCGTCGAAGCGCCGGAAGGGCAGGCCGCCGCGGTCAAGGTCCTGACCATGGGCACGCTGGCCGGCAGCGGCAGCCGCCAGTTCCTGCAGGAGCAGGCCTCGCTGCTGCGCCTGCGCCATCCCTACATCGTTCCGCTGCTCGATGCGGGCGTCGCCGGGGACGGGACGCCATGGCTGGCGATGGCGCTGGTGCAGGGCGAGCGCATCGACGCCTGGTGCGAGCGCCAGGCCCTCGGCCAGCGCGCGCGGATCGTGCTGGCGCTGCAGGTGTGCGAAGCGGTGGCCCATGCGCACCGCAACCTCGTGATCCACCGCGACATCAAGCCGTCCAACGTGCTGGTGGACGAGGACGGGCGGGTGCGCCTGCTCGACTTCGGCATCGCGCGGCCGATGGACGGGGTCGCCGATCCCACCGTGACCGGGATGCGGGCGCTCACGCCCGGCTATGCCGCGCCGGAACAGCGCGCCGGGGAGCCGCCGACCACCGGCATGGACGTCTACGGGCTCGGCGCGCTGCTGTACCGCCTGCTGACCGGCGGGGTGCCGAAGCCGGGGCACGCGCGGCCGCCGCGCGGCGACCTCGGACTGATCACGATGAAGGCGCTGGCCGAACGGCCGGAGCAGCGTTACCCGAGCGTCGAGGCGCTGGCGGACGACCTGGGTCGCTGGCTCGACGGCAAGCCGGTGCGCGCACGGCGCCCGAGCCTGCGCTACCGGCTGGGAAAGTTCGCCGCGCGCAACAAGTTGCTGGTGGCCAGTGCCGCGGTGCTGTTGCTGGTGCTCATGGGCGGCGTCACCGCCACCCTGTGGCAGGCCGGCATCGCGCGCGAGGAAGCGATGCGTGCGCGCCAGGCCGCGGCGGGATCCGAGGCGCAGCTCGCCTACCTGCGCAGCGTCCTCGAGGTCCTGGCGCCGGCGACGCCCGAGACGGCATCCCTCGATCGCCACCAGGTCGTCGCCGAGGCCGCGCTCCGGGCTTCCCGCGACCTGGCCGACCGGCCGGCGCTGCTGGCGAGCGCGCGGCTGTCGCTCGGCGACATCGCCCAGCGCATCGGCGACTACCCGCTGGCGCACGCGCTGTTCGACGAAGCCGCGACCGCGCGCCGGGACCTGTTCGGCGCCGACAGCGGCGAGTACGGCGAGGCGCTCGCGCTGCTCGGCAGCAGCACCGCCCACGTCGCTCCGGCGGACCCCCAACTCGCGGAAGCCCGCCTCGCCGAAGCCGTGCGCCTGCTGGAGGCGCACCGCCCCGGATCCGCGGCGCTGGCTGGTGCATTGGCCAGGCATGCCGCGGCATTGGCCGACCTCGACCGGATGGACCAGGCAGCGGCCCGGCTCGAACGTGCCGCCGCGCTGTGCCGGGACGAGGCGAGTGCCGTGGAGTCCTGCGACGAAGTCTGGCTGGCGCGCGGCCAGCTGCTGGTCCGCCGCGGGCGGGCCGCCGACGCGATCGTCCCGTTCCGGCAGCTGCTCGCATGGCGCGGCGACCGGCTCGGCCAGACCCACTCCGCCACCGCCTTCGCGCGCGGCCTGCTCGGCTACGCGCACTCGCTGGACGGCGACCACGAACGCGGGATCGCGCTGCTCACGGAAGCCGACCGGGCACTGCGCGACGCCAACCGCAGGCCGACCGCGCAGACGCTGATGACCCTGCAGCACCTGGGCGAGGCGCTGGTCCGCGCGAACCGCGTGGAGCAAGCCGTGGCGATCCACCAGCGTTGCATCGAGCAGGCCGGCGTGCTGTTCGGCGAGGACAGCGAGGAACTCGCGCTGGCGCTAAGCCAGTACGGCGGGGTGCTGATGCAGCAGGGCCGCTACCGCGAGGCCGCCGCCGGCTACGCGCGCAGCCACGCCATCTACCGCGCGCTCTACGGGCCGCGCTCGGCGGCGGCGGCGATCACCCTCGGCAACCACGCCGATGCGCTCGGCGAGTCCGGCGACCTCGTGCAGGCGCTGGAGCTGGCGCGCGAGGCGCTGGCCGGTTACCGCGAATCGCTGGGCGATGCGCATCCGCGCACCGGCGTGATGTGGGGCAAGCTCGGCGACGAACTCCTCGCCAACGGGTTCGCGCAGGAAGCGCTGGCCGCCTACGACAGCGGGGCTGCCACCCTGGGGCAGGCGGCGGGCAGGATGGAACGCCAGGCATTGGCGGTGGTGCGCGCCAAGCGCGCGCTGGCGCTGTCGGCATTGCGGCGCGTGCCCGAGGCGCTGCGCGATGCACGCGAGGCCGAGGCCGAGCTGCAGCGCCTCACCGGCGGCGAAGGCGTCCACCACGGGCTGGCGCTGGCGTCCCTGGTACAGGTCGCCTGCCAGGTCCGCGCGCACGATTGCGGCGCGTTGCGCCAGCGCGCGCGCCGCGCGCTCGAGGACCCCGCGCAACCGGCCGACCGGCGGCTCCGCCTGGAGCGCGCGCTGGCCGCGGTCAGCCCCGGGCCGGCAGCCTGAAGAAGGCCTCCGCGGTGGCGGTGGTGGCGGCGGCGGTGCGCGCCGGGTCCTCGCCGCGGTCGCGCGCGAGTTCCTCGACGATGTGCGGCAGGTACATCGGCTCGTTGCGCCGGTGCGAGGGCTGCGGGCGCACGGTGCGCGGCAGCAGGTAGGGCGAGTCGGTCTCGACCATCAGCCGGTTTGCCGGGACGTGCCTCACCAGCTCGCGCAGGTGCAGGCCGCGGCGCTCGTCGCACAGCCAGCCGGTGATGCCGACGTGCCAGTCGCGGTCGAGGTAGGCGAACAGTTCCTCGCGGGTGCCGGTGAAGCAGTGCACGACCGCCGGGCCGATCCGACCCTCGAACTCGCACATCACGCCCATGAAGTCGTCGTGCGCATCTCGCTGGTGCAGGAACAGCGGCTTGCCGTTGCCGGCGGCGATCTCGAGCTGGCGCTCGAACGCCTTGCGCTGCGCCGGGCGCGGCGAGAAGTCGCGGAAGTAGTCCAGGCCGCACTCGCCGACCGCGACCACTTCCGGATGCGCATGCAGTTCCAGCAGCTCGGCGTGGCATTCGTCGGTGTATTCGCTGGCGTGGTGCGGGTGCACCCCGGCGGTGGCGAACAGCACGCCGGGATGCGCGCGGGCGAGGGCCAGCGCCTTGGGCGAGCCCTCGCGCGAAGCGCCGGTGACGACCATGCGTCCCACGCCCGCGTCGCGCGCGCGTTCCATTACCGCATCGCGGTCGTGGTCGAAGCTGTCGTGGGCGAGGTTCACGCCAATGTCGATGAGCTCGATGTCGATCTGGTCCATGCCCGGATTATCCTGCATGCGTGGACGCCCCTGCCTTTCCCATCGCGACGTTGCTGCCGGAGGTGCGCGCCGCGCTGGCCTCGGGCACGCGCCTGGTGCTGGAGGCGCCGCCGGGCGCGGGCAAGACCACGCAGGTGCCGCTGGCGCTGCTCGACGCGCCGTGGCTGGCGGGGCGCAGGATCGTGCTGCTGGAACCGCGCCGGGTGGCGGCGCGCGCGGCCGCGGGCTTCATGGCGCGCCAGCTCGGCGAGGAAGTCGGCGGCACGGTCGGCTACCGCATCCGCTTCGAGAGCCGGGTGTCGGCGCGCACCCGGATCGAAGTGGTCACCGAGGGCATCCTGACGCGGATGCTGCAGGACGATCCGACGCTCGACGGCATCGGCGCGCTGCTGTTCGACGAATTCCACGAGCGCCACCTGGCGGGCGACCTCGGCCTGGCGCTGGCGCTGGACGTGCAGGCGGGGCTGCGCGAGGACCTGCGGCTGGTGGTGATGTCGGCGACGCTCGACGGTGAGCGGCTGGCCGGCTTCCTCGATGCGCCCCGCCTGTCTTCCGAAGGGCGCGCGTTCCCGGTCGCGATCGCGCACTTCCCGGCGCGGCGCGAGGAGGCGCTGGCGCACCAGGCGCGGCGCGCGGTGCTGCATGCGCTCGCCGGACACCCCGGCGACGTGCTCGTGTTCCTGCCGGGACGGCGCGAGATCGCACGCACGCGCCAGGCGCTCGACGACCTCGGCGCCGAACTGCTGGAACTGCACGGCGACCTGCCGGTCGCGCAGCAATCGCGCGTGCTGCAACCGGCCGGCGACGGTCGCCGGCGCGTGGTGCTGGCGACCAACGTCGCCGAGTCGAGCGTGACCCTGCCCGGCGTACGCGTGGTGGTGGACAGCGGGCTGGCGCGCGAACCGCGCTTCGATCCCGGATCGGGTTTCCCGCGCCTGGACGTGGTGGCGGTGTCGCAGGCCTCGGCCGACCAGCGCGCCGGCCGTGCCGGCCGCGTCGCCGAGGGCTGGGCCTACCGCCTGTGGCCCGAGTCGCAACGGCTCGAACCGCAGCGTCGTCCCGAGATCGCGCAGGTGGACCTGGCCGCGCTTGCGCTCGAGCTCGCCGCGTGGGGGAACGACGCGCTGCGCTTCCCGGACCCACCGCCGCCGGGCGCGCTGGCGTCGGCGCGCGACCTGCTGCGGCGGCTCGGAGCGCTCGGCGGCGACGCGATCACGCCGCTGGGCCGGCGCATGCTGGCGCTTGGCACGCATCCGCGGATCGCGGCCATGCTGCTCGCGCCGGACGATGCCGGCGGGCGCGCGCTCGCCTGCGACCTGGCCGCGCTGCTGGAGGCACGCGATCCCCTGCGCACGCGCAGCGATGCGGTCGCCGAGCGCTGGCAGGCGCTGGCGGCGTTCCGCGCCGGGCGGGTGGCGCCGGAGGCGAGCCGCAGCGCGCTGGCGTCGATCGACGCGGCGGCCCGGCAGTGGCGCAAGCGCCTCGGCGCCGGCCCGCCGCCACCGGCGCACGCGGCTGCGCACCAGCTCGGCGACCTGCTGGTGCACGCCTTTCCCGATCGCATCGCGCACCGGCACGCGCGTGCGCCGCTGCGCTACCAGTTGGCGAACGGGCGCATGGCCAGCCTGTTCGAGGACAGCGCCCTGCAGGGCGAGCCGTGGCTGGTGGCCAGCGAGCTGCGGCACGAAGCCGGCGACGCGCGCATCCTGCGCGCCGCGCCCGTGGACGAGGCCCGGCTGCGCCGCGACTTCCCGGAACGCTTCCGCGAGCGCGACAGCGTGCGCTGGGATCCGCAGCGCAAGGCACTGGTCGCGCAGCGCGAGTCGCGCTTCGACGAGATCGTGCTCGAGGCGCGCCCGGGCGGGCGCGTGGACCCGGCGCTGGCGGCGCCGGCGCTGCTGCAGGCCGTGCGCGAGCTCGGCCTCGGCGTGCTGCCCTGGAGCGAGGCGCTGGCGCAGTGGCGCGTGCGGGTGCAGGCCCTGCGCCACTGGATGCCGGAACTTGCCGACGCGCTCCCCGATCTCTCCGACGCGACGTTGCTGGCGCGCGCGGACGACTGGCTGTTGCCGGCGCTGGCAGGCCTCTCCGGGCTCGATGCGCTGAGCGCCGACGCCCTGGCCGGCGCGCTGCAATCGGGCGTGGACTGGGGCCTGCGCCAGCGCATCGACCGGCTGGCGCCGGTGCGGATCACGGTGCCCTCGGGCATGGAGCGCCGCATCGACTACGCGCTCGAGCCGGACGGGACGCCGCGCCCGCCGGTGCTGGCGGTCAAGCTGCAGGAGCTGTTCGGACTGGCCGAGACCCCGCGCATCGCCGACGGGCGCATTCCACTGCTGCTGCACCTGCTGTCTCCGGCGGGCCGCCCGCTGCAGGTCACCGCCGACCTGCGCAGCTTCTGGGAAACCACCTGGCCGGACGTGCGCCGGGAAATGAAGGGGCGCTACCCGAAGCACCCGTGGCCGGAGGATCCCTGGACCGCGCGCGCGACCCATCGCGCCAGGCCGCGCGGATGAATGGCGCGGCACCGCCGCGCCTGCCTACACGCACGCTCGACGCGGCGCCCACGACACTGTCCCGCGACCCATGACCTTGCAGGATCACGCCATGAACGCACTGACCACGCTGCCCGAACAAGCCCTGCGCGTCGCCGGCCAGGTCGGCGAAAGCCTCCGCGACAAGGTGCCAGACGGCGCGCTGAAATGGGTCGAGACCGGCGCCGCGCTCGCCGCGGTCAAGACCGGCGGGCGCGTGGCCACCGGCTTCGTGCGCCGCAACCCGGCGGTGGCCGTGGCCGCGGTGGCCGGCGCGGGCCTGCTGTGGATGGCCGCGCGCCGCCGCAAGCAGCGGATGCAGGCCGAGGAGGAGGCCGACTCCGGCACCCGGCGCGTCGAGGCGCGCCGTAGCGGCGCGCGCAAGCGCACGACCCGGCGCACGCGCGCGAGCGCGTCGAACGGCGCGGACGCGTCCGCGTCCTGATCAGGCGGTGGCCGGCACCGTCTCGGCGGCGGCCGGCAGTTCGATCACGAAGCGGGCGCCGCCGCCCTCGCGGTCCTCGTACCAGAGGTTGCCGTCGTACTCGGCCAGGATGTGCTTGGCCAGCGACAGCCCGAGCCCGCTCGACAGCCCGTTCGCGGGATCGGTGTCGCTGAGCCGGGTGAACGGCTTGAACAGCTGCGGCTGGCGCGCCTTGGGCACGCCCGGGCCGCGGTCCTCGACCAGCAGCTGCCAGAACCCGGGCGCACTCGAGCGGATGGACAGTTCGATCGGGCTGCCCGGGGCGTACTTCATCGCGTTGCTCACCAGGTTCTCGGCCACCTGGCGCAGCACCAGGCCGTCGATCGCGACGTGGCTCTTCGCCGCGGGCGTGTTGAGCTGCATGCGCAGGCCGCGGCTCTCGAGCTGCAATTCGTAGCGCTGCACCAGCCAGTCGATGACCTCGTGCAGCGTGGTGGCGGCCACCACCGGCTTGCGCTGGCGCGCGCTGCTGGCCTGGGTCTCGAGGTAGCGGCGGATGTAGCCGAGGGCGTCGCCCGCGCTCTCGTAGATCATCTCCAGGTAGCGCGGCACGCGCTCGGGCTTGCAGCCGTCGTTGCGCAGCACGTCGCTCGCGAACAGCACGCTGCTCAGCGGATTCTTGAGGTCGTGCGCGACCAGGTTGACCAATTCCTGGCGCTGGCGCGCGACGCGCTCGAGGCGGTCGCGCGTGAGCTTGAGCCCGACGTGCGCGGTGACCCGCGCGAGCAGCTCCTCGGGGATGAAGGGCTTGGTGACGTAGTCCACCGCGCCGGCGTCGAACGCGCGCAGCAGCATGTCGCGGTCCTGCGCGGCGGTGAGGAAGATGGTCGGCAGCTTGCGCAGCTCGGGATGCTGCTGGATCTGCTCGAGCAACTCGAAGCCGTCCATGCCCGGCATCATCATGTCCAGCAGCAGCAGGTCGGGGACCTGTTCGGTCGCGAGCGCGAGCGCTTCCTCGCCGTTGCCGGCGGTCAGCACCTCGTAACCGTGCCGGGTCAGCAGCGAACTGACCGCGCGCAGGTTGGCCGGCTGGTCGTCCACGACCAGGATCCGGCCGCCGGGGTTGGCCGTGGTGCTGGAGGGGCTATCGTCGGTGCTCAAGGGCATCTGGCCTTCCGTAGCGGGCACGCCGACGGCCACGGTAGCAGAAGCGGCCATATGCGCAGGTCAAGAACATGACCGGTTCAGATTCGTGCGCCAGGTCACACTCGCCGCCATGCCCCGGGCGCGAGTCCGTCGAGCGCCACGTCCCCGATCGCCACCCGCACCAGGCGTAGCGTCGGCAGCCCGACCGCGGCGGTCATGCGCCGCACCTGGCGGTTGCGGCCTTCGCGCAACGTGATCTCCAGCCAGGCGTCCGGCACGGTCTTGCGGAAGCGCACCGGCGGATCGCGCGGCCACAGCGCCTGCGGTTCGATCCGCCGCGCCGCCGCGGGCCGGGTCGGCCCGTCGCGGAGCACCACCCCGTCGCGCAAGGGTTGCAGGCGGGCGTCGTCCGGATCGCCCTCCACCTGCACCCAGTAGGTCTTCGGCTGCCGGTGCCGCGGATCGGTCAGCCGGTGCGCCAGCGCGCCGTCATCGGTGAGCAGCAGCAGGCCTTCCGAGTCGAAGTCCAGGCGGCCGGCCGGATACACGCCGGCCGGCAATCCGAAACCCGCCAGGGTGGGGCGCGGCGGCGTGCTGCGGTCGGTGAACTGGCACAGCACGCCGTAGGGCTTGTTGAACGCGATGAGCATGCAGGTGGCGCATCGTACGCCACCTGCCCTGGCGGTCAGTCGAACAGCCAGCCGAACTGCATGCCCACGCCCCAGTCCTCGAGGTCGCCGCGGCGCTCGAAGTGGCCCTGCAGCGAGAACACCATGTCCGCGCGCAGGAACGAGACGCCGGCGCGCAGGCCCAGCCCGTTGCGCTCGCCGTGGTCGTGCATGGCCACCGTGACCGGTCCGGCGGCGGTGGCCGGACGCGAGGCGACCTGCACTTCGTCGATCAGGAAGTCGTGCTCCCAGGCGAGTTCCAGCCACGGGCTGGCGACGGTGCCGTCGCCGCCCGGCCGGAAGCTCGACAGCCGCAGGCCGAGCCGGTTGCGCAGGCTCTCGAAGCTGTCCGCGTCGAACGCCTGCGCGAAGCCGGTCGCGCCGGACTCGACGTAGCCGTCCTGGTCCACGTGGTCGTAGGCGACCTGGTCGAACACGGTGATGCCGTCGCGCAGCTGGAATCCGCCACCCAGGCGCAGGCCGATCGCCTCGCCATCGTGCGTGCTGCCGGCGATGTCGCCGAACAGCGTGCGCCGCTGGACGCGGTATTCCTGGCTGGAGTACATGGCCACGCCTTCCAGGTAGCCGCGCGCGAAACCGTGGCTGGCGTACAGGCCGCCCTGCAGGCTGCGGGTGGTGCCGTGCGCGGCCGTGGTCGTGGTGGCGCTGTCGCCGTAGCCGAGCGCGACGCCGAGCGTGGTCGCGTCGCCGAGACGGAAATCGAGGCCGGCCAGGCCGCCGGTGGTGGCGACGTCGAACGCGCCGGCGCTGCCGGCGCCCTGGAACGTCGCCTCGCTCGCGTAGTACTGGATCCAGGGACCCTCGTGGGTGCGCTGGGTGCGGTCCTGAGCGGCGGCGCGGCGGCTGTCGTCGAGCACGCGCAGGCGCTGGTCCATGACCCTGGCGACCAGCCCCGAGGCGTGGGCGGTGCCGGCACCGAAACCGAGCATCGCGCCGGAATCCGGCGGCAGCGTCACCCGCAGCAGCGCCTGGTCCGCGTCGTACACCAGCGCGCTGTCGATGCTGTCCACGAGGTTGTCGGTGAAGCCGGAGAACGCACCGCTGACGCCGCCGCCTGCCTCCACCAGCACGATGTCGTTGTAGCCGAGCAGCAGGCTGCCCGGGTCGGTCACGGTGACGTGCACCTGCCCGCCCAGGGTGGCCGTGCCGGTCGCCTCGATCCGGCTGCTGTCGCTGCCGGACACGTTGGAGTACAGGTGCAGGCTGCCATCGGCGGACTGTGCGAAATCGCCCGCGATCGCGAGCACGCCGTCGCCGGAGACCAGCACGCCGGCGTTCTCGACGTCGCCATTGAACGCATATCCCAGCGCCTGCAGGGTCGCGCCCGCGTGCACGTGGGTGTTGCCGGTGAGCGTGCCGCCGACCAGCACCAGGGTGCCGGCATTGACGTGCGCGCTGGTGAAGCCGACTTCCGCGTCGCCGGCGAGGGTGAACATGCCGGCGCCGTTCTTGTGCAGCGCTTCGGCACCGAGCAGGCTGCCGTCGAGGCGGCCGGCCAGGCCGGCACCGACGTCGAGCACCAGCACGTCGTTGCCGCCACCCAGGTCGATGTCGCCGCGGGTGATGGAGTTGTCGGCCAGGGTCACATTGTCGTCGCCCGCGCCCAGGGTCACCGCGTTGCCGCCACAGTCGAGGACGCCGCTGTTGATCACGCTGGTGGCGCCCGCGCCCGTGCCGGACACGCAGGCCGCGGCGCTGGTGATGCTGCCGCGGTTGGTGACGTGCGAGGTGCTGCCGCTGTCGAGCTGCACCGCGGCCAACCGCCCGGAGGCCGCGATCGTGCCGCTGTTGTACAGCGAGTTGCCCGCGCCCTGCAGCGCCACGCCCGCGCCGGCGCCGGCGGCGATGCTGCCCTCGTTGAGCACCGAGTTGTCGTTGCCGATGACGAACACGCCATGGGCCGAGCCGCCGCTGGTGGCGATGGTGCCGTTGCCGCCATTGACCAGGGTGTTGCCGTCGCCGGCCGCCATCATCCCGTAGGCGTAGTCGCCGTCGCTGGTGATGGCGCCGAGGTTGTACAGCGAGTTGCCGCCGCCCCACGCGGACGACAGGCCCACGGAGGATCCCCCGGTGGTGGCGATGGTGCCGACGTTGCCGGCCGTGTTGCCGCTGCCCTGGAGCGCGATGCCGTGCGCGAGCACGCCGCTGGTCGTGATGCCGCCCTGGTTGACCAGCGTGCTTCCGGTCCCCGAGATCTGGAACAGGCCGGCGCTGTTGACGCCCGAAGTGGCGATGTCGCCCTCGTTGACGACGTAGTTGTCGTCGCCGTCCACCTGCGCGCCGGAGGCGAGGTCCCCGGTGGTGGCGATGTTGCCGGTGTTGGACACGGTGTTGCCGTTGCCGCTCGCGGCCAGCGCGTCGGCGTTGTAGCCGGCGGTGTCGATGCTGCCGATGTTGCTGACCATGTTGCGATCGCCGCCGCGGGCGTACAGTCCGGCGGCGCCTTCGCCCGTGGTGGTGACCGCGCCGGTGTTCAGCAGGGCGTTGTCGCTGCCCACGACCAGGCCACCGGCGGCATGGTCGCCGCTGGTGGCGATGCTGCCCACGCTGTACACGGAGTTGCCATCGCCGCGCGAGTCCATGCCCGCGGCATCGCGGCCCGCGGTGGCGATCTCGCCGAAGTTGGTCACCTCGTTGCCGTCGCCGTGGCTCTGGACGCCGGTGGCATCGGCGCCGGAGGTGGCGATGCGGCCGCCCTCCAGGTTGCCGACGTACATGCCGCCGCCGATGTTGCGCAGGCCGCTGGCGGCGTCGCCGGTGGTGGCGATCGCGCCGTAGTTGAACATGGAGCCGTCGTCGCCGGTCGAATGCATGCCGTCGGCCTGCTGGCCGCTGGTGGCGATGGTGCCGGACGCATGGTTCAACACGACGTTGTCGTTGCCCGTCGTGCGCAGGCCGCGGGACCCGGCGCCGCCGGTGGTGACGGCGCCGACGTTCTCGAGCCGGTTGTCGTCGCCGGTGGCGGACATCGCGTCCGAGTCGTCGCCGCTCGTGCCGATGTTGCCGGTGGAGTGGTTGAAGGCCCGGTTGCCGTCGCCCAGAATCGCGATGCCGCCGGCGTCGTTGCCGGCGGTGGCCAGGCTGCCGCCGTTGCCGGTGATGGTGCCGTTGCCGGCGATGGCGATCGCGTGCGCGTCGTCGCCGGAGGTGGCGATGCTGCCGTTGTTGTAGACGTTGGTGACGCCGCTGCCGCCGCCGTCGCCGACGGCCAGGATACCGACGGCGCCGGCCCCGCTGGTGGTGATGCCGGCGCCGTTGTGGGTGGTGTTGCCGGTGCCGTCGGTGGCGATGCCGTGCGCGGACACGCCGGTGGTCTCGATCGCGCCATGGTTGGACACGGCATTGCCGTCGCCCCAGGCGCTGATGCCGTGCGCGTCGTCGCCGCCGGTGCGGATCGTGCCGAGGGTGTCGTTGACCACGGTGTTGCCGTCGTCCGACGCCCGGATGCCGGCCGACAGGGCGCCGGCGGTCTCCACCAGGCCGCTGTTGTAGGCGGCCTTGCCGCCGAACACCAGCCGGATGCCGTCGCTGAAGTCGCCGCTGGTGCTGACGGTGCCACCGCGGTTCTCGACCGCGGCGACCGCGTCGAAGCCGTTGGCGTCGATCGCGTGCGAGGCCACCCCCAAGGTGGCGACGGTCCCGGTGTTGAGGATGAAGCCGCCGCCGCGGTTGAGCTCGATGCCGGTGGAGCGTGCACCGTTCATGGTGATGGTGCCGGCGTTGTGGATGGTGCCGTTGCCGTGCATCGCGATGCCCTGGCTGGAGTCGCCGTTGCCGGTGATGCTGGCGCCGGCATACACCGCGACCAGGTTGTCGTCGCCGACCACCTCGATGCCCTGGGCACCGTCGATCCGTCCGGCGGAGGCGTCGAGCGTGCCGGGACGGTCGTAGGTGCCGTTGGTGGTGAGCGAACCCTCGACCTGGACCACGTTGCCGTTGCCGGCCACCGAGATCGCATCGGCGTCGTTGCCGTGGGTGGTGATGGCGGCGCCGGAGGCGACACCGATGCCCTGGAACATGCCGGCGCCCTGGTTGCCTTCGCGGCGAATGCCGTCGGCGCCCAGGCCGTGGGTGGTGACGGTGCCGAACAGCGTCACCAGGTGGTCGTTGCCCTGCGCGAGGATGCCGTGCGACTGCTCGCCGGTGGTTTCCACGCTTCCGGAGCTCTGCACGCTGCCGCCGTTGCCCAGCTCGATCGCCAGTCCGCTGGCTACAGGGCCGGTGGTGGCGATGGTGCCGAAGTTGAGCAGTTGCGACCCGTCGCCGATCGCGTGCAGCCCGTGGCTGCCGGCGCCGCCGGTGGTGACCGTGCCCTGGTTGGAGAGCTGGTTGCCGGTGCCGACCGCGGCCATGCCCGCGGCGTTCTGGCCCGAGGTGCTGATGGTGCCGGAACTCATCAGCGCGTGGTTGTCGTCGCCGGTGAAGTGGACGCCGGCGGCGAACGCGCCGGTGGTGGTGATCACGGCATCCTCCAGGCTGATGCCGTTGCGGTTGCCCGCGATGTCGATGCCCTGCGCGCCGAACGCGTTGCCGTTGGTGGCGTCCGATCCGGCGATGCCGCCGGACGTGCCGGACGTGGTGATGGACCCGCTCCAGACGTAGAGCAGGTGGCCGTCGCCGGTCACCTCGATGCCGTCCGCGTCCTCGCCCGTGGTCGCGACGGCGCCCCGGTGCACGACCGCCCAGTCGGTCGGCCCCACCCAGTTGCCGTCGATGGACATGCCGTCCGCGCCGAGGCCCGAGGTGGCGATGGTGGAGCCCGTGGCGGTCGCCAGCATGTTGTCGTCGCCGGTGGCGGCCATGCCCGCGGCGCCGAGGCCGGAGGTGGTCACCGCGCCCTCGTTGTTGATGCGGTTGCCGGTGCCGGTGACCGCCAGGGCGGCTGCCGCCAGGCCGGTGGTGTCCACGGTCCCGGTGTTGTGCACCAGGCCGCTGCTGCCGACGCCGTAGAGGCCCTGCGCGTTGCTGCCGCCGGTGGTGACGGCGCCGTGGTTGGCGATGCTGTAGCTGGCACCGGACGCCTGCATGCCGCTCGAGTTGGTGCCGGTGGTGGCGATCGTGCCGTAGTTGGCCTGGATGTTGCCGGTGCCGCCCGCATGCATGCCGGCCGCCGCCTGGCCGGCGGTGGTGATGCTGCCTTCGTTCATCAGCAGGTTGTCGTCGCCCTCGGCACGCAGGCCGTCGCCCTCCATGCCGCCGGTGGCGATCGTTCCGGTGGCCTGGTTGTGGAGCGTGTTGCCGTCGCCGATCGCGCGCGCGCCACGCGAGGTGAGGCCGCTGGTGGAAAGGCCGGCTGCGTTGCGCACCGTGTTGCTGTCGCCGACGACCAGGACCGCATCCGCGTTGTTGCCGGTGGTGGCAATGGATCCGGCGGCGTTGTCCGCATTGTTGCCGTCGCCGGTGATGCCGATGCCGTGGCCGTTGCTGCCCGAGGTGGCGATGGTGCCGGTATTGACGATGGTATTGCCGCCACCGGTGACCTCGATCGCCTGCGCGCCCAGCATGCGGCCGTCGTATTCCATGCCCGGTCCGAAGCTGGAGGCGCTGGTCGAGAGGTGGCCGGCGTTGGCGATGTGGTGCGCGTTGCCTTCGACCGCGATGGCGTCCGCGTCCGTGCCGGAGGTGGCGATGGTGCCGGCATTGGCGACGTCCGCGGCGGCGGGGCCCACGCCATCCATGATCATGAGCAGTCCGTTCGCGCCGGTCCCGGACGTGGTGATGGTGCCGTTGTTCAGCAGGCGCATGTCGTTGGCGAACGTGCTGAACGCGCTCATGCCGTTCGAGCTGTCGCCGGTGGTGGTGATGTCGCCGTCGTTGGTGTTCGTGGTGGCGACGCCCATGACGGTGATGCCGGTGGAGAAGCTGCCCGAGGTCGTGATCGACGCGCCGGCGGCGTTCGTGATCGCGCCGTTGACCAGACCCTCGCCACTGATCGCGTGCGAATCGAAGCCGTCGGTGGCAACGGTGCCGTTGTTGGTGATCGTGGTGCCGTCGCCGCCGGCGGCGATGCCCCGGGCGAGGCTGCCCGTGGTCGAGACCCCGCCGTCGTTGACGATCGTGTTGGTGCCGCCGTTCGCCTCGATGGCGTTGGCACCGGTGTTGGACACCGTGGAGCCCGCGAGCACCGTGATCGTGTCGTTGCCTGCGCCGGAGTCGACGCCGTCCGTGTCCGGGCCGCCGTCGCCGTTGTCGCAGACGACGACGTCGTCGCCGGCGTCGATCGGCGCGGTCGCGGGCGTGGGCTTGCAGTCGGCCAGGGCCTGGCCGGCGATCCACGGTGCGAGCACCAGGAAGATGGCGGCGGAAAGCTTGTGGGTGCGCATGGCGATGCCTCGGGGAGCGTGTTTGCGGGAGTGCCCTTGCTAGTTCGCAAACCGCGCCCCGGAAGCGCCAGCGCGGCGCTCCGTTCAGGCAATTTCAGGGTTTTCCTACGCGCTGCGCGAGGCCGCGCCGTCGCCGCGGTCGCTCCGCGCCTGCGCGTGCAGCCAGTCGCGGAACAGTTGCAGGCCGCGGTGGTCCGCCGAGCGCGGCGGGTACACCAGGTAGTGCGCGAAGTCGCTGGGCAGGTGGTTGCAGCTCAGGACCTGCAACTGCCCGGCGTCCACCAGCGAGCGCGAGCGCACCAGCCTGCCGAGTGCGACGCCCATGCCGGCGACGGCGGCGCGATGCAGCGACTCGAGGTCGTCGAAGGAGGCGACGTAGCGCGGCGGCGCTTCGCCGCCGTACCTGGCGAACCAGGCCTCCCAGGGGTTGGGCGCGATTTCGCCCAGCAGCGGCCAGCGGTGCAGGGTGGCGTCTGTGGGCATGCCGTGGCGCGCGATCAGTGCCGGACTGGCGACCGGCGCCAGGGTTTCGTCCAGCAGGTGCTCCGCGGCCACGCCGGGCCACGTGCCGGCACCCATGCGCAAGGCGGCGTCCACGCCGCGGTCGCGGTCGAAGTCCACCAGGCGTTCGGACGACAGCAGGTTAAGTTGCAGCTGCGGGTGATCCGCGCCAGCAGGCGTTCGCCGTCGGCGGTCAGGCGCACGCCGCGCGGCCCGCGCTCGAACAGGCGCCGGCCCAGGTGTTCCTCGAGCCCGCGGATCTGGTGGCTGAGCGCACTCACGGTGACGTGCTGGGCCTCCGCCGCGCGCGTCAGGTTGCCGCTGCGGGCGGCGGCCACGAAGCCCGACAAGGCGTGCAGGGGAAGGCGGCTCATCTTGAATCCTTCTCAAGCCTGGCTTGCAGGAATATCGCTTTTTCAGCGCGAATCATGCGCCTAGGCTTGTCCGCACTTCAACAACACGGGCTTCGGCCCGGGGACAGGACCGCCATGGACCACCGCTTCTTCAGGGACCTGCTGTCGCTGCAGGGCTTCCCCTTGTCCGTCGACCCGCCGGACGGGCCGCAGCCGCCCCGCGACGGGGCCCGCTATGCCCGCCACTACGGCAATCGCGAAGCGTCCGCGCGCGCGTTCGCGTCCTACGGCCGGCATGCGCAGCGCGCCGCCGGGCAACCCGAATGCCCGGCGGGCGCCTGCTGCTGATCCGCTACAGCGTCCCGAGCGCCGCGTTGAACGTGGCGCTCGGGCGCATCGCCCGGGCCATCGCCTCGGGGTCGGGGCGGTAGTAGCCGCCGATGTCCACGGCCTGGCCCTGCACCGCGATGAGCTCGGACACGATCTTCTCCTCGTCCTTCGCCAGGGCCTCGGCCAGCTTCGCGAAGCGCGCCTTGAGTTTCGGGTCGCGGTCCTGCGCCGCCAGCGCCTGCGCCCAGTACAGCGCCAGGTAGAAGTGGCTGCCGCGGTTGTCGATGCCGCCGAGCCGGCGGGTCGGCGACTTGTCGTTCTCGAGGAAGCGCGCGTTGGCCTCGTCGAGGGCGTCGGCCAGCACCCGCGCGCGCGCGTTGCCGGCGTGCTCGGCCAGGTGCTCGAGCGAAGCCGCCAGCGCCAGGAATTCGCCCAGCGAATCCCAGCGCAGGTAGTTCTCGGCCAGGAACTGCTGGACGTGCTTGGGCGCGCTGCCGCCGGCGCCGGTCTCGAACAGGCCGCCGCCGGCCATCAACGGCACCACCGACAACATCTTGGCGCTGGTGCCCAGCTCCATGATCGGGAACAGGTCGGTCAGGTAGTCGCGCAGCACGTTGCCGGTGACCGAGATGGTGTCCTCGCCGGCGCGGATGCGCGCCAGCGAATACCGCATCGCCTCGACCGGCGGCAGGATGCGGATGTCCAGGCCGTCGGTGTCGTGCTCGCCCAGGTAGCGCTCGACCTTGGCGATGATCTGCGCGTCGTGCCCGCGCTGCGGGTCGAGCCAGAACACCGCCGGCGTGGCCGACAGCCGCGCGCGCGTCACCGCCAGCTTCACCCAGTCGCGGATCGGTGCGTCCTTGGTCTGGCACATGCGCCAGATGTCGCCGGGGGCGACCTCGTGCTCGAGCAGCACGTTGCCGGCCTCGTCCACCACGCGCACGGTGCCGGCGGCGTCGAGCTGGAAGGTCTTGTCGTGCGAGCCGTACTCCTCGGCCTTCTGCGCCATCAGGCCGACGTTGGGCACGCTGCCCATGGTCGCCGGGTCGAACGCACCGTTGGCCTTGCAGTCCTCGATCACCGCCTGGTAGATGCCGGCGTAGCAGCGGTCGGGGATCACCGCCTTGGCGTCCTGCAGTTCGCCGTCGGCGTTCCACATGCGGCCGCCGTCGCGGATCATCGCCGGCATCGAGGCGTCCACGATGACGTCGCTGGGCACGTGCAGGTTGGTGATGCCCTTGTCCGAGTTGACCATCGCCAGCCCGGGGCGCTGGTCGCGCAGGGCGGCGATGTCGCGCAGGATCTCGTCCTGCTTGTCCTGGGGCAGCTGCGGCAGGCGCGCGTGCAGGTCGCCGATGCCGTTGTTCGGATTGAAGCCGACCGCGTCCAGCGCCTCGCGGTGCTTCTCCAGTACCGGCCCGTAGAACGCTTCGACGGCGACGCCGAACATGATCGGGTCGGAGACCTTCATCATCGTCGCCTTCAGGTGCAGCGAGAACAGCACGTCCTGCGACCTGGCATCGGCGAGCTGCGCGTCGAGGAAGCGAGCCAGCGCGGCATGGCGCATGCGCGCGGCGTCGATCACTTCGCCGGCCTGCAACGGGAAGGCTTCCTTCAGTACGCGGACACCGCCATCGGCGGCGGCGAACTCGATCCGCACCCGCGTCGCCTCGTCGACCGTGACCGAGCGCTCGCTGCCGTAGAAGTCGTCGGCCTCCATGTGCGCGACGTGGGCCTTCGAACCCTTGTCCCAGGCCGCCATGCGGTGCGGATGCTTGCGCGCGTAGTTCTTCACCGAGGCCGGCGCGCGGCGGTCGGAGTTGCCCTCGCGCAGCACCGGGTTGACGGCGCTGCCCTTGACCCTGTCGTAGCGCGCGCGGGCGTCCTTCGACGCCGCGTCGGTCACCTCGTCCGGGTAGTCCGGAAGCGCGTAGCCCCTGGCCTGCAGCTCGGCGATCGCCGCCTTGAGCTGCGGCACCGAGGCGCTGATGTTGGGCAGCTTGATGATGTTGGCGTCCGGCGTGGTCGCGAGCTTGCCGAGCTCTGCGAGGTCGTCGCCGACGCGCTGGTCGTCGCGCAGGACGTCGGGGAACTGGGCCAGGATGCGCCCGGACAGGGAGATGTCGCGGGTCTCGACCGCGATGCCGGCGGTGCGCGCGTAGGCGGCGACGATGGGCAGCAGCGACTGCGTCGCCAGCAGCGGCGCCTCGTCGGTGAGGGTGTAGATGATGCGGGAGTCGGGCATGGCGCGCTCGCGGTTCCTGTGCGGGGCCTGCCATTGTAGGACCGGGGGCGCGCGCGGCGCCCCCGGGTGTTCCCTTGGCGGCCCGGATTACTGGACTTCGAACTCGCGGGTCTGCACGACCATGCCGTTGTTCGAGATCTCCAGGCGGTAGGTGCCCGTCGGCCAGCCGTCCGGCTTGGTGATGCTGAAGTCGGTGACCTGCGGGCCGGCCGGGATCGACTTCTCCTGGGTGTCGACGACCTGGCCGTCCTCGAAGGTCCACGTCGCGGTCAGGGTGCCGGCCATCGCGCCGTCGGTGGCGACCGAGGCGTGGATGGTGTCGCCGCTGGTGAAGGTGGTGGCCGGGGTGCTGATGCGGTTGTCGCTGCCGACCGCGGAACCCAGGTCCACCGTGGTCACGGTCAGGCCGGTGGTGGCGTCGGTGTCCATCGCCGAGGTGTCGGTGGTGGCCGGCGGCATGTCGCCGGTGGCGCCGGTGGTGTCGGTCGCCGGCGTGGTGTCGCGGTCCGCGGTGTCGTTGGCGTCGCGGTTGCAGCCGGCCAGCGCGAGGCCGGCGACCAGGATCGCGGCGATGGCCGCGTTCAGTGCAGTGCGCTTCATGGGGTGGGTCTCCTCTGGGGGGAAGGGAAGGACTTGGAGCGTCAGTCGGGCAGGCGCAACACCTGGCCGGGGCGGATCAGGTCGGGGTCGTCGATCTGGTCGCGGTTGGCCTCGAAGATCTCCTGCCAGCGGCTGGCCTTGCCGTAATGCCGCTGCGCGATCGCCGACAGCGTGTCGCCGGACTGGACCGTGTAGCTGCCGCCGCCGTCGCGCGCCGGCGTGGTGTCGGCATTGCCGACCACGTTGGAGAAGTCGGCCTTGCCGGTCGGCCCGTTGCCGGGCTTGGTGTCGCTGCTGCTGCGGACGTTGCCGAAATCTCTGTTGCCAGCATCGGCGTTACCGCCGCTGCTGCCGCCGCTGCGGCTGGGCTTCAACGACAGCTTGCCGGGATCGTTGGGGGTGTTGGCCATCGTGTTCTCTCCTGCACGGCACGGGACCGGCGCAGGGTCACACGGCGGGCGTGAAGCCCGCATCGTCGCGTGTTCAGCCGCTCCGGCGGCGCGCGCGGGGGCCTACTGGCGCAGGTCGCGGCCGGGCGCGGGCGGCGGCGTGCCGGGCGTGGCGCGCCAGGGATTGATGTCGAGGCCGCCGCGGCGGGTGTAGCGCGCTTCCACCGAGAGCGCGCGCGGGCGGCAGCGCGCCATCAGGTCCACGAAGATGCGCTCCACGCACTGCTCGTGGAACTCGCAGTGGTCGCGGAACGACACCAGGTAGCGGAGCAGGCCGGCATGGTCGATGCGCGGGCCGGCGTAGGCGATGCGCACGCTCGCCCAGTCGGGTTGGCCGGTGACCGGACAGTTGGACTTGAGCAGCTGCGAGCGCAGGACTTCCTCCGCTTCCTTCCCTGCCTCCGCCCGCAGCAGCTCCGGCCGGGGCGGGCCGTAGCAGTCGACGTCCACGTCGAGCGCGTCGATGTCCACGCCGTCGCCCCCCGCGACCGCCTCCGGTACGCCGTCGCGCACGCGGACCGGGCCGCCGGCGGCGCGCGACAGGTCGTCGGCAATGCGCACGCGCACCGCTGCGGCATCGTCGAAGCGGGTGGCGTTGAGCGAGTTCAGGTACAGCTTCAGCGACTTCGACTCGACCAGCTGCGGCGTGTCGGCGGGCACTTCCAGCGTCAGCGCCGCCATCACCGGCTTGCCGCGCGGGTCCAGCCAGGACACCTCGTAGGCGTGCCAGCGGTCGTGGCCGTCGAACGGCAGCGGGCCGCCGTCGAGGCCGAGCGCCTCGCGGCCCAGCGCGCGCGGGATCGGGTAGAGCAGGCCGGGGTCGTACTCGCGCGGGTAGTCGACGGTGCGACCCAGCGGCAGCGCGTTCGGGTCCATGGCGCCGATCCTACCCGCGGTGCTCGCGCGCGAGGTATTCGGCCGAGCGCATCTCGATCAGGCGCGAGGCGGTGCGCTCGAAGGCACCGGCGAGGCGCTCTCCCGTGTAGAGCGAGGTCGGCGGCGCGTCGGCGCAGCAGACCAGCTTGACCTGGCGGTCGTAGAGCTCGTCGACCAGGGTGACGAAGCGGCGCGCGGCGTCGTCCATGCGCGGTCCCATCACCGGGATGCCGCCGAGCAGCACGGTGTGGAACTCGCGCGCGACCTCGATGTAGTCGGTCGCCGAGCGCGGTCCCTCGCACAGGGCTTCGAAATCGAACCAGGCCATGCCCTGGCCGCGCGCGCGCACCGGGATGCGTCGGCCGTCCACCTGGATGCCGGCGTCGCGGTGGTCGTCGTCGCCGCCGAGCTCGCGCCAGCGCTGCTCCAGCCAGGCGTCGGACCGATCGTCGAGCGGCTGCCGGTAGACCGGCGAGCGGGTCAGCGCGCGCAGGCGGTAGTCGTGCGGGCTGTCGAGCTCGAGCACCGCGCAGTGCCTCTCGATCAGCGCGATCGCGGGCAGGAAGCGCGCGCGCTGCAGGCCGTCCCGATAGAGCCCTGAGGGCTGGATGTTGGAACTGGTCACCAGCACCACGCCCTCGGCGAACAGGCGGTCGAGCAGGCGCCCGAGCAGCATCGCGTCGCCGATGTCGCTGACGAAGAATTCGTCCAGCACCAGCACCCGCAGGCTGCTGCGCCACTCGCGCGCGATCGCGGCCAGCGGATCGCGTTCGCCGGCGTGCTCGCGCAGGCTCTCGTGCACCGAACGCATGAAGCGGTGGAAGTGGGTGCGGCGCTTCTCGGCGATCGGCAGCCCGTCGAAGAACAGGTCCACGAGGAAGGTCTTGCCGCGGCCGACGCCGCCCCACAGGTAGAGGCCGCGCGGCGGTTCCGGGTCGCGTCCGAGCAGGCGCCCCATGAACCCGCGCGCGTTGCCGGTCGCCACCGCCTGGTGGATACGGTCGAGCTCCCGCAGCGCCGGATGCTGGGCCGGATCGTCCTGCCAGTCGCCGCGCTGGACCCCCGCGGCGTAGCGCTGCGACGGCAGCGCCGCCCCGGTTTCATTCATCGGGCAGCCACGCGCGCACGCCGTTGCGGATGGCGCCGCGCAGGTCGATCAGCTTGCGGTGGAAGAAGTGGCTGGCGCCGGGCATGCGCACCACTTCGGGCGGTTGCGGCAGCGACTCGAGCCAGGCGTACACCGCCCCTGGGTCCACGATCTCGTCGGCCTCGCCCTGGACCACCAGCCACGGGCAGGTTGGCGGCACGATCGCGTCCATGTCCCAGGCGCGCCCTACCGGCGGCGCGATCGAGACCAGCCCGGACGGCTGCAGCTCCGCCGCCAGCTTGAGCGAGACGTAGGCGCCGAAGCTGAAGCCGGCCAGCCACAGGGCCGCGTCGGGGCGCTGCGAGCGCACCCAGCCGGCCACCGCGCGCAGGTCGTCGGCCTCGCCGTCGCCGGCATCGAAGCTGCCCTCGGAGGCGCCGACGCCGCGGAAGTTGAAGCGCACCGTGTCCACGCCGCACTCGCGCAGCGCGCGCGAGGCCATGGTCACCACCTTGTTGTGCATGGTGCCGCCCTCGGTGGGCAGCGGGTGGCAGACGATGGCCACCACCGGACGCGGGCGCTCGGCGCGATCGACCGCGAGCTCGAGCGCGCCGGCGGGGCCGGCGATCGAGAGCGTGCCGGATTCGGCGGGGAATGCAGGGCCGGTCATGCGCCCATGATACGAGGGGGCCGCGTCAGAGCTGCGAGAGCATCCAGTCGACGGTGGCCTTGACCTGGTCGTCGGTCAGCGCCGGGTTGCCGCCCTTGGCCGGCATGATGCCGCCGTCGGGGCCGGTGTAGCCCTCGATCGCGTGGCGGTAGAGCGTTTCCTGGCCCTGCGCGATGCGCGCGGTCCAGTCGGCGGCGGTCAGGGTCGGTGCATTGCCGACACCGGCGGTGTGGCAGCCGGTGCACAGGTTGTTGTAGATGACCGAGCCGTCCATGGTGCCGCCGTAGGCGACCTGGGACGCGGCGGCGGCCTCGGCGGCCGCGGCTGCGGCGGCCTGCGCGGCGGCGCCGGTGGCGCCGGCATAGACCGCGCCGGCCGGGGCGATGCGCGCCTGCTCGCGCTGCTGCGCGGCGGGGGAGACTTCCGGCGGGATCACGTTGTTGATGTAGGTGGCGAGCGCGATCAGGCCGATCGTGACGACGGCCAGGAAGGCGATCACCAGCGAGAAGCGCTTGAGGAAGTCGAGGTCGTAGTTGCGCACTGGCCGCTCTCTGTGATTCGGTGGATGCTGGCGCGCCTGGAGGGATTCGAACCCCCGACCAATGGCTTCGGAAGCCACTACTCTATCCGGCTGAGCTACAGGCGCGTGGGTGCAATTCTCGCATGAAGCGGCTGAAACTGTACTGGCAACTGGTGCGCGGGGACCGGCCGATCGGCTGGCTGCTGCTGCTGTGGCCGACCTGGTGGGGGCTGTGGCTGGCCGCCGGAGGGGTGCCGCCGCTTTGGCCGCTGCTGGTGTTCTCGCTGGGCGTCTGGCTCACCCGCTCGGCCGGCTGCGTGATCAACGACTACGCCGACCGCTGGCTCGACGGGCAGGTGGAGCGCACCCGCAACCGGCCGCTGGCCACCGGCGCGGTGTCCGGGCGCGAGGCGCTGGCGGTGTTCGCGGTGCTGATGCTGGTCGCGTTCGCGCTGGTGCTGACCCTCAACCGTCTGACCGTCTACCTGAGCTTCGTCGGCATCGTGCTGGCGATGACCTATCCCTACCTCAAGCGCTACACCTACCTGCCGCAGGTCTACCTGGGCATGGCCTTCGGCTGGGGCATCCCGATGGCCTTCGCCGCGATCCAGGGCGAGGTGCCGCCGATCGCCTGGGTGCTCTACGGCGCCAACATCCTGTGGTCCACCGCCTACGATACCTGGTACGCGATGGTGGACCGCGACGACGACATCCGCATGGGCGCGAAGTCCACCGCGATCCTGTTCGGCGACCTCGACCTGGTCGCGCAGGGCGTGCTGTACGCGCTGTTCTTCGGTGCGATGGCGCTGGTGGGGCGCAACGCGCAGCTCGGCGACTGGTACTGGATCGGGCTCGGGGTCGCGCTCCTGCTGGTGGCCTACGAGTTCGTGATCGCGCGCCACCGCGAGCGCGGTGCGCTGTTCCGCGCGTTCCTGCACAACCACTGGGTCGGCGCCACGATCTTCGCCGGGCTGGCGCTGGCGTTGTGGCGGCAGGCCGCGTGAACGCCGCCGGGGGCGCGGGGATGCTGGAGCGGCTGGCGCTGCGCAGCGCCGCGTTCGCCGAGCGCTGGTTCCCGGACGCCTGGGTGTTCGCGGTCGTCGGCGTGCTGGTGGTGGCGGGGTTCGCGCTCGGCTTCGGCGCGAGCCCGGGCGACACCGCGCAGGCCTTCGGCGGCGGCTTCTGGAGCCTGATCCCCTTCACCATGCAGATGGCGTTCGTGGTCATCGGCGGCTACGTGGTCGCGACCGCTCCGGCGATCGCGCGGCTGATCGACCGCATCGCGCGCTGGCCGCGCACCGGGCGCGGCGCGGTCGGCTTCGTGGCGCTGGCGAGCATGCTGACCTCGCTGCTGAGCTGGGGCTTCTCCCTGGTGTTCGCCGGGCTGCTGGTGCGCGCGCTGGCCAAGCGCACCGAACTGCGCATGGACTACCGCGCGGCCGGCGCCGCCGCCTACCTGGGCCTCGGCGCGGTGTGGGCGATGGGCCTGAGCTCCTCGGCGGCGCAGTTGCAGGCGAACCCCGCGAGCATGCCGCCTGGGCTGCTGCCGATCACCGGCGTGCTGCCGTTCTCCGAGACCATCTTCCTGTGGCAGTCGATCCTGCTCACCGCGATCCTCATCGCGGTGTCGCTGGCGGTGGCGTGGTGGACCGCGCCGCGCGGCGGCGACGCGCGCACGATCGAGGCGTTCCCGGAGGCGCTGGACGCGACCGCGCCGCTGCCGGCAGCCGGTCGCCCATCGCGCCCGGGCGAGTGGCTCGAATACAGCCCGCTGCTGACCATCGCGCTGTTGCTGCTCGGCTTCGGCTGGCTGTGGCTGGAATTCAGCGGCAAGGGGCCGATGGCCGCGATCGCCAACCTCAACACCTACAACTTCCTGTTCCTGTCGCTGGGCCTGCTGCTGCACTGGCGTCCGCGCAGCTTCCTGGACGCGGTGTCGCGCGCGGTGCCGTCCACCGCCGGCGTGCTGATCCAGTTCCCGCTGTACGGCGGCATCGCGCTGATGCTGACCGGCGTGCCCGGCGCCGACGGCGAGACCCTGGCGCACCGGCTGTCCACGCTGTTCGTGCAGGTGGCCACCCACGACACCTTCGCCGCGGTGATGGGCAGCTACTCGGCGGTGCTCGGCTTCTTCGTGCCGTCCGGCGGCGGCAAGTGGATCGTCGAGGCACCGTACGTGATGCAGGCCGCGAACGAGCTGCAGTTCCACCTCGGCTGGGCGGTGCAGGTCTACAACGCCGCCGAGGCCCTGCCCAACCTGGTCAACCCGTTCTGGATGCTGCCGCTGCTCGGCGTGCTCGGGCTGCGCGCGCGCGACATCGTCGGCTTCACCTTCGTGCAGCTCGTGGTGCACGTGCCGCTGGTGCTCGGCCTGCTATGGCTGTTGGGCACGACATTGCAGTACGTGCCGCCGGTGATGCCTTGATCAAGGCACTCGCGCGCACACCCAGGCGTCCACGCGCTCGACCCCGGCCGCGCGCAGCGCGTGCGCCGCGGCGTGCAGCGTCGCGCCCGTGGTCATGACGTCGTCCACCAGGGCGACGTGCCGTGGCAGCGCGTGCTTCTGCGGCGGGACCGCGAACGCGCCGCGCAGGTTGGCGCGGCGGGCGGCGGCGTCGAGCTCGGATTGCGGCGCGGTCGCGCGGGTGCGCGCGAGCAGGCCGCGGTGCAGCGGCAGGCGCAGGGTGCGCGCGACGAAGCGCGCCAGTTCCAGCGCCTGGTCGTAGCCGCGGCTCCGCAGGCGCGCGCGGTGCAGCGGCACCGGCACCAGCGCCTGCGGCCGCGGCGCCATCGCGCAGGACGCGGCCAGCAGCGCCGCCAGCAGGCGGCCGGCGGCGAGGTCCTGGTGGAACTTGAAGCGCGGTTGCCACTGGTCCACCGGGGCGCCGTACAGCAGCGGCGCGACCACGTGGGTGACCGGCGGCGGCGTCCGCCGGCAGGCCGGGCAGGGCAGGCTCGGCGCGCGGTCCGGGAGCGGGCGCGCGCAGCCCGGGCAGCGGTGCGGGTTCCAGGGCAGGCGCGCGGTGCAGTCCTCGCACAGGTCCAGGGCGCCGGCGACCGGCTCGCCGCAGCCGAGGCAGTGCGGGCGCCACGGCAGCAGCCGGCGCAGGCGGGCGCAGGGACCGTCAACCCGGGGCGATGGCGTTTGGTTGACAGGGGGTGGCATGGTTTCCAGACTGGCAGGCCCGCCGCCGCGCGCTCCATCGGGAATCGCCCATGCCTGCCGTCCGCCAAGCCCCCACGCCCCTCCGCCACGACTGGCGACGCGAGGAAGTGCTGGCGCTGTTCGCGCTGCCGTTCACCGAGCTGCTGTACCGCGCCGCCAGCGTGCACCGCGAGCACTTCGACCCCTCCGAGGTGCAGGTGAGCACGCTGCTGTCGGTGAAGACCGGCGGTTGCCCGGAGGATTGCGGCTACTGCCCGCAGGCCGCGCGCTACCACACCGGTGTGGACGCCACCAAGCTGATGGGCACCGACGCGGTGCTGGAGAAGGCACGCCAGGCCAAGGCCGCCGGCGCCTCGCGCTTCTGCATGGGCGCGGCCTGGCGTTCGCCCAAGGACCGCGACATCCCCAAGGTGGCGGAGATGATCCGCGAGGTGAAGGCGCTGGGCCTGGAGACCTGCGCCACCCTGGGCATGCTGTCCGAGCCGCAGGCGCAGGCGCTCAAGGCGGCCGGCCTGGACTACTACAACCACAACCTCGACACCGCGCCCGAGTTCTACGGCGAGATCATCCACACGCGCGAGTTCCAGGACCGCCTGGACACGCTGTCGCACGTGCGCGACGCGGGCATGAAGACCTGCTGCGGCGGCATCGTCGGGATGGGCGAGTCGCGCGAGCAGCGCGCCGGCCTGCTGCAGGCGCTGGCCACGCTGCCGGCGCATCCGGACTCGGTGCCGATCAACCGCCTGGTGCAGGTCGCGGGCACCCCGCTGTCGGGCACCGCGGAGCTGGACCCGTTCGAGTTCGTGCGCACCATTGCGGTCGCCCGCATCCTCATGCCGAAGTCCATGGTGCGGCTGTCGGCCGGGCGCGAGCAGATGTCGGACGAGTTGCAGGCGCTGTGCTTCGCCGCCGGCGCCAACTCGATCTTCTACGGCGAGAAGCTGCTGACCACCGGCAACCCCGATACCGAGCGCGACCAGGCGCTGTTCGCGCGCCTCGGGCTGGTGCCGATGCAGGTCACGGTGGACGCACCGGACCACGACCACGCGGGCACGGTCCACGCCACGATCACTGACGCGCCCACCGACGTTCCGGCCAAGGCCGTCGCCTGACATGGTCCGCCCGCGGCTGGAGGAGCGGATCGCGGCACAGCGCATGCAGCGCGAGGCGCTGTCGCGGCGCCGCGTCCGGCGCACGGTAACGCGCCGCGACGGCGTCGGCGCCGAGGTCGACGGCCGCTGGCTGGTGGACTTCTGCGGCAACGATTACCTGGGCCTGGCGCAGCACTTCGTGGTGGTGGACGCGCTGCAGGATGCGGCTGCCCGCCATGGCAGTGGCGGCATCGCCTCGCACCTGGTCAGCGGCCACCATGCCGTGCACGCCGCGCTCGAACGCGAGCTCGCGGATTGGCTGCAGGTCCCGGCCGCGCTGCTGTTCGGCAGCGGCTTCATGGCCAACGTGGCGGTGCTGCAGTCGCTGCTCGGCGACGACGACGTGTGCGTGCAGGACCGACTCAACCACGCCAGCCTGGTGGACGCCGCGCGGCTGGCCGGCTGCCGCCTGCGTCGCTACCCGCACGGCGATGTCGAAGGCGCGATCCGCCAGCTCCGCGCGCTGCCGGAATCGGCCGCGGTGCTGGCAACCGACGGCGTGTTCAGCATGGATGGCGACATCGCGCCGCTGCGCGAACTCGCGCTGCTGGCGCGCGCGCAGCATGCGCTGCTGTACGTGGACGACGCGCACGGTGCCGGCGTGCTCGGCCCGGAAGGCCGCGGCAGCGTCGCAGCGGCCGGGCTCGATGTCGCGCAGGTGCCGCTGCGCCTGGTGACGCTCGGCAAGGCGCTCGGCAGCCATGGTGCCGCCGTGTGCGGCAGCGCCGACCTGGTCCAGCACCTGGCGGAGACCGCGCGCCCGTACATCTACACCACCGCGATGCCGCCGGCGCAGGCCGCGGCCGCGCTCGCCGCGGTCCAGCTCGCCCGCCGCGAGCAGTGGCGCCGCGACAAGCTGCAGGAATCCATCGCCCACTTCCGTGCCGGCGCGCGCCAGCGCGGGTTGCCGCTGCTGCCTTCCGAAACCCCGATCCAGCCGCTGCTCTGCGGCGACGACCGCGCCGCGCTGGCGATGTCGCGCGCGCTGGAGGAGCGCGGCTTCTGGGTCGCCGCGATCCGGCCGCCGACCGTGCCCGAGGGTCGCGCGCGCCTGCGCATCACCCTCGGTGCCGGGCACGAGCGCATGCAGATCGACGCCCTGCTGCAGGCGCTCGAGGACGCGGCCGAACAGGCCGGCCTGCGCGGCGCCGCGGCGACCGCATGAGCGCGGCGCTCCCGGATCGCCGCCGTGCGCTGGCGGCGATCTCGCTGGCGCTGCTGTCGGCGCTCTTCTTCAGCCTGACCTACGTGCTCAACCGCGCCATGGCCACCGACGGCGGCCACTGGGCGTGGACCGCGTCGCTGCGCTACCTGGTGACGCTGCCGCTGCTGTGGCCGCTGATGCGCTGGCAGGGCGGCAGCGCGCCGGTGCTGCGCGCGATCCGCGCGCATCCGGGGCCATGGCTGGGCTATTCGGCGATCGGCTTCGTGCTGTTCTATGCGCTGCTGTCGTTCGCGGCCAGCAGCGGGCCGTCATGGCTGGTCGCCGGGACCTTCCTGTTCACGGTGATCGCCGGGATGCTGTGCGCGCCGCTGATCTATTCCGACGAGCGCCGGCGGATCCCGCGCGCGGCCTTCGCCATCGGCGTGCTGGTGTTCGCGGGCGTGCTGATGATGCAGCTCGGGCACGCCGACGGCGGGCTCGACGGCGCCGGCTGGTTCGCGCTGGCGTGCCTGCTGGTGGCGGCGTTCGCGTTCCCCCTCGGCAACCGCCTGCTGCTGCTGCACCTGGAGCGCAGCGGCGAGGACCTCAACGCGACCCAGCGCGTGTACGGCATGACGCTGGCGAGCCAGCCGCTGTGGTGGGCGCTGGCCGCGTACGCGTGGTGGCGAACCGGTCTGCCGCCGCTGTCACAGCTGCTGCTGGCCGCGGTGGTCGCGCTGAGCGCGGGCGTGGCCGCCAAGATCCTGTTCTTCCAGGCCACCGGCATGGTGCGCGACCAGCCGGTCGCGCTCGGCGCGGTGGAGGCGATGCAGGGCGCGGAACTGCTGTTTGCCACCGTGTTCGGGGTGCTGCTGCTGCACGAAGCCTGGCCGCAGGGCGTCGCGCGCTGGGGCGCGCTGGTGGTGCTGTGCGGGATCGTCGGGTTCGCCTGGCTGGTGGCGCGACCGCAGGCGCGCAACCCGCGCGCGGTGCGCGCGCTGCGCACGGATCGCGGCGCATGAGCGGCGGCGGCCTGCACGTGGATGTCGTCGGCAATGGACCGCCGCTCGTCCTGCTGCACGGCTGGGCGATGCATGGTGGCGTCTTTGCACCCCTGGTGGCGCGCCTGCGCGCGGTGCGCACGCTGCACGTGGTGGACCTGCCCGGCCACGGCCACAGCGTCGGCTGCGAGGTGCCGCTGGCGCTCGAGCCCTGCACCGAAGCGGTCGCACGCGCGGTCCCCGAAGGCGCGCCCTGGTGCGGCTGGTCGCTGGGCGGGCTGGTCGCGCTGCACGCAGCCGCGACCCGGCCCGACGCGGTGCCGGCGCTGGCGATGCTCTGCGCCAGCCCGCGCTTCGTGCGCGGCGACGACTGGAAGTACGGCGTGTCCGCGGAGATCTTCCGCGACTTCGCCGCCGGCCTGCGCAGCGACTACCGCGGCACCCTGGACCGCTTCGTCGCGCTGGAGGCGTTCGGTTCCGAGCACGCGCGCGACGAGATCCGTGCCCTGCGCGACGAACTGTTCGCACGCTGCGAGCCAGCGGCCGCGGTGCTGGCCGACGGGCTCGAGCTGCTCGAGTCGGCCGACCTGCGCCACGTGCTCCCGGGCCTGCGCGCGCCGAGCCTGTGGCTGGCCGGCCGCCGCGACCGCCTGGTCGACCCGCGCGCCATGCGCGAGGCCGCGGTGCTCGCCGGCGGCGCGTTCGAGGTCGTCGAACACGCCGGCCACGCGCCCTTCCTGACCCACGCCGACGCGGTCGCCGCGCGGCTGCTAGCCTTCCTGGACGACCCCGCATGAACCGCCCGGATCCACGTACCGGCTTCGACCAGCGCCAGGTGCGGCGCGCGTTCTCGCGCGCCGCGCACGGCTACGACGCCGCCTCTGCGCTGCAGCGCGCCGTGGAAGTGCAATTGCTCGAGTCGCTCGAGTTCTGGCCGGCGAAGTACGGCGAGCGCGCGCCGGAACGGTTGCTCGACCTCGGCAGCGGCCCGGGGCGGGGCGCGATGGCGCTGCGCAAGCGCTGGCCGAAGGCGCGCGTGCTCGCAATCGACCTCGCGTTGCCGATGCTGCGCGAGGCGCGCCGCCGCGCCGGCTGGAATCCCCTGCGCCGCGGCATCGACCGGATCTGCGCCGATGCCCGGGCGTTGCCGCTGGCGCCGGAAAGCCTGGACCTGCTGTTCTCCAACCTGTGCCTGCAGTGGGTGGAGGACCTGCCGGCGGTGCTCGCCGGTTTCCGGCGCGCGTTGCGCCCGGGCGGGATGCTGCTGGTCTCGACCTTCGGCGCGGACACCCTGCACGAGCTGCGCTGGTCGTTCGCGCAGGCGGACGACGCGCCGCACGTGAGCCGCTTCGTGCAGATCGCCGAGTTCGGGGATGCGCTGATGCACGCCGGCTTCCGCGATCCGGTGCTCGACCGCGACATCACCGAGACCCACTACGCCGACCTGCCGGAGTTGATGCGCGAACTGCGCACGCTGGGCGCCACCAACGCGCTGCGCGACCGCCGCGGCACGCTCACCGGCAAGGCCCGCTTCGCGCGCGCCGCCGAGGCCTATGCCGGGGAGTTCACCACCCCGCGCGGCCTGCGCGCGACCTGGGAAACCATCACCGCCGTCGCCTGGGCGCCCGAAGCCGGCGCCCCCATCCGCGAAGCCGGCGCCGAGATCGCCACCTTCCCCGCCGCGCGCATCCCCATCCGGCGGCGGTCTTGACACTCTTCTTTGGCCACAGATTTCACAGATAAAAAAGGATTTGTTCGCTGCGAGCTGTCGGGTCGCAGGGAAACCGGATCGCTTTTTGATCCTTTTCAATCTGTGAAATCTGTGGCTAAGAACTAATCGGTTGCAGGACGTACGCGGAAGAGGATGCGGTCTTCGTAGGGGGCGCCCTGGGGGATGGCGATGTAGCCGAATTCGCGGAGGCGGGCCTGGACGTCGGGAAAGCGTTCCTGGCGCGTCATCCACAGCGCGTCGCGGTCGGGACCCGCCAGCAGCACGCCGGCGACGTCGCCGTCGAACTCGGGCGAGAACCGCGGCTGCGGTTCCGGCAGCAGCGACAGCTTCTCCACGCTGGCGCCGAGTTCCAGGTTGAGGCTGTAGCGCGCCATGTCCTCGACCGCGTACACCTTGCCCACCGGCCCCTGCACGCGCGCCTCGATCGCCTGCCGCCAGGCGTCGCCGTCCTTGTGCGTCGGCCACTGTGCGGCCGCGAACTCGAGCGCGAGCAGCAGCGCCGCCCACGCCAGCAACCAGCGCCAGCGCGGCAGCCCGCGCTCCTCGGCGTGCCGTTGCCGCGCCACGATCACTGCGAGCGGCACGAAAAGCGGCAACAGGTACAGCGGCATGCGCGACTGCGCCAGGCAGAACACCAGCAAGGGCAGCAGCACCCACAGCACCAGCAACAACGCGGCGCGGTCGCCGTCGCGCGCCGCCGGCGTGCGCCATGCGGACACCCGCGCGGGCATCGCGCGCAGCCAGCGCCACAGCGCGCCCGTCCAGGGCAGCGTGCCGAGCAGCAGCGTCGGCCCGTAGACCTTCAGCCAGCCGAGCCAGCCGCCGTGGCGGTCGAAGTCGTCGCTGGCGATGCGGTCCACCACCTCGGCGCCGAGGAAATAGTCGAGCAGCCCCGGCGTGCGCAGCACCACCGCCAGGTACCAGGGCAGCGCCACCGCGAGCAGCAGCAACGGTCCCCACCACTGCAGCGCACGCGGGCGTCGGCTGCCGTCGGCCTGCGCCGCCGGCGTGAGCGCGTCGAACGCGAACACCGCCAGCAGCGGCAGCAGGCCCGGCGGCCCCTTGGTCAGGAACGCGAGGCCGAAGCCGGCCCACATCAGCGCCAGCCAGCGTCGCGCGTGGCGCCGCTCGCCGAAGCGCGCCTCGACGAAGCCCCACATCGCCAGCGCCTCGACCGCGGCGAGCAGGAAGTCGGTGGTGATGTAGTGGGCCGCGCCGAACGGCACCAGCATGGTCGCGAACGCGAGCGCCGCGACCCGCTCGCTGCCGGGCGCCAGCCGCCGCGCGATCCGGAACGCCAGCCACGCGCACAGCAGGTAGGCCAGGCTGCCCGGCAGCCGCGCCGCCCACGGATTGCGCCCGAACACCTCGACGCTGGCCGCGATCGCCCAGTAGGTCAGCGGCGGCTTGGTCCAGTGGCCGGTGTGCTCGCTGCGGCGGGGCGACAACCAGTCGCCGCTGTCCACCATCTGCAGCGCAACGTTGGTGTAGCGGCCCTCGTCCGCATCCCAGATGCCGCGCAGGCCCGGCAGCAGCAATGCGAGCACCAGCGCGAGCGCCGCGATCCAGGCGCCCGGCGAACGCAACCATCGATCGATCATGCCGCCCCTGTATCCACGTTGCCGCCGGAAAGGATCACGCCCACGCGCTTGCCGGCGAGCCGGTCGCGCTGCTGCAGCACCGCGGCCAGCGCGATCGCCGACGACGGCTCGACCAGCAGCTTCAGCCGGGTCCACAGCAGGCGCTGGGCGGCGAGGGTATCCGCGTCCTCGACCACTGTCACGCGCGCGCCGTGCGCGTGGAGGATCTCGAAGCCCGGTTGGCCGAGCGTGCCGCGCAGGCCGTCGCAGACGGTGTCGGGCACGAAGTCCACGTCGCGGCGCCCGGCCGCGAGCGAGCGTGCGGTATCGGCCGCGCCCGCGGGTTCGGCGAGCAGCAGTTCGCAATCGGGTGCGCGCGCCGCCAGCGCCAGCGCGGTGCCCGCGGCCAGGCCGCCGCCGCCGACCGGGACCACCACCGCGTCGAAACCGCCGTTCGCGTTGAGCAGTTCCAGCGCCGCGGTGCCCTGGCCGGCGATCACCAGCGGATCGGCGTACGGGTGCACGAAGGTGGCGCCGGTCTCGCGTTGCACGCGCGCGGCGGTCTCCTCGCGCGCGGCCATGGTCGGCGCGCAGCGGTGCAGGACCGCGCCGTAGCCGCGGATCGCCGCGAGCTTGGCCTCGATCGCGCCCTCGGGCACGACCACGTGGCAGGGGATGCCGCGGGTGGCCGCGGCCAGCGCCAGCGCGCCGCCGTGGTTGCCGGAGGAGTGGGTGACCACGCCGCGCGCGGCGGCATCGGCGGGCAGCGCCCAGACCGCGTTGCAGGCGCCGCGGAACTTGAACGCGCCCGCGCGCTGCAGCGGCTCGGCCTTGAAGTGCAGCGCGCAGCCGGCCAACGCGTCCAGGGTGCGCGATTGCAACACCGGGGTGACGTGCGCGTGCGGCGCGATCCGCGCCGCCGCCGCGAGCACGTCGTCGAAGGTCGGCAGGCCGGCGGCCACGGGTGCGTTCGGTTCCATCGGGGAATCCTATACTGCGCCGGTGCCGGAACTGCCCGAAGTCGAAACCACCCGCCGCGGCCTCGCGCCGCACGTCGAAGGCCGCCGCGTCGCCGACGTGGTGCTGCGGCGCCCGGACCTGCGCTGGCCGATCCCGCGCGAGGTGGTCGAGCTGCTCCCGGGCCAGCGCGTCGACGCGGTGCGCCGGCGCGCCAAGTACCTGCTGCTGGACACGCAGGCCGGCAGCGCGCTGCTGCATCTGGGCATGTCGGGCAGCCTGCGCGTGCTGCCGCCCGGCACGCCCGTGGGCACGCACGACCACGTCGACCTCGGCCTGCTCGGGCCGCGCGGCATGCGCCGGGTGCTGCGCTTCAACGACCCGCGCCGCTTCGGCTGCCTGCTCTGGCAGGCGCCCGGCGAGGTCCATCCGCTGCTGCGCGGCCTCGGGCCCGAGCCGCTGTCCGACGCCTTCGACGGCGACTACCTGTTCGCGCGCAGCCGCGGTCGCAAGGCCCCGGTGAAGGCCTTCCTGATGGACCAGCGGATCGTGGTCGGGGTGGGCAACATCTACGTGGCCGAGGCGCTCTTCGCCGCCGGCATCTCGCCGCTGCGCGCGGCCGGGCGGGTGTCGCGCGAGCGCTACGCGGCGCTCGCCGAGGCGGTCAAGGCGATCCTGGCCAGCGCGATCGTCCGCGGCGGCACCACCCTGCGCGACTTCATCGCGCCGGACGGCGCGCCCGGCTACTTCGAGCAGGAACTGGCGGCCTACGGCCGGGGCGGGGAACCCTGCCCACGCTGCGGGCGGCCGCTGCGCGAGGCGGCGGTGGCACAGCGGGCCACGGTCTGGTGCGGGCACTGCCAACGCTGAATGCGCCCCGCCCCGCGACCGGACGCCGGCGCATGGTCCCGGTATAGTGCAGGCGTCTTTCGGGGGAAGACTCTTGCCGGATACCGCCGACATCACGATGTGGCTGGATGCCGCGCGCGAGGGCGATCGCGATGCGCTCGACCGCGTGCTGCAGACGCTGTACCAGGAGCTGCATGCCATGGCCCGGCGCCAGCTGTCGGGGCAGCAGGGACATACCCTGGACGCGACCGCGCTGGTGCACGAAGCCTACCTGCGCCTGATCGGGCGCAGCTCGGTCAAGTTCGACAACCGCGCGCACTTCTTCGCCTACGCCGCCTCCGCCATGCGCAGCGTGGTCGTGGACTACGCGCGCCAGCGCATGGCGCAGAAGCGCGGCGGCGACCTGCACCGCGTGGCCGAGCTCCCCGAGGACCTCGAGGGCGGCGTGCGCCTGGACGAGGAGACGCTCGGCCTCGATGTCGCGCTGACCCGGCTCGCGGCCGTGGATCCGCGCCTGGCGCAGGTCGTGGAGCTGCGCTACTTCACCGGCCTGTCCGAGCTGGAGATCGCCGCGCTGCTGAAGCGCTCCGAGCGCAGCATCCGCCGCGACTGGCAGAAGGCGCGGCTGTTCCTGCTGGCGTCGTTGCAGGAACCCTGAGCCAGCGCCGGCAATGGACCCCGAGCGCTGGCTTGAGTTGTCCCCCCTGCTCGATGCGTTGCTGGAGATGGATCCGGCGACGCGCGCCCGCCATCTCGAGCAGCTGCGTACCGAGCAGCCCGCACTCGGCGAGGAACTGGCCAGGCTGCTGGCGCTGGAGGGCACCCGCGACGACTTCCTGAGCGAGCCGCTGATCGCGCCGCTGCCGGGGCCGCGGATCGGCGGGCGCGTCGGCCCCTACCGCCTGGAACGCATGCTCGGCGAAGGCGGCATGGGCCAGGTCTGGCTGGCCTCGCGCGCCGACGGCCTGTACCAGCGCCGGGTCGCGCTGAAGCTGCTGCGCCCCGGCCTGGCCGACACCAACCTGCAGCTGCGCTTCTCGCGCGAGCGCCAGATCCTGGCGCGGCTCACGCACCCGCACATCGCGCACCTGCTCGACGCCGGCACCAGCCGCGACGGCCAGCCCTACCTCGCGCTCGAGTACGTCGAGGGCGTGCCGATCACCGACTGGTGCCGGCAGCAGTCGGCCTCGCTGGAGGCGCGCCTGCGCCTGTTCCTGCAGACCTGCGACGCGGTCAGCCACGCGCACGCCAACCTGATCGTGCACCGCGACCTGAAGCCGTCGAATATCCTGGTCAGCGCCAACGAGGAAGTGCAGCTGCTCGACTTCGGCATCGCCAAGCTGCTCGACGGCGACGGCGTCGCCGAGGGCACGGTCGAGCGCACCGGCACCGGCGTGCGGGCCTTCACCCTGCACTACGCCGCGCCGGAACAGCTGCGCAGCGAACCGGTCACCACCATGACCGACGTCTACGCGCTCGGCGTGGTGCTGTACGAGCTGCTCACCGGCACCCGGCCGTACCGGCTGGAAGGCAGCACCGACGCCGAGTGGGAGCGGGCGATCCTGGAGGCGGAGCCGCTGCGGCCGTCGCTGGCCGCGGCCGCGCAGCTCGAGGCCGAGGGCAAGGACAGCGGGCTGCCGCGCAACCAGCCGCGCGCATTGCGCGGCGACCTCGACAACATCGTGCACCGCGCGCTGGCCAAGCAGCCGGAGCGGCGTTACCCGTCGGTGGAGGCGCTGGCGCTGGACATCCTGCGCTACCGCGACGGCAAGCCGGTCGCGGCGCGCCGGCGCGGCCTCGGCTACCTCGTCGGCAAGTTCATCCGCCGCAACCGCTGGAGCCTGGGCACCGGCGTGCTGGCGCTGCTGGTGCTGTCCGCGTCGCTCGGCATCGTCGCCTGGCAGGCCCAGCAGGCGGTGCGCGAGGCCAGTCGCGCGCAGGCGCTACAGGACTTCGTCGTGGGCCTGTTCGAGCACGCCGGCGTGCAGGGAGGCGAAGCGCTGGACGTGCGCGAACTGCTCGAGGCCGGCCTGCGCCGCGGCGACCAGGCGCTGGCCCGCCAGCCGGCCGCGCGCGCCGAGCTGATGGGCGTGGTCGCGCGCCTGCGCATGGGACTGGGCGACTACGCGCAGGCGCTGGCCCTGCTCGACCGCCAGCAGCAGCTGGTGGACGGGCTCGGCGACCGGGTGCCGACCAGCCTGCGCCTGGAGGCGGCCACCAACCGCGGCCGTGTGCAATGGCTGATGGGGCGGCCGCGCGCGTGCACCGCGACCATGTCGCCGCTGCTGCGCGTGGTCTACCGCGAGCAGCGGCAGCTGCCGACGCAGGCGGCGGATTTCTGGTCGCAGCTCGGGCGTTGCCTGCGCAGCACCGGCGAGGGCGAGGCCGCACGCCCGATGTTCCAGCGCGCGCTGGCCATGCGCCGCGACGTGCTGCGCGACCAGGCCGGGGTGGTCGAGAGCCTCGCCGACCTCGCCGGCCTGCAGGCCGACGCCGGGCACATGGCGCAGGCCGGTGCCGGCTACCGCGAAGCCTTGCGCCAGCTGCGCTCCGGCATCGGCACCCAGCATCCGCTCGCGGTGCAGTTGCTGCGCCGCCTGTGCGCCTTGCAGCGCGAGGCCGGCGACAGCATCCAGGCCGAGCGCGACTGCGCGCACGCGCTGGAACTGGCGCGCGAACTGCACGGCGAGGGCCATCCCGCGACCGTCGCCGCGCGCCGCCAGCTTGCCGTGGTCGAAGTGGACATCGGCCGCTACGCCGACGCCGCGGCGAACCTGCGGGAGGTGCGCGCATGGACGATGTCGCGCGGCGGCCCGGCACATCCCGACGTCGCTGCGGACGACATCGCGCTCGCCCGCGTCGCCTGGGAGATCGGCGAGCCGGAGCGCGCGTTGCAGGCGACCGCGCGCGCGATCGGCGCATTGCGCCGGCAGGAAGCGCCGCTGCTGCTGGCCGAGGCGCTGTACCAGCGCGCGCGCATGCTGCACGGGATGGGGCGCGGCCTGGAGGCGCGCCCGCTCGCGGTCGAGGCGCGCGAGTTGCGCATCGCCGCGTTCGGCACCGCCGCCGGCATGATCGGCGACAGCCAGCGCTTGCTGGGCGAGATCGACGCCGGGCTCGGCGACGGCGCGCGCGCGCTGGCCGAACTCGAGGCGGCGCTGCACACCACCCGCGTCGCCGACGGCCCCGACCACCCGCGCACCCGGCTGGCGGAACTCGCGCTCGCGCGCTACCAGCTCGAGTCGGGCGACGCCGCCGCGCTGGCGCGGCTCGACGCGCTGGCCGGCCTCGCCAGCCGCGAGATCCGCACCCGGCGCGTCGGCTGGCTGGCTGCCGCCGCGGCGGCACGCCATCGCTGCGGGTCGGGCGACGACCGGCTGCGCACGCACACGCTCGCCGGCCTGCGCACCCTGCGCGCGCAGGTACGCAACGCGCAGCCGGAAGGCGGACTGGTCGAACGCGTGGTCGCCAACACCTACGCCGCCTGCATGTAGGAGCGGCGCTAGCGCCGCGACCGCACACACCCGCCTGTAGGAGCGGCGCTAGCGCCGCGACCCCAGCGGCAGCGGCGCCTGCATCGGCGAGATCCCGCCCTCGCCGCGCATGACCTTCTTGAACTCCGCGCGCGACACCGAGACGTAGCGTTCGTTGCCGCCGATCTCCACCTGCGGCCCGGCCTGCACGGCGTGCCCGTTCTCGTCCACGCGTACGGTCATGGTCGCCTTGCTGCCGCTGTGGCAGATGGTCTTGATCTCCTGGATCTCGTCGGCCCAGGCCAGCAGGTACTGGCTGCCCTCGAACAGCTCGCCGCGGAAGTCGGTGCGCAGGCCGTAGCACAGCACCGGGATGCGCAGCGCGTCCACCACCTCGGTGAGCTGCCACACCTGCGAGCGAGTCAGGAACTGCGCCTCGTCCACCAGCACGCAGTGCAGCGGACCGTGCTGTTCGACGCTGGCGCGGACCATGCGCTCGAGGTCGTCGTCGCGCGAGAACGGCGTGCCGTCCGCGCGCAGTCCGATGCGCGAGGCCACCGTGCCGCTGCCGTCGCGGTGGTCCAGGCGCGGGGTCAGGATCGCCACCCGCATGCCGCGTTCGCGGTAGTTGTGCGCCGACTGCAGCAGCGTGGTCGTCTTCCCGGCGTTCATCGCCGAGTAGTAGAAGTACAGCTTGGCCATGCGGCGCAGTCTAAAGCGGACTCACTCCTCGTCGGGAGGTTCGATCCCCGGCGGCGGCAGGTCGGGCACGTCCGGGGCGTCCGGGGCGGTGGCCTCGGTGTCCGGGGCGGTCGCCGGAACGCGCGAGCCCGGGGGCGGCAGGTCGTCGTTGCCGACCTGCTCGACGTCGCCGACGCGGACGGTACCGATGCGCGGGTTGCGCCACACGGCGTCGGTCCAGGTGTGGTACTTCTCCGGCACCCAGTACTGCGGGTCGTAGAACTTGCTGCCGTCGATCATCTGGTAGCCGCCCGGGCCGGGAACGAAGATCTTCAGCGCGCCGACCGAGCCGGTCCGGCTGCCGGTGACCTGGCGGCGGCCGCGGCGCAGCTCGGTGTCGATGCGCGGGCGCGCGGCGGCGTCGCCGTAGACCGCGTACACCTCCTGGCCGACCTCGATCGCGCGCGCACGCTCGGCCTCGTCCATCGCCTCCCAGTAGCGCTCGCGCAGGCCGAGGAAGCCGGCATAGCCGCGCTCGGCGGCCAGGTCCATCCAGGCGTAGGCGAGCGGACGGTCCTGCTCCACGCCCTGGCCCTTCCACAGCATCTCCGCGACCATGCCCTGCGAGGGCTTGTCGGCGTAGAAGGCGGCGCGGCGGAAGAACTTGTAGGCGTCGTCGTAGCGTTCCTTGCGCATCGCCTCCATGGCGTGCAGGCGGTAGCGCAGGTCCGGGTGGTGGTTGAGGAAGCCCGCGGTGACCATGAGCTTGTCGGCGGTCGGATCCTTCGGGGCGGGCTCGGCCGCGCCGACGGTGAAGGCGATGGGCAGCAACAGCGCTGCCAGGCAGGCGATCCGCTTCGACATGCTCGGTCTTTCCAGGTTGGGATGGCGCATCGTACCGGCAGTCGCGCGTCCGTGTCGCAAGACTTTCGGCACAATGACCGGATGCATGGTCTCAACCCCCAACAGTCCGCCGCCGTCCTGCATTGCGACGGACCGCTGCTGGTGCTCGCCGGCGCGGGCAGCGGCAAGACCCGGGTGATCGTCGAGAAGATCGCGCACCTGGTCGGTTCAGGCAGGATGCCGGCCAAGCGCATCGCCGCGATCACCTTCACCAACAAGTCCGCGCGCGAGATGAAGGAGCGCGTGGCCCGGCGCCTGAAGGCCGACGCCGCCGAGGGCCTGACCGTTTGTACCTTCCACGCGCTGGGCCTGCGGATCCTGCAGGTCGAGCACGCGCGGCTGGGGCTGCGGCGTGGATTCTCGATCTTCGACGCCGAGGACAGCGCCGCCCAGTTCAAGGACCTGCTCCCGCCGGGCAGCAAGCCCGACGCGATCGAGGCCGCGAAGCAGCTGGTGTCGCGGGCCAAGAACGCCTGCCTGTCGCCGGAGGAGGCCGCGGCCGCCGCCGGCAGCACCCGCGAGCGCGAGGCGGCGGCGCTGTACAAGCGCTACCAGCAGCGGCTGGCGGCCTTCAACGCGGTGGATTTCGACGACCTGATCCGGCTGCCGGTGCAGCTGTTCGAGTCCGACGCGGAGTGCGTGGTCGCCTGGCGCGAGCGCATCGGCTACCTGCTGGTGGACGAGTGCCAGGACACCAACGACGCCCAGTACCGGCTGCTGAAGGCGCTGGCCGGGCCGCGCGGCCTGTTCACCTGCGTGGGCGACGACGACCAGTCCATCTACGCCTGGCGCGGAGCCAACCCGGAGAACCTGCTGCAGCTCGGGCACGACTACCCCGACCTGCGCGTGGTCAAGCTGGAGCAGAACTACCGTTGCACCAACCGGGTGCTGCGCGCGGCCAACGCGCTCATCGCCAACAACCCGCACGAGCATCCCAAGACCCTGTGGAGCGGTAACCCCGACGGCGAGCGCATCCGCGTGTGGGAGTGCCGCGACGCCGCGCACGAGGCCGAGAAGGTCGCCGCCGAGATCCAGTTCCAGGCGCAGAAGAACGGAGCGCCCTGGAGCGACTTCTGCGTGCTGTTCCGCGGCAACCACCAGTCGCGCGCGCTCGAGAAGGCGCTGCAGCTGCTGCGCGTGCCCTACCACCTGACCGGCGGCACCGCCTTCCTGGACCGCGGCGAGGTCAAGGACGCGATGGCCTGGCTGCGGCTGGTCGCCAATCCGGACGACGACGCGGCCTTCCTGCGCGCGGTCGCCTCGCCGTCGCGCGGCGTCGGCGGCACCACCCTGGCGAAGCTGGCGGACCTGGCCCGGCACGCGCACCTGCCGCTGGCGCGCGCGGCCGAGTCGGTGTCGCTGCTGAAGCAGCTGCCGGCGCGCTCGGGCAACGCGCTGCAGGAATTCATGGCGATCGTCCGCGGCCTGCGCGCGGACGCCGCGCGGCTGGCGCCGGCGGAGCTGGTGCGCCGGCTCAACGAGCGCAGCGGCCTGCTCGGCATGCTGCGCGCGCAGTGCAAGGACGAGGCCCAGTTCCAGGCGCGCCGCCGCAACCTCGACGAGCTGGCCGACTGGTTCGACGGCAGTCATGCCCATAGGAGCAGCAACGCCGGTCCGGGCGACCTCGCCGCGGCGCTCGCGCTGCTCTCGCACGCCGACAAGGGCGACGCCGGCAACCAGGTCAGGCTGATGAGCCTGCACGCGGCCAAGGGCCTGGAGTTCGACTACGTGTTCATCGTCGGCGTCGAGGACGGCAACCTGCCGCACGAGGCCAGCATCGAGGAGGGTCGCCTGGACGAGGAACGGCGCCTGCTCTACGTCGGCATCACCCGTGCGAAGCGCGCGCTGTGGCTGTCGCACGCCCGCGAGGCGCAGCGCTGGGGCGAGAAGCTGCGCCTGTCGCCGAGCCGCTTCCTGGACGAACTGCCGGCCGCCGAGCTGCAGCGCGACGGCGCCGACCCGGTCGCCGACGCCGAGCGCAAGCAGGAGCGCGCCAGCGCGGGATTCGCCGCGATCCGGGAACTGCTTGGCGATCCGCTGTAGGAGCGGGGCTCGCGCCGCGACCCGGGCCCCGCGACCCGGTTATCCTCGCGGGGTCGCGGCGCGAGCGCCGCTCCTACATGGGGGTATGGGGATGCGCGCCCTTCCAAGCCTGACCCTGCTGGCCACGGCGTTGCTCGCCGGCTGCGTCAGCGTCAACACCCAGGGCGATCCGGCGCGCGCCGGCTTCGGCCCGCCGCCCAACGACAGCCTCAACGCCACGGTCTGGTACCAGCTCTCGACCGAGCGCGACATGATCTACGCGCAGACCTACCGCGCCGCCGGGCGGGTGCTGGAACAGGCGCTGGCGGACGAGTCCTGGGACGCGCTGCCGCGAGGCGACCGTGCCGCGGCCACCTTCGAGGGCGTCGTCCATGGGCTGCCGCGCGCGATCATCGTGGACGTCGACGAGACCGTGCTCGACAACTCCGCGCACCAGGCGCGCATGATCCGCGACGGGACCGAGTTCAGCGACGAAAGCTGGGACGCATGGGTGCAGCAGCGTGCGGCGCCCGCGCTGGCCGGCGCGGTCGAGTTCCTCGACGGGGCCGCGCGCCACGGCGTCACCGTGTTCTACGTGAGCAACCGCGAGGCGGCGCAGGCCGAGGCCACGGTCGCCAACCTGCGCGCCGCCGGCTTCCCGATCCGCAGCGAGGCCCAGTTCCTCGGCAAGGGCACGCAGGTGCCCGGATGCGAGGGCAAGGCGTCGGACAAGGGCTGCCGGCGCCAGCTCGTCGGTCGCACCTACCGGGTGCTGATGCAGTTCGGCGACCAGGTCGGCGACTTCGTGGACATCGCCAGCAACACCAGGGAAGGGCGCCGCCAGGCGATGGCGCCGTACGCCGACTGGGTCGGCGAGCGCTGGTGGGTGCTGCCGAATCCGGTGTACGGCTCCTGGGAGCCGGCGCTGTTCGGCAACGACTGGTCGCAGGGCGCGGCCGAACGACGCGCGGCCAAGGAAGCCGCACTCGAGGACCTGCGCCCTTGATCCGGCGGTGGTGGTGGGCGGCGGCGGCCTCCTGCCTGCTGCTGGCCGCCTGCGGCACCGGCGACGGTCCTGGCGGCGATGCCGGCGCCGACGCCACCCCTGCCCAGGTGGTGCGGCGGCTGACCTCGCACTTGCGCCACAACGACTTCGACACCTTCGCGCGCGAAGCGGTGCCGCCCGAACTGCACGCGCAGCTCGACCTGGCCTGGCGCGAGGGCCGCACGCGCTGGCCGCTGGACCAGCTGCCGTTCGGCGACCACCTGCCGCAGATGCTGGACTCGCTGGCGGCGCCGGGCTCTGAGGCGCGCCTGCAGCGCATCTTCGACCGCCAGTTCTCTGGTTCCGCACGCGAGCTGCGGGCCGCGGCCACCGCGCTGGGCGTGTTCGGCGCGCAGTACGTGGGCCACGAGGGCGATTTCAGCGAGGGCGAGCGCCAGCACTACGCGCAGCTGATCGCGGCGACCGCGCAGTGGGGCGAGCGCGCGCCGCTGTCCGACCGCGCGCGGGCCAGCAAGGCGATCGCGGCGCTGGCGGCGGCCGCGCGCCGCAGCGGCCTGACCTCGGAAGCGGCCTTCCGCGACGCCGGCATCGACTCCGGGCTGCGCCGGATGGGCCCGTTCGCCGCCGCCTTCAAGCGCGTGCTGGCCGACTACGGCCTGCGCGTGGACGCCGACCTGGCCACGCTCGAGGCGACCCTGCAGCAGCAGACCGGCGATACCGCGCAGGTGCGCATGCGCTACCGCTTCGCAGGCCGGGAGATCGACACGGTGGTGGCGATGGAGCGGATCGACGGCCGCTGGTACGTCTCCGACTTCCTGCGCCACGCCCGCGCGGCGGCTACGCGATAATCCACGCGATGCCCAGCAAGACCCGCCAGCACGACCTGCCTGAACAGCCGAGCCTGCCGTTCCAGGATCCCCCGGACGGCGTGCCGCCTCCGGACGGGGTGCCGCCCCCAGGCGGGGCCGAGCCCCGTGGCGGGCCGCGCCGCCGCGTCCCGGCCGGCGACGGCCGCCCGTGGTGGGCGCGCCTGCTCGGCGGCCTGCTCGCACCCTGGATCGAACTCAAGATCGCGCCGCCGGAGGGCCTGCCCCCCGACCCGCGCCCGACCTGCTACGTGCTCGAGGACTACGGTCTCTCCAACGCCCTGATCCTGGACCGCGCCTGCCGCAAGGCCGGCCTACCGTCTCCGCTGCGGCCGCTGCCCGGCGACCCGCTGGGCCGCAAGCGCGCCTACGTCGCCCTGTCGCGGCGCAATGCCGGCAGCACCCTCGGGCGCGCGGCGACCATCGCCACCGGCCGCAACGCCCCGCTCAAGCGCCACTCCGACTCACTCGCGCGCCTGCTCGAGGCGCACCGCGCCGACCCGGCCATGGACGTGCGCCTGGTGCCGGTCTCGATCTTCGTCGGCCGCGCCCCGGACAAGGCCAGCGGCTGGTTCTCGGTGCTGTTCTCGGAGAACTGGGCGCTGGTCGGCCGCTTCCGCCGCCTGCTCGCGATCCTGCTCAACGGCCGCGACACCCAGGTGCGCTTCGCCGCGCCGATCTCGGTGCGCGAGGTGGTGGACGAGGGCGAGGCCGAGGAGCTGACCCCCGAGCGCACCGTGCGCAAGCTCTCGCGCGTGCTGCGCACGCACTTCCACCGCATCCGCGCGGCGGTGATCGGGCCCGACCTGTCCACCCGCCGCCTGCTGATCGACAAGGTGCTGGCGTCGGACGCGGTGAAGGAGGCGATCGCCGACCAGCAGCGCCGCGACAAGCGCCAGGGCAAGCGCGCCGACGACGCCTGGAAGAAGGCCTACGACTTCGCCTACGAGATCGCCGCCGACTATTCGCACCCGGTGGTGCGCTCGGTCTCGTTCCTGCTCACCAGCGTGTGGAACCGCATCTACCGCGGCGTGCTCGTGCACCACCTGGACGAGCTCAAGGCGGTCGCGCCCGGGCACGAGATCGTGTACGTGCCCTGCCACCGCAGCCACATGGACTACCTGCTGCTGAGCTACCTGCTGTACACGCGCGGCATCGTGCCGCCGCACATCGTGGCCGGCATCAACCTCAACCTGCCGGTGATCGGCACCCTGCTGCGCAAGGGCGGCGCGTTCTTCATCCGCCGCTCGATCCGCGGCAGCGCGCTGTATTCGGCGGTGCTCGGCGAGTACGTGGCGCAGCTCGTGGCCGGCGGCTACTCGCTGGAGTACTTCATCGAGGGCGGGCGCTCGCGCACCGGCCGGCTGCTGCAGCCCAAGGGCGGCATGCTGTCGATGACCGTGCGCGCGTTCCTGCGCCAGCCCACGCGCCCGGTGCTGTTCCAGCCGGTGTACATCGGCTACGAGAAGCTGATGGAGGGCACCAGCTACCTCGACGAGCTCAGCGGCAAGCAGAAGGAAAGCGAATCCATCCTCGGCCTGCTGATGGGCATCCCCAAGGTGCTGCGCAGCAACTACGGCCAGGTGGTGGTGAACTTCGGCGAGCCGATCGCGTTGTCGGACATGCTCGCCCGGCACGCGCCGCAGTGGGACGGCAGCCGGCTCGAGGAGGACGAGCGCCCCGACTGGCTGTCGGCCACGGTGGACGCGACCGCGCAGCAGATCCAGGTCAACATCAACCGCGCCGCCGACGTGAACCCGGTGAACCTGCTGGCGCTGGCGCTGCTGTCCACGCCCAAGCACGCGATGGGCGAGTCCGACCTGCTGGCGCAGATCGCGCTGTCGAAGTCGCTGCTGGCGGAGGTGCCCTACGGCGAGCGCATCACCGTCACCCCGCACACGCCCGAGCAGATCGTGGCCCACGGTGAGGAGATCGGCCTGCTCACCCGCACCGCGCACCCGCTGGGCGACGTGATCGGGGTGGACGGCGAGCAGGCGGTGCTGCTGAGCTACTTCCGCAACAACGTGCTGCACCTGTTCACCGCCGCCGGCTGGATCGCGTGCTGCTTCCAGCACAACCGGCGCATGCCGCGGCGCATGGTGCGCCGGCTGGGCCAGGCGATGTACCCGTTCCTCAAGGCCGAGCTGTTCCTGCCGTGGACCGACGAGCAGTTCGGCGAGCGCCTGGACCGCACCATCGACGTGTTCGTGCGCGAAGGCCTACTCGAGCAGGTCAGCGACGAGGACGGCGGGATCCTGGCGCGCAACACCGGGCAGAGCGACGAGGTCTTCCGCCTGCGCGCGATCGGCCACGCGCTGCAGCAGGCGTTCGAGCGCTACTACATCGCGATCTCGGTACTGGCCAAGAACGGCCCGGGCACGCTCGGCGCCGGCGAGCTGGAGAGCCTGTGCCACCTCGCCGCGCAGCGCCTGAGCCTGCTGTACGCGCCGGCGGCGCCGGAGTTCTTCGACAAGGCGCTGTTCCGCGGCTTCATCCAGAAGCTCAAGGAGCTCGGCCTGGTGTGGCCGGACGAGAAGTCCAAGCTGGTGTTCGACGAGCGCCTCACCGCCTGGGCGCGCGACGCCAAGATCATCCTCGGCCGCGAGCTGCGGCACACGATCGAGAAGATCAGCCCCGAGGCCGCGGGCAAGGAAGCCGCGCCGGTAGCGGAAGCGGCGGACCCCGCAGACGCCTGATCAGGCCGGCTGGTCGGGGATCAGCGCGCTCTCGAGCCGGGCGATCAGGTCCTTGAGCTGGAGCTTGCGGCGCTTCATGCGCTTGATCTGGAGCTCGTCGTTGGCGAGGTCGGCCTGCATGCGCTCGATCTCGGCGTCGAGCAGCCGGTGCTCCTGGCGCAGCAGGGCCAGGCGCTCGGCGATGCGAGCGAGTTCCCCCGGGTCCGTTGGCTGGCTCACGGCGCCAGCTTAGCCGGAAACAAACGGTAAAATACGGCATGCCCTCGATCCTCCCCATTGCCGACCCGGCATCCCTGGCCGCGCCCCGTCCGCGGGCCGAGCGCGAACGCCGCGAGCAGGTCAAGCTGGCCAAGCGCCTGCGCCACCAGGTGGGCCGCGCGATCGCCGACTTCGGCATGATCGAGGAGGGCGACAAGGTCATGGTCTGCCTGTCCGGCGGCAAGGACAGCTACACCCTGCTCGACATCCTGCTGCAGTTGCGGAAGAAGGCGCCGGTGTCGTTCTCGCTGACCGCGGTCAACCTCGACCAGAAGCAGCCCGGCTTCCCGGAGCACGTGCTCCCGGACTACCTGCGTTCGCTCGGCGTGGACTACCACATCCTCGAGCAGGACACGTACTCGGTGGTGTCGCGGGTGGTGCCCGAGGGCAAGACCATGTGTTCGCTGTGCTCGCGGCTGCGGCGCGGCGCGCTCTACACCTACGCCGGGGAACAGGGCTTCACCAAGATCGCGCTGGGCCACCACCGCGACGACCTGGTGGCGACCTTCTTCCTCAACCTGTTCTTCCATGCCAAGCTGAGCGGCATGCCGCCGAAGCTGCTCAGCGACGACGGCAGGCACGTGGTGATCCGGCCGCTGGCCTATGTGCGCGAGGACGACATCGTCGCCTACGCCGAGGCCCGGCAGTTCCCGATCATCCCGTGCAACCTGTGCGGCTCGCAGGAAAACCTGCAGCGCAAGCAGGTGAAGCGCATGCTCGATGCCTGGGAGAAGGAGTCCCCGGGGCGCATCGAGACCATCGCGCGCGCGCTCGGCGACATCCGGCCGTCGCAGCTTTCGGATCCGAAGCTGTTCGACTTCCTGGGGCTGGGCAAGCGCGGCGATTCCCCCCCACCCGATGTACACGACTGGCTGGCCTGATGTTCTTTCGCAATTTGACGCTGTTCCGTTTCCCCACTTCCCTCGACCTCTCCGATTTCGACAGCCACCTCGCCGAATGCGCGCTCAAGCCGGTCGGCCCGCTGGAGCTCGCCTCGCGCGGCTTCGTGTCGCCCATTCCGCCCAAGGGCGAGGGCGACGACGCGGACGCTGCGCTCTCGCACCGCATCGGCGATGCCATCTGGCTCAGCGTCGGCAGCGAGGAACGGCTGCTGCCCTCGGCGGTGGTCAACGACCTGCTGCAGAAGAAGCTCGCCGAGCTCGAGCGCAAGGAAGGCCGGCGCCCGGGCGGGCGCACGCGCAAGCGGCTCAAGGAGGACCTGGTGCACGAGCTTTTGCCGCGCGCCTTCGTGCGTCCGGGGCGGGTGGACGCGATCCTGGACCTCGAGCACGGCATCTGCGCGGTGGACACCTCGTCGCGCAAGCAGGCCGAGAACGTGGTCGCCGAGATCCGCAACGCGCTCGGCAGCTTCCCGGCGCTGCCGCTGAACGCCGAGGTCGCGCCGCGCGCGGTGCTGACCGGGTGGATCGCCGGCGAGCCGCTGCCCGACGGGCTGTCGCTGGGCGACGAGTGCGAACTGCGCGATGCCGCCGACAACGGCGCGGTGGTGAAGTGCCAGCGCCAGGAACTCACCGGCGACGAGATCGGCAAGCACCTGGAGTCCGGCAAGCAGGTCGCGCGCCTGGCGCTCACGCTCGACGACCACGTCGCGTTCGTGCTCGGCGAGGACCTGGTGCTGCGCAAGTTCAAGCTGCTCGACGGGGCGGTGGACGCGCTCGAGTCGAGCGAGCGCGACGACCTGCGCGCCGAGCTCGACGCGCGCTTCGCGCTGATGGCCGCCGAGCTCAAGCGCCTGTTCAGCGTGATCGAGCCGGCGCTCAAGCTGTCGAAGGTGGATTGACCGGGGCCTCGCTGGTGTTTGCGCCGGTGGTTGTGATCACATCGCGGCGCTAGCGCCGCTCCTACAATAGTGGACATGTCGAACCCGTTCCGCCTGCTCGCACCGAAGCCGCGCGCGATCCAGCGCGACGCGATCGAGCTGGCGCTCGACGATGGCAGCGTGGTGCACGTCGCGCGCATCCGCGATCCGCGCGCGCGCCGGATCAAGCTGAGCGTGGACGAACGCGGCGCGCGCCTGACGCTGCCGCCGCGCGCTTCGCTGGTCGCCGGCAAGCGTTTCGTCGAGGAGCACCGCGCCTGGCTGCTGTCGCAGTTGCGCGAGTTCGACTGCGGCGGGCTCACGCCGCTGCAGCGCGGGATCACCCCGACGCTGCCGCTGCGCGGCGCGATCGAACCGCTGCACTGGGACGCCGGCCGCTACTCGCGGCTGCGCCGCACCGAGACCGGCGCACTGCTGTTCACCGCGCCGGCCTCGGCCGGCGACGCTGCGCTGCGGCGCGCGCTGAAGGATTTCTACGAAGGCGAGGCGCGCGCCGACGTCGGGCGCTGGCTGCCGCGCTACCTGGCGTCGCTGCCGCGCACGCCGCGGCAGGTGCGCTTCAAAGTGATGTCCTCGCAATGGGGATCGCTGGCCCCCGATGGCAGCGTCACCCTCGACCTGTCGCTGGTGCTGGCGCGGCCCTCGGCCTTCGAGTACGTGCTGGTGCACGAGCTGTGCCACCTGCTCCGCGCCGACCATTCGCCGGCGTACTGGCGCGAGGTCTCGGCACGCTTTCCCGGCTGGGAAGCCGAGCGCGACTGGTTCCATGAGCACGGTCGCCGGGTAAAGGCGAGCCTGCGCACCCTGCTCGGCTGAACGGGTGGCCTGAAGGGCCCCCACGCTCCGTATTCCCCCACCATCCCCTGATGGTTTGGAGAAACGCAAAATGCGTACCGTGCCGTACGTAGTGATCGTCCTCCTGGTCGCCGGGCTCGCGGCCTGCGGCAAGTCGCCGGAGGAGCGCATGGCCAGTGCCGTCGCCAGCGCCGCCGCCGGAACCGAAGTGTCGGTGGAGAAGTCCGGCGAGCGGGTCGTGCTCGGCAGCGGCGACGAGGCGATGACGATCAGCAGCGGCAACAGCGCCACGCTGCCCGCCAACTTCCCGCGCGACGTGTTCCTGCCCGGCGACTACACGATCGAGAGCGCGCTCGACAGCGCCGGCTTCAGCATGGTCTCGCTGCGCACCGGCGGCGACGTCTCCAGCCTGGCCGACGCGGCCGCCGCGTTCATGAAGGCCGGCGGGTGGCAGCAGAGCATGCAGGCGGGCGACGACCATAGCCGCATCCTGACCTTCCAGAACGAGCGCAACGTGGCCGCGCTGTCGTTCGACCGCGCCGAGGACGGCGTGGTCTACAGCGTGCAGCTCTCGGCGGCGCCGAACTGACGCAGCGCGAGTGAGGCGATCGCGTCGGCGTGCGCCGGCGCGTCGTTGAGGCAGGGAATCGCGCGCAGGCTGCCGCTGCGTCCGGCGGATCGTTCGGCGAAACGCTCGGCCAGCATCATGCCGATCTCCTCGAGCGTCTCCAGGCAGTCCGCGGAGAACCCGGGGCAGGCCACGTCCACCGTGCGTACGCCGCGCGCGGCCAGCGCGTCGAGCACGTCCTGGGTCGCCGGCTGCAGCCAGCGGCCGCCGCCGAAGCGCGACTGGTAGGCCAGCGTCCAGTCCCCGTCCGCCAGCCCGAGCGCGGCGGCGATCGCACGCGCGCTGGCCTCGCACTGGCGCTGGTACGGGTCGCCCGCATCCACCACCCGCTGCGGGATGCCGTGGAAGGACAGCACCAGGTGCTCGCCGGGCCCGTGCGCGTCGCGGTGCTCGCGGATCGAGCCCGCGACAGCGGCCACCCAGGCCGGATCGTCGTGGTAGTCGTCCACCAGTTGCACGCCGGCGCCGTCGGCATCCACCACGTCGGCGACGCTCGCGGTGGTGGTGGTCGAGTACTGCGGGTACAGCGGCAGCACCACCACGCGCCCGCCGCGCGCCCGCGCCCGCTCCAGCGCGGCCGGCAGCGACGGCGCGCCGTAGCGCATCGCCACGTCCACGTGCACCTGCGGCAGGCGCTGCTGCACGGCATCGGCCAGGGCCCGGGTGTGCACCGCCAGCGGCGAGCCGCCGGGCAGCCAGATCGCGGCGTACTTCCGCGCCACCGCCGGCGAGCGCCGCGGCAGCACCAGCCAGCGCAGCACCGGCCGCCACAGCCAGCGCGGCAGCGACACCACCCGGCGGTCGGACAGGAACTCGTCCAGGAAGCGCGCGACCGCGGGCGCGCTGGGCGCGTCGGGCGTGCCCAGGTTGACCAGCAGCAGGGTGTCGCGCGGGGGCGTGCTCATCGGCATAGGATGGCACGCGTGCAGCCGGTTCCTGCACTATTCATCGCGCGGCGCCTAGGCTGGGCGCCGTCCGCACTCACCCGGAGCATGCCCGATGTCGACCCTGCGCAAGTCCCTGGCCCTGGTTGCCGCCGCCGCCCTGCTGGCCGTGTCCGGTGTTGCCGTCGCCGGCAGCGACGAGGACGCGCGCGCCAGCAACGCCGTCCGCGTGCTGAAGGAGATCCAGGCGATCCCCGAGTCCGCGATCCCCGACAAGCTGCTCGACGAGGCGCACGCGATCGTGGTCGTGCCCGACAGCATCAAGGCCGGCCTGGTGATCGGCGGCCGCCGCGGCCACGGCCTGATGTCGGTGAAGCGTCCCGACGGCACCTGGTCGAACCCGAGCTTCGTGACCCTCACCGGCGGCAGCATCGGCTTCCAGGCCGGCGTGCAGTCCTCCGACATCGTGCTGGTGTTCCGCAGCCCGCGCGGCGTGGACTCCATCGTCAACGGCAAGTTCACCCTCGGCGCCGATGCCGGCGTCGCCGCCGGCCCGGTCGGCCGTACCGCCTCGGCCGCTACCGACGGCGAGATGAAGGCCGAGATCTGGTCCTGGTCGCGCGCCCGCGGCCTGTTCGCCGGCGTGGCCCTGGACGGCGCGGTGCTGTCCATCAACCATGACGCCAACCAGCACGTGTACGGCGAGGGCACCACGCCGCGGATGATCTTCGAGAACCGTTTCGCGCAGCGCCCGTCCAGCGCGGTGGTGTCGTTCCGCGATGCGCTGGAGGAGGCCACCGCCGCCGCTGCCGCCGCCCGTGGCACCGAGGGCGCGCCGCCGGTCCGGCCCGCGGCCACGCCGGAACCGGCGCTGCCCGCGACCACGGTGACCCCGGACAGCGGCACCGCGCCGCAGCCGACCCCGTTCCAGCCGGTCGAGGAGAACCCGGCGACGATCGAGCCGCTGCCCTGACGGCAAGCGGGACGCCCTGCGGTATCCTGTCGGCCTTGTCGAAACGGGCGGAACGCACATGGGTGGTCTGAGTCTCTGGCACTGGCTGGTCGTGCTGGTGATCGTGGTGCTGGTGTTCGGCACCAAGCGCCTGAAGAACGTCGGCCACGACCTCGGCGAGGCGGTGCGCGGGTTCAAGAAGGGCCTGCACGAGGACGACAAGCCGGCCGACGATACGCGGGCCGATGGCACGCAGGGCGACGACGACGGCACCCCGCCGTCGCGCTGAACGCCCCGGCATGGGCGTCGGCTGAGGCCGCCGGATGTTCGACGTCGGATTCTCCGAACTGCTGGTGATCGCCGTGGTCGCGCTGCTGGTGCTCGGCCCCGAGCGCCTGCCGCGCGCCGCGCGCTTCGCCGGGCTGTGGGTGCGGCGCGCGCGCGCGCAGTGGCACTCGGTGCGCAACGAGCTCGAGCAGGAACTGGCCGCCGAGGACCTGCGCAAGAGCCTGGACGAGGCCAATGCCGCCATCCGCGACGCCGACGGCGCGCTGCGCGACGTCGCCTCCGAAGCGAAGGAGCCCCCGCGCGATGAACGCCGCTGACCAGCCCGGCGCCAGCCTGGTCGCGCACCTGGTCGAGCTGCGCTCGCGCTTGCTGCGCGGCGTGCTCGGGCTGGTGCTGGTGTTCGTCGCGCTGCTGCCGTTCGCCAACCGGCTGTACGCCTGGCTCGCGCAACCGCTGCTCGACAAGCTGCCCGCCGGCGGCCAGCTGATCGCGGTGGAAGTGGCATCGCCGTTCTTCGCGCCGGTGAAGCTCGCGTTCTTCGTGGCGCTGGTGCTGGCGATGCCGTGGCTGCTGTACCAGACGTGGGCGTTCGTCGCCCCCGGCCTGTACAAGAGCGAGCGGCGGCTGGCGCTGCCGCTGCTGGCCTCGGCGCTGGCGTTGTTCTACGCCGGCTGCGCGTTCGCCTACTTCCTGGTGTTGCCGGCGGTGTTCTCGTTCCTGCACGCGGTGACGCCCGAAGGCGTGGCGATGATGACCGACATCAACGCCTACCTCGACTTCGTGCTGGTGGTGTTCCTCGCGTTCGGGCTCAGCTTCGAACTGCCGGTGGCGTTGGTGATCCTGGCGCTGCTCGGCTGGGTGACGCCGGCGCAACTGCGCGAATGGCGCGGCTATGCGATCGTCGGCATCTTCGTGGTCGCGGCGCTGATCACCCCTCCGGACGTGATCTCGCAGCTCATGCTCGCGGTGCCGATGGTGGCCCTGTACGAGGCCGGCATCCTCGCGTCGGTGCTGCTCACGCGCGGGCGGCGATGACGGCGGCGCGCGCACCCGCCGGTTTCCGCCACCGCTACGCGGCGTGGTCGCTGGACTTCGCGGTGCTCGCGGGCGCCGCGGTGGCGTTGTGCTGGAAGCAGCTGCAGCCGGCCGCGGCGGAACTGGTGGCCGCGTTCTCCGCGTTGTGGTCGAGCATGGGCACCGCGCTCGCCGAAGGCATGCTCGCGGGCACCCGGATCCCGGCGATCGCCGAGGACCTGCTGCACGACCCGCGGCTGCGCGACTCGGCGGCGCAACTGCAATCGGCCGCCTGGGAACTGCTGTGGCCGCCGTTGCTGGCCTACCTGCTGCTGGCCGCTGCCTGGCACGTGCTCGGCACGGCCTCGCCGCTGCAGGGCTCGCCGGGCAAGCGCGCCTTCGGCCTGCGCGTGGCCGACCGCGGCGAGGCGCGGCCGTCGCCGGCGCGCGCCGTCGCCCGGCACATGGCGGCGGCGCTGTCCTGGCTCACGCTCAACATCGGGCACCTGATGGCGCTGCCGGCGCCGCACCGCGCGCTGCACGACCGCATCGCCGGCACCCGCGTGCTGCGCGACGCGGAAGCGCGGCGCCTGCCCTGGGCCGCGGCCGCGTGGATCGCGCTGCAGGCCTGCGCCGGCCTGCTGCTGCTCGGGTGGCTGGCGGGCCGCTACGTGGCCGCGGTGGACGCGGCCTTCGGCTGAGCCAGCGATCCCGGTACGGCGTTACGCGACGAAGTGGTCGTCGCGCACCGGCGCCGCCTGCTCCGGCCCGCAGACGTCGCGCCAGATGAAGTACATGATGCCGAACATCACCACGTACATGATCACCATGAAGGCGAGGTAGGCCGGCGCCGCCAGCACCAGGCCGATGCTCGGATGCACGAGGCTGCCGACCAGCATCAGCAGCGCCACCACCAGCACCACCACGATCGTCGCCAGCACCATCGCCACCAGCCCGACCACGGTCAGCACCAGCAGCGGCAGCACGTTCCGGAGCGTGCCGGTGACCGCGTCGCCGAGCGCGCCCAGCGCATTGCGCCCGCCCAGCGCCACCTGGCCGAAGCCGATCGCGTAGAGGCCGCCGGAAATCATCATCACCAGCAACAGCAGGCCGGCGACGCGGCCCATGCCCTCGGGCATCGGCGGCATCTCGGTCGGTGGGGTGCCCGGGGTCGCGGACTGGGCGATGGACAGCACCTCCCAGTACCAGGCCGCCACCTCGCGGCCGGCCACGCCCATGACCAGCACGATCAGCGCGACGTAAACCAGCATCAGCAGCAGCCCGGTGCCGATGATGCGGCCGCGGCCGCTGCCGGCGCGGAAAGTGTCGAAGATCGCGGTGGCGCGCGTGGGCCGGCGGTTCTCGGCGGCGTCGATCACGCGCAGGTAGCCGGCGATCAGCAGCGGGAACACCAGGATCATCGCCAGCGTGGTGACCACCGAGACCGCCAGCACCACCTGCACGTTGTCCGGGCCCACCGCCAGCAGCACCAGTTGCTGCACCAGGCTCGGCAGCAGCGCCACCAGCATCAGCAGCGCGGCGCCGCCGAACAGCGCCTTCGGGTCGTGGCGGCCGAGGTCCACCGCGCGCGCCAGCCAGCGCCAGCCGGCGCCGGGCCCCATGGATCGTGTCTGCATCTGCCTGCTCCCCAATGGATCGCCCGCGGGCGGATGCGCCAATCCTAGACGATGGAGGCGCGTCGTCGCGCTTCGCGCACGAAGCCGCGCAGGATGCCGCGCGCGTGCGGTGCCGCGGACACCCCGCGGATCAACGCCTGCGGGTCCTGGCCCTCGCCGGCCAGCGCGTCGCTGCGCGCGCGCAGGTAGCCGCGCATGTGCGCGGTGCTGAACTCGGGGTGGAACTGCACGCCCCAGGTCGCATCGCCCCAGCGGAAGGCGTGGTTGCCGTCGCGCTCGGACGTGGCCAGCGCGGTCGCGCCCTCGGGCAGTTCGAGCACCGCCTGCAGGTGGGTGACCTGCGCCGGGAAGCCGTCCGGCACGCCCGCGAACAGCGGATCCTCGCCCGCGGCCGGCAGCAGCGAGATCGGCACCGTGCCCATCTGCCGTCCGGCCGGGTTCGGCCCGACCTTGCCGCCCAGCGCGTGCGCCAGCAGCTGGTGCCCGTAGCAGATGCCGAACAGCGGCATCCCAGCTTCCGCCGCCTCGCGCAGCCATCCCGCGCTGCGCTCGCTCCACGGGTGGCCGTCTGTGACCATCGCCGCCGAGCCGGTGACGATGGCGCCGGCGAAGCCCTCGCGGTCGGGCAGCTCGTCGCCGCGCTCGACGTTCACGGCCACGGCCTCGTCCGGCCCCAGCCCGGCGGCGACGCGGATCCAGTGCGGGAAGCCGCCGTAGCGGCGCAGGGGACGGGCCGGCTGGCCGGTCTCGACGATCAGGAAGGGTGCAAGGCCGAGCATGTTCACGCCCGTATACTAGCCAGCTTTCGCGACGCGACGGACGCATGACCGGGCCCACCTGCCAGCGCATCACCTTCCAGGAGCTGATCCAGCGCCTCAACGCCTACTGGGCGGAGCGCGGCTGCGTGCTGATCCAGCCGCTGGACCTGGAGGTCGGCGCGGGCACCTTCCACCCGGCCACCTTCCTGCGCGCGATCGGGCCGGAGCCGTGGGCCGCCGCCTACGTGCAGCCCTGCCGGCGGCCGACCGACGGCCGCTACGGCGAGAACCCCAACCGCCTGCAGCGCTACTACCAGTACCAGGTGGTGATGAAGCCGAACCCGGACGACATCCAGGAGCTGTACCTGGGGTCGCTGCGCGCGCTCGGCATCGACCCGCTGGTGCACGACCTGCGCTTCGTCGAGGACAACTGGGAGTCGCCGACGCTGGGCGCCTGGGGCCTGGGCTGGGAGGTCTGGCTCAACGGCATGGAAGTCACCCAGTTCACCTATTTCCAGCAGGCCGGGGGGATCGAGTGCAAGCCGGTGCTCGGCGAGATCACCTACGGCCTCGAGCGCCTGTGCATGTACCTGCAGAACGTCGACAACGTGTTCGACCTGGTGTGGACGCACGGGCCGGACGGCGCGCCGGTGACCTACGGCGACGTCTACCACCAGAACGAGGTCGAGCAGAGCGCCTACAACTTCGAGCACGCCAACGTCGAGGTGCTGCTGCGCCGCTTCGACGAGTGCGAGGCCGAGGCGCTGGCGCTGGTCGAGCTCGACCTGCCGCTGCCCGCCTACGAACAGGCGATGAAGGCCTCGCACTGCTTCAACCTGCTCGACGCGCGGCGCGCGATCTCGGTGACCGAGCGCCAGCGCTACATCCTGCGCGTGCGCAAGCTGTCGCAGGCGGTCGCCGAGGCCTATTACGCGCAACGCGAGAAGCTGGGTTTCCCCGGGTTGAAAGGCACGGGGTCGAAAGGCGCGGGGTCGAAGCGATGAAGCCGCTGTTGCTCGAGATCGGGACCGAGGAACTGCCGGTCGGCGCGCTGCCGGGGCTGGCGCAGGCGCTGTTCGACGGCGTGGTCGACGGGCTGGTGAAGCGCGGCGTCGCGATCGAACGCGACGACGCCAAACCGCTGTACAGCCCGCGCCGCCTCGCGGTGCTGCTGCCGGGCGTGGCCGCCGAGCAGCCCGAGCAGCGCTCGGAAGTGCTCGGCCCCTACGTCAACATCGCGCTCGACGCCGAGGGCCAGCCGACGCGCGCGCTGCAGGGCTTCGCCGCCAAGGCCGGCGTGGACTGGACCCGGCTCGAGCGCACCACCGACAACAAGGGCGAGCGCTTCGTGCACCGCGCGGTGACCCCGGGCGCGGCCACCGCGGCGCTGCTGCCGGAGGTGCTGGCCGAGGCGATCGCCGGCATGCCGATCCCCAAGCCGATGCGCTGGGGCACGCGCGACAGCGGCTTCGCCCGCCCGGTGCACTGGCTGGTGCTGCTGCACGGCGAGGACGTGGTCGAGGCCGCGCTGTTCGGCGTGCGCAGCGACCGCATGAGCCGCGGCCACCGCTTCATGCACGAGGGCCCGGTGTGGATCGCCGCGCCCGGCGACTACGTGGACGCGCTGCGCGCCGCGCACGTGCTGGTGGATCCGGACGAACGCCGCGAGCGCATCGTGCGCGAGGTGCGCGAGGCCGCGCGCGCGGTCGGCGGCGTCGCGCGCGTGGACGACGGCAACCTCGAGCAGGTCAACTGCCTGGTCGAGTGGCCGGACGCCGTCACCTGCAGCTTCGACGAGGAGTTCCTGGCGGTGCCCGCGGAAGCGCTGGTCGCCACCATGGAAACCAACCAGAAGTTCTTCCCGGTGCTGGACGAGGGCGGGCGCCTGACCCCGCACTTCATCGGCGTCGCCAACATCGAGTCCAAGGACCCCGCCGAGATCCGCAAGGGCTACGAGCGCGTGATCCGCCCGCGCTTCGCCGATGCGCGCTTCTTCTTCGAGGAGGACCTGAAGCAGGGCCTGGCCTCGATGAACGAGGGGCTGAGGACGGTGACCTACCAGGCCAAGCTGGGCTCGGTGGCCGACAAGGTCGCGCGGGTGGCGGCGCTGGCCGAATCCATCGCGCCGAAGGTCGGCGTCGAGCCGGCGCTGGCGCGGCGCGCCGCGGAACTGTCGAAGGCCGACCTGCAGTCGCGCCTGGTCAACGAGTTCCCGGAGCTGCAGGGCATCGCCGGCCGCCACTACGCCGCCGCCGCGGGCGAGCCGGCGGAGATCGCCGCCGCGATCGACGAGGCCTGGATGCCGCGCTTCGCCGCGGACGCCATCGCGCCGTCGCCGCTCGGCCGCACGCTGACGATCGCCGAGCGCCTGGACACGCTGGCGGGCGGCTTCCGCGCAGGGCTCAAGCCGACCGGCAACAAGGATCCGTTCGCGCTGCGCCGCAACGCGCTGGCGCTGGCGCGCACGCTGGTGGAGGCCGGCATCGACCTCGACCTCGACGCCGCGCTCGAAGCGGCCGGTGCCGACGTCGCCGAGGTACGCGAGTTCATCCTCGACCGCCTGCGCCACTACTACGCCGAGCAAGGCGTGCCGCCGCAGCAGTTCGAGGCCGTCGCCGCCACGCATCCGCAGTCGCCGGCCGACTTCGACCGGCGGTTGAAGGCGATCGCCGAGTTCGCGCTGCTGCCGGAAGCCGAGGCGCTCGCCGCGGCGAACAAGCGCATCCGCAACATCCTGCGCAAGGCCGAAGGCGCGATCCCGCAACGAGTGGACGCCGCGCTGTTCGCCGAGGACGCCGAGCGCGAGCTCGCCGAAGCCGTGGACGCCGCCATCGCCGACACCGACACCGCGCTCGCGCAGCGCGACTACGTCGCCGTGCTCGGCCGCCTCGCGCGCCTGCGCCCGCAGGTGGACGCGTTCTTCGACCAGGTGATGGTCAACGCCGACGACCCCGCCATCCGCGGCAACCGCCTGGCCCTGCTGCAACGCCTCGCCGACCGCCTAGGCAGCGTCGCCGCCATCGAGCACCTGTCGTCCTGACGTGAGGGGGCGTGAATGCGCCCCTCCGGTATGCTCGCTCAATGCGCCCAGCCCCCCGCCTGATCGCAGCCGCCGCACTGTGCCTGTCCGCCTTCGCGGCGCATGCGGCCGTGGTCCGGGAGGTGGAGATCCGCGGCCTCGACGAGGCCATGACCCGGAACGTCGAGCTGTCGCTGTCGCTGGTGCAGGCCAAGGGCCGTGACGTCTCGCCGCGGCGTATGGCCTACCTGGTGCGCGAGGCCGAGGACGAGACCCGCGAGGCGCTGCAGCCGTTCGGCTACTACTCGCCGACCATCGAGGTCGAGCGCGACCGCGACACCGGCAAGGTGGTCATCACCGTCGAGCTCGGCCCCGCGGTGCGCGTGCGCGCCAGCAACGTCACCCTCGCCGGCGAGGCCGAGGCCGACCGCGACATGACCGACGCGGTCGCCGGCTTCAAGCCCGCCCCCGGCGAAGTGTTCGACAGCATCCTCTACGACACCAGCAAGGCGCTGGTGAGCCGGCGCCTGGCCGAGCGCGGCTACTTCGACGCCGAGCTCGAGCGGCACCGGGTCGAGGTCACGCGCTCCGAACAGGCCGCCGACATCGACCTGCTGTGGACCAGCGGCGCGCGCCACGCCATGGGCGAGGTCGACTTCACCCAGTCGCCTGAGATCATCCGCCCGCAGCTGCTGGAGAAGCTGGTGTCGTGGGAGCCGGGCGAGCCCTACCACCAGCAGCACATCGACCGCCTGCGCACCTCGCTCGCCAGCCTCGACTATTTCAGCCGGATCGACATCGTCCCGCAGCCGGACGAGGCGGGCACGGACCACCAGGTGCCGGTCAGCGTCTCGCTGGAGCCGGCCAAGCGCAGCATCTACACCGCCGGCCTGAGCTACGGCACCGACAGCGGCGCCGGCGTGCGCCTCGGCATGGAGCGCCGCTACCTCAACTCGCGCGGGCACAAGGCGCTGGCGCAAGTGGACTACGCGCAGAAGCGGAAAACCCTGACCCTGCAGTACCGCATTCCCGCCTTTGCCTGGCTCGACGGCTGGTACACCGCCAGCCTGCAGTTCGCCGACGAGCAGACCGATTACATGGACAACCGGCGGCTGGAGTTCGTCGCCAGCCGCAGCGGCAACGTCAACGACTTCCTGACCGTCACCGCGTCCGCGCACGTGCTGCGCGAGCGCTGGGCGTTCACCGGCGACATCGACAACCCCGGCTACCGCTACGGCAACTTCAGCTTCGGCCAGCTGCGCGCGCAGTACATCGACGCCGACGACCGCATCTTCCCGCGCGACGGCCTGAGCGGCTCGCTCGACCTGCGCGCGGCGCCGACCGGCGGCCCCACCGACGCCGGTTTCGTGCAGGCGCAGCTGCGGGCCAACTGGTACCGCGGGCTCGGCCTGTTCGACCGCCTGATCGCGCGCGGCGAACTCGGCCGCACCTGGACCGACGAGATCACCGAGCTGCCGCCGAGCCTGCGCTTCTACGCCGGCGGCAACCGCAGCATCCGCGGCTACGACTACCGCGAGGTCGGGCCGCGCATCGGCGATTTCGGCATCGGCGCCAAGAACGTCGTCACCGCCAGTCTCGAGTACGAGCACTACCTCAACGACACCTGGGGCGGGGCGCTGTTCGTGGACAGCGGCAGCGCCTTCAACGGCACGCCGGACTGGCACACCGGCGTCGGCGTCGGCCTGCGCTGGCGCTCGCCGGTCGGACCGGTGCGGGTGGACATCGCGCGCGGCCTCGACGACCCGCGTTCGCCGTTCACCCTCAACATCAACATCGGCGCGGACCTGTAGCCATGGCCGATCCGAAAGCCGTGCCGCCGGAGGAACACGAACGCCGCATCGCCGAGCTGCGGGAGAAGCGGCGCGAGCGGCTGGCGCTGCTGGCCTGGCGCAGCGCGTTCTTCGTGGTCGGCATCGCGCTGCTGGTGGCGGTGCTGCTGTACTGGCTGCTGGCGACGGTGCGCGGCCGCGACGTGCTGTTGCACCAGATCGTGCTGCGCCTGCCCCCCGGCGTCGAACTCACCTGGGCCAGCGCCGAAGGCCCCGCCTCCGGCCCGCTGACCCTGCGCGGCGTGCACTTCAGCCTGCCGCGACAGGTGGACCCGGGCTGCGTGCCGAGCGACGAGGCGAGCTGCGAGATGGGCGAGATCGTGTTCGAGGCCGACACGGTGGTGCTCGATCCCGCGCTGCGCCCGCTGCTCGGCCGCCGGTTGCGGCTGGACGCGATGGTGGTGCGCGACGCGCGCCTGGACCTGCCGCGCAGCGACACGCCGTTCGAGCTGCCGCAGTGGCCGGAGTCGCTGCCCGGGATCGCGCCGCCGCTGGCCTTGCAGGCGGACGCGTTCGAGGTGGACGACTTCACGGTCACCCGCGACGGCGCGCCGCTGATCGACATCCGCCGCGCGCGCGGCGGCATCGACGCGTCCGACGGCCGCCTGCACGTCGAGCACGTGGTGGTCGCCAGCGATCGCGGGGACTTCAGCCTGCACGGCGACTACGTGCCGGAAGACGACTACCGCATGGACCTCACCGCGACCGCGGTGCTGCCGGCGCCGACCGGGCGCACCGCGCCGAGCCTCGGCCTCGTCGCGCGCGGCGACCTCGCGCACCTGGAAGTTGCGCTCGCGGGCAACGCGCCCGCGCCGCTCAACGCCACGCTCGTCCTCGACGACGACACTGGCGGCGAGCGCCCGCGCTGGCGCCTGCGCGCGCGCACCGAAGCGCTGGACCCGAGCCTGCTCACAGGCAGCGGCGAACCCTCGCCGCCGCTGGCGCTCGACCTGCGCGCGTCCGGCGTCTCCGGCGAGATGCAGCTCGAAGGCCGCTACGAGCGCGACGGCTTCGTCGCCACCGTGCAGCCCTCCGAGGTGGTCATCGACGACCAGGTGCTGACGCTGGAACCGCTGGTCGTGGACGTGCTCGGCGGCCGCATCACCGCGCGCGGCAGCGTGGACAGGCACCCGGTGGTGGCGGACCGCAGCGAGCCGAAGGTCGCGCTGACCCTCAACGGCGCGGGCCTGGAATGGCGCGGCGCCACCGACGCGGCCCCGGCGGTCAGCGGCGACGCCGAACTGCGGGTCACCGGCACCACCGACGACTGGGACGCACGCGGCACCGCCACGCTGTGGCGCGACGGGCGCAGCGCGCAGCTGCGCATCGCCGGCACCGGCGACCGCAAGGGCGCGGTGGTCGAACGGCTCAGCGCCGCGATGCCGACCGGCACCCTGGAAGCCACCGGCCGCATCGGCTGGTCGCCCTCGCTGGCGTGGACCGCGGACGCCACGCTCGCAGGCTTCGATCCCGGTTACTTCCTGCCCGACTGGAACGGCGCGGTGAACGGCAGCCTCGCCACCACCGGCCGCACCCGCGCGGACGAGGGCATGGACCTGCGCTTCGACCTGCAGCGCCTCGGCGGCCGCCTGCGCGGACGCGCGCTGGCCGGGCACGGTACGGTCGGCATCCACACGCCCGGCAGGCTCGGCGGCAGCACCGGCTACGAAGGCGACGTGGACCTGCGCCTGGGCGGCAGCCACGTGGTGGCGCGCGGCGAGATCGCGCAGCGGCTGGACGTGCGCGCGAGCTTCAGCCCGTTGCGCCTCGACGACCTGCTGCCGGAGGCCAGCGGCAGCCTGCAGGGCACGCTCGTGCTCGGCGGCACCCGCAGCGCGCCCGACATCAGCGTCGACCTCGACGGCAGCGGCATCGCCTGGAACGACTGGCGCGCTGAAGTGCTGCACGCGCGCGGCCGGCTGCCGTGGCGCGGTGGCGGCGGCGCGTTGACCGTGGACGCCAGCGGCCTGCAGCTCGGCCTGCCGTTCGAGGCGTTGCACCTGGATGCCACCGGCGCGGTCGAGAACCTCGAGCTCGATGCGAATGCGACCAGCGAGTTCGGCAGCGTCGCGCTGTCCGGCAGCACCGACCGCCGCGGCGGCAACTGGCGCGCCACCGTGCGCACGCTGGTGCTGGAACCCGAGCGCGGCAGCGCGTGGCGGCTCACCGCGCCGGCGCAGGTCGCGCAGTCCGGCAGCCGCTGGCGCATCGACGACGCCTGCCTCGCGGCCACCGACGGCGGCACGCTGTGCGCCGCTGGCGCCTGGCCGACCGGCCTCGACGTCACCGGGCGCGACGTGCCGCTGGCGCTGGTGGTGCCCTACCTGCCCGAACGCGGCGACGGCCGCCCGTGGCTGCTGCACGGCGAGTTCACCCTCGACGCGCAGGTGCGCTCCGCCGGCAACGGCTGGCGCGGCGAGGCGCGCCTGGCCTCGGCCGCCGGCGGCATGAAGAACAGCCGCCGCGCGCGCAGCGACCTGGTCAGCTACCGCGACCTGGTACTCGACGCCAGCTTCGACCCGCAACGCATCGAGGCCACGCTCGGCGCCGTGGTCAACGAGGACGGCCGCCTCGACGCCACGCTCGCCACCGGCTGGGACGGCTACGCGCCGCTGCAGGGCGAGATCGACCTGCGCACCGACGAGCTCACCTGGATGGAGTTGCTGTCGCCGGACATCGTCGAGCCGACCGGCACGCTTGCCGGCCACGTCGCCCTCGGCGGCACCCGCGCCCAACCGACGCTCGGCGGCAACGCCCAGCTCAGCGACTTCGCCACCGAGATCCCAGCGCTCGCGATCCATCCCACCAACGGCAACGTGCGCCTGGACGCCTTGCCGGACGGCAGCGCGCGCATCACCGGCAGCATCCAGTCGGGCGAGGGCACGCTCAACATCGATGGTTCCCTCGGCTGGCGCGGCGACGACACCCCGCTCGTGCTCAACGTGCGCGGCAGCAACGTGCTCGCCTCCGACACGCGCGACCTGCGCGCGGTGGTGAACCCGGATGTCACGGTGCGCTACGCGGCCGGCGAGCCGCTGCAGGTCAGCGGCACCGTGGTCGTGCCCAGCGCCACCATCGACCTCGAGCGCCTCGACCGCGGCGCCTCGGTGTCCCCGGACGTGGTGATCCTCGATCCGGAAGACCCGGACGAGGAACAGGGCCTGGCCACGCCGCTGGCGCTCGACCTCACGCTGCAGGTTGGCGACGACGTCGTGCTCAACGGCTTCGGCCTCGAAGGCACGCTCGACGGCAGCCTCAACGTGCGCATGCGGCCGGGCCGCGAGATGGTCGCCAGCGGCGAGCTCGAGGTCGGCGGCCGCTACACCGCCTACGGCCAGGACCTCGAGATCACCCGCGGGCGCCTGGTGTGGCAGGGCAGCCTGATCGCCGACCCGCTGCTCGACATCAGCGCGCAGCGCGAGATCGGCGACGTCACCGCCGGCATCTCGGTCACCGGCCGCGCCAGCCGCCCGCAGGCCGACGTGTGGACCGATCCCGCCAGCGACCAGTCGCAGGCGCTCGCCTACCTCGCGCTCGGCCGCCCGCTGTCCACCGTCACCGGCGACGAGAGCCGCCAGCTCGACGCCGCCAGCGCCGCGCTCTCCGCCGGCGGCAGCCTGCTCGCCTCGCAGCTCGGCGCCAGCATCGGCCTCGACGACGCCGGCGTGATCGACTCGCGCACCCTCGGCGGCAGCGTGCTCGGAGTCGGCAAGTACCTCAGCCCCAAGCTGTACGTCGGCTACGGCGTCTCGCTGCTCGGCACCGGCCAGGTGCTCACGCTGAAGTACCTGCTGCGCAAGGGCTTCGACGTCGAGATCGAATCGAGCACGGTCGAGAACCGCGCCTCGGTGAACTGGCGGCTGGAGCGCTGAACGCCCGCGGGAGTAGGCTGTAGTCCACTTCGAGGAGGATGCGAATGGACGCAGTGACCCTGGTTCCAGGCAATTCCCTGATCACCGCGACCCCGGAAGAGGGGCGGCAGCTGGCGGTCAAGATGGCCCGCCTGGTGGTCAAGAACACCCAGCAGGACGCAGGCGTGCGTGAAAGGTTGCGCGAGGTCTACGCCAACGACGCCGGCATGCTGCTGCAGCTCACCCAAGTCGTCGCCACCGAGTTCGCGACGATCGCCGCCGCCAACAATTACTGGCGGCAGTAAGGCCGGCGCGCACATGGCCTCGGATGCCGGCTTCGTGCAGTTCGTCGTCGAGCAGATCGACCTCGGCGACGAACTCGCCTGCAAGCGCCTGTTCGGCGAATGGGGCCTGTGGCTGCACGGCAAGATCGTCGCGCTCATCTGCGACGACCAGCTCCTGCTGAAGCCCACGGAAGCGGGCAGGGCGCTGCTCGGCGGGAACCCGACCGGCGTGCCGCCTTATCCGGAGGCCAAGCCGTGGTTGCTGGTGGAAGACCTCGACGACGGCGAGGCATTGCGGGAATTGCTGCGGGCAACCTACGCGGCGTTATGATCGGGATGCGGCCTGGGGAGGCCGCAGGGAGGATGACGTGGAGAAAGGGAACTTCGAACGTGTCGCAGCCATGCGACGCCAGTTGGCGGAGCTTGGCATCGCCGATTCCACGGCGGCGCCGCCGCTGTGGAAGCTGCTGTGGCGGATGGGATTCGCGGTCCCGCCGCCGCCGTTCATGGGATTCGGGCAGATCACGCTGCTGATGGGCGGCTTCTTCGGCGTCTTCTGGGGGCTGCTGATGTGGTTGATCACGTGGTCGCGGCAGGGGGTCCCGACTTGGATCGCGGTCACGGCCTCCGTCCTGGCCGGTGCGCTCTTCGGTGTCTGCATGGCGATCTACTTCCGGCGGTTGGCGCGGAAGCATGGCTTGTCCGGGCGGGTCGGCTCGCAACCATAGGGGGTTCGAAATGCACGACGACCAGCTGGAGTATGTCGGCTTCTGGCCGCGATTCGGTGCCGCGATCATCGATTCACTCATCATCCTGGTGATCACGGGGCCGGTGCTCATTGCCATCTACGGGTGGAGCTATTACACGGAGCCATCAACGCAGCTCGTCGCCGGGCCGGCGGATTTCCTGATCTCCTGGGTCTTCCCCGCCATCGCCGTGATCCTGTTCTGGCTCTACAAACAGGCGACGCCAGGGAAGATGGCCGTCGCCGCCCGGGTCGTCGATGAGCGCACCGGCAACCCGATCAGCGTTGGTCAAGCGATAGGCCGCTACCTGGCCTACTTCGTCGCGGTCCTGCCCTTGTTCCTGGGCATCATCTGGGTGGCATTCGATCCGCGTAAGCAGGGCTGGCACGACAAGCTGGCGGGCACCGTGGTGATCAGGCCCCAGCACCGCGGCCCCGAGCCGGTCCGGTTCGAGCGCTGACAAGACGTCGGGTCGAGGGCAAATGCTCCAGACCGTCGAAAGGTTCCTCGATCCCTGGGAAGCGCACATCGTCTGCGCGCGGCTCAACGCCGACGGCATCCCCGCGACCGTCGCGTTCGCCAACCACGCGATCATTGACTGGCCAGCGGCACTGGCGTTGGGTGGAACGGCGGTCCAGGTGCCCGAGGAGCATCTGGCGCAAGCGCGACGGATCGCCGCCGAGTACAGGGCAGGAGAACTCGAAGCCGACCTTCCGGAAGAACCCGAATTGCAGGAAGGCTGCTGCCCCGAGTGTGGGTCCGGCCCGGTTCGCCAGGTGGCGCCCTTGCGGCAGCGGCTTCTGGCGGGGCTGCTTGGCATCTTCGGCGCGACGTTCCCTACCCGTGAGAGCGAAATGGTGTGCGACAACTGCGGGGCCCGGTGGGAGGCATGACCGGGCGGTTGGGGACGGTTGGCGGCGCTATGATCGGCGGAATAGGCGGCAGGATTAGGTGACGGATCTAGGCTGCACGGATGGGGGGAAGTGCCAGTGGCGTCAGGGAAATTCGAGGCTCCGACCGTCTCCTACGGCGTGCTATGCCGCAGGACTAAACCCCGTTTTGTAATCGACTAGTTAGTTAGGTGCCATGAAGAAGTTCGCACTAATCCTCGTGCTTGCACTCGGCGGTTGCGCCACCTCCAACGGGTATCTCTATTTCCCTGATTTAGCCGATCGGGTTCTCGCCGGTGACGCGCACGCTTTTAGGCAGGTTTTGGCCTTGGCAGCGGACACCCCTCCTGGAGAGCGGCTCGAGGAACTCGCCGAGCTTTCCTCCCGCTTCGTTCGGCTGTCGCCTGCGAGGTTTCTGCGGGCCCAAGCAGCTTCATCCACGTGTTTCGGGGTTTCCTTCATGGGTCCGGACTACGTGGACAATCCGTCAGCCGAGGCCCAGGAGCGCAAGCTTCGGATCGCTGCGCTGGAGTCGGTCAGTGACCCTGAGCTTCTTCCTGCCAAAGAGCGCTGCCTCAATGACCTGGCTGGCACCTAACATTGCGTTCAAGCCGAAATTGGATCGCTACGCCGTCAACATGGCAGGTACAGCTTGCCATGTTGCCAGCTACGCGCTCCAATTCGGCTTAACTTGAGCGTTAGGTGGCAAGGGAGGCCCATGCCGGAGAAGAGCGATTACTGGTTCCCCGCCAAAACCTTCGGATGGGGCTGGGGCTTGCCCATCGCCTGGCAGGGATGGCTGGTGTATGGCATCGCGGCCATCTTGTTGGCCACTGGATACTTCATCTTCCCACCAGAAACTCACATCGGCTACTTCTTGGCCTATACCTGGATCGTGGTACTCGCCCTCGTTGGCGTCTGCTGGCTCAAGGGTGAACCACCACGTTGGCGTTGGGGAAAATAGGTGCCGCCTAACATTGCGTTCAAGCCGAAATTGCATCGCTACACCGTTCACACGGCAGAAAAAGCTTGCCATGTGCCCGGCTACGCGCTGCAATTCGGCTTAACTTGAGCGTTAGGTGCCGCAGAAACAATTTCGCTAAATGGAAGGAAGCATCATGAGTGTCACACGTGTACTGGATAAAACAAGCAGCTTGGGGTCACTCGTTGCTGCCATGTCCTGTGCCGGCTGCTTTCCCGCTCTTGGCTCGCTTGGTGCCGCACTCGGTCTTGGCTTTCTAGGGCAATACGAGGGATTCTTGTTCAGAACGTTGCTCCCCGCCCTGGCATTGCTGGCGCTCATAGTGAACGCATGGGCATGGTATCGGCACCGGCGCTTCGCACGCGGTCTGCTCTCAGTTCTTGGGCCGCTCGCCGTTCTATCAGCGTTGCTCCTCTTCTGGAGCTACGACTGGAGCATTTACCTGTTCTACGCGGGCATTGCCCTCATGCTCGCCATGTCGGTCCTGGATCTTTTGCGCCCCGCCCGAGCTGCCCAATGTCCACCCCAAAACTAGATTCGATCATCACTTGTCCAGAGTGTGGTGCCAGTGCATGCGAAACCATGCCCACCAATGCATGCCAGTGGTTTTATGAGTGCAAAGCTTGCCATGCCTTGCTCAAGCCCCTGCCGGGTGATTGCTGCGTGTACTGTTCTTATGGCACCGTCAAGTGTCCGCCCATCCAGCAGGGTAGTTCCTGTTGCATCGGCAGCACCTAACATTGCGTTCAAGCCGAAATTGCATCGCTACGCCAGCCACATGGCAGAAAAAGCTTGCCATGTGCCCGGCTACGCGCTGCAATTCGGCTTAACTTGAGCGTTAGGCCGCTATGCAGATCGTGGCAATCATCTTGGTCTTGATTGGGGCGGTAATCACGCCCTTTTATTTCCAGGCACTAGTGGCGTTCAGACGAATTCTGTTGGCGGAGCGTCCAGATCTTGCAGATCGGAGGGGATCGCTCAGCTTCTTCTATGCCGGCATGCCGCGGCTCGCTGATCCGAACGTGAGCCTGTTGATCGTCCGCACAGCTTTCGGGCCTGTGCCCCAGCAACTCAGCGATCCGAATGCCGTGCGATACGCTCGCCGCATCAGGCTCAGCCTCATTATCGCCATCCCCGCCTATCTGTTGGCGTTCTCGATCTTCCTGGCGGGAGCGCCCTAACAGTGCGTTCAAGCCGACATCGTTCCGCAGGCTGGCCCAGGCGGCAAATAAAGCTTGCCACCTGGCCCACCCCGCTGCACGATGCGGCTTAACTTGAGCGTTAGGTGCCATGAAGAAGTTCGCACTAATCCTCGTGCTTGCACTCGGCGGTTGCGCCACCTCCAACGGGTATCTCTATTTCCCTGATTTAGCCGATCGGGTTCTCGCCGGTGACGCGCACGCTTTTAGGCAGGTTTTGGCCTTGGCAGCGGACACCCCTCCTGGAGAGCGGCTCGAGGAACTCGCCGAGCTTTCCTCCCGCTTCGTTCGGCTGTCGCCTGCGAGGTTTCTGCGGGCCCAAGCAGCTTCATCCACGTGTTTCGGGGTTTCCTTCATGGGTCCGGACTACGTGGACAATCCGTCAGCCGAGGCCCAGGAGCGCAAGCTTCGGATCGCTGCGCTGGAGTCGGTCAGTGACCCTGAGCTTCTTCCTGCCAAAGAGCGCTGCCTCAATGACCTGGCTGGCACCTAACATTGCGTTCAAGCCGAAATTGGATCGCTACGCCGTCAACATGGCAGGTACAGCTTGCCATGTTGCCAGCTACGCGCTCCAATTCGGCTTAACTTGAGCGTTAGGCATGTCCAACCTATCTCTCCAAGATCAAATCTGGAATCGGGCCTGCATAGGTGCCGGCGGGGCGACCCCAGCTGTCGGTGACCAAGCCCTAGCCTCTGTTCTTCTGGCGCATGGGCTCGCCATGAACGGCGGCGTGACACACGCACTAGAGTCCTTGAGCCAGGCCGAAATCCTGGCGGCGGTCGCAGGCTTTGAGTTCTTTGGGCTTACCGACGCGGCTCGTGTCTTCCAGCAAGCTCCCGGCGATTCCGATGAAGCGGAGAACCGTCTAAACCAGCTGTACTTCGCTGCAGTCCCCACAGATGAGGCCTTGGCTGACGCCTTTGGGCTCAAGCTCGCCTCTACTCCGGAGGCGTTTGCTCCGTTGAGCAACGGCGCACATGCCTAACATTGCGTTGAAGCCGAAATTGCATCGCTACGCCGTCAACATGGCAGGAAAAGCTTGCCATGTCGCCAGCTACGCGCTGCAATTCGGCTTAACTTGAGCGTTAGATTTCACATGGAAGATTTCGGGCCGCCCTTGGTACCAGACGCGATACGTCGTATCTCTGACAGTGCCGATCGAAAGCTGGCCTGGCAATTTTTTCTCATGTTTTCTCGCTTCGAGTACGCGCTAAAGCGGCAGAAGTACGTTCGCGCTGACCGTAAGGATGCTCAAGCTGCGTGGAAATCCTTTGCCAACGACCATGCGGCCAAGTTCTCAAGCAACAATGATCCTCGGCTCCAACATGCAATTTCCTACATCAAGCAAGCGCCGCCCAGAAAGCAGATCCATGAGAATCGCGTGCTTGATTGGTCAGATCCAAAGCACTTCTCTGGCGGCCCTCTCCTGCCGTGGTTGCTTGACCAGATTCAGATCATCCGCAACAACCTGTTTCATGGCGGCAAGTTCCCTCAGTTTGCCGTATCGGATCCAAGTCGGGACCGTGAGTTGATCGAGAGTGCGCTAGTTGTTCTAGGACATGCACTTAAACTCAATCGCGATATCGAGCACAGGTTTCTTGAGGGGATCGACCTGTGAAATCTAACAATGTGTTCAAGCCGAAATTGCATCGCTACGCCGTCAACATGGCAGAAAAAGCTTGCCATGTTGCCAGCTACGCGCTGCAATTCGGCTTAACTTGAGCGTTAGGCCTCATACCCTCCATGCAAAACATCCTGCTAGTCGGTCTCGGCGGTTTCTTCGGTTCGATCGCCCGGTACAAACTTGGCGGCTTCATCCTGCACATGACTGCCCAGGATCGTTTCCCGCATGGCACCTTTGCGGTGAATGTTCTTGGCTGCCTAATCGTAGGCGTTCTGGCTGGCATCGCGGAGCGGTGCAACGTCTTCGGTCCGGATACGCGGTTGTTCCTCTTCACGGGCTTTCTGGGCGGGTTCACCACCTTCTCGGCGTTTGGCTTGGAGGCGATGTACCTGATCCGTCGCGGCGACTTGGGCACGGCTGCGCTGTACGCTGGCGGCAGCGTGGTTTTTGGCATCACAGCGGTCTGGCTGGGCCTTAAGCTTGTCTCCCTATTCCCCCGATGAGGCCTAACAATGCGTTCAAGCCGAACCCGCTTCGTTACGCGCCCCACATGGCAGAAGGAGCTTGCCATGTGGTTCGCTCCACTGCGCGGGTCGGCTTAACTTAGGTGTTAGGCAGCAATGAACGATCGTCGCGATTACGACAGGGCAACTGAGATCATTGGCGGCATCATTCGTGCCTGGGATCCGTACTGCCTCCTCGCAGAGGGCACCCCTCCTGACGAACTCGACGGAGAGATTGCCAAGATCACCGCCAAGGCCCGAAGCTTCCACACCCCATCAGACGTGGCTAAAGCAATCTCAGATGTCTTCGCGGCCTCGTTTGGGCAGGATGAGAAGTTCTCACCAACTGACTGCTCGGGGCCTGCCAAGCAAATCTTTCTGGAGTTGGGCCGTGCAAAGCTCTTGCCTGCTGCCTAACATTGCGTTCAAGCCGAACTCGTTTCGCTACGCAAACAACATGGCAGAAGGAGCTTGCCATGTTCTTTCCTCCGCTACACGAGTCGGCTTAACTTGAGCGTTAGGCGGCTCATCATGGCGCTCAGTAGACGACAGTTTCTTACAGCTGCAGCGGTCGGGATTGCGGCGCTCGCCATGCCCGCGAGCGCGTCTCGATCTGGAGGAACGACGATGTATGGTTTGATCGGAAAGATGAGAGCAGTTCCTGGTCAGCGCGACGCACTGATCTCGATTCTTCTGGACGGTGTCTCGGGAATGCCTGGGTGTCTGAGTTATGTCGTCGCGCAAGACCCTGCGGACCCTGACGCGATCTGGATCACTGAGGTCTGGGACAGCCAGGCCAGCCACAAAGCCTCGTTGTCGCTGGCTTCGGTCCAAGCTGCCATTGCACAGGGCAAGCCATTGATTGCAGGCTTTGACCAGCATACCGAGACCTCACCGGTGGGCGGACACGGTCTCGCTGGAGCCGCCTAACAATGCGTTCAAGCCGACATCGTTCCACGGGCTGGGCCAGGCGGCAGGTAAAGCTTGCCACCTGCCCCACCCCGCTGCACGATGCGGCTTAACTTGAGCGTTAGGTGCCACACGTGACAAAGGCAGCGCTGGTCCTAGCAATGCTGACTGCCGTTTCGCTAACCGGATGCCCAGGAGAGGAATACGCCTCCTGCTCTGGGCCAGTGGCGAGCCCTCCCAATGGCAAGTGCTCGGCTAGGTACTACCAAACGGATTACCGCTCCGGCGGGCAAGTCACGCAAGCCCTGGTTTCCTGCGAGGCGCTGCCCGGCAATCCTGGCGGTAACGTGGTAGCCATTCATTCCATTGCCCATGGAATTGGCCTCAGGTGGTTGGATCCAAGCACCTTGGAAGTTTCCGTTCCTGCTGGAGTCCCTCTCCAGAATCAACGCTCGGGTGACACATATGGGGGCTACGCTCTTCGCTACGTCTATCGTGACCTCACGGAAGGCGACCCGGCATTTCTAGGCTGTGGGCTGGGCGACTCGGAGCATTCTTCATAGGCGCCTGGATCGTATCCTCGCGGCAAAGGGAGGCTCTTGAGCGCGCGGGCACCGATAGAGTTAAGGGCGCGCTCGCCGCCACCTCAACAGCCACCGTTGGCGCAATGATCGGAACGCTCTACATCGGCGTGGTGTCCATCTTTTCCTTCATCAGCTACGCAGTCGGGTCACAATCGATCGGCGCCTAACAATGCGTTCAAGCCGACATCGTTCCGCGGGCCGGGTCAGGCGGCAGGTAGAGCTTGCCACCTGCCCCAACCCGCTGCACGATGCGGCTTAACTTGAGCGTTAGACGGCCAAAGAGGGCATGCCTGCAAATGAAGCTCCTACAAGCCTGTTTCCTCACTGCCCTCCTAGCGCTTTCAACTCCGGCATCTGCTACTTCGCAAGTCCCCGACAAGCTAATACTTGACGGCGAGCAACTCAGTCTCGCGACCAATCCACTCGCGTCACTCATCCGCACTGGGCGGATCAAATTACCAGAGCCTGCGGAGCACTGGTCCAGCAACTGGAGGGGCTACGTTGCCACTTGGAGCATCAGAGACGACCGCCTCCTGCTGACAAAGATTGACGTCCTGCTAAAGCCAGAGCACTCCAAAGAGGACGTCGATGCCGTCCCCGTTAACGTTCTCCCTCAGCTCTTCAATGGAGAACCTGAGGTGTTCGCCGATTGGTTCTCCGGAACGCTTATTGTGCCGCGCGGCGAGATCGTTAATTACGTGCATATGGGGTATGGGTCTACTTACGAGAGGTACACGGTGTTGCACCTCGCCCAAGGTCGCCTTCTGTCCCGGCAAGATCTAAGCGCCACTCAATACGAGGCCCTTCGGAGAGAGCGCTTCGCCGCGTGTCAGAAGACTACTGAGTATGCGAAGCGCCTTGAGGAGGCGCGCGAGCAGCTATCTCCGAGTGGGGCGGAGCAGTTTCTATATGAGTTTGCCGTTGAAGAGTACATGTCGGTGACGCCATGACCCGCCGGCCGTCTAACATTGCGTTCAAGCCGAAATTGCATCGCTACGCCGTCAACATGGCAGAGAGAGCTTGCCATGTCGCCAGCTACGCGCTGCAATTCGGCTTAACTTGAGCGTTAGGCCTATGAACATTCGACCGCGCCAGACAAATGAATCGTTCGTCCGGTGGCAAGGCCGCTACATTGAGCAGCGGCAGACAGCTTCCTCTGTCATGCTCGGGCTCAGCGGCGGCTCATTGGCCTACGTCACTTCCTTACTATCAGGCGTTAACGCTTTCATCGGCTTTTGGCCATCCGTTGCTTTCCACCTTACGGTTGCGTGTCACGCCTTTTCGGTGGGGGCAGCAGTGCTTTACTCGCTCAATCGCGTTAGGGATTTCGCGGTGACTGCGAGAATCGCTCGGGATCGGGCACACCCAAAACGCAAGGACAACGTTCCGGAGTTGCGCAAACAGCAGCGCACGCTCGGACAATTGACTCGACGCCTTTACTTCTGGCAATCAATGCTATTCCTTGCCGGGGCAGTCTTGTTTCTTGTGTTTTGCGCCTACCACTTGAGCCCGGCGCTCTACGCGGCGGCCTAACATTGCGTTCAAGCCGAAATTGCATCGCTACGCCGTCAACATGGCAGAAAGAGCTTGCCATGTTGCCGCCTACGCGCTGCAATTCGGCTTAACTTGAGCGTTAGGGGGCTAAGGAATGCGGTTACATCCGATACGACTTGCTTGCATGGTCCTTGCAGTAGCACTGGCTGGGTGCGCTTCGGCGCCTGCCACCTCTTACGGTTCGCTCGGGACAACGGCGCGCGCCTCTCAGGTCGCGAACGTAGCTCGTGATGTCGCCGGTTGGCACAACGCACAACAGCCGAATTGTCCGTACGTACGGCCACTGTCCGTAAAGGTCATTCGAGACGAGGGAGATGCGGTAGTTGAGCATTGGACGGTTGAGGCTTGTGAAGGTAAGCAATTCACATACCGGGCGTACCTGCTGCCGGGCAATGGCCTCACGGTGATGGTCTCTAACGTGCTTCCTGAAGACCGAGCCGCCCCCTAACAATGCGTTCAAGCCGAAATGGAGCTTCCTTCGGTTGAGTGGACACCTTGAACTGACTTCTGACTCTCGATGTCGAAGCAGGACTTGGCCTTCCGCTTCGTATCTCGGCTCGCGTCAGGCGTAGGACGGAACAAGGAGCCATCGCCATTGAAATTCCGGTACACATACCCCCTCCTGTTCCTCTTACCCAGCGCCATCTTCACGGGCATCGCCATGGTGCTGACAGTCGGTGCGGGAGCCGGCATGCTGTGGCTGTTCGTCTACGGGGACAACGCGTGGCCCGACGAGGCGGAGGACGTCCTCCTCGGTCTTGCTGCGGCCGTCGGCGTTCTCATGCTGCTGGCGTGCCTGTTCATTGCCTACCGCGCCGGCAAGTCCCTGGAAAGTCGCGGCGGGCTGCGCAAATCGGACGTGTTGCTCGCCCTGGGGCTTTCGGTCTGGCTGCTTTTGCTCGTACTCATGCACCAATACCGGGTTGGCAACGTGGGGTAGTCGCAGCAGCATTGCCCGTTATCGCTGCAGCTCGATCTCGTGGCATCCTCTGCGGCACACCCATCCACACAAGGAAGAAGGATGACCTCGTTCACCTGCGCGAAGTGCGGCGGTACCGAGTACAGCCGTAAGGAGATGCGAGCCGAAGGCGGGCTGCTGTCGGCCGCGTTCGACATCTCCACCAACCGGTTCACCGCGGTCAGTTGCGAGAACTGCGGGTTCACCGAGCTGTACCGCGCGAACGTCGGGGCCGGATCCAAGATCTTCGACTTCCTGGTCTCGTAGCCGGGCGCCCGACGACATGGCGACACTCCTGTACGTGGCAGGCCTCCTGGCGATCTCCCTGGGCGTTGCGCACTCGGTTCTGGGCGAGCGCTACATCCTGGTCCGGTTGTTCCGTCGCGACGACCTGCCGCATCTTTTCGGTGGTCCGCAGTTCACCATCCGAACGCTCCGGTTCGCCTGGCATCTCACCACGGTTGCGTGGTTCGGCTTTGGCGCGCTGCTGCTGCATGCCGGTCGCGGCGACTTGACGGTCCCGGGCATGTTGAAGGTGGTCGGGATCACGTTCATCGCTTCCGGTCTCCTGCCGCTGCTCTTCACCCGCGGCAAGCACTGGGCCTGGCTGGTGATGTTCGCCATTGGCGGCTTGGCGCTATGGGGCGCCCCAGCCAACGCCCAGCAGCCCCCGCCGGAGGCGGTCGCGACCTGCATGGAGCACATGATCGCCGACGGTCGTATGACGGGACGGGACATTCCGGACAAGGCCAGGGGCAGGGAATACAGCGAGCTCGTCACCGTCCGCTACGACCTGGACGGCTCCGGCAAGGCGGTCAATCCGCGCATCGTCCAGGGCAGCACCCGCGGGATCTTCGACCCCATCACCATCGAGTTGCTGGGCCGGGCCCGCTTCGAGCCGGGTGTCACCGCCAAGGATTGCCTGTACGTTCGCACCTACAGTGCCGTCCGTCGACGGTGAGGCCAGACCATGCGTCCATCCAGGCAGAAGCAGATCTTGGGATTCGTTGGCTGGCTCGCGACCAGCTTCGTCGCTGCCGCCATCGGCGGTGCCGCGTCGATCCGGGCCGCCCCGTTCTATGCGCAGCTCGTGCGCCCGGAGTGGGCGCCCCCGCAGTCGCTGTTCGGTCCCGTCTGGACGGTCCTGTATGCGTTGATGGGCGTCGCGGCCTGGCTGGTCTGGCGCGAGGGCGGCTTCCGGAGCGCGCGCACTGCACTCGTGCTGTTTCTGGTGCAGCTTGCGGTGAACGCGCTCTGGAGCTGGCTGTTTTTCGCCTGGCACCTGGGCGGCGCGGCGTTCGCGGACATCATCGTGCTCTGGCTTCTCATCGTCGCCACCCTGGTGGCGTTCTGGCGCATCAGGCCGCTAGCGGGCGCGCTGTTGGTGCCGTACCTGCTCTGGGTGAGCTTCGCGGCCGCGCTCAACTACTCGGTGTGGCAGCTCAATCCGCAGATGCTGGGGTAGACAACATCGCCTTGGGGAGAGCTTCCATGAACCAGCCAACCGAACGTTCCACCTTCGTCACCGTCGTGGCGTGGATCCTGATCGTGGCCTCGGCGTTCGCCACGCTGATCACGCTGCTGCAGACCGTCCTGGTCTTCGTGGTCTTTCCCTCCGCCGGAATGGACATGGAAACGGGTCCACTGCCTTCGGACATGCCGCCAGGCGCAGCCTTCCTGTTCGAGCACCTGGAGTGGCTGTTCGTCGTGTCCCTGATCATGTCCGCGGTCACCCTGGCGTCGTCCATCGGGTTGCTCAGGCGCAGGAACTGGGCACGCTTGGCCGTTGCCGGCTTGATGGTCCTGGGGATCGTGTGGTGCCTTGGCGGGTTGCTGTTGCAGCGGGGGGGGATGCTGGCCGCGCATGAGCAGTTCGCGTCGGTCGATGCCGCGTTCGCGGAGGGCAGCCCGGACATGACCGTGTTCTTCTACTTTTTCGCGGCGGTGAGCATGCTGGTTTCGCTGGGTTTCGCGATGCTTGTCGGCTGGATTGCGAAGCGACTGCTCTCGCCGGCGATCGCGGCGGAGTTCCAGTCCGCCTGATTGGCCCCAATGCCCTCCGACCCCGCGGTACTTGTGGCCGGACCCGATCCGGCCGTAGCCTGCGCCGACACGGGACGCGAGGAGGCGGTCATGGCCAAGCCAGCGAAGAACACGATCTGTCTCTGGTACGACGGCGACGCCGAGGAGGCCGCCAGGTTCTACGCGGAGACCTTCCCGGATTCGTCCGTCGGGGCCGTGACGCGGGCGCCGGCCGACAACCCGTCGAGTCCCGAAGGCGCGGTGCTGACGGTGGACTTCACGGTCCTGGGCATCCCCTGCGTCGGCCTCAATGGCGGACCGACGTTCAAGCACAGCGAGGCGTTCTCGTTCCAGGTGAGTACCGAGGACCAGGCGGAGACGGACCGCTACTGGAACGCGATCGTCGGCAACGGCGGCGAGGAAAGCGCGTGCGGCTGGTGCAAGGACAAGTGGGGCGTGTCCTGGCAGATCACGCCGCGGGTGCTGATGGAGGCCTTTACCGGCAGCGATCGTGCCGCGGCCAGGCGGGCGTTCGAGGCGATGATGGAGATGCGCAAGATCGACGTCGCCGCGATCGAGGCCGCCATCCGCGGCTGACGCGACGCGCCCTGCGATAATCGTCGGCCCACGGAAAGAGGGCCGGAGATGACGCAGGTGGATGCAGCCAAGCTGGCGCGCGATGTGCGCTTGCTGAAGTTCTATGCGGTCGCGGCGACGGTGGCGCTCGCGGTGGTGGCGCTGACGGGCGCGAAGTCACCCGATGGCAAGGTGGTCACCGCCGAGCGCATCGACATCGTGGACCCGTCCGGCGTCGCGCGTCTGGTCATCGCCAACACCGAGCGCATGCCGCTGCCGCGCCTGGATGGCAAGGAGTACCCGCGCGCGGTGAGCCCGGCGGGCATCATCTTCTACGACCAAGAGGGCAATGAGGTCGGGGGCCTTGCGATCACCGACGTGGACGCCGGCAAGGTCTCGGCGCTGGCCTTCGACTATCCCAACTACGACGCGCTCGGGCTGGTGACGCGCGTCAGTCCGGACGGCGACGCGCTCGCGGCCTTGCAGATCAACTCGCGGCCGCCCGCGGAGCTGGACGTGATCGCCGCGAGCAAGGTCGTGCAGCGCCGCATCGCGATCCAGAACCACAACGAGGACGCCGAGATCCTGCTCGCCGATCCGCAGGGCCGCGACCGCATCCGCCTGCGCGTCGACCAGGCCGGCGAGGCGCGCATCGAGGTGCTGGACGCCTCCGGCAAGGTCACCTGGAGCACGCCCTGAGCGTATTCTTGCGGGCGTGACCCCGTAGAAGGATCTGCCGATGCGCACGCATGGAACGCTGGCGAAGTGGAACGACGATCGCGGGTTCGGATTCATCGCGCCCGCGCAGGGCGGGGCGGAACTCTTCGTGCACGCGTCGGCCTTCCCGCGCGACGGCGTGCGCCCGGCCGTGGGCGAGCTGTTGTCGTTCGAGACGGAAGCCGGCCCCGACGGAAAGCTGCGCGCGGTGCGGGTGATGCGGCCGGGGCGGTCCGCAGGGGCAGCGGGCCGGCGCAAGCACTCCGGAGAGCGCGGCAGCCGGGCAGGGAGCCTGGTGGGCACGGTGTTCGCCCTGCTCGCGGTGGCGGCCATCGGGGTCTATGCCTTCACCGGATACACCCAGGACGACCCCGAACCCGTCGCCGTACCGGCGGTAGCGGCCTCGCCCGCACCATCGCCGCGGTTCAGTTGCGACGGCCGCACCATGTGCTCGCAGATGACTTCCTGCGCGGAAGCCCGGTTCTTCCTCCAGCATTGCCCGAACACGAAGATGGACGGCAATGGCGACGGCGAGCCGTGCGAACGGCAGTGGTGCAACTGACCATGGACACCATCACCTTCGACGACTTCCTCAAGGTCGAGTTGCGCGTCGGCAAGGTTGTCAGCGCCGAGGTCTTCGCGCAGGCGCGCAAGCCGGCCTACGTGCTGCACGTGGACTTCGGGCCGGAGCTGGGGGTGCGCAAGTCCAGCGCCCAGATCACCGACCTGTACCGCCCCGAGGACCTGGTCGGGCGGCTGGTGGTGGGAGTGGTGAACTTCCCGCGCAAGCAGATCGGCCCGCTGATGTCGGAATGCCTGGTGACGGGGTTCCACAACGAGCGCGGAGAGGTCGCCCTGTGCGTCCCGGACCGCCCGGTGCCGCTGGGGACGCGACTGCTTTAGGCTGCCGACGCCACGGAAGGCTTGGTCGTTCTCCCGCTCTCACGAGGCGCCAGCTTGACCCTGTGGCAGCGCAGGGGAGTTCGTGTGGGAGACCTGGTCCATGCGGATGGCGTCGGGTACTTCCAGTTCCGGGACGTCGACGGCAACGTGCTGGAGGCCTGCCAGACATCGGGGCTCCAACGCCCCGTCCTACAATGCGGGCAAGCAAAGAGAAACCATCCAATGCCATACGTAAACCTGCAGATCACCAAGGGCGCGACGCGCGAACAGAAGGCCCGGCTCGTCGAAGAGATCACGGGCGCGCTCGTCGGGATCCTGGGCAAGAAGCCGGAACACACCCATGTCGTGATCCAGGAGATCGCGGAGGAGGACTGGGGCTTCGCCGGCATGCTCACCGACGACTGGAAGCGGGCGCAGGGCGGGCGTCCGGGGGAAGGCTGACTTGTTGCCGGCCCCGAACCGGCCGTAGCCTGCGGCGACACGGGACGCGAGGAGGAGGCCGATGGCCAAGCCGGCAAAGAGCGCGATCGCGGCCGCGATCCGCGGCTGACGCGGTCCGCGCGATCGCAGCATGCGCCTCTGGTCCCTGCACCCACGTTACCTCGATCCGCAGGGACTGGTGGCCCTGTGGCGCGAGGCGCTGCTCGCGCGGGCCGTGTTGCGCGGGGAAACCCGGGGCTACCTGCACCACCCGCAACTCGAGCGATTCCGCGCGCATCCGCACCCCCGTCTCGCGATCAACGCCTACCTGGCGGCTGTCCATGCCGAGGCGATGCGACGCGGGTACCGGTTCGATCGCGGCAAGCTGGGACTGGTGCGCGCGGTGGAGGGCATCGCGGTCGCGACCGGGCAACTCGCGTTCGAACGCGAGCACCTCCGGCAGAAACTGGAACGGCGCAACCCCGCGCTTCTCGCCGCACTGGACACCGGGGACCGGCTCGAGACCCACCCCCTGTTCCGCCGCTGTCCCGGCAACCTCCCCGAGGCATGGGAGCGCCCCGCCGCCGGCCGCCGGTGACCGGTGCGCGCGGAGGTTGTGCCGGCCCCCGGGCGTCCTATACTCCGCTCCATGATGGGTTTCCTGCTCTGGTGCGTGCTCCTGGTCCTGTGCTGGCCGCTGGCCTTGCTGGCACTGGTGCTGTGGCCGGTGGTCTGGCTGGTCTCGCTGCCGTTCCGGCTGGTGGGGATCACCTTCGGCGCGCTGTTCGCCTTGCTGAAGGCGCTGCTCTACCTGCCGGCCCGCGTCCTGGGTTGGCGCCCTGCGGCCCACGCGACCTGAGGACACCCGCATGGCGACCGGGGACCGCGAGCAGCTGAGATGAGCATTGACATGACCCTGCCGCCCGCGCGTCCGCCTTGGTGGTACTGGGCGGCGACCGTCATCGCGCTGCTGTGGACGCTGCTCGGCGTGGTGGCCTGGACCATGGACCTGATGCTCGATCCGGCGGCGCTTGCGGAGATGTCGCCGGCGCAGCAGCAGCTCTACGCGGCGCGGCCGCAATGGGTGTTCGTGCTCTACGGACTGGCGGTGTTCAGCGCGTTCGCGGGCGCGATCGGCCTGCTGCTGCGCAGGCGCTGGGTGACCACGCTGTTCCTGCTGTCGCTGCTCGCGGTGGTGGTCCAGTTCGGCTACATCCTGTTCGGGATGGACGCCATCGGCCTGCTCGGCGCGGGCGAGGCGCTGCCGTTCCCGATCGTGATCGTGCTGTTCGGCGTGTTCCTGCTGTGGTTCGCGCGCTACGCACGCCGGCACGGGTGGATCTGAGCCAACACCTCCATGCGCGAGATCGGGCTGACCGTAGTGCTCCTGGCGCTGAGCAACGTCTTCATGACGTTCGCCTGGTACGCGCACCTCAAGGAACTCGACTCGAAGCCCTGGTTCGTGGCCGCGCTGGCGAGCTGGGGCATCGCCTTCTTCGAGTACATGCTGCAGGTGCCCGCCAACCGCATCGGCTACGGCGTGATGTCGCTCGGCCAGCTCAAGATCCTGCAGGAAGTGATCACGCTGACGGTGTTCGTGCCGTTCGCGGTGTACTACATGAAGGAGCCGCTGAAGCTCGACTATCTGTGGGCGGGCCTGTGCATGCTGGGCGCGGTGTACTTCATCTTCAGGGCGCAATGACTTACCCACAGGTGAAGTGACCAGCGGTAGCGGAATCTTCCCGCGTTGCTACCAGCCGTAGTATCGGATCGCCCATGGAGGGCAAGGAGACCGATATGACGCGGAAGAAATGGTTCTACTACCTGATCGTGGCGACGCTGGTGACCTGCAGCTTCGCGGCGTCTGCAATCATCTCGCGGCCCCAAGAGACGGAGATCACGTACTTCGACGCGAATGGCGACGTTGTCGGCGGCTTCAATGCGCCTTGCCAGGGTCCGATCATTCGTTGGGGCATCGTGACGGACCAGTCGGTGACCACCACCTTCTCGTGCAGCACCGGCGGTGGTGATGGTGGCGGCGGCGGTGGCGACCTGCCGTTCCCGTGCATCCCTCCCTTCTGCCACGGGATCATCAAGCTGTAACAGGAACGCCGGTCGTTCCCGGAGCGAGGCGCATCAGGCGCCTCGTTCCATTTTTGCTAGGAACCTTGGGTGGGGTTGACAATGGCGCCGTGCAGGCGCGGGGTGCCGTCCGCGACGTCGGTCCAGACGATGTGCGCGGCGCTGCCGCGGAGCACGATCTTCGGGAAGCCGGTGGCGTTGCCGCGCCCTTGCAGTTCCGCGACCTGCAGGCGCTGGTACTCCCGCTGCAGGTCCGGGCTGCGCCGCGACAGCCACAGCGACTGGCCGTTGGCGTCCTCGCGGATCCACAGCAGCCAGGCCTGGTGCGCGTCCACCGCGACCGCGACCCGGCCGAGCACCGGACGGCCCTGCTCGAGAACCACCGGCGGGTAGAAGCTGTCGCCGGCGTCGCCGCTGCGCGCCGCCAGCACGGTCGGTGTGTCGTTGGCGCCGGTGTACCAGGCGACGACGACGTTGTTGCCGTCGGCGGCGGCCGACGGGCCGTTCACCGGACAACCCTCGATCTTCCAGCCGTCGGCGTGCACCGGCTTCGGCTCGCTCCAGGTGCCATCGGTGAGGCGGGTCGCGACGATGTCGCGGATTTCGTCGTCGGTCCGGTCGCGGTAGAACAGCACCGGGCCCCTTGCGGTCATCGCCACCGCCGTCTGGCAGCAATCGCAGGCCAACGGATCCACGACCTGCTCGCCGCTGCGTTCCAGGTTGGCGTCGAACACCGCTGCGCGCACCTGGGTGCCGCGGCCGCCGTGCTCGTGCGCCTTGGCGGCGTGCTGGTGCGCGGTGGCATCCGCGTCCGTGGCATTGGCGCGGCCGTCGAGCCAGGCGATGCCGAGCGCGCCGTTGCCGGTGCTCCAGAGCGAGGCGAAGCCGTGTTCGGTGGCGGTGCCGTCGTCGTTGACGAGCACCGGCGGGCTCCAGTTGAAGCCGGCGTCGGTGGAGCGGCTGAGCGCGATGTCGGCGGCGTAGCCCTCGCCGATGCGCTGCAGCCAGTGCACCCACAGCGTACCGTCCGGGGTGGCGGTGATGTGCGGAATGTTGGCCCAGTTGGCAGCCAGGGTCTCGCCGACGGCGATGGTGCGCGGCGCGCTCTGCCAGCGGCCGTTGGTGGACAGCGAGACGAACTGCAGCGCGTTGCGGCGGCCGGGGATGCTGCTGATCCAGCTCAGCAGCAGGCGGCCGTCCGCGGTCATCGCCATGTCCGGCTGCGCCGAGCCCTCGGTCGCCGGCAGCGGCCAGGCGTGGACTTCGTAGGCGGCGGTGGGGTCGACGTCGCCGACCACGGCCGGGTCGTCCGGTCCGCCGCAAGCGGCGAGGGCGAGGACGAGGGGAAGCACTAGGGCAGGCTTGCGCATGGACAGGTCCCGGGAAAGCAGGCCCCTATTGTAGGAGCGGCGCTTTGTGGGAGCGCGCCTTGCGCGCGATCGGGTGGCAGATCGCGCGCAAGGCGCGCTCCCACAGGACGGTCAGGCGGCGCGGGCGCGGGCGAGGTGGACCAGCAGCAGCGAGATCGCGGCGGGTGTCATGCCGGGGATCCGCTGGGCCTGGCCAAGGGTCTCCGGGCGCACGCGTTCGAGCTTCTGGCGGACTTCCGCCGACAGGCCGCGCACGCCGGCGTAGTCGAAGCCCGCCGGAATGGCGGTGTCCTCGTGGCGCTGGCGGCGTGCGATCTCCTCGCGCTGGCGCTCGAGGTAGCCGGAATACTTGGCGCCGATCTCGACCTGCTCGGCGACGGTCGGGTCGTCGACGGCCGGCGCCAGCGACGGCAGCGACAGCAGCGTGGCGTAGTCGAGTTCCGGGCGGCGCAGCAGGTCGAGCACGTTGGTTTCGCGCGACAGCGGCAGGCCGAGCCTTTCGGTGACCTCGCGGCCGAGCGTGTTGTTCGGTGCGGCCCACAATGCGCCGAGGCGCGCGTTCTCGCGCTCGATCGCCTCGCGCTTGCGCTCGAACGCGGCGAAGCGGGCGTCGTCCACCAATCCCAGTTCCCGTCCGATGCCGGTCAGGCGCAGGTCGGCGTTGTCCTCGCGCAGCTGCAGGCGGTACTCGGCGCGCGAGGTGAACATGCGATACGGCTCGGTGGTGCCCTGGGTGACGAGGTCGTCGATCAGCACGCCGATGTAGGCCTGGTCGCGGCGCGGCGACCACGCCTCGCGTTCCTGCACGAAGCGCGCGGCGTTGAGGCCGGCGACCAGGCCCTGCGCGGCCGCTTCCTCGTAGCCGGTGGTGCCGTTGATCTGGCCGGCGAAGAACAGTCCGGACACCGCCTTGGTCTCGAGCGAGGCCTTGAGTCCGCGCGGGTCGAAGAAGTCGTACTCGATCGCGTAGCCGGGGCGGGTGACGTGGGCGTCCTCGAAGCCGCGGATCGAGTGCACCAGTTCGAGCTGCACGTCGAACGGCAGCGAGGTCGAGATGCCGTTGGGATAGATCTCGGAGACGTCCAGCCCCTCGGGCTCGACGAACACCTGGTGCGAGGCCTTCTCGGCGAAGCGCACCACCTTGTCCTCGATGGACGGGCAATAGCGCGGGCCGATGCCCTCGATCTGGCCGGAATACAGCGGCGAGCGGTGCAGCGCGTTGCGGATGATCTCGTGGGTGCGCTCGCTGGTGTGGGTGATCCAGCAGTCCACCTGGCGCGGATGGTCGTCGCGCGCGCCCATGAACGAGAACACCGGGCGCGGGTCGTCGCCGGGCTGGCGCTCCATCACCGAGTAGTCGAGGGTGCGGCCGTCGATGCGCGGCGGCGTGCCGGTCTTGAGACGGTCCACCACGAACGGGCGCTCGCGCAGTTTTGCCGCCAGCGTGGCCGCGGGCGCGTCGCCCATGCGGCCGGCGGCGTACTGGGTCTCGCCCACGTGGATCTTGCCGGCGAGGAAGGTACCGGCGGTCAGCACCACCGCCGGCGCCTCGAAGCGCAGGCCGGTGTTGGTGATCGCGCCGAGGACGCGGTCGCCTTCGATGATGAGGTCGTCCACGGCGGCCTGGAAGATCACCAGGTTGTCCTGCGCCTCGACCGCGCGCCGGATGAAGGCGCGGTACAGCGCGCGGTCGGCCTGGCAGCGGGTCGCGCGCACGGCCGGGCCCTTGGAGGCGTTGAGCCGGCGCCACTGGATGCCGGCGGCATCGGCGGCGCGCGCCATGATCCCGCCGAGGGCGTCGATCTCCTTGACCAGGTGGCCCTTGCCGATGCCGCCGATCGCCGGGTTGCAGCTCATGGCCCCGACGGTCTCGATGTTGTGGGTGAGCAGCAGCGTGCGCGCGCCGGCGCGGGCCGCGGCCAGCGCGGCCTCGGTCCCGGCATGGCCGCCGCCGACCACGATCACGTCGTGGCGGCCAAAAGCTTGGCGCTGGAAGCTGTGGGTGCCCATGGGTGGGGATTATCGCGCGCCGCTGGCCGGGGTTGGCACGGTTCCTGCGTAACTTCCCGTGCACCCGCCGTGGCCAGCGCAGCATTGGGGGAGCGCGATAGCCGGGATGGAACAGGGCCGGCCAGGCGCACGGCGGGGAAGCGAAAGGGGGGAAGCAAGGGGGCCGGTGCCTGGGGAGGCGCCGGCCCCTGATCTTTTTCCGGGATCCAGTCCGCTGGAAGAAGGCGCCGACACCCGGCAGGAAAGCGGAACAGGGGGGATCCGTGATGTCCCGCCGGGTGTCGACATTGACGCGATACACCCGCCCGGGTCTAAAAGCGACGCATTGGGTCAGGTACGGGCGCTAGCTTCCGCCACCCCGGCCCACGGCGCAAGGCCGCTCACTCCTCGATAGTGCGACCGCCGTCTCCCTTCGAGTGCGCGCGCCGGATCATTTTCGACATTGCGGAGCCACGGTAGTCCGCGCGCGGGCGCGGGGCCGTGCGCTGGATCTGCGGCACCGGGCGCTGCCGGACCTCCGCACGCCGCGGGCCCTGGGCCTGCTGGCGGCGCTCGGTGACCTGGCCGAGGTCGCGCCACGGCGGGGTCGCGCGGTCCGGCTTCTGGTGACCGCCGTCGTTGCCGCCGTCGTTGCCCGGGCGCGGCGAATGCGGGTAGCCGGGGTAGCGGCCGTAGTAGTAGTACGGGGAGCGGTAGCCGTAGCGGTAGTAGCCGTGCACCGAGTACGGCGAGTAGTAGCGCCCGTAGTACGGGTAGTAGCCGCCGTAGTAGTAGTCGCGATAAACCGTCGACGGCGAGCCGTAGTAGTAATCGCCAGGCGCCGTGCGATGGGTGTAGCCGGTCACGCAGCCTGCCAGCAGCAGGACTGCGAGGGCGGGGAGAATCAGCTTGCGGATCATGGGTTTGTCCCCCTGATGTGATGGAGCCAGCATCGGCCCGGGGCATTGAATCGGTGCTTAACCCCGCCGGAATCCCGTTCCGTTAGCTGAACGGCATCACCGTCGCACGGCCGCTTGCGATGCAATCGCCGCGATGCAGGATGCGGAATCCATACTGGCAGCCGCCGGCGTCCTCCGCCACCAGCGTGGCCTCGCAGCGCAGTGCATCGGGCAGGTCGTCGATGCGCGCCGGCGCGATCTCGATGCCGCGCAATGCCACCAGCATGCCGGGGGGCGCCGTGCCGCCGGACGCGCGTGCGCGCAGGCCGCCGTGCACCGCCATCGCCTGCGCGCCGTACTCGCACAGGTGCACCGCGTGCAGGCGGCCGTCGTGGCGCAGCGGATGCGCGGGATCGCGATGGCCGTGCGTCTCGAGCAGCACGCCGTCGTCGCTCCAGTCCAGCACCGCGTCCCACAGGCACATCGCGCCGGCGTGCGGCACCAGCGCGAGGATCTCGGCGCGGGTCGCGGTGCGGCTCATGGGCGCGCCACCGCCGGTTGCCGCGCGACCAGCAGCGCGAGCACGAAGTTGGCGGCGACGCCGATGGCCACGGTGCTGCCGATCGCGCGCAGCACCGGGATCGAGGACAGCGCCAGCAGCGAGAACACCAGCAGCGTGGTGATGCTGCACACGATCACCGCGTGCAGCGTGCGCAGCTGCTCGTCGCGCGCGTCGCCGGCGTGTTCGAAGAACAGCGCGTAGTCCAGGCCGAGGCCGGCGGCCAGCACCAGCGACACCAGGTGGAACAGGTTGAGTTCGACGCCGAGCCCGCGCAGCACCGCCAGGATCACCAGCGTCGCCAGCGCCATCGGCGCCAGCACCAGCAGCGTGCGCCGCCACGAGCGCAGCGCCAGCAGCACCGTCAGCACCAACAGAACGGCGGCGCCGGCCAGCGCCAGCAGCACCCGGTCGCGGTAGGCGGCGACCAGCGATTCGGAGGCCTGCTTCAGGTCGAGCAGCTGGGCGCCGTTGGCGCGCGCGGTGGTGGCCACGGCCTGCGGCTGGGTGAGGCCGCCGAGCGCCACCAGCGCGGTAGCGCCATCCGCGCGCTGCAACAGCAGGCCGTCCACGCGTGTTGCCAGCGGCGTGCCCTCGAGGTCGGCGGGGCGCAGCGGCGCCGCGGTGCGCGCGGTCTCGACGTCGGCGGCGAAGGGTTCGAACGCGCTCCGGCGGAACGGGCTGTCGGCGAGCGCGGCGTCGAGCTCGCGGCGCAGCGCGTGCGGCTCGGGCAGCCGCGCCTGGCGCGCCTGCTGCGTGCGCGCGCTCGGCAGGTAGCGCGCTGGACTGTCGTAGCTGGTGATCGCGCCGGCGGCAACCAGCGCGTCGAGCACCGGCTGCAGGCGTTCGGCGCCGCGCAGCGCGGCCTCGGCGTCCGGTGCCTGCAGCGCGATCACGTAGCGCACGTCGGGCGCGCCGAGTTCGGTGCGCAGTTGCGCGTCCAGGCGCAGCGCGTCCGGCGGCACCGGCGTCAGCCGCGACAGGTCGTTCTCCCAGAACGGGCCTGGGGCCAGCGCCACCACCGCGAGTGCGATGACAGCAAGCACGCCCAGCGCGGCGCGCGGACGCGGCAGCTTCGAGATCCGGTGCCAGAGCTTCGCGAGCGCGTGCGAGCTGGCGGCGTCGCGCGCCGGCACCGGGTCCATCAGCGCCGGCAGCAGCCAGCGCGTCGAGATCGCCGCCGCCGCAAGCGCGCTGATGGTGAACACCGCGAGCTGTTGCAGGCCGTCCACGCCGGACACGAGGAAGGTCAGGTAGGCGATGCAGGTGCTGGCGACGCCGGTCGCGAGCGTCGGCCAGATGCGGCGCGCGGTGCCGAATGGCGACACGCCCGCGCGCTGCTGGCTGAAGAGATGGATCGGGTAATCCTGGACCACGCCGATCAGGGTGAAGCCGAAGGCCACGGTGATGCCATGCACGCCGTCGAACAGCAGCGCGACCGCGCCGAGGCCGGCCAGGCCCGCCGACGCCAGCGGCAGCACGCCCAGCAGCGGTGCCTTCCAGCTCCGGTAGGCGAACCACAGCAGCAGCACCAGCGACAGCGTGTCCACGCTGCCGATCCAGCCGGCTTCCTCGCGCGTGCGGTTGCCGATCTCGACCGAGAACGCGCCGGGGCCGGTCGCCTGCATCACGGTGCCGGTGTCGCCGCGCACGGCGTCGAAGGCCGCGCGCAACGCGTCCATCGCCTGTTCCTGCCCGGCGTGGTCGAAGCCGGCGGCGTGGGTCTGCGCCAGCAGCAGCGCGCGGCTTCCGGCGCGGTCGAACCACACGCCGTACAGGCGTTGCGGCGCGTCCACCGGCTGCCAGGCCTCGGCGAGCTTGAGCGTCTCCAGGGTCGGATCGGCGGCGACCAGCGGTTCGATCAGCGGCGCCGCGGGCGAGCCCAGGTCCTGCACGCGGCTGTCGAACTGCTGCGCCAGGTAGGCGGCGTCGAAGGTGGTGGCGTCGAGCGTGTCCGACAGCAGGTAGCGGTAGGGGCGCAGGCGGTCGGGAACCGCGTCGAGGCCGGTTTCGCGGCCGTTGGCGACCAGCTCGAACGCCGGTTCGGCGGCGAGCCGTTCGCGCAGCGCCTCGGACTGCTGCGCCAGCGTCGCCGGCGCCTCACCCGACAGCGCGACCAGCAGCAGGCGCGATCCCGGGCCTTCGCCGAGCTCGTCGATCAGCAGCTTCTGCGCCGGCGTCTCCGGGTCCGGCATGAACCGGCGCAGGTCGCCCGAGAGCTGCAGGTGCCGGCCCAGCCACCAGCCGGCGAGCAGCAGCAGCGCCAGCCACAGGAGCGCGAGGGCGAGCCGGGTGCGCGCGCTCATCCGTTCGCGTCACCGCTGCACAGCGCCGCCAGGGCCTTGGCCGACGACACCCTGGTGGCGCTTTGCGCGGCGCCGGCGAGCAGGGTGCGCTGGATCGCGCCGTCGCCGGCTGGGCGGCTCTCGATGCAGCGCAGTTCCGCGCCGCGACCGTGCAGCACGATCTGCTCGACGCGCTTTGCGAGCGCGGGGTTCCTCGGCTCGAGGTGAAGCTGCCAGTGTTCGCGGCTGCCCTCGCTGCGGACCTCGTACTGGCGCCGCAGCCGGGACGCGTCGCCGGAGAGCAGCGCGCCGAAGGTCGCCTGCAGCCCGGCCAGTTCCGGCACCCGCGCCAGCGAGAACCTGCGCGGCGACTGCCCGGCGCGCTCGATCACGGCCTCGCCGGCGTGGATGGTGGTGGTCTCGGCATACGGCGCGCGCACCTCGCGCACCAGGGTCGCGGCGTCCGGGCGGCGGTACACGCCGCTCACGCGCAGCGGCGCCTTGAGCAGGCGCGAGTCGCGCAGCTCGACGAACGGGGTCTCGCTGGGTACCGGCCGCGCCAGCCGCGCCAGGATCCAGTCCGCCTCGATCGTGTCAGGCGCGGCGTGCAGGGGCGCGCCGGCGAAGCCCGCCGCCAGCAGCAGCATCGTCGCCAGCAGCGGCGACGTCCGTCGCGTCGTGCCGCGTGGCTTCGGCGTTGTCCGGCCAGTAGTCATAGAAGTTGAACCAGTTGTAGGGGGCGCTGCGTGCATGATGCTCCAGCCGCGTGGCGTAACCGGCGATGAGCGCCGCGATCCGCGCCCTGCGCCGGGGCCGCGGCACCTGCTCGCCCTCGCTGAAGGATTCGAACACCAGATCGTAGCGGTTGCCGCCCCGGTACAGGCCGAACGCGAGCACCACCGGCGCGCCGAGCACGGTCGCGAGCTGCCACGGTGCCAGCGGGAACGGCGCGGGACGGCCGAAGAACGGCACCGCCAGGCCAGGCTCGCCCGGCTGCACGCGGTCCACCAGCAACGCCACCATCTCGCCGGCGGCGATGGCGTCGTGGATCTGCAGCATCAGCGCCGGCCCGGGCTGGCCGGCGTCGATGACGTTGGCGGCGATCTCCGGGTTGAGCGCGTCCAGGAGCTGCGTCATCGCCGGGTTGTGGCCCTGGTCGAGCACCACGCGCAGCCGCGACTGCGGCCGCTCGCGCGCCAGCGCGCGCAGCACCTCGAAGCTGCCCAGGTGGGAGCCGAACAGGAGCACGCCGCGGCCAGCGTCCAGGTACCGGTGCAGGGCCTCCACCCCGCTGGTGCGGATCGCGAAGCGGTCGGTCTCGCCGGACAGCAGGAACACGCGGTCGAGGATGGTCGAGGCGAAGCAGTGGATGTGGCGCGCCACGCCGAGCCACGACGCGCGCCGCCCGGTGGCCGCCGACAGCCACGCCAGCGAAGCGCGACGCTCCGGGCCGCGCCGGAGCAGGAAGTACAGCGTGATCGGGTACAGCAGCAGGCGCGCCACCCCGCGGCCGCCGTAACGCCCGATCGTCCGGATCAGCCAGATCGCGAACCAGCCGCCGCCCTCCGGGCGCTCCTTCCACTGCGTGCCCTGCGTGCTCATGGCGCCGCCATCTCGCCGGTGGCCAGGACCTCGTCGCCGCGCAGCACGCGGAACTGCCAGCGACGCGCACCGTCGCGCGTCGGCGCGAGCGCCTCCACTTCCACCTCGGCGGTCTCGCCGGGCAGCAAGGGGCGCAGGAACTTCACCCGCGGCAACCGCAACGGGGCGATCGGCGCGCCAGACGCGAGTTCGATGGCCTGCAGCACCCGTTCCAGCAGCACCACCCCGGGCACGATCGGCGCACCGGGGAAATGCCCGGGCAGGGACGGGTGGTCGTGCGCGACGGTGAACTTCATGGGGCCGCCACCGTACGCCAGAACCCGGGGCCGAGCGCGGCCATCCGCCGCAGGAAATCGAGGAAGCTGCGGTGCCGGCCCGGGAAGCGGTGCTTGCGCCAGGCGAACTCGGCGAGCATGAAGCCGCCGATGACCACGTAGTCGCCGATGTTGGCCAGCCACGACCACTGCACGCGCGAGGCCAGCAGCGCCATCGCCAGGTCGAACAACGCCAGCGCGAACAGCAGCACCGCCCAGGCCAGCGTCACCCGGCGGGCGTAGTCGCGCACCCCGGGCTCGAGCGCGTCGGCGGGCACGCCGTCGAGCGCGGCCACGATCCGCGTCACCAGCGGCACGCTGCCGGCGCGCAGCGTGCGCGCGAAGCCGAAGCCGACGAAGGCCACGAACGCGACCGGGACCGCCAGCAGCAGCGGCCACACGTGCGCGGTCCCGGCCAGCCACCAGAGCGCGGCGCCGAGCGCGGCGAGCAGCAGCCAGGCCAGCGCCCGCGGCTGCAGCAGCGGGCGCAGCAGCACCAGCAGCGCGATGTCGAACAACGCCAGTGCCGCCCAGCGCGGGTCGTCCCCGGCGCTGGCCAGGTGCGCGAGCAGCAGGTACGCGGCGACCAGCCCGATCCGCAGTCGCCAGAGGCGTCGCTCGCCGGCGTCCTCGCCGGCCGCCTCAGGCGGCCTTGTGCTGCTGGACATGCGCCGACAGCGCGCGCAGCGAGGCGAAGATCCGGCGGTTCTGGTCGTCGTCCGAGCGCAGCTGGAAGCCATAGCGCTTGCTGATGGCGAGTGCGAGCTCCAGCGCGTCGATCGAGTCCAGGCCGAGGCCGGCGTTGAACAGCGGCGCCTCCGGATCGATCGATTCCGGCGCCACGTCCTCCAGGTTCAGGCTTTCCACCAGCAGTTGCGCCAGCTCGCGCTCGGCGTCGGATTGCGCGCTCATCGGGACGGTCCGTCGAAAGGAATTGGCAACAGGTTAAACCAGCGCCGCTATCATGGCCTCCCCCTGCCGCCACGGCATGCCACACGAGCCACGATGCCCGCAGCCGCCACCCGCCTCCCAGCCGCGCAGGCGCTCAGCGTCGACTACGTCGCCGCGCCCGGCCCGGAAGGCCTGCTGGCGCCCGGCGATGTGCTCGCGGTGTTCGGGTTCGGCGACGCCGCGCCGGCCGCGCTTGAGGACCCGCGCTACCTCCGCATCCCGCTGCAGCCGCACCGCGGCGCGGCCCCGTACGAGGTCTGGCGCACCGGCCGCCCGGTGCGCAGCGGCCGCGACGGCGACATCGCCTGGGCCTCCGACGGCGCGCTCTCCTTCGGCGTGATCGAGGTGGACGAGCGCGCGCTCGCCGGCGACGACGACCCGACCGGCATCGTCGCCGCCGCGGCCCACGCCTACGCCCGCCTGACCGCCTTCATCCAGGCCAGCGACACCCCGCACCTGCTGCGCATCTGGAACTACCTGGACGCGATCACGCACGGCGAGGGCGACCACGAGCGCTATCGCCAGTTCTGCATCGGCCGCGCGCGCGGACTCGGCGACTTCGCGCCGGAACGGCTGCCGGCGGCGACCGCGATCGGCCGCTGCGACCAGGCCCGCGTGCTGCAGGTGTACTGGCTGGCCGCGGCCGCCCCGGGCACGCCGCTGGAGAACCCGCGCCAGGTCAGCGCCTACCGCTACCCGCGCGAATACGGTCCGCAGCCGCCGAGCTTCGCGCGCGCGATGCTGCCGCCCACCGCCGACCGTACCCCGCTGCTGCTGTCCGGCACGGCCAGCGTGGTTGGGCACGCCACCCTGCACGCCGGCGCGCTGATGGCCCAGCTCGAGGAGACCCTCGCCAACTTCGACGCCCTGCTCGGGGCCGCGCGCGAGCGCCAGCCCGCGCTGCCGGCGCGCTTCGGCGGGGGCACCCGGCTCAAGGTCTACGTGCGCGACCGCGGCGACATGGACGCCGTCGCCGAGGCCCTGCAGGCCCGCTTCGGCGGCCGCGTCCCGCACTTCCTGCTGCACGCCGCCATCTGCCGCCGCGACCTCGCGGTCGAGATCGACGGCGTCCACGGCCTCTGACCTGACCTGCAGGAGCGGCGTAACATGGCCGCATGAGCTACCCCTACACCCGCCCGCGCCGCATGCGCCGCGACGACTTCTCGCGCCGGCTGATGCGCGAGACCGTCCTCACCCCCGACGACCTGATCTTCCCGGTCTTCGTCCACGAGCTGGAAGGGCGCGCCGCGGTGCCCTCGATGCCCGGGATCGAGCGGGTCTCGATCGACGAGCTGCTGAAGGTGGCCGAGCAGGCCGCCACGCTGCGCATCCCGGCGCTGGCGCTGTTCCCGGTGACCGCGCCCGGGGCCAAGTCGCTCGACGCCGCCGCCGCGTTCGACGACGAGGGCCTGGTGCAGCGCGCGGTGCGCGCCCTCAAGATGCGCTTCCCGGAGCTCGGCGTCATCACCGACGTCGCCCTCGACCCCTACACCGCGCACGGCCAGGACGGCCTGCTCGACGACACCGGCTACGTGCTCAACGACGAGACCGTCGAGGTGCTCGTGAAGCAGGCGCTGTCGCACGCGCGCGCCGGTGCCGACGTGGTTGCGCCGAGCGACATGATGGACGGCCGCGTCGGCGCGATCCGCGCGGCGCTGGAGATGGACGGGCACATCCACACCCGCATCCTCGCCTACAGTGCCAAGTACGCCTCCGCGTTCTACGGCCCGTTCCGCGACGCGGTCGGCTCGGCCGGCGCGCTCGGCAAGGCCGACAAGAAGACCTACCAGATGGACCCGGCCAACGCCGACGAGGCGCTGCGCGAAGTCGCCGCCGACCTCGACGAGGGCGCCGACATGGTGATGGTGAAGCCGGGCATGCCCTACCTCGACATCGTGCGCCGGGTGAAGGACGAGTTCGGCGTGCCGACCTTCGTCTACCAGGTCAGCGGCGAGTACGCGATGCTCAAGGCCGCGTACGCCAACGGCTGGCTCGACGAGCGCGCGTGCACGCTGGAGGCCCTGGCCAGCATCAAGCGCGCCGGCGCCGACGGCGTTCTCACCTACTTCGCGCTCGACGCGGCACGCTGGCTGAAAGAACTGTAGAGCATGTGGGAGCGCGCCTTGCGCGCGATCGCGGCCAAGGGCCGCTCCCACAGTGAAGGAGGCCCCAATGCCCAAGCACTACGCCGTCTTCGGCAACCCGATCGCCCATTCGCTGTCGCCGCGCATCCATGCTGCGTTCGCGCGGCAGGCTGGGGTGGACATGGACTACGTCGCGATCCAGGCCGAGGACTTCGCCGCCGCGCTCAGCGCCTTCGAGGGCGACGGCGCCAGCGTGACCCTGCCGCACAAGGAAGTCGCCGCCGCGTTGTGCGCGTCGCTCGGCGAGCGCGCGCGGCGCGCCGGCGTGGTCAACACGCTGATCCGCACCGCCGACGGCTGGCACGGCGACAACACCGACGGCGACGGCCTGGTGCGCGACCTGACCGGGCGCCGCCGGCTCGACCTGCGCGGCCGGCGCACGCTGCTGCTGGGCGCCGGCGGCGGCGCCCGCGGCGTTGCGCCGGCGCTGCTCGACGCCGGCATCGGCGACCTGTTCATCGTCAACCGCACGCCCGGGCGCACCGACGCCCTGGCCGACGCGCTCGGCGAGCCGGGCCGCGTGCACCCGCGCAACTTCGAGGACCTCGGGTCGCTCGGCGAGTTCGACCTGATCGTCAACGCGACCTCGGCCGCGCGCAGCACGGATTTCCCGTCGCTGCCGATGTCGCTGTGCGGGCCGCGCACGACCGCGGTGGACCTGAACTACGGCGAGGCGGCGATCCCGTTCCTGGCCTGGGCGCGCGCGGCCGGCGCGCACGAGGCGCTGGACGGGCTGGGAATGCTGGTCGAGCAGGCCGCGGAGAGCTTCCGCCTGTGGCACGGCGTGCGCCCGGACACCGGGCCGGTGTACGCCGAGCTCGCGGGCGAGTCGCTGTCGCTGGTGTCGGCGGACTAGGCGCCGGCGGCCAGGTACTCGTCCTTCAGTCGCACGTAGTGGCCGGCGCTGTAGTACAGCGCCTCGATCTCGGCGTCGCTGAGCATGCGCACCTTGCGCGCGGGATTGCCGAGCCACATCTCGCCGCTGCCGACGACCTTGCCCGGGGTCACCAGCGCGCCGGCGGCGACGAAGCCGTGCTTCTCCACCACCGCGCCGTCGAGCACGATCGCGCCCATGCCGACCAGGCAGGCGTCGGCGATCCGGCAGGCGTGGATGATCGCCTTGTGGCCGATGGTGACGTCCTCGCCGATGACCGTGGCGAAGCCGCCGAGCTTGGCGTGCGGGCCGTCGTGGCTGACGTGGATGACGGTGCCGTCCTGGACGTTGCTGCGTGCGCCGATGCGGACGAAGTTCACGTCGCCGCGCACGACCGTCCCCGGCCACAGCGACACGTCGTCCCCGAGCACCACGTCGCCCACCACAGTCGCCATCGGATCCACGTACACCCGCTCCCCGAGCGTCGGCATCACATCACGGTACGGACGAACGTTCACTGGCGCGGCTCCCGGGAGAAAACGGCGACGACGCGGTCGAGGGCGTCGTCGGGGACGTCGAGGTGGAGGACGAGGCGGAGGCGGGGGGTGTCTCCTATGGAGAGGCGGACGCGGTGGGATTCGGCGCGTTCGCGCAGGCGCGGGAGGGTGGCGGGCGGGACGTCGACGAAGACCATGTTGGTGTGCTGTTCGACGTTGGCGACATCGGGCAGCGTCGCCAGTGCCTTGGCCAGGCACGCGGCGCGGGCGTGGTCCTCGGCGAGGCGTTCGACGTTGTGGTCCAGCGCATGGAGCCCGGCCGCGGCGAGCAGGCCGGCCTGGCGCATGCCGCCGCCGGTGACCTTGCGCCAGCGCCGCGCCACCGAGACCAGCGCGTCGCTGCCGACCAGCACCGAACCCACCGGCGCGCCGAGTCCCTTCGAGAGGCACACCGAGACGCTGTCGAAGTGCCGCGCGATCTCGCGCGCCGGTACGCCGTCGGCGACCGCGGCGTTGTACAGCCGCGCCCCGTCCAGGTGCATGCCAAGCCCGTGGCGGCCGCACAGCGCGCGCGCCCGCGCCAGGTAGTCCAGCGGCAGCGGTCGGCCGTGCCAGGTGTTCTCCAGGCACAGCAGCCGCGTGCGCGCGAAATGCGGGTCGACCGGCTTGATCGCGCGTTCCACCGCATCCAGCGGCAGCGTACCGTCCACCGCCTGCGGGATCGGCTGCGGCTGGATCGATCCCAGCACCGCCGCGCCGCCGCCCTCGTACTTGTAGGTGTGCGCATCCATGCCGACGATGTACTCGTCGCCGCGCGCGCAGTGCGCCATCAGCGCGACCAGGTTCGACTGCGTGCCGCTGGGTAGGAACAGGCCGGCCTCGAAGCCGAGGTCCCGCGCCAGCCGCGCCTGCAGCGCGTTGACCGTGGGATCGTCGCCGTAGACGTCGTCGCCGACCTCGGCGGCCGCCATCGCCGCGCGCATCGCCGCGTCCGGGCGGGTCACCGTGTCGCTGCGCAGGTCGATCCAGTCGGGGCTCGTTCCGGCCATGCCCCATGGTAATGCGCCGGCGCGCGGGCCACACTTCGGTCCATGAAGATCGCCAGCTGGAACGTCAACTCATTGAACGTGCGGCTTCCGCACCTGGAACAGTGGCTCGCCGAAGCGAAGCCGGACGTGGTGGGGCTGCAGGAGACCAAGCTCGAGGACCTGAAATTCCCGGACGCGGTGCTCGCCGGCCACGGTTACCGCAGCGTGTTCTCCGGGCAGAAGACCTACAACGGCGTCGCGATCCTCGCGCGCGGGCACGCGATCGAGGACGTGCGCGACGGAATTCCCGGCTTCGAGGACCCGCAGAAGCGGGTGATCGCGGCGACCGTGAACGGCGTGCGTATCGTCAACTTCTACGTGGTCAACGGGCAGGCGGTGGGCAGCGAGAAGTTCGCCTACAAGCTGCGCTGGCTGGAGGCCGCGACCCGGCTGCTCGAGGAAGAGCTGTCGCGGCACGACAAGTTGGTGGTGCTGGGCGACTTCAACATCGCGCCGACCGACGACGACGTGCACGACCCCAAGCGCTGGCACGAGAAGATCATGTGCTCGACCACCGAGCGCGAGGCGCTGGCGCGGATCACCGCGCTCGGGCTGCACGACAGTTTCCGGCTGCACCACCAGGGGCCGGGGCACCACTCCTGGTGGGACTACCGGCTGGCGGCGTTCCAGCGCGGCTGGGGCCTGCGCATCGACCTGCTGCTGGTCTCGGAGGCGCTGCGACCGCGCTGCACGGGCGGCGGGATCGATCTCGACCCGCGGACCTGGGAGCGGCCGAGCGACCATGCGCCGGTGTGGACGGAGCTGGAGTTGGGGTGAGGAGGGGGTCGCGGCGCCAGCGCCGCTCCTACAACACGAAGCCCGGCACTGCGGCCGGGCTCCGGGGGACCGCCAGGGCTGCGTTCAGCGCACGCGGCCGCGACGGAACAGGTTGACGATCGCCAGCAGGATGATCGCGCCGATCAGGGCCGCGATGAATCCCATGATGTCGAACCCGCTGCTGGCACTGGTCGAGCCGCCGATCAGCGGTGCGATCAGCCAGCCGCCGATCAGCGCGCCGATGATGCCGACCACCACGTTCAGCAGGATGCCCTGCTGCGCGTCGGTCTTCATGATCATGCTGGCCAGCCAGCCGATGATGCCGCCCACGATCAGCCAAATGATGAGACCCATCATGTTCACCTCTCCTTATGCATGGATTCCGGGGGACCCGCTCCCCATTCCGGGGCACGGCTAGTTTGTTCGCCCGGACGTGATGGCCGCGTCAGCAATTCAGTAAGGCGAAGGAGCCGGATTTCCCTGCAGGATCAGTGGCTTGGATCGCCGATCAGGGCCAGCAACGCGGCCCGCGGCAGCTTGCCGGTGGCGTTCCGGGGCAGCGCCGGGACCCGCTTCAGCGGCCTCGGCAGGAACACCGGGTCCACCGATTCGGCCAGCGCCGCCCGGATCGCGGCCTCGTCCAGCGACGGCGCCACCGCCAGCGCGGCGATCCGGCGCACGCCGCCGGGGCCGGGCCGGTCGAGCTGGAACACGACGCCGTCCTCGACCCCCGGGACGGCCTGCAGGCGGCGGGTGAGGTCGCCCAGCGAGGCGCGCTTGCCGGCGATCTCGAGCAGGTCGGCGTTGCGGCCGCGCAGCAGGAAGCGCCCGTCCCCGTGCAGCTCCACCAGGTCGGCCAGCGCCACCGGCCCGGGCAGGTGCGGGGCGTGGACCAGGCTGCCGTCGGGCTGGGGCTGGAGGCAGACCCCCGGATAGGGTGTCCAGGCCGTCTCGCGGGCGCTGCGGCGGTGGGCGATCACGCAGGTCTCGGTGGAACCGAACAGCTCGCGCAGCTCGCAGCCGAAGCGAGCCTCGGCCGCGGCCGCCAGCTCCGGCGGCATCGGCGCGGTCGCGGACACGATCCCGGCCAGCGGGGGCGGCGCCAGGCCGGCGTCGGCGGCGCAGGCCTCGACCAGCGCGCGCAGGTGCACCGGGGTGGTCACCAGCAAGCGGTTGCCGGGCGCCTCGTGCAGCGCGCGCACGATGTCCTGCGGGAAGAACGGGCGGCCGGCGTGCACCGCGGCCTCGCCCAGCAGCGGCAGCAGCACCGACAGTTCCATGCCGTACATGTGTTGCGGCGGCACCGTCGCCACCACGTGCGCGACCTCGCCGGCGGGCCACAGGTCGCGCAGCGCGGCCAGGTTCTGCGCAGTGCTGGCGCGGAACGAGGCCCAGGGTTTCGGATTGGCGCTGGGCATGCCGGTGCTGCCGGAGGTGAAGCCGATCGCGGCGATCGCGTCGGGATCGAGCCGCAGCGGGGGGCCGTCGGCCTCCGGCAGTCGTGCCGGGAGGCGCCAGTAGCGCGGCGGCAGCGGATCGGGCGCGTCGTCGCCGAGGCAGTGGCTGTCGGGGTGGCGCGCGAGCTCGGCGGCGATCACGCCGGGCGCGCGCGACGGCGGCAGCAGCGTTACCTGCCCGCGCACCGCGGCGGCGCAGAACGCGACCAGGAAGCGGTAGCGGTCGTCGCACAGGTTGATCGCGTGGCGGCCGTCCGGCAGCAGCGCGGCCAGGCCGCGCACGTGGCGCTCGAACGTGCGCAAGTCCACCGCCATGCCGTGGCCGAACGCCAGCGGCCGCGACGGTTCGCCGAAGGCGAGCGCGTGGCCCGGCGATGCGCTGGCGATGTCCTGGACGACTGCCGACATGGCGTTCCCGCCGCGCCATGCGCGGTGTTCTTCCCCCGCTTACTTTACGCTGGCGGCATGAGCGACGGGCCACGCTGGCATTGGCAACCCTGGCAGCCGGGACAACCCGCCGAGGAACTCGCGCGCGCCTGGCTGGCCGCGCGGCTGGGCTGCGACCCGGGCGCGGTGGCGCTGGCCCGCGACGCGCACGGCCGGCCCCGGCTGGCGCCCGCGCACGGCGCCGACGTCGGCTGGAGCCACAGCGGCGGCGGCCTGCTGATCGCGCACGGCCCGCGCATGGTGCTCGGCGTGGACCTGGAGCGCGAGCACGAGCGTCCGCGCGCGCTGGAGCTGGCGCGGCGCTTCTTCCACGAGCGCGAGGCCGCCTGGCTGGAGGCGCAGGAGCGGGCCGCGCGTTCGGCCGCGTTCCTGCGCCTGTGGACCGCCAAGGAGGCGGTGCTCAAGGCCCACGGGCGCGGCCTGGCCTTCGGCCTGCACCGGCTGGCCTTCGACGAGCGCGACGGCCACCTGGTGCTGGTCGAGGCCGACCCGGCGCTGGGCGATCCGACGCAGTGGCATGTGCGGGAGTTCGTGCCGCATCCCGGATACCGTGCGGCCCTGGCCTGGAAACCGGACAATTACCCGGATGGATGAGGCGATCGAACGGGAGCTTTCCGCCGGGCTGGCGGCGCTGGGGCTGGATGCCGCGCTCGGCGGGCCGCTGCTGGCCTACCTGGCGCTGCTGGCGAAGTGGAACCGGACCTACAACCTGACCGCGGTGCGCGAACCGCGCGGGATGGTCGCCAAACACCTGCTGGATTCGCTGGCGATGCACGGCAGCGTCGCGGACATCGCCGCACGCGGCGGCAGCCTCGCCGACCTCGGCACCGGCCCCGGCCTGCCCGGCATCCCGCTGGCGATCGCCTACCCGCGCCTGCAAGTGGCGCTGGTGGAGTCCAACGGCAAGAAGGCGCGCTTCATGCGCGAGGCGCTGCGCACGCTCGGGCTCGGCAACGCGCGCGTGGTGGAATCGCGGATCGAGGCCTTCGACGCGCCCGGCGCCTTCGACGCGATCACCGCGCGCGCGCTGGCCACGCTGCCGCTGATCCTCGAGCTGGGCGGGCACCTGCTGAAGCCCGACGGCGTGCTGCTGGCGATGAAGGGCGCGCTGCCCGGGGACGAGATCGCCGCACTGCCCGCGGGCTGGGCGCTGCGCGAGGTGCGCCCGCTCGCGGTCCCCGGCCTCGGCGCCGAGCGCCACCTGGTGGTGGTCGGACGCGCCGGCCGGGGCAGTGCATAATCCCCGGTCCGGCCCGCGTCGCGCGCCGGACCACCCATCGCATCGAGGCACGCGCCCGGACATGGCCCGCATCATCGCTGTCGCCAACCAGAAGGGCGGGGTCGGCAAGACCACCACCGCGGTCAACCTGGCCGCGGCGTTGGCGGCGACCCCGAAGCGCGTGCTGCTCGTGGACCTGGACGCGCAGGGCAACGCCACCATGGGCTCGGGCGTGGACAAGCACGAGCTCGCGGCCTCCACCTGCGACGTGCTGCTGGAGGAGGCGCACGCCGCCGACGTCATCGTCAAGGCGCCGGAAGGCTTCGACCTGCTGCCCGCCAACACCGACCTGACCGCGGCCGAGCTCGAGCTGATGGACGAGGACGGCCGCGAGCAGCGCCTCAAGCGCGCGCTCGACCCGCTGCGCGACCGCTACGACTTCATCGTCATCGACTGCCCGCCGGCGCTGTCGCTGCTGACCCTCAACGCGCTCACCGCCGCCGACAGCGTGCTGGTGCCGATGCAGTGCGAGTACTACGCGCTGGAGGGCCTGAGCGCGCTGGTGCGCACCATCGACGCGCTGAAGGGGCGGCTGAACCCGGGGCTGGAGATCGAAGGGGTGCTGCGTACCATGTTCGACGTGCGCAACAACCTCACCAACGCGGTGTCGGCGGAGCTGGTCAACCATTTCGGCGACAAGGTGTTCCGCACCATCGTGCCGCGCAACGTGCGCCTGGCGGAGGCCCCGAGCCACGGCCAGAGCATCGTCGGCTACGACCGCGGCAGCCGCGGCGCGGTCGCCTACCTCGGCCTCGCCGGCGAGGTGCTGCGGCGCCAGCGCGAGCGCGAGCAGGCCGCGCGCAACCCCAATCAGGACAGTGACAAGATGAGCGAAGCGGCAGGTACCGCGGCATGAGCGCGGCCGGCAAGAGTGCAGCCAAGAAGCGCGGGCTGGGCCGCGGCCTGGAGGCCCTGCTCGGGCCCAAGGCCGAGGCGCCGGTGCTGGAGGCGACCCCGGGCGACGTGCTGCGCTCGCTGCCGATCGACGCGCTGGCGCCGGGCCGCTACCAGCCGCGCAAGACCATGGACGACGCCAAGCTCGCCGAGCTGGCCGAGTCGATCCGCGCGCAGGGCGTGATCCAGCCGATCGTGGTCCGCGACCTGGGCGGCCGCAACTACGAGATCATCGCTGGCGAGCGCCGCTGGCGCGCCTCGCGCCTGGCCGGGCTGAGCGAGATCCCGGTAGTGGTGCGCGAGGTCGACGACCGCACCGTGGTCGCGATGGCGCTGATCGAGAACATCCAGCGCGAGGACCTCAACCCGCTGGAGGAAGCGCAGGCGCTGCAGCGCCTGATCGACGAGTTCGACCTGACCCACGCGCAGGCGGCGGCCGCGGTCGGCCGTTCGCGCGCCGCGGTGTCCAACCTGCTGCGCCTGCTCGAGCTGCCGCCCGAGATCCGCACCCTGGTCGAGACCCGCGCGCTGGAGATGGGCCATGCCCGCGCGCTGCTGACGCTGGCGCCGCAGGCCGCGATCTCGCTCGCGCGCCAGGCCGCCGAGCACGGCTGGTCGGTGCGCGAGGTCGAGCACCGCGTGCAGCAGCTCTCGGCCGGCAAGGTGCCGGCCACCGGCAAGGCCGCGAAGGCCGCGAAGGCGCGCCCGCAGGCCGACATCGTCGCGCTCGAGCGCGAGCTGTCGGAAACCCTGGGCTCGCGCGTCAACGTGCTGCACGGACGCGGCGGCAAGGGCCGCCTGGTGATCCACTACGCCGACCTCGAGGCGCTCGACGGCGTGCTCGAGCGCCTGCGCGGGACTGCTGGCTGACGGAGCTGACATGGCTGGACCCGCGTTGTCGGTGGTGGTTCCGGTGTTCAACGAGGAAGACAACGTCGCGCCGCTGGTCGGCGAGATCGTCGCCGCCTTGCGTGGACGCGTGGACTTCGAGATCGTGTACGTGGACGACCGGTCCCGGGACGCCACGCTCGAGCGCCTGCGCGCGCTCAAGGCCGAAGTCCCGGAGCTGCGCGTCGTGCGGCACGTGCACCAGAGCGGGCAGAGCACCGCGATCCGCACCGGCGTGAAGGCGGCGCGCGGCGCCTGGGTCGCGACCCTCGACGGCGACGGCCAGAACGACCCGGCGGACATCCCGAAGCTGCTGGCCGAGCGGGACCGCGCCGAGCCGGACGTCAAGCTGTTCGCCGGCTGGCGCGTGGACCGCAAGGACACCGGCAGCAAGCGCATCGCCTCGAAGCTGGCCAACGCGATCCGCTCGCGGATGCTGCGCGACGCCACCCCGGACACCGGCTGCGGCATCAAGCTGTTCGAGCGCGAGGCCTTCCTCGAACTGCCGTACTTCGACCACATGCACCGCTACCTGCCGGCGCTGATGCAGCGCGCCGGCCACCGCTCGGTGAGCGTGCCGGTGAACCACCGCCACCGCGCGACCGGCGTCTCCAAGTACAACAACCTGAACCGGGCCCTGGTCGGGATCAGCGACCTGCGCGGGGTCGCCTGGCTCATCCGGCGCGGCAAGGTGACCCCGGCGGAGGAACTGGAATGATGCTGGCGCCCGGCTCCGGCGACTTCATGAACGACCCGATCCAGTGGCTGGAGTGGACCGGGCTGTACATGTCCCCCTGGAAGCTGATCGGCCTGACCGGCGCGCTGATGTTCGGCGGCCGCTGGCTGGTCCAGTTCTGGGCCTCGCGCAAGCACCGCAAGCCCGTGATTCCACGGCTGTTCTGGTACATGAGCCTGCTCGGCTCGGGCATGACCCTCAGCTACTTCCTGTTCTCGCACAAGCAGGACGCGGTCGGGATCGTCCAGAACCTGTTCCCGGCGTTCACCGCGGCCTACAGCCTGTACCTGGACATCCGCCACCGCGGCTGGAACCGGGACAAGGCCAGCCACTAGCTATCCGCCTGATTTCTGGTGCATAATTGCCGGCTCGCTGCGCTTCTGGACCCCTCCGGCGCCCTGCGAGGCCGAAGGCTCCCGGGCTATGGGGGCCGACCACTGGCACCTTCGATGGTGCGCTCCGAGGAGTTCGATATGTCCCGCGTATGCCAAGTCACCGGCAAGGGCGTGCAGAGCGGCAACAACGTCTCGCATGCCAACAACAAGACCCGCCGCCGCTTCCTGCCGAACCTGCACGAGCGCCGCTTCTGGGTGGCCAGCGAGAACCGCTGGGTCAAGCTGAGGGTTTCCGCGCAGGCCCTGCGCACCATCGACAAGAACGGCATCGACTCGGTCCTGGCCGAGCTGCGTGCCCGCGGCGAGAAGATCTGAGGAGGATTGAGCCATGGCAACCAAGCGCGACAAGATCCGCCTGATCTCCACCGCCGACACCGGTCACTTCTACACGACCGACAAGAACAAGAAGAACACGCCGAACAAGATGGAGATCAAGAAGTACGATCCCGTCGTCCGGAAGCACGTGATCTACAAGGAAGGCAAGATCAAGTAAGAAGACGGCCCGCGAAAGCGGGCCTTCTTCATTGTGGGAGCGCGCCTTGCGCGCGATTCAATTCCCCCCGATGCACGCATACTTCAGCACCGTGTAGTCCTCCAGCCCGTGCCGCGACCCCTCGCGGCCCATGCCCGACTGCTTGATGCCGCCGAACGGGGCGACCTCGGTCGAGACCAGGCCGGTGTTGATGCCGACGATGCCGCACTCCAGCGCCTCCGCCACGCGCCAGGCGCGGGCGAGGTCGCGGGTGTAGAAGTAGCCGGCCAGCCCGAACTCGGTGTCGTTGGCCATGGCGATGGCTTCGGCCTCGTCGGAGAAGCGGAACAGCGGCGCTACCGGGCCGAAGGTCTCTTCGCGCGCCAGCAGCATGTCCATGCCGGCGTCGCGCAGCACGGTCGGCTGGTAGAAGGTGCCGCCGAGCGGGTGGCGCTCGCCGCCGAGCATCACGCTGGCGCCCTTGGCCAGCGCGTCGGTGACGTGCGCCTCCACCTTCTCCAGTGCCTTGGCGTCGATCAGCGGGCCCTGGTCGGTCTCGCCCTGCAGGCCGTCGCCCACGCGCAGCTTCGAGACCGCGGCGACCAGCTTGTCGGCGAAAGCGTCGTACACCGCGTCGTGCACGAACAGCCGGTTGGCGCAGACGCAGGTCTGCCCGGTGTTGCGGAACTTGCTGGCGATCGCGCCTTCGACCGCGGCGTCGAGGTCGGCGTCCTCGAACACGATGAACGGTGCGTTGCCGCCCAGCTCGAGCGAGACCCGCTTGATGTCCTCGGCGCACTGCTTCATCAGCAGCGCCCCGACCTTGGTGGATCCGGTGAAGCTCAGCTTGCGCACCTTCGGGTGCGAGGTCATGGCCTCGCCGATCGCCGCGGCGTCGCTGCCGGTGACCATGTTGATGACGCCCGGCGGCAGGCCCGAGCGCTCGCCGATCACCGCCAGCGCCAGCGCCGAGAACGGCGTCTGCAGCGCCGGCTTGCAGACCACGGTGCAGCCGGCGGCCAGCGCCGCGCCGAGCTTGCGCCCGAGCATCGCCGACGGGAAGTTCCAGGGCGTGATCAGCGCGGCAACGCCGACCGGCTGGCGCAGCACCACGATGCGCCGGTCGGCGGCGTGCGGCGGGATCACCTCGCCGTACATGCGCCGGCCTTCCTCGGCGAACCATTCCAGGTACGCGGCGGAATACGCGATCTCGCCGCGCGACTCGGCCAGCGGCTTGCCCTGCTCGGCGGTCATCAGCCGCGCCAGGTCCTCCCGGTGCTCGAGCATCAGCGCGTGCATGCGTCGCAATACCTGGGCGCGTTCCTGCGCGGTGCGCGCGGCCCACTCCGGGAACGCGGCGTGCGCGGCCTCGATCGCGGCGCGGGTCTCGGCCGGGCCCATGTCCGGTACCGTTCCCAGCACCGCGCCGGTCGCGGGGTTGGTGACCTCGCAATTGGCTCCGCCGTCGGCATCGCGCCAGACGCCGCCGACCGGGCACTGCATGCGCAGCAGCCCCGGGTCGTCCAGGCGCAGGCCCACGGCGCTCACGACGCACCCCGGCGATTGGCGACCAGCGCTTCTACAACCGACGGATCGGCCAGCGTGGTGGTGTCGCCGAGCTGGTCGGGTCTGACGTTAGACGATGTGCTCTCGGCGATCTTGCGCAGGATCCGGCGCATGATCTTGCCGCTGCGGGTCTTCGGCAGCGCCGGCGCCCACTGGATGTGGTCGGGCGTGGCGGTCGCGCCGATGTCGCCGCGCACCTGCTGCACCAGTTCCGCGCGCAACGCATCGCTGGGTTCGACGCCTTCCTTCAGGGTCACGTAGGCGTAGATGCCCTGGCCCTTGATGTCGTGCGGGAAGCCGACGACCGCGGCCTCGGCCACCGCCTCGTGCGCGACCAGCGCGCTCTCGACCTCGGCGGTGCCCATGCGGTGGCCGCTGACGTTGATCACGTCGTCCACGCGGCCGGTGATCCACCAGTGGCCGTCGGCGTCGCGGCGCGCGCCGTCGCCGGTGCAGTAGGTGCCCGGGAAGGTCCTGAAGTAGGTGTCTATGTAGCGCTGGTGGTCGCCGTAAACGGTGCGCATCTGCCCTGGCCACGAGTCCAGGATCACCAGGTTGCCCTCGGCCTCGCCCTCGAGCAGCTTGCCGTCGCCGTCCACCAGCGCCGGGCGCACGCCGAAGAACGGCAGCATCGCGGCGCCGGGCTTGGCGTCGACCACGCCGGGCAGGGGCGCGATCATGATCCCGCCGGTCTCGGTCTGCCACCAGGTGTCCACCACCGGGCAACGGCCGTCGCCGACCACGTCGTGGTACCAGCGCCAGGCCTCCGGGTTGATCGGCTCGCCGACCGTCCCGAGCAGGCGCAGCGACGAGCGCGAGGTGGCGCGCACCCAGTCGTCGCCCTCGCGCATCAGCGCGCGGATCGCGGTCGGCGCGGTGTAGAAGATCGTGACCGCGTGCCTGTCCACCACCTGCCAGAAGCGCGAGCAGTCCGGCCAGGTCGGCACGCCCTCGAACACCACCGCCGTGGACGCGTTGGCCAAGGGGCCGTAGACGATGTAGCTGTGCCCGGTGACCCAGCCGACGTCGGCGGTGCACCAGTACACGTCGTCGGGTTTGAGGTCGAACGCGCACTCGTGGGTGTAGGCGCAGAACACGAGGTAGCCGCCGGTGGTGTGCAGCACGCCCTTCGGCTTGCCGGTGCTGCCGGAGGTGTAGAGGATGAACAGCGGGTCCTCCGCGTCCATCGGTTCGGGCTCGCAGGTGTCTGGCTGGCCGTCGAGCACCGCGTCGTACCAGCGGTCGCGCGGCATCTGCATGTCCACCACGCCGCGGGTGTGGCGCACCACCAGCACGGTCTCGACGCTGTTGGTGCCGGGCAGTTTCAGCGCCGCGTCCACGTTGGCCTTGAGCGCGATGCGCTTGCCGCCGCGGCAGCCCTCGTCGGCGGTGATCACCAGCTTGCTGCCGCAGTCGGCAATGCGGTCGGCGATCGAGTGCGGGGCGAAGCCGCCGAACACCACCATGTGCACCGCGCCGATGCGCGCGCAGGCGAGCATCGCCACCACCGCCTCGGGGATCATCGGCAGGTAGATGGTGACGCGGTCGCCCTTGCCGATGCCGAGGTTGCGCAGCGCGTTGGCCAACCGGCACACGCGCGCGTGCAGCTCGCGGTAGCTGATGCGTTGCGGGTCCGCGGCCGGGTCGTCCGGCTCGAACACGATCGCGGCCTTGTCGCCGTGCGCGGCCAGGTGGCGATCGAGGCACTCGACGCTGGCGTTGAGCCGGCCGTCGGCGTACCAGCGGACGTGGAAGTCGTCGGCGTCGAAGCTGGCCTCGCGGATGCGCGTGGGCCTGCGCATCCAGTCCAGGCGCCCGGCGGCTTCGGCCCAGAAGCCGTCCGGATCGGCGATGGACCGTGCGTAGAGCCGCCGGTAGCCGTCGGCGTCGAGGTTGGCGGCGGCGGCGAAGGCCGCGGGGACGGGGTAACGCTCCGGCTGGGACATGGCGGGGACCTCCTGCCGCCAGTCTGCCGCAGACCGGTACTTCTGTCCCATTCGGCCATCACGCCGGCGGGTCCAAGATGGGCATCCTTGCCGACAAGAGGGACCTGACATGCGCGCGATGCGACCGACCCTGCTGGCGATGGCGATCTGCGCCCTGTGCGCCTGCTCGCCCGCCCCGACCGATTCCCAGGCCGCCACCGACCAGGCGCCGGACATCGCGGCGACCCCGGCGGAGCCGGTGATCGGCATCGACATCGCCGGCATGGAGACCAGCGTGCAGCCGGGCGACGACTTCGAGGCCTATGCCAACGGCGGCTGGCGCGAGACCACCGAGATCCCGGCCGACCGCGCCAGCACCGGCATCTTCCTGCAGGTGTTCAACAAGGCCGAGCAACGCACCGCGGAGCTGGTGCAATCGATCATCGACGGCGATCCGCAACCCGGCAGCGACGAGCGTCGCATCGCCGACTACTACGCCGCGTTCATGGACACCGACACCATCGAAGAGCGCGGGCTGGAACCGGTGCAGCCGCAACTCGACGCCATCGCCGCGATCGACGACCGCACCGCGCTCGCCGCCTACCTCGGCGAGCACCTGCGCGCCGACGTCGACCCGCTCAACGCGACCGACCTGCACACGCCCAACCTGTTCGGCCTGTTCGTGACCCAGGGGCTGCAGGATCCGGAGCACAACCGCCCCTACCTGCTGCAGGGCGGCACCGCCATGCCCAGCCGCGACTACTACGTTTCCGGCGACAAGGCGATGCAGGACATCCGCGGCAAGTACCGCGAGTACATGGCAGCGCTGCTCGAACAGGCCGGCATCGAGGACGCCGACGCGGTCGCGAAGCGCGCCTACGCGCTGGAGGAGCGGATCGCGAAGGCGCAGGCCACCATCATCGAGACCCAGGACGCGCACAACGCCGAGGCCTGGGCGATGGATGCCTTCGCCGAAAAGGCGCCGGGACTCGACTGGGCGACGTACTTCCGCGCCGCCGGCCTGCAGGACCAGGACACGGTGATCGCGTGGCAGCCGGAGGCGATCGCGCGGCTGTCGAAGCTCGTCGCCGACGCGTCGCTGGAGGACTGGAGGGCCTGGGCGACGTTCCATGCGCTCAACGAGGCCGCGCCGCTGCTGCCGAAGGCCTACGCCGACCTGTCGTTCGGCTTCTTCGGCACCACGCTCAGCGGCGTGCCGCAGCAGCGCGCACGCGACAAGCGCGCGCTGGCCGCGGTCGGCAACGCGCTCGGCGACGCCATCGGCCAGCGCTACGTGCAGCGCTACTTCCCGGCGTCGTCGCGCGCGGAAGTGAAGCAGCTGGTGGACAACCTGCTCGCGGTGTTCCCGGAGCGCATTGACGCGCTCGACTGGATGAGCGAGGAGACCAAGGCGGTCGCCAAGGAGAAGGTGCGCACGATGCAGGTGAGCGTCGGCTACCCCGACACCTGGCGCGACTACTCCGGGTTCGAGGTGCGCGCGGACGACGCGCTCGGAAACGCCCAGCGCGCCGCGCTGGCCGAGTACCGCCACCAGCGCGGCAAGCTCGGCAAGGCGCCCGACCGCGGCGAGTGGTGGATGACCCCGCAGACGGTCAATGCGGTGAACCTGCCCTTGCAGAACGCGCTGAACTTCCCGGCCGCGATCCTGGAGCCGCCGTTCTTCGACCCGAACGCCGACGATGCCGCCAACTACGGCGCGATCGGCGCGGTGATCGGGCACGAGATCGTGCACGGCTTCGACAACCTCGGTGCCGACTTCAACGCGCAGGGCAAGCTCGAGAACTGGTGGAGCGAGGAGGACATGGCCCACTTCGAGGAGGCCGGGCGCAAGCTGGCGGCGCAGTACGACGCCTACGAGCCGCTGCCGGGCCTGCACATCAACGGCGAGCAGACCCTGGGCGAGAACATCGCCGACCTCGCCGGCCTCGAGGTCGCGTACCAGGCCTACCTCAACTCGCTCGGCGGCGAGCCGGCGCCGGAGCTGGAAGGCTTCAGCGGCCAGCAGCGCTTCTTCATCGCCTTCGCCCAGGCGTGGCGCAACAAGGCGCGTGACGAGGCGCTGCGCGGGCAGGTGGTGGGCGGCGTTCACTCGCCCGGCCGCTGGCGCGCGCAGACCGTGCGCAACATCGACGGCTGGTACGAGGCGTTCGATCCGAAGCCGGGCCAGGACCTGTACCTGGCGCCGGCGGAGCGCGTGCGCATCTGGTGATGCGCGCGGCGGGGCCGCCGGCGGGCGCCACTCAATGCGAGTGGTACCCGCTGTCGGCCTCGATCTTGCCGCGGAACACGCTGTACGACCACCAGGTGTAGCCGAGGATCGCCGGCAGCAGGATCACGATGCCGACGCCGAGGAACACCAGCGACGACGACGGCGAGGCCGCGTCCCAGATGCTCATGTCCGGCGGGATGATGTTCGGCCACATGCCGAGCACCAGCCCGGCGAAGCCGAGCCCGAAGAAGCTCATGGTGAGCACGAACGGATGCCAGTCGCGGCCTTCCGCGGCGGCCGCGCGCCACAGCGCCCAGGCGTTCCACAGCGCCAGCAGCGGCACCGGCGCCAGCCACCAGAAGTTGCCGCCCTCGAACCAGCGCGCCATGATCCGCGAGTCGAGGAACGGCAGCCAGGCGCTGACCAGTCCCATGAACGCGACCACCACCAGCACCAGCGGCCGGGTCATGGTGCGCGCGAGCCGGTGCAGCGACCCCTCGGTCTTCAGCACCAGCCAGCCGGCGCCGAGCAGGGCGTAGCCGAACACCAGCGCCACGCCGGTCATCATCGAGAACGGGCTGAACCACGCGAACGCGGAGGCGAAGCCGGGGCCGGCGTCGCGCGGCAGGCCTTCGACCAGCGCGCCCAGGATGACGCCCTGCGAGAACGCCACCACGATCGAACCAACCGAGAACGCCGCGCCCCAGAACGGCTTCCCGCGGGTCGCCTTGAACCGGAACTCGAAGGCGACGCCGCGGAAGATCAGCGCGATCAGCATCATCAGCACCGGCAGGTACAGCGTCGACAGCAGCAGCGCGTAGGCCGGCGGGAACGCCGCCAGCAGGCCGGCGCCGCCGAGCACCAGCCAGGTCTCGTTGCCGTCCCAGATCGGCGCGGCGGTGTTCATCATGTGGTCGAGCTGGGCGCCGTCCTCGGCGAACGGCGCGAGGATGCCGAGGCCGAGGACGAAGCCGTCCAGCAGCACGTACATCAGCACGCCGAAGCCGATCACGCCGAACCACAGCACCGGAAGCACGAGGTCGAGGCTCATGACTGCACCTCCTGCCGGGTGGCGGGCGCGTCCACCGGTTCGTCGGGCACCGACAGCGGCCGCGCCGGCGTCTTCTCGCCGCCGCGGGTGTCCTTGGGCGGTTGCGGCACCGGCCCGACCAGCATCAGCTTGCGCAGGTACCAGATGCCGGCGCCGAAGATCACCGCGTAGGCGATCGCGTAGACGATGAGCGAAGTCATCACCGCGGCCGCGGCGATGTTCGGGCTGACCGCCTCGCTGGTGCGCAGCAGTCCGTAGACCACGTACGGCTGGCGCCCGATCTCGACCACGTACCACCCAGCGAGCAGGGCGATGAAGCCCGACGGGCTCAGCAGCCGCCAGCCGTCGAGCAGCCAGCGCGAGGTGGCCAGGGTGCCGCGGCGCAACGCCCACAGCGAGCCCCAGGCCAGCACCAGCATCAGGATGCCGATGCCGACCATGACCCGGAACGACCAGAACACCGGCGCCACCGGCGGCCGCTCCTCGGGCGGCACCGCGGTCAGCGGCGGGAAGGTGCCGTTCCAGTCGTGGGCCAGGATCAGCCCGCCCAGGCGCGGCACGGCCACCTCGTAGTCGTTGCGTTCCGCCTGCGCGTCCGGCAGCGCGAACAGCACCAGTGGCGTTCCCTCGCCGGGCGCGCCCTCGTGCCAGTGCGCCTCGATCGCCGCCAGCTTCACCGGCTGGTGCTCGGCCACGTTGAGCCCGTGCAGGTCCCCGGCGAGGATCTGCAGCGGCACCGCGATCGCCGCGAACACCACCGCGTGCTTCAGCATGCGCACGGCCGCGTCGCGGTGCTCGCCGCGGCGCAGGTACCAGGCGCTGACGCCACCGATCACGAAGCAGGTGGTGATGAACGCCGCCAGCACCATGTGCGCCAGGCGGTACGGGAACGACGGGTTGAAGATGATGGCCCACCAGTCGGCGGGCTGGAAGAAGCCGGCGGCGTCGATCACGTGCCCCTGCGGCGTCTGCATCCAGCTGTTGGCGGAGATGATCCAGAAGGTCGAGAGCAGGGTCCCGAGCGCGACCATGCAGGTGGCGAAGAAGTGCAGCCGGTCGGAGACCCGGCGCCAGCCGAACAGCATCACCCCGAGGAAGGTCGCCTCGAGGAAGAACGCGGTCAGCACCTCGTAGCTCAGCAGCGGCCCGAGGATCGCGCCGGCGCGCTCGCTCAGCACCGCCCAGTTGGTCCCGAACTGGAAGCTCATGACGATGCCGGAGACCACGCCCATGCCGAACGACACCGCGAAGATCTTCAGCCAGAAGAAGTAGATGTCGCGCCAGCGGTCGTCGCGGGTGCGCAGCCAGCGCCATTCGACGAAGGCCAGCCAGTGCGCCAGGCCGATGGTGAAGGCCGGGAACAGGATGTGGAAGGTGATGACGAAGCCGAACTGGATCCTCGACAGCAGCAGTGCGTCCAACACGGGCCTCTCCCCGCGGCGCGGGGGACTGCGCCGCACGCCCATTGTGCGCCCCGGCCGTTACCGCGACGTCCACGCCGCGCACACGACTTCCGGCCGGGGCGCCGCGCGGGCCCAGCCGCTAGAATCGCGCGGTCGCCTTGCGCCTGACCGGGGAACCCGCCGATGCGTCGTCCGTTGCCGCTTGCCGCCTTGCTGCCCGTGCTTCTGTCCAGCGTGCTTCTGTCCAGCGCGCCCAGCGCTTTCGCCCAGGCCCTGCCCGCGCCGGCGCCGCCGCTGACCCTCGAGCAGGTGATGGCCGATCCGGACTGGATCGGCAACGCGGTCGAGGACTACTGGTGGGCCTGGGACGGGCGCGCCGCGCAGTACGAGCGCAAGCGCGAGGGCGGCATCGTCCGCGATGCCTGGCAGGTGCCGGTGGACGGCAGCAGCGCGCCGCGGCTGGTCGAGGGCGCCGAGCGCGCCACGCTCGACGCCTCCGGCGCGGTCTACGACGCCACCCGCACGCGCATGGCCTTCGTCCGCAACGGCGACGTGTTCGTGCGCGACCTGCGCAACGGCGCGCTGCTGCAGGTGACCCGCAGCAACGACCAGGAATCGCGTCCGCGCTGGGGCGACGACGGCTCGCTGGTGTGGCGGGTCGGCAACGATTGGTACCGGCGCACGCCGGGCGGTGCGGTGGTGCAGGCGGCGGTGATCCGCGCCGAGGACGCACCGGGAACGCCGCCGGACGAGGACGCGCTGCGCGAGCGCCAGCTGCGGCTGATCGACACCCTGCGCGAGGATCGCGCCCGCCGCGACGCCGCGCGCGAGCAACACGACGCCTGGCGCGCCGCCGATCCCACCCGCGCGCCGGCGCCGGTGTACCTGGGCGACGAGGTGCAGGTCGCCGACAGCGCGCTCTCGCCCGACGGACGCTGGCTGCTGGTGGTGACCACCGAGGCCGGCGCCGACACCGGGAAGGCCGGGAAGATGCCGCGCTACGTCACCGAGTCCGGCTACGAGGAGTTCGAGGAAGTGCGCACGCGGGTCGGCCGCAACGCGCCGCTGCCGCACACGCTGTGGGTGGTGGACATGGCCGACGGCGAGCCGCGCAAGCTGGACTTCGGCGTACTGCCTGGGGCCGGCGAGGACCCGTTGGCCGGGCTCCGCGCCGCCGCCGGCAAGAAGCCGCTGCAGGGCCACCGCGCGATCCGGGTCGAGACCGACGGCGACGGCACCGGCCCGGCGATCCACTGGTCGGGCGACTCGCGCCAGGCCGCGGTGCTGCTGCGCGCGGTGGACAACAAGGACCGCTGGATCGCGACCGTCGGCCCGGAGAACGCCACCCTGCACAGCCGCCACCGGCTGCGCGACAACGCCTGGATCAACTGGGGCTTCAACGATTTCGGCTGGCTGCCGGACAACCGCACGCTCTGGTATCTGTCCGAGGAGAGCGGGCATTCGCACCTGTACACACTGGATACCGCAGGCAGCGGCGGCGCCGTGCAGCACACGCGCGGGCAGTGGGAGGCCTCGCGGCCGGTGCTCGCCGCCGACGGGCGCGGCTTCCTGGTGCTCTGCAACCGCGCCAGCCCGGTGGACTACGAAGTCTGCGAGGTGCCGCTGGAAGGCGGCGACGTGCGCGAACTGACCGCGCTCGACGGCGTCGAGTCGTTCACGCAATCGCCCGACGGAACCAGGCTGCTCCTGCGCTATTCCGCCGACTACCTGCCGCCGCAGCTCGCGGTGGTCGACGCGCGCGGCGGCACCGCGCGCGCGCTCACCGACACCCGCACCCCCGAGTTCCGCGCCGTCGACTGGATCGAACCGCAGCGCGTGCAGGTGCCGTCGCGGCACGGCGCCGCGCCGATCTGGGGCAAGTACTACGGCCCGGCCAACCCGGAACCGGGCAGGCGCTACCCGATCGTGATGTTCGTGCACGGCGCCGGCTACCTGCAGAACGCGGACATGCACTGGCCGGAGTACTTCCGCGAGCAGATGTTCCACAACCTGCTGGTGCAACGCGGCTACATCGTGCTCGACCTCGACTACCGCGGCTCCGAGGGCTACGGCCGCGACTGGCGCACCGCGATCTACCGCAACATGGGCCACCCCGAGCTCGAGGACTACCTCGACGGCCTCGAGTGGCTGGTGGCGGAGAAGCAGGGCGACCGCGACCGCGCCGGCATCTACGGCGGCAGCTACGGCGGCTTCATGACCTTCATGGCGCTGTTCCGCGAGCCGGGCGTGTTCAAGGCCGGCGCCGCGCTGCGCCCGGTGGTGGACTGGGCGCAGTACAACCACGAGTACACCTCGAACATCCTCAACACGCCCGAGCTCGACCCCGAGGCCTACCAGCGCTCCTCGCCGATCGAGTACGCCGAGGGCCTGCAGGACGCGCTGCTGATCGCGCACGGCATGATCGACGACAACGTGTTCTTCAAGGACACGGTGGACCTGGTGCAGAAGCTGATCGAGCTGCGCAAGCACGACTGGTGGGTGGCGCCGTACCCGCTGGAGCGGCACGGCTTCACGCACGCCGACGCCTGGTACGACGAGTATCGGCGCATCCTCGAGCTGTTCGACGAGCACGTGAAGGGCGATGGCTGACTTCGATTCCGTCCGCGACTACCTGACCGGGCTGCAGGACCGCATCTGCGCCGCGATCGAGGCCGCGGACGGCCAGGCGCGCTTCGCCGAGGACCGCTGGGAGCGCAAGGAAGGCGGCGGCGGGCGCACGCGCGTGCTGCGCGACGGCGCCGTGTTCGAGCAGGCCGGGATCGGCTTCTCCGACGTCTCCGGCTCGAAGCTGCCGCCGTCGGCCAGCGCCTCGCGGCCGGAACTCGCGGGCGCCTCCTGGCGCGCGGCCGGCGTCTCGCTGGTGTTCCACCCGCGCAATCCCTACCTGCCGACCACCCACGCCAACGTCCGCCATTTCACCGCCCGGCGCGACGGCGAGACCGTGGCCTGGTGGTTCGGGGGCGGCTTCGACCTGACCCCGTTCTACCCGTTCGACGAGGACGTGCTGCACTGGCACCGCGTCGCCCGCGACCTGTGCGAGCCGTTCGGCGGCGAGGAGCGCTACCAGGCGCACAAGCGCTGGTGCGACGAGTACTTCTACCTCAAGCACCGCAAGGAGACGCGCGGCGTCGGCGGCCTGTTCTTCGACGACCTGCACGGCGACTTCGACAGCGACTTCGCCTACATGCGCGCGGTCGGCGACGGCTTCCTCGACGCGTACCTGCCGATCGTCGAACGTCGCCGCGATACCCCTTACGGCGAGCGCCAGCGCAACTTCCAGCTCTACCGCCGCGGCCGCTACGTCGAGTTCAACCTGGTCTACGACCGCGGCACCCTGTTCGGCCTGCAGTCCGGCGGCCGCGCCGAATCCATCCTGATGAGCCTCCCGCCGCAGGTCCGCTGGGAATACGGCTACTCACCCGAACCCGGCAGCCCCGAAGCCCGCCTCGCCGACTACCTCCGCCCCCGCGACTGGCTCACCGAACTGTAGGAGCGGCGCTCGCGCCGCGACCCGCTACGACGACTTCGCATCCTTCATCCCGAGGACCGTGATCGTCCCGTCCTTCTCCAGCACCGCCAACCGGATCTTGTTGATGGACGGCACGCTGTGGTCCCGCATCGCCTCCTGCAGGTCGTCCCGGGTCAAGTCCGCCTTCTTGAGCGCTTCCTCGAACACCGTGCCGTTCCGCGCGAGGATGTCCTCCTTGCCCTCGACCACCAGCGCCACCGATTCGCTGCGCGCGGTGACGAAGCCGACCAGCCGGTTCCACGCCAGCAGCGTGAACGCCAGGATCAGCCCGCCCTGCAGCGATTCGTCGCCCGCGATCATCGAGCCCTGCACCGCATCGCCCAGCAGCACCAGCACCAGCAGGTCGAACGGCGTGAACTGCCCCACCGTCCGCTTGCCCGATACCCGCAGCAGCGCGAGCAGCACGAAGTACACGATCGACGCCCGCAAAACGATCTCCCACCACGGGATCTTCAGCTCCAGCCACTCCGACACAGCCCAGCTCCCAGTCCGACAAGGCCACCACTAAGCGCCACCCCGCGTGGGCGACCCATGAAGTCCGGACCGACCGCGAAGTCCCATGGCTGAGAGCCCCCCTTCCCAAGGGGGGCGCGCCGACAGGCGCGGGGGATGTCAGCACTAGCCGGGGCCCAAAGTTTTGGCCAACGCAGCAGTCGATTGCGCGAGAACCACCCGAGCCAAAACTTTGGGTTTTTATGCGTCGCCAAAAGGCGGCGCATAAAAAAGCCCCGCATAGCCAGGGGGAAGGCTAGCGGGGCCGGGGAACGGAACCTGGGGAGGGGTTTCCGTTCCGGGATCACTCCAGGGGAGGGGAGATGATCTCTGCGACGGACCTTGCATCCGTCGCGGCCTATATGACCAGAACCGACATGGATGGTTCGTGAAGATCGCGACCACTGAACCGGCGGGTTCAGGAATGATTCAGAAGGGCCGCCTGAATGGGGTTTTGGCCGCCCGGAGGCCCCTCAATGGGCCTCGTCCCAGTCCTTTCCGACCCCGGAATCGACCACCAGCGGCACCCGCAATTCGGCCGCCGCCGTCATCCGCCGGGGGACCTCGGCCAGCAGGGCCTCGACGAAGCCCTCGTCGACCTCGAACACGAGCTCGTCGTGGACCTGGAGGACCATCAGCGCACGCTCGCGATGGCCTGCCAGCCAGCCGTCGATGTCGATCATCGCGCGCTTGATGATGTCGGCCGCGGTGCCCTGCATCGGCGCGTTGATCGCCGCGCGTTCGGCGCCCGCGCGCAGGCCCTGGTTGCGCGCGTGGATGTCGGCCAGGTACAGGCGCCGGCCGAACACCGTTTCCACGTAACCGCGGTCGCGCGCCTGCTGGCGCGTGCTCTCCATGAAGTCGCGCACGCCGGGGTAGCGGCTGAAGTACAGCGCGATGTAGTCCTGCGCCTCGCCGCGCGCGATCCCGAGCTGCTTGGCCAGGCCGAACGCGCTCATGCCGTACATCAGGCCGAAGTTGATCGCCTTGGCGGCGCGGCGCTCGTTGGCGTCCACGGCGTCGATCGGCTTGCCGAACACTTCAGCCGCGGTCGCGCGGTGGATGTCGGCACCGGACTCGAACGCGCGCAGCAGCGCCGGGTCCTGTGACAGGTGGGCCATGATCCGCAGCTCGATCTGCGAGTAGTCGCAGGCGACGATGCGGCGCCCCTCCGGCGCGACGAAGGCCTTGCGGATGCGGCGCCCGTCCTCGGTGCGGATCGGGATGTTCTGCAGGTTCGGGTCGCTGGACGCAAGCCGCCCGGTGGCGGCGCCGGCCTGGTGGAAGCTGGTGTGGACGCGGCCGTCGTCCGGGTTGGCCATGCCCGGCAGCTTCTCGGTGTAGGTGCTGCGCAGCTTGGCCAGGCCGCGGTAGTCGAGGATCACGCGCGGCAGCGGGTGCTGGTCGGCGATCGCCTCCAGCGCCTCCTCGTTGGCGGAGGGTTGGCCGGAGGGCGTCTTCACCAGCGCCGGCAGCTTCAGCTCGTCGTAGAGCAGCGCGCAGACCTGCTTGGGCGAGTCCAGGTTGAAGGTACGGCCGGCCAGCTCGGTGGCCTTCTGCTGCAGTTCGAGCATGCGCCGCGACAGGTCGGCCGACTGCCGGCGCAGCTCGTCCATGTCCACCAGCACGCCGTTGGCCTCGATCCGCTCGAGCACCGGCACCAGCGGGATCTCGATCTCGCGGTAGACGCGATCGAGCGCCGGCTCCTCCGCCAGCTTCGGGCGCAGCGTGCGGTGCAGGCGCAGGGTGACGTCGGCGTCCTCGCCGGCGTAGCGGGTGGCGTCGTCGATCGCCACCGCCGGGAACGGGATCTGCTTGGCGCCCTTGCCGGCAACGTCGGCGTAGGTGACCGTCCTGTAGCCGAGGTAGCGCATCGCCAGCGAGTCCATGTCGTGCCGGGTCGCGGTGGCGTTGAGCACGAAGCTCTCCATCATCGTGTCGTCGTTGTAGCCGCGCACCTCGAGGCCGTGGCAGCGCAGTACATGCAGGTCGTACTTGCCGTGGTGGCCGATCTTGCGCTTTCCAGGATCAGTGAACGCCGGGCGTAGCGCGTCCAGTACTTCCTGCAGCGGCAGCTGCGCCGGCACGCCGGGATAGTCGTGGCCGACCGGGATGTAGGCGGCCTTGCCCGGCTCCACCGCCAGGCTCAGGCCGACGAGCTTCGCGCACAGCGCGTCGAGCGAGTCGGTCTCGGTGTCGAAGGCGAACTCCTCGGCGGCGTCCAGCCTTGCGACCCAGGCGTCGAGCTGCGCGCGGGTGAGCACGGTCTCGTGCTCGCCGGGGGCGGACAGCGCCGGGTCGATCCCGGGCGCCGGTGCAGCCGCGGCGCGCGCGTAGCCGGCGGCGGTCGAGCGCATCGCGCCGGGCTTGCCGGCCGCGCCCGGGGCGGGCTCGGCGGCAGCGTTGCCCTCTAGCTCGCGCAGGGCCTGGTTGAAACCGTAGCGCGTGTACAACGCGCGTAGCGCCTCGACGTCACGCGGGCGCAGCGCCAGCGAGCGCGCCGGCGCGTCCAGCGCGACGTCGGTCTTGATGGTGACCAGCTCGCGGTTGAGCGGCAGCCGCTCCAGCCCGGCGCGCAGGTTGTCGCCGATCTTGCCCTTGATGCCTTCGGCCGCGGCGATCACGCCGTCGAGGTCGCCGTGCTCGTTGAGCCACTTGGCCGCGGTCTTGGGGCCGCACTTCTCGATGCCGACGACGTTGTCGATGGCGTCGCCCATCAGCGCCAGCAGGTCGACGATGCGCGCGGCCGGCACGCCGAACTTGGCGACGACCGCCTCGTCGCTGTCCAGCTTGCTGCCGCTCATGGTGTTGACCAGCTCGATGCGGCCGCCGCTGGGGAACGCCTGCACCAGTTGTGCGAAGTCCTTGTCGCTTGTGGAGATGGTGACGTGGCTGCCCTCGCGCGCCGCCTCCAGCGCCAGGGTGCCGATGACGTCATCGGCCTCGACCCCGGGGATGCTCAGCATCGGGAAGCCGAGCGCCTGCACGATGTCGCACATCGGCTGGACCTGCGCGCGCAGGTCGTCGGGCATCGGCGGGCGGTTGGCCTTGTACTCGGGATAGAGGTCGTCGCGGAAGGTCTTGCCGGGGGCGTCGAGCACGAAGGCGGCGCAGTCCGGCTGCTCCTTGAGCGTGGCGCGCAGCATGTTGACCACCCCGAACAGCGCGCCGGTGGGCTCGCCGGCGGCGTTGGACAGCGGCGGCAGCGCGTGGAAGGCGCGGTACAGGTAGGACGAGCCGTCGATCAGGACGAGGCGGTGCGGGGTCTGCTCGGGCATGCACCGATTCTACGCGGCGGGGCGGGGCATAATCGGGTGGACCCGCCAAGGAGCCCCGCCATGCGCTTACTGCTGCCGTCCGTCGCCGTGCTGCTGCTGGCCGCCTGCGCCAGCAGTGGCGAAGCCCTGCCGGTGCCGCAGACCGCCGGCGACCCGCCGCCGGTCCCGGAAGGCGCGGTCGAGGCCGTGCGCACCGCCGACAACGGCGACGTCATCCACGAGTACCGGGTCGGCGGCCAGCTGGTGATGGTGAAGGTGGTGCCGACGCGCGGCGTGACCTACTACATCGTGGACCGCGACGGCGACGGCCGCCTGGATCCGCGCGAGGAAGCGCCGGTCACCTGGTTCAAGCTCTACGGCTGGTAGGCGGACGCGCTAGCCGCGCGGCCCGCCCATCACCGGCAGCACCACCCCGTTGACGTACGAGGCACACACCGGCGCCGCCAGGAACACGTAGGCCGGCGACACCTCCTCCGGCTGCGCCGGCCGGCCCATGTCGCTGTCCTGCCCGAACTTCGCGACGTCCTCCGCGGGCCGGTCGGCCGGATTCAGCGGCGTCCACACCGGCCCCGGCGCGACCGCGTTCACGCGGATTCCGCGCCCGAGCAGGCTGGTCGCCAGCGACTTGGTGAAGGCGTGGATCGCGCCCTTGGTCGCGGAATAGTCGAGCAGCTTGCCGTTGCCGAAGATGCCGGTCTCCGAGCCGGTGTTGATGATGCTGGCGCCCTCGGTCATGTGCGGCAGCGCGGCGCGCGCCATGTGGAAGTAGCCCGCGATGTTGGTCTGCAGGGTTTCCTGCAGGTGCTCGTCGGTGATGTCCTCGAGCGCGTGCGCGTGCATCTGGAAGGCGGCGTTGTTGACCAGCACGTCCAGGCGTCCGAACGTGTGCACGACCTCCTTCACCACGGCCTCGCAGGCGCGCGGGTCCTTCACGTCGGCGGCCAGCGCGATGCAGCGCGCGCCCTCGGCCTCGACGTGGCGCCTGGTGTCGGCGGCGTCGCGGTCCTCGCTGAGGTAGGTGATGGCGACGTCGGCGCCCTCGCGCGCGAACAGCACCGCCACCGCGCGGCCGATGCCGGAGTCGCCGCCGGTGACCAGCGCCACCATGCCGTCGAGCTTGCCGCTGCCCCGGTAATCCGGGGCCAGGAAGCGCGGCTGGGGATCGAGCGCGTGTTCCTGCCCGGGCTTGCGCTGGCGCTGCTTCGGCAGCGGATTCTCCGGCTGCCGGCGCGGCCCGGCCTGCACCGCCGGCTTGGACTTGCCGGCCTTCTTCGCGGCTTTCTTCGCCGCCTTCTTCGCGGCCTTCTTCTTCGCGTTCCGGGGATCGATGTCGCGCTGGATGCCGCGCTGCTTCGACGCCGCCTGCGTTGGCTTTCCGCTCGGGCTGGCTTTCCTGGTGGCCATCGTCGGCTGCTTCCTGACTGGGGTCCGGGAAACGCTAGCCGGCGTTGCGTCCACGGTGCGTGACACGGGCTTCACGGTGGCTTCGCAGGCAGTTCATGGCCGCCGCCGCAGCATCGGCGGCAACGGACCGAGGAGGACCGAGCCATGCCGTACAAGCGACTGAACGACCTGCCCGAACCGGTGCAGGACCACCTGCCGAAGCACGCGCAGGAGATCTACAAGGAAGCCTTCAACAGCGCCTGGGACGAATACCAGGACCCGGACGAGCGCCGCGGCGACGCCAGCCGCGAGGAAACCGCGCACAAGGTGGCGTGGTCGGCGGTCAAGGAGAAGTACGAGAAGGGCGACGACGGCGACTGGCACAGCAAGTCATAGCGGTTGCAGGTTCGCGTAGGCCAACACCAGCCACTTGCTCCCGGCCTCGTCGAAGTTCACCTGCACGCGCGCGTGCGCGCCGTTGCCTTCGACGTCGGTGACGAAGCCGGTGCCGAACTTGGGATGGCGCACGTTCTGGCCGACGCTGATGCCGGGCGATTCGACCGGCGCGTGGCCGCGGTCGCGCCGCGGCAGCGACGAGGCCATCGGCCGTGACACGTTCACCCGCGGCCGCACCTCGTGCAGCAGCGGCGCCGGGATCTCGCGCAGGAAGCGCGAGGGGATGCCGTACATGTCGGCGCCGTGGATGCGGCGCGCCTCGGCGTAGCTCAGCACCAGCTTCTGGCGCGCGCGGGTGATGCCGACGTAGGCCAGGCGGCGCTCCTCTTCCAGCCGCCCGCTCTCTTCCAGCGAACGTCCGCTGGGGAACAGGCCTTCCTCGAGCCCGGCCAGGAACACCAGCGGGAACTCGAGTCCCTTGGCGCTGTGCAGGGTCATGAGCTGGACACCGTCCTCGCCCGCCTGGGCCTGTCCCTCGCCCGCCTCGAGCGCGGCGTAGGACAGGAACGCGACCAGCTCGCTGAGCGCCGCCGATTCCTCGTCGTCGTCCCGTTGCACGAAGCGCGAGGCGACCGAGACCAGTTCGTCGAGGTTGTCGGTGCGCGAATCCAGCGAACCCTTCGACTCCGCGGCGTAGTGCGCGCGCAGCCCGCTGCGCGCCAGCACGTGGTCGATCTTCTCCTGCAGCGGCAGTTCCGCGACCTCGGTGTCCAGCGCGTCGATCAGCGCCAGGAACGTGCCCAGCGCGTTGCGGGCGCGCGCCGCCAGCGCGTCGCCGGTGGCGCAGCGGCGCGCGGCCTCCCACAGCGACACGCCGTCCGCGCGCGCGCGCTGGCGCACCTCGGACAGGGTGCGCTCGCCGATGCCGCGGGCCGGGGTGTTGACCGCGCGCTCGAAGGCGGCGTCGTCGTCGCGGTTGGCGACCAGGCGCAGGTAGGCGAGGGTGTCCTTGATCTCGGCGCGCTCGAAGAAGCGCATGCCGCCGTACACCCGGTACGGGATCTCCTCGCCCAGCAGCGCCTCTTCGAAGGCGCGCGACTGGGCGTTGCTGCGGTACAGGATCGCGGTGTCGCCATGGGAGCCGCCGTCGCGCACCCACTGGCGGATGCGCTCGACCACGAAGCGCGCCTCGTCGATCTCGTTGTAGGCCGCGTAAAGGTCGATCGGCTCGCCTTCGCCGCTGTCGGTCCACAGCTGCTTGCCGAGGCGGTCCGGGTTGTGCGCGATCACCGCATTGGCGGCGTTGAGGATGTTGGCGCTGGAACGGTAGTTCTGCTCCAGCCGCAGCGTGGTCGCGCCGCCGCCGTTGGAAGACCCGAAGTCGGCGAGGAAGCGCTGCACGTTCTCCACCTTGGCGCCGCGCCAGCCGTAGATCGCCTGGTCGTCGTCGCCAACCACGAACACGTGGCCCTCGGCGCCGGCCAGCACGCGCACGAACGCGTACTGGATCGCGTTGGTGTCCTGGAACTCGTCCACCAGGATCTCGCCGAAGCGGCGCCGGTAGTGCGCCAGCAGCGCGGCGTTGTCGCGCAGTAGTTCGTGCGCGCGCAGCAGCAGCTCGGCGAAGTCCACCAGCCCGGCGCGGTCGCAGCGCTCCTGGTAGAGCGCGTAGGCCTTTTGCATCGCTTCCAGCCAGGCGTCGCCGGCGGCCGGCTGCAGGTGCTGCGGGCGCCGGCCCTCGTCCTTCTGGCTGTTGATCCACCACGCGATCTGGCGCGGCGGGAAGCGCGCCTCGTCGAGCTCGAGCTGCTGCACCACGCGCTGGACCAGGCGCAGCTGGTCGTCCGAATCGAGCACCTGGAAGCCTTCCGGCAGCTTCGCTTCCTGCCAGTGCAGGCGCAGCAGGCGATGGCAGAGGCCGTGGAAGGTGCCGATCCACATGCCGCGCGCGCCCGGCCCGGGGCCGTCGCGCTGCAGCAGCTGCTCGGCGCGGCCGCGCATCTCGGCGGCGGCCTTGTTGGTGAAGGTGACCGCGAGGATCCCGTGCACCGGGACCCCGTGCACCTCGTGCAGCCAGGCGATGCGGTGGGTGAGCACGCGGGTCTTGCCCGAGCCCGCGCCGGCCAGCACCAGGTAGTGCCCGGCAGGCGCGGTCACGGCCTCGCGCTGGGCCGGGTTCAGCCCGTCGAGCAGGTGGGAGACATCCATCGCGCCATTCTAGCGGCGCGGGTTCTTCCTCAGGCCGGGTTCTTCCTCAGGCGTGCTGCTCGCGCCGGCTGGTGGTCGCGTGCATCACCTTGTCGGTGTAGGCGATGCCGACCGCGGACAGGATGAACACGCAGTGGATGATCGTCTGCCACAGCACGCCGGCCTCGCTGAAGCGGGTGCACGCCGTGCCGGCGGGCACAGAGGCGCACACCGGCAGCCCCAGGGTGCCGGCCTCGATGAAGGTCTTCAGCAGGTGGATCGAGGAGATGCCGATGATCGCCATCGCCAGCTTGACCTTCAGCACCGAGGCGTTGACGTGGCTGAGCCACTCCGGCTGGTCCGGATGCCCCTGCAGGTTCAGGCGCGAGACGAAGGTCTCGTAGCCGCCGACGATCACCATCACCAGCAGGTTGGAGATCATCACCACGTCGATCAGCCCGAGCACGATCAGCATGATGTCCTGCTCGCTCAGGGTCACCGCCTCGTGGATCAGGTGCCACAGTTCCTTGGCGAACAGGAACACGTACACGGCCTGGGCCAGGATCAGGCCGAGGTACAGCGGCAGCTGCAGCCAGCGCGAGGAGAAGATCAGGGCGGACAGCGGGCTCAGGGGGCGCGGGGCGACCGCGGGGCGGGCTTCGGACATGGTGGCGTTTTTCGGGCGGAAAGCGCGCAAGGGTAAACGCCCGCCCGTGTCCCGCGCTAGGCTGGTGGGCCCCACACCGCGAGGAGCCCGCCATGATCGAGCTGTACTACTGGCCCACCCCCAACGGCCACAAGGTCACGCTGCTGCTGGAGGAACTGGCCGAGGCCGGCGCGCCGCTGGAATACCGGATTGTGCCGGTGGACATCGGCAAGGGGGCGCAGTTCGAGCCGGCGTTCCTGCGGATCTCCCCGAACAACAAGATGCCGGCGATCGTCGATCACGCCCCCGAGGGTGGCGGCGAGCCGCTCAGCGTGTTCGAGTCCGGCGCGATCCTCGAATACCTGGCCGACAAGACCGGGCACTTCCTGCCGCGCGACCTGCGCGGCCGCTGGGAGACGCTGCAGTGGCTGTACTGGCAGGTCGGCGGGCTCGGCCCGATGACCGGGCAGCACGGGCACTTCAACGTCTACGCGCCGGAGAAGGTGCCCTACGCGATCGAGCGCTACGGCCGCGAGGCCGAACGCCTGCTCGGGGTGCTCGACAAGCGCCTGGCCGGCCGCGCCTTCATCGCCGGCGACGAGTACACGATCGCCGACATGGCCGCCTACCCGTGGATCAACCCCTACGACAAGGCGCCGCTGGACCTGCAGCCGTTCCCCGAACTGCGCCGCTGGCACGCCGCCATCGCCGAGCGCCCCGCCACCAGGCGCGCCTACGCCCTGTCCAAAACCGTCAACCCCAACGCCGGCCAACCCATGACCGACGACGAAAAGAAGATCCTCTTCAACCAGCGCGCTCGGTGACACATTCTTTTGGCCACAGATTCCACAGATTGAAAAGGATCTAAAAACATTGGGCCCGCGCGAGTTGACGCTCGCGCGGGCCCAATCCTTTTTTAATCTGTGGAATCTGTGGCTAGAAGCTTCTGTCAGTTCGCCGGCGGTTGCATCCGGTACTCGGCCGGCGGGGTGTTGCCGGCGAGGTGCTGGACGAAGTAGTCCCAGCGGCGGCGCATGATGTACGGGGTGTCCTTGCCGTAGCCGTGGCGGGCGTTGGGCAGCATGATCAGGTCGAAGTCCTTGTTCGCCTCGATCAGCGCCTTGACCACCAGCAGCGTGCTCGACGGGGGCACGTTGTCGTCCAGAGTGCCGTGGGTCAGCATCAGCTTGCCCTTGAGGTTCTTCGCGTAGCGCCAGTTGGCCTGGGTGTCGTAGTTGGTGCTGCCGTCCTCGTTGGTGACCAGCAGGCCCTGCCACTTCTCGGCCCAGTCGTCCTCGTAGTTGCGGTTGTCGTGGTTGCCGCTCTCCGACCAGCCGACCTTGAAGAAGTCCGGGTAGTGGAACATCGCGCCCGCGGTGGCGTTGCCGCCGCCGGAGTGGCCCCAGATGCCGACCCGGTCGATGTCGATCCACGGATGGCGCGCGGCCAGCTGCTTCAGCGCGGTGACCTGGTCGGGCAGGGTGTTGTCGGCAATGTCGCCGGCGTAGGCGTCGTGGAAGGCCTTGCTGCGCCACGGCTGGCTGCCCATGCCGTCGATCGCGACCACGATGAAGCCCAGTTCGGCGAGCGCCTGGTGGTCGCCCTGCGCCGGCGAGAAGCCGTAGCCGCGCACCGAGCCGGCCTGCGGGCCCGGGTACACGTAGTCCACGATCGGGTAGCGCTTCGACGGGTCGAAGTCGGTGGGCTTGAACATCATCCCGTAGAGGTCGGTGGTGCCGTCGCGGCCCTTGACCGTGAACTCCTCGGGCGGCACCCAGCCGGTGGCCAGCAGGCGCGAAATGTCGGTCTCGGCGACGGTGGCGACGGTGCTGCCGTCGTTGCCGCGGCGCAGGACGGTGACCGGCGGCACCGAGGACGTCGAGTACGCATCGACGAAGTAGGTGCCGTCCGGGGACATGGTGATCGCGTGGTCGGCCGCCTCGGGAGTCAGCAACTGCGGCTCGCCGCCGTCCAGCGAGACCTTGAACAGCTGCCGGTAGTACGGGTGCAGTCCCGGGGTGCGGGCCACGCCCTCGAACCAGACGGTGCGGCTGTCGGCGTCCACGTGCACGACCTTGGTGACGTTGCCGTCGCCCGTGGTCACCGCGTGCTTCAGCTTGCCGCTGGTGGCGTCGTACAGGTAGAGGTTGCCCCAGCCGTTGCGCTGGCTCCACCACAGGATCTCGTCGCTGCCGGGCAGGTAGCGCCAGTTGATCGCGTTGATGCCGCTCTCGAACCAGGTCGGCACGTGCTCGTGCATCACCTCGCGGACCTGGCCAGTCGAGACGTCGGCGATCCGCAGCCAGACGTCCTTGTGGTCGCGCGAGCTGGACGCGAACGCGAGGGTCCTGCCGTCCGGCGCCCACTGCACGTCCTCCCAGCCGCCGAAGCAGCTGACGTCGTCGCACTGGGTGGAGCGGTGCTGGTCCGGCGGCATCTGCAGCCGCACCATGGAGCGGGTCGGGACGTCGATCACCACGCGCTCGATCATGGTGACGTGCTCGTCGCCGACCAGCGGGTACTTCCAGCGCTCGACCTCGGGATGCCCGACCACGGTCTTCACCAGCACCATCTCGCCGGTCCGGCGCTGGTCCTGCTGGAAGGTCGCGATCTTCGATGAGTCGGGCGACCACACCAGGATCGCGCGGTCGCTGTGGGTCCAGCCGGCGTTGTCGGTGGCGTAGCCGTAGTCGGTGCTGCCGTCGGTGGTGAGCTGGGTCTCCTCGCCGGTGGCGATGTCGCGCACCCACAGGTTCCAGTCGCGGATGAAGGCCTCGGAGCGGCCGTCGGGGGAGCGCACGCCCGGCTCCTCGCCGCCCTTGCGCGCGACCTCGGTACAGCCGCCGGCGTCGGCGTCGCACAGGTAGCGGGTGCCGCGGAGGTCGATCTCGAAGCCGCCGTCGTCGCGGATGCTGAACCCGGTGACCGGCAGCTTGTCGGCCTTCACCGGCTTGCCGGTGGCCCTGGCCAGCGCCGCGGCCAGGCGGTCGCGGTCGAACGCGAAGCCGGCCTGGCCGGTGCTGGCGTCCATCACCCGGAAGCTGTCGCCACCGGCGTCGTGGTCGCGGTACCAGAAGCGGTCGTCGCCGAGCCAGGTGACGCGGGTGACCATGTGGTCCACCAGCGGCGTGGTGTTGTAGCCGACGAAGCGCTCGGCGCGGGCGTAGTCGGCGTCGGTGAGGACCTTGCCCTGCGCGGCCGCCGACGCCGGCAGCAGGGTGGCGGCGGCGAGCAGGGCGCCCGCCAGCATCGTCTTGGTGTGGTGCATTTGCATGTTCCCCGCGACGCGGGCCGGGCATCGCCTGCGCCGATGCTAACCCGGGGTGCGGGGCGCCGACCGTGCTATTGGTTGCCCCTTCACGCCGGCGCCCACCGGGGCGCTGGCTATACTCGCGGCAATCGAGCCCCCGGAGTCCTGCGTGCCGCCAACGTCGACGACGCATCCGATGCCGCCGCTGGCGATCCGCGCCCACACTGCCACCACCGCGCTCGGTCACGGGCGCGCTGCGCAGCTGTCGGCGTTGCGGGCGCGGCGCGGGGGGCTGCGCCGCAACGATTTCGGCGACGCCGCGCTGGCGACCTGGATCGGGCGCGTGGACGGCGTCGAGGACGCCCCGCTGCCGCCGTCGCTGGCGCAGTGGGAGTGCCGCAACAACCGCCTGGCCTGGCTGGCGCTGCAACAGGACGGCCTGCCCGCGGCGATCGACGCGGCGCGCGAGCGCCATGGCGCCACCCGGGTCGCGATCGTGCTCGGCACTTCGACCTCGAGCATCGGCGCCACCGAGGAGGCCTACGCGCGCGCTGGAGGCGGCGCCTTCCCGCCCGATCTGCAGCGGCCGCAGGTGCACACCCCGCATTCACTGGGAGGCTTCGTGCAGGCGGCGACCGGGCTGCGCGGCCCCTGCGTGACCGTGGCGACCGCGTGCTCGTCGAGCGCCAAGGTGTTCGCCCAGGCGGCCCGGCTGATCAATGCCGGCGTGGTGGATGCGGCGCTGGTCGGCGGCGTGGACACCCTGTGCGGCAGCGTGCTCTACGGCTTCAACTCGCTCGGGCTGGTCTCGGCGCAGCCGTGCCGGCCGTTCGACGCCGCGCGCGACGGGCTGTCGCTCGGCGAGGCCGCCGGCTTCGCGCTGCTCGAGCGCGCCGCGCCGGGCGAGCGCGCGCCGACCCTGCGCGGCTACGGCGAATCCAGCGACGCGCACCACATGTCCACCCCGCATCCGCAGGGGCTGGGCGCCGAACTGGCGATGCGCCAGGCGCTGGCGCGCGCCGGCGTGAAGCCGGGTTCGGTCGGCTACCTCAACCTGCATGGCACCGCCACGCCGGCCAACGACGCGGTCGAGGCCGCGGCGGTCGCGGCGGTGTTCCCGCGCACGCTGCACGCCAGCTCGACCAAGGGCTGGACCGGGCACACCCTGGGCGCGGCCGGCATCGTCGAGTCGGTGTTCGCGCTGCTCGCGCTGGAGCACGGGCTGCTGCCGGGCACGCTCAACAGCAGCACCGCCGACCCGGGCTGCGGCCCGCAGGTGCGCTTCGACAACGATGCGCGGCCGGTGCGCTACGCGATGAACAATTCCTTCGGCTTCGGCGGCAACAACTGCTCGTTGCTGTTCGCGGTGGCGGCATGAACCGGATGGAGGCGATCGCCGCCATGCAACGCGAATGGCGCGAACGCGGACCCGGGCTGGTCGCGGGCATCGCCGGCATCGGCTTCTGGGCCGATGGCCTGACGTCCTGGCAGGCCGCCCGGCGCTTCGTCGGCGAGGGCGCGTTGGAGGACGACGCGCCGAAGCGGCCGTCGCCGCGCCTGCTGCCGCCGAACGAGCGCCGGCGCGCGCCGGATTCGGTGGCGGTGGCGCTGGAGGTGGCGCTCGCGGCGTGCGAGGCCGCCGGGCGCGATCCGGCGCAGCTGGCTTCCGTGTTCGCCTCGACCCACGGCGACCTCGGCATCACCGACTACATCTGCAGCACGCTCGCCAGCGATGCCGCGGCGATGTCGCCCACGCGCTTCCACAATTCGGTGCACAACGCGGCCGCCGGCTACTGGACCATCGGCGCCGGCTGCCACGCCCCGGCCACCGCGATCAGCAGCCATGACGCCAGCTTCGCGCAGGGGCTGCTGGAATCGCTGGTGCAGCTCGCCAGCGGCGAGGATGCCGTGCTGTTGGCCGCATACGACAGTCCCTCTGCGGGTCCGCTGGCGCTGGTCTCGCGCAGCGAAGGCCTGCTCGGCGCCGCGCTGGTGCTGGTGGCGGAGCCCGGCCCGGGGATGCCGCGCTTGCGCGCGACCCTGGTCGAAGGCGCCGCGCCGTCGCCGGAGGGTCCGCTGGCGGAGCGCCTGCGCGGCAACGCGATGGCACCGATGCTGCCCTTGTTCCAGGCGCTCGCCCGCGGCGACGACCTGGTGTCCCTGCACGCAGGCCCGTCGCAATCGTTGCGGGTGGAGATTGCCCATGGATGACCCACGCCACCACGAATCGCGCCAGCTCGAACCGCGCCGGCTCGAGCCGACCGAGATCGCCGTGGTGATCCCGGCCCTCAACGAAGCGCTGCGCATCCGCGGCGTGGTCGAGGGCGCGCTCGCGCAATGCACCCGGGTGATCGTGGTCGACGACGGCTCCGAGGACGACACCGTCGCCCAGCTCGCGGACCTGCCGATCACGCTGCTGCGGCATCCTCGGCGCATGGGCAAGGGCGCGTCGCTGCGCGACGGCTTCCGCGAGGCGCTGCGCCAGGGCGCGCGCGCGGTGCTGACCATGGACGGCGACGGCCAGCACCAGGCCAGCGACATCCCGCGCATGATCGAAGCGGCCAACCGCCACCCGGGCCACATCGTGATCGGCGCGCGCCTGCGCAAGCGTTCGCAGCAGCCGATCCACCGCCGCCTGGCCAACGAGTTCGGCGACTGGGGCATCGCCTGGGGCACCGGCTACCAGGTCGCCGACAGCCAGAGCGGGCAGCGCCTCTACCCGGCACGCGTGGCCGCGCTCGACGACGTGCCCGGCGAGGACTTCGTGTTCGAGGCGCAGATCCTGATCTCGGCGGCGCGGCTGCTGGACACGCGCTGCGTCTCGGTGCCGATCGAGTCGCGCTACAAGTGCGTGCACTCGGACGAGGAGTTCCGCGCCAGCCATTTCCGCCCGCTGCGCGACCTGTGGCGGATCACCAGCCACATCGTGCTGCAGGTGCTGCGCCATGGCCGCCTGGTCGCGGTCTACCGCAGCATCCGCGCCAATCCGCCGCTGGTGCATGACCCGAGCGGAGAGTTCGCCGTTCCCTGCGGGGGCGCGCGCATGCAGCGCGCGGGCTGAACCCCATGCCCGCCCGCGACGTGGTGGTGCTCGGCGGGGGACTTGCCGGGCTCACGCTCGCGTTGCAGCTCAGGCAGCGGGATCCCGCGATCGACGTGCTGGTGCTGGAGCGCAACCCGCACCCGGTGGCCGAGGCCGCGTTCAAGGTCGGCGAATCCACCGTCGAATGCGGTGCGCACTACTTCGCCGACGTGCTCGGGCTGCGCGCGCACCTGGAGCGCGAGCAGCTCGCCAAGTTCGGGCTGCGCTACTTCTTCAACCACCGCAGCGGGGCGCTCGACCGCTGCACCGAGCTCGGCGTCGGCCAGGGCCTGCCGACCGGATCGTTCCAGCTCGACCGCGGCCGCTTCGAGAACTTCCTCGGCGGCCACGCGCTGGAACAGGGCGTGGACTTCCGCGACGGCGCGCGCGTGGTCGGCGTGGACATGGGCAGCGGCGGAGCGCCGCACCGGGTGACCTTCGAGCGCGGCGGCGACACCCACGTCGCCGAGGCGCGCTGGGTGGTGGACGCCTCCGGCCGCGCCGGGCTGCTCAAGCGCAAGCTGGGGCTGGCCGAGCGCAACGGCCATGACGCCAACGCCGCGTGGTGGCGCGTGGACGGCCGGATCGACATCAACGACTGGTCGGACGACCCGGAATGGCTGGCGCGCTGCACGCCGCCGGACCGCTGGCGCTCGACCAACCACCTGTGCGGGCCGGGTTACTGGTTCTGGCTGATTCCTCTCGCGTCCGGGAGCCATTCGCTGGGCATCGTCTGCGACGCGCGCATGCATCCGCTGGAGACGATGAAGACCCACGAACTTGCGATGGCCTGGCTGCGCGACAACCAGCCGCAGGCGGCGGACGCGCTCGAGGCCAGCGGCGCGAAGCTGCAGGACTTCCGCTTCCTGCGCGGGTTCTCGCACGGCTGCCGGCAGGTGTTCTCGAAGGAGCGCTGGGCGCTGACCGGCGAGGCAGGCGCGTTCCTCGACCCGTTCTATTCCCCGGGCAGCGACTTCATCGCGCTCAGCAACACCTACGTCGCCGAGCTGGTGCTGGCCGATCGTGCCGGGGAGCCGTTCGAAGCGTACGCGCCGATCTACGAACAGCTCTACTTCGCCTTCTACGAGAACGCGCTGGCGCTGTACCGCGACCAGTACCCGATCTTCGGCAACGCGCTGGTGATGCCGCTCAAGATCATGTGGGACTACGCGTTCTATTGGTCGCTGCTGGCGCCGGTGTACTTCGGCGGGCGCCAGGCGGTGCTGCCGGTGATGGGCCGGCTGAAGCCGGTGTTCCTGCTCGGCAGCGCGCTCAACGCCGGCATGCAGGCGCTGCTGCGCGACTGGGGGCTGCGCGACGGCCGCGACGCGATGGAGGACGGGCGCTGGCTCGACCAGCACGCGATCGACTGGGCGCGCGGGCTCAACGGCGCCCTGCGCGACGAGCTGGACGACGACGCCTTCATCGAACGCATCCGCGCCAACGTGGCGCGCATGCGCGCGCTGGCCGGCGAGCTGCTGGCGCAGGCGCGCCGGCACCAGCCCGGCATCGCCGACCACGGCCTGGAGGCGATGTGCGACCCGGACGCGGCAGCGGAACCGCTGCTACCTGCCAACTGGACGTTGTAGGAGCGGCGCTGGCGCCGCGACCAGCGGGAGCCGCCATGGCGGCGAGCCTTTCCCCGGCCGCGGCGCAAGCGCCGCTCCTACAGTCAGGGGGTGACCAGGATGGCCACGGCCCGCGCGTGCTTCTGCGTCGGGCTGATGTCCACCCCGACGCCGCCGCCGACGTGGGTGCGCCCGCCGAAGCGCCCGCCGCCCACGCCCACGTTGACGCCGCCGCCGCGGTAGCCGGTGGCGGTGTCGGTGAGCAGCACGCCGTTGGCGCCGAGGCTGGCGGCCTCGCGCCGCAGGTTGGCGATCACCGCGTTGGCCTTGTTCTGCTCGCCGTAGGTGAACGGCCCGCTGGAGGTCTCCAGCAGCGCGATCTCGATGTAGCGCGGCGGTGGCGCGGTGTAGACCTGCACCAGTTCCGGCGAGATCGCCGGGCGCGCCGGCGACAGCATCACGTGCGAGGTGGTGGCGCAGCCCCCGAGCAGGGCGGCGAACAGCAGCAATGGAAGGATCCTGCGCATGCCGCCGACTCTAGGCCCTGCCGGGGCTGGATTGCGTGAACCGTGGCACACCGTCACGCCATGCCGCCGTTCACCCCGATCACCTGGCCGTTCACGTAGCCGGCGGCGTCGGAGCACAGGAAGCCGACCACGGCGGCGACTTCCTCCGGGGTCCCGGCGCGGCCGGCCGGCACCAGCTCGCGGATGCGCGTGGCGTCGAAGGCCTCGTCCGCCATGCCCCCGCCGATCACGCCCGGGGCGACCACGTTGGCGGTGATGCCGCGGCTGGCCATCTCCCGCGCCAGCGAGCGGGTGGCGCCATGCAGCGCCGCCTTGGCCGCGGCGTAGTTGGCCTGCCCGCGGTTGCCGAGCACCGCGGCCACGCTCGAGATGCTGACGATCCGCCCCCAGCGGGCGCGCGCCATCGGCAGCAGCAGCGGCTGGGTGACGTGGAAGAAGCCGTGCAGGGACACGTCCACGACCCGCTTCCAGCGGGCCTCGTCCATCCCGGCCATCGGCGCGTCGTCGTGGATGCCGGCGTTGTTGACCACCACCTGCACCGGCCCGTCCGCGAGCAGCGCCTGCATGGCGGCAGCCGTCGCAGCGGCGTCGGCGACGTCGAACGCGACCGCGTCGGCGGTCCCCCCGGCCTCGCGGATCGCCGCGGCCACCGCTTCGGCGCGGGTCCGGTTGGCGTTGCCGTGCACGACCACGTGGAAACCGTCGGCGGCCAGCCGCCGGCAGATGGCGGCGCCGATCGCCCCGCTGCCCCCGGTGACCAGGGCCCGGCGCGGCTGGGCGGCGGTGTTTCCGTGCGCTCCGTTCATCCCGGCATTATCCCCAACTGGCATGATGGGACGCGCGGCCGGCGCTCCTGCCCGCCGCCCCCACGGAGTCACGATGCCCGCTTCCCTGCTCGATTTCCTCGCCGGCGGCCTGCTGCAGCCAGGCTGGCTTGCGCTTGCCGTCTACCTGCTGGTCGCCACCCAGCTGACCATCTTCACCGTCACCCTGTACCTGCACCGCAGCCAGGCGCACCGTGGCGTCGATTTCCATCCGGCGGTCGCGCACTTCTTCCGCTTCTGGGGCTGGCTGACCACTTCGATGGTCACCCGCGAGTGGGTCGCCATCCACCGCAAGCACCACGCCAAGTGCGAAACCGACGAGGATCCGCACAGCCCGGTGAAGAAGGGCATCGGCACGGTGTTCTGGCGCGGCGTCGAGCTGTACCGCGAAGCGCGCGCCGACCGCGAGTCGATCGAGAAGTACGGCAAGGGCTGCCCGGACGACTGGATCGAGCGCCGCCTGTACACCCCGCACGCGACCATGGGCCCGACCCTGTTGCTGTTCATCAGCTTCGCGCTGTTCGGTTTCGCCGGCGTCGCGGTGTGGGCGATCCAGATGCTGTGGATCCCGTTCTGGGCCGCCGGCGTGGTCAACGGCCTCGGCCACTGGTGGGGCTACCGCAACTTCGTCACCGACGACACCGCCACCAACCTCAGCCCCTGGGGCGTGTGGATCGGCGGCGAGGAGCTGCACAACAACCACCACGCGTTCCCGTCCTCGGCCAAGTTCGCGCTGCGCCGCTTCGAGGTGGACGCCGGCTGGCTGGTGATCCGGGGCCTGCAGAAGCTTGGCCTGGCCAAGGTGCTGCGGGTCGCGCCGACCCTGAACGTGCGCCCCAACATCCGGGTGCCGGACGGCGACACGCTCAAGGCGCTGCTCGCGATCCGCTTCCAGGCGATGACCGACTACCAGCGCAAGGTGCTCAAGCCGGCGCTGCGCGAGGAGGCGGCCGCCGCCGGCGCCAGGCTGCGTGCGCTGCTGCCGCGCAAGCTGCGCAAGGGCCTGGCCGACGACGGCCGTTGGCTGAAGCCCGAGGCGCGCGCCCAGCTCGACGCCTGGGTGCAGCAGCGCCCGCGCATCGGCACGCTGGTCGAATACCGTCGCCGCCTGGCCGCGGTGCTGGAGGCGCGCAGCCACAACGCCAGCGACACCCTGCACGCGCTGCAGGCCTGGTGCCACGAGGCCGAGGCCACCGGCATCCGCGCGCTGCAGGAGTTCTCGGCCCGGCTCAAGGGCTACTCGCTGCAGCCCGCGTAGGAGCGGCGCTTGCGCCGCGACCTCCCCTGGCCTTGGCTCGCGCCGCTGCTGCTGTGCAGTGGCGCCGCCTCGGCGCAGGTCACGGCCACCGCCGACTACCTCGCGCGCATGGACACCGACGGCGACGGCCGCGTGTCGCTGGCCGAATACCAGGCCTGGATGGGCTACGCCTTCACCGCCATGGACCGCGACGGCGACGGCGTGCTGCGCGCGTCGGAACTGCCCGGGGGCCGCGGCGCGGCGATTACCCGGGAGGGGCACCTGGCGCGTCTCGCCGATGCCTTCCGCCGCCAGGACGCGGACGGCGACGGCATGCTCGACGCGCGTGAACTGGCCGCGCCGCCGCGCGAACGCTGATTTCCCCCAAGCCGGGCGATTTCCGACACAATCCTTGCATCCCACGCGAACCCGGGGCGATGCACGCTCACGTCTACAAGAGCCTGAAAAAGGCCGATACCTATGTGTACCTGGCGGCCCGCGACGACTTCGGCCGCCTGCCGGAGCCGCTGCGCACGCAGCTGGGCAAGCTGGAGTTCGTGCTCGAGGTGGAGCTCACCCCCGAGCGCAAGCTCGCGCGCGAGGACCCGGCGGTGGTGCGCGAGAACCTGGCGCTGCGCGGTTTCCACCTGCAGTTCCCGCCGGCCAGCGACACCGACCCGATGAGCGATGACTGGGGGACCGATGCCTGAGGCGCGCAAGGCACCCGGCTGGCCCGCGGCCGCGCTGCTGGCCGCGGGTGCGCTGCTGGTCCTGGCCGCGGGCTTCGGCGGCATCGCCGCGGCCGCTGCCGTGCCGGCGCAGGTGGCGTTCGCGCTCGCCCCGCTGCATTGGCGCCGGCCATGGCGCGGGTTGCTCGACGACTGGCGCGGTCCGCTGGAGCTGCTGTGCCTGTGGGCCGGGAGCGCGCTGCTGTTCGCGCTGCTGATGGCCTGGCCGCTGTCGGCGCTGCTGCAGGGCGGCAGCCTCGGTGCCGCGTTCGCGTCCAGCCTGGTGTTCGGCCTGGCGCTGCTGGCGGCGTGGCGCGCCTGGCCGCTGTGGCAGGGCGTCGAGCGCGATGGCGGCGGACTCGCCGCGCACTGGCGCGCGCTCGCGGGGCTCGACGTCGGGGACTGGCGCGGGCTCGGCGCGGCGCTGGCCGTGACCGCGCTGGCGGCGCTGCCACTTCTGCTGGGTTGGGAGGCACTGCTGCCCGAAGGCGCGCGCTGGGGCGTCGCGGTCGCCGGCGCGCTGCTGTCGCCGCTGTTGCACTGGCAGCTGCGCCGCATTCCCCCGGCGCCGGCGCTGCCGCTGCCGGTGCAGGTGATGGCGGATGACGCCGAAGACACCGAGGTGGATGCAGCCGCCGGCATGCTGCTGGAGGACGGGCAGGATCCGGTCGCCGCGCTGTACGAGGCCGCGCGTACCGGCCGCGTCGAGCGCGCGCTCGCGCTGCTGGAGGCCGGCGCCGATCCGAAGGTCCCGCCACCGCCCGGCGACCGCGACCAGCGCAGCCTGCCGGTGCTGGCCGCGGTGCTGCCCGACCTGCGCCTGCTGCGCGCCCTGATCGCGCGTGGCGTCGACCTGGGCGCGGCGCACGCCGGCCTGACCCCGCTGCTGGCCGCGACCCGCGATAGCTGGCATGGTCGCCCGGAGGCGGTGATGACCCTGCTCGCCAACGGCGCCGACCCGCGCGCGCGTGACCAGGACGGCAACACGCCGCTGCACCACGCCGCGCGCAGTTCCGATCCCGGCGTCGCCGCGCTGCTGCGCGATGCCGCGGCGGAACTGGAAGCGATCAACGACGAAGGGCTGACCCCGCTCGGCGTCGCCTGCGCGGCCGGCAACTGGCGGCTGGCGCGCTTCCTGCTCGAGCGCGGCGCGAAGCCCGAGGCCGAGGGCGCGACGCCGGCGCTGCTCGCCGCCGCCGCGAGCGACGAGGACGAGGCCGCCGGCGTGCAACTGCTGCTCAAGCACAAGGCGAAGGTGGATGCGCGCGACGCGCGCGGCCGCACCGCGCTGCACGAGGCGGCGATCGCGGGCAACATCGAGGTGGCACGCGCGCTGCTCGAGCGCGGCGCCGACACCGCCGCGGTGGACGAGGAGGGCCTGCGCGCCGTGGACCACGCCGCGCAGGCGCGGCGCTGGCCGCTGGTGGCGCTGCTGGATCCGTCGTATCCGCTCCCGGTGGCAGGCGCGACCGACGCACTCGACGGAGAGGCCGGCGACGGGCAGGACGGGGCCGCGCCGGAGGAGGCCGCGGCCGACGAGCCCGATCCGCGCGAAGCCCTGCGCGAGGCCCTGCGCGCCGGCCGCTTCGAGCACGGCAACGCGGTGCTGGCGCGACTGCTCTCGCCGGCGGAACTTGGCGAGTTGCTGCTCGACGAGGACGCGCAACCGTCGGTGGAGCGCATCCGCTGGCTGCTCGATCGCAGCGCCGACCCGGAAGCCCGGGTGCATGGCGGGCACAACGCGATGACCGCGCTGCTGGAGCGCGGGCCGGACGCGGCGCCTGCGATCCGGCTGCTGCTCGATCGCGCGGTGCCGCCTTCCGGGCCCGGCGGGCTGGCGCGTTTCATGGACGCCTGCCTGCGCGGCGACCCGGCGGCGCGCATGCTCGAACCGATGGCGCTGGAGCTGCTCGATCGCGGCGCCGACCCGCTCGGCGCGTCGCCCACCGGCGACCCGGTGCTCGCGCTGGCCGTGCGGCTGGGCTGGATGCGGCTGGCCGCGCGGCTGCTCGCCGCCGGCGCCGACCATGGTGCCCGCGACAGCCACGGCATGACCGCGCTGCACCTGGCGGCCGCGCTCGGGCGCGAGCCCGCGGTGCGCCTGCTGGTGCTGCACGGCGCCTCGCCGGAAGTGCGCGCAGCCGATGGCCAGACGCCGCTCGGCGTGGCCCTGTCCAGCGGCCGCCGCGACATCGTCGAGTGGCTGGAATGGCGCGGCTGGCGCCTGCCCGGGCGCGCGCTGCAGGCGACCGACCTGCCGGCGGCGGCGATCGTCGGCGACGCGGGGGCGGTGCGCAAGCTGGTGGATTTCGGCTTCGACGTGGATACCCCCGATGCCCAAGGCTGCACCGCGTTGCTGCGCGCCGCCGGCGGCGGCCACCGCGCGGTGGTCGAACTGCTGCTCGAGCGCAAGGCCGATCCGCAACGCGCCGCGCACACCGGCGCCACCCCGCTGTCGGCGGCGGTGAGCATGCGCCAGGGCGACATCGTCGAACGCCTGCTGCAGGCCGGCGCCGGCCTGGAGCAGCGGCTGCCCGGCGACGTCACCGTGCTGATGCTGGCGGCCGCGCTCGGCCTGCCGGACCTGTGCGCGCGCCTGCTGCAGGCCGGCGCCAACGTGCACGCGACCGACGCGCAGGGGCTGACGCCGCTGCATTGCGCGGTGCTGTTCGGGTTCACCGCGCGCGAGCGGCCGCGGCTGCTTGCGCTGCTCGACACCCTGCTGCTGGCCGGCGCCGATGCCGACGCCAGCGCCGCCGGCGGCGTCTCCCCGCTGCTGCTGCTGCTCGGCGCGCGCGCCGAGCCCGGCACCGCCTGCGACGAGGAAGTGCTGCTGACCGCGCTCGAGCGCCTGCTCGACGAGGAGGTGGCGCTGGACGTGCAGGATCCGCGCGGCTTCGGCCCGCTGCACCTGGCGGCGCTGCACGGCCTGCTGCGGGTCACCCAGCGGCTGCTGCGCGCCGGCTGCAACCCCGACCTGCGCGACAACCTCAACCGCAGCCCGCGCGAGATCGCGGTCATGCGCGGCTTCGTGGACGTGGCCGCCGAGTACGCGCCCGGCAGCACCGGCGTGTCGATGGCGCGCTTCCTGCGCGAGCCCCGCTAGCCCCCTTCCGGATCCTTCGGCGCGACGATCCCGCCGAGCACGCCCTCGCCGCGGTCGGCGGCGAACAGCTGCTCCAATTCCCTGCGCGCGTCCTGCGAGGTCTGGATCAAGGCCGCCTCGTCGTCGTTGACCGCGTACTGCGCGCGCAGCAGCTTCTCGTCGTGCTCGCGGAAGCGCTCGGCGCGGCGTGCCGCGACCTCCGCCGGCGCGCCCAGCGCCACCAGCACGCGCTCGCCCATCTTCAGGCTCGAGTGGAAAGTCTCGCGCACGACTTCCGCGCCGAGGTCCATCAGCTCCCAGGCATGGCGGCGGTTGCGGGCGCGCGCAAACACCAGCGTGTCCGGATAGGTCCGCCGGATCGTGCGCACCGCGTCCAGGCTCGACTGCATGTCGTCGATCGCGATCACGAACACGCGCACGTGGGCGGCGCCGGCCGCGCGCAGCAGCGCCGGCTGCGCCGGGTCGCCGTAGTAGATCGGGTTGCCGAAGCGACGCATGAACTCGACCTGTTCCGGACTGTTCTCGATCGCGACGAAGCGGATGCCCTGGGCGCCGAGCAGGCGCGCCACGATCTGCCCGAAGCGGCCGAAGCCGGCGACCAGCACCTGCGGGTGCTGGTCCGGGATGTCGTCGAACGGGCGCGCTTCGCGTCGCCCGGGCGATTCGCGCAGCAGCCGGGTCATCGCGATCAGCAGTAGCGGCGTCAGCGCCATGGTGACGCCGACCACCGCGACCAGGCGATCCCGCAGCACGCCATCGATCAAACCGGCCCGCAGCGCCTCGCCGAACACCACGAACGCGAACTCGCCCCCCAGCGCCAGCACGCTGCCCAGCAGCAGCGCGCCGCGCGCGTCCAGGCGGCCGGGACGAAGCCCGAGCAGGAACAGGATCGCGAACTTCACCGCCAACAGGCCCAGCACGCCGGCCTCGATCAGCAGCGGCTCGCGCACCACCCGCGCGAGGTCGATGCTCATGCCCACCGCCATGAAGAACAGCCCCAGCAGCAGGCCCTGGAACGGCTCGACCTGGGCTTCGATCTCGTGCCGGAACTCGGACTCCGCGAGCAGCACGCCGGCCAGGAACGCGCCCAGGCCCATGCTCAACCCGGCGAGCTGCATCAGCCAGGCGCTGCCGAGCACCACCAGCAGCGCGGTCGCGGTGAACACCTCCGGCATGCGCGTGCGCGCGACGATCCGGAACACGTGGCGCAGCAGCACGCGGCCGCCGAGCACCAGCGCCGCGATGGCCGCGACCGCCTTCAGCACCGCCAGCCACAGCGGCTGCACGGCGCCGGCGTCCACGGCGTGGCCGAGCAGCGGGATCAGCGCGAGCAGCGGGATCGCCGCGAGGTCCTGGAACAGCAGGATCGCGAAGGCCAGGCGCCCGTGCTCGCTGGCCAGCGCCTTGCGCTCGGCGAGCAGTTGCAGTCCGATCGCGGTGGACGCGAACGCGAGTCCCGAGCCGACCACCAGCGCCGCCCGCCAGTCCAGCCCGAGCGCCATCGCGACCCCGCCGAGCACGAGCGCGGTGAGCCCCATCTGCAGGCCGCCCACCCCGAACACCGGCCGGCGCATCACCCGCAGCCGCGCCGGCGAGAGCTCGAGGCCGATCACGAACAGCAGCAGCACGATCCCGATCTCGCTGGCAGCCAGCACCGGCTCCGCGTTCCGGACCACGCGCAGGCCGTGCGGCCCCAGCACCACGCCCGCCGCCAGGTAGCCCAGCACCGCGCCGAGGCCGAAGCGCTTGAACACCGGCACCGCCACCACCGCGGCGAGCAGGAACACCAGCGCGAGTTCGAGTCCGCCTTCGTGCATCCGGGCCTCCGCCGGGGATTATGCGCCAGCCCGGCGGTGCCCCCGGGAGCGGCTGTTATGCTTCGGACACACGCAGTCCATGGAGAGGGAGAGCGCCATGAATCGATTCGCGATGCTGCTGGCGGCGTTGCTGCTGCCGCTGGCCGCCCACGCCGGTGACAGCGGCGACACCCAGGTGCAGTTCGAGCGCAATGTCAGCGGCCAGATCGAGATTGCCCCCGACGGCAGCGTGAGCGACTACAGCCTGGACTCGGAGCTGGGGCTGCCGGAGGTGACGGCCGCGCTGCACGAGCAGATCGGCGAGTGGCGGTTCGAACCGATCCTGGTGGACGGCAAGCCGGTGGCCGCGCAGGCCAACATGAACGTGCAGCTCGCGCTGGTGCCGCTCGACGACGAGCGGATGGCGTTCCGCATCGAGCGCGTGGCCTTCGGTTCGCCGGGACGCACGGCCCGCATGGCGCCGCCGCGCTATCCGGACTCGGCCCTGCGCGAGCGCGTCGCCGGCAAGGTGACGCTGGTGCTGAAGCTCGACGACGACGGCGGCGTCGAGCGGGTGCACGTGGAGCGGGTCGACCTGGAGCGCAGCACCCAGTCCGAGAGCCGCAAGGAGCACTGGCGCGAGGTGTTCGCCGCCGCCGCGACGCGGGCTGCGCGGAAATGGCGCTTCGAGCCCGGCGCAAGGCTCGGTGGCGAACCGCTGGCCAGCTCGATCCGCGTGCCCGTCGAGTTCGTGATCAACACCGGGGTGGCCGCCGCCGACCGCTGGCGCGCCTACGAACCCGGCCCGTACCAGCCGGCGCCGTGGGCCAGGCCGGACGCCGATGCCGCGGCCCACATCGCCGGCCTCAAGGACGGCGACGTGCAGCCGCTGGACTCGCCGTTCCGGTTGCTCGAGGACGTGGTCGGCTCGTTCCTGTAGCCGCGCGGCCCACGGCCGCACGAAGAAAAAGGGCGCCCCGCGGGGCGCCCTTTTTCGTCAAGGCTTTCGTCAGCGCTTCATCGAAGCGAAGAATTCGTCGTTCGACTTCGTGCTCTTCATCTTGTCGAGCAGGAACTCCATCGCGCCGATCTCGTCCATGCCGTGCAGCAGCTTGCGCAGGATCCAGATCTTCTGCAGCAGCTCCGGCTCGATCAGCAGGTCCTCGCGGCGGGTGCCCGAGCGGTTGATGTCGATCGCCGGGTACACGCGCTTCTCGGCGATGCGGCGGTTCAGGTGCACCTCGGAGTTGCCGGTGCCCTTGAACTCCTCGTAGATCACCTCGTCCATCTTGCTGCCGGTGTCGACCAGCGCGGTGGCGATGATGGTCAGCGAACCGCCTTCCTCGACGTTGCGCGCGGCACCGAAGAAGCGCTTCGGGCGGTGCAGCGCGTTGGCGTCCACGCCGCCGGTCAGCACCTTGCCGGAGCTCGGCACCACGTTGTTGTAGGCGCGGGCCAGGCGGGTGATCGAGTCGAGCAGGATCACCACGTCCTTCTTGTGCTCGACCAGGCGCTTGGCGCGCTCGATCACCATCTCGGCGACCTGCACGTGGCGCGCGGCCGGCTCGTCGAACGTGGACGAGATCACCTCGCCGCGCACGGTGCGCTGCATGTCGGTGACTTCCTCCGGGCGCTCGTCGATCAGCAGCACGATCAGGTGCACGTCCGGATGGTTGGTCGTGATCGCGGTGGCGACCTGCTGCATCATCATGGTCTTGCCGGCCTTCGGCGGCGAGACGATCAGCGCGCGCTGGCCCTTGCCCTGCGGCGCCATCAGGTCGAGGATGCGGCCGGTGATGTCCTCGGTCGAGCCGTCGCCGCGCTCCAGGCGGAAGCGCTTGCGCGGGAACAGCGGGGTCAGGTTCTCGAACAGGACCTTGTTCTTGGAGGCCTCGATCGGCTCGCCGTTGATCTCGTCGACCACGTTGAGCGCGAAGTAGCGCTCGCCGTCCTTGGGCCAGCGGATGCGGCCGGACAGGTGGTCGCCGGTGCGCAGGTTGAAGCGGCGGATCTGCGAGGGCGAGATGTAGGTGTCGTCGGGGCCGGCCAGGTAGCTGGCCTCGGCCGCGCGCAGGAAGCCGAAGCCGTCGGGCAGGATTTCCAGCACGCCGTCGGCGGCGACGCCCTCGGGGGTGCGGGTCAGCACCTTGAGCAGGGCGAAGATCACGTCCTGCTTGCGGGCGCGGGCCACGGTCTCGGAGATGCCGAGCTGCTCGGCGATGTCGAGCAGCTTCTGCGCCGGCATCCGCTTCAGGTCGCCCAGCGAGTACTGCGGGAAACCCTCGGGGATGTTGGCCATCGGCCGGCTCTGTTGCGGCTCGTTGCCGTTGTCGTCGCGCGGCAGGCCGTCGTCGCGGCCGCGGTCGCGGTTGCGGTCGCGGCGGTTGCGGAAGCGGTCGCGGCGGTTGCCGTGGCGTCCCCCATCGCGCTGCTGGTCGCGGCCCTCGCGCTGGTTGCCGCGCGCGTTGCCGTCGTCGCCGTCGCCGCCCTGGGGCTGCGCGGACTCCTGCTGGGAGGCCGGGGCGGCGGAGGCCGGCTCGGCGGCAGGCTTCTGCTCAGCGGCGGCTTCGCCACGGGCGGATTCGTTCTGGGTGGTGCCGGCGTCGGCCTTGGCGGCGCGCTTGCGCACGCGCTTTTCGGCGGTCCCGCCGGTGTCGCTCCCCTCGGGAGCGGTGGTGGTGTCGGACAAGTGCGATTCCTCGCTCGGATGCGAGCGCCCGGGATGCGGGCGGGGAAGGGAATGGAGCAGGGACGGGGTGCGGCAGCAGGGCGGCCGGAGGCGCGCCGGGGTGCCGGCCCGCCAAAACTAGCACCGCGCCGGCCGGGGAGCAACCGGCGGCGCGGCGGCGGTTCAGGCGTTCAGAGCGCCTTGTCGATCATCTGGCTGAGCTGGGCCTTGCCGACGGCGCCGATCTGGGTGGCCTGGACCTGGCCGTCCTTGAACAGCAGCAGCATCGGGATCGAGCGCACGTGGTACTTCATCGCGGTGTTGCGGTTCTGGTCGATGTCCACCTTCACCACCTTGGCCTTGCCGGCGTAGTCGCGGGCCAGCTCGTCCAGCGCCGGCGCGATCATCTTGCAGGGGCCGCACCACTGCGCCCAGAAGTCGACCAGCACCGGTTCCCCGGACTGCAGGACCGTGCTGTCGAAATCGGCGTCGGTGGCGTGGATGACGGTGTCGTTCATGGGGGCTCCTCGGGGAAACAGGGCGGTCGGCCGCGGAGATCGCGGCGGTTGCTGGTAGACTGGGGCGTTTTCCCGCGGGACCAGGGCGCTTCGCGCGTCCCCCGGGCGCCTGACGGCAGTCTGCTTCCACGAAGCCCCCCGCGCAAGCGCGACCGCGCGCCGCGCCATCCAATACGGAACCTGCATTCCCCCGCATGACCGACAAGCCCCTGACCGATATCGCCTTTTCGTCCTTCGAGCTGCACCCGGACCTGCTGTCCGGGCTCGAGGGCGCCGGCTTCACCCGCTGCACGCCGATCCAGGCGCTGACCCTCCCGATCACCATCGCCGGCCGCGACGTCGCCGGCCAGGCCCAGACCGGCACCGGCAAGACCCTGGCGTTCCTGGTCACGGTGGTGAACCGCCTGCTGACGCGCCCGGCGCTGGCCGAGCGCAAGCCGGAGGACCCGCGCGCGCTGATCCTGGCGCCGACCCGCGAGCTGGCGATCCAGATCCACAAGGACGCGATGAAGTTCGCCTCCGACCTCGGCCTCAAGTTCGCCCTGGTCTACGGCGGCGTGGACTACGACAAGCAGCGCAGCCAGTTGCAGGCCGGCGCCGACGTGATCATCGCCACCCCCGGGCGCCTGATCGACTACGTGAAGCAGCACCGGGTGGTCAGCCTGCATGCCTGCGAGGTGTGCGTGCTGGACGAGGCCGACCGCATGTTCGACCTCGGCTTCATCAAGGACATCCGTTTCCTGTTGCGGCGCATGCCGGCGCGCACCGAGCGCCAGACCCTGCTGTTCTCGGCCACCCTCAGCCACCGCGTGCTCGAGCTCGCCTACGAGCACATGAACGAGCCCGAGAAGGTGGTGGTGGAGAGCGAGTACATCACCAACGCCAAGGTCCGCCAGCGCATGTACCTGCCGGCCGACGACGAGAAGCTGCCGCTGCTGCTGGGCCTGCTCTCGCGCAGCGAGGGCGCGCGCACCATGGTGTTCGTCAACACCAAGGCGTTCGTCGAGCGCGTGGCGCGCGCGCTGGAGCGCGCCGGCTACCGGGTCGGCGTGCTCTCCGGCGACGTGCCTCAGAAGAAGCGCGAGACCCTGTTGAAGAAGTTCCAGGCCGGCCAGCTCGAGATCCTGGTCGCCACCGACGTCGCCGCGCGCGGCCTGCACATCGACGGCGTGCAGTACGTCTACAACTACGACCTGCCGTTCGACGCCGAGGACTACGTGCACCGCATCGGCCGCACCGCGCGGCTGGGCGCCGAGGGCGACGCGATCAGCTTCGCCTGCGAGCGTTACGCGATGTCGCTGCCGGACATCGAGGCCTACATCGAGCAGAAGATCCCGGTCGAGCCGGTGACCGCGGAACTGCTGGTGGCCCTGCCGCGCGCACCCCGCGAGCGCACGCCCGACGAGGACGGCGAGAGCGTGGGCGAGATCTTCCGCGAGGCGCGCGAGCAGCGCGCGGCCGAGGAGGAGCGCCGTGGCGGCGGCCGTCGCGGTGGCGGCCCGCGCCGCGAAGGCGGCGAGCGCGGCGAGCGCGGCCCGCGCACGCGCCGGCGCCAGCCGGCCGCGGCCGAGGGTGCCGCCGGCGAGGCGGGCGCGGCGCCCGCGCCGGCCCGGCCCGAAGCGGCCGCCGCGACGCCCGCGACCCCGGCTGCCGAAGGCGAGCGTCCCGCGCGCAAGCGCCGCCGCCGCCGCCGCGGCAAGCGCGTCGAGGGTGGCGAGGCGAACGTGCAGTCGAATGGCCAGTCGAATGGCCAGCCGCAGGCGGCACGCCAGCAGGGCGACGCGCGTCCCGCGCAGCAGCCGCGCCCCCCGCGCCAGCGCAAGCAGGCGCCCGCCCGCCCGAAGCCGCCGGAAGCGCCCGCGCCCTCTTCGCCGTCGCTGCTGACCCGGATCGGCCGCGGCCTCAAGTCGCTGGTCACCCGCGCGCCCCGCTCGCAACACTGAGCGGGGGCGCAGGGCTAGAATCGCCGCATGGCGGTCCTGCGCTTCGACAACGTCAGCAAGCAATACCCCGGGGGGCATGTCGCGCTGGCGGAGGTCAGTTTCGAAGTGCAACCGGGCGAAATGCTGTTCGTCACCGGCCACTCCGGCGCCGGCAAGAGCACGCTGCTCAAGCTGATCCACCTGGCCGAGCGCCCGACCCGCGGCGCCGTGCTCTTCGCCGACCGCAACCTGCTGAAGGTGCGCGGCCGCCGGGTGCCGATGCACCGGCGCGAGGTCGGCGTGGTGTTCCAGGACCACCGCCTGCTGTCCGACCGCAGCGTGTTCGACAACGTCGCGCTGCCGCTGGTGCTGCGCGGCGTGAAGCGCGGCGAGATCGGCAAGCGCGTGCGCTCGGTGCTCGAGCGCCTGGGCCTGGCCGAGCGCGAGCGCGCGCTGCCGACCCAGCTCTCGGCCGGTGAACAGCAGCGCGTCGGCATCGCCCGCGCGGTGGTCGGCGAGCCGCGGCTGCTGGTGGCCGACGAGCCGACCGGCAACCTCGACCCGGGGTTGTCCGCGGAAATCATGGCGCTGTTCGCGGCCTTGCCCGAGCGCGGCACCAGCGTGCTGGTGGCCAGCCACGACCTCGGCCTGGTGAAGCGCATGAAGAAGCGCGTGCTGGTGCTCGAGCAGGGCCAGCTGGTGGACGACATCGCGCCCGAGGACCTGGCGGATGAGTAGCAGGAGCGGGAACGGGGAACAGGGAACGGGGAACGGTGGGGGCGCCCGGCGGTCGGGGGTGGGCGCGTGGCTGGACCACCACGCGTACAGCTTCACCGCGAGCCTCGGGCGCATGCTCGGCAAGCCTTGGGCCACGGTGCTGACCGTCGGGGTGATGGCGGTGGCTCTGGCGTTGCCGCTCGGGCTGTGGCTGGTACTGGCGAACATGGCGCGGCTGTCCGGCGAGGTGCAGCAGTCGCGCGAGATCAGCGTGTTCCTGCAGCACGACGTGGATGCCGCTCGTGCGCAGGCGCTCGCGGACGAGCTGCGTGGCCGCGACGACGTGGCGTCGGTGGAACTGCGCACGCCGCAGCAGGGCGTCGAGCAGTTGCGCGCCGCCGGCCTCGGCGATGCGCTCGACGCGCTCGACCAGAACCCGCTGCCGAGCGTGCTGGTGGTCGGCCCGCGCGGCGACGAAGCCCTGCTCGCCGATTCGCTGGCGCAGCTTCCCGAGGCCGAACTGGTGCAGCACGACGCGGTCTGGCGCCAGCGCCTGGACGGCTGGCTGCGCTTCGGCAACCGCGTCGCGCTGGTGCTGGCGCTGCTGCTCGGGCTCGGCGCGCTGCTGGTGGTGGGCAACACCGTGCGCCTGGACATCCAGTCGCGGCGCGAGGAGATCGGGGTGCTGCAGCACCTCGGTGCGACCGACGGCTTCATCCGGCGCCCGTTCCTGTACCTGGGCGCGTGGTACGGCGTCGCCGCCGGCGTGATCGCGATCGCGTTGCTCACCGCAGCGGCGCTGGCGCTGCGCGCGCCGCTGGCCGAACTCGCCGCGAGCTACGGCAGCAATTTCGCGCTCGGTGGCTTCGATGCGTCCACCGCGCTCGCCGTCGTCGCCGGCGCGGCCTTGCTTGGCTGGCTCGGGGCCGGCATCGTGACCGGGCACTACCTGCGCCAGACCCGACCGACCGAGACCTGATGGAAGCCCACGCCGACGCAGCCGATACCCTCCGCCACGTGGTCAGCGACGCCCCGCGGGTGATGGTGGTTGACGGGTCCCGGCTGGTGCGCAAGCTGATCGGCGACGTGCTGCTGAGGGAGCTCCCGGGCGCGCAGGTGCTGTCCTGCGGCGGCCTCGCGGAGGCGCGCGAGATGCTCGCCGAGGGCCCCGTGGACCTGGTGACGACCTCACTGCTGTTGCCCGACGGCGACGGTACCGCGCTGGCGCATGCGGTGCGCGAGGCGGCGGGGCAGAGCTACGTGCCGGTGATCGTGGTCTCCGGCGACGTGCAGTCGCGGCTGGAGGCGCGCAGCCTCAACGACGACATCACCGACTATTTCGACAAGTCGCTCGGGCACCAGGCGCTGGCCGCGTTCATCCGCGGCTACGTGCAGCCCGAGCCGGTGCCCGGCGCGCGCGTGCTCTACGTGGAGGACAGCCGCGTGGTCGCCGCCGCGACCAAGCGCATGCTCGAGCGCCAGGAGCTCGAGGTGCTGCACTTCACCGACGCCGAGGGCGCGCTCGACTACCTGAGCGGGGCGCACGCCCGCGGCGCGGTCGGCACCGACATCGTGCTCACCGACGTCTACCTCAAGGGCGAGCTCAGCGGCCGCGACCTGCTGGCCCAGGTGCGCGGACCGCTCGGCTTCGGCAAGCGCGCGCTGCCGGTGCTGGTGATGACCGGCGACGACAACCGCGAGAAGCAGTCCGAACTCCTGCGGGAAGGCGCCAACGACCTCGTGCTCAAGCCGATCGAGGAACGCCTGCTGGTGACCAAGGTGTTGTTCCAGCTGCGCGTGTCGCGGTTGCCGGAGCAGCGCGACTTCGCCGGCTGAGCCATGGCCGACGACCGCATCCGGCTGGAGCCCTCGTGGAAGGCGCGGGTGGGCGACTACCTGCAGGGTCCGGAGATGCAGCAACTGGCCGGGTTCCTGCGCGAGCGCAAGGCCGCCGGCGCGCGCATCTACCCGCCCGGCCCGCAGATCTTCGGCGCGCTCGACGCCACCCCGTTCGACGCCACCAAGGTCGTGATCCTCGGCCAGGATCCCTACCACGGCGCGGGCCAGGCCCACGGGCTGTGCTTCTCGGTGCGGCCCGGGGTGCCGGTGCCGCCGTCGCTGCAGAACATCTACAAGGAGCTGCAGCGCGACCTCGGGATCGCGCCGCCCGGCCACGGCTGCCTGCTGCCCTGGGCCAGCCAGGGGGTACTGTTGCTGAACGCCGTCCTGACCGTGGAGGACGGCCGCGCCGGCGCCCACGCCGGCAAGGGCTGGGAGGGCTTCACCGACCGCGTGGTCGAGGCCCTGGCCGAGGAGCGCGAGGGCCTGGTGTTCCTGCTCTGGGGCAGCTACGCGCAGAAGAAGGGCGCCCGCATCGACCCCCGGCGGCACCGGGTCCTGCGGGCCCCGCACCCCTCGCCGCTGTCCGCCCACCGCGGATTCATCGGCTGCGGGCACTTCTCGGCGGCCAACGCCTGGCTGGCGCGCCGGGGCGAAGCCCCGATCGACTGGGCCCTGCCCCCGGCGGGGGCCCTTGAAGCTTGACCCGGGCGCCCCCAGTCCGTTGTTCCATGGGCGAAACGGCGGGAACCATTTCCGTTGCCCTCTGTCCAACAAGGCCACGGTAGAATCAAGCACATGAGCGAAACCTCCATGTCCCAGGCCCTGGTCGCGAACAACCTGCCGATCCCCGGTGCGATCGGCTCGCTGGACGCCTACATCGGCGCGGTGTACCGGATCCCGGTGCTCTCGGCCGAGGACGAGCAGGCGCTGGCGCGCCGTTACCGCGACGAGGACGACCTCGACGCGGCGCGCGAGCTGGTGATGTCGCACCTGCGTTTCGTGGTCCATGTCGCGCGCGGCTACAACGGCTACGGCCTGCCGCTCGGCGACCTGATCCAGGAAGGCAACATCGGCCTGATGAAGGCGGTCAAGCGCTTCGACCCGGATGTCGGCGTGCGCCTGGTCAGCTTCGCGGTGCACTGGATCCGCGCCGAGATGCACGAGTTCATCCTGCGCAACTGGCGCATCGTCAAGGTCGCCACCACCAAGGCGCAGCGCAAGCTGTTCTTCAACCTGCGCAAGAGCAAGCAGCGGCTGGGCTGGCTCAACGCGGAAGAGGTGCGCGCGGTCGCCGCCGACCTCAACGTCTCCGAGCGCGAGGTGATGGAGATGGAGTCGCGCCTGTCCGGCCGCGACATCGGCTTCGACATGACCGCCGACGACAGCGACGACCACGCGCCGCCGGCACCGGCCGCGTACCTGGTCGCGCCGGAGGAGGATCCGTCGCAGGCCTACGAGCGCACCGACCACGAAGAGAACCAGCTCGAACTGCTGCGCGACGGACTGCGCGCGCTCGACGAGCGCTCGCGCGACATCATCCGCCGCCGCTGGCTCGACGCCGACAACAAGGCGACCCTGCAGGAGCTGGCCGACGAGTACGGCGTGAGCGCCGAGCGCATCCGCCAGATCGAGGCCAACGCGCTGAAGAAGATGAAGGCCCTGTTCGCAGCCTGATCCGCAAGAACCGGATATCGCGCTAGCCGCGCCGCGCGCACCCTGTGTCCATCCACTGATGGACACGGCCATGGACTACCTCGTCAGCGGGTTGCCGCCCGGACCCTTCCTTCCCCTGTTCGCACTCGACGACGAAGCGCTGCGCGCGCGCGGCGCCTCCCGCGTCGTGGCCGATGCCAGCCCGGGCTATCCCTGCCGCGTGACCCTCGAGGACGCCGCGCCCGGCGAGACCCTGCTGTTGCTGCACTGGCCGCACCTCGACGTGGCGACGCCCTACCGTTCGGGCGGCCCGATCTTCGTGCGCGAGGCGGCGACCCGTGCGGCGGTGTTCCGCAACCGGGTGCCGGAGCAGCAGCGCAGCCGCCTGCTGTCGGTGCGCGCCTACGACGCCGGCGGCTGGATGCGCGATGCCGAAGTCGACGAGGGCACGCGCCTGGAGGCATTGATCGAGCGTTTCTTCGCCGACCCCGAGGTCGCGTTCCTGCACGTGCACAACGCGCGTCGCGGCTGCTACGCGTGCCGCGTGGACCGCGCCGCGTAGAGCCCCGCTCCCGCGCTCAGTAGAGGTCCACCGGGTCCACGTCGAGCGACCAGCGCACCTTGCGCGCCTCCTTCGAGTCGCGGATCGCGGGCAGCGCCGCGTCGAGGGCGGCGTGCAGCGCGGGGCGCGAGGACGAGGACAGCAGCAGCTGCGCGCGCTGGTAGCCGGCGCGTCGCGGCATCGGCGCCGGCAACGGGCCCTGCACCGCGACCTCGCCGTCGCGCAGCAGGGCCTTGGCCGCATGCAGGAACTGCATCGGCGGGTCGGCGTGCTTGCCCTCGGCGCGCAGCAGCGCGAGATGCGCGAACGGCGGGAAGCCGGCGGCCTCGCGCTGCGCCAGTTCGGCCTCGGCGAACGCGTGGTAGCCGCCGTGCACCAGCACCTGCAGCAACGGGTGCTCGGGGTGGTGGGTCTGCAGCAGGACCTCGCCGGCGCGCTCGGCGCGCCCGGCGCGTCCGGCCACCTGCACCAGCAGTTGTGCCAGCTTCTCTCCGGCGCGGAAGTCGGCCGAGAACAGGCCCTCGTCGATGCCGGCGACCGCCACCAGCGTAAGGTTGGGCAGGTCGTGGCCCTTGGCCAGCATCTGCGTGCCGACCAGGATTCCAGGGCGGTCGCCGAGCCCGGCCAGCAGCGTCTCCATGGCGTCGCGCTTGCCGGTGCTGCCGCGGTCCACGCGCAGCACCGGCACGTCCGGGAAGCGCTCGGCCAGCAGTTCCTCCATGCGCTCGGTGCCCGCACCCTGCGGCTGCAGCGCGAGGCCGCCGCAGTCCGGGCAGGCCGGCGGCACCGCCTGACGCGCGCCGCAGTGGTGGCACTGCAGGCGGCGGCCACCGGCGTGCACGGTCATCGCGGTCGGCTTCTCTTCGGTGCTGCAGCGCCGGCAATGCGCGCTCCAGCCGCAGTCGTGGCACAGCAGCACCGGGGCGTAGCCGCGGCGGTTGCGGAACACCAGCACCTGGCCGCCGGCATCGAGCGCGGCGCGCACCGCGTCGAGCAGGCGCGGCGACAGGCCAGCCTGCAGCGGCAGCTTGCGCACGTCCATCACCCGCACCGGTGCGGGCTTCGCGGCCCCGGCCCGGTGCGGCAGCCGCAGGTGGGCGTAGCGGCCCTGGCGCGCGTTGTGCAGCGATTCCAGCGAGGGCGTGGCGCTGCCCAGTAGCACCGGGACCCCGAGCGCCTTGCCGCGCACCAGCGCGAAATCGCGCGCGTGGTAGCGGATGCCGTCGAACTGCTTGTAGCTGCCGTCGTGCTCCTCGTCCACGACCAGCAGCCCGGCCTCGGGGAGGGGCGTGAACACGGCCGAGCGCGTGCCCACCACCACCCGCGCCACTCCGCCGCGCGCCGCCGCCCAGACGCGCGCGCGCTCGCCATCGGGGAGCCCCGAATGCAGCGCGTGCACCTCGACCCCGAGCCGCGCGCGGAAGCGCGCCAGCAGCTGCGGGGTCAGGCCGATTTCGGGCACCAGCACCAGCGCCTGGCGGCCGCGCGCCAGGCAGTCGGCGATCGCGTGCAGGTAGACCTCGGTCTTGCCGCTGCCGGTGACGCCGTCGAGCAGCAGCGGCGCGAAGCCGCCGGCGGCGGCCAGCACCGCCTCGATCGCGCGTTGCTGGTCCGGGTTGGGGACCGGTGCCGCTACCTGTTCCACGGGTTCGACCGGGGCTGCGCAGCGTCGCCGCCGCGGCCTGGCATCGGCCGCTGGCACGGGCTTGCCGCGGCGCAGCGCCGCCGGCAAGGCCGTGGCCAGGACCTCGCCCAGCGGCGCGTGCAGGTAGCGCGCCAGCCAGCGCAGCGAGGCCAGCAGTTCCCCGTCCAGCAGCGGCGCATCGTCGAGCAGTTCGGAGACCCTGCGCAGTTCGCCCGCGCGCAGGGCCACGTCCGCCGGCCCGCCGAGGCCGGCCACCACCCCGACCTTCTCGCCGTTCCCGAACGGCACCCGCACGCGCCGGCCGACCAGGCCGGGGTCGGCGCGGACGGCATCGGGCAGGGCGTAGTCGAACAGCTGCGGCAGCGGAAGCGGCAACGCAACCTGGCAGGTCGGAAGCATCGGCAAGAGTCTAGCGGGCCGTCGCGAGCGCCGGTCGCGGGGTGTGACTTGCGTTCAACTCTTGCCGTCTCCGACTAGGAGAATGCCGCAAACGCCTGTCCGCCAAAGGCTTTTGTCCTTATCCACACAGCATGTGGATAACCCTGTGCATGTCCGGCACCGTTCAGTCTGCAAACAGCTTTGTTCCCGCACGAAAGTGAAGATGGCGAAAAAATTACCATTCGATCAAAGTGCAATAGAATCAATGGCTTGCGCGTGGAACATGGTGAAGGCCGGTCGCCGGCGACAGGGTGAACGATTCGTCTACGGAGCCGCGTTACTGCTGTGCACAACCATTCTGGCGCGGATCCGCGTCAAACCGGCCGTGACGGGGGGGCTGGCTATCATGCCCCGGCCATGAAGCCCCACCGATGACCGCGCGTCACCCCTCGCCCCCGTCGCGACCCTCCACCGCCACTGCCGCCTTCCTGCGCGGCGTGCAGCGACGTGCCGTGCTCGTTGCCTGGCTGCAGGCCGGGGACCAGGAGGCTGCGGCCGGAATCGCGGAGGCGGCCGCCCGCGCCTTCCTGCCGATGTCCGCGGACGTGCCGATGGAACAGTGGCCGGTGCGCTACTGGGGGTTGCTGGTGGATCACCCGGCGTTGCGCGCGCCGGCGCCCGGCGCGCGCTGGCCCGCCGGGCTGGACTGGCTGGGCGAGCTCGGCAACGGGCCGCGCGCGGCGGTGCTGCTGCGGCTGGTCGGCGGGCTCGAGCCCGCCGCGGTGGCGGCCGCGCTCGGCGTGGCGCCGGCCGCCGCGCACGCGGGATTGCGCGAGGCCTTGCCGTGCCTGGCCGACGGCCGCCACGACGCGCTCGCCTGGCAGGCCCGGCAACAGGCCTTGCGCGAGGCGCTGGACACGCTGCCCGCGGCGGCGCTCCCGACGCTCCCGGCACCTCCGGCGCCCGCGCGCACCGCTCGCAGCCACCGGGCCACGCCCTGGCTCTGGGCCGGCGTCGCCGCCTGCGCGCTGGCGCTGGCCGCGACCTTCCTGCCGCTCCGGCTGCCGGGGTCGCCGGACTCGGACGGGCCGCCGGACCTGGCGCGCGCCGAGAGCGATCCGCTTCCGCCCAGCCAGGCCCCGGCGGTGCCGCTGGAGCCCGACCTGGTGCTGCTGTCGCACCCCGACCTGGAGCAGCTGGCGAACGCGGAGGACGCGGCCGTGGTCGACGAACTCGGGCTGTACGCGTGGTACGCGGCGCGGCTGTCGCGGGACGCGCGCAGCCGCGGCGGGGAGGGCGACGGTGGGCGCTGAACGTCGCTGGCTGCTGCTGATCGCCGTGCTGGCGTGCTGCACGCTCGCAGGCGTCGCGATCGCGGTCTTGCCGCCGCCGGTGCAGTCGCGCATGGCGGCGCTGCCGCCCGAGGCGCGCCAGCAGTTGCAGGCGCGTGCGCAGTGGCTGCGTGCGATGCCTGCGGACCGGCAGCTCGCGCTGCGCGCGCGCGTGGACGCCTGGGAAGCGTTGCCCGCGGCCGAGCGTGCGCGCCTGCGCGAAGCCTGGGTGGCGTGGCGCGCCATGCCGGTGGACCGGCAGGCGCTCGTGCGTTCCGCGGCGCGCACCTTCGCAGGCCTGCCTGCGGAGCAGCGCCAGGCATTGCGCGATGAATTCGCCGCGTTGCCGCCGGACATCCGCCGCGGCTGGCTGCTCGGGCCGGTGCTCGGCGCCGAGTGGGAGGGGCTCGCGCCGCTGTTGATGCAGGTGCCGCCGGCGCAACGCGAGCCGCTGTTGCAGGTCCTGCACGCGTTGCCGCCGGCGCAGGTGCGCGACCTCGCGACGCTGTCGCAACGCACGCCGCCACAGGCGCGCGGCGCGCTGCGCGACGAACTCATCCGCACCGCGCCGGCGGAGCGCGGCGACTGGCTGCGCGCGCGCCTGCTGCAATAGGCGTCGGGGTTTCCGCGGCGACGCGGGTTGCAGTGGCGGGCGCCGGTCGCCATCATCGTCGCCACTGATGGGGACGGGGGAAGGCATGTCGGAGTTCGCGGTGGGCGTGCGTGCGCCAACCCCGGCGAACATGCCATGGCTGCACCTGGCGGCGCTGCTGCTCGGCGCCTGCCTGTTGCTGCTCGCATTCGGGCGCCTGATGGACGTCGGCGCGAACGTGGCCGGCCCCGGCGTGCAACGCTTCGACGGCGCCATGCTGGTCGCCGCCGACGGCGGCGAATCCGGCCCGGTGCCGATGCAGCTGCTGGGCAACTGCCACGCGCGCGGCGAATGCACCCGCCTCTACCGCATCCGCTTCCAGCACGACCCTGCAGGCGGCGCGTTGCAGGCGCTGTACATCCCGCAGTTCACCGGACGCCTGCAGGTGTCGCTCAACGGGGTGCCGGTCATCGACAGCACCCGCGGCCAGACCTCGCTGCGGCTCGGGCAGGGCGCGCCGCAGCTGGTGCCGTTGCCGGAGCAGATGCTGCGGCCGGGCGGGAACACCCTAGAGCTGGCGCTCGGCGGCAGGATGGGCGCCGGTGCCGTCGGGCCGGTGTACTTCGGGCCGGACGCGGAACTGCGCGACCACCACGAGGCGGCGCATTTCCTGGTGGTGGCGTTGCCGCGGCTGATGGACGGCGCGCTGTTCGCGATCGGCGCGATCATGCTGATGATCTGGCTGACCCGGCGCCACGACCAGCTCTACCTGCTGTGCGCGACGATATCGCTCGGGTTCGCGCTGTCCTCGCTGTCGCCGGTGATCGCCGGCGCCTTCGGCGCGCAGTTCCTGCTGCCGGTGAACGTGCTGCGCTTCCTCGGCGCCTGCCTGCTGCTGCCGTTCACCTGGCGGCTGGTGGGGCGCACGCCGCCGGTGCGCACGCGTTGGTTCCTGCTCCCGGCCATGCTGATGTACCTGAGCTTCGAGCTCCTGCCGGCGGCCTGGTCGACGCTGCTGGTCCCGGCGTTGTTCGTGCCGCTTGCGCTGGGACTGGGTGCGGTGGCGCTATGGGAGATGTGGCGCGCGGGCATCCGCGGCGGCGACCGCAGCGCGCTGGCCCTGCTCGCGACCATCGCCGTGCTGCTGTCGCTGGCCACCCGCGACCAGTTGGTGACCGCGGGCGTGCTCGACCGCGGCTACGTCCTGCTGGCGCGCTTCAACGGGCCGCTGCTGGTGATGCTCATGGGCGCGATCCTGCTGCGCCGCTTCTCGGACGGGCTGTCGCTGCTGGAAACCTTCAACGCGCGCCTGCACCGCGACGTCGCGGCCGCGCGCATGGAGCTGCGGGCCGCGTTCGAGCGCGAGCAGGCGCACGTGCGCAAGGCGACGCTGGAGGCCGAGCGCATGCGCCTGATGGGCGACCTGCACGACGGCATCGCCGGCCACCTGGTGTCCATCATCTCGCTGTGCGAGCAGCGGCGGCCGGGCGCCGACGGCAATGTTGGCGACACCAGCGAGGAGGTGGCGCAGGCCAGCCGCCGCGCGCTCGCGGACCTGCGCCTGGTGATCGACTCGATGGAGGACGTCGGCGACGACCTGGCGATGATGCTGACGGCGTTCCGCGATCGGGTGGAACCGCAACTGCGGCGCGCCGGCGTGTTCCTGGACTGGCAGGCGCGCAACCTGCCCGACCTGCCCGGGCTGGCGCCGGCGACCACGCTGGCGATCTACCGTATCCTGCAGGAGGCGGTGAACAACGCGGTCAAGCACTCGGGCTCGGAGACGATCGCGCTCGTGGCCGGCGCCTCGCCACTGCCGGGGCATGGCGTGCGCCTGGAAGTGCGCGACTCCGGGCGCGGCGGCGCCAGCGCCCGTCGTGGCGGCTACGGCATGGGCAACATGCACAAGCGCGCTGCCGCGCTGGGCGCGACGCTGTCGGTGGAGAGCGGAGCGGAAGGCACCCGCGTGCTGCTCGACCTGCCGCCGCGGCTGCCGGGCGAGGCGGGCGCGGCTACAGCTGGATCAGGTTCCGCGTGAGCGCCTCGAACACCGCTTCGCCGCGGCTGTTGACCTCGAGCTTGCGGTAGATGCTCTTGATGTAGTTGGGCACGGTCTTGCGCGAGATCCCCAGGCCGTCGGCGATCTCGTTGTAGGTCAGGCCCTTGGCGATGCCCCACAGGATGTCGATCTCGCGCCTGGTCAGCCCGAGCTGCGCGTTGCCTTCCTGCACGCGCGGGGTGTCCGGCTGCAGGCGGCGCAGGATGTAGCGTGCGATCGCCGCCGACAGCGGCGAATGGCCCTGCAGCACCTGGCGCACGGTGTCGCCGATGTCCTCGGGCAGCGCGTCCTTGACGATGTAGCCGCTGGCCCCGGCGGCGATCGCGGCGACCACGTTGCGCTCGTCGCACAGCACCGAGATCACCAGCACCTCGATCCCCGGGTGGTTCGCGCGCACTTCAGCGGTCAGCGCGGTGCCGTGGCCGTCCGGCAGCTCCAGGTCGGTGACCAGCACCTTCGGCGGGTCGGCCGCGATCGCCGCGCGCGCGTCGGCGATGTTGTCCACCGACGCCACATCGAAGCCGGGATCCGATGCCAGCGCCTCGTGCAGGCGCCGCCGGGTCGGCGGGTCGTCCTCGACGAGCAGGATGCGGATCGTTTCCATGGCGCCACCCTTCACAGCCAGGCCTCGAACGCGATCTTCGGCGCTTGCGACGGCAAACGCGAGATCCGGGCGATGTCGGCGGCCGGGCGGCCGAACAGCGCCTGCGACAGCGCATCGCCGTCCGGGGCCGCGGCGGCGCCGGGCTCGACCCCGCGGCGCGCGGTGATCAGCACCAGCACGTCGCTGCGGCGCGCGCTCGACTGCTCGGTGCCGAACAGCTTCGCGATACCCGGAATCCGCGACAGCCCGGGCGTGCCGCTGTCGGCGTCGCGCACGCTCATGGTCGCGCCGGAGCCGAGCGCGATCGCGCGCCCGAACGGGATCCGCGCGGTGGCCTCGGCCGAGGTCTTCTCGGTCTGCAGCACGGTGGCGTTGACGCCGCCGACGGTGTTGGCCGACAGGTTGGACAGCTCGAGTATCGCGGTCAGGTCGACGTAACCGTCGCCGACCTCGTTCGGGGTGACCTTGAGGTCCACGCCGACGTCGCGCTCGAGCGGCTCGGTCTCGTCGCCGGCAGGCACGATCAGCACGCTGCTGCCCTCGAAGAAGCGCGAGGTCGAGCCCGGGACCGCGACCACGCTGGGGCTGGCCTCGATGCTGAAGGAACCGCGCGCCAGCGAGGCCATGTTGAGCGCGTAGCTGACGCTCGGGACGGTGACCTCGATGTTGCGCTCGGTGGCGTGGGTCGCGCCGTCGTCGTCGCGTTCGTAGGTGTTGACCAGAGTGCCGCCGAACTGCAGCTCCAGCGCGTTGAGCAGGTTGATGCCTGCGTGGCTGTTGCTGTCGCGGCTCTGGCGGATGACGTAGGCGTCGATCGAGACGTTGCCGGCGGCGTGGTCGGCCTCGGCCGGCAGCGGCGCGGGATACAGGCGCGCGCGCACCTCCGCCGCCGGGCGGGCGCCTTGCCCGTCGGCGAGCCCGGCCGACACGAACGCCTCCGCGGCCCGCGCCGCGTCGCCGGCGGGCGCGCCGGTGCGGCGCGCCTCCGCGAGCGCGTTCGCGGCGAGGCCGAACTCGCCCGCGCGCCAGGCCACGAGCGCGAGCCCGTAGCAGAGCTGGTCGCAGCCGCCGCGCAGGCCCATCGCGTCCACGTAGCCGGCCAGCGCCTGCTGGTGGTTGCCGAGGCGGTAGTCGGTGATCGCCAGCGCGAACTGCGGCTGCCACCAGTCCGGAGCCAGCCGGGCCGCGTTGGCGAAGGCCACGCGTGCCACCTCGAGGTCGCCGCGGCGGCCGCGGTCGAGCAGGTAGCGGCCGTTGTCGTAGTGCAGGCGGGCGTTGGTCGGCTCGGCCCCGATCCGCGCGAACAGCTCCGCCGAGCGGTCGCCTGAGAAGCCGAGCCGGGCGAGCTCGCGCTCGGAGCGCGGCACGCTGGCGCAGCCGGCCACCAGCGCGCACAGCAGCAGCACGGGCAGGACGCGGGCGAGGCGGGCAGGGCGTGGATGGACGGGCATGGAAGGGGCTTCCCCTGGGGACAGGGCCAGCATCGCCCGCGCCGTCGGCGGGCGCGACGCCAGATTCATGGTGTGCCGCCCGCGGTCAGCCCCACACCAGGCTGGCGAGAATGGTCGCGGCGACCCCGAAGCCGAGCAGGAAGAAGTAGCAGACGCCCAGCACCAGGTACTTGAGCAGGGTCAGCGGCCAGCCCTGGCCGTAGACGCCCTTCTGCATCAGCAGCAGGTACAGCGGCATCCACACGAACAGCAACCCCTGCATCCAGCTGCACGCCGTCTCCAGCACCGGCAGCGCGTCCTCGAGCTCGGACAGGCCGATCAGCAGCAGCACCGCCAGGCACAGGAAGGCGTGGCTGTGCAGGGCCACGATCAGGTGTTCCATGTACAGCCGGCGCCTGAACAGGTAGATGATCTTCAGCATCAGCGCGAAGATCGGCAGCAGCACGAACAGCGTGGACGGCAGCGCGCCGAGCACCGCGTCCTTGAAGCGCTCCGGGTCGGCCTGCAGCTCGGCGGCGTTCTCGATGCCGTCGCCGATCTGCTGGTTGATCCAGCGGTCGGCGAATGCGGGCAGCCATGCAATGTCCACGGGGTTGGTCACCGGATCCCACTGCCTGCCGTTGAAGGACACGGTCAGGCCCTTGTCGGGATCGGGGTCGGTGACCGTCACCGTCGCCCTGCCGCCGCCGGGCTCGCCGTCGTTGTCGACGTGGAAGGTGAGCTGCGCGACGAAGAAGGTGACGATGCTCAGGAAGAAGAACAGCCGCACCGGGCTGACGTAGCGCACGCGGTGGCCGGCGAAGTACTCGCGGGTGAGGAAGCCGGGCTTGGCGAACAGCGGCCACAGGGTGCGCGGGGTGCGCGAATCGAGGTCGAACACGCTGTCGAAGAAGTCGCCGACGATGCTGCCGAAGTGGCGCACCAGTCCGTTCACCGGCTGGCCGCACTTGTAGCAGTGCGGACCGAGCAGCTCGGTGCCGCAGTTCTGGCAGCTGGTGGTGCTCGTGCTCTCGGTCACGCGGCCGGTCCCCGCGACTTCCCCTGCCGGTAAGATACGCGCTCGCCGCGTTCCGGCACACCCTGATGGCATCCACCACGCCCGCGCCCGGCTTCGGCCGCGAAGTGCGCACCACCGCGATCCTCGCCGCCCCGCTGGTGGCGGGGCACCTGTCCACCGGCCTGATCGGCTTCGTGGACAGCGCCATCGCGGGCCACCACGGCACCGAAACCCTGGCCGCGGTGGCGGTCGGCACCGCGCTGTTCTGGTTGCCGATGATGGTGCCGATGGGCACGCTGCTGTCGCTGCCGCCCTCGGTCTCGCAGCTCGACGGCTCCGGGCGCCGCGACGGGATCGGGCCGCTGTTCCGCCAGTCGCTGTGGCTGGCCGCGGGGCTGGGCGTGTTGCTGTTCGCCTTCCTGAGCTTCGCCGGCCTCGCACTCGAGCCGATGGGCATCGCGCCGGAGGTGCGGCCCGGCGCGCTCGCCTTCCTGCACGGCATCCGCTGGGGCGTGCCGGCGCTGACCCTCTACCTGGCGATGCGCTACCTCAGCGACGGCGTGCACTGGACGCTGCCGACCATGCTGCTCGGCTTCGGCGGGCTGCTGGTGCTGGTGCCGCTGGGCTACGTGCTGACGTTCGGGCTGCTCGGCTTTCCGGAAATGGGCGCTGGCGGGCTGGGCGTGGCCTCGGCGGTGATGATGTGGGCGCAGGCGCTGGCGTTCGCCGGCTACCTGGCGCGTGCGCGCCGGTTCGCCGCGCTGCGCCTGTTCGAGCGCTTCGAGCCGCCGCGCTGGGCGCCCATCCGCGAGTTGCTGCGCACCGGCCTGCCGATCGGCGTGACCGTGGCGATGGAGGGCGGCCTGTTCATCGTCACCGCGCTGCTGATCGGGCGGCTGGGCGCGGTCGAGGTCGCCGCCCACCAGATCGCGATCAACGTCGCTGCGCTGTGCTTCATGGTGCCGATGGGGCTGGCCGAGGCCACCACCGTGCGCGTCGGCCACGCGCGCGGGCGGGGCAGCTTCGAGGGCGTGCGCCGCGCCGCCTTCGCCGGCTATGCGCTGGCGCTGGTGACGCAGTCTTTCTCGGCGCTGGTGCTGCTCACCGGCCACGACCTGGTGGTGGCGCTGTACACCAGCGACGCAGCGGTGGTCGCGCTGGCATCGTCACTGCTGCTGTACGCGGCGGCGTTCCAGTATCCGGATGGCATCCAGGTGCTTTCCGCGGGCGCGTTGCGCGGGCTCAAGGACACCCGGGTGCCGATGTTCCTGGCCGCGCTGGCCTACTGGGGCATCGGCATGCCGCTGGGCGCGTACCTCGGGCTGGTGCTGGGCTGGGGGCCGCGCGGGATGTGGATCGGGCTGATCGCCGGGCTCTCGGTGGCCGCGTTCCTGCTCGCGCGCCGGTTCCTGCGCAGCAGTTCGGCCCGGTGACCTCCGGCGGATGCCGGCCCCGGCCGATGCCGGTAGGCTGTACCCGGACCCCTGGAGCACTTGCATGAACGAGCCACGCCGCCGCGGTCCCATCGTCCGCGTCATCGTCGGACTGTGGGACGCGATGAACTTCACCCGCCGGTTGTTCTTCAACCTGCTGTTCTTCGGCGTGCTGCTGTTCCTGCTGGCGATGCTGGCCTCCGGCGACAAGGCCCTGCCGCTGCAGGAGCGCACCACCCTGGTGCTGGCGCCGCAGGGCCAGCTGGTGGAGCAGTACAGTTCCGACGCTGCCAGCCGCGCGCTGGCGCGCATGTACGGCGACCCGGGCGCCGGCGAGGTGCAGCTGCGGGACCTGCTGCGCGCGATCACCGCGGCCAGGGACGACGCGCGCATCGAGCGCGTGCTGCTGCGCGTGGACGGCCTGCGCTTCTCCGGGCACGCGGCGCTGCGCGAGCTCGCCGCGGCAGTGCGCGACCTGCGCCAGTCGGGCAAGCAGGTGGTCGCGTTCGGCGAGTCGTTCGACCAGCAGCAGTACCTGCTGGCGGCGCAGGCCGACGAGGTCTACCTCGACCCGATGGGCGGGGTGCTGCTCGAGGGCCTGTCCGGCTACCGCGCGTACTTCCGCGAAGGCCTGCAGGACAAGCTCGGCGTGGACGTGCACCTGTTCAAGGTCGGCGAATACAAGTCCGCGGCCGAGCCGTTCGTGCTCGACGCCGCCTCGCCGGAGTCGAAGGAAGCCGACCTGTACTGGATGAACGACGTCTGGCAGCGCTTCCTCGGCGACGTCGCGCACGCGCGCGGGCTCAGCGCGGTGCAGCTCGCGGCCGGGATCGACGCGCTGCCGCAGGGGATCGCCGCCGCCGGCGGCGACCTCGCCGAGTACGCCATGGAACAGCGCCTGGTGGACGGGCTGAAGACCGAGGAGCAGGTGGACGCGCTGCTGGTGGAGCGCGGCGTGGCCGATGCCGATTCCGAGCACGGCTTCCGCGCGGTGACGCTGGATGCCTACCTCGGCCATGTCGACCGCGGCATCGCGCCGGTGGACGAGCGCCCGCAGGTCGCGGTGGTGGTGGCCGAGGGCAGCATCGTCGGCGGCGAGCAGCCGCCGGGCACGATCGGCGGCGATTCCACCTCCGCGCTGCTGCGCGCCGCGCGCGACGACGACAAGGTCAAGGCCGTGGTGCTGCGCGTGGATTCGCCCGGCGGCGAGGTGTTCGCCTCCGAGCAGATCCGGCGCGAGGTGGCGGCGCTCAAGGCCGCCGGCAAGCCGGTGGTGGCCTCGATGGGCGACTACGCCGCCTCCGGCGGCTACTGGATCGCGATGGACGCGGACCGCATCTACGCCAATCCGTCCACGGTGACCGGCTCGATCGGCATCTTCGGCCTGGTGCCCACGGTGCAGCGCTCGCTGGACCGCATCGGCGTGCACACCGACGGCGTCGGCACCACGCGCTTCGCCGGCGCCTTCGACATCACCCGCGCGCTGGACCCGGCGGTCGGGGCGGTGGTGCAGTCGGTGATCGAGGACGGCTACCAGGACTTCATCGGCCGCGTCGCGCGGGCGCGCGGCATGGACGAGGCGGAGGTGGACGCGGTCGCGCGCGGCCGCGTGTGGACCGGGGCGCAGGCGAAGGAGCGCGGGCTGGTGGACGACTTCGGCGGGCTGCGCGAGGCGGTGGCCGACGCCGCCGCGCGCGCGGAGCTGGGCGAGCCCGGCCGCTACCGCGTGCGCTACATGGACCGCGGCGCGAGCCCGTTCGAGCGCTTCTTCGGCCGCTTCGCCGAAACCAGGGCCGGGGCGGCGCTGCTGCGCGGCACCGGGCTGGGCGAGGCCCTGCTGGCGCGGGTGCTGCCGCGGGCCGCGGACCAGCTGCGGGTGCTCGAGGCGGCGGCCAGGCCGCGGCCGGGACGGCCGGTGCAGGCGCTGGCGTTCTGCTTCTGCGCCTGGTGATCCTGCAATACTGGCGGCCATGGACCCGAACCGCTGGCGACTGGATGGGCAACTGGCGCTGGTGACCGGCGGCAGCGCCGGCATCGGCCTGGCGATCGCGCGCGAGCTGCTCGGCTTCGGCGCGCGCGTGCTGGTGGTGGCGCGCGACCCGGTCGCGCTGGCCAACGCACGCGACGAACTGGCCGAGGAGTTCGGCGACGACAGCGTGTCCGCGCTCGCGGCCGACGTCGCCGACGAGGAACAGCGGCGCGAGATCCTGGACTGGGTCGAGGACCAGGGCGAAGGCCTGAACATCCTGGTCAACAACGCCGGCGGCAACCTCACGCGCCCGACCACCGAATACACCGAGGACGAGTGGCGCTCGATCTTCGAGACCAACCTGTTCAGCGCCTTCGAATTGTGCCGCTACGCCTATCCGCTGCTGCTGAAGCACGCGGCCTCGAGCATCGTCAACGTCGGCAGCGTGTCCGGCGAGACCCACGTGCGCAGCGGCGCGCCCTACGGCATGACCAAGGCGGCGCTGCACCAGCTCACCCGCAACCTGGCGGTGGAATGGGCCGAGGACGGCGTGCGCGTGAACGCGGTCGCGCCCTGGTACATCCGCACGCGGCGCACCTCGGGCAAGCTGTCCGACCCCGATTACCTCGACGAGGTCCTGCTGCGCACGCCGATGGGGCGGGTCGGCGAGCCGGAGGAAGTGGCGGCCGCGGTGGCGTTCCTGTGTCTGCCGGCGGCGTCCTACATCACCGGGGAGTGCATCGCGGTGGACGGCGGCTTCCTGCGCTACGGGTTCTAGCCGGTCAGGGCGCCGCGCAGGTGCTGTTGGCGAGGGTCGCCGCCAGCGTCTCGTATTCCAGGCGCTTCTCGCCATCGAGGCTGCCGGCGAAGCGCCAGCGGAACTCGGCTTCGCCGACCCGCTGCCGCCAACTCCGGCAGAGGGCCTCCTCCGGCACGGCGGTGCACTGGTCGACCACCCGCTCGCAGGCACGCGCGGCCGGCAGGCTGGTGCCGTCGATCCCGACCACCTGCAGCGGGGCGCAGCGCTGCGCCGGGGTCTCGTCCTCGGTCAGGTAGTCCTGGCCGTCCCAGGTGCGGCACTGGTACAGCGCGGGCGGCGGCGTGCGCTCCGCTTCCGGGACCGGGTCCGGCACCGCCTCGGCGACGAGCCGGTCGAGTTGCGCGTGCTCGGCCGCCACCACCTCCGGCATGCGCACCTCGCGCGGCACGTAGGCGGGCAAGGGCGGCGGCGCGTCGATCACCTGTTTCTCCTGGCGCTGGCCGGCCGGACAGGCGAGGTCGTTCTGGATGGTGACGTGGCCGTCGCGGTCGGTGCAGCGGTAGACCACGACCTGGTCGCCGGCGAACGACGACGGCAGGGCAGCCGCGAGCAGCACGGTTGCAAGGAGCGTGGTCGGTATCGCGGCGCGCGCCATCAGCGTCCCCCGCAGTCGGCGTCGAGCCGGGCGTTGATGCTGCGCTCCCGTGGCCGCAACGCATCGCGCTCGCTGGGCATGCCGTTGAAGATCGCGCGCCGGATCTCCGAGCGCTCCTCGCGCAGGCGCGCGCAGGCCTCGGCCTGCGGCAGCGGGTGGCAGGTGTCGCGGATCCAGGTGCCGGCGCCGGCCACCCAGCGCGGGCCGACGCCAGGCCGCCGCAGCGTGGTGCCGGTGTCGTCGATGCGGACGCTGCCGCCGGTGATCGCCAGCGGCGCGCGCTCCCCGCGCCGCACCGGCAGCGGATACCCCAGCGTCCACAGCGGTACCCAGCGCGGATTGCCGGCGTCGCTGTCGCTGGTATAGGTGTCGCCGTCCGGGGTGGTGCACTGGTACACCGGTTGCGGCGTGCGCAGCACGACGACGCGCTCGACCACGGGCGTGGGTGCAGGCTCGGGTTGCGGAGCCGGCGCGGGCGCCGGTTCGGGCCGCGGCGGCGGATCCTGCGGGGCCTGCATCGTGCGCACTTCCTGCGCCTGCCCGTCCGGGCACGGCGTGTCGCGCAGCGCGACGCGACCGTCGTCGGCGACGCAGCGATAGACCTTGAAGCTGTCCTGCGCCGACGCCGCGGCGACGGGCAAACAGGCGAGCAGCAGGGCGGCAAGCAGGCGCATGCCTGCATTCTGCTGCCCGTGGCGCATCGGACCAAGTCCCGGGGCGTCGCGCGTTCGCCGCGATTCAGGACCCGCGCACGAGCGCACCGGTACGTGCGTCACGGATGTCGCTCGGGCGCTCGCGGCCGCCGGTCTCGCCTTCGACGACACCGTCCAGCGCCGCGAGCAGTGCCGGATCGAGCGCGGCGCGGCGGGTCGGCGCCACCGTCCCGGCGAGGTTGGCGCTGGTGGACACGAGTGGCGCGCCGAACGCGGTGCACAACGCGGCAACCACCGGGTGCGCGCTGACCCGCACCGCGACGCCGTCGTGCGCGCCAGTGATCCAGCGCGGCACCCGCGCGGTGGCGGGCACGATCCAGGTGTTCGGGCCGGGCCAGCCGGCGTCCATGGCGGAGCGATGGACCGCGGGGATCGCATCCCAGTCGGCGAGGCCATCGAGCTGCGCGCGGTTGGCCGCGACCAGGATCAGGCCCTTGGCGACGTCGCGCTGTTTGATCCGCAGCAGCCGGGTCACGGCGCGCTCGTCGAAGGGATCGCAACCAATGCCCCAGACGCCCTCGGTGGGGTAAGCGAGCACGCCGCCGCGGCGCAGCAGCGCGGCGGCGGCGTCGATCGTCAGCGGACCGGCCACGGCGTGCCTCAGTCGGCGGCCTTCCTGGCCGCTGCCTTCTTCACGGCTTTCTTCGCCGTCTTCTTCGCGGCCTTTTTCGTGGTCTTCTTCGCAGCAGTCTTCTTCTTCGCGGTGGTCTTCTTCGCCGCCTTCTTCGCGGTCTTCTTCTCGACCGTCTTCTTCGCCGCCTTCTTGCCGAAGCGCCCGCGCATCGGCTTGCCGGTCTCCTCGAGCAGCTTCGTAACCTCCTCCAGGGTCAGCGACTTCGGGTCGCGGTCCTTGGGGATGCGGCCGTTGAGCTTGCCGTCGCTGATGTACGGCCCGAAGCGGCCGTTGAGCACCTGGATGTCGCTGCCGTCGAATTCCTTGATGATCCGGTTGCGCGCGATCTCTTCCTTCTCCTCGATCAGGAACACCGCGCGCTCGAGGTCGATGGTGTACGGGTCGTCCTCCTTCTTGAGCGAGGCGTACACACTGCCGCGCTTGGCGAACGGCCCGAAGCGGCCGATGCCGACGCTGACCTCCTCGCCGTTGGACTGCCCCAGCTTGCGCGGGAGCTTGAACAGCTCGAGCGCGTCCTCGAGCGAGATCGTGTGCATGCTCTGGCCCGGCCGCAGCGAGGCGAAGGTCGGCTTCTCCTCGTCGTCGGCGGTGCCGATCTGCGCGTACGGCCCGTAGCGCCCGAGGCGCACGCTGACCGGCTTGCCGCTCTTGGGATCGGTGCCGAGCTCGCGCGCACCGGTGGCCTCGCTGCGGTCCACGCTCTCGGTCTTCTCCGCCACCAGCGCCTTGAACGGCGCCCAGAACTTCTCCATCAGCGGGACCCAGTCCTCCTCGCCGCGCGAGACCGCGTCGAGTTCGTCCTCGAGGCGCGCGGTGAAGTCGTAGTCCACGTAGCGGCTGAAGTGCGCGCTGAGGAACTTCGACACCGCGCGGCCGACGTCCGTGGGCCGGAAGCTGCGGCTCTCCATCTCCACGTACTTGCGGTACAGCAGGGTCTGGATGATCGAGGCGTAGGTGGACGGGCGGCCGATGCCGTACTCCTCCAGCGCCTTGACCAGCGCCGCTTCGGTGAAGCGCGGCGGCGGCTGGGTGAAGTGCTGGTCGGCGTGGATGCGGTCCAGCGGCACGCGCTCGCCCGGCTTCATCGGCGGCAGCTTGCGGCCCTCGTCCTCGTCCTCCTTGCCCTTGGTGTCCTTGCCTTCCTCGTAGACCGCGAGGAAGCCCGGATCGACCACGGTGGTGCCGGTGGCGCGGAAGGCGTGCTCGCTGCCGGCGGCCAGGTCCACGGACACGGTGTTGAGCGTGGCCGGCACCATCTGCGAGGCGACCGCGCGCTTCCAGATCAGTTCGTACAGCCGGCGCTCGTCGTCGGTGAGGAAGCGCGCGACCTGCGACGGCGTGCGCAGCGCCGAGGTCGGGCGCACCGCTTCGTGCGCTTCCTGCGCGTTCTTCGACTTGGTGGTGTAGAAGTTCGGCTTGTCCGGCAGCGCCTTCGTGCCGAAGTCGCGCGCGATCACGTCGCGGATCTCGGACAGCGCCTCGCCCGACAGGTTGACCGAGTCGGTACGCATGTAGCTGATCAGGCCGACGGTGCCCTCGTCGCCGATGGCCACGCCCTCGTACAGCTTCTGCGCGACCTGCATGGTGCGCTTGGTGGTGAAGCCGAGCTTGCGCGCGGCCTCCTGCTGCAGGGTGGAGGTGGTGAACGGCGGCGACGGCCGGCGCTTGCGCTCCTTGCTGGCGACGTCGGTGACGTGCAGCGCGCCGCCGGCAGCCTTCCTGATGCGCTCGCGCGCGGCCTCGGCGCTGTCGCCGTCGGTGACCGTGAACTGCTCGAACTTCTTGCCGTCCAGCTTCACCAGCTTGGCGGTGAACGGCTGCACCGCGTGCGCGCACTCGGCCTCGATGCTCCAGTACTCGCGCGCGACGAAGGCTTCGATCTCCTCCTCGCGCTCGACGATCATGCGCAGCGCCGGCGACTGCACGCGGCCGGCGGACAGGCCGCGTTGCACCTTGCGCCACAACACCGGCGACAGGTTGAAGCCGACCAGGTAGTCCAGCGCGCGGCGCGCCTGCTGCGCGTCCACCAGGTCGCCGGCGATCGAGCGCGGCTGCTCCATCGCCTCGCGGATCGCGCGCGGGGTGATCTCGGTGAACACCACCCGGTGTAGCGGCTTGCCGTCGAGGATGCCGCGCTCGCGCAGGATCTCGGTGATGTGCCAGCTGATCGCCTCGCCCTCGCGATCCGGGTCGGTCGCCAGGTACAGCGCGTCGGCCGCCTTCGCCGCCTTGGCGATGGCGTCCACGTGCTTCTGGTTCTTCTCGATCAGGTCGTAGCGCATCCGGAACCCCTGTTCCGGGTCCACCGCCCCCTCCTTGGGCACCAGGTCGCGGACGTGCCCGTAGGACGCCAGGACCACGAAATCCTTGCCCAGGTACTTGTTGATCGTCCTGGCCTTGGCCGGCGACTCGACGATGAGGAGGTTCTTGGCCATGGCGGTGGGGTCCATTTTGCCGGGCATGCGCCGGAGGCGAGAGAAGGCAACGCCCGGGGGGTCGGCCCCGGGCGATTCCTTATTAATAGGTAAAGGGAGAAAGGGGAGCCGGTCAAGGGGGCGGGCCCTGGAGCCCGCCCCGGGCGCCCCGGAGCGGCTTCAGTCGCGGCAGGACGCCGGCAGGTAGCGCCGTTCCAGCTCCGAGGAGCACAGCCAGGCACCGCCGGGAGCGTCGTACTCGAGCCAGACCCGCTGGCCGTCGAGGGCCCCGGCCCCAGCGTCGCGGAGGGTGACCTCGATGGCGCATCGTCCCGACTCCTCCAGCAGGCCGGTGGCGATCCCCGCGACGCGGTCGCTCGCATAGGCGTCGGACGGGCCGATGCCGGCTTCGCCGTTCGCAGGACACTGGCCGGTCTCGGCATGGAACGCGGCCACCGACGCCTTCAGCGGGTCGGCTTGCCCGATCGCCTGCATCACTTGCGCCCGCTGCGTGTAGTCGTGGTACGCCGGGATCGCGATCGCGGCCAGGATCCCGAGGACGGCGATGAGGATGAACAGCGCGAACACGCCGACGATGACCGCGGCCATCCCGACGTGGCGCTGCTGGCGCTCCGGGGTGTCGGTATACGCCCACTGGTCGACCACCAGCGTGTCGGCGACGAAGTCGTGCAGCGCCTGCTTGCGCCGGGTGAACGCCGCCACCAGGAAGCCGATGTAAAGGGTGATGTACGACAACGCCGCCGCGAACCAGCGGCCGAACGCGCGGCCGCGGCCCAGCCGCTGGCCGTGTTCGTCGGTCACCTTGATGCCGAGCGCGCGCTTGCCGAGGGTCGCCTGGAAGCGGGAGCTTTCCTGCAATCCGTAGTAGAGCGCCGCGGCGACGTAATACAGCAGGATCCCCAGCAGGTACACGATCGCCAGCACGGCCCCGAGGGCCTCGTCGTCCATGCTGCTGCCGGGCGCGGCTGCCACGGCGATGATCCCGAGCACGAACAGGAGGGCGTAGAAGCCGACCCCGAGGATCAGGCTGTCGATGATGAAAGCGCCGAAACGACGGATGAATCCGGCGTGCACGACGTCGGTGTGTGGTTCGCTCAAGTTGTTTCCCCCTTCAACGGGCGCGCAGCGCCCACTCCCCAGGTCGCAAGGCGACCGACTCCCCAGGCGGCACGGCCGCCGTCATCTTCTTGTCTAGTGCAGCGGCTCGGGCTCGTCCAGGAACATCTGGGTTTCCATCCAGGCGTAGGCGGCCTCGGCGCCCGGCTGGTTGAACAGGGCCATCAGCACCACCCACTTCAGGTCCTCGAGGTCCACTTCGTCCTGGTCCAGGGCCATGGCGCGGTCCACCACCAGCTCGCGCTGGTCCGCGTCGAGCACGCCGTGCTGCTCGAGGAACAGCAGGAAGCCGCGGCAATCCACGTCCAGCTTGTCGAGTTCCGGCCCGAAGAACACGCGCGTGGGGCCGTCCGGGCGCCGCGCGGCCGCCGGGCGCTGTTCGGCGAGGGCGCCGAGCCAGTCGAACGCGCGGTTGATCTCGGGGGGGCTGAAGCCCGCCTGGGCGAGGTCCTGGAGCAGGGGGCCGTTGTTCAGCTCCTCCCGGTCCAGCAGCCGGCCGCCGGGGGGCGGGGCGGCATCGTCGGTCAGGTAATGCTCGAAGAGGTACAGCAGGACATCCAGGATGCTTTCTTTCATTTCCCTCTGCCGGTCAGCGCTTGCGGGAATAGCGGCCGTGTTCCACCACCACGCGTCCATCCAGCTCCATGAGCAGGAGCATGGAGGAGAGGGTGGCTGCCGTCAATCCGGTTCGCTCGACGAGGGCATCCATACCTGTTGGGTCGTGACCTAGTGCACGCCACAATTTCTTGTAGTCGGGATCTTCTGCGCTGGTTGAAGATGAATGCGGGCAGACGGGCGCCGGGAGGGCGTGCCCCCTTCGCTCCTCCAGGGCGTTTTGAGTCGTCGCGAAGGGGGCACGCCCTCCCGGCTCGGCTCGGGTTGGCATTCGATCGCGCAACGATTGGGCGAGAGCTTCGGCGACCTGGGCGAGGGCTTCGATCACTTCCTGGGGGGTTTCGACCAGCGCGGCGCCATCGCGGATCAGACGGTGGCAGCCGCGCGCTTTCGGGTTGTGGATGGAGCCGGGGATGGCGAAGACCTCGCGACCGGCGTCGGCGGCCAGGCGCGCGGTGATGAGGGCGCCGGAGCGGTGGGCGGCCTCGACGACGAGGGTGCCGAGGGCCAGGCCGGCGATGATGCGGTTGCGGCGGGGGAACTGGCCCTTGTGGACGCCGGTACCAGGCGGGTATTCGCTGGCGATGGCGCCGGTGGCGGCGATGCGTTGGTAGAGGGCCGTGTTGCGGCGGGGGTAGGGGACGTCGACGCCGGTGCCGAGCACGGCGATGGTGCGGCCGTCGGCGGCCAGGGCTCCGTCGTGGGCGGCAGTGTCGATGCCGGCGGCGAGGCCGCTGATCACCGCGAGGCCGGAGGCGGCGAAGGCGCGGGCGAATTCGAAGGCGATGTCGCGGCCGCCCGCGGTGGGGGCGCGGCTGCCGACGATGGCGACGCCCGGGTGCCACAGCACGCCCGGGTCGCCGGCGACGTGCAGGATGCGTGGCGGGTCGGGCGTGCGCCGCAGCAGCGCGGGGTAGTCGGGATCGTGCAGGGCGAGGCGCATCGCGCCAGCGTGGGCCGGAAACGGCGACGGCGCCCTCGGGCGCCGTCGCATGCTGGTGTCGGGAATCTGCCCCGGCCCGGTAAAGCCTGGCTCAGTAGGGCGCGTCCGGGTGCTTGAGCTCGTAGCCGACGCGGGTCGGCTTGGTGCTGTCCATCACCAGCGCGTAGCTCATGCGCTCGAAGGTGCGGAACACCATGAGGTGGCTGGCGAACTCGTCGGGCAGGCGCACGCGGCCGGCGGACGGCACGCTGTCCTCGGTGCGGTCGAAGCCGTAGGCGACCTTGTCCACCGCGTTGCTGCCGACGCGCCAGGCCGAGAACACGGTGCCGTTGTCCACGCCGTCGCGGGAGCCGACCGAGATCGCGACCACGTCGTGGGTGCCGCCGGTGGTCAGCATGTCGGCGACCGCGAGCACGCGCGCGCGGCCGTACTCGAGCTGCTGCGAGGGCGGATGCGGGAAGAAGCGCAGGTCGTAGGGCTGCGGCTCGACCGCCACGATGCGGTCGCCGACGCGCACTTCCTTGCCGTGCTCGTCGAGCAGCAGGGTCGCCGCCTCGATGCCGGCCACGGCGCCGCGGGTGATGGTGCCGGTGGCCACGTGCATCAGCTCGTAGCCGAGCAGCTCCTTGCCCTGGCTCGGGGTGACCACGTCGGTCCAGAAGTCCTCGGTGTCGAGGATGGTGCGGCCGCGGAAGTCGAGGTCGTCCTTGTGGAACAGGTCGCAGCACTCGGTCCGGTCCAGCCGGGTGAAGCGCTGGGTCGGGCGCACCACGGCGTAGCGCTGGCCGGGCTGCGCGCCGGCCAGGTTGGCGACGTAGGCGAGCTGGCCGTCGGCGCTGCGCAGGCGGTCGCCCTCGAGCCCGACCACGTGCGGCAGCTGCTCGTAGCCGTCGACGATGCGCAGGTCCTTCAGGAACGGGGCCACCTGCTCCAGCGGGATGCCGTCGATCGGGGCTTCCTCGCGCGGGCCCGGGTCCACCACCACGCGGTCCAGGTAGGACAGCGAGATCACGTCGCCGGGGTAGATCAGGTGCGGGTTGGCGATCTGCGGGTTGGCCTGCCAGATTTCCGGCCACAGCCACGGGCGCTGCAGGAAGCGGCCGGCGATGTCCCAGAGGGTGTCGCCGCGCTGGACCACGTAGGTGTCCGGATGGGAAGGGTTCAGCTCCTGGGCAACGCCCCAGGATGCAACGGTGAGCAGCGCGACGGCGAAACCCGTCCGCAGCCCTTGAGAAACGCGCTCAAGCTTGGCGGCCATCTACCTGCTCCCCTTGGAATTTCCCTCGTCCCAGGCGAGCCAATATAGCCCATGCGGCGCGGCCGGAATCAAGCAATTGGCGGTACAATTGAGGCATTCCGTGGCACGGATGCGCGCGGATGTGACCGAATCCACCCTTTGTCAGCCATGGCCCTGCTCCCGATCCTCGAATTCCCCGATCCCCGCCTGCGCACCAAGGCTGCGCCGGTCGACCCTGCCTGGGTGCCGGGCGAGGAGGCGCAGCGCCTGTTCGACGACATGTTCGAGACCATGTACGAGGCGCCGGGCATCGGCCTGGCCGCGACCCAGGTCGACGTGCACCGCCGCTTCATGGTCATCGACGTCAGCGAGGACCGCTCGCAGCCGCTGGTCTTCATCAACCCGGAGATCACCGCGCGCAGCGGCGAGCAGGTGTGCCAGGAGGGTTGCCTGTCGGTGCCCGGCATCTACGCCGACGTGACCCGCGCCGGCGCGATCACCGTGAAGGCGCTGGACCGCAAGGGCGCGGCCTTCGAAATGCAGGCCGTCGGCCTGCTCGCGGTGTGCATCCAGCACGAGATGGACCACCTCGACGGCAAGCTGTTCGTCGACTACCTCTCGCCGCTGAAGCGGGAGATGGTGCGCAAGAAGCTGGCGAAGGCGCGGCGCTCGGCCGCCTGACGCATGCGCATCGTCTTCGCCGGGACGCCGGAGTTCGCCGTTCCGTCGCTGCGCGCCGCGGCCCGCAAGGCCGAGATCGTCGCCGTCTACACGCAGCCCGACCGGCCGGCCGGGCGCGGGCGCGACCTGCAGGCCTCGCCGGTGAAGCTGGCCGCGCTGGAACTGGGCTTTCCCGTGCTGCAGCCCGACTCGCTGAAGTCCGAGCTCTCGCGTGACGCGCTGCGCGCGCTGCAGCCGGACCTGATGGTGGTCGTCGCCTACGGCCTGCTGTTGCCGCAGGCGGTGCTCGACATTCCGGAGCATGGTTGCTGGAACGTGCATGCCTCGCTGCTGCCGCGCTGGCGTGGCGCCGCGCCGATCCAGCGCGCGATCGAGGCCGGCGACAGCGAGACCGGCGTGTGCCTGATGCAGATGGAGAAGGGCCTGGACACCGGTCCGGTGTTGCTGTCGCAGCGCACGCCGATCGGCGCCGACGAGACCGCGGGCCAGTTGCACGACCGCCTCGCCGAACTGGGCGCGCAGGTGCTGTCCGACGGGCTCGGCCTGCTGCGTGCCGGGATGAAGCCGGTGGCCCGGCCGCAGCCGGACGCTGGCGCGACCTATGCCCGCAAGCTCGAGAAGTCCGAGGCGCGGCTGGACTGGTCGCAGCCGGCACCTGTGCTGGCACGCAAGGTGCGGGCGTTCCATCCGTGGCCGGTCGCGGAGGGGGCGCTCGCCGGCGAGCGCGTGCGTATCCATGCCGCCGAGGCGGTGGACGTCGCGCACGATGCCGCGCCCGGCAGCGTGCTGCAGGCCTCGCGCGCGGGCATCGACGTCGCCTGCGGCGAGGGTGCGCTGCGCATCACCCGGCTGCAGCGCGAAGGCGGGCGTGCGCTCGCCGCAGGGGACTACCTCAACGCGCGGCCGCTGGCCGCGGGCGCGTGAGCCCGGCCCCGGGCGCGGAAGTGCGTGCCGCCGCGGCGCGCGTGCTCGATGGCGTGCTGCACCGCGGCCGCTCGCTGAAGGCGGAACTGGGCGGCGCGCTGCCGGCGCTCGACGATCCTCGCGACCGCGCGCTGCTCGAGGCGATCGTGTTCGCGGCCCTGCGCCGGCGCGGCGCCTACGACGCCGCGCTCGCGGCATGGATGTCGAAACCGCCGGGGCGCCGGGACGCGCCATTGCGTGCGTTGCTCTACGCGGGATTCGCCCAACTCGACGCATTGCAACTGCCCGCGCACGCCGCGGTCGCGGCGACGGTGGAGGCCGCGCGCGTGCTCGGGCGCGCCCACCAGGCCGGGCTGGTCAACGCGTTGCTGCGCCGTGCCTCGCGCGAGGGCATCGCCGAGGGCGACCCCGCGACCGGATGGCCCGCGTGGCTGCTGGAGGCGCTGCGGCGCGATTGGCCGGGGGACGTGGGCGGCATCGTCGCGGCCAGCACGCGGCCGGCGCCGATGTGGCTGCGCGTGAACCGCCGCCGCGGCACGCCGGACGACTACCGCGCGCGCCTCGCTGAAGCGGGCATCGCGGCGACGCACGATCCCGCCTGCGTGGACGGTCTTCGCCTGGAAACTCCGGTGCCGGTCTCGGCCCTGCCCGGCTTCGAGGACGGCGACGCCTCGGTGCAGGACGGCAGCGCGCAACTGGTCGCCGATGCGCTGGCGCCGCCGCCCGGCGCGCGCGTGCTCGACGCCTGCGCCGCGCCCGGCGGCAAGGCCGCGCACCTGCTCGAGCGCGACCCGGCGTTGCGGTTGCTGGCGCTGGACGTGGACGCACGCCGGCTGCGGCGCGTCGGCGACACACTCGAACGCGTCGGCGTCGCCGCCGGCGCGAGCCTGCGCGAGGCCGATGCCACCGATGTCGCGCGCTGGTGGGACGGGGTCCCGTTCGACGCCATCCTGCTCGACGCACCCTGCAGCGCCACCGGCGTGGTGCGCCGCCAGCCCGACATCCTGCTGCACCGGCGTGCCAGCGACGTCGCCGCGCTGGTGCAGCTGCAGGCGCGGCTGCTCGACGCGCTGTGGCCGACGCTCGCGCGCGGCGGCACGCTGCTGTACGCGACCTGCTCGCTGCTGCGCGAAGAGAACGATGCACAGGTCGCGGCCCTTGTTGCGCGCACCCCCGATGCAAGGCTGCAACCGCTCGACGATCGCTTCGGTCGCGATACCGGGAACGGCTCGCAGCGGTTCCCTGGCGGGCAGGGCATGGACGGCTTCTTCTACGCGCGCCTCGAGAAAATGTAGGAGCGCCGCTCCTGCAGGTAGGATTCGCGGATGCCACACGACCGCACTTCCCGCGACACCTGGCTGTTCTGGATCCTGGCCCTGCTGGTGCTCGCCGCGGGCCTCGGCCTGCGCGACCCGTGGCCGGCCGACGAGCCGCGCTTCACGCTGGCCGCGAAGCAGATGGTGGAGAGCGGCGAGTGGCTGTTCCCGCATCGCGGCGGCGAGCTCTACCCGGACAAGCCGCCGCTGTTCATGTGGCTGCAGGCCGCCGGCTACACGCTGTTCGGAAGCTGGCGCGTCGCGTTCCTGCTGCCGTCGCTGCTGGCCGCGCTCGGCACGCTGTGGCTGGTCGTGGACCTGGGCACCCGGCTGTGGACCCGCCGCGTCGGCCTCTACGCCGGCTATGCGCTGCTGTTCGCGCTGCAGTTCACCTACCAGGCCAAGCGCGCGCAGATCGACCCGCTGGTGACGTTCTGGATCACGCTCGGGAACTACGCTCTCCTGCGCTTCTTCCTCGCACCCGCCGGCGACGACCGCGCACGCTGGGGCTTCTGGATGCTCGGTTGGTTCGCCGCCGGCCTGGGCACGATCACCAAGGGCGTCGGCGCGCTGGTGCTGCTGATGCTGGTGCCCGGCATCTGGGCGGCGCTGCGCGGATGGCAGGGCGCGCGCGCGCCGCTGGCGAGCTGGAAGACGCTGCTCGGTCCGCTCGCGTTCCTGGTCGCGGTGTCGCTGTGGCTGGTGCCGATGGCCACCGCGGCGCTCAACCATCCCGACCCGGCGTACCACGCCTACCTCGACAACATCCTGTTCAAACAGACCGCGCAGCGCTACGCGCAGTCCTGGGACCATCCGCAGCCGCCCTGGTACCACCTGCAGGTGATGCTGACCGCGTGGCTGCCGGCGATGCTGGCGCTGCCCTGGGCGCTGCCGGCCTGGCGCCGGCGCCTGCGCCGCCGCGACGCGCGCTACCTCTTGCCGATCGCCTGGTGGCTGCTGGCGGTGCTGTTCTTCTCGATCCCGAGCGGCAAGCGCGATGTCTACATCCTGCCCGCGCTGCCGCTCGCCTGCCTGGCACTGGCGCCGCTGCTGCCGGGGATCGTGCGCAGGGTGGCGGCGCAGCGGCTGGCGCTCGCCTTCACCCTGGTGCTGGCGGTGCTGCTGCTCGCGGCGGGCGCGGGCATGCTGCTCGGCGAACCGCGCTTCGAGCAGAAGCTGGTGCAGGACCGCGGCATCGCGCCCGCGCTGCTGCAGGCGGGGGCGTGGATGCTCGCCGGGATGGGCAGTTGGGGCCTGGGCTGCGCGCTGTGGTTCGGGCGCCGGCGCGCGGTCGCCGGCGTGGTCGCGCTGCTGGCCGGCCTGTGGGTGGCCTACGGGTTGGTCGCCTACCCGCTGCTCAACGACTCCAGCTCCGCGCGCGGCCTGATGCGCGACGCCGGCGCGCGCATCGGTCCCGACGCGCAGCTGGGGCTTGTGGCCTGGCGCGAGCAGAACCTGCTGATGGCCGACCGCAGCGTCGCCACCTTCGGCTTCAGCAAGCCGCCGCACGAGCAGATCCGGCTCGGCATCGAATGGCAGCAACAGGAACCCGCGTTGCGCTGGCTGCTGGTGCAGGACATCGCGATGCTGCCGTGCGTGGACCGCGCCCGCGCACAGGCGCTGGACAGCGCCAACCGCCGCGGCTGGTGGCTGCTACCCGCCGCCGCCACCGCCGGCTGCCCGTAGCAGCGCGTATTTCCGGTACACGTAGCGGGCGTGCAGGAAGTGGTAGCGCGGGGCGCTGCCGCCATCGAGGAAGCCGCCGCGCAGCACGAAGTTCTTGAGCCAGTGCGCGGCCGCGTGCAGCGGCGCGGCGAGCGGGCCGGCGCGCTTGCCCGCGGCGCGCCGCTGGCGCGCCCACAGCGCCGCGTAGCGGTCGAGCTTGGCGGCGTACTCGGCGTCGCTGCGCGCGGTGTCGTGCTCGATGCGCGCGGCGACGCCGGCGACGCGCCTGCCGGCCAGGTCGAGCTTCTCGTGCACGTCCGCGGGCAGGTAGCGCAGGTCGGGGCGGAACAGGCGCTCGACCGGCTCGCGTCCCCAGCCGCCATGGTCGAGCGCGGTGCCCAGGTAACGGGTGCGCCGCGGCAGGCGCCAGACGTCCGCGCGCTCCACGCCGCCATCGGCGAACAGCGCGCGCAGCGCCGTGTCCGCGCCCTCGCCGAGCCATTCGTCGGCGTCGAGCAGCAGCACCCACGGTTGCGACGCCTGCAGGATCGCCGCGTTCTTCTGCGCCGCGAAACCGAGCCAGGGCTGCTGCACCACGCGCGCGCCGGCGGCCTCCGCCACCGCGACGGTGTCGTCGGTGGAGCCGGAGTCGAGCACCACCACTTCGGCGCACAACGCGGCCAGGCTGGCCACGCAGCGGCCGATGCGATCGCCCTCGTCCTTCGCGATCACGACGCCGCTGATCGGGAGCCGGTCGGCCTGCATGCTCACCAGCGCAGCTTCCTGCGCGCGACCTCGGCACCGAGGCTTCGGTGCAGGGCGCGCGCGTCCTCCTCGCGCAGGTAGCGCAGGCGCAGCGGCGGCCCGAAGGCGCCGGCGCCGGCGGTGTCCAGGTGCAGCGTGGACATGCCGTAGAGCCGGTCGAGCGGCGAGCGCGAGAGCTGCAGTACCTGCAGCTTGTCGATCTCGGCGAAGCGCCAGTGGCGCGACCACCAGCCCGCGCGCCACGCCACCAGCGCGTGGTCGCGCGCGAACCCGGCGCGCGCGGCGTGGCGGCGCGCGGCGAACACGCTCCACGGGATCCAGGCCAGCGCCAGCAGTCCCCAGGCCCCGAAGCGCAGCGACAGCAGCAGCGCGGCCAGCAGCGCCACCGTGACGCCACCGGAGGCGAGCCGCAGCCACGCCAGCCGGTGCACCGGCGACCAGTCGACCAATGGCCAGGTCGCACGCGGAATCAGGTGCCGGACCAGCGCGTCGCAGGCGTCGGGCGTCGCGATCGGGGCGAGCTCGCGCAGCCCGCGGTGTTCGCCGCCTTCGCCGGTGCCGGTGGCGGTGTCCACGTGCAGGCTGCGCCGCCGGAGCAGGCGATGGACCACGCCTTCCTCCAGCGTCCAGGCCTGGATGCGGCGGCGCGGCACGCTGGTGCGCAGCCGCGAGAGCAGGCCGCGCTCCGCGGTGAGCCGGCGCCCTTCCTCCACCAGCCGGAAGCCGAAGAACTGCAGCAGCGCCAGCACCACCGAGAGCACCCGCATCAGCGCCAGGAACGCCACCACCAGGGTGCCGGCCGCGAGCAGGTAGTCGGCGGGCGCGAAGTCGTGCGACTCGGCCCAGCCGAACAGCGTCTGGCCCCAGTACTCCATCAGGTTGCCGACGAACCGGCTGTCGAACTGCGTGCTTGCGGCGAACGCGCCGCCGAGTACCAGCAGGCCGCGGTTGGAGACCAGGCCCAGGCGCAGCACTTCGCCGGGCGGCAGTTCCAGCAGGGTGCGCGCGGCGGTCGCGGCCGCCGGCTCTGCGCCGTCGCCGGCCGCCGCCGCTTCCCCGGCCCGTGCATTCCCGCGCCGCCGCACCAGCGCCTCCAGCGCCATCGCGTCGTCGAGCCGCAGCACCTTCATCTGCGCCTCGGGCTTGTGCCCGCCGGCCGACTCCAGGCGCACCTCGGCGACCCCGAACAGCCGGTGCAGCAGGGTCTGGTGCAGGGCCACGTTCTGGATCCGCGCGAACGGGATCTCGCGCAGGTGCCGCTGCAGCAGCCCGCTGCGCACCACCAGGCTGCGTTCCTCGACCCGGTAGCGGTAGGTGAAGTAATGCACCACCGAGCCGACCGCGAGCACGGCCACGCCGATGAGCGCCCACCATTCGTAGGCATTGCCGCCGCCGCGGCCGAAGAACAGCAGCGCCACCAGCGGCACGATGAACTGGCGCAGGCTCGCCACCAGCTCGAACAGCCACGACATCGGATGCAGGCGCTGCTCCGGCGCCGCCACCGGCGCGGCGGTCTCAGTCGACATCGTCGTCGTCGTCCTGGCGCGCGAGCGCGTCGCGCAGGCGTTCGGCGTCTTCGGCATCGAGCCCGTCCACGGTGACCGCGCTGTAGCGGGTGCCGGCAGTGTGGATCACCAGCGTGGACAGGCCGAAGCGCCGTTGCAGCGGCCCGCGCCGCACGTCGAGGTGCTGCACCCGCGACTGCGGCACCCGGGTCTCGCTGCGCCACCACTGGCCGCGGCGCAGGTTGAACCCGGCCTCGTCTAGCAGCCAGCTCGTGCGCCGCCAGCGGCGCTGCCCGCGCCAGGCACCGAGCCCGGCGCCCAGCAGGATCGCGGCCGCGGTGTAGCCGGCGACCCGCCCGGGTTCGACGTCCGCCAGCAGCGTGCCCAGCAGCGCCAGCGCAGCCACCGGGAGCGCCCACCACAGGCCGCCCAGCACGTAGAGCGTGCAGGCGCGCCGCGGCAACGGCCGCCAGGCCTCGGCTTGTTCGGGACTGCTCTCCATCAGTGCCGCTCCAGGTCGCGATAGGGATTGGTTTCACCGCTGCCCGGCGGGCGCAGCGTATAGCGCTTGTAGGTCCACTGGTACTGCGCCGGGTCGCGGCGGGCGATCGCCTCGATGGCGGCATTGAGCGCGGTGGCGCCGGCGACGGTGTCGTCCGTGCCGACGGCCTCCGGCGCGGCCTCGATCCGCAACGCGAACGCGGGGGCCGCACCGTCGGTCGCGAGGCGCTCGCAGTACGCCAGCAGCACCTTGGCGCGGGTGCGCGCGGCCAGCCGCGGCAGCAGCGCCATGGTCAGCGCCGGCTTGCCGAAGAACGGGGCAAACACGCCTTCCCCGGCCTTCGGCTGCTGGTCCGGCAGGATCCCGACCACGCCGCCGTCCTGCAGCACCCGCAGCAGGCGGCGCACCGCGGCGCCTTCGGCCGGCACCTGGGTGACGCGGCCGGCGGAGTCGGCGCGGACCCGCTGCAGGAAGGCCTCGCCGACCGCGGACTCCGGCGGCCGGTACAGCACCGAGATCGGCGTGCGCGAGGCCAGCCACTGGTTCAGCAGCTCCCAGTTGCCGTAGTGCGGCGCGGCGACGATCACCCCCTCGCCGGCGGCGATGGCGGCATCGAACAGCGCCGTGCCGTGGGTTTCCCGGATCAGGGCCAAATTGGTCGCATGCGGCCGGGTCCACAGCCGCAGCGTCTCCAGCGCCTGGCGCGCGGTGGTGCGCAGGATCCGCCGTTGCAGGGCCTCGCGTTCCGCTTCCGCCATGGCCGGGAAGGCGAGCTCCAGGTTGCGCCGGGCCACCCGCGCCTCGCGCGCGTCCAGCCGCCGCCACAGCGCGGCCACGCCGTCGCCGAGCGCGTTCGACCAGGCCCAGGGCAGGCGTCCGGCCGCCGCGGCGAGCAGGTAGAGCAGGCTGGCGAGCACATCCTTCACGCGACCATTCTGTAGGAGCGGCGCTGGCGCCGCGACCGGAAAGGCGGCGGGTGCCCGGGTCGCGGCGCGAGCGCCGCTCCTACAATGGGGTGATGATCAGCGTGATCCAGCGGGTTTCCTCGGCTTCGGTCGCCGTGGCCGGCGAGACCGTCGGCGCCATCGGGCCCGGCCTGCTGGCCCTGGTGGCGGTCGAGCCCGGCGACGGCGAGGCCCAGGTCGAGCGGATGGCCCGCCGCCTGCTCGGCTACCGGGTGTTCGGCGACGACCGGGGCCGCATGAACCGTTCACTGGCCGATGTCGGCGGGGGCCTGCTGCTGGTGAGCCAGTTCACCCTCGCCGCGGACACCGGGTCGGGCATGCGCCCGGGCTTCAGCACCGCGATGGCGCCGGCCGAGGCTGAACGGATCTTCGACGCGCTTCTGGCGAAATGCCGGGAAATGCACCCCGCGGGGGTGGAAACCGGCCGCTTCGGGGCCCATATGGTGGTGAGCCTGGCCAACGACGGCCCGGTGACGTTCCTGCTGCGGGCCTAGGCCTTTCGAGGCGCCCGACTGCGTTGATCCAGGAGGAACGGCAGCATGTTTGGCCCCTGCGGAGTATAATGCAGGGTTCTTTCCGCCATCACTTCCCCGGTGAACGCGCCCATGGCCAACGAACGGCAGACTGCTCCGCAATCCGACATCAAGACCCTGATCAGCAAGGGCCTGGAGCAGGGCTACCTGACTTATGCCGAAGTCAACGACCACCTGCCCGACGACATGGTCGATCCGGAGCAGATCGAAGACATCATCGGCATGATCAACGGCATGGGCATCGAGGTGCACGAGGTCGCGCCCGACGTCGAGACCCTGCTGCTCACCGGCCAGTCCGGCAGCGGCCGCGACGTCGACGACACCGCCGCCGAGGAAGCCGCCGCCACCCTGTCCGCGCTCGACGCGGAGGGCGGCCGCACCACCGATCCGGTGCGCATGTACATGCGCGAGATGGGCACGGTCGAGCTGCTCACCCGCGAGGGCGAGATCGCGATCGCCAAGCGGATCGAGGAAGGCCTCAACCAGATGCTGTCCTCGCTGGCCAGCTTCCCGTGGACGATCAGCCTGCTGCTCGAGGACTGGGAGCTGCACAAGGCCGGCAAGAAGCGCCTGGCCGAGCTGATCGCCGGGTTCAACGACCACCTCGAGGAAGAGTCCGAGGTCACCGCCGCGCCGGTCCGCGAGGAAGAGCCCGCCGCCACGGACAAGGACGCCGACGAGGACGAGGACGCCGAGGACGAGGACGACGACGACACCGCCGAGGCCGACACCGGCCCGACCGGCCCGGATCCGGCCGAGGTCGAGCGCCGCTTCACCGAGCTGGCCGCGATGCATGCCAAGTTCGAGAAGGTCTACGCCAAGCACGGCCCCGAGCACAAGCAGGCGCTGAAGCTGCGCGAGGAGATGTCCGCGCTGTTCATGACCCTCAAGCTGCCGCTGCCGCTGGTGGACGTGCTGGTCAAGAAGGTCCGCGACATCCTCAACGACATCAAGGACCACGAGCGCCGCATCCTCGACCTGGCCGTGCGCAAGGCGAAGATGCCGCGCAAGGACTTCATCCGCGCCTGGGAAGGCAACCAGACCAACCTGGGCTGGGTGGACGACGTCCTCAAGCGCAAGCAGAAGTGGTCCAGCGGCCTGCGCGAGGTCAAGGACCAGATCATCGCCGAGCAGGAAGCGACCATCGCCATCGAGAAGGCGATGATGGTGACGCTGGCCGACATCAAGGAGATCAGCCGCACCATGGCCTACGGCGAGGCCAAGGCGCGCAAGGCCAAGAAGGAGATGGTCGAGGCCAACCTGCGCCTGGTGATCTCGATCGCCAAGAAGTACACCAACCGCGGCCTGCAGTTCCTGGACCTGATCCAGGAAGGCAACATCGGCCTGATGAAGGCGGTGGACAAGTTCGAGTACCGCCGCGGCTACAAGTTCTCGACCTACGCCACCTGGTGGATCCGCCAGGCGATCACCCGCTCGATCGCCGACCAGGCGCGCACCATCCGCATCCCGGTGCACATGATCGAGACGATCAACAAGTTGAACCGCATCTCCCGCCAGATGCTCCAGCAGTTCGGCCGCGAGGCGACGCCGGAGGAGCTGGCCAAGGAAATGGAGATGCCGGAGGACAAGATCCGCAAGGTCATGAAGATCGCCAAGGAGCCGATCTCCATGGAGACCCCGATCGGCGACGACGAGGACTCGCACCTGGGCGACTTCATCGAGGACACCAACGTGATGTCCCCGATCGACGCGACCACCGACACCAACCTGATGGAGACGGTGCGCGACGTGCTCGCCGGGCTGACCCCGCGGGAGGCCAAGGTGCTGCGCATGCGCTTCGGCATCGACATGAACACCGACCACACCCTCGAGGAGGTCGGCAAGCAGTTCGACGTCACCCGCGAGCGCATCCGCCAGATCGAGGCCAAGGCCCTGCGCAAGCTGCGCCATCCCAGCCGCTCGGAGCAGCTGCGGAGCTTCCTCGACATCGAGTAAGTCAAGCGCCCGCCGGTCATGACGAACGCCCCGCCCAGTGCGGGGCGTTCGCTTTCCGGGGCCTTCACGGGCCAACCACGCATCGCGGGGCAAGGTCTCCGATGCCCCCAAGTCGAAGGAGTAATGGAATGTCCCTGACCAGGAAGAACATGGCGCTCGGCATGGCGATCTTCGCCATCGTGGGCCTGTCCGGCTGCGCCACCTACACGGACGAGTTCGCAACGATCAACTCGCGCCTCGACCAGTTGGATGCGCGGGTGCAGGGCGCGGCCCAGAGCGCCGAAGCCGCCAACCGCGAAGCCCAGCGGGCCAACCAGCGGCTCGACCAGATCGAAGGCCGGGTCCGGAACCTGGAATCGTCGCCTGGCCGCGTGCCGCGCGGCTGACCGGTGTCGCCTGATCCCGTGACGCACCGGCAGTTCGCGCTCCGGGCCACCTCCCGCTCGCTGGCGCTGGCACTCGTGCTGGCGTTCGCGAGCGTGGGCGTGGCGAGCGCCGAGGACGCCGACGCTCCCGCCGCGTCGAAATCCGCGGTCGACCAGCTTCCGTCCGGCCAGGACGTGTCCGAGACGGTGATCGAACTCGCCGGGTGGGTCGTCGCGACCAACGACACCGAAGGCTATCCGTTCGCGATCATCGACAAGGCCGCCGCGCAGATCCTGGTGTTCGACGGAAAAGGACGGCTCCGTGGTGCCGCGCCCGGGTTGTTCGGGTCCGCGGTCGGCGACCATTCGGCGCCCGGCATTGCAGGGCTCGCGCTCCGCGAAATCCCGGGCCGTGACCGGACCACGCCGGCCGGTCGTTTCGTCGGCGGTTTCGGGCCGTCGCTGGACGCCGGGCGCGTGCTGTGGGTGGACTACGACTCCGCGGTGTCCATGCATCCGACGGCGACCGGCGTGCCATCGGAGCGGCGTCCGCAACGCCTCGCGTCGCCGACCCCGGACGACAACCGCGTCACGCACGGCTGCATCAACGTCGCGCCCGACTTCTACGAGCAGGTCGTCGCCCCGGCGTTCGAGAAGGGCGGGGTGTTCTACATCCTGCCGGACAAGGAGCCGCTGGAGGAGACCTTCCCGGAGTTCGTGCAAAGCCGTGCCACCATGCAGGACAGCGACGGAAAACTCGCCCGTTCCGCGAGCCAGTGAGCAAAGGCTGAGCCAACCGCGCAGTCGCACCACACGGACGCCCCGCCCAGCGCGGGGCGTTTGCTTTCCTCCATAATCCGGCTGCTGGGGGCCTATAGCTCAATGGTTAGAGCAGAGGACTCATAATCCTTTGGTTCCAGGTTCGAGTCCTGGTGGGCCCAGACACAACGACGGAGGCACGCGCGATGGCCACGAAGCGGGTTGCGAAGCGCAAGCACCGGGTGCTCGCCGAGCTCACCAACGTCGAGCTGGTGAAGGCGAAGTCCGCGCTGAAGCTGGAAGTGTTCGCCAGTCGCCAGAAGCTTGGCGAACTGGAGGTCGGCCGCGGCTCGATCTACTGGCGCGGCGCCAGCCGGCAGACCAGGAAGCGCATCGACTGGACGCGCTTCGCCGAGATGATGGACGAACTGGCCTACGGCGCGCGCTAGCCGGCGTCGTACGGCGTGCCGTCGCGGTGGCGGTAGCCGCGGTCGCCCGCGTCCAGCCTGAGGTCGATGCCGGGATAGTCCACGGCGTCGTTGTCCGGGCGCCGGCTGCCGACTTCCAGCAGCACCACCCCGGCCTCACTGCGGTTCTGCAGGTGGTGGCCGTTTGCTTCGCCCGCGGGGAAGCCCGCGCAGTCGCCGGCACGCAGCGTCTCCTCGCCGTCGTCGGTCACCAGCACCACCTCGCCCTCGAGCACGTAGACGAACTCGTCCTCGGCCGAGTGCCAGTGGCGCTGGCTCGACCAGGCCCCCGGCGGCAGCCGCAGCAGGTTGACGCCGAACTGGGCGAGCCCGGCGGCATCGCCGAGACGCTGCCGCAGGCGCTCGCGGCACGCGGCGTCGAAGGGCGCTGGATAACCGCTGCCGCGGTGCACCGGGAGCGAGGCGACGTCGATCTTCTTCAAGGGAAAACTCCTCGTCGTCAGGGGTCGCGCGGCAGCCACGCGTCGCTTTCGCCGAGCACCTCCGCATCGGGGCCGAAGCGGCGCTCGACGAAGCGGATGCCGCCGTGCTGCACCAGCACCACCGTGCTGCAGCGCGTGCCGTAGGTCGGATCGCGCACGAACGGCGGCGACAGCCGGCGTTCCAGTTCCAGTCCGATGCCGGTGTCCGGCAGCGCGGCGTCCGGCGCCGGCGTGCGGTCGGCCAGCGAGTCGAGCAGCGGCGACACGTCGGCTTCGCGCGCGTCCGCGGGCGGGCCGCGCTCGAGCCACGCGGACAGCGCGCGGCTGGACAGGTTGCTCTTCGGCCATGGCGCATCGAAGGCGCCGTTGGACACCGCGTGCAGTCCAGGCGCTACCGGTTGCCGTTCGAACCGTGGATGGTTGCTGGCGAACGCCAACGCATTTCCGTCCCACAGCAGCAGGTTGAACGGACCATGCTCGCCGGCCACCGGCGCGAGCGCATCGAGCCACGCATCGGCATCGCTTTCGTTCACCGCGAAGCCGCGCACGAGTTCGCCGCGCGAGCGCGGGAATGTCGCGTCGAGCGGACGCACGCGCACGTTGGTGACCGCCGCGAGCCGTCCGCGGCGCGAGGCCAGCAGCCAGCTTCCGCCCTGCAACAGGTCGCGCCCGCCGTACACCTGCGGGTGCTCCGGATCCGGCCCGGCCGGCGCGGCCGGGCGCGCGTGCAGCTCGTCGCGGTTGGCGATCAGCACCAGCGGGTAGGCCGGGTGCCGCCCGCTGGCGAGGGCGATCAGGCACATGCCGCCATCATAGACGTGGCCGTTGGGTAGGATGGTGCATCGCCCGGTTGCAGGAGGCAGGCATGGTCCGTCCCGTCGTCGCCACGGCGCTGTTGGTCGCGCTCGCGGCCTGTTCCCAGGTACCGGCACCCACGTCGCAGGGGGCCACGGCCGAAGCCCCGGCAGCGGCCCTGCAACTGCCGAACCTCGGGCACCCGCGGCCAGGCATCCACACGGCCGGCGATGTCGGCCCGGACGACGTGCCGGCGATCGCTGCGGCCGGCATCCGCCATGTGATCGACCTGCGCCCCGACGGCGAGACGCCCGGTTTCGACGAAGCCGGAGCCATGCGCGCCGCCGGCATCCGCTACGACAACCTGCCCATCGCCGGCGCGGATGACCTGGGCCGCGAGCGCGTGGCCGCCTTCGACCGCCTGCTCGCCGAGGCCGATGGTCCCCTGCTGGTGCACTGCGCCAGCAGCAACCGCGTCGGCGCGATGGCAGCGCTGCGCGCCGCCTGGATCGAGGGCAAGCCGGTCGAGGAGGCGATTTCCGAAGGCCGCGCGTGGGGCTTGCGCTCGCTCGAGGGCGCGGTGCGCGAGCGGCTGGCGGCGATGCCCGACCAATAGCGGTTGCGCGGATCGCGCGGGGCCGGCATCGTGGCCGGCCGCACGCCCGAGGGGACTCCGCCTTGCTGCAGCTCGATGCCGTCCAGACGCTGGCGGTCGCCGGCCTCGCCCTGTTTCTCGGCTACGGCCTGTGCCGCGCCATCCCCCTCCTCGGGCGCTACAACCTGCCGCCGCCGGTGATCGGCGGCCTGGTGTTCGCGCTGGTGGCGTGGTTCGCGCACTCGCGCGAAACGACGCTGTGGACGATGGACACGGCGCTGCAGACGCCGCTGATGATCGCGTTCTTCACCACGATCGGCTTCAACGCCAGCCTGAAGCTGCTGAAGATCAGCGGCGGCCAGGTGATCGTGTTCCTCGCGCTGGCCTCGGTGTTCGCGGTGGTGCAGAACCTGGTGGGCATGGCGGTGGCGGTCGGCTTCGACCTGCCGCCGCTGTTCGGCGTGCTCGCCGGCTCGACCACGCTGACCGGCGGCCCGGCCACCGGCCTTGCGTTCGCGCCGCTGTTCGAAGAAGCCGGCATCCGCGGGGCCGAGTCGATCGCGGTGGCCTCGGCGATGGCCGGCATCGTCCTCGGCGGCCTGGTCGGTGGACCGATCATCACGGTGCTGGTGCGGCGCTTCCGGCTGGTCGCGAGCGACCCGCGGGACCACGACGCGCCGACGGAAGGCGCCAGCGGCCACCTGCAGACCGAGGCGCAGCGCGAGTACAGCGCGCTGAAGAGCATCGTCGTGATCCTGGTGGCGATGTGGATCGGCGCCGGCGTCAGCGGCTGGATCTCGGCCACGGGCGTGACGCTGCCGGCCTACGTCGGCGCGATGCTGGTCGGCGCGGTCATCCGCAACCTCGACGACGCCACCGGCTGGATCAAGCTGTCGGTGCCGACGATCGAACTGGTCGGCAACGTCTGCCTGGCGCTGTTCCTGTCGGTGGCGCTGATGAACCTGCGGCTGTGGGAACTGGCCGGACTGGCGATGCCGCTGCTGGTGAACCTGGGCCTGCAGGTGGCGATCGTCGCCGCGTTCTGCCTGGTGGTGTTCCGGGTGATGGGGCGCGACTACGACGCCGCGGTGATGGGCGGCGGATTCATCGGCTTCATGCTCGGCACCACCGCCAACGCGATGGCGGTGATGCGCACCCTGGTCGAGCGCTACGGCGCCGCGCCGCGCGCATTCCTGGTGGCACCGCTGGTGGGCGCCTTCTTCATCGACTTCACGAACGCGCTGATCATCACCTTCTTCATCAACGCGTTCGCCTGAGGCCTCAGGCGTCGCGCGGCAGCACCGTCAGCACCCGCGCGACGAACTCGTGGAACTCGTCGAGGTAGTTGCGCAGGAACTTCGCCGTCGATTCGTCCGCGATTTCCCCGGCATCGTTGATCATGCCGTCCTTGAACTGGATGTAGGCCTCCGGCGCGTTCATCTGCGGCGAGTTGAGGAAGCCGAGGATGCTGCGCAGGTGCTGCTGGCCGACCGCGGTGCCGATCGCGCCGGGCGAGGTACCGATCACGCCCGAGGGGATGTGCGCGAACGAGTTCTTGCCCCAGGGACGGCTGGCCCAGTCGATGGCGTTCTTGAGGCCGCCGGGGATCGAGCGGTTGTACTCCGGGGTCACGATCAGGATCGCGTCGGAGCTCTCGATGTCCTTCTTGAAGCGGCGCCCGGCCTCGGGATAGTCGGCGTCGTAGTCGTAGCTGTAGATCGGCAGGTCGTCGAACCGGATCTCGCGGAACTTGAGCTGCTCCGGCGCGAGCTTGACCAGCGCCCCGGCAAGTTTCCGGTTGATCGACTCCTTGGCCATGCTGCCGACCAGATAACCGACGTTGTAGGTCTTCATCGTCGTGCTCCTCATGCTTCGCCCATGCCCGCGGCGGGTTCCTCGGCGCCTCCTCGGCGCACGCGCTCCTCGATCCGCTGGCCGACATCGGGATCGATGTTCTTCCAGTACTCGAAGGCGCGCTCCAGCACGGGGCTGCGCACGCCACCGAGCAGGCTGCCGGCAACCTGTTCGACCAGCGCCTCGCGCTCCGCGTCCGTGAAGACACGGCGCACCAGGGTTCCGGCCTGGCCGAAGTCGTCATCATCCGCACGCAGGGTGTAGGCGGCGCGAACCATCGGGCCGTCGGCCTCCCAGCCGTCCTCGACCGGGCCGGTGGCGTCCGCCCAGGGACGACCGCCGCTGTTGGTGGCGTGGACCGGGGCGGCGCCGCTGTGGTGGTAGGCCATCGGGCCGTCGAACATGTAGGTGTTCACCGGCACCTTCGGCTGGTTGACTGGTAGCTGGTGGAAGTTCGCGCCGATCCGGTTGCGCTGGGCGTCGGCATAGGCGAACGAGCGCGCCAGCAGCATCTTGTCCGGCGACAGCCCGATGCCCGGCACCGTGTTGCCCGGCGAGAACGCCGCCTGCTCGACCTGGGCGAAGAAGTTCTCCGGGTTGCGGTTGAGCGTCAGCGTGCCGACCGGGATCAGCGGGTAGTCGGCGTGCGGCCACACCTTGGTCAGGTCGAAGGGGTTGAAGCGGTAGGTCTTCGCGTCCGCGTACGGCATCACCTGCACCGACAGCTTCCACTTCGGGAATTCGCCGCGCGCGATCGCCCCGAACAGGTCGCGGCGGTGGAAGTCGGCATCCAGCCCGGCCATCTCCACCGCGCCGGCGTTGTCCAGGAATTCCATGCCCTGCTCGGTGTGGAAGTGGTACTTGACCCAGGACTTCTCGCCAGCGGCGTTGATCCACAGGTAGGTGTGCGAGCCGTAGCCGTTCATGTGCCGCCAGGTGCGCGGCAGCCCGCGCGGGCCCATCAGGTAGGCGACCTGGTGCGCGGTCTCCGGATTGCTGGTCCAGAAGTCCCACTGCATGTGGTTGTCGCGCAGGCCGGAGTCGGGCAGGCGCTTCTGGCTGCGAATGAAGTGCGGGAACTTCATCGGGTCGCGCACGAAGAAGACCGGGGTGTTGTTGCCGACCAGGTCGTAGTTGCCTTCGGCGGTGTAGAACTTGATCGAGAAGCCACGCACGTCGCGCCAGGTGTCGGGGCTGCCCTGCTCGCCGGCGACGGTGGAGAAGCGCAGCAGCAGGTCGGTCCTGGCACCCGGCTGGAACAGCGAGGCCTTGGTGTACTTCGACACGTCGCCGGTGGTCTCGAACACGCCGAACGCGCCGGAGCCCTTGGCGTGCGGCTGGCGCTCGATCACCTTCTCGCGGTTGAAGTGCGCGAGCTGCTCGACGAGGTGCACGTCGTGCAGGAGGATCGGGCCGTCGGGGCCCATGGTCAGGGAGTTGCGGTCGCTCGGCGCCGGGGCGCCCGCGCCCGTGGTGGAGGCGGCCTTGGGGTCGATTTTCATTGCTTTTCTCTCTTTTCGGTCGTCCCGCCCAGTCTGCGCTTCTCGCGCTCGTGCAGGACTCACGCCAGGGAGACGCTCTGATCCATGCATGGAACCGTGTCCCGGAACGCGCTGTCGCTAGAATCCGCGGCCATGGACGTCCTGCTGCCCCTGATCGCGGACTACGGCCTCTGGTTCGTGTTCCTGGCGGTGCTGCTCGACCAGGGCGGGATTCCGGTGCCGGCGTGGCCGCCGATCGTGCTCGCCAGCGCGGTGGCGGTGGAGCAGGGGCAGCCCGCCTGGCCGATCGTCGTGGTGGCGATGGTGGCGGCCGTGCTTGCCGATTTGCTGTGGTACGCCGGCGGGCGCCGCTTCGGTATGCGACTGATCGGGATGATGTGCAGGCTTTCCCTGTCCCCGGACTCGTGCGTCAGCACCACGCGCGGGATCTATGCGCGCTGGGGGCCGCCGGCGCTGATCGTCGCCAAATTCGTTCCTGGTTTCGCGGCGGTCGCGACCACCCTGGCCGGACATACGCGCACTCCGATCGCGCGATTCGCCCTGTTCGACGGCATCGGCGCGGCGCTCTGGGCAGGGTTCGCGGTCGCGCTCGGCGTGCTGTTCCACGAGGCGGTGGGCGAGGTGCTGCTGACGATCGAGGCCATGGGCCGCGCAGGTGGATGGCTGGTGCTGGTCGCGCTGGCTGCCTTCATCGGCTGGAAATGGTGGAAGCGCAGGCGCTTCATGCGCCTGGTCGGCATGGCCAGGATCACGCCGGCGGAACTCCATGGGCTGTTCCAGTCCGGGCAACGACCGCTGGTGGTGGACGTGCGTCCGGCGGCGATGCGGGAAGCGTCGGGCTGGATCCCCGGGGCGATCCTGGCGGACCGGATCGCGGAGCTCGCCCCGGGGGAGCAACAGGAAGTCGTCGTCTACTGCGACTGCCCCAACGAAGCTTCCGCCGCGCTGGTCGCGCGGCAACTGAAGGCGCACGGATTCCGGCGGGTGCGTCCGCTGGCGGGCGGCTTCGAGGCCTGGCACGCGGATGGCCGGCCGGTCGCCGGGGGTGCGCCCCGCTGATCCCAGCAGTCGCGCCGACGGCCCCGCGTGGCGCATAATAGACAGTAATGGTTCTCATTCGCGCCACGGGCAGGTGGACCGGCTTCGCACGGGCGATGGCCGCGCTGGCGCTGTTCGCGGTGCTGGCGCTGGTGCTGTTGCCGACCAGCGGGCGCCTGGCCGGGCAGGTCCCCGGCGGTCCGGCCCCTTCGGTTTCGGCGGCCGGGGAGATGGCCGGGCACGCGCACGACCACGGCCATGGGCATGACGCTGGCCACGAAGCTGCGCACGGCCACGCCGCCGGGTCGCCGGACGCGGGCGGGCCGGGCGAGGCGCCGGATTCGCCACGACCCGCCCCGCACGAGGGGCATGCCGACTGTGCCTACTGCCCGCTGCTCGCGTCGGTGCTGCCGGTCGCCGTCCTTCCCTTGCCGCCGGCCACCGGGCGGGAGCACGACCGCTGGTATCCGCCGTTGCGCACCGCGCGGCTGGGCTACCTGCACCCCTGCGGGCTCGGCTCCCGCGGGCCGCCCCTCTCCTGACACCGAAGGCGTTCGAACGCGCGCCAAGCGCGACCTTTCGTGTTCAGGAGATCCAGATGTCCAGCCTTTTCCGCGCGGCGCTGCGTGCGTCGTGCCTGTCCGCGGCCGTCGTGGCCGTGCTGTGTTTTCCCCTGCCCGCCGTTGCGGACGCCCCCGCCGAGGCGGAGGCCGATGCCGACCCCGCGGCGGACCCCCAGATGACCACGCTCGAGGCGGTGCGGGTGAGCGGTACGCGCGACCCGAACGAGGCCGAGCGCGCGCTCGTCCCGGGCGGCGTCAGCCTGCTCGACGGCGAAGCCTTCTACCAGCGGCCCGTCAACAACATGTCGGACGCCCTGCGCTACGTGCCGGGGCTGTGGACGGAGAGCGGCACCGGCGGCGACGCGGTGTACTTCTCGAGCCGCGGTTCAAACCTCGACGCGACCGGCTACGACGGCAACGGCATGAAGCTGTTCCAGGACGGCCTGCCGGTGACCACCGCCGACGGCAACAACCACAACCGCGCGCTGGATCCGGCCGCGGCGCGGCACGTGGTCGTCGCGCGCGGCGCCAACGCGCTGACCTACGGCGCCAGCACCCTTGGCGGCGCGGTCGACTTCACCTCGCCGACCGCGCGCAACAGCCCCGGCAGCCAGGCGTTCCTGGCCGCGGGCAGCCATGGCCTGCGCAATGCGCGGGTGACGCTGGGCGGCGTATCGGGCGACTTCGACGGCATGGTGACGCTCGACGCGAAGGAGCGCGACGGCTACCGCGTGCACAGCCGGCAGGACCGCGGCGCGCTGTACGCCAACGCGGGCTGGCAGCAGGGCGACGGCTTCGACCTGCGCGTGTTCGCCACCTGGATCGACAGCGACGAGGAACTCGCCGGCCCGCTCACGCGCGCGCAGTTCGACGCCGACCCGTACCAGGCGCAGCCGTCCGCGGTCTCCGGCAACTACCAGTTGAACGTGCGTACCACGAGGCTGGCGGCGAAGGGCACGTGGCACGCCGGTGACGGGCGCCGTTTCGAGTTCGGCGTGTCCCGCGACGACCAGCACCTCTACCACCCGATCGTGGACAAGGTGATGGTGGACTTCGACGGCCCGGGGCCGCAGCCGCCGACCGAGGTGTTCAGCCTGCTCAAGGACACCGACCAGCGCACGACGGCGGCCATGGCGCGCTACAACGCGCGCTTCGGCGACCACGACGTGCTGGCCGGCATCAACCTGGCCTGGACCCGCGAGTGGGGTGGGCAGTACCGCAACGACGGCGGTCGCCGCAACGGCCTGTCCACCCGCGTGGACAACCGTTCCGGCAGCGTCGAGCTGTTCGTCGTCGATCGCTGGAAGTTCGCGCCGGGCTGGACGCTGGTCTACGGCGGGCAGGGCGTCGCCACCAGCCGCGACGTCCGCAATACCGCGGTCGCCAGCGGCGAACTGCGCAACCCGAAGGCGGACTACGCGTCGTTCAACCCGCGACTGGGCGTGATCCGCGCGCTGGGCAACGGCGCGGAGGCGTATGCCAGCCTCGGCAGGCTGTACGAGGCGCCGACCACGTTCGAACTGGAGGACGACGTCCGCGGCGACGGCTCCACGCTCGACGCGATGCACGGCAACGTGGTGGAGGCGGGCCTGCGCGGCACGATCGCCGGCGACGCGTCGCGGCCGCACTGGAAGTGGGACGTGTCCGCGTACTACGCGCGCGTCCACGACGAGATCCTCTCCGTCGACGATCCCGACGCGCCGGGCACCAGCCTGTCCTCGAACGTCGACCGCACCATCCATGCCGGGGTCGAGGTGCTCGCGGGCGCGATCCTGCCGCTGGGCGCGGGTGCGCACAGCATCGAGCCGCTGGTCAGCGCGAGCTGGAACGCCTTCTCCTTCGACGGCGACCCCGACTACGGCGACAACACCTTGCCCGGCGCGCCGCGCTACGTGGTCCGCGGCGAGGTGATGTACCGCCACGACAGCGGCTTCTACGCGGGGCCGACGTTCGACCTGGTCGGCAGGCGCCATGCGGATTTCAGCAACACCTACGAGGTGGGCGCGCACCAGTTGCTGGGCCTGCGCGTCGGCGTCGAGCGCGAGCGCTGGTCGCTGTTCGGCGAGGTGCGCAACCTACGCGACGAGGCGTATGTCGGGCAGCTCGCGGTGCGCGACCGCGCGGGCGCGGGCGACGCGCTGCTGCAGGCGGGGGAAACGCGCTCGCTCTACGTCGGCATGCGGCTCAGGTTCTGATCGCGCCTTCGCGCTCGAGCAGGCGACGCTTGCGCTCCACGCCCCATCGGTAGCCGGACAGGCCGCCGTCGCTGCGCACCACGCGGTGGCACGGGATCGCCACCGCGAGGTGGTTGGCGGCGCAGGCGCCGGCGACCGCGCGTACCGCGCGCGGCTCGCCGATGCGCCGCGCGATCTCCGCGTAGGTCGCCTTGCTGCCGGGCGGGATCTTGCGCAGTGCGCGCCACACGCGTTCCTGGAACGCGGTGCCGCGCACGTCGAGCGGCAGGTCGAGGCCGATGCGCGGCGCTTCGACGAAGCCGACCACGGTGGCGACCACGCGCTCGTAGTCCGGGTCGCCGCCCACCAGTTCGGCCTTGGGGAAGCGGTCCTGCAGGTCGCGCGCGAGCGCATCCGGATCGTCGCCGAGCAGGATCGCGCACACGCCCTTGTCGCTGCTGGCGACCAGGATCGCGCCGAGCGAGCACTGTCCGATCGCGAATCGGATGCGCGCCTCCGCACCGCCTGCGCGCCATGCGCTCGGCTGCATGCCCAGGCGCTCGCTGGAGCGCTCGTAGAAACGGCTGCTGGAGCCGAAGCCGGCGTCGTGGATGGCATCGGTGATGGTGCGGCTGCGCACGAGCCGCTCGCGCAGGCGGCCGGCGCGGTGCGCGTCGGCGTAGGCCTTGGGGGTCAGGCCGGTCTGCGCCTTGAACACGCGGTGGAAATGCCACGGACTCATGCCGGTCGGCGCCGCCAGTTCGGCCAGGCTGGGCGCGGCCTCGGCGCGCTCGATGCGCCGGCAGGCCTCGGCGACCAGCGCCGCGTGGCGGACGCCGCTCTCGGGGCGGGAGCGGCGGGGGGCGGTGCTGGCGGGCATCGGATCGGGCTTCGGCATGGCGACGGAGCCATTGTGCACCCCCGGGGCACAGTGGCACTCCGCTCCTTGCGGTTCATTGCGAGCTCGTCCCGGTAACCTTTACACATAAGCACATGGAGCGTAGCGTCGGGGGCGCGCATGCTGGGTCCGTCGCGATCGGCGACCTGACCGGAGTCCCTTGCCATGTCCCTTCCCCTGAAACCCCTCGCACTGACCGTCGCGCTGGTCCTGGCCGCCGGCTGCGACAGCGCGGCCTCCCCGGACGCCGCCGCGACGGCAGGCACCGACACCAGCGCCGTTGCCGCCGACGCCGCGCCGGCCCCCGACAGCGCTGCCTCCGAGGTGGCCGCGCCGCAACTGCAGGCCGCGATGCGCGACCTGTGGCACGGGCACATCGTGCATTCCCGCGACTACGCGCTGGCGGTGCACGCCGGCGACGAGGCCGCGGCCGATGCCGCGGCGGACGCGGTGGTCGCGAATGCCCGCCAGATCGCGGACGCGGTCGCCGGCTTCTACGGCGACGCCGGCGGAGAACAGATGATGACGCTGCTCGCCGGGCACTGGGGCGCGGTCAAGGCCATGACCGACGCGCGTGCCGGCGGCGACGAAGCCGCCGCGACCCAGGCGATGAACGACCTGACCGCGAACGCCGGCGCCATCGCGGCCTTCCTCGCGGGCGCCAATCCCAATCTGCCCGAAGATGCCGTGCGCGGCATGCTGCTGGCGCACGGCGCGCACCACGCGCAGCAGGTCGGCCTGATCATGAAGGGCGACACCGCCGGCGAGGCAGAGAGCTGGACGGCGATGCAGGCGCACATGGACATGATCGCCGACGCGCTGGCGGATGCGATCGCGAAGCAATTCCCGGACAAGGCGGCCTGATCCATGGCGCAAGGGCTCGCACGCTTCGGCGACACCCAGCAACGCCTCCTCCGGCAGTTGCTGCAGGCCCGCGACGGCCTGGGTGTCGAGGAGTTGTGCGAGCGCCTGCGCATCACCCACAACGCGGTGCGCCAGCACCTCACCACCCTCACCGTGCGCGGCCTGGTGCAACGGATCGCCCCGCTGCGGACCGGGGGGCGTCCGCAGGCGCGCTACGCGCTCACCGGCGAAGGCCGCGAGCTGTTCCCGCGCAATTACGGCGCGATCGCCGCCGCGCTGGTCGCGCAGCTGCAGCTGAAGCTCGGCAACGACGAGGTCGGGACCCTGCTGCAGGAGCTCGGCAGCACGGTGGCGGCGACCCAGCCGGCGCTTCCGGACGGAAGCAACGAGGCGCTGGCGCGGGCCCTGGCCGACCGCCTGGACGCGCTGGGATACGAGGCGATCCCGGCGCGCCACGGCGACGACTGGCAGGTGGAGGCCTTCAACTGCGTGTTCCATGGCCTGGCCAGGCGCCACCCGGAAGTGTGCCGCTTCGACATCGCCTACATGGAAGGCGTCAGCCGCCGGCGCGTGCACCACATGGAGTGCATCGTGCGCGGCGGGCACGTGTGCAGGTTCCGCCTGGGGAAAGAGGCGCCGCGCACCTGACTGCAGGCGGGTCGGGCACAATGCCCCCATGGACCTGCTGCAGACCGTCGAACACGAGACCGGCCCGTCGCCCGGGTGGTGCGTCCTCTGGCTGCACGGCCTCGGGGCCGATGGACACGACTTCGCGCCGATCGTGCCGGAGCTGGTGCGGCCGGGCTGGCCGGCGCTGCGCTTCGTGTTCCCGCACGCGCCGGTGCGCCCGGTCACGATCAACAACGGCATGCGCATGCGTGCCTGGTACGACATCCGCAACTTCAGCGCCGACGAGCTGGGCGGCGGCGACCGCGCCGACAGCGCCGGCGTGCTCGAGTCGGTCGCGCAGGTGGAGGCGCTGGTCGCGCGCGAGGCCGAGCGCGGGATCCCGCCGTCTCGGCTGCTGCTGGCCGGGTTCTCCCAGGGCGGCGCGATCACGCTCGCCGCGGGCCTGCGCCGCAAGCAGCCGCTGGCCGGACTGGTCGCCCTGTCCACCTACCTGCCGATGGCGCCGCAGGCCCAGGCCCACCTCGCGCCGGAGGCCCTGCGGCAGCCGGTGTTCATGGCCCACGGCAGCCAGGACCCGGTGGTGCCGCCCACCGCCGGCGAGCACAGCCGCAAGGTGCTCGAGTCGCTCGGCTTCGCGGTCGAGTGGCATGCCTACCCGATGGCCCACGCCGTCTGCCCCGACGAGATCCGCGACCTGGGCGACTGGCTGGAACGGCGGTTCGCCAGCGGCTGAGCATGCAGGGGGCGCCGCGCCACGGGGAACCCTGGTTGCCGGACCTGTGCCGGCTGCCGCGGCTGGCGACCCTGTTCGGCGTGGCCGAGCTGGTGGTGCTGGTGTTGCTGCTGGCGCCGGGCAGTGATGGCGGCTGGACGCTGGAGCGCTTCGTGTCGGCCAGCGCGTTCGCTTTGTGGCTGTCGCTGACCATCGCGGTGCTGCTGTGCGCCGGACGCAGGGTGCTGTCGCGGCTGCCGGTGGCGCTCGGCGCGCTCGCCGCGGTGGGCGGCGCGTTCGCGATCGCCTTGCTCGGCGCGGCGATGGTCCACCAGCTCGACCGCAGCCTCGGTCAGGGGCTGGTGCCGGCGGTCGTCGGCCTGTTGCCGTGGGCCCTCGGCAGTGCGGCGATCGCCGCGCTGATCACCGCGGTGGTGCTGCGCTACCTGTACGTGCTCGAAGGCTGGCAGGCGCAGGTGCGGGCCAGCGCGCAGGCGCAGGCGGACGCGCTGCAGGCGCGCATCCGCCCGCACTTCCTGTTCAACAGCCTCAACGCCATCGTCGGGCTGGTGCGACGCGACCCGGTGGTGGCGGAGCAGGCGCTGCTCGACCTGTCCGACCTGTTCCGCGCCGCACTCGGTGCCGGCGAACCCGGCTCCGACCTCCGCGGCGAGGTGCACCTGGCCGAGCGCTACCTCGCGATCGAGGGGCTGCGGTTGGGGCCGCGCCTGCGGGTGGAATGGCGGCGCGAGGAGCCCCTGCCCTGGGACGCGCCGTTGCCGCGCCTGGTGCTGCAGCCGCTGGTCGAGAACGCGGTCCTGCATGGCATCTCGCGGCTCGCGCAGGGCGGCACGGTCGAGATTTCGCTGCGCGTGGACGGCGACCTGCTGCGCATCGCGGTCGCCAACCCGGCGCCGCAGCCGCGGGCCGGCGAGCCGCCGCGCGAGGGCGCGCGACACGCCCAGCGCAGCATCGGCGACCGCCTCGCGCACGCCTTCGGCCCGCGCGCCGGCCTCAGCGCCGCGCACGCGGACGACGGCTACTATCGGTGCGAACTCCGGATTCCAACAGGCGTGGCGCTGGCGCCGCGAACGCAATGAAGGTCATCCTCGTCGACGACGAACCGCTCGCCCGCGACCGCCTGCGCGCGCTGCTCGCCGCCGAAGCCGACGTCGAGATCGTCGCCGAGGCCGGCGACGGCCACGCCGCGCTGCACGCCTGCGCGGCGCACGATCCCGACCTGGTGCTGCTGGACATCTCGATGCCCGGCATCGACGGGCTGGAGGTGGCGCGCCACCTGGCCGCGTTCGAGCCGCGCCCCGCGGTGGTGTTCTGCACCGCCTACGACCAGCACGCGCTGTCGGCCTTCGACGCCCAGGCCATCGACTACCTGGTCAAGCCGGTGCGCGCCGAGCGCCTGGCCGACGCGCTCGCGCGGGTGCGCACCTTCACCGCCGGGCGCGCGCAGGACGCCGGCGCGCACGGCAATGTGCGTACCCACCTGTGCGCGCGGCTGCGCGGCAGCCTGCGGCTGGTGCCGGTGGACGAAGTGCATTACCTGCAAGCCGAAGAGAAGTACGTGGTCGTGCACCACGCGCACGGCCAGGACCTGATCGAGGAATCGCTGAAGTCGCTGGAAGAAGAGTTCGGCGACCGCTTCGTGCGTATCCACCGCAACTGCCTGGTCGCGCGCCACGAGCTGGTCGAGTTGCGGCGCGACCCGCAGGGCAGGACCTTCGCGATCCTGCGCCACGGTGACCAGCCGCTGGAGGTCTCGCGCCGTTGCCTGGGCCCCCTGCGGCGCACGCTCGGGGGATAATGCGCGCATGGCCCGCCTGCGCATCGCCACCCGCAAGAGCCCGCTCGCGTTGTGGCAGACCGAGCACGTGGCCGCGCGCCTGCGCGATGCCCACCCCGGGCTCGAGGTCGCGCTGGTGCCGCTGAGCACGCGCGGCGACGAGATCCTCGACCGCTCGCTCGCCGACCTCGGCGGCAAGGGCCTGTTCCTCAAGGAACTGGAGCTGGCGATGCAGCGCGGCGAGGCCGACATCGCGGTGCATTCGCTCAAGGACGTGCCGATGGACCTCGAGCCCGGCTTCGCGCTGGCGGCGGTGCTGGCGCGCGCCGACCACGCCGACGCGCTGGTCTCCCCAAAGCATGGCAGCCTCGATGCCTTGCCCCGCGGCGCCCGCGTCGGCACCTCGTCGCTGCGCCGCCAGGCGCAACTGCGTGCGCGCCGCCCCGACCTGGAACTGCTGGACCTGCGCGGCAACGTCAACACCCGGCTCGCCAAGCTGGACGCCGGCCAGTACGACGCCATCGTGCTGGCCTGCGCCGGGCTCGCGCGGCTGGGTTTCGAGGCGCGCATCGGCGAGCGGCTCGACACGCCCGCCTGGCTGCCCGCGCCGGCGCAGGGCGCGATCGCGATCGAATGCCGCGAAGGCGACGCCGCGACCATGGCCCTGTGCGCCGCGCTCGACGACGCGCCGACCCGGACCTGCACCCGCGCCGAGCGCGCGATGAACCGCGCCCTGCACGGCAGCTGCCACGTGCCGGTGGCGGCGTTCGCCCGCCTGCAGGATGGCGGGCTCGCGCTCGATGGCCTGGTCGGCTCCGCCGCAGACGGCCGCCTGGTCCGCGCAGGCGCCAGCGGCAGCGCCGACGATCCGGAAGCGCTCGGCGCCAGCGTGGCCCGCTCCCTGCTCGCGGCCGGTGCCGGCGACTTCCTGCCGCCGGCCTGAGCCCACGGCGGGTCAGAACACGGCGGATCAGAAGGTGTAGCGGAGCTGCAGCAGGCTTTCGGTCGCGGTGCTGCCGGTGGCCTCGTGGTGCCTCAGCTCGAAGCGCGAGCGCAGGGTCCAGTTCGGCTGCAGTTCCACGTCCAGCGCCAGCGCGTTGCGCACGTAGGTGTCGTTGCGGCCGGCCTCGAAGCGCAGTTCCTGGTGCAGCAAGGCGAAGGCGCCCAGGCGCTGCTGCCATTCGACCCGGCCGCGCGCGACCGGGCCGGTCTCGCCGACGCCGTCGTCCACGTAGGGCTGCAGGCGGTAGCCGCTGCCGATCTCGACCCGCACCGCGGTGTCGGGGTCGCGGATCTCCATGCCGTAGCGCGCGCCGACGCGGGAATTGCTGCCGTGGGTCGCGGTCCACTCGATGCGCGAGGCCGGGGCGCGCAGCCCGTGACCGCGCGAGGGCGGCAGTGGGCGGCGCGGGACGAACGGATTGCGCCCGGCCAGCAACGGCTCCGCCGGCAGCGGGGTCCAGCCGGCGCGCAGGCACGCGAGGCTGTGGCAGGGGCGCCGGAGCGACACCCGCGAGCTCGCGATCGCGACCACGGCCGGGGTCGCGGGGGCCTCGGGGAACGGCAGCAGGAACACGGGCTGGCCCAGCACCGCGAACCACATCGCGGAGAACATCGGGCCATTATGGCCTCGCCGCGCGCTGCGCCATAATCCGGCCATGGACCGCTACGAACGCATCATCGCCCTGCATCGCACCCTGCGCGCCGCGCGCGTGCCGGTGACGGTGCCGCGGCTGCAGGACGAGCTCGGCTGCTCGCGTGCCACCGTGTACCGCGACCTCGCGTTCCTGCGCGATGCGTTGATGGCGCCGGTGGTCGGCAACGGCGAGGCCGGGTTCCGCTACGACCCGGCCGAGGGCGACCGCTTCGAGCTGCCCGGGCTGTGGCTCAACTCCGAGGAGCTGCACGCGCTGCTGGCCGCGCAGCAGCTGCTGGCGCGCAACTCGGGCGGCATGCTGTCCACCGCGCTGGCGCCGCTGCAGGCGCGGATCGAGAAGCTGCTCGACGAGCATTCGCCGGGACGGGAACTGCCGATGCAGCGCGTGCGCGTGATCCCGCACCGCGGGCGCCGGATGGACGAGGCGGCGTTCCGCATCGTGTGCTCGGCGGTGCTGGAGCGGCGCCAGCTCGGCTTCGAGTACCGCGCGCGCTCCACCGGCGAGAAGACCCGGCGGACGGTGTCGCCGCAGCGCATCACCCACTACCGCGACAACTGGTACCTGGACGCCTGGGACCACGAGCGCGAGGGCCTGCGCAGCTTCTCGGTGGACCGCATCTCCGGCGCGCGCATGCTCGAGGCCGCCGCCCGCGACATCGAGGAAGCCACCCTCGACGAGCACCTGTCGGGCAGCTACGGGATCTTCTCGGGCGCGCCCAAGGGTTGGGCGACGATCGTGTTCAACGAGCGCGCCGCGCGCTGGGTCGCCGACGAACACTGGCATTCGCAGCAGCAGGGCCGCTGGCTGCCCGACGGCCGCTACGAGCTGAAGGTGCCCTACAGCAACGCGCGCGAGCTGCTGATGGACGTGCTGCATTACGGCGCCGACGCCGAGATCCTCGAGCCGGCGCCGCTGCGCGAGCAGGCGCGCGCGCTGCTCGCGCTGGCCCTGTCCAACTACGACCGCTGACATGCGGGAGGCCGACGGCGCACCACGGATCGGACTGGTACTGGGGTCCGGCGGTGCCCGCGGACTGGCGCAGATCGGGGTGATCGAGGAGATCGAGGCGCGCGGGCTGCGCATCGCCTCGATCGCCGGTACCTCCATCGGCGCGCTGGTCGGCGGGCTGCACGCCGCCGGCAAGCTCGGCGCCTACCGCGACTGGCTGCTGGGCATGGACCGCAACGCGATGCTGCGGCTGCTGGATCCGGGCTGGGGGCGCTCCTCGCTGTTCACCGGACAGCGGCTGCTGGCTGCGCTGCGCGAGGTCTGCGGCTCGCCGCGCATCGAGGAGCTGCCGATCGACTTCACCGCGGTCGCGGTGGACCTGATGCGCCACCGCGAGGTCTGGCTGCGCCAGGGCGACATGTGGGACGCGGTGCGCGCCTCGTTCGCGATCCCGGGCGTGTTCACGCCGCAGGTAATCAACGGCCGCGCGCTGGTGGACGGCGGCCTGCTGGCGCCGCTGCCGCTGACCGCGATGCGCATGGCCGACGCCGACACCGTGATTGCGGTGGACCTCAACGGGCCGCCGCGGGAACGCGAGCAGCAGGCGCCGGTCGAGACCGAGGGCGGCGCCACCCGGCGCTGGTGGCCGTTGCGGCGCCATGGCTCGGACGAAGGCCATGGCGCCAGTGGCGCGCGCCTGGGCTTCCTCCAGTTGATGACCGAATCCCTGGACGCGATGCAGGGCCGGATCGCGCGGGTGCAGCTGGCGCTGGACCCGCCGGGCGTGGAAGTGCGGATCGCGCGCGACGCGGCCGAGTTCTACGAGTTCTGGCGCGCGGCAGAGCTGATCGCGCTGGGCCGCGAGGAAGCTGCCAGCGCCCTCGACGACGCCGGGTACTGACGCCAGCGCCGCGCCTGCGGCGCGCGCCGCCGCCGCGGGCGCACCGGGTCGGCGGCGTCGCGGGGCCAGCGCGGTAGGCGGAAGCCGTGCAGCGCCCACAGGCTGGCCAGCGGCATCGCCACCAGCCACAGCGGCCAGGCACCGAGCCAGGGGTTGGCGCCGCGCGCCGCCGGCACCGCCACCACCATGGCGGCACCCAGCAGCACGGCGCGGCGCAGCAGCAACACCAGGCGCGGATCGGGGGAGGGCAGCGTGCGGGGTGCGCGGGTCATGGCAGGTCTCCGGTTCGGTTGCCCGCAGGGTCCGCCGCCCCCATCTCATGGCCCGCGACTCCCATTGTGGGAGCGCGCCTTGCGCGCGATCGCGGCCAAGGGCCGCTCCCACAAGGGCCGCTCCAACAAGGGCCGCCGTGGTAGCGTTGGCGGTTCGATGAAACCCCCATTGCTGGAGCCTGTTGCATGCCCAAGCTGACGTCCGCCTGCCGCGCGCTTGCCGCCGCGGGCCTGGTCGCCTCGACCGCCGCCTTCGCCGTTCCGGCCCTCGCCGCAGACCAGGAGAACCCCGCCGTGGCCGAGACCACCCCCGCTGATCCCTGGGCCTGGCTCGAGGACGTCACCGGCGACAAGGCCCTCGGCTGGGCTCGCGCCCAGAACGCGCGCACCGACGCCGAGCTGGCGCAGGGCCCCGAGTTCGAGAAGCTCAAGGCCGACATCCTCGCGATCCTCGATTCCGACGCCAAGATCCCGGGCGTCCAGAAGATCGGCGACTACTACTACAACTTCTGGAAGGACGCGCAGCACGAGCGCGGCCTGTGGCGCCGCACCACGCTCGAGGAGTACCGCAAGCCCGAGCCGGAGTGGGAGACCGTCATCGACCTCGACGCGCTCAGCGCCGCCGAGGGCGAGAACTGGGTGTGGCACGGCGCCGACTGCCTGCGCCCCGCCTACGACCGCTGCCTGGTCGCGCTCTCGCGCGGCGGCGCCGACGCCGACGTCACCCGCGAGTTCGACATGACCGCGAAGCAGTGGGTCGAGGGCGGCTTCTTCCGGCCCGAGGCCAAGGGCGGCACCAGCTGGATCGATCGCGACACGCTGTTCGTGTTCACGGATTTCGGCGACGGCAGCATGACCTCGTCCGGCTACCCGCGGATCGTCAAGAAGTGGAAGCGCGGCACCCCGCTGGAAGCCGCGGAGGTGGTCTACGAAGGCACCGCGGACGACATGTACATCGCCGGCTACCACGACGACACGCCCGGCCATGAGCGCAACTTCGTCAGCCGCACCATCGCCTTCTACAACGACGAGCTGTACCTGCTGCGCGACGACGGCGAGCTGGTGAAGATCGACGCGCCGAACTCGGCCAGCAAGTCGGTGCACAAGGACTGGCTGCTGCTGCAGCCGCGCGAGCCGATGACCGTCGGCAGCACCACCTACCCGGCGGGTTCGCTGCTGGTTGCCGACTTCGACGACTACATGTCGGGCAAGCGCGGGTTCGAGGTCCTGTTCCAGCCCACCGAGACCACCTCGCTCGACGCCTACACCTGGACGAAGTCGCACCTGGTGCTGAACGTGCTCGACGACGTCAAGAACCGCCTGCGCGTGCTGACCCCGGGCGAAGGCGGCTGGACCGCCTCGGAATTCGTCGGCGCGCCCGACATCGGCACCATCGGCGTGCGCGCCGTGGACCGCGACGAGAGCGACGCGGTGTGGCTGACCGCCACCGACTACATCACCCCGACCACGCTGTCGATCGCCGAGATCGGCAAGCAGCCCGAGCAGCTCAAGTCCATGCCGGTGTTCTTCGACGCTTCCGGCCTGGAGATGGAGCAGCGCTTCGCCACCAGCGAGGACGGCACCCGCGTGCCGTACTTCATCGTGCACCGCAAGGACATGCCGCGCGACGGCAGGCAGCCGACCCTGCTGTACGGCTACGGCGGCTTCGAGGTCTCGCTGACCCCGGCCTACTCGGGCGCCATCGGCAAGGGCTGGCTCGAGAAGGGCGGCGTCTACGTGGTCGCCAACATCCGCGGCGGCGGCGAGTACGGCCCGCGCTGGCACCAGGCCGCGCTCAAGCAGAACCGGCACAAGGCCTACGAGGACTTCGCCGCGGTCGCCAAGGCGCTGGTCGCCGACGGCATCACCTCGCCGGAGCACCTGGGCATCATGGGCGGCAGCAACGGCGGCCTGCTCACCGGCAACATGCTGACGCAGTACCCGGAGCTGTTCGGCGCGGTCGTGATCCAGGTGCCGCTGCTCGACATGAAGCGCTACAGCCACCTGCTGGCCGGCGCTTCGTGGATGGCCGAGTACGGCGATCCCGACACCGCCGACTGGGAGTACATCAAGACGTTCTCGCCGTACCACCTGTTCGATGCGTCGAAGGACTATCCGGCAACCTTCATCTGGACCACCACGCGCGACGACCGCGTGCACCCGGGCCACGCGCGCAAGATGGCGGCCAGGATGCTCGAGGCCGACAAGGACGTGCGCTACTACGAGAACACCGAGGGCGGCCACGGCGCCGGCGCCACCAACGCGCAGCAGGCGCACGTGTGGGCGCTGACCTACCGGTTCCTGTGGAGGGAGCTTCAATGACGTCGGGACGCGGCACGAGCGCCGCTCCGACCGGAGCGCCATGAGCACCACGCCGCCGGACGTCGAGCAGCGCCCGCACCAGGTCCGCGCCCCCTTCGGCGCGGTCCGCGACGACGCCTACTACTGGCTGCGCGACGACCAGCGCGCACGGCCGGAGGTGATCGCCTACCTCGAGGCCGAGAACGCCCACGCCGACGCGGTGATGGCGCCGCTGAAGCCGCTGCAGGACGCGCTGTACGAAGAGTTCGTCGGCCGCATCAAGCAGGACGACGCCAGCGTCCCCTACCGCGAGCGCGGCTGGTGGTACTACACCCGCTACGAGACCGGTCAGGACTATCCGGTGCACGCGCGCCGGCGCGACGCGCAGGGGATGGACGCGCTCGCGGTGCAGCGCGACGTCGAGGCGGGCGCGCCCGGCGAGCAGGTGCTGCTCGACGTCAACGCGATGGCCGCCGGCAAGGACTACTTCAGCGTCGGCGACTACGAGGTCAGCCAGGACAACCGCGTGCTGGCCTGGGCCGAGGACGCCGTCGGCCGCCGCCAGTACACGATCCGCTTCCGCGACCTCGAGACCGGGGAGGTCCATCCGGACGTGATCGATGGCGTGTCGCCCAACCTGGTCTGGGCCGACGACAACCGGACCCTGTTCTACGTCGAGAACGACCCGGAGACGCTGCTCACCGTGCGCGTGCGCAAGCACGTGCTCGGCACGCCGGTGGCCGACGATCCGGTCGTGTACGAGGAGCACGACGACAGCTTCTACATGGGCGTGGACCGCACCCGCGACGACCGCTTCATCTGCATCGAGGTCGAGAGCACGGTCTCCAGCGAGCTGCGCTGCGCGCCGGCCGCCGATCCGCGCGAGTTCACCGTGCTGGCCCCGCGCGAGCGCGACGTCGAGTACCAGGCCGACCACCTCGGCGACCGCTGGGTGATCCGCACCAACGACGCCGGCGCCAGCAACTTCAAGCTGGTGACCGCGCCCACGGACGCCACCTCGCGCGCGCAATGGACCGACCTGGTGCCGCACCGCGAGGACGTCTACATCGAGGACTACGACCTGTTCGACGGCTTCATCGCCATCGGGGAGCGCAGCGGCGGGCTGGAGCGCATCCGCATCCTGCGCGACGGTGCCGAGGAATTCGTCAAGGCCGACGAGGACGCCTACTCGATGGGCCTGGACGTCAACTCCGAGCCCGACAGCGAGTGGCTGCGCTACGGCTACACCTCGATGACCACGCCGGAGACCACGTACGAGATGAACGTGCGCACCGGCGAGCGCCGCCTGCTCAAGCAGCAGCCGGTGCCCGGTTACGACGCGTCCCTGTACGAGACGCAGCGCCTGTGGGCGACCGCGCGCGACGGCACGAAGGTCCCGGTGTCGTTGGTCTACCGCAAGGGCTACGTGCCGGACGGCACCGGCGCGCTGCTGCAGTACGCGTACGGGAGCTACGGCCACTCGATCGATCCGTCCTTCAGCAGCACCGCGGTGAGCCTGCTCGACCGCGGGGTGGCCTACGCCATCGCCCACATCCGCGGCGGCCAGGAGATGGGCCGCGCCTGGTACGACGACGGCAAGCTGCTCAACAAGAAGAACACCTTCACCGACTTCATCGACGTCACCGACTTCCTCGTGCGCGAGGGCTGGGCCGCACCCGGGCGGGTGGCCGCGCACGGCGGCAGCGCCGGCGGCCTGCTGATGGGCGCGATCGCCAACATGGCGCCGGACCGCTACCGGGTGATCCTGTCGCAGGTGCCGTTCGTGGACGTGGTCACGACCATGCTCGACCCGAGCATCCCGCTGACCACCAACGAGTACGACGAGTGGGGCAACCCGGAGCAGCGCGAGTACTACGACTACATGCTCTCGTACTCGCCGTACGACAACCTGGCGAAGCAGGCCTACCCGGCGATGTTCATCGGCACCGGGCTGTGGGACTCGCAGGTGCAGTACTGGGAGCCGGCCAAGTACGTGGCGAAGCTGCGCGACCTCGACACCGGCGATGGCCCGATCGTGTTCCGGACCAACATGGACGCCGGCCACGGCGGCAAGTCCGGGCGCTTCCGCCGCTACCGCGAGCTGGCCGAGATGTACGCGTTCGCGCTCGACCGGCTCGGCGTCGCCGGCGAGTAGCCGATGCGCTGGGCGTGGTGGCTGCTGGCCTACGCCGCGCTGGCGCTGGGCATCGTCGGCATCGTGGTGCCCGGGCTGCCGACGGTGCCGTTCGTGCTGCTGTCGGCGTTCGCCGCCGCGCGCGGTTCGGAACGGCTGCACGCCTGGCTGCTGGCGCATCCGCGCTTCGGGCCGATGATCCGCGACTGGCAGTCGCAGGGCGCGGTGAGCCGCAAGGCGAAATGGCTGGCCACCGTGATGATGGCGGTGGCGGCCGTGGTGATGTTCCTGACCGCGCCGGAATGGTGGATGGCCGCGACCGGCACCGGGATCATGGCGGTCACCGCCACCTGGCTGTGGCTGCGCCCGGAACCACGCTGACCCGGGCGACGCCGCGCTACACTCGGCGCATGGACAAGCCCGCCCCCCGGATCGTTCTCCCGCTGGCCCTCGCGGCCGCCGTCCTCCTGCTCGCGGCCTGCGGCAACAAGGGGCCGCTGACCCATGTCGCCGAACCGCCGCCGGTCGTGCCGATGGAGGTGGACGACACCCTCCCTGACACCACCCCGCCCGAGCAGCCGCCGGCCACCGACGTGGCGGTGCCGCCGCCCGCGGACGACATCGACGAGACCCCGCCGCCGCCGGCGACCGGCGACGACGACGGCGGCTGAGCGATGCCGGCAGGGCCGCGCCCGCCGTTGCGCTTCAGCAAGATGCATGGCGCCGGCAACGACTTCGTGGTGCTCGACCTGCGCGACGGCACCCCGCCGCCCGATGCCGCGCTCGGCCGCGCGCTGGGCGACCGCCACAAGGGCGTCGGCTGCGACCAGATCCTGACCATCGAGCCGCCGCGCAGCGCCGGCGCGGTGGCCTCGTACCGGATCTGGAACTCCGACGGCAGTGCCGCGATCCAGTGCGGCAACGGCGCACGCTGCGTCGCCGCGTGGCTGGTGCGCGATGGCAGCGCGCGCGGCGAACGCTTCGAGGTGGACAGCCCGTCCGGCACCCATCCGGTGGAGGTGCTCGGCGACGGCGAGTACCGGATCGAGATGGGGCGGCCGCGGTTCGAGCTGGCGGACATTCCGCTGCACGGCTTCGGGGAAGTCCGCGACGCCTACGAGCTCGAGCTCGACGGCACCCGCGTGGTTTTCGGCGCGGTCGCGGTCGGCAACCCGCACGCGGTGGTCGAGGTGGCGGATGTCGCCGCGGCGCCGGTGCAAATCCTGGGGCCGGCCCTGCAGCGCAGCGGCGCGTTCCCGGAGTCGGTCAACGTCGGCTTCGCGGAAGTGGTGTCGCGCGACGCGATCCGGCTGCGCGTATACGAACGCGGCGCGGGCGAGACCCTGGCCTGCGGCAGCGGCGCCTGCGCCGCCGCGGCGGTGCTGATGCGGCGCGGCCGCGTCGCGCGCGAGGTCGCGGTGCAGCTTCCCGGCGGCACGCTGCACATCGGCTGGCGCGACGACGCGTCCCCGATCACAATGGCGGGGCCGGCGGCATTCGTCTTCGAGGGGGAGTTCGGTCCATGAGCGAAAAACTCGGCGCGCACGAAGTCGCCGCCTTCCTGCGCCGGCACCCGAAGTTCCTGCAGCAGTTCCCGGACCTCGCGCTGAGCATGGTGGTGCCGCGCGAGGAGGGGCCGGCGGCATCGCTGGCCAGCTACCAGCTCGAGGTGCTGCGCGACAAGAACCGCGAGCTGTCGCGGCGGTTGCAGGAACTGTTCGCCAACGCGCAGGAGAACGAGCGCCTGGCCGTGCGCACGCACCAGCTCACGCTGGCGCTGATGAAGCAGTCCAGCGCCGCCGACGCGCTGCGCGCGATGGCGGCCTCGCTGGCCGAGGATTTCCAGGGCGACCTGGTGCGGATCGTGCTGTTCGACGCCGTGGACGGGGTCGACGACGTCGACTGGCTGCGCATCGCCGCGCGCAACGACGCCGGCCTCGAGGCGTTCCGCGACTGCCTCGCCGACGGCAACCCGCTGTGCGGACGCCTGCAGCCGGAGAAGAACGCCTTCCTGTACGGCGACCGCGTCGAGGAGGTGCAGTCGAGCGCGCTGGTGCCGCTGGCCGCCGGCGACGCCAGCCCGATCGGCCTGCTGGCGGTCGGCAGCCGCGATCCCAACCGGTTCTACCCGGGCATGGGCACCCTGTTCCTGCGCATGATGGGCGAGGCCCTCGCCACCGCCCTCCAGCGCTACCGGAACCCCCGATAGGAGCGGCGCTTGCGCCGCGACCAGCCAGTGCAGCAATACCTCGACCACCTCGCGGTCGAGCGCCAGCTCTCGCCCAACACCCTGGACGGCTATCGCCGCGACCTCGACGCGCTGTCGGCCTTTGCCGATGGTCGCGGGCAGGAGCCGGAAGCGCTCGGCAGCGAGGACATCCGCGCCTTCGTCGCCGACGGGCATCGCCGCGGGCTATCGCCGAAGAGCCTGCAGCGGCGCCTGTCCGCGGTACGCAGCTTCTACCGGTGGCTGCTCAGGCACGGCCGCGTGAAGGCCAATCCGGCGGCCGCGGTGCGCGCGCCCAAGGCACCCCGCAAGCTGCCGCAGGTGCTGGACCCGGACGAGGCGAGGGCGCTGGTCGAAGTGCCCACCGACGCGCCGCTGGGCCTGCGCGACCGCGCCCTGCTGGAGCTGTTCTATTCCTCCGGCCTGCGCCTCTCGGAACTGTGCGCGCTGCGCTGGCACGACCTCGACCTCGCGGAGGGCCTGGTCACGGTGCTCGGCAAGGGCCGCAAGCAGCGCACCGTGCCGGTGGGCTCGCACGCCTGCCGGGCGCTGGCCGAATGGCGCAGCGACAGCGGCGGCAAGGACGACGCCCCGGTGTTCCCCGGCCGCAACGGCCCGATCACCCCACGCGCGGTGCAGCTGCGCCTGCGCCAGCTCGCGCAGCGCCAGGGCCTGTTCAAGCGCGTGCACCCGCACCTGCTGCGGCACTCGTTCGCCAGCCACGTGCTGGAATCCTCGGGCGACCTGCGCGCGGTGCAGGAGCTGCTCGGCCACGCCGACATCGCCACCACCCAGATCTACACCCACCTGGACTACCAGCACCTGGCCCGCGTCTACGACGCCGCCCATCCGCGCGCCAAGCGCAAGAAGGTGTAGGAGCAGTCTGTGGGAGCGGCCCCTTGGCCGCGATCGCGCGCAAGGCGCGCTCCCACAGGGAGGCCTTGTCTGTCCGCCCTGCCATCCCCACCTCTTGGGTTCAGCCCCCGGGAGCCCGTGATGGACCCCAGCCAGAACCCCAACGTCTTCCACGCCACGACCATCGTCTCGGTGCGCCGCAACGGCAAGGTCGTGGTCGCCGGCGACGGCCAGGTCACGCTCGGCAACACGGTGATGAAGGCCAACGCGCGCAAGGTGCGCCGCCTCGGCCGCGACGGCCAGGTGCTGGCCGGTTTCGCCGGCGCCGCCGCCGACGCGTTCACGCTGTTCGAACTGTTCGAGGCCAAGCTCGAGAAGCACGGCCAGCTCACCCGCGCCGCGGTCGAGCTCGCCAAGGACTGGCGCACCGAGCGCCGCTTCGGGAAGCTCGAGGCGCTGCTGGTCGTCGCCGACGCCGAGACCTCGCTGGTCGTCTCCGGCACCGGCGACGTGATCGAGCCCGAGGACGGCCTGGTCGCGATCGGTTCCGGCGGCAGCTTCGCCCTGGCCGCGGCGCGCGCGCTGGCCGCGCACACCGAACTGGATGCCAAGGCGATCGCGGAGCATGCGCTGAAGATCGCCGGCGAGATCTGCATCTACACCAACGGCAACATCGTGGTCGAGGAGCTCTGACCGATGCAAAAACTGGAGAACACCTCCGCCACCATGACCCCGCGCGAGATCGTGCAGGAGCTGGACAAGCACATCGTCGGCCAGCAGGACGCCAAGCGCGCGGTCGCGATCGCGCTGCGCAACCGCTGGCGGCGCATGCAGCTCGCGCCGGAGCTGCGCAACGAAGTGATGCCGAAGAACATCCTGATGATCGGCCCCACCGGCGTCGGCAAGACCGAGATCGCGCGCCGCCTGGCGACCCTGGCCAACGCGCCGTTCGTCAAGGTCGAAGCGACCCGCTTCACCGAGGTCGGTTACGTCGGCAAGGACGTCGAGCAGATCATCCGCGACCTCGCCGACACCGCGGTCAAGCTGTACCGCGAGCAGGCCAAGCAGCGCGTGCGCACGCAGGCCGAGGAGCGCGCCGAGGACCGCATCCTCGACGCACTGCTGCCGCGCCGGGAAGTGCCGGCGAGCGGCTTCGGCTTCGGCAACTCCGCCACCGTGGACATCGGCGCCGAGCCGTCCGCGCAGGGCAACGACAGCGAGACCCGCGCCAAGCTGCGCCGCCGCCTGCGCGCCGGCGAGCTAGACGAGCGCGAGATCGAGCTGGAGCTGGCCGCCAACGTCGGCGTGGACATCATGACCCCGCCCGGCATGGAGGAGATGGGCCAGCAGTTGCGGCAGATGTTCTCCAACCTGGGCGGCGGCAGGACCAGCAAGCGCAGCATGACCATCGCCGCCGCGCGTCCGCTGCTGGTGGAGGAGGAGGCGTCGAAGCTGGTCAACGAGGACGAGGTGCGCGAGGCCGCGATCGAAGCCTGCGAGCAGCACGGCATCGTGTTCCTCGACGAGATCGACAAGGTCGCCAAGCGCAGCGAGGGCATGGGTGCGGACGTCAGCCGCGAGGGCGTGCAGCGCGACCTGCTGCCGCTGGTCGAAGGCTCCACGGTCAGCACCAAGTACGGACCGGTGAAGACCGACCACATCCTGTTCATCGCCTCCGGCGCGTTCCACCTGGCCAAGCCGAGCGACCTGATCCCGGAAATGCAGGGCCGCTTCCCGATCCGCGTCGAACTGGGTGCGCTGAGCAAGGACGACTTCGTGCGCATCCTCACCGAGCCGCGCGCGGCGCTGACCACCCAGTACCGGGAACTGCTCAGGACCGAGGGCGTGGAACTGGAGTTCGCGCCGGACGCGATCGACCGCCTCGCGGACATCGCCGCCCAGGTCAACGAGCGCCAGGAGAACATCGGCGCCCGCCGCCTGCACACCGTGCTCGAGCGCCTGCTCGACACCCTCAGCTACGAGGCCCCCGACCGCGGCGGCGAGCGCATCACCATCGACCGCGCCTACGTCGACGCCCACCTCGGCGAGCTGATGCAGGACCAGGACCTCAGCAAGTACATCCTCTGACCTATTCCCTTCTCCCCGCAAGCGGGGAGAAGGTGCCCCCAAGGGGCGGACGAGGGGCGAGCCCTACTCCCCGATGTCCTCGTTCCACACTTCGGGGTTCGCCGCGATCCAGCTGCCGAGCATCTCGATGCACTCGGCGTCCTGCAGGTCCACCACTTCGACCCCGGCCTCGCGCAGCCAGTCGAGCCCGCCGGCGAAGTTGACCGATTCCCCGACCACCACGGTGCCGATGTTGAACTGGCGCACCAGGCCGCTGCAGTACCAGCAGGGGGCGAGGGTGGTGACCATGATGGTGTCCCGGTAGCGGCGCTGGCGACCGGCCTTGCGGAAGGCGTCGGTCTCGCCATGCACGGAGGGGTCTCCCTCCTGCACCCGGCGGTTGTGGCCGCAGCCGAGCAGGCGGCCGTCCTGGTGGTAGAGCGCGGCGCCGATCGGGATGCCGCCCTCGGCCAGACCCTGGCGGGCCTCGGCGATGGCGGTGTCGAGCAGGGCGCGGTAGTCGGGCGTGGCGATCATGCGGGCAACGATAGGGGATAATCGCCCCATGAGCGACCCCGCACGCGACGACGGCACCACCCATTTCGGCTTCCGCGAGGTGCCGACCGCGCAGAAGCAGAAGCTGGTCGGCGAGGTGTTCTCGTCGGTGGCCGGCAAGTACGACCTGATGAACGACCTGATGTCGCTGGGCATCCACCGGGTCTGGAAGCGCTTCTTCGTCGCGACCGCGCAGGTGGCCAAGGGCGACCGTGTGCTCGACCTCGCCGGCGGCACCGGCGACATCGCCGCGCTGCTGCGCGAGCGGGTCGGCGAGTCCGGCGAGATCGTGCTCGGCGACATCAACGGCGACATGCTGCGCGTCGGCCGCGACCGCATGGTCGACCGCGGCAACGTGCGCGGCTTCGAGTACGTGCAGTGCAATGCCGAGGCGCTGCCGTTCCCGGACCGCAGTTTCGACCTGGTGACGATTGCCTTCGGCCTGCGCAACGTCACCGACAAGGACGCCGCGCTGCGCGAGATGCACCGCGTGCTCAAGGTCGGCGGCCAGGCGCGGGTGCTGGAGTTCTCGGAGGTGAAGGCGGACTGGTTCAGGCCGCTGTACGACTTCCACTCGTTCCAGGTGCTGCCGCGCCTGGGGCGGCTGTTCGCGCAGGACGCCGGCAGCTACCAGTACCTGGCCGAGTCCATCCGCAAGCATCCGCCACAGGAAGAACTGAAGGCGATGATGGAAGAGGCGGGTTTCGACCGGGTGTCGTACCGCAACCTCAACGCCGGCATCGTCGCCATCCACACCGGCTATCGCACCTGATCACGGCGTCGGCGGGCCCAGCACCTCCAGCGCGTCGACGATCTCCACCCCCTGCAGCTGCCCCAGCCAGTCGTCGAACCACGGCTTGTGCGACGCACCGACGATCGACAGCACGCGCGCGTCCGGATCGTCGTGGAAGGTCTTGCGGATGTTGGCGACCATGCGCAGGTTGCGCACTTCCCAACCGCCGACCCAGATGCGCGGGTAATCACCGGGCGAGTCCGCGCCCATGGTGGCGTGGACGTTGATCTCGGCCAGCTTCCGCAGGTGCCCCGGATCGTTGACGAAGCGGTAAAGCGGCAACAGGTCACCGGCCCGCAAGAGCGCGTGCTCCTCTTCCTCGCGCATGTCGAACCGGGCGCGGCCGGCGTCCCAGGCCTCGCGCAGCGCCCTGGCGAAGGCGGGGACGTCATCCTCGGCGATGTCGAGGTTGTCGCCAGTGTGGTTGTCCACCGGATGCACGCGTTCCAGGCCGAGCCGCGCGGCCAGGCGCGCGCCGATCAGGTAGCTCTCGTTCCGGCGCGTGGAGATGTCCCGCAGCAGCGCGACCAGGCTGTCGTCGAGGCCGTCGCCGGCATGGCGTTCCGCCTCCGGGAGCCGCAGCCACTGCACATAGGCCGAGGCCCGGTCGCCGGCCGCCAGGAACAGCGACGCGAGCTCCCGGCGTTGCGCAGGCGTCGGACGCTCGGGCCAGTCGGCGAGCACGTCGTCCACCCTGGCGATCGCAGCCGGGATGTCGAGCCCCGTGGCCGCGCGCGCGACTTCGGTGGATGCGCAGTAGTCGTCGCCGTAGATCTCCGGGTAGCGCGAGACGAAATCGCACTCCTCGCCGGACAGCGCCTCGATCGTGATGATCTGCGGGTCGAACGCGGCCAGCCGGTCGAGCAGGCCGTCGAGCACCGCCGGGTCGAAGTCGTCGGGCGCTTCGCGCAGGTGCACCGATCCCAGCACGAGCACCTTCGCCGGCTCGCCGACCATGTCCCGGTCGAGCGTCGTCAGGTCGATCGCATCCTGCGCAAGCGCGGCGGCCGGAGCGGCCAGCGCCATCGCCACCGCTGCGGCCAAGTTCTTCAGGATACTGCCCATCGAGGCCTCCCTTGTCTTCATGGTTGCCAGCCGTAGCTGAGCTTGAGGAACACGCCGCGGCTGCTGTTGAAGAAGGTCGGGTTGTCGTCGTCGAGGAAGCCGCCGAGGGTCGCGCCGGCATACAGCGCGGTGCGCGGATTCACCTTGTACGAATAGATGACCTGGGCGGCGACGTCGCGCGCGTGGCGGTTGACCGGATCCTCGTACAGCGCCGGATCCTTGTCCACCCGGCTGCCCTGGATGGCGACGCGCAGGCGCTGGCGTGGATCGATCTGCCACCCGAAGCGGGTGTCGAACACCGTCGCCGCGAACGCCGTGCCGCCGTCGCGCAGCAGGTCCTGGCGGAACAGGTCGAACTCGATGCTGTAGCCGAGGCCGAGCGAGAATTCGCCCCAAACGTCGAAGTAGCGGCCATGGCCACGGCGTGCCGCCTGCAGGTCGATCTGCGGGCCGACGCGCAGGTTTGCGCCGAGCTTGACGCCCGAACGCGGAGTGAAGTTGCCGTAGGCGTTGAGGTAGGACTCGTCGAACAGCCGGTCTTCCCAGAAGCGTTTGCGGGTGAGGCCGTGGATGCCGAAGGAGCTCTGCAGCGGACCGTTGAACCAGAGCTCCGCCTCCCACTCGCGTTCGAGCAGTTGTCCGTCGGCGCGGTGGGTGACGTCGTAGTCGCCGTTGAGGCCGATGCGCGTCAGCCTGGCCCCGTCGTCGCCGAACCAGGTGTGCCCCAGGCCCACCAGCGAGGTGTCGTAGCCGACCTTGCCCATGAAGCCCAGGTCGGCGCGGAAGCCGGGGTCCACCGCCTCGTGCAGGGCGTCGAACGACCAGGCCCGGCCGTCGTACTCGTAGGCGGCGCGCCAGGCGTTGCCGCCCGGGGCGTGGTCGTCCACCTCGAGCGCGTCCGGGTAGCGCGACTCGCTGCGCAGGAACTGGCCGCCGAGCTTGTGCTTTCCCGACTGCCAGCGCGCGTCCACGCCGGCGACGTCGTTGGCGTAGTCGTCGCCGCGGCGCGAGGTGGCGATCATGCCGATGCTGGTCTCTGTGTTGAGGTCGTGGCGGTAGCGCACCGCGCCGACGTTGGCCGGCTGCCGCAGGACGGTGAAGCTGGAGCCCAGCGAGCCGGGCAGCAGCAGCTGCGTGACCGCGTCGCGCGCCACGAATGCGCCGTATGCACCGTCCCCGGTGCGGCCGGTGGCGCGCAGCCCGTAGTCGGGATCGGCGACCTGGCGGGTGTAGAGCACGTCGAACTGGGTGTTGAAGTAGTCCGCGCCCTCCATGAAGAACGGACGCTTCTCGGGAAAGTACAACGCGAAGTTGCTGGACAGGTCGAGCTGCGCCTGGTCTGACTCGACCTGGGAGAAGTCGGGATTGAGGGTGGCGTTGAGAGTGAGGTCGGGACTCGGCGCCCAGGACACGTCCACGCCGGGTTCCACCTGCAGGCCGTCGCCATGCCACTCCCCGTCGCGGGCGTCGCGCACCTGCACGTCGGTGACGGTCAGCGTCGGTACCACCTCCAGGTTGCGTCCCTGTTCGACGCCGGCCATGCCCTCCACCTTGCCGGCATGGCACATCAGGCAGTTGCCGTCGCGCGGTACCACGACGCTGGCAATCTGGTGGCGGATGTTGCGCGGATAGTTCCGGAAGGCGATCACGCCCCAGCGGCGGGCACCGTCGGTGTCGCGGAAGCGCAGGGTCGAGAACGGAATCCGGATCTCGACCTGGTAGCCGCCGGGCGTGATCCGGCCGGCGCTGGTCCACAGGCCGTCCCAGGACGGATCCTCGTTGTTGGTCGCGTCCTCGCGGACCAGGTCCATCTGCACGCCCAGCGGGTTGACGAAGATTTCGTAGGCGCGGCGCTGGTCGTCGAAGGTGTCCAGCATGACGCCGACGAAGTCGTCGCTGAAGGAAGAGTCGCGGTCGGCGAGGTGCGCGCGGATCCTCGAGGGGTCCGGGTCGCGGGCGTCGAACGCCATGTACAGCGCGTCGCGGGTATGGCCGATGCGCAGGACGGTGGCAACCGGGGCCGGGACGTTGTCGCCGGGGTTGATCTCGTACGCCAGGTCGATGGTCGCCGCCTGTTGCCAGGCGCCTTCATCGATGACGCCGTCGATGGCGATGTCGCCGGTCAGTTGCGGGATCGTCGTGGGCGTGGCTTGCGCGGCCCCGTCGCGAGCCAGGGCGGCGGCGGGCAGTGCGAGCAGCAGGCAGCAGGACAGGGCCTGGAGGAGGCGCAGGGTGGGGGCGTGCACGCGGGTTCCTTCGCGATGGTGTCGAGGGTGGAGATGCCCGGGACGCCGCCATGGTTGCCATGACGGAAGTTGGCCAACCATCGGCACCGCGGCGTTCGCAGTACACTCGAAGGTCTGTTCCCCGCCGTTCCGGAGCCCCCCTCCATGCGCAAGACCCTGCTGCTGTTGTCCGCCGCCGCGCTGCTCGCCGCCTCCGCCTGCGCGCGCGATCCCGCACCCGCCGACGCCACAGCGCAGCCGGGCGCCACGGCCGCCGCGGACCCGGCCGAGGACGCACTCTCGTACGCCGAGCCCGGCAAGGTCACGACCACGGCGCTGGCCCTCGACCTGGCGCTCGATTTCGACCAGCGCACCATCGCCGGTACCGCCACCTACACCCTCGACTGGCTGGACGACGCGGCCACCGAACTGGTGCTCGACACCCGCGACCTCACCATCGAGAGCGTCGAGGGCGAGGGCGCCGACGGCAGCTGGCAGCCGTTGCAGTACACCCTGGCCGACGCCGACTCGCTGCTCGGCAGCAAGCTGACCATCGAGGCGCCGGAGCGCAACGCCAGCATCCGCGTCGCCTACCGCACCTCGCCCGAGGCCTCCGGCCTGCAGTGGCTGACCCCGGCGATGACGGAGGGCGGCAAGCAGCCCTTCATGTTCAGCCAGTCGCAGCAGATCCACGCGCGTTCGTGGGTGCCGCTGCAGGACACGCCGAGCGTCCGCTTCACCTACACCGCGCACGTCACCGCCCCGGCCGACGCCATGGTGCTGATGAGCGCCGACAACGACCCGCAGGCCGAGCGCGACGGCGACTACAGCTTCGAGATGCCGCAGCCGATCCCGTCCTACCTGCTCGCGATCGCCGCCGGCGACCTGGTGTTCGAGCCGATCAGCGCCCGCAGCGGCGTCTGGGCCGAGCCGGCGATGGTGTCCCGCGCCGCCGCCGAGTTCGCCGACACCGAGAAGATGATCGAGGTCACCGAACAGCTCTACGGCCCCTACCGCTGGGAGCGCTACGACATGCTGGTGCTGCCGCCCTCGTTCCCCTACGGCGGCATGGAGAACCCGCGCATCAGCTTCATCACCCCGACCGTGATCGTCGGCGACAAGTCGCTGGTGTCGCTGATCGCGCACGAGCTGGCGCACAGCTGGTCCGGCAACCTGGTCACCTTCTCGACGCCCAAGGACGCCTGGCTCAACGAGGGCGTGACCAGCTACGTCGAGAACCGCATCATCGAGGAGCTCTACGGCAAGGAGCTGGCCGACATGGAGTTCGTGATCGCGCGCAACGCACTGAGCGCCGGGCTGGAGGACATGCCGGAACAGGCGCGCGCGCTGGCGATCCGCCCCGACGTGCGCGTCGCCGCCGGCGATCCGCTGACCGAGGTCGCCTACGACAAGGGCGCGTGGTTCCTGGAGTTCCTCGAGGAGCGCTTCGGGCGCGAGGCCTTCGATCCGTTCCTGCGTGGCTACTTCGACCACTTCGCGTTCCAGTCGATCCCGACCACCACCTTCATCGCGTACGCGCAGGAGCACCTGCTCGACAAGCATCCCGGCAAGGTCACCCGCGAGGAGCTGGAGGAGTGGATCTACGGCACCACGATTCCGGACTCGGCGCCGGAGATCGTGTCGGCGCCGCTGCAGGCAGTGGACGATGCGCGCGCGGCCTGGCTGGCCGACGGCACACTGCCGCCGCGTAGCGCCACCGATGCCTGGAGCACCCAGGAGTGGCTGCACTTCCTGGACGGCATGCCGCAGACGCTCACGCAGGAGCAGATGGCGGCGCTCGACGCGGCCTACGAGTTCACCGGCACGCGCAACGGCGAGGTCGCGATGCGTTGGTACCCGCTGGCGGTGCGCAGCGGCTACGACGTCGTCAACGACGACATGGCCGCGTTCATGCAGCGCGTCGGTCGCCGCAAGCTGATCATGCCGATCTACCACGCGCTGGTGCAGGCGCCGGAAGGCCTCGCGTTCGCCAAGGACGTGTTCGCGAAGGCGCGCCCCGGTTACCACCCGATCACAACCGGCTCGGTGGAGGCCGCGATCGCCGCCGCCGAGGGCGTCGAGATCCCGCAGGTCGCGCAGTGAGCCGGGCGCGCCTCCCGGCGGCCGTCGTGCTGGGGCTGGCCATCGCGGCCGGCGCCGGCTGCAACCGCGAGGAGCGCCTGGCCGAGCAGGCCGCGGCCCAGGCGGCCGCGGCGGAACGCGCGGCGGAGGAGGGCGCGGCGGCGTTCGACGCCGCCGTGGCCGACAAGAACTGGCAGCTGGCCAAGGCCCAGGGCGACGTGCTGCTGGCCAAGTACCCGACCAGCGCAGCCGCCGCCCGCGTGGGCGAACGCATGCCCGAGGTCACCGCGAAAGCCGAGGCGCAGCGCGAGGAGGCGCGGCTTGCCGGCCTCTGGAGCTATCCGCGCCAGGCGGCCGGCGCCGGCGAGCAGCGCTCGGCGGTGATCTGGTCGAAGGAGGAGGTGGACCTCGGCGACGGCGCGCCGTCGCGCGTGCAGCTGGTGTTCCGCGACCACCCGGAGTGGGGCCGCAGCAGTTACCTGGTGCTGCAGTCCGGCGACTTCGACTGTTATCGCAAGTGCCGGGTGCCGGTGACCGTGGACGACGGCGCGGCCTCGCGCATGTCGGCCTACCGCCCGGATACCGACGAAGCCATCGCCATGTTCATCGAGGACGACGCCGCGCTCTGGCGCATGGCACGGGAGGCCGGGACGCTGGCGATCGAGTTCCCGGTCGAGGCCGGCGGCACCCGCACCGCCACCTTCGAGACCGGCGGCCTCGACCCCGGCCGCATGCCCTGGTAGCTACAGCGCGTAGCCGAACTGGCGGCGGAACTCTTCGGCGAACTCGTCGTAGCTGAAGCGCTGGTTCTGGGTGCCGTGGTGCTCGACCTTGAGCGAGCCCATCAGGTTGCCGATGCGGCCGATGGTCTTCCAGTCGTAGCCGCGCTCGATGCCGAAGATCAGCCCGGCGCGGAAGGCGTCGCCGCAGCCGGTGGGGTCGGCGATGCAGCGCTCCTTGGCCGGCGGCGCCTCGATCACCTCGCCATCGGCGTAGATCACCGCGCCCTTGGGGCCGCGGGTGGCGATGTAGGCCTTCACCTTGCCGGCGATGGTGGCCTCGTCCCAGCCGGTGCGCTCCTGCAGTAGGTTGGACTCGTAGTCGTTGACGGTGACGTAGTCGGCCTGCTCGATGAACTCGCGCAGCTCGGCGCCGTTGAACAGCGGCATGGCCTGGCCCGGGTCGAACACGAACGGGATCCCGGCCTCGCGGAACTCGCGCGCGTTCTGGATCATGCCGTCGCGGCCGTCGGGGCTGACGATGCCGATGGTGACCCCGGGCACGTCGCGGACGTGGTTCTCGTGCGAGCGCATCATCGCCCCCGGGTGGAAGGCGGTGATCTGGTTGTTGTCGTGGTCGGTGGTGATGAAGGCCTGCGGGGTGAACAGCTCCGGGATCTCCTTGACCCGCGACAGGTCGATGCCCAGCCCGGCGAAGTACTCCCGGTAGGGGCCGAAATCCTGGCCCACGGTGGCCATCGGGATGGGGTCCCCGCCCAGCAGCTTGAGGTTGTAGGCAATGTTGCCGGCGCAGCCCCCGAATTCCCGCCGCATCCTCGGCACCAGGAAGGACACGTTGAGGATGTGCACCTTGTCCGGGAGGATGTGGTTCTTGAACTGGTCGGGGAAGACCATGATGGTGTCGTAGGCGAGGGAGCCGCAGATCAGCGCAGCCATGGGCAGGTCTCGGAGGGCTGGGACGGAGGTCGCGGCCGGAGTGCGACCGGCGGCGCGCGCTAGGGTAACGGCTGGCGCCCGCCGGGGCCAGAGTTTGCTAGGCTAGCCCATCCCCCGCGCGCGCCCGTTTGCCACCTTTTACTGGGATTCCCCGCTCGATGTTCAAGAAGTTCCGCGGCATGTTCTCCAACGACCTGTCGATCGACCTCGGCACGGCCAACACCCTCATTTACGTCCGCGGCCAGGGAATCGTCCTGAACGAGCCTTCGGTGGTGGCGATCCGCCAGGACCGCCTTGCCGGCAACACCCGCACGGTGGCGGCGGTGGGCACCGAGGCCAAGCAGATGCTGGGGCGCACCCCGGGCCACATCACCACCATCCGGCCGATGAAGGACGGCGTCATCGCCGACTTCACCTACACCGAGGAAATGCTCAAGCATTTCATCCGCAAGGTGCACAAGTCGCGGCTGCTGCGGCCGAGCCCGCGGGTGCTGGTGTGCGTGCCGGCCGGCAGCACCCAGGTCGAGCGCCGCGCGATCAAGGAGTCGGCCGAGGAGGCCGGCGCCCGCGAGGTGTTCCTGATCGAGGAGCCGATGGCGGCCGCGATCGGCGCCGGCATGCCGGTGACCGAGGCGCGCGGCTCGATGGTCGTGGACGTCGGCGGCGGCACCACCGAGGTCGCGGTGATCGCGCTCAACGGCATCGTCTACTCGCAGTCCGTGCGCATCGGCGGCGACCGCTTCGACGAGGCGATCATCGCCTACGTGCGGCGCATGCACGGCATGCTGATCGGCGACGCCACCGCCGAGAAGACCAAGCTCGACATCGGCTGCGCCTACAAGCCCGAGGAAGTGCGCGAGATCGAGGTCTTTGGCCGCCACCTCGCCGAGGGCGTGCCGAAGATGATCACCATCAACTCGAACGAAGTGCTGGAGGCGCTGCACGAGCCGCTGGCCGGGATCGTCGCGGCGATCCGCCAGGCGCTCGAGCAGACCCCGCCGGAGCTGTCCGCGGACGTCGCCGAGCGCGGCATCGTGCTCACCGGCGGCGGCGCGCAGCTGCGCGGCCTCGACCGCCTGATCAGCGAGGAGACCGGCCTGCACGTGCAGGTCGCGGACGACCCGCTGACCTGCGTCGCCCGCGGCGGCGGCCGCGCGCTGGAGCTGGTGGACATGCACGGGAACGAGTTCTTCGCACCCGAGTAAGCGGACGCCGTGCCTTCCTACGGTTCCGCCTCGCCCCGCCCCAGCGATGTCGCCGGAACCCTGCGCCTGCTCGCCTACCTGGCGCTGGCGGTGGCGCTGATCGTGCTCGACCACCGCGGCGGCTGGCTGTCGCAGGCACGGCAGCAGGCCACGGTGCTGGCGCAGCCGCTGTGGTGGCTGGCGGGGCTGCCCTCGCGCATCGGCGATGCGCTCGGCGACAACGCCACCACCCGCGCCCGCCTGGCGGAAGAGAACCGCACGCTGCGCAACGCGCTGCTGCTCAGCGGCGCGCGGGTCTCGCGGCTGCAGACCGCGGCCGCCGAGAACGAGCGCCTGCGCGGGCTGCTCGGCGCCGCGCGCCGCGGCGGCCTCGACGTGCAGCTTGCGCCGATCCTCGACATCGACCTCGACCCCACCCGCCAGCGGCTGGTGCTCGACGCCGGCAGCAACGACGGCGTGCGCGCCGGGCAGAGCGTGATCGACGCCGGCGGGCTGGTGGGGCAGGTGATCGCGGTGCGCCCGGACAACGCCACCGTGCTGCTGCTCACCGATCCCGACCACGCCGTGCCGGTGATGGTCGCGCGCACCGGCGTGCGCCTGGTCGCCTACGGCAAGGGCCGCAGCGGCACGCTCGAGCTGGCCAACATCCCGCTGTCGGCGGACGTGCGGGTCGGCGATGCGGTGATCACCTCGGGCATCGGCGGGCGCTTCCCGGCCGGGTTCCCGGTAGGCACCGTCACCGCGCTGCACCCCGACGACAGCCACGCCTTCCTTGTCGGCGACCTGACACCGGCGGCACAGCTGGACCGCGGCCGCGACGTGCTGCTGCTGCGCGAGCAGGGGGTGGGCCCGTGAGCCGCCAGCGCAATCCCTGGCTGCTGCCGGTGAGCATCCTCGCCGCGCTGCTGCTCGGCCTGCTGCCGCTGCCGGAAATGCTGCAGGCGCTGCGTCCGTACTGGCTGGCGCTGGTGCTGGTCTACTGGCTGATCGAGGCGCCCGAGCGCGCCGGCCTCGGGCTCGCCTTCCTGACCGGGCTGTGCGCGGACCTGGCCTTCGGCAGCATCCTCGGCGAGCAGGCGCTGCGGCTGGTGATCATGGCCTTCATCGTCGGCCGCTTCCGCGCCCAGCTCCGCTTCTTCCCGTTGTCGCAGCAGGCGCTGGCGATCGGCGGCCTGCTGCTCAACGACCGCGTGGTCGCCGCGGTGCTTCACCTGATGCTCGACGAGCCGCAACTGCCCGCGAGCTTCTGGTGGTCGCCGTTGACCGGCATGCTGCTGTGGCCGCCGGTGTTCGTGCTGCTCGACCGGTTCCGGCTCGGCGGCCGGGGCTGAGCGCATGCGCCCGCGCCGCCGACAGCTCAAGTCGCCCGCCGCGGAGGCCGCGCAGTTCCGCCGCCGCGCGCTGCTCGGCTTCGTGGTGGTGGTGGTGTCGCTGCTGGGCCTGGCCGGGTGGTACTACCGGCTGCAGGTGCTCGAGCACACCCGCTACGCGCTGCAGTCCGAGGCCAACCGGCTGAAGCTGCGCCCGGTGCTGCCGGGGCGCGGACTGATCCTCGATCGCAAGGGCCGAGTACTGGCCGACAACGTGCCCGCGTACCGGCTCGACGTCACCCCGCTGGAGGCCGGGCCGCCCGGGGACTGGCTGCCGCAGCTGCGCCGGATCGTGGCCCTGGACGACGAGGCCGTCGCCCGGTTCGAGGAGGCGCGGCGCACCGGCAAGCGCTTCCGCCCGATCACGCTGAAGCCGCGGGTGGGGCCGGAGGAAGTCGCGCGCTTCGCGGTGGACCGCTGGCGCTTCCCCGGCGTCGAGCTCGTGCCCTACCTCAACCGGCGCTATCCGCACGGGCAGTTGCTGGCGCACGTGATCGGCTACGTCGGCCGCGTCGACGAGGACGACCTCGCGCAGCTGGGCGAGGGCGAACGCGCCTTCACCCACGTCGGCAAGACCGGCATCGAGCGCTACTACGACGAGATCCTGCGCGGGCGCATCGGATACGAGCAGGTCGAGACCAACGTCGAGGGCCGCGCGCTGGCCACCGTCGGACGCGTGCCGGCGGTGCCGGGCACCGACCTGCGGCTGTCCATCGACCTCGACCTGCAACGGGCCATGGTCACCGCGTTCGGCGACCACGACGGCTCGGCGGTGGCGGTGGACCCGCGCACCGGCGAGATCCTGGCGATGGTCAGCCTGCCGTCCTACGACCCCAACCTGTTCGTCAACGGCATCTCGCACGCGGCCTACCGCGCGCTGATGGACAACCCGTCGCGGCCGCTGTTCAACCGCAACGTGCTCGGCGGGGGACCGCCGGGCTCGACGGTGAAGCCGTTCATGGCGCTGGCCGGGCTCGACAGCGGGCTGCGCACGCCGGAGGACCGCGTCATGTCCACCGGCGAATTCCACATCCCGGGCCAGCGCCGCGGCTACCGCGACTCGCACGCCGGCGGCCACGGCTGGACCGACCTGCGCAAGTCCATCGCCGCCTCGGTCAATACCTACTATTACCAGCTGGCGCTGGACATGGGCATCGAGCGGCTCGCGCAGTGGATGCGGCGCTACGGCTTCGGCCAGCGCACCGGCATCGACCTGGTCGGCGAGAGCGAGGGCATCGTGCCGTCGCCGGAGTGGAAGCGGCAGAACAGCCGCGAGCCCTGGTACACCGGCGAGACCGTGATCGCGGGCATCGGCCAGGGCTTCTGGAAGGCGACCACGCTGCAGCTCGCGCGTGCGACCGCGGCGCTCGCCGACGACGGCCACCTGCGCCGGCTGCACTTGGCGAGCGAACGGCGCGACGGCTACGAGGCGCCGTGGCGACCGATGGCCCAGCCCGCGCCGGTGTCCATCAGCGACGACCCGCAGCACATGCAGGCGGTGCGCGAGGGCATGGAGATGACCATGCAGCCCGGCGGCACCGGCTACTACTCGGCCGGGCGCGGCGCGCCGTACACCATCGCCGGCAAGACCGGCACCGCGCAGCGCGTCAGCCGCACCGGCTCGGTCAGCGTGGATCCGCACCAGTTGCCGCTGGCGCTGCGCCACCAGGCCTGGTTCATCGGCTACGCACCGGCGGACAAGCCGACCATCGCGGTCGCGGTCGCGGTCGAGCACGGTGGCTTCGGCTCGAGCACCGCGGCGCCGATCGCGCGCGCGGTGATGGACGCCTGGATCCTGGGACGCTCGCCGCAACCGGTGGCGCCGGCCGCGGGCCAGCAGGTGGTGTCGTTCGGCAACGTCGAGGGGCGCGTGCGATGAGCGCCATCCTGCGCTGGCTGTTCGACCTCGCCGCGCGCCTGCTGCGCACGCTGGACTGGCAGCTGTGCGCCGCGCTGTTCGCGTTGATGGGCATCGGCCTGGCGGTGCTGTACAGCGCCGGCGGCGGATCGAAGTCGCTGGTGGTCGCGCAGGCCGCGCGCTACGCGGTCGGCTTCGGCGCGCTGTGGGCGTTGTCGCGGATCCCGCCGCACCGCCTGCGCAACGCCACCCCCGCGGCCTACGTGCTGACCATCGTGCCGCTGCTGCTGGTGCTGGCGATCGGCACCGGCCGCCATGGCCGCCACTGGATCGACCTGGGCGTGTTCTTCTTCCAGCCAGCCGAACTGCTCAAGCTGAGCCTGCCGATGATGGTGGCGTGGTACCTCAACGGCGAGCCGCTGCCGCCGCGCTTCCGGGTGGTGCTGGTGGCGCTGGGCATCATCTTCGTGCCGACCGCGCTGATCCTGCTGCAGCCCGACTTCGGCACCGCGATGCTGGTCGCCGCGAGCGGCGCGTTCGTGCTGTTCCTGGCGGGGCTGTCGTGGTGGTGGTTCGGCGCCGCGTTCGCGGGCCTCGCGGCGGCCGCGCCGGCGGCGTGGTTCTGGGTGCTCAAGCCGTACCAGAAGGATCGCATCCTCACCTTCCTGGACCCGGAGTCGGATCCGCTCGGTGCCGGCTGGAACATCATCCAGTCGAAGATCGCGATCGGCGCCGGCGGGCTGACCGGGAAGGGCTGGCTGCAGGGCTCGCAGTCGCACCTGGACTACCTGCCCGAGCACACCACCGACTTCATCTTCGCGGTGCTCAGCGAGGAGTTCGGCTGGGCCGGGGTGGCCACGGTGCTGGCGCTGTACCTGTTCATCATCGGCCGTTGCCTGTGGATCGCGGCCGAGGCGCGCGACGGCTATTCGCGCCTGCTCGCGGGCAGCCTCGGTTTGGCGCTGTTCGTGTACGTGATCGTGAATGGGGGCATGATCTCCGGGCTGTTGCCGGTGGTGGGCGTGCCGATGCCGCTGCTCAGCTACGGCGGCACTTCTGCGGTGTCGCTGCTGGCCGGAATGGGCGTGGTGATGGCGGTGCGCGCGCACAAGCCGATGCACGGGCATTAAGCGGCTGCGTGATAACCTCGTGAGCATGAAGATCGCCCTGATTCCAGCGCTCGCGATGGCCTTGGCCGCGTGTGCCACGCCCGCCCCGCCGCCGCCCGCCGACACCGCCGTGGTGGCACCGGAACCGCCGCCCGCAGCCGGGCCCGGACCGGTCGCGACGCCCGACGTGGATCCGCTGCCCGAGCCGCGCGACCGCCCACCGGCCCCGGCCGCGGTGACCGACCCGTCGTTGCCGCTGGAGCAGCGCCAGGCGAACTTCGTGGCCTACGCGGTCGAGCATTACGGCGCCGACGCCGACACCGTGCGCGCGGCGCTGGCCCAGGCCGAGTACAAGCAGTCGATCATCGACGCGATCAGCCGTCCGGCGGAGAAGGTCCGCTCCTGGGCCGACTACCGCCCGATCTTCATGACCGATGCGCGCATCTCCGGCGGCCAGGCCTTCTACCGCGAGCACCGCGAGGCGCTGGAGCGGGTCGCCGCGGACAGCGGCGTGCCGGCCGAGTACATCGTCGCGATCATCGGGGTGGAAACCAGCTACGGGCGCATCACCGGCAACTACCGCGTGCTCGACGCGCTGACCACGTTGGCCTTCCACTATCCGAAGCGGGCGCCGTTCTTCGCCGCCGAGCTCGCGCACCTGTTCGCGCTGTCGCGGGAAGAGGGGCTGGACATCGCGACCATCAAGGGCAGCTACGCCGGCGCCATGGGCTGGGGCCAGTTCATGCCGTCGAGCTACCGCATCTGGGGCAAGGACGGCGACGGCGACGGCCGCCGCGACCTGCTCGGCGACACCAACGACATCTTCGCCTCCATCGCCAACTACTTCGCCGACCACGGCTGGCAGCGCGGGCAACCGGTGGCGGCGCGCGCCGACCGCGACCCGGGCGCGCGCGACCTGGCGCCGGATTCGCCGAAGCCGCAGTGGACGCTGTCCGAGCTCGCGGCGATGGGCTACTCGGTGCGCCCGGGCGAGCCGGTCCCGGGCGATGCCGGGCCGCGCGCGACCCTGGTGGCCTTCGACGGCGCCGACGGCCGCGAGTACTGGATCGGCTACCGCAACTTCTACGTGATCACCCGCTACAACCACTCGCCGATGTACGCGATGGCCGTGCACCAGCTGGCGCAGGCGATCCGCGACGGCGTCGGCGCGCCGCCGGGAGCCGCCGGCGCATGAGCGCCGCGCGCTGCGCGCGACTGCTGGTGGCGGCCTGCGCGGCCGCAGGCATCGCGGCCTGCGGCAGCACGCCACCGAAGCCGCCGCCGCCCGGGACCAAGGTGGTGGTCGAGAACCACGGCACCGCCGGCAAGCGCAGCAACCCGCCGCGCCGCTCGCCGTATCCGCCGGCGCAGGAAGACCTGTCCAAGCGCGGCAACTACGTCGCCGGCGGCCTGTACGCGCCGGGCGTGAAGGACAGCGCGCCGGAAGGCGGCATCCCCGACGTGCACCTGATCCCGGAGCCGGAAGTGCGCGCCGAGCCGCGCTCGAAGTACGGCAACCGCTCGCCCTACAAGGTGCTCGGCAAGAGCTACTACGTGCGCGACAGCGCCGAGGGCTACGACGAGGTCGGCATCGCCTCCTATTACGGCAGCAAGTTCCATGGCCGCCGCACCTCGAGCCTGGAGGTGTACGACATGTACGCGTTCACGGCCGCGCACAAGACGCTGCCGCTGCCCAGCTACGCGCGCGTGACCAACCTTGGCAACGGGCAGTCGGTGGTGGTGCGCGTCAACGACCGCGGACCGTTCCACGACGGCCGCATCATCGATCTCAGCTACGCCGCGGCGGTGAAGCTGGGCGTGGACCGCGCCGGCACCGCGCGCGTGCGCGTGGTCGGCCTGAGCCCGGGCGAGAACGCGCGCGTCGAGCACGACGCGGTGGCCGCCGCCGTGCAGGAGGCGCCACGGCCCGCCGCGGTCGAGCCGCTGCCGGAGTCGCCGATGGACGCGCTGGTCGGCGAGCTGCCGGCGCAACTGGTCGCCAGCGCCACCCCGGTCGCCGGCGGCCCGAGCGCGGCCCCGCCCACCCCCGCGCCCACCCCCGCGCCCGCGCCCGCGCAGCCGCCGGTCGCGCCGGGCGTCGAATTCCAGGTCGCCAGCTTCGGCAGCCGCGAGAACGCGGAGCGCGCGCTGGCCGTGCTCGCGGGGGCCGGCATCGACGGCGCCCGCCTGCTCGACGCCGATGCCGGCGGCCGCCGCGTCTGGCGCCTGCGCGTGGGCCCGGTCGCCGAATCCGCGGCCGACGCCCTCGCCGCGCGCATCAGCGGGCTCGGCTTCGGCCAGCCCCAGCCCGTGCGCGAGTAGACTTTCCCTTTCGCTCCACGCATTCCGTCCAGAAGAAGAGCCGTTGTCTTGAAGAAAACTGCCGCCACCCTCGTCCTCGCCCTTGCTGCGACATTCACCGCGGCCACCGGGATCGCCGTTGCCCAGGACCAGCCGCCCCAGCCGTCGAAGCCGCAGCCGGCCGCGCTGAGCGAGACGCTGCCGATCCCGCCGGCGCCGGTGCCGGGCAAGGCCGCGGCCTGGGTGCTGATGGATTACGCCACCGGCCAGGTACTCGCCGGCGAGAACATCCATGCGCGCCGCGAGCCGGCCAGCATCACCAAGGTCATGACCTCGTACGTGATCGCCGCGGAAATGGCCGCCGGCAAGATCAGCGAGGACGACGAGGTGATGATGAGCGAGCACGCCTGGCGGACCGGCGGCGCCGGCACCGACGGCAGCTACAGCGGCTTCCCGGTCAACAAGACCGCGCCGCTGGTGCAGATGGAGAAGGGCATGGTGGTGCAGTCCGGCAACGACGCCGCGATCGCGCTCGCCGAGCACGTCGCCGGCAGCGAGGAGGCCTTCGCCGCGCTGATGAACGCCTACGCGAAGCGCATCGGCATGGAGAACACCCACTTCGTCAATCCGCACGGCCTGCCGCACGAGGACCACTACTCCACCGCCTACGACCTGGCGCTGCTCGGCCGCGCGCTGATCCGCGACTACCCGAAGGCGTACTCGTACAACAGCATCAAGGAATTCACCGTCGGCCCGATCACCCAGCCCAACCGCAACGTGCTGCTGTGGCGCGACAAGTCGGTGGACGGGATCAAGACCGGCCACACCAACGCCGCCGGCTACTGCCTGATGGCGTCGGCCAAGCGCGGCGACCAGCGCCTGATCTCGGTGGTGCTCGGCGACACCAGCGAGAACCAGCGCGCGGTGCATTCGCAGGCGCTGCTCAACTGGGGCTTCCGCTTCTACGAGACCCACAAGCTGTACGACGCCGGGCAGGCGGTGGCCACGCAGAAGCTGTGGAAGGGCCAGGCCAACGAAGTCAGGCTGGGCGTGGCCGAGCCGCTCCTGGTCAGCACGCCGCGCGGCAAGTACGAACAGCTCAAGCCGACCATGGACGTGCCGCAGACCCTGGTCGCGCCGATCGCCAAGGGCCAGCGGATCGGCACGGTGAAGGTGTCGCTGGACGGCAAGGTGGTCGCCGAACGGCCGCTGGTGGCGCTGGAGGCGGTCGAGGAAGCGGGTTTCTTCAAGCGCCTGTGGCACGAGTTCCTGATGTGGTGGAACTCCCTGTAGGAGCGGCGCTCGCGCCGCGACCAATCCATATGGAAATCAAATCCGACAATCCGGAACACGGCTTCCAGTTCCCCGGCGAGTTCGAGATCACCGCGATGGGCCCGGCCGGCACCGGCCTGGAGGAGATCATCCCGTCGCTGCTCGAGGCCGCGGACCTGGCGGTGCTGCGCGAGACCGTGAGCACGCGCGAGTCCAGCGGCGGCAAGTTCGTCTCCGTGCGGGTGAGCTTCCGCGCCGAGTCGCGCGAGCAGTACGAAGTGGCGCACGCGGTGCTGCGCGAACACCCCGAAGTGAAGTGGACGCTGTAGCGGGCCGCCGCGACTGCCTGGTCCGCGACCTCGGCAGGCAGCCGTACGAGCCGGTGTGGCGGGCGATGCAGCGCTTCACCGACGCGCGCACCGAGGCCACCCCCGACGAGCTGTGGCTGGTCGAGCACGATCCCGTGTTCACCCTCGGCCAGGCCGGCCGTCCCGAGCACGTGCTGGCCGCCGGCGACATCCCGGTGGTCCGCGTTGACCGCGGCGGCCAGGTCACCTACCACGGGCCCGGCCAGATCGTGGCCTACCCGCTGCTGGACCTGCGCCGGCTGAAACTCGGCGTGCGCGACTACGTCTGCCGCATCGAGCAGGCGGTGATCGATACCCTGGCCGAGTGGAACATCGAGGGCCGGCGCCGCGACGGCGCGCCCGGCGTCTACGTCAACGGCGCCAAGGTCGCCGCGCTCGGCATCCGCGTGCGCCGCGGCTGCTGCTTCCACGGCCTGGCCTTCAACATCGCCATGGACCTGGAGCCCTTCCACCGCATCAATCCCTGCGGCTACGCCGGGCTGGAGGTGGTGGCGATGGCGGACCTGGGCGGTCCCGGCAGCGTCGAGGCGGTGAAGCCGGTGCTGCTGGCGGCGATGGGCGAGGCCCTGGGCCTGCGCCCGGTGCCCGCCGATGCGACAATGGCGGCATGAGCAAGGCCATCCCGATCACCACCCTGGAGCCGGCCAGCCTCGAGCCCGGCGCGCGCCAGGTCGCGGCCGACAAGATCGCGCGTTCGCCGGTGCAGTTCGCCGACGCGCCGGTGCTGCGCAAGCCGTCCTGGATCCGGGTCCGGATACCGTCCGGCAACGCCGTGCAGAAGCTCAAGGAGAAGCTGCGCGCGAACCGCCTGGTGACGGTGTGCGAGGAGGCGAGCTGCCCGAACATCCACGAGTGCTTCGGCCACGGCACCGCCACCTTCATGATCCTCGGCGAGGTCTGCACCCGCCGCTGCTCGTTCTGCGACGTCGCCCACGGCCGCCCGAAGCCGCCGGACCCGGCCGAGCCGCTGCACCTGGCGCAGACGGTCAAGGACATGGGCCTGAAGTACGTGGTGGTCACCAGCGTGGACCGCGACGACCTGCGCGACGGTGGCGCCGGCCACTTCGTGGACTGCATCACCGCCATCCGCGAGATGAGCCCGGGCACGAAGATCGAGATCCTGACCCCGGACTTCCGCGGCAAGGGCCGCATGGAGCGCGCGCTGGAGATCCTGGCCGCGAACCCGCCGGACGTGTTCAACCACAACATCGAGACCGTGCCCGACCTGTACCGGAACGTGCGCCCGGGCGCGGACTACCAGTGGTCGCTGACCCTGCTCCGGAAGTTCAAGCAGCAGCACCCCGGGATCCCGACCAAGTCCGGGATCATGCTCGGCCTCGGCGAGACCCTGGAGCAGGTCCACCAGACCCTGCGCGACCTGCGCGCCCACGACGTGGACATGGTCACCATCGGCCAGTACCTGCAGCCCAGCCCCCACCACCATCCGGTCCTGCGCTACTGGACCCCGGACGAGTACAAGGCGCTGGAGGCGTTCGGCATGGGCCTGGGCTTCAGCCACGTGGCCTCCGGGCCCATGGTCCGTTCGTCATACCATGCCGATCGGCAGGCGGCAGAGGCCGGCGCCGCGTAGCAAGCTGTGGGAGCGGCGGAAGCCGCGATCGGGCAGCCACTGTTCACCTCACGCCTTTGCCGGGCAGGTAGAGTCGAGCCATGAAGACCCCCCGCACCCTGCTGGTCCTCGCCCTGGTGGCCCCGCTGGCCTTGCTCGCACGCCCACAGGCGGCGACCTCGCAGGCCGGCGAGTCGCTTGGGCAGGGCCCCACCGCCGACCAGGTCACCACCGCCAAGCTGGTCTACGGACTGCTCTCGGACAGCCGCTACGCCTACCGGCCGCAGCCGCTCGACGACGCGCTCTCGGCCGACATCTTCGACCGCTACCTCGAGGCGCTCGACCCCGGCCGCATGCTGTTCACGGCCGCGGACGTGGAGCGCTTCGCGCGCTACCGCACGGCGCTGGACGACGCCATCAAGTCCGGCAAGCTCGAGCCCGCGTACGCGATGTTCGCGCTGTACCAGCAACGCATGAACGAGCGTTCCGCCTACGCGCGAAAGCTGCTCGGGCAGGACATCTTCGACTTCACCGGCGACGACCGCTGGCACTACGACCGCGAGGACGTGCCGTGGGCCAAGTCGGCGGCGGAGCTCGACAAGGCGTGGCGGCAGTCGGTGCGCAACGACTGGCTGCGCCTGAAGCTCGCCGGCAAGGAGCCGGCCGAGATCCGCAAGACGCTGGACAAGCGCTACGCCAACATGGCCGAGAATGCGAACGAGCTCGACGCCACCGACGCGTTCACCAGCTTCATCAACGCCTACACCGGCTCGATCGATCCGCACACCGATTACTTCGATCCGCGCAGCGCGGAGCGCTTCAACCAGTCCATGTCGCTGTCGCTCGAGGGCATCGGCGCGCAGCTGCAGAAGCAGGACGACGTGGTGGTGATCCGCGAGGTGCTGCCGGGCGGCCCGGCGATCAAGAGCGGCCAGCTCGAGGCCGGCGACCGCATCGTCGGCGTCGGCCAGGGCGACAGCGGGCCGATGGAGGACGTGGTCGGCTGGCGCATCGACGACGTGGTCGCCAAGATCAAGGGACCAAAGGGCACCAAGGTGCGCCTGGACATCATCCCGCCCGAGGCCGGCATGGACAGCAAGCCCCGGCGCGTGGTGCTGGTGCGCGACAGGATCCGCCTGACCGAGCAGGCCGCCAAGTCGAAGATCCTCGAGGTGCCGGCGCGCGGCGACCTGCCGGCGCGGCGCATCGGCGTGATCGAGCTGCCCGGCTTCTACCAGGACTTCGCCGGCCGCCGCAGCAACAAGGCCGACTACGTGTCCGCCACCCGTGACGTCGCCCGCCTGCTGGCGCAGTTCCGCGAGCGCAAGGTGGACGGGGTGGTCATGGACCTGCGCAACAACGGCGGCGGCTCGCTGGCAGAGGCGGTGGAACTCACCGGCCTGTTCATCGACCAGGGCCCGGTGGTGCAGGTGCGCGAGTCCGGCGGCCGCGTCAGCGTCGAGTCCGACCGCGACCCGGGCGTGGCCTGGGACGGCCCGCTGGCGGTGCTGGTCAACCGCGGCTCGGCCTCGGCCTCGGAGATCTTCGCCGGCGCCATCCAGGACTACGGCCGCGGCCTGGTGGTCGGTGAGCCGACCTTCGGCAAGGGCACGGTGCAGAACCTGGTGGACCTGGACCGCTGGCCCGGCAACGAGGAAACCCGCTTCGGTCAGGTCAAGCTGACCATCGCGCAGTTCTTCCTGCCCGGCGGCAGCAGCACCCAGAACAAGGGCGTCATCCCCGACATCACCTTCCCGGTGAGCGTGGACGCCAGCGAGTTCGGCGAGAGCACCTACGACAACGCGCTGCCGTGGACCCGGATCGCGCCGGTGCCGCACAAGCGCTACGGCAACTTCACCCCGATGCTGGCGCAGCTCGACGCCCTGCACGATGCGCGCGTGCGCGAGAACAAGGAGTTCCAGTGGTGGGCCGAGGACGTGGCCCGCTTCCGCAGCGAGCGCGCCAAGGGCTTCGTCTCGCTCAACGAGGCCGAGCGCCGCGCCGAGCGCGACGCCGAGGCCGCGCGCCGCAAGCAGCGCCAGGAGCTGCGCAAGGAGCTCGGTCTGAAGCTGGACCCGCTGGCGACCACCGTGCTCGACGACGGCCTCCAGGCCAACGAGCGCAACGTGGTCGAGGACGCGGCGCGCGAGAAGGCCGCCGAGGACCGCCCGGACCCGCTGCTGCGCGAGGCCGCGGCGATCCTGGCCGACGCCACCGCGCTGCTGGTCGAGGACCAGAAACTGGCCGCGCAAGTTCTGACCGAGACCGGCCGCGCGACGCACTGGGCGGAGTAGAATCCGCCCACCATGGACTCCCCCGCCTCGACTGCCCGCACGGGCGGCATCGCCGTCGCGATGGCGCTCGTCGCCGTCTACCTCATCTGGGGGTCCACCTACCTCGGCATCCGTTTCGCGCTGGAAGGCGGCTGGCCGCCGCTGCTGATGGCCGGCATCCGCTTCATCGTCGCCGGCGGCGCGTTCTACGCGTTCCTGCGCTGGCGCGGCGTGCCCGCGCCGACCCGCGCGCAATGGCCGACGCTGGTGGCCATGGCGGTCATGCTGCTGGGCCTGGGCAACGCCCTGGTCTGCGTCGCCGAGCAGACCGTGGACTCCGGGCTCGCGGCGGTGGCGGTCGCCTCCGCGCCGTTGTGGATGGCGCTGTTCGCGGCGCTGCGCGGCGACCGCCCGACGCGCGTCGAATGGGTGGGCCTGGCGATCGGTTTCGTCGGCGTCGTGTGGCTCAACGCCGGCAGCGCCGCCCTGGCCGCGTCGAAGACCGGGCTGGTGGCGCTGATGGTGGCGACCGTCGCGTGGGCCTTCGGCTCGATCTGGAGCCGCGGCCGCGACCTGCCGTCGCCGTTCATGTCCGCGGCCGCGCAGATGCTCGCCGGCGGCATGCTCATCACCGCCGCGGGCTGGGTCCTGGGCGAACGCTTCGACGGCATGCCCACGCTCAAGGGCACGCTCTCGGTCGCCTACCTGGCCAGCTTCGGCTCGATCGTCGCCTTCAGCGCCTACATCTGGTTGCTGCACAACGTGCGCCCGGCGCTGGCCGGCAGCTACGCCTACGTCAATCCCGCGATCGCGGTGCTGCTCGGCGCCTGGCTGGCGCGCGAGCGCTTCAGCACCGGCGAACTGGCGGCGATGGGCGTGATCCTGCTCGGCGTGGTCGCGATCAACCTGGCCAAGGCGCGCAGGCCACGGCCGCCGGTGCCCGCGAAGGCGGGTGCGTGAGCGCGGCGCGGATCGACCGCCGCGGGGTCTGGGTCGCCGTCGCCGCCTACGTCATCTGGGGCGTGATGCCGCTGTACTGGCACCTGCTCAAGGCGGTGCCGTCGCTGCAGATCATCATGCACCGCATCGTCTGGAGCACGGTGCTGGTCGCGGGCTGGCTCGGCTGGCGCTACGGCCGCGGCTGGATCCGCCAGACGCTGGCGCTCCCGCGCGCGGCCTGGATGCTGGCGATCAGCGGCATGCTCATCGCGTTCAACTGGGGCCTGTACATCTGGGCGGTCAACGCCGGCCACGTGGTCGAGACCAGCCTGGGCTACTTCATCAATCCGCTGATCAACGTGGTGCTGGGCGTGGCGCTGCTGCGCGAGCGGCTCACCCGCATGCAATGGGTCGCGGTCGGCATCGCCACCTGCGGCGTGCTGTGGCTGACCTTCAACTACGGCAGCTTCCCGTGGATCGCCATCACCCTGGCCTGCACCTTCGCCGCCTACGGGCTGGTGCGCAAGCTGGTGAACGTGCCGCCGGTGCGCGGCCTCGGCATCGAGAGCCTGTACCTGTTCCTGCCGGCACTCGGGTTGCTGCTGTGGGGTGAGTTCCACGGCCTCGGCGGGTTCGTGCCGCACGGCGACATCCCCGGCTGGGGCTGGGGCGTCGCCGCGCTGCTGGTCGTCGGCGGCCTGCTGACCGCGCTGCCGCTGATCGGCTTCGCCGACGCGGTGCAGCGCATTCCCTATTCGCTGGTCGGCGTGCTGCAGTACATCGCGCCGACCCTGCAGCTGCTGTGCGGCGTGCTGCTGCTCGGCGAGCCATTCGGCAGCGACCGCGCGATCGGCTTCGGCTTCATCTGGCTGGCGCTCGCGGTGTACGCGGGCGACGGCCTGTGGCGGGCCCGCAAGCCGGTCAACCCGCCGCCCCTGTAGGAGCCGCCATGGCGGCTCCCACAGGAAGCCTCAGGCCGCGCGCAGCGCGTCGGTCACCGGCAGGCGCGCGGCGCGCAGGGCGGGGAACAGGCCGCCGACGAAGCCGATCGCCAGCGCCCACTTGAGCCCGGTCCACAGCACCGGCAGCGAGACGTCGAACTCGAAGTTGAGCTGGCCGACGCCGCCGGCGATGGTGGAGGCGGTGTAGCCGTTGAACACGATCCAGGCCAGCAGTCCGCCGAGCAATCCGCCGAGCAGCGCGAGCAGCATCGTCTCAAGCATCACCGCCACCACCACCGGCACGCTGCGGAAGCCGATCGCGCGCAGGGTCGCGATCTCGCGCATCCGCGAGGCCACGGTGGCGAACATCGTGTTGAGCGCGCCGAACACCGCGCCGATGCCCATGATCGCGCCGACGACCATGCCGACCACGCGGATGATCATGGTCATGACCTTCGATTGTTCGGTGAAGTAGTCGAGCGTGGTCTGGGTATCCACGTCCAGGCGCGGATCGCCGGCCAGCGCCGCCTTGAACGCCTTGAACCCGGAGGCGCGCTCGAGCCTGGCGGTGACCGAACTGCGGGTGCTGCCACGCTCGTAGGTGGAGGCGACCACGCCGGCGTCGGCCCAGATCTCCGAGTCCAGCGCGTCGCCGGAACGGAACACGCCGACGACGGTCCAGTCCTGGCTGCCGATGTGCAGCGTGTTGCCCGGCTCCAGCCCCGCGAACTGGCGTTGCGCGCCGACGCCTGCGACCAGTTCCCGGCGGCCGCTCTCGAACTTGCGGCCGGCGACCAGCTCGATGTTCGGCCGCACCGCCCAGGCGCGCTCGTCGACGCCGCGCAGCTGCACGCTGCCTTCCTCGTCGGGCGCGCCGTCGCGCAACGGCAGGTTGGCCGCCACCAGCAGCTCGGCCGACGCCAGCGGCCGGCCCTCGTCGTCGCGGGCGATTCCCGGCGCCTGGGTGATGACGTTGATGCTGGCGTTGTCCAGCGTGGACATCACCTCGGCGGCGGAGGCGCCGCGCATGACCAGCGCGGTGTCCTCGCTGCCGGACTTCTGCAGCGTCTCCCGGTAGCCCTCGGCCATCGCCAGCAGCGCGACCAGCACCGCGACCACGCCGGCGATGCCGACCACCACCACGGAGGAGGCGCCGATGCGCTGGCGCAGCGTGCTCAGGCCAACCTGGGTGACGGAACTTGCCTGGCGGCCGCGGCGGGTCAACGCCATCCAGGCGCCGAACAGCACCGCGATCGCCAGCAGCACGTACCACGGCAGCGCCAGCCAGGCGTAGATGCCGGCCACCACGACCAGGGCCAGCAACAGGCCGCGGAGGATTCCCTTGATCTTGTTCATGCGCGTGGCTCCCTAGCGTCCGGCCAGTGCATCGACGATGTTCAGGCGCATGGCGCGCAGCGCCGGCAATGCGCCCACCAGCAACCCGATCGCCACCATCAGCCCGAGTGCGGTCAGCCAGCCCTGCGGCCCCAGCGGCGGCACGGTCACCGCGCCCTGCGTGGCCTGGGTGACGCCCGGCCCGAACAGGGTGGACAGGGCCACCCCGATGACGCCGCCGATCAGCACCAGCAGCACCGACTCGGCCAGCACCATCGCCAGCACGCTGCGGTCGGAGAAGCCGATGGTCTTGAACACCGCCAGCTCCGGGATGCGCTCGCGCACCGCCTGGGCCATGGTGTTGCCGGTCAGCAGCACCAGGGTGAAGAACACCGCACCCATGATCGAGCCGACGATCAGGCCGATGTCGGCCATCTGCTTCACCCAGGACTGCGCCGCCGCCTGCTCGGTCATGGTCTTGGTCTCGTGGTCGGAGTTCACCGACAGCGCATCGATCGCCTTGGCGACGCGGTCGGCCTGGTCGACGTCGGCCACGCGCACCACGTACCAGCCGACGTCGCCGTCCACGTACGGGGTCGACTCCTCGAAGTACTTGTAGTGCAGCAACAGCATCTGGTCGAACCAGGCCTGCGAGTCCTCGTCGGCCACGCGGACGGTGCCGACGATGTCGAAGGCCCAGTTCTTGCTGCCGTCCGCGTTCGGGAAGATCGTGGACTGCAGCGGGATCTTCTGCCCGACCTCCCAGCCGAAGCGCTGCATCAGCTTCTCGCCGACCAGGACGCCGGTGCGGGTGGCGTCGAACCGGGCGCGCTCCGCCGGATCCACCTGCATCTCCGGGAACAGGTCGAGGTAGTTCGGCGCGACCGCGAAGCTGAAGATCTGGTTGCGCGGGTCCTGGTAGGCCCCGCCGAACCAGTTGGCGTACGAGACGGCACTGACGCCGTCCACCCGTTCGATCCGCGGCAGCAGCGAGATCGGCAGCGTCTGGATGAACGACAGCCGCGACTGCGTCTGCAGCCGTTGCGCGCCGTTGGCGGTCTGCCCCGCCTGCGCGAAGCTGCTGCGCACGCCGTCGAGCAGGCCGAACAGCAGGAACGCGGCCAGGATCGAGACCAGGGTCAGGAAGGTGCGGGTCTTGCGCCGGAACAGCGCCGCCCAGATCAGGTGCATGTACTTCATGTGTCTTGCCCCCGTGTCAGTGGGCGGCTCAGGCCGCGTGGACGACCTGTTCGACCAGGGTGCCCTTGTCGAGGTGCAGGGTGTGGCTGGCGTACTCGGCGGCCTTCGGGTCGTGGGTGACCATCACGATGGTCTTGCCGTGCTCGCGGTTGAGCGTCTGCAGCAGGCCCAGGATCTCCTCGGCCGACTGGCGGTCGAGGTCGCCGGTGGGCTCGTCGCAGATCAGCAGGGTCGGGTCGGAGACGATCGCGCGCGCGATCGCGACGCGCTGCTGCTGGCCGCCGGACAGTTCGTTCGGCTTGTGCGACCTGCGGTCGGCCAGCCCGACCAGGGTCAGCGCGATCTCCGCGTTGCGCTTGCGCTGGGCGCCGGACAGGTTGGTCAGCAGCAGCGGCAGCTCGACGTTGCGCTGCGCGCTCAGCATCGGCATCAGGTTGTAGAACTGGAACACGTAGCCGACGTTCTGGCTGCGCCAGTGCGCGAGCTGCCCGGCCTTCATGGCGTCGATGCGCTGGCCGTCCACGGAAATCTCGCCGCCGGTCGGGGTGTCGAGCCCGCCGATCAGGTTGAGCAGCGTGGTCTTGCCCGAGCCGGACGGCCCCATGAGGGCGACGAAGTCGCCGGCGGCGATGTCCAGGTCCAGGCCGTGCAGCACGTCGACCCGCTCCGGGCCGCGCTGGTAGGTCTTGGTGAGGTTGCGGATGCTGACCAGTGCCATATGCCTTGTCCTGTAGGAGCGGCGCTAGCGCCGCGATTCGAGAATCGGTTACTGCGAAACCACCACCCGGCTCCCGTCGGCCAGCGAGGCCGGCGGATCCAGGACCACCTCTTCGCCCGCGGAGAGCCCGGACAGCACCTGCTGCCCGTTGCCGCCGAGCGCGCGGCCGACCTCGACCTCGCGCAGTTCCACTTCCTCGCCGTCGCCGGCGAGCACGAAGGCGACGTCGCGGCCGTCGCGTTCGGCGATCGCGCGGGCCGGTGCGCGCACGCCGCGCGGTGCCGCGGCCTGCTCCTGCTCCGGTGGCTTCTCGAGGAAGCTGACCGCGACGCCCATCTCGGGAACGATGCGCTCGTCGCGCTCGTCAAGCGCGATGCGCACCTTGACCGTGGCCTTGCCGCGGTCGGCGGCGGGGACGATCGCGATCACGTGCGCCGGGATCTTCCAGTCCGGATAGGCGTTGAGCGTGGCCTGCACCGGCATCCCCGGCTTGACCCGGCCGATGTACTGCTCGCCGACGTCCACCTCGACCTCGAGCGAATCCATGTCCACGATCGTGCCGATGCCGGTGCGGGTGAAGCCGCCGCCGGCCGACAGCGGCGACACGATCTCGCCCGGCTGCGCGGCCTTGGCGATGACCACGCCGGCGAACGGCGCGCGCACGATGGTGTGGTCCACGCCCAGGCGCGCGATCTCGAGCTGGTCGGCGGCGACCCCGGCGTTGCGGCGGGTGGTGGCGAGTTGCGCACGCAGCGCGTCGCGCGCGGCGACCGCCTGTTCGTATTGGGCCTTCGATACCAGCTGCTGCTCGACCAGCGCGCCCAGCCGCCGTGCCTGCGACTCGGCCTCCCGCAACTGCGCCTCGACGCCGGCGACCGCGCTGCGCGCGGCCGCGAGCTGCGCCTCGGCCAGCTCGCGCTGGGCGGCGGCGTCCACCGGGTCGAGCGTGGCCAGCACCTCGCCGGCCTCGACCTGCTGGCCTTCCTCGATCAGCACCTCGCGCACCTTGCCGGTGACCTTGGCCGAGACCGTCGCCATGCGCCGGGCGACCACGTAGCCGGTGGCGTCGAGCACGGACGCGGCGCTGGTGCCGGTGGTGCTGCCGATCGCGACCACGGTTTCGGTGCGCACCTCGACCGGGTCGGGCCGCCCGAACAGCCACCAGCCGGCCAGCGCCAGCAGCAGCACCGCCAGCGCGGCGACGCCGACGCCGATCCACAGCCCCGGGCGCGGCGGCGGAGGCGGTGCCTTGCGGTCGATGCGGAGTTCCTTCAGCAGTTCGGAGGAAGCGTTCATGCGGTCCAGTGAATGGCGGAAAAGGTCGCTAGTTTGCCCCATGCACGAGCGACGCCCGTGCCGCGACCCGATGGCGCCAGACTAGGGACGGACGCGCGGCGGGTCACGTGACGCCTGTCATGCGATTCGCCTGATGGTACCGACTGCCGGCCGGCGGCCGCGGCCGGCATCGTGGCTCCATGGACGAGAACACGCACGGGCAAGCGCGCCACCGGCCGATCGCACGCCTCGCCGGCGCATGCCGGCGCTACGGCAAGGTCGCGGCGTTGCAGGGGGTGGACCTGGAGCTGCGCAGCGGCGAACTGCTGGCCCTGCTCGGCCCCAACGGCGCCGGCAAGACCACCGCGATCTCCCTGCTGCTGGGCCTGCAGCGGCCGGACGCGGGACGCGCCGAGCTGTTCGGTCGCGATCCGCAGGACATCGTTGCGCGCCGCAACATCGGCGTCATGCTGCAGCATGCGCAGCTGCCCGGCACGCTGCGGGTGGGCGAGCTGCTGCGGCTGGTGGCCAGCTACTACCCCGACCCGCGCGACGCCGGCGACGCGGCCGCGCTCGCCGGCGTGGACGACCTCGTGCGCCGGCCCTACGGCAAGCTGTCCGGCGGCCAGCAGCGCCGGGTGCAGTTCGCGCTGGCGATGGTCGGCAATCCGCGCCTGCTGTTCCTGGACGAGCCCACCGTGGGCATGGACCAGCAGTCGCGCGTGGCGCTCTGGGCCGCCATCCGGCAACTCGTCGCCGATGGCTGCGGCGTGGTCTTGACCACGCACTACCTGGAGGAGGCGGAAGCGCTGGCCGATCGCGTCTGCGTCATGGCCGCCGGGCGCATCGTCACCGAGGGCAGCGTGGATGCGCTGCGCGAGCGCGTCGCGGCCAAGCGCGTGCGCTGCCGCTCGCGGCTGGCGCCGGCCGAGGTGCTGGCCTGGCCGGAGACCGTGGACGCCGGCCTGGACGGCGGGCACCTGTGGATCACCACCACCCGCGCCGAGGACCTGCTGCGGCGGCTGCTCGCGGCCGACGCCGGCGTCGAGGGCCTGGAGTTGCGCGGTGCCGGCCTCGCCGAGGCATTCACCGAGATCACCCGGTCCGGCGCTGCCGAAGCCGCCGCCGGCGATGGCGCGCACCTGGAGGAGGCCGCCTGATGGATGTCGCATCCCACACCCTGTCCCCGGACGCACCGATGCCGCGCGCCCGCGTGCTGCGCGCCTACGCGCAGGAAGCCCGCTCGGAAGTCCTGCGCTACCTGCGCGAGCCGGCCTTCCTGCTGCCGATCATGCTGTTCCCGGCCGTGTTCTACCTGATGTTCGGCGTGGTGCTGAATCGGGGCAACGCGGACGTCGCGCGCTACCTGCTGGCCAGCTACAGCACGTTCGCGGTGATGGCGCCGGGCCTGTTCGGGTTCGGCGTCTCGCTGGCGCTGGAGCGCGGCGAAGGACTGCTCGAACTCAAGCGGGCCTTGCCTATGCCCCCGGGCGCCTACCTGCTGGGAAAGCTGCTGATGGCGGTGCTGGTGGCGCTGGCGGTGGGGACGCTGCTGATTGGCCTGGCGGTCGCGCTGGCGGGGCTGGAGCTGACGCCGGCGCAGGCCGCGCGCCTGCTGCTGGTGGACGCGTTCGGCGTGGTGCCGTTCTGCGCCCTCGGCCTGCTGGTCGGCACCTGGGTCAAGGGGCAGGGCGCGCCGGCGCTGCTCAACCTGGTGTACCTGCCGCTCGCCTTCCTGTCCGGGCTCTGGTTCCCGCTGCACATGATGCCGGAGGTGCTGCAGCGGATCGCGCCGCTGTGGCCCAGCTACCATCTCAACGAACTGTCGCTGGCGGCGGTGGGGATGGGGCGTCCGGCGTCGCCGTGGCGCGTGCTGGTGCTGGCGCTGTTCGCGCTCGCCTGCCTGCTGCTTGCCGCGCGGCGGCTGCGGCGGCACGGTTGAAGTAGGATCGCGCCGTGGCCCCGATGCTCCGCCGCTGGTTCACCCCCGCGCCCGATTCCGCGGTCGCGGACACGATGCGTTGCGGCAGGTCGCCGTGGCAGGACGCGGTCCACCTGCTGTGGTCGGCGTGGCTGTTCATCACCCCGCTGTTCGGCGGCGACGGCTACACCGCGCAGTGGCTCGTGCTGACGCTCGTCTCCTATCCGCTGTTCCTGCTGCTGTATGCGCGCGTGCTGCTGGCGCCGCGACGGCGCAGCATCTTCTACGCGCTGGGCATGGTCGCGCTGTCGCTGGTGCTCCTGCGCTGGTACCCCTCCGGCCTGAGCTACTTCGTGTTCGGCTGCGTGATGCTTCGGATCACCACCCGGGTGCCGCTGTGGCGCTACCTGCTGGAAGTCGTCGCGCTCAACGCCGCGCTCGCCGCGGTCATCGTGCTGCTCGGATTCCCGTGGCAACTGCTGGCCTGGATGCTGCCGATGACGCTGGTGATCGGCACCATCGTCAGCGTCGACGTCGCCAACCACCATCGGGAGGCGGCGCTGCGGCTGTCGCAGGACGAGGTGCGGCGGCTGGCGGCCACGGCCGAGCGCGAGCGCATCGGCCGCGACCTGCACGACCTGCTCGGGCATACCCTGTCGCTGATCACCCTCAAGCTGGAACTCTCGCGCAAGCTGCTCGACCGCGACCCGGGCGCCGCGCGCCAAGAGATCGTCGAAGCGGAGAAGGTCGCGCGCCACGCGCTGGCGGAGGTGCGCAGCGCGGTCACCGGGATCCGCTCGGCCGACCTGGCCGCCGAACTCGCCTCGGCGCGGCTGCTGCTCGAATCCTCCGGCATCGCCCTGGACTACGAGCCGACGCCGTCGCTTCCGGCCGAGACCGAGCGCACCCTGGCGCTGGTGCTGCGCGAAGCCGCGACCAACATCGCGCGCCACTCGCAGGCCAGCATCGCGCGTGTCGCCTTCGATGCCGGCGGCGGGCGGTTGCGGATGCGCGTGTCCGACGACGGCCGTGGCTGCAGCCGCGGCGAGGGCAACGGCCTGGCCGGCATGCGCGAGCGCGTGCGCCAGCTCGGTGGCCGCCTGGTGCTGGCGTCCACGCGCAGCGGCACCTCGCTCGAGATCGAGGTACCGCTGGCGGCCGGCGTCGCGCCCGCCGTGGAGCACGCATGATCCGCGTGCTGCTGGCCGAGGACCAGGCGATGGTGCGCGGCGCGCTGTCGGCACTGCTGTCGCTGGAGGAAGACATCGAGGTGCTGGGCTCCGCGGCCGACGGCGAGGCCGCGTGGCGCGAGCTGCAGCGCCTGCGCCCGGACGTGCTGGTCACCGACATCGAGATGCCGGGCCTCACCGGGCTGGACCTGGCGCAGCGCGTGCAGCGCCACGAGCTGCCGGTGCGGGTGGTGATCCTGACCACGTTCGCGCGGCCGGGCTTCCTGCGGCGCGCGCTGGACGCCGGCGTGCGCGGCTACCTGCTCAAGGACGCGCCGGCGGAACAGCTCGCCGACGCCATCCGCAACGTGCACCGCGGCGGCCGCGCGATCGACGCGGAGCTGGCGGTCGATGCCTGGGGCGAGAGCGATCCGCTCAACGACCGCGAGCGCCAGGTCCTGCGCCTGGCCGGCGACGGCCTGTCCGCCGGCGACATCGCGACGCTCCTGAACCTGTCCGCGGGCACCGTGCGCAACTACCTCAGCGAGGCGATCGGCAAGCTCGGCGCCGGCAACCGGATCGAGGCGTTCCGCACCGCGCGGCAGAAGGGCTGGCTCTGACTCTGCGGGAGCGGCCCTTGGCCGCGATCGCGCGCAAGGCGCGCTCCCACAAGGTTGCAGGGGTCGCGGCGCCAGCGCCTCCTACAGGAACCGCTTTTTCAGCATCGCCCAGGCCGAGCGCAGGCCCTGGGCCTCGCCGCCGCAGGGGCGGCCGGGGCGATCGTTGTCGTTCCAGGCGTAGACGTCCAGGTGCGCCCACGGCTGCGCCTCGGGCACGAAACGCTCGAGGTACAGCGCGGCGGTGATGCTGCCGCCCATGCGCGAGCTGCCGGAGTTGGCGATGTCGGCGACGTGGCTGGTCAGGTAGCGCAGGTACGGGCGCCACAGCGGCATGCGCCACACCGGGTCGCGCTGCGCCATGCCGGCCTCGAGCCACTGCGTGGCGACCGCATCGTCGTTGGCGTACAGCGCCGGCAGGTCCGGGCCGAGCGCGATGCGCGCGGCGCCGGTCAGGGTGGCGAAGTCGAGCAGCAGCGCGCGCGGCTGCTCGCAGGCGAAGGCGAGCGCGTCGCACAGCACCACGCGGCCCTCGGCGTCGGTGTTGTCGATCTCGACCGAGACGCCCTTGCGCGTGGCGACGACCTCGCCGGGGCGGTAGGCCAGCGGGCCGATCACGTTCTCGACCGCGGGCACCAGCAGGGTCAGGTGCACCGGCAGGCGGCGCGCCATCACCAGGCCGGCGAGCGCGATCGCGTGCGCGCTTCCGCCCATGTCCTTCTTCATGTTGCGCATGCCGTCGCCGGCCTTGACGTTGAGCCCGCCGGTGTCGAAGCACACGCCCTTGCCGACCAGCGCGAGCCCGGGGTGCGCCGGGTCGCCCCATTCGAGCTGCAGCAGCCGCGGCGCACGGTGCGAGGCGCGCCCGACCGCATGGATCGCGGGAAAACCCTGCTCCAGCAGTGCGTCGCCGACCACGGCGGTGAAGCGCGCCCCGTGGATCCCGGCCAGTGCTTCCATCTCGCCGTGGAGCTGCTCCGGCCCCATGTGCTCGGTCGGCGTGTTGACCAGGTCGCGCACGCGCAGGCAGGCCGCGAGCACGTCGTCGGTTTCCGCATCCGGCGCGCCCAGCACCAGGCGTGCGGGCGGGCGCAACGGCTTGCGGTAGCGGGTGAACCGGTAGCTGCCCAGGCCCCAGCCGAGCTGCAGCGCGCGCAGTGCTTCCTGGTCCAGGCCATCCTCGACGCGCCAGTCGCCCTCGGGCAGTGCGAACGGGGCGTGGGCGTAGCTGTACGGATCGCGCGCGTCGCCGACGCCGAGCACCGCGCCGGCGATGCCGTCGTCGCCGGGGAGCAGCAGCACGCTGCCCGCGGCCGCCTCGAAGCGGTTGGCTTCCATCCACTGGCCGAGCGAAGCCGGCTGGCGGTCGCGCCAGGCCGCGACCCGCTCGCGGTCCACGATGTGCAGCGACCGCGCCGCGGCCGGGGAGCGGGTGGATCCTTGCGTTGCGTTCATGCGACGCCCTGTCGTTGGTCGGGGTGCGCGTCCAGCCAGTCGGCCAGCGCGGCGAGGGAGGGGACTTCGAGGTCGGGGCGCAGGTCGTCGCGCGGCCAGGAACGGCTGACGCCGTCGTCGCCGGCGCGGTTGATCCAGCACGCGCGCAAGCCGGCGCGGTGGGCGCCGAGCACGTCCATCTCGATGTCGTCGCCGACGTGCAGCACCTTGCCGGGCGCGACGCCCAGGCGCTCGCACGCGGCGTGGAAGATGCTGGCGTCGGGCTTGGCGCGGCCGTGCTCGCGCGCGCCGAGCTGGAAGCGGAACACGTGCATCAGCCCGATGCGCGAGAGGTCCGCGTTGCCGTTGCTGAGCGCGGCCAGCGGCAGCTTCGCCGCCATGCGGTCGAGCGCCTCGAGGCTGTCGGCGTAGTGCTCGACCTCGCAACGCGCGGCGAAGAACGCATCGAATGCGGGTTCGGCCAGGGCGACGTCGTCGCCGGCTTCCTCGAACATCCGCTCCAGCGCGATCAGCCGCTGTCGGGTGAAGTCGTGCGCCAGGTGCGGGTGCTCGGCGGCGACCGCGTCGCGCAGTTCGCGCATCTTCGGCAGCGGCCAGCGTTCGGCGGTCCGCGGCGCGTGCTCGCGCAGCCAGTCGGCCAGGACCCTTTCGGCGCGCACCATGACCGGCGCGATCGGCCAGACGGTGTCGTCGAGGTCGAGGGTGATGGCGCGGACGGGGAAGCTCACGGGTTCGATTGTATCGTGCGCGAGGCGCGCTCCCGCGGCTATTCCAGCAGCTTCGCCCAGCCTTCCAGGCCCTCGATCCGCGACAGCACGATCTTGCAGCACACCAGCAGCGGCACCGCCAGCAGCAGGCCGATGATCCCCCACGCCCAGCCGAACACCATCAGCGCCAGGATCAGCACCAGCGGCGACAGCGCCATGCGCGCGCCGAGCACGATCGGGGTGATGATCTGGCCCTCGAGGGTGTGCAGGACCAGGTAGACGATGGCGGGCAGCAGCGAGTGCCAGGTGTCGTCGAAGGCGACGAAGCCCATCAGCAGCATCATCAGGATGCCGATCAGCGGGCCGACGTAGGGCGCGAAGTTGAGCAGCGCCGCCATCGTGCCCCACAGCAGCGCCTCGTCGCCGGGCACGCCGATCCAGTACAGCGCGGCCGCCAGCGCCAGCCCGACCAGGCCGTTGATCAGGCTGATGGTGAGGACGTAGCGCGAGATCTCGTATTCGATCGACTGCAGGATCTCGACCGTCAGCTTCTTCTGCTGGCGCCCCGGCAGCAGCGCGATCGCGTTCCGCTGCAGGCTCTGCCCGTAGACCATGAAGAAGAACGTGAGCAGCACCACCGCCAGCACCGCGGCGATCATGCGCGGGGTCGCCGTCAGGGTCTCGTAGGTGCCGGGGCGGGTCGCGACCACCTGCGGCTTGGCCTCGCCGTCGTCGCCGCCGGCCGCGCGCGCGATGTTCTCCGCCGCCTCGTTGGCCTCGCGCACGGGCTTGGCGAGGTCGCGCAGCTTGGGTGCGAGCTGGCGCATCTCGCGCGGCACCTGCTGGATCCATTCGCTCGCCGGCGCGATCAGCTGCTGCGCGAGCAGGCCGGTGCCGACCAGGCCGAGCACCAGCACGAGCAGCGCGCTGACGAAGCGCGGCACGTACAGCCGCTGCAGCACGCGGATGATCGGGTTGCCGATCAGTGCGAAGAACATCGCCAGCAGCACCGGCAGCACCAGCCCCTGGGCCGCCCACAGGGTGAACCCGACCGCCAGCGTGGCCAGGATCACCAGCGCGGTGGAGGCCCGCGGTCGCGGGCGCGAGGCGACGGCGGGTTCGATGGGCGGGGTGGCCATGGTGGCGGCTCAGGGCAGGCCGGCTTCGCGGTAGCGGCGCTGGGTGTCCTCGGGCGTCGTCATCGGCGCCTGCGCGGGCGCGGCCACCTCGCCGGGCTCGCCGGCCGCGGCTTCCGCCGCAGCCTCCGCTTCGCCCGCCGCGGCCTGCGCGCTGCCGCCGGCGAACAACCCGGCCAGCGCACTGGCCAGTTGCAGCGCGCCGCCGCCGCCGACCTTGCGCAACGGCTCGGCGCTGCCGACCGCAAGCCCGGACGCCAGGCCCGCGAGCACGATCCGGCCGGGCGTCCACAGCGCGCGCCAGGAGTCGGAGAACTGGCGCCAGTCCGCGACCGTGCGCCGTTCCTGCGCCTCGAGCGCGGCCTCGGCCTGGTGCACCTTCTCGATCAAGGCTTCGAAGCCCATGTCCGGATCCTTTGCCGTGTGTTCGCTTGGGTCAGGGTGGCGTGACATCGACACCCAGTCCCTTCTTGACCGGCTGCTCTTCGGTGGCATCGCGGACCGCCTCGGCGGCGTCCTCGGCCGACACGCCCGAACCGGCGTCCGGCATCAGCCCGGCCAGCTCGCCGACGCCCAGGCGCGCGAGCTGCCGCCGGCTCGCCTTGAGCCGGGTGTGCTCGAAGTAGCCCATCGCCGTGCGCATGCCCCAGAACGCCACCGCCGCGCTGAGCGCCCCCGCCAGCAGCAGCGCCAGCGACCAGGGCAGGCCGAGCCCGGCGGCGAGCCAGGTGACGAGCGCCGCCATCAGCAGCAACCAGGCCGAGGCGCCGAATGCGATCGCGACCCCGGAGAAGGCCAGCGTGCGCCCGAACGCGCTGCGCGCCAGCGAGACATCGGCGGCGAGCAGGATGCGCAGTGCCTTGCCGGCATCGCGGCCGGCCGACAGCGTCGCCCGTCCGGTATCGCGCAGTTCGCGCAGCGCCTCCTCGATGCCGGGCGGGTTCTCGTCCCGCGGCTCGCTCATGCCGCTTACTTGCTGTTGCCGCGGGCCAGCTTGGCGATGATCCAGCCGGCGGCGAAGGCCATGCCGAACGAGGCCAGCGGGCGCTCGCGGATCAGGTCGGCGGCGCTGTCGACCAGGTCGCGGCCCTTGTCCATCAGTGCGTCCACCTGCTCGCGGCTGGCGGCGCCTGCCTGTTCCAGCGCGGCGATGCCGGCGAGCGCGCCGTCGGCGAGCTCGGACTTCACCTGCGCCTTGCCCAGGCGCAGCTCCTCGCCGGCGGCGCTGGCGGCGCCCTTGGCTGCCTGCCCTGCCTGGCTGGCGGCCTGCTTGACGTGGCTGCCGGCCTCGCCAAGGTTGGTCTTGATGCTGTCGGTCGCGGTCGGGCTCATGCGTGTTCTCCTGGTGGTGAAGCCTGGGTGGTGGTGTCCGCCCATCGTGCATGGGGCCGCTGCACGGCCATGTCAACGCATGATCAGGTTACCGCTCGTGTTGCCCCGCACCACGCGCAGCACGAGCTGGCTCGGCGGCGTCGAGAAGCCGAGGCGGAAACCGGCGAGGTCGTCGAAGCGGCCGCTGTTGGCGGCGACGATGCGGTCGCCGGGACGCAGGCCGTTGCCGGCGGCGCGGCTGCCGGCGGCGACCTCCTCGACCACCACCCCGGACAGGCCCGACTGGCGCGCGCCGGCCGGCAGCTCGGAGAAGGTGGCGCCGGCCAGGCGCGGGTCCAGGCTGGCGCCCGGCAGCGAGCGCGGCTGCTCGCGCAGGGTCGCGGTGAGCTGCAAGGGCTCGCCGTCGCGGCGCAGGTCCAGCGTGACCCGCGCGCCGACCGCCTGCAGGCCCTCGAAGTTGCGCAGCGCGGCGCCGTCGTCGATGCGCTGGCCGTTGGCGGCGAGGATCACGTCGCCGGCCTCGACACCGGCCGCGGCCGCGGCGGAGTCGGGATAGACGCGGGTCACCAGCGCGCCGCGCGCGGCGTCGAGGCCGAGTCCCTCGGCCAGGCGCGCGTCCACGTCCTGGGTGTCCACGCCGAGCGCGCCGCGGTGGACCTCGCCGGTGGCCAGCAGCTGGCGCATGATGTCGCCGGCCAGGTTGGACGGGATCGCGAAGCCGAGGCCGATGTTGCCCGCCATCGAACCGCGCGGGTTGAAGCTGGCGGTGTTGATGCCGACGAGCCGGCCGTGCAGGTCCACCAGCGCGCCGCCGGAGTTGCCCGGGTTGATGGAGGCGTCGGTCTGGATGAAGTTCTGGTAGCCGAGCCCGGCCAGGCCCGTGCGCCCCACCGCCGAGACGATGCCCGAGGTCACCGTCTGGCCGATGCCGAACGGGTTGCCGACCGCGACCACGAAATCGCCGACCCGCAGCTGCGCGCTGTCGGCCATCGGGATCGCGGTCAGCGGCGCGCCATCCTCGGGTACCGGGATGCGCATCAGCGCGATGTCGGTGTCCGGATCCGAGCCGATGAACTCCGCGGTGAGCGTGCGCCCGTCGCTGAGCGAGACCGACACTTCGTCGGCGCCCTCGATCACGTGGTGGTTGGTCAGCACCAGGCCGCGCCGCGCATCCACGATCACGCCCGAGCCGAGCGAACGGTTGATGCGCTCCTGGGTGAGCTCCGGGAACATGCGCCGGAAGAACGGATCGTTGCCGAACGGACTGACGCGCACGCGCTGCTGGCTGTGCACGCTGACCACCGCCGGCATCACCCGCTCCAGCATCGGCGCCAGCGAGGGCACCGGCGTGCCGGCCACGGTGGCCGGCAACGCCTCCACCTGCGCCGCCTCCGGCGTCTTCGCCTGGGCGGGGCGCAGGGATTCCTGCAGCGCGGTCGCGGCAAAGCCGCCGAAGGCCGCGGCGGCGGCCAGCGCGAGCACGAACCCGATGCGGGTCGCGCGGGCACGGGCGGAACGTGAAGCGGACGGGCGAGGGGACATCTTCTGCATGGTAGGCAACGATGAATGGCGGCACTGTCAGTGTTCAGTTTCGCGCCGGCCCACGCAATCGTCGCTGAAGTGCGGAAAACGCTTCCGGCCGGTTGACACCCTGCCGGACCGCGGCTAGCTTGGAAGCCTGTGTCGCCACTACATCTTGGGGTTGGTGACGCAGGGCAGGCCCAAGCCTTAGGGGTGGTGGCACAGAACACAACAATGACGCGGCGCCAGCCGCGCACGCGTTATACAGGGAGCGGGTACGGATGAGCACGGTGCGACTCGAGGCGGTATCGGGCATGGACGACGGCATCGACACGGCAACTGCCCGGGATCGCGAGATTCCGATGCAGCCCGCCTCGGTCGACATCTGGGACAAGAAGTACCGCCTCAAGACCAAGGCCGGCGAGCCCGTGGACGCCGACATCGACGGCACCTACCAGCGCGTCGCCCGCGCCCTGGCCGAGGCCGAGCCGACCCCGGAGAAGCGCCGGTACTGGAACGAGCGCTTCGTGTGGGCGCTGCGCCGCGGCGCGATCCCCGCCGGCCGCATCACCTCCAACGCCGGCGCGCTCGAGCACAAGCCCGCCACCAGCACGATCAACTGCACCGTGTCCGGCACCATCGAGGACTCGATGGACGGCATCCTGGACAAGGTCCACGAGGCCGGCCTGACCCTGAAGGCCGGCTGCGGCATCGGCTACGAGTTCTCGACCCTGCGCCCGCGCGGCGCGTTCGTCGCCGGTGCCGGCGCCTACACCTCCGGCCCGATGTCCTTCATGGATATCTACGACAAGATGTGCTTCACGGTGTCCTCGGCCGGCGGCCGACGCGGCGCGCAGATGGGCACCTTCGACGTGTCGCACCCGGACGTGCGCGACTTCATCCGCGCCAAGCGCGAGGACGGGCGCCTGCGCCAGTTCAACCTGTCGCTGCTGATCACCGACGGCTTCATGCAGGCGGTCGAGGACGACGCCGACTGGCCGCTGGTGTTCCCGATCAACAGCAAGGAAGCCGGCGACATCGACCTCGACAACGCCGACCAGGTGGTCTGGCGCGACTGGCCGACCCACCGCAACTACATCACCCGCGACGACGGCATGGTCGCCTGCAAGGTCTACGGCAAGGTCCGCGCCCGGCACCTGTGGGACATGATCATGGTCTCGACGTACGACTACGCCGAGCCGGGCTTCATCCTGATCGACCGCGTCAACGAGATGAACAACAACTGGTGGTGCGAGACCATCCGCGCCACCAACCCCTGCGGCGAGCAGCCGCTGCCGCCCTACGGCGCCTGCCTGCTGGGCTCGGTCAACCTGACCAAGTTCGTGCGCCACCCGTTCACCGCCCAGGCCGAGTTCGACTGGGAGGAGTACAAGGAAGTGGTGCGCGTGTTCACGCGCATGCTCGACAACGTGGTCGAGGTCAACGGCCTGCCGCTGGAGCAGCAGCGCGCCGAGATCATGCGCAAGCGCCGCCACGGCATGGGCTTCCTCGGCCTCGGCTCGACCGTGACCATGCTGCGCATGAAGTACGGCTCGAAGGCCTCCTGCGAGTTCACCGAGCGCATCGCCCGCGAGATGGCCGTGGCCGGCTGGGAGATGGGCCTGGAGCTGGCCCGGGAGAAGGGCCCGGCGCCGATCATGGACGAGACCTTCGAGGTCACCGCCGAGATGCTGCGCAAGCGCCCGGAGATGAAGAAGGACGGCTGGAAGGTCGGCCAGCAGATCGCCGGCAAGGTCCTGCACGCGCGCTACAGCCGCTACATGCAGCAGGTGGCCACGGTCGCCCCGGAGCTGGTGGCGGAGCTGGCCGAGACCGGCGCCCGCTTCACCCACCACAGCTCGATCGCGCCCACCGGCACGATCTCGCTGAGCCTGGCCAACAACGCCTCCAACGGCATCGAGCCGAGCTTCGCCCACCACTACAGCCGCAACGTGATCCGCGAGGGCAAGAAGTCCAAGGAGAAGGTGGACGTCTGGTCGTACGAGCTGCTGGCCTACCGCGAGCTGGTCAACCCGAAGGCGATGCCCTTCGCCGAGGACCCCGGCGCGCGCCTGCCGGACTACTTCATCGCCGCCGACGACATCACCCCGAAGGAGCACGTGGACGTCCAGGCCGCCGCCCAGAAGTGGGTGGACTCCTCGATCTCGAAGACCGCCAACGTCCCGACCGACTACCCCTACGAGGACTTCAAGGACATCTACCGCTACGCCCACCAGCAGGGCCTGAAGGGCTGCACCACGTTCCGCTTCAACCCGGCCGCCTTCCAGGGCGTGCTGGTCAAGGAGCAGGACCTGGCGAACACCCTGTACCGGTTCGAGCTGGAGGACGGCAGCGTGGTCGAGGTCAAGGGCAACGAGCAGATCGAGTACGACGGCGAGCTGCACACCGCCGCCAACCTGTTCGACGCCCTCAAAGAGGGCTATTACGGGAAGTTCTGAGCCGTCAAAAAAATGCTTGCAGGGGGCCCGGATCGCGCTACATTCCGCGATGCGGGCGCCCCGCCCGCAACAGACCTGACGAGGAAGCACCATGAGCAACGGCAACGGGGTCGCGACGACCCTGACCAGCGCCGCCGACAACGCCGCGGATGCGGTGAAGGCGATCGGCGCCAAGGTCTCCAAGACGGCCGGCAGTGCGGTGAAGTCGGCGAGCAAGACGGCGAAGAAGGCCACCACCAAGGCGAAGAAGGCGGTCGGTTCGGTCAAGAAGAAGCTGGCCACCGCGAGCGCCAACGCCAAGAAGGAAGCCAGCGCGCTGAAGGCGAAGAAGACCGGCAAGAAGGCGGCGAAGAAGTCGACCGCGAAGAAGGCCGGCGCCAAGAAGGCCGGCGCGAAGAAGGCGGCGAAGAAGTCCACCGCCCGCAAGTCGGCCGCGAAGAAGTCGACCGCCCGCAAGGCGACGGCCAGGAAGTCGGCAGCCAAGAAGTCGACCGCCCGCAAGTCGGCGGCGAAGAAGTCGGCGGCCCGCAAGGCGCCGGCGCGCAAGGCCACGAAGAAGGCCGCGCCGAAGAAGGCGGCCCGCAGGAAATAGCTGTAGGAGCGGCGCTAGCGCCGCGACCGGCACCACCGCCCCTCCCGGACAAAACCCGGGAGGGGCATCCAAACGGAACACAGGACCAGCACCATGGCCGTCAGGATCGACAAGAAAATCAAGGGTTACGCCGTCGTGAAGCCGGAGGAGAAGGGCAAGGCCAAGGCCGACGCCGTGTCCCGCGCCGAGGCCGAGTCGGAACTGCCCGCCGACAACGTGATCCAGATGCACGAGCGCATCGAGCGCCCGGAGGTCCTGGTCGGCAGCACCTACAAGATCAAGTCGCCGCTGGTGGAGCACGCCATGTACGTGACCATCAACGACATCGTGCTCAACGCCGGCAGCGAGCACGAGCAGCGCCGCCCGTTCGAGATCTTCATCAACTCCAAGTCCATGGAGCACTTCCAGTGGATCGTCGCGCTCACCCGGATCATGTCCGCGGTGTTCCGCAAGGGCGGCGACGTCACCTTCCTGGTGGAGGAGATGAAGGCGGTGTTCGACCCCAAGGGCGGCTACTTCAAGGCGGGCGGCGTGTACATGCCCTCGCTGGTGGCCGAGCTCGGCAGCATCGTCGAGGAGCACCTCAAGTCCATCGGCATGATCCACGACCCCGAGATGAGCGAGGAGCGCCGCGCGCTGATCGCCGAGAAGCGCGCCGCCTTCGAGGCCCGCTCAAAAAAAAACGCTGAAGTGAGCCCCGCGCCCGCCGCGGGCGACGACGAACGCGACAGCGAGAGTGTCTCGGTCACCGGCGACGGCGCCAGCTTCCCGCCCTCCGCCACCATGTGCCACAAATGCAGCACCAAGGCCGTGGTGATCATGGACGGCTGCGCGACCTGCCTGAATTGCGGCTATTCCAAGTGCGGGTAGGATGCCTGTAGGAGCGGCGCTAGCGCCGCGACCCGTCCGCTGTCACACGACGAAGGAGGCGCACCATGAGCAACCACGTCTACAAGTCCCTGGAACTGACCGGCTCGTCGAAGACGGGCAGTGACGACGCCATCCGGGTCGCGATCGAGAAGGCCTCGGAGAGCGTGCGCGACATCCGCTGGTTCCAGGTGCTGGAGACCCGCGGGCACGTCGAGGGCGGGAAGATCGCGCACTGGCAGGTGACCATCAAGGTCGGGTTCGCGGTCGACTGACCGGGTCGCGGCGCTAGCGCCGCTCCTACAGTCACTTGCGGTAGACCCAGTGGCGGGAGAGCAGGAAGCCGACGACGCCGAGGCACAGCTCGACGCCCGGTTTGGCCAGCCACGCCCACTTCAGGCCCAGGTAGTCGTCGATGACGCCGACCGACCAGGTGCTGACGATGGTGGTGCCGATCCACATGGCGACGAAGCGTGCTAGCTGGGTGCGGCCGATCGCGGTGTCGTCGCCGGCGAAGGTCAGCTTGCCGTTGAGCCAGTAGCCGAGCAGGGCGCCGGCGACGCGGCCGCAGATGTTGGCCGGCTCCACGCGCATGCCGTAGTGGCTGAGCAGCACCATCACGCCCCAGTCCACCAGCCACTGGATGCCGCCGATGAGCAGGTAGTGGCGGGCGTGGCGGCCGAGGCTCAAGGCGCGCCCCCCGGCGGAATCCGCCACCACTCCGTGTTGCCGACCGTCATCTCGCGCGTCGCGCCCATCCGTTCCAGCCCCTTGCGCCGCGCGGGCGGCAGCGCCTCCGGCGCAAGGATGACCTCGGCGATGTGTTCGTCGCGCAACAGCCGCGCCCAGGCGTCGCCGCTCGGGTCCGCGTCGGCCTGCGCCGCCGCGGCGTGCAGGCGCGGCGCATACCACTCGACCGTGCGCCCGCGGCCGGCGAGCTCGGCGTGGAACGGGTGCGTCAGCAGTAGCACCGCGCCGCTGTCGGGCGCGCGTTCGCGGATCGCCGCGACCAGCAGCCGCTCGGGGGCGTAGCGCTCGAGCAGCGGCGCGTCGGCGCCGGCCGCCTTGAACGCGCGCTTGTGGATGCCCAGGTGCAGCAACCAGTAGGCGTTGGCCTGGAACAGCAGGTTCAATGCGCACAGGCCGGCGACCAGCCAGCCGGCGCGGATGCGCGGCAGCGCGCGTTGCAGCGCCAGCACCAGCGCCGGCAGCAGCAGGGCGATGCCCGGGTGCAGGTAGCGCGCGTACTGCAGCGGCAGCAGCGGCAGCGCGATCGCCAGCGTCGCGCAGACGGCGAGTCCGCGTGCGCGGCGGTCGGCGAACGCCAGCAGCCACGCGCCGGCGAGCGCCACCAGCGCGAAGCCGAGCGCGCCGTTCCAGCCCTCGAGGTAGTCCGAGGTCCGGAAGGTCAGCGACCACGGCAGCGCCGGGTCCAGGCCCTGCTGCCAGCGCGCGTCGTTGAAGCCCGTGTCCGGGAACAGCGGCGAGCGGAACACGTCGTTGAGCAGCGGCAGCACCGGGTTGCCGGTGCTCGCCCAGGCGTAGGCGTAGCTCGAGCCGCCGACGGCGACGAATGCGGCGACTGCGAGCGCGAACGCGCCGACGCCGGGCAGGACGCCGCGTTGCCGCCAGAGGGCCCACAGGACCAACGGCGTGGCCGCGATGCCGTGCATCGGCTTGAGCGCGAACAGCAGGCCGTACAGCAGCGCACCGAGCAGCAGCCGGCGCGGCAGGCGGTCGTCGAGCACCACCACGGCAAGCGCCAGCGTGACCGCCACCGCCGGGGTCTCGGTCTGCATGCTGCCGAGCAGCCCCGCCGTCAGCGGCAGCGACGCGTACAACGCGACCACGGCCCAGCGCAGTGCGGGCACCAGGCCCAGCAACGCGCCCAGCCGCCACAGCGCACCCGCGGCGGCCGCCAACCAGGCCAGGTTGAGCGGCCCGCGCGACTCGGCGTGCGCGACGACCTGCGGGATCGCCTGCAACACGTCGCCGGCCCACGGCGCCAGCGACCACACCTGCTGCGAGACGTCGAGCGCGTAACGGCCGTGCAGCATCAACTGCCAAGGCAGGCCGAGGTGGTAGGCGAGGTCGTCGTACTGCATCGTCGGCGGCCAGCTCCCGGCCGAGGCGAGGCCGAGGGCCAGCACGGTCCAGGCGGCCGCGCGCGGCGACGCCGACACCGCGGTCCGCCAGCCGTCGCGGGCAACCGACAGCGACGCAGCCAACGCACGCCAGCGCAGCGCCACCAGCAGCAGCAGTGCCGCTAGGTAGGTCCAGCGCCCGTGCATCGGCAGCGGCAGCGTCCACCCGACCACGGTCGCGAGCAGCGCCATTCCCGCGAGCCAGGCCATGGCCGGATGCGCAACCGTGCCGGCGACCGCGCTCCCGGCGGCGAGCGCTGGCGCGGCCAGCAGCACCACCGCCAGCGTTGGCAGGATGCCCGCCATCGCCACCGCGACCAGCGCGAACACCAGCAGCAACCCGCTCGCCCACGACCAGCCGGCGAACCTGCGCAGCCCCCACGCCGGCAGCACCGCCAGGCCCGCGAGCAGCAGGCTCTCGGCCGCGCGTCCGGCCGGCAGGTGTTCCCACATCCGCGTGAGCACGAAGCCGGCGACGCACAGCAGCACGCCGGCCCAGATCGTGGCCTCGGCAAGGCGGGGTCGGTGGAAGCGGACGACGGCGGTCTGCGGCACCGGCGCATCCTAGCAGGCGCCACCCGGATAGAATCGCGGTCACATCGCATCGCCGCGCCGCCGCATGGGAGCCCGCATGACACCACCGCTGCACGTCGTGATCCTCGTCGCCGGCGAGGGCAAGCGGATGAAGTCGGCGCTGCCCAAGGTGCTGCAGCCGGTGGCGGGGCGCCCGATGCTGGCGCACGTCATCGACACCGCGCGCGCGCTGTCGCCGTCCGCGATCCACGTCGTGCACGGCCATGGCGGCGCCCAGGTGCGCGCGGCCTTCGCCGGCGACGCCGACCTGTCGTGGGTCGAACAGGCGCAACAGCTCGGCACCGGGCACGCGGTGCAGCAGGCGTTGCCGGCGATCCCCGCGGGCTCGCGCGTGCTGGTGCTGTATGGCGACGTGCCCCTGATCACCGCCGACACGCTGCGCAAGCTGCTGGCCAGCCCGGGCGCGCTCGCGGTGCTCGCGGCCGAGCTCGACGATCCCACCGGCTACGGGCGCATCGTCCGCGACCCGCAGGGCAACGTCGAGCGCATCGTCGAGCAGAAGGACGCCGACGACGCCCAGCGCCGCATCGGGCTGGTCAACACCGGCGTGATCGTCGCCGACGGCAACGCGCTCGGACGCTGGCTCTCGGCGCTGCGCAACGACAACGCGCAGGGCGAGTACTACCTCACCGACGTGTTCGCGCAGGCGGCCGCGGAGTACTGCGCCGCGGAGATCGTGGTGGTCGGCGATCCGATGGAGACCGAGGGCGCCAACGATCCCTGGCAGCTGGCGCAGCTCGAGCGCGCGTTCCAGCGCCGCGCGGTGCGCGAGCTCTGCCTGCAGGGCGCGCGGGTGGCGGACCCGGCGCGCGTGGACATCCGCGGGCGCGTCAGCGTCGGGCGCGACGTGTCGCTGGACGTGGACGTCGTGCTCGAGGGCGAGGTCGAGCTCGGCGACAACGTCAGCATCGGCCCGTTCTGCCGCCTGAAGGACGTGCGCCTGGCCGCCGGCACGGTGGTGGCCGCGCACTGCGACCTGGAGGGCGCGCGCAGCGAAGGCGCCGCGGCGATCGGCCCGTACGCGCGCCTGCGGCCCGGCACCGTGCTCGCGGAGGGCGTGCGCGTCGGCAACTTCGTCGAGACCAAGAACACGGTCATGGCCGAGGGCAGCAAGGCCAACCACCTCAGCTACCTCGGCGACGCCAGCGTCGGGCGCAAGGCCAACATCGGCGCCGGCACCATCACCTGCAACTACGACGGCGTGAACAAGTCGCGCACCAGCATCGGCGACGGCGCCTTCATCGGCTCCAACAGCGCGCTGGTGGCGCCGGTCGAGATCGGCGAGGACGCCACCATCGGCGCCGGCTCGGTGGTCACCCACGACGCGCCGGCCGGCAAGCTCACCGTCGCCCGCGGCCGCCAGTCCACCATCGAAGGCTGGCAGCGGCCGAAGAAGCGCTAGCGCCGGCCCAGGCGCAGGGCGTTGGCGACGACGGACACCGAGCTGAGGCTCATCGCCAGCGCCGCCAGCATCGGGCTCAGCAGGATGCCGAACGCGGGGTAGAGCACGCCGGCGGCGACCGGCACGCCGATCGCATTGTAGAGGAAGGCGAAGCCCAGGTTCTGCTTCATGTTGGCCACGGTCTCGGCCGAGATCCGCCGCGCCTCCGCGATCCGGCGCAGGTCGCCCTTCACCAGCGTCACCTGCGCGCTCGACATCGCCACGTCGGTGCCGGTGCCCATGGCGATGCCGACGTCCGCGGCGGCCAGCGCCGGGGCGTCGTTGATGCCGTCGCCGGCCATCGCCACCACGTGGCCCTCGGCCTGCAGCCTGCGCACCAGCGCGACCTTGTCGGCCGGCGTCACCTCGCCGTGGGCCTCGTCGATGCGCAGCGCGCGCGCGACCGCGTTCGCGGTGCCTTCGGAGTCGCCGGTGGCCATGACGATGCGCATGCCTTCCCCGCGCAGCGCGTCGAGCGCCGCGGGCGTGCTGTCCTTGACCGGGTCCGCGACCGCGATGGCGCCGAGCAGCGCACCGTCGGCGGCGAGGAACATCACGCTGGCGCCCTCGCCGCGCAGGGATTCGGCCTGCTCGTTGAGCGCGCCGACCTCGATGCCCGCATCCCGCATCAACGTGCGGTTGCCCAGCAGCAACTCCCGGCCCTCGACGCGGCCGCGCACGCCTTGGCCGGTGACCGACTCGAAGTCGTGCACGGCGGACAATCCCAGCTCGAGCCGGCGCGCCTCGGCGACGATGGCGTCGGCGAGCGGGTGTTCGCTGCCCTGGTCGAGGCTGGCGGCCAGGCGCAGCACGGTGGTGGCGTCCTGGCCGGCGGCTGGAAGCACCTCGCGGAACGCGGGGCGGCCCTCGGTGAGGGTGCCGGTCTTGTCCACCACCAGCGTGTCCACCGTGCGCAGGCGCTCGATCGCCTCGGCGTCGCGGAACAGCACGCCGGCGCCGGCGGCGCGGCCGCTGGCGACCATGATCGACATCGGCGTAGCCAGGCCCAGCGCACAGGGACAGGCGATGATCAGCACCGACACCGCGTTGAGCACCGCCCAGGTCCACGACGGCTCCGGCCCGAACAGGCCCCAGCCGAGCAGGGTCAGCAGCGCCACCGCCAGCACCGCGAGCACGAACCAGAACGACACCTTGTCGGCCAGGCGTTGCATCGGCGCGCGCGAGCGCTGCGCCTGCGCCACCAGCTGCACGATCTGCGCCAGCACCGTGGCGGAGCCGACCTGGTCGGCGCGCATCACCAGCGCGCCGGTGCCGTTGAGGGTCGCGCCGATCAGGCGGTCGCCCTCGCCCCGCGCCACCGGGATCGGTTCGCCGGTGAGCATGGATTCATCGACGCTGGAGCGGCCCTCGAGCACGGTGCCGTCCACCGGCACCTTCTCGCCCGGGCGCACGCGCAGGCGGTCGCCGACGTGCACGTGCTCCAGCGGGATGTCCTCCTCGCTGCCGTCCTCGCGGATGCGGCGCGCGGTCTTCGGCGCCAGCCCGAGCAGTGCCTTGATCGCGGCCGAGGTCTTCGAGCGCGCGCGCAGCTCGAGCAGCTGCCCGAGCAGGGTCAGCGACACGATCACCGCGGCCGCCTCGAAGTAGACGCCGACCCGCCCGTGCTCGTGGAAGGAGGGCGGGAACAGCCCGGGCGCGAGCGTCGCGACCACGCTGTACAGGTAGGCGGCGCCGACGCCGGTCCCGATCAGCGTCCACATGTTCGGGCTGCGGTTGCGGATGGACTGCAGCCAGCGCTCGAAGAACGGCCAGCCGGCCCACAGCACCACCGGCGTGGCCAGCACCAGCTCGAGCCAGGTGCGGGTGGTGGCGTCGCCGATGCCGAGCGCGTCGCCGAACATCGCCAGCACGAACACCGCCGCGGTCAGCGGCAGCGTCCACCAGAAGCGGCGGCGGAAGTCGACCAGCTCCGGATTCTCGCCTTCGTCCAGGGAGGGCATCTCAGGTTCCAGCGCCATGCCGCACTTCGGACACGTGCCCGGACCTTCCTGGCGGACCTCGGGGTGCATGGGGCAGGTGTAGATGGCGCCGGGGACCGCCGCCTCGGGCTCCCCGGCGCGCGGCGACAGGTACCTGCCGGGATCGGCGATGAACTTCTCGCGGCAGCGCGGGTTGCAGAAGTGGTACTCGACGCCGTCGTGCACGTGGTGGTGCGGTGTCTTCGCCGGGTCCACGGTCATGCCGCAGACCGGATCGGTGGCGGTGACGGCCGCGCCGCTGCCGTGGTCGCGGTGGGCGTGGGGGTCGGTCATTGGTCGTCTCCGGAAAGGGTCCCGAGGATCGGGCAGTGCTCGAGTTCGCCGCGGCCGGGGCACGATGCGACCAGCACCTCCAGTCCACCGCGGATGCGCTGCAGTTCCGCGATCCTCGCGTCCACGTCGTGCAGCTTGGCCTCCGCTGCGCGCTTCATCCCGGCCATGTCGGCCCCGCGCCGCTCGGACAGGGCGAGCAGCTCCCCGATCTCGGACAAGGTGAAGCCCAATGCCTTGGCGCGGCGGATGAAGCGCACGCGCTCCACGTCGGGCGCGGCGTACCGGCGATAGCCGGAAAGGGTGCGCTCCGCCTCGGGCAGCAGGCCCTGCCGCTCGTAGTAGCGCACGGTGTCGATGGCCACGCCGGCCTCTCGCGCAAGCTCTCCGATCTTCATGGCGTCCGGCTCCGGACCGCCCGCAGCGGGGCAATGGAGCCATTCTGCACCTTGGACCATGGTCCAGAGTCAAGCCGTGAATGTGGCTTCCACCTTCGTGGTCCTACTGTTCCGGCAACTGCCCGAGGGAGAGCGCGGGATGGAGACTGGCAAGCAGAAGCAGGCGACGACGATGTGGCGCAAGTTCGCCGCGATGATCGCGACGTCCACCGTCGTCATGTTCTTCCTGATGTACCAGCTGGTCTACAGCGTCGACCACGCCCTGTTCAGCATCAACCGCCTGGTCGCCTCGCTGGTGATGGGCTGCGTCATGGCCGTGGTCATGCTCGGCTTCATGTGGTCGATGTACGAGGGCCGCGCGAAGAAAATCGCGGTGGTCGCCGTTGCCTCGCTGCTCGGGATCGCCTTGCTGCTGGTCAACAGGAGCCAGGCGCTGGTGGGCGACGTCGCCTTCATGAGCGCCATGATTCCGCACCACTCCATCGCCATCAACAACGCCCGCAAGGCCGGCATCAGCGATCCGCGGGTGCGCGAGCTGGCCGACGGGATCATCACGTCCCAGGTCCGCGAGATCGCCGAGATGGAACTGCTGATCGAGGATATCCGCCGCAACGGGGAGCGCGGTCGGACCGCGCTCCCCCCGGTTTCCGCCGAACCCACCGCGCGGATGCAGCGCGAAGCGGAGCAGGCGGTGCGATAGGTGGATCGCGCCCGGCTGCGTTCAGTGCCGGGCGTACGGCGTGGTGCTGCCGTCGTTGGCCACCAGTTCGACCGTGTAGGGCTGGGTGCGGCCGTCCGGCGTCTCCATCCCCGGCGAGCCCATCGGCATGCCCGGGAGCACCAGGCCCCTGGCATCCGGGCGTTCGGCGAGCAGCCGCTTCACGTCCGCGGCCGGCACGTGCCCTTCGATGAGGTAGCCGTCCACGATCGCGGTGTGGCAGGAGCCCTTGCCGGGCGGCACGCCGGCGCTGGCCTTGACCGGGCCCATGTCGGCCTCGTTGCGCGCCTCCACCGGGAAGCCGGCGTGGCGCATGTGCTCGATCCAGGCGTTGCAGCAGCCGCAGTACGGATCCTTGTGCACGACCACCAGCGGCAGCGCGGCCTCCGCGGAGGCGGATGCGTCGGCGCCAGCCGCGGCGGGAGCGGGGGCAGCCGCTGCGGAGGCCTCCGGTGCGACGGCCTCCGGAGCGGGAGGCTGCGAGCAGCCGAGCAGGGCGACGGCGAGCAGGACGGCGAGGGTCGAAGTCATCGTGTTCATCCTGTTCAGAACCAGAAGCGGACGCCCGCGACCACGCGGGTGTCATCGGTGGGATGGCCCCCGGCCCGCCGCAGGTCGGCGGTGTTGCCGAAGGCGCGTTCGTGCGCGATGCCGACATAGGGCGCGAACCGGCGCGTCACCTCGTAGCGTAGCCGCAGGCCCGCCTCGACGGTGGCCAGGCCGGCGCCAAGGCCGCGCTGCGGATCGCTCCGGCCCCAGGCTTCGGCCCCGGCCTGCCACTGCAGGACCAGGCGGTTGGTCAGCAGGGTGTCGTACTCGGCCTCGACGGCGAGGCCGGCCTGGCCGTGGTCGCCGAGGTAGGCAGTGGCCTCGACCTCGAACTTCTGCGGCGCCAGGCCGATCACGCCGATCGCGGCATAGGTGCGCGAGGGGCCGTCCCCGACGTCGTGGCGCACGCCGACCACGCCGTCCCACCAGCGCGAGACGGCGCGGCCGTAGAACAGCTCGAGGTTGGCCGCTTCGACGCGGCCGTCCGCGGCCTCGCCCTCGCTGCGCAGCCAGGCGCGGTCGAGGTCGGTGCCGATCCACGCCGAAGCCTCCCAGGCCAGCGGGTCGTCGCCGGCGTCGGAAGTCTCGAGCCGGTCCACCAGCACGAAGGAGTGGATGTCGTCGTGCACCGCGTGGCCCGACAGCCCGGCCGGGAACGCGGCCGCGCGGTCGGCGTCAGTGAGCGGCGGGATCGGCTCGCGCGGGAGCTGTTCCGACGGCGGTGCATGCGCGTCGTGCTGCGTATGCTCCGCGTGCTCCGTCTGTTGTGCGTGCTGCGCATGGCCGGCGTGCTGAGCGAACGCCGGCGTCGACAGGGCCGCCAGCGCGGCCACCAGCAGGGTCTGGCGCATGGCGTTCATTCCACCACCTGCACTTCGCGGAACATGCCTGCTTCCATGTGGTACAGCAGGTGGCAATGGTAGGCCCAGCGGCCGAGTGCATCGGCGCGCACGCGGTAGCTGCGCTTGCTGCCCGGCGGCATGTCCACGGTGTGCTTGCGCACCATGAACCGGCCGGCTTCGTCCTCCAGGTCGCTCCACATGCCGTGCAGGTGGATCGGGTGCGACATCATGGTGTCGTTGACCAGCACGATGCGCAGGCGCTCGCCGTAATTGAGCCGCAGCGGTGCGGCATCGGCGAACCTGAGCCCGTCGAACGACCAGGCGAAGCGCTCCATGTGGCCGGTGAGGTGCAGCTCGACGGTGCGCCCGGGTTCGCGGCCGTCGGGATCGGCGAACGTGCTCTTCAGGTCGGCGTAGCGGAGCACGCGACGGCCGTTGTCGCGCAGGCCGATCCCGGGGTCGTCGAGCTTCGGTTCGGGGGTCATGGTCTGCATGTCCACCAGCGGATTCCCGGTTTCGCTGGCCGGATGCTGCTGCATGCCGGCTGCGCCATGGTCCATGCCGGCCATGCCGTGCATCGAATGCTCCATGCCGCCGTGGCCCATGTCCGCCATGGTCAGGATCGGGCGCGGGTCCGGCGCCGGCACCGGCGCGCGCAGGCCTTCGCGCACGGCGAGCGTGCCGCTGACATGCCCGGTGCGACCCAGGTCCTGCGCGAAGATGGTGAACGCGTCCTGCCCCGTCGGTTCGACGATCACGTCGAAGGTCTCGGCGGTGGCGATGCGGAACTCGTCCACGGTCACCGGGTGGACGTACTGGCCGTCGGCGGCGACCACGGTCATCTTCAGCCCGGGGATGCGCACGTCGAAATGGGTCATCGCCGAGCCGTTGATGAAGCGCAGCCGCACCTTCTCGCCGGAGCGGAACAGCCCGGTCCAGTTGCCGAGCGAGGTGGTGCCGTTCATCAGGTAGGTGTAGGTGTTGCCGTTGACGTCCGAGAGGTCGGTCGGGGTCATCCGCATCGCGCCCCAGGCCTTGCGGTCGCGCAGGGTGGCGGCCAGGCCGTCCTCGCGGACGTCGCGCAGGAAGTCGCCGACCGTGCGCTTGGACAGGTTGTCGTAGTCGGAGCGCTTCTTGAGCCGGTCGAACAGGTCGGCGGGATCGAGGTCGGTCCAGTCGCTGAGCAGCACCACGTAGTCGCGGTCGCAGGCGAACGGCTCGGGCTCCAGCGGGTCGATGACCAGCGGCCCGTACAGCCCGGCCTGTTCCTGGAAGCCGGAGTGGCCGTGGTACCAGTAGGTGCCGGCCTGGCGCACGTCGAAGCGGTAGTGGTAGGCCTCGCCGGGCTGGATGCCGTCGAAGCTCAGCCCGGGCACCCCGTCCATGTTGGCCGGCAGCAGGATGCCGTGCCAGTGGATCGAGGCCTGGCGGCCGTGGATGGAGCCGGGCGGCAGCGCGTTGCGCACGCGCAGATTGACCGTCGTGCCTTCGCGCCAGCGCAGCAGCGGCGCCGGGATCGAGCCGTTGACGGCGATGCCGGTTCGCACGCGCCCAGTGAAGTTGGCGGCGACCTCGCCGATGGACAGGTCGAACTCGGTGCCGGCGAGCACCTGCGGCTGGCCGGGGGACTTGAGCGCCCAGCCCGGCTTCGGCCACAGGCCGAGCGCGGCGACGGCGCCGCCAGCGGCGAGGCCCTGGACGAAGCGGCGTCGGGACATGTGCGGCAGCGCGTCGGCGCGCTGCCAGGGTACGTTGGACATCGGAAGCTCCGGAAGCGTCATTTGCCGGCCTGGGCCGGGCACGGGCGCGCCGCGGGACGGGCACGCCGGAGGGCGCCGTGGGCGCCTGGGGAACGCTTAGCCGATGGGAGGTCGGACCGGTTGCGCCAGCGCGGTGCTGGCGTGGCCGCGGTCGGGCGCTGTCCGCAAATCCGCCGGTGCCCACGCGCCGGCCGCGGGCAGGGCCGGCGGCTGCAGCGCATGCGCGAAGCCGGTGCAGGTGCTGCAGTCGTCGCCGCAGCAGTCGGGCGCCGGCGCGGAGGGCTGTCCGTCGTGGTCCATGCCGCCGGCCCCGGGTTCGTGGCAGTCGGTGGCGTGGGAGGATTGCTGCGCCATCGCGCCGTGCATCCCGGCCGTATGCAGCGTGCCCGCCACGGCCGCGCCCGCCACGTTCAACAGGAACAGCGTAGCCAGCAGGATCCGGAACAGGGCGTGCCGCGGGAGCATGCGTGGAATCTACCGCACAACGGGGTGCGGTGGATGACCCGATTGTCATCGGGACTGAAACAGTGAATGCCAGGAATCGGCCTTTGTACCGCCGGCTGCGCTCCCAATCTCCTTCGGGCGACATCCATCGCAACAGTCACAGAAGGAGCTCCAACAATGCGCAACTCCCCCATCCTCGCCGCCTCGGTCCTCGCCATCGCCCTGGGCGCGGCGTCCTTCGGCGCCAACGCCGGCAATCCCGACGGCTTCTACGTCGGTGCCGGCGCGGGCCAGTCCATGATCGACGAGGACTTCGCCGATGACGAGGACTTTGCCTACCAGGTGTTCGGCGGCTACCAGTTCAACCGCTACCTCGGTGCCGAGGCGGCCTATACCGACTTCGGCAAGGTCGACCTGGCCGACAACGTCGGCGAGCTCGAGGCCGACACCTGGTCGCTGGTGCTGGTGGGCACCGTGCCCTTCACCGAGAAGTTCTCCGGCTACGTGAAGGCGGGCTTCCACGACTGGGACGCCGAGCTGGGTGTTCCGGACATCGGCTTCGCCGACGACAGCGGCACCGACCCGACCTACGGGCTGGGGCTGCAGTACCGCTTCACGGACAACGTCTCCCTGCGCGGCGAGTACAGCCGCTTCGAGATGGACGACGTCGACGTCGACCTGGCGCAGCTGCAGGTGCGATTCGACTTCTGAGTCGCGTCCCCGACGCGGCGATCCGCGGAGGCCGGTCCGGTTTTGGGCCGGCCTCTTCTATTCCACGGTGACCGATTTCGCCAGGTTGCGCGGCTTGTCCACGTCGGTGCCGCGCGCCAGCGCGGCGTGGTAGGCCAGCAGCTGCACCGGGATCGCGTGCACGATCGGCGACAGGATGCCGGCGTGGCGCGGCGTGCGGATGACGTTGACCTGCTCCGACTCGCCGAACTGGCTGTCGGCGTCGGCGAACACGAACATCTGGCCGCCGCGCGCGCGGACTTCCTGGATGTTCGACTTCACCTTCTCCAGCAGGCTGTCGTTGGGCGCGATCACCACCACCGGCATCGCGTCGTCCACCAGCGCCAGCGGCCCGTGCTTGAGCTCGCCCGCGGGGTAGGCCTCGGCGTGGATGTACGAGATTTCCTTGAGCTTGAGCGCGCCCTCGAGCGCGATCGGGTAGTGCATGCCGCGCCCGAGGAACAGCGCGTGGTCCTTGGGTGCGAACAGTTCCGCCCAGGCCACGATCTGCGGTTCCAGGTTGAGCGCGTGCTGGATGCTGCCGGGCAGGTGGCGCAGGCACTCCAGCAGCTCGTCTTCCTGCCGTGCGTCGAGGCGGCCGCGCAGCTTGGCGAGGGTCGCGGCCAGGGTGAACAGCGCCACCAGCTGGGTGGTGAAGGCCTTGGTCGAGGCGACACCGATCTCGGCGCCGGCGCGGGTGTAGTGCACCAGCCGGCTGGCGCGCGGGATCGCGCTCTCGGGCACGTTGCAGATGGACAGCGTGCGCGACTGCCCGAGTGACTTCGCGTACTTGAGCGCCTCCATGGTGTCGAGGGTCTCGCCCGACTGCGAGATCGTCACCACCAGCTGCTTCGGGTTGGCGACCACCTGGCGGTAGCGGTACTCGCTGGCGATGTCCACGGCGCAGGGCAGGCCGGCCAGCGCCTCGATCCAGTAGCGCGCGGTGAGGCCGGCGTAGTAGCTGGTGCCGCAGGCGAGGATCTGCACCGCCTCGATGCCCTCGAGCACGCCGGCCGCGTCCTTGCCGAACAGCTCGGCGGAGAACGCATTGTCGTCCATCAGCGCCTCGATGGTGTCGGCGACCGCGCGCGGCTGCTCGTGGATCTCCTTCTGCATGAAGTGGCGGTACGGGCCGAGCTCGAGCGAGGCCAGCGACACGTCGGACACGTGCACCTCGCGCTCGACCGGGGCGCCGTCGGCGTCGAAGATGCGCACCGCGTCGCGGGTCAGTTCGGCGGTGTCGCCTTCCTCCAGGAAGATCACGCGGCGGGTGGACGACACGATCGCCGAGACGTCGGAGGCGACGAAGTTCTCGCCGTCGCCGAGCCCGACCAGCAGCGGGCAGCCCATGCGCGCGGCGACCATGGTGCCGGGGTCGCGCTTGTCGATCACGGCGATGGCGTAGGCGCCGTGCAGCTCGCGCACCGCCTGCTGCAGCGCGCCGACCAGGTCCGCGCCCTGCGCGCGGTAATGGTGGATCAGGTGGGCGATGACCTCGGTGTCGGTCTGCGACTCGAAGGCGTAGCCGAGCCCGCGCAGGCGCTCGCGCTGGGCCTCGTGGTTCTCGATGATGCCGTTGTGGACGAGCGCGAGTTCGCCGTGGCTGATGTGCGGGTGCGCGTTGTCCTCGGTCACGCCGCCGTGGGTCGCCCAGCGGGTGTGGCCGATCCCGAGCGTGGCGCTGAAGCCTTCGGCGGCCGCCGCGGACTCCATCTCGGAGACGCGCCCGGTGCGGCGCACGCGGCGTACGCCCGTGTCCGCGACCACGGCGATGCCGGCGGAGTCGTAGCCGCGGTACTCGAGCCGTTTGAGGCCCTCGATGAGCACCGGGACCACGTCACGGCCAGCGATCGCGCCGACGATTCCACACATGGCAAGCCACCTTTCTTCGCGGACTGGAAGTGTAGCGGGTCAGGCAGCGCCGGACTGTCCGCGCCGGTGTCCGGACGGTGTCCGCGGACACCCGGCCAAGTCGTGTTCGCCGCGCCAGTGCAACGTTTCCGGCTTGGCACGCATCCTGCTTCCTGGAACGGCAGGACGCGACAGCAAGGGGACACACCAACGATGGGCATCCGCGACACCTCGGGCCAGGACCGGCCCGTCGCCGCTTCCTCGGCCGCCGGGCGCCAGCGCCGGCAATGGCTGGCCTACGCCGGCGGCGGCGCGCTGGTGCTGCTGCTGGCCGGCTGGCTGCTGTCCGGCTGGGCCGCCGGCAGCCGCTCGGTGGACGCCTCGCGGCTGCGCATCGCCGAAGTCAGGCGCGGCGACCTGGTGCGCGACATTTCCGCCGAGGGCCGCGTGATCGCGGCCAACAGCCCGACCCTGTACGCGGTCGCCGGCGGCACCGTGACCCTGCACGTGGTCGCGGGCGACGTCGTGGAGAAGGGCGACGCGCTGGCCGAGATCGACAGCCCGGAACTGCGCAGCCGCCTGGCGCAGGAAGAGGCGACGCTTGCCAGCCTCGAGGCCGAAGCCAGCCGCGCCGCGCTCGACGCGCAGCTGGCGCGTTCGGCCGCGCGGCGCACGCTCGACCAGGCCCTGATCCAGCGCCAGGCCGCCGCGCGCGACCTCGAGCGCAACACCCGCGCCTACGAGGGCGGCGCCGTCGCCCAGGTGGACGTGGCGCGCGCCGAGGACGCGCTCAAGAGCGCCGAGATCGGGCTCCAGCACGCGCGCCAGGACAGCGCCCTGCAGGATCGCGGCGCCGGCCTCGACGTGCGCAACAAGAAACTGCTGGCGGACCGCCAGCGCGCGGTGGTCGCCGAGCTGCAGCGCCAGGTGGACGCGCTGACCCTGCGCGCGCCGTTCGACGGCCAGGTCGGCCAGGTGCAGGTGCAGCAGCGCGCCAACGTCGCCCAGAACGCGCCGGTGCTCGGGGTGGTCGACCTGACCCGCTTCGAGGTCGAGATCCGGGTGCCGGAGAGCTTCGCCCGCGACCTCGCCATCGGCATGCCGGCGCAGCTCGCCAGCGGCCGCGGCGAACCCTTCGCCGCCGAGGTCTCGGCGGTGTCGCCGGAGGTCGTGAACGGCGAAGTCACCGCGCGCCTGCGCTTCAAGGACGGGCAGCCGCCCGGCCTGCGCCAGAACCAGCGCATGTCCGCGCGGATCCTGCTCGACACCCGCCGCGACGTGCTGATGGTGGACCGCGGCCCGTTCCTGGAACAGGGCGGCGGCGCCAGCGCCTGGGTGATGGACGGCGACGTCGCCGTCAAGCGTCCGATCCGCACCGGCGCCAGCAGCCTGGGCGCGGTGGAGATCGTGGAAGGACTGCAGGAAGGGGACCGCGTCGTGGTCTCCGGCAGCGACCTGTTCGGCGATGCCGAGCGCGTGGTCGTCAACTGAAAACCAGAGAAGAGGACACCCCCATGCTCGAGATGCGCCAGGTCAGCAAGGTCTACCGTACCGAACTCGTCGAAACCCACGCGCTCCGGGCGCTGGACCTGCACGTGCGCGACGGCGAGTTCGTCGCGGTCACCGGCCCCTCGGGCTCGGGCAAGACCACCTTCCTCAACATCGCCGGCCTGCTGGAGACCTTCACCGGCGGCGAGTACCTGCTCGACGGCGAGGACGTGCGCGGCCTCTCCGACGACGCGCGCTCGAGGCTGCGCAACCGCAAGATCGGCTTCATCTTCCAGAGCTTCAACCTGATCCCGGACCTCAACCTGTTCGACAACTGCGACGTGCCGCTGCGCTACCGGGGCATGAACGCGGCCGAGCGTCGGCAGCGGATCGAGCAGGCGTTGTCGCAGGTCGGCCTCGGCTCGCGCATGAAGCACTATCCGTCCGAGCTGTCCGGCGGCCAGCAGCAGCGCGCCGCGATCGCGCGTGCGCTCGCGGGCAGCCCGCGCCTGCTGCTGGCAGACGAGCCGACCGGCAACCTCGACTCGCAGATGGCGCGCGGGGTGATGGAGCTGCTGGAGGAGATCAACGAGCAGGGCACCACCATCGTCATGGTCACCCACGATCCGGAGCTGGCCGCGCGTGCGCAGCGCAACGTGCACATCGTCGACGGCATGGCCACCGACCTGAGCGTGGAGCCGACCCTGCTGCGCGTCGCCTCGGCCTCGCTGGCCGAGTCCAACGGCTGAGGAGGCCGCCCGCATGTTCGCCTACTACTTCGATCTGGCGTTGCGCAGCTTCCGCCGCAACAAGGCACTGACCGCGCTGATGGTGCTCGCCATCGCCCTGGGCATCGGCGCCAGCATGACCACGCTGACCATCTTCCACGTGCTCTCCGGCGACCCGATCCCGCAGAAGAGCGACCAGCTCTTCTACGTCCAACTCGACCCGGGCTCGATGGACGGCTACGTTGCCGGCGAGGAGCCCGAGGAGCAGATGACCCGCTACGACGCCGAGGAACTGCTGCGCCAGGCGCGCGGCGACCGCCAGGCGATGATGACCGGCGGCAGCGTGGCGATCGAATCGCAGAAGGAGGGCTTGGCGCCGTTCTACGCCGACGCCCGCTACACCAGCGCCGACTTCTTCCCGATGTTCGAGCTGCCGTTCCTGTACGGCAATGGCTGGAGCGCGGAGCAGGACGCGGCGCGCGCGCGGGTGGCGGTGATCAGCAAGGCGCTCAACGACAAGCTGTTCGACGGCGAGGACAGCACCGGGCGCACGGTGCGCTTCGGCGGCGCCGACTTCCGCGTGGTCGGCGTGCTCGACGCGTGGCGCCCGGTGCCCAAGTTCTACGACCTCAACGCCGGCCGCTACGGCGAGGCGGAACAGGCCTACGTGCCGTTCTCGACCTCGCGCGACCTGCGCATGGACCGCAACGGCAGCATGAACTGCTGGCGCAGCGGCGCCAACAGCGACGACCCCGAGGGCGAGACCGGCGTCAACGCGCCCTGCACCTGGATCCAGTACTGGGTCGAGCTCGACACGCCCGCCGAGGCCGAGGCATACCGGCAGTACCTGGTCGACTACTCCGACCAGCAGCGCGCCGCCGGCCGCTTCCAGCGTCCGACCAACGTGCGCCTGCGCAGCGTGATGGAGTGGCTCGACTACAAGCGCGTGGTACCCAGCGACGTGCGCATGCAGGTGTGGCTGGCGTTCGGCTTCCTGCTGGTGTGCCTGCTCAACACCGTCGGCCTGCTGCTGGCCAAGTTCATGCGTCGCGCCAGCGAGATCGGCGTGCGCCGCGCGCTCGGCGCCTCGCGCCGCGCGATCTTCGCGCAGTGCCTGGTCGAGGCCGGCACCGTCGGCCTGGCCGGCGGCCTGCTCGGCCTCGGGCTCGCCCAGCTCGGCCTGTGGGCGATCCGGCAGCAGCCGACCGGCTTCGCCGACATCCTGCACCTGGACGCATCGATGCTGCTGACCACTTTCGCGCTCGCGATCCTGGCCAGCGTGCTCGCCGGGCTGCTGCCGGCCTGGCATGCCTGCCAGGTGGCGCCCGCGATCCAGCTCAAGTCGCAGTAAGCACCGGAGAACGACATGGAACTGCGCCCCATCCTTTCGACCCTGCGCCGGCACAAGACCGCATCGGCGCTGATCGTGCTCGAGATCGCGCTGAGCTGCGCGATCATCTGCAACGCCATGTTCCTGATCGGCGGGCGCCTCGAGCGCATGGACCGCCCGACCGGCCAGGCCGAGGACGAGATCGTCCGCATCCAGATCACCGGCATCGGCCAGGACGACAACGCCGCCGCCCTGACCGCCACCGACCTGGCCGCGCTGCGCGCGCTGCCGGGGGTGAAGTCGGCCAGCGTCACCAACCAGCTCACCTTCGGCGGCAGTTCCTGGAACAGCGGCGTCAACCTCACCCAGGAACAGACCCAGGTAAACCTCAGCAGCAGCACCTACCTCGGCGACGAAAAGCTGCCGGAGACGCTTGGGCTGCAGCTCGTTTCCGGCCGCTTCTTCACCGCCGACGAAATGGTCGACTGGGACGCGTTCAGCGCCCCGGGCGCCAACCTCGCGGTACCGGTGTCCATCATCACCCGCGACATGGCCGAGGCGTTGTGGCCGGGCGAGGATCCGCTCGGCAAGACCTACTACAGCTGGGGCGAGGGCGGCACGCGCGTGGTCGGGGTGGTGGACAAGCTCGCGCGCCCGAACGAAATGGGCGGCCCCGCGCAGTACTACTACTCGAGCATCCTGCCGCTCCGGATCCCGTTCAACGTGGGCGGCAACTACGTGCTGCGGGTGGATCCGGATCGCCGGGCGGAAACCCTCGACGCCGCGGAGCAGGCACTGCTGCGCAACGGCCCCAACCGCATCATCCTCGAGAAGCAGACGCTCGAGGAGATGCGCAGCGACTACTATCGCCAGGACCGGGCCATGTCCTGGATGCTGGTGATCGTGAGCGTGCTGCTGCTGGTGGTGACCGCGCTCGGCATCGTCGGCCTGGCCAGTTTCTGGGTCGCGCAGCGGACCAAGCAGATCGGCGTGCGGCGCGCGCTCGGCGCCACCCGCGGCCAGGTGCTGCGCTACTTCCAGCTCGAGAACTTCGTGCTGGCCACGGCCGGCATCGTGCTCGGGATGATGCTGGCCTACGGCCTCAACCAGCTGATGATGGAACGCGCGGAACTGCCGCGGCTGCCGGCGATCTACCTGCCGGTCGGCGCCCTGGTGCTGTGGCTCCTGGGCCAGCTCTCAGTCTTCGGCCCCGCCCGCCGCGCCGCCGCCGTCCCCCCCGCAGTCGCGACGAGGAGCGTGTAGGGCCTTAAGCTTCGTCCATGCCCACCGTCCTCGTCATCGACGACAACCCCGCCGTAGCCACCGCGCTGGAAACCCTGTTCTCGCTGCACGACATCGAGACCCGCGCGGCGCCGTCGCCGGAGGACGGCCTCGCGCTGCTCGCGCGCGAGCCGGTGGACCTGGTGGTGCAGGACATGAACTTCCAGGCCGACACCACCTCGGGCGAGGAGGGCGCGGCGCTGTTCGCACGCATCCGCGACCGCCACCCCGACCTGCCGGTGATCCTGCTGACCGCGTGGACCCAGCTCGAATCGGCGGTGGAGCTGGTGCGCGCCGGCGCCGCCGACTATCTGGCCAAGCCCTGGGACGACCGCAAGCTGCTGGCCACGGTCAACAACCTGCTGGAGCTGTCGGAGGCGCGCCGCGAACTCGCGCGCATGCAGCAGGGCGAGCGTCGCCGGCGCAGCGCGCTGGAACGCGACCACGACCTGCGCGGCTTCGTGTTCGCCGATCCCGCCAGCGAGCGCCTGCTGGCGCTGGCGGTGCAGGTCGCGCGCTCCGAGCTGCCGGTGCTGGTCACCGGCCCGAACGGCGCCGGCAAGGAGAAGGTCGCCGAGATCGTGCACGCGAACTCGGCGGTGAGGGACGGCCCCTTCGTGGCACTCAACTGCGGCGCGATCCCGGCCGACCTGGTCGAGGCCGAACTGTTCGGGGCCGAGGCCGGCGCCTACACCGGCGCCCAGCGCGCGCGCGAAGGCAAGTTCGAAGCGGCCGACGGCGGCACCCTGTTCCTGGACGAGATCGGCACGCTGCCGCTGGCCGGCCAGGTGAAGCTGCTGCGGGTGCTGGAGACCGGCCGCTTCCAGCGCCTCGGCGGCAATCGCGAGCGCCAGGTCAGGGTGCGCATCGTCAGCGCGACCAATGCCGACCTGCCGGCGCTGATCGCCGAGGGCGGGTTCCGCGAGGACCTGTTCTACCGCCTCAACGCGGTCGAGCTGCGGCTGCCGCCGCTGGCCGAACGCCCCGACGACATCCTGCCGCTGGCGCGCCACTTCCTGCCGCCCGGCAAGCAGCTCGGCGAGGACGCCGCGCGCGTGCTGCGCGCGCATGCCTGGCCGGGCAACGTGCGCGAATTGCGCAACACCGTGCAGCGCGCGGCACTGCTCGCGGCCGGCGACACGATCGCGGCCGCGGACCTCGGCCTGCCGAAGCCGGCAGCGGCCTGCGCCACGAGCGACGAGCCCGACCGCGCCGCGATCGAGGCCGCGCTGGCGCGGGCCAATGGAGTGGTGGCGCAGGCAGCCGCGGACCTGGGGCTGTCGCGGCAGGCCCTCTACCGGCGGCTCGACCGCCTGGGCCTGGAGCGTCCCGGCGCGGGGCGCGGCTGAGATGCGCTGGCGCCAGCGGCTGCCGCTGCGCCTGCAGTTCGCGGCGCTGGCGCTGCTCTACGTGGCCGCGGCGGCCGGACTCGCGCTGCTGCTGTCGCAGTGGCTGCGGCCGCCGTGGGCGGCGTTGCTCGCGGTCGCGCTGCTGGCGCCGCTCTTGCTGTACCACGTGCAGCGGCTGTTCGCGCCGATGCGCGCGCTGTTCCGCGCGCTCGCCGGCAGCGTCGCCAGCTACCGCGACGGCGACTTCGCGTTCGGGGTCAACTGGGACGGCCGCGACGAACTTGGCGAACTGGTGGCCAGCCACAACGCACTCGGCGACGTGCTCCGCGAGCAGCGGCTGGCGCTGGTGCAGCGCGAGCTGCTGCTGGACACGATGGTGCAGAACACGCCGGTGGCGATGGTGCTGGTGGATCCGTCGCGCCGGGTGGTCCACGGGAACATTGCCGCGCGCAAGCTGCTGGGCGATGGCCATCGGCTCGAAGGCAGGCACTTCGAGACGCTGCTCGAGGGCACGCCCGACGCGGTACGCGAGGCGTTCTCGCGCGGTGGAGACGGCATGTTCACCGTCGGCGAGGACGACGCAGAGGAGATCTTCCACCTCGCGCGGCGCCAGTTCCGGCTCAATGGCCGGCGCCACGAACTGGTGCTGCTGCGCCAGCTCACCGCCGAGCTGCGCCGCCAGGAGGTGCAGACCTGGAAGAAGGTGATCCGCGTGATCAGCCACGAACTCAACAACTCGCTGGCGCCGATCGCCTCGCTCGCGCACTCCGGCGCGGAACTGCTGCGCCGCGGCCAGCTCGAGCGCCTGCCCACCGCGCTGGCCACGATCGAGGAGCGCGCGCGCCACCTCGAGGGCTTCATCCGCGACTACGCGCACTTCGCCAAGCTGCCGGCGCCGCGGCTGCAGCCGGTGGAGTGGCGGCGCTTCATCGCGCAGCTGCGCAGCCAGGTGGAGTTCGTGGCCGAAGGCGGCAACGACGACCGCATCGGCCGCTTCGATCCGGCGCAGCTGGAACAGGCGCTGCTCAACCTGCTGAAGAACGCGCACGAATCCGGCTCGCCGGCGCACGAGGTGAAGCTGGTGCTGCGCCGCGCCGGCGAAGGCTGGCGACTCGAGGTGCTCGACCGCGGCAGCGGCATGAACGAAGCGGTGCTCTCGAACGCGCTGCTGCCGTTCTATTCCACCAAGCGCCACGGCACCGGCCTCGGGCTTGCGCTCGCGCGCGAGATCGCGGAGGCGCACGGCGGCCGCATCGCGCTGCTCAACCGCGACCGCGGCGGGCTCTGCGTCGCGATCCACCTTCCTGACTAGGGCACGCCTCCGCCTAACGCCTGTTTAGCTTCGGGCTCACGTTGGCACTACCGCCGATCGCGCAGTCTCGTAGTCGCCGGCACACCTCCCCCACGCCGGTTCACGACAAAGGAGAAGCGAGATGGCGAACAACCAGAATCGACAGGACAACCAGCAGGGCAAGCATGCCCAGCAGGGCCAGGACAACATGCGCAAGGAAGGCCAGGGCCGGCAGGGCAGCAGCCAGGGCAGCCAGGGCAGCAACCAGCAGTCCAGCCAGGGCAGCAACCAGCAGTCCCAGCGCCGGGACCAGGGCCAGAACCGCTGACGTGCGGTAACGGAACGGGCCGGAGGTCACCCTCCGGCCCGCTCTTTTTCCAGGATTTTCCAGGCTTCGCCTAGCAGGAGCGACGGCCGTCGCGGACCGGTGTCCCCGTCGTGCCGGCCGCGGCGGTTCGCCGCTCCTGCGCTTCGCTACTGCTTGAGCTTGGTCAGGACCGCCTTGGCCCCGGTCTTGGCGGCCGCGGCGGCGATCACGGTGGCGGCTTCGGGCGACTGCTTCCAGGCTTGGTACTCCTCGTCCATCTGTGCGCGCTCCTCGGCGGTGAACAGCTCGCGCGCCATCTTGAACATCGTCTTCTCTTCTTCCTTGGCGTGGTGGTCGATCTGCTCGCCGAAGACCTTGGCGCGCCCGGCGAACATCGGGGTGTCGAAGTCGGCCGCGTGAACGTCCGGCATCACCGTCTGCTCGACCGCGCGGTGCTCCTGGATGGCCTCGGCGTGGGTCTTGAGGCCGTCGCGGTTGGCGCGTTCGGCGAAGCGCGGGTAGAACACGCTCTCCTCCCACTTCGCGTGCGGCAGCAGGTTCTCGTCGATCTTGCGCAGCAGTTCGTTGCGGGTCTTGACGCCGCGGTCGGTGGTGGACTCCATCTCCTTGAAGAGGGCACGCAGCTGGTCGTGTTCGTCCTTCAGGGTCTTGAGGATGTCGCGCGGCATGGTGGAACTCCTGTACGTGTCGTGGGGAGCCCCAAGCCTGTGCCGCGCGCGGTGGAAATGCCGTGAACCGTGGGCGCGTGGACCGCTCCCGGTTCAGGGCGCCGGTGCGTAGCGCAGGGTCAACCCATACTCGCGGCCCGGCTGTCCGTAGTAGGCGACGGTCTCGTAATCGCGGTCGAGCGCGTTGCGCAGCGCGGCCTGCAGGGTCCAGCCCCTGCCGAGCGCGGTCTCCGCGCGCAGGTCCAGCGTCGCGTACCCGGCCATGCGCAGCACGTTGCCGGCGTCGTCGAAGGCTTCGCCCCTGGCCAGCAGGGTCGCGCCCAGGCGCCAGCGGCCGAGCTCGCGGTCCACGTCCAGCCGCGCGCTGCGCCGCGCGCGCCGCGGCAGCTGCTTGCCGTCGAGCGCCGCGCTGCGGTTGCGCGCATCCAGCAGCGTCGCCTGCAGTGCCAGCTCCCAGCCGGCCAGCGTGGTGCCGCCGCCGAGTTCGAGCCCGCGGATCTCGCCATGCTCGATGTTGTTGGCCTGGAACCGCTGCGGGTCGTACACGATCAGGTCGTCGACGACGGTCCGGTAGGCGTTCGCCTGCCAGTGCCAGCCATCCCGGCGTTGCGCGATGCCGAGCTCGCTGCTGCGCGAGGTCTCCGGGCGCAGCGCCGGGTTGCCGTAGAACGGGTAGTACAGCTCGTTGAAGGTCGGCGCCTTGAACGCGGTGCCGTGGCTGGCGCTCAGGCGCAGGCCGTCGCCGAGGTCCATGCCCCAGGCGAGGCTGCCGGTGTCGTGGCCACCGAACTGGTCGTTGTCGTCGTGGCGGGCGGCGAGCTGCACGTCGTGGCGGCCGAAGCTGCCCTGGTACTGCGCGAACCCGGCGCGGTTGCCGCGGCGCTCGTCGAAGGACGCGAAGGGGCCTTCCACGCCGCCGCTGTCGCGCGACCAGTCGGCGCCGAGGGTGAGCAATTGCGACTTCGCCAGGGTGAGGTCCGCCTGCAGGCCGGCGCTGTCGCGGCGGGTCCGGAAGCCGTCGGTCGCGGTGCCGGCGAGGTCGTTGTCGGAGCGGTCCACGTGGCGTCCCGCGGACAGGCGCAACGCGAGCCTGCCGCCGTCGTCGCGGCGCAGCTGCACGCCGGTGACCTGCTGCAGCGTGCGCGAGCGGTCGGGCAGCCCCCACGCCGGGTCGGCGTCGTACTCGTTGAGGCCCTCGCTGCGCAGCAGGCGCGCGTTGCCGCTCCAGCCATTGCCGCCGTCGAAGCCGGCGCGCAGCGAGAGTGCGTGGTTCTCGTAACCGTCGCGGTCGGGATCGGGCTGGTCCATGCCGCAACCGGCGAACACCGGCGTGGCGATGCCGCGGCAGGCGTCGATGCCGTCGCTGGACTGGTGGCTGGCGTCCACCCCGAACCACGCATGCTCGCCGCCGATGTCGAGGCCGGCGCCCAGTTCGCGCAGGCGGTGGCTGCCGGCGCCGGCGTGGAAGCGGGTGTGCACGCCCTTGCGCGCGCCGCGGGTGAACACCTGGATGACGCCGCCGAGCGCCTCGCTGCCGTACAGGCCCGAGCGCGGCCCGCGGACGATCTCGATGCGCTCGATGAGCTCCAGCGGCAGGTCCTGCAGTGCGGTCAGCCCGGAGGTGGCGGAGCCGACGCGCACGCCATCGACGAGGAACAGGGTGTGGTCGGATTCGGTCCCGCGCAGGAACAGGGTCGAGACCTTGCCGATGCCACCCTGGTTGGAGAGGTCGATGCCGGCGCGGCCGCGCAGCAGGTCCTGCAGCGAGCGCGCCTGGCTGCGCTCGATCTGGTCGCGGTCGATCACTTCGACCGCTGCGAGCGAGGCGTCTGCGGTGGTCGCGGTGCGGGTGGCGGTGACCAGGACGTTGTCGAGGTCGGTGGTCTGCGCCGCGGCGGCCGCGGGCAGGGCGAGGGAAACGGCCAGCGAGGCCGCGAGGATCGTCTTCCGCAATTGCATGTGCATGGTCTCCGGCGTGCACGCCCGCACGCCAAGGGTGGTCGGGAGTTGCACGCGGAAGGCAGGCTGCGAAGGGGTCGCGTGGAGGGAGTCCGGCGACGCCGCCGCCGCGACGCCCTCCGCGCCGCAACCAGTCTGCTCCGTGGCCGGTCTCCGGACTCGCGAGCGGGATGGTTCCCCGGGACGGCGCCTTCCCGTGCCTTGCACAGTGGCTGCCTTGAGCGGCGTGTTGCCGTCCCTTGTCTCGCTTACCGTTGCGGGGGCAGTGCCGGAATGACCGCTTGCGCGGCGTCACCGGCTTCCCGTTTCAACCCGTCGGCAGGCCGCCGCCGGGTCACCGCGAAGCGCCGTGATTGTAGCGCACGGGCCCGCCACGCGTGGTAGCGGCATGCCTTTTGGCCTTTGACGCTGCCCGGGACGGCCTGTAGCTTGCGCGCAACATGGGGACGTGCCACGAGGGGGAACACACATGACACAGCTGGTAGACATCTTCCTGCAGCCGGGCAAGGCGTTCGAGGAGCTGCGCGAACAGCCGCGCTTCGCGCTGCCACTGGCGCTGCTGGCCCTGGCCTCGGCCATCCTGCCGCTCTGGTACTTCATGGCGGTGGATCCGGACTGGTACATGCAGCACATGCTGCTGGAGGCCGGACGCGAGATGAGCGCGGCCGAGCTCGAGCAGGCCCGCTCGGTGATGCCGGGCACCCAGGCGATGGCCTGGATCGGCGCCATCAGCTCGGCGGTGGTGATCGTGGTGGTCTCTTGCCTGTACGCCCTCTACCTGATGCTCGCCGGCAAGGTCACCGGCGCCGGGGTGGGCTTCAAGCGCGGCATGAGCCTGGTGTGCTGGTCGAACATGCCGGCGCTGCTGGGCATCGTGGTGGCGCTGGTGGGCGTGGCGACGATGCAGCCGAACACGGGGCTCGAATCGCTGATGCTGACCAACGTCGACCCGCTGCTGGTGCAGCTGCCGGCCGACAGCCCCTGGCGCGGCCTCGCCCGCGCCTTCAGCCTGCTCAACCTGTGGTCGTGGTTCCTGCTGGCGCTGGGCTGGCGGATCTTCGCCCGCGCAGGCTGGCTGCAGTCGGCGGTGGTCGCGCTGCTGCCGAGCGTGGTGATCTACGGCGGCATGGCGCTGTTCGCGCTCGCCAGGTAAGGGCGGCCGATGAAGTTCGAGAGGAAATGGCTGGCGGCCATCCTGGTGGTGGCCGTGGTCGCGCTGCCGCTGCTGGTGCGCGGCTGCCGCGGCGATTCGGCGAAGCAGGTCGAGCTGGTGACGGTGGAGGCGCGCGCCATCGATCCGACCATCCTCGCGCCCGGCACGCTGGCGTACCGCAACGAGGTGAACCTGACGTCCGAGATCACCGGCCGCGTCGCCTCCATCGCCATCAAGGAAGGCGACATGGTGCGCGAGGGCCAGGTGCTGCTTAGCCTGGATCCGGAGATCTACCGCAACGCGGTGGATCGCGCCGAGGCCGGGGTGCGCCAGGGCAGGCTGGTGATCGACCGGCAGCGGGCGACGCTGGCGTTGCGCCAGCGCCAGTTCGACCGCGCCGAGGCGCTGGTCAGGGAACGCATGATCGACCAGGGCAGCTTCGACGAGGCCCGCAACCAGCTGCAGGTGGCGCAGCTGGACCTGCGCACCAGCCAGGAGGACTTCCGCCGCGCGCAGTCGGCGCTCGAGGACGCGCGCGAGCAGTTGTCCAAGACCACCATCCGCTCGCCGATCACCGGCCGCATCGTGTCGCTGCCGATCAAGGTCGGCGAGACCGCGGTGCCTTCCACGTCGTCGTTCGTGGGCGCGCAGCTGGCGAAGATCGCCGACACCTCGCGGATCCAGGCCGAGCTCAAGGTGGACGAGGCCGACATCGCGCGGGTGGCGGTCGGGCAGGCCGCCGACGTCTACGCCGCTGCCTACCCCGACGACGCGCTGCAGGGCCGGGTCGAGCAGATCGCGCTGGCGCCGACGGTCGAGGGCCAGGGCCGCGCCTACGAGGTGACGGTGGCGCTGGAGGTGCCGGACGGGATCGACCTGCGCTCGGGCATGAGCGTGCGCGCCGAGATCGCGCTGGGCGACGGCGCGCAACTGCCGGCGGTGCCGGTCGAGGCGATCGTCACCGAGTTCGACGAGGACCGGCAGCCCACCCACTACGCGTGGAAGGTCGAGGACGGCAGCGCCAGCAAGGTCGAGGTGCAGGTCGGCATCGCCGACGACGCCTGGCAGTCGGTCGGCGAACCGTTGCAGGCCGGCGACACCATCGTCCGCGGCCCCGCGCGCGTGCTGCGCCAGCTGCAGGACGGCGACCGCGTCGAGCAGCGCAAGGATGGCGCCGGCGAAGGGGAAGGCGGCGACGGCGGCGAAGACGACGGGGCCGGCGCGGACGCGGAGTGATGATCGCGCTGCGCAACATCACCAGGCGCTACCGCATGGGCGACGAGGAGGTGCTGGCGCTCGCCGGCGTCGACCTCGACATCGGCCGCAACGAGTACGTCGCCCTGGTGGGACCCTCTGGCTCGGGCAAGTCCACGCTGATGAACATCATCGGCTGCCTGGACACGCCCAGCAGCGGCAGCTACCTGCTCAACGGGCGCGACACCGCGAAGCTCGGCGAGGTCGAGCTGGCGCACGTGCGCAACCGCGAGATCGGCTTCGTGTTCCAGAGCTTCCACCTGCTGCCGCGGCTGACGGTGCTGCAGAACGTGATGCAGCCGCTGGTCTATCGCGGCACCCCGGCGGCCGAGCGCCGGCGGCGCGCTACCGAGGCGCTGGAGAAGGTGGGCCTGGGCAACCGCCAGGGCCACCGGCCGAACGAACTGTCGGGCGGCCAGCGCCAGCGCGTCGCGGTCGCGCGCGCGCTGGTCGGCGAGCCGTCGCTGCTGCTGGCCGACGAACCCACCGGCAACCTCGACTCGCGCACTTCGGCCGAGATCATGGCGCTGTTCGACGAACTGCACGCGCAGGGGCAGACGGTGCTGGTGGTGACCCACGAGCCGGACATCGCCGCGCATTGCCGCCGCACGGTGCGCATCGGCGATGGCCTGGTGGTGTCCGACACCCCCAACCCGCCGCGGGGTGAGGCCGCATGAGGGGCATCCTCGCCGAAGCGTTCAAGGCGGCGTTCGCCAGCCTGATGGCGCACCGCATGCGCAGCTTCCTCACCACCCTGGGGATCCTGATCGGCACCGCGTCCGTGATCGCGGTGATCTCGCTGGTGCAGGGGATGTCGGCGTCGATCACCGACCAGTTCTCCGACCTGGGCGGCAACACCATGACGCTGCAGGCGGTGAACGACAACGAGAACTTCCGGACCGGCAGCCTCAACTACATCACCTTCGAGGACGTCGACGCGCTCCGCTACCGGGTGCCGGGCATCGACGAGGTGGCGCCGATGATGGTGGTGCAGGCCGCGGGCGCCAGCTACAAGGGGCGCAGCAGCAATCCGCAGGTGCAGGCGACCACCGCCGAATACCAGCTGGTGCGCGCCGCGGACACCCGCTTCGGACGCTTCCTGGTGGCGGCCGACGACCGCAGCCGCTCGCGCGTGGCCGTGATCGGCGACAAGCTGCGCGAGGACCTGAAGATGCCGGAGAACCCGGTCGGCGAGTTCTTCCAGCTCGGCGGCGACTGGTTCAAGGTCATCGGCCTGATGGAGAAGCAGGGCGAGATCTTCGGCATGAGCCAGGACAACTACGCGATGATCCCGTTCTCGGTCGGGCGCGCGATGATGGGCCAGGGCAACAAGCCGATCATCGCCGCCAGCTTCACGGTGGCCAGCCTCGACCAGGCCGAGGCGGTGCGCGAGCGCGCGCGGCGCGCGGTGCGCGCCTCGCGCAAGCTCAAGCCCGGCGAGGACGACGACTTCAAGATCGAGGCCTCGGATTCGTTCCTCAAGCAGTTCGAGCAGGTCACCTCGACGATCACCGCCGTGGTCGGCGGCATCGTCGGCATCTCGCTGCTGGTCGGCGGCATCGGCATCATGAACATCATGCTGGTGTCGGTCACCGAGCGCACCCGCGAGATCGGCATCGTCAAGGCGCTGGGCGCGACCCGCAACGACATCCTCGCGCAGTTCCTGCTCGAGGCGGCGTTGCTCGCGCTGCTGGGCGGCGTCATCGGCATCGCGCTCGGCTACGCCATCGGCGCCGGCATCGCGGCGATGATCCCGGGCTTCCCGCCGGCGCGGGTGCCGGTGCTGGCGATGCTCGGCGCCGCGGGCTTCTCGGCGCTGATCGGCGTGGTGTTCGGGATCATGCCGGCCTCGAAGGCGGCGGCGATGGATCCGATCGAGGCGCTGCGCTACGAGTGACGGCTATTCGTCGTCGTCCCGCCCGTCGGCTTCGCCCGGGCCCGCGCCGTGGTGGATGGTCGTCACCGGCGCGGCGGCCGGCTTGCCGCGCGGCGGCGGCAGTTCCGCGATCGCGGCTTCCGCGGCGGCCACCAGCTCCGCCCGGCGCGCTTCGGGCACCTCCTGCCAGTGGCAGTCCTCGAGCGCGCCCTCGATCGCGTACAGCAGGTTGAGCCCCGGCTTGAAGCCGGCGCGGCGCACGCGCATGTAGGCCTCGACCGGGCCGGCCGCGGCCAGGTCCTCGTGCGTGCGCAGGCCGACCTGGCGCAGCCACGCCGCGGACTTCGGCCCGATGTTGCGCAGCTTGCGCGCGCTCATTGGAGCGACTCCACCCAGGCGGCGGCGATCGCTTCCAGGCCGCGCGCGTCGTCGGCGTCGAAGCGCCCGGTGCGCGGGCTGTCGAGGTCGAGCACGCCCAGCAGGCTGCCGTCGGCGGCGACCAGCGGCACCACGCACTCGGATCGGGAGGCGGAATCGCAGGCGATGTGGCCCGGGAACGCGTTCACGTCCTCGACCACCTGGGTGCTGCGGCTGCTCGCGGCCGCGCCGCACACGCCCTTGTCCAGCGCGATGCGCACGCAGGCGGGCAGGCCCTGGAACGGGCCGACCACCAGCTCGCGCCCGTCGAACAGGTAGAAGCCGCACCAGTTGAGGTCGGGCAGCGCGTGCCACAGCAGCGCGGAGAGGTTGGCGGCGTTGGCGATGCGGTCGCGCTCGCCGTGCAGCAGCGCCCGCGCCTGCGCCAGCAGCTGGCGGTACTGCTCCGGCTTGTCGCCGGTCAGCGGAATGGCATGGAAGCTCATGCAGCCAGTGTACCCCCCCGCTGCACGCGGCCGCCCGGAGGACTAAGCTTCGCGCATGGGGAACCAGGCGCCAGTGCCCGCAACGCGCGGCCACCACCGCGGCCGCGAGGTGACGCGCATCGAGGCGTTCGTGGACGCGGCGTTCGCGTTCGCGGTGACCTTGCTGGTGATTTCCTTCGACGCCATCCCCGACAGCGTGCCGGCGCTGGTGGACGCGCTGAAGGGCGTGCCCGCGTTCGCGGCCAGCTTCGCGCTGCTGGCGATGTTCTGGTGGGCGCACGCCTCGTGGAGCCGCCACTACGGGCTCGACGACTGCCGCAGCGTCCTGCTCAGCCTGGTGCTGGTGTTCCTGGTGCTGGTCTACGTGTACCCGCTGCGGATCATCTTCAGCAGCTTCTTCGAGTTCGTCACCCGCGGCTGGATCCCGTCCTCGCTGCAGGTGCGCACCCCGGCGGAACTGCGCACGCTGTTCCTGGCCTACGCGGTCGCCTGGACCACGCTCGGGCTGGTGGTGGTGGCGCTGTACCGGCACGCCTGGCGGCTGCGCGACGCGCTCGAGCTGACGCGCGACGAGCGGATCGCGTTGCGCGGGATGATCGCGGCGCACTGGATGATCCCCGCGACGGGGGTGCTGGCCATGGCCTGGATCGCGATCGTCTCGCTGGCGGGACTGGCGGCGCTGTCGCCGTTCTCCGGCTTCGCGTACGGGCTGATGGGGTTCACCGGGCTGGCGGTGTCGCTGGCCGAGCGGCGCGCCGCTGCCGCGTTGCCCGCGCCATGAAGGGCCTTTTCGTCACCGGGACCGACACCGGCATCGGCAAGACGCTCGCCAGCTGTGCGTTGCTGCACGCGCTGCGCGCGCGCGGCTTGCGCGCGGTCGGGATGAAGCCGCTGGCCAGCGGCTGCGAGGCCACGCCCGATGGCCTGCGCAACGAGGACGCGCTCGCGCTGCAGGCGGCCAGCGACCCGCGCCCGGCCTACGCCGACGTCAATCCGTTCGCGCTGCCGGCGCCGCTGGCGCCCGAGATCGCCGCGCGCGAGGCCGGCGTGGCGGTGGCGCTGGCGCCGATGCTCGAAGCGCACGCCCGGCTGGCGGCCCGGGCCGACGCGGTGGTGGTGGAGGGCGTGGGCGGCTGGATGGCGCCACTGGCCGGCGACCTGATGCAGGCCGACCTGGTGCGCGCGCTGGGGCTTCCGGTGGTGCTGGTGGTGGGCCTGCGCCTGGGCTGCCTCAACCACGCCTACCTGAGCGCGCGCGCGATCGAGGCCGACGGCTGCCAACTCGCCGGCTGGATCGGCACCGGGGTGGATCCGGGGATGCAACGGGTGGAGGAGAACCGCGCCCTGCTGGCGGCGCGGCTGCCGGCGCCCTGCCTGGGCTGGCTGCCATGGCAGGCCGCCCCGGACCCCGCGGCGTTCTCGGGGCTGCTCACGCTTCCCGGCTGAAATCCACACGACTTCCGGCACGGTTGGCGCCGCCGGGGAATGGTAGACTGCACAGTTCAGGAATCCCTCCCCCGAGGTCTGCATGCACCGTTCCCTGGTTGTGCTCGCGTTGTCGACCGCGCTGTTCGCGGCCGGCTGTTCCAAGGATGAAGCAGCTCCGGCCGGCGCGCCGGGTGGCGGCATGCCGCCTCCGGAAGTGGGCGTGGTCGTCATGCAGCCGCAGGACGTCCCGGTGGGCAAGGAACTGGTCGGCCGGCTGTCCTCGTTCCGCAGCGCGGACGTCCGCGCGCGCGTCCCGGGCGTGCTCCAGCGCCGCCTGTACGACGAGGGCAGCGACGTCCGCAAGGGCCAGCCGCTGTTCCAGATCGATCCGGCGCAGCTGAGCGCGGCCGTGTCCCAGGCCCGCGCCTCGCTGGCCCAGGCCCAGGCCACGGCGGCCAACGCCGCGGCCTTCGCCGACCGCGCGCGCGGCCTCATCGACGGCAAGTTCATCTCGCAGTCCGACTACGACAACGCGCTCGCCGCCGAGCGCAGCAGCGCCGCGGCGGTGCAGGCGGCGCGGGCCGCGCTGCAGGCCGCCGAGATCAACCTCGGCTACGCCACCGTGCGCGCGCCGATCAGCGGCCGCGCCGGCAAGCAGCAGGTCACCGAGGGTGCGCTGGTCGGGCAGGGCGAAGCCACGCTGCTGACCACGGTCGAGCAGATCGATCCCATGTACGTGAACTTCTCGATGCCGGTCGAGGAACTGCAGCAGGTCCGCCAGGCCGCCTCCGGCGACGGCGAGCGCCGGGTGCAGCTGATCCTCCCCGGCGGACAGCCGTACAGCCACTACGCGACGCTCGACTTCTCGGGCGACGTGGTCGACCCGGCCACCGGCGCGGTCCAGCTGCGCGCGCGCGTGGCCAACCCGGACGGCGTGCTGCTGCCGGGTACCTTCGTCAGCGTCAAGGCGGTGCTCGGCGAGGAGCGCGGCGCGTTCCTGGTGCCGCAGGCGGCGGTGCAGCGCGACCCCCAGGGCGCCTACGTGCTGGTGGTCGGCGCCGACGGCAACGTCGCGCGCAAGGACATCGTCATCGAGCGCGCCCAGGGCAGCGACTGGGTGGTCCGCGAAGGGATCGCCGCCGGCGACCAGGTGATCGTGTCCGGCCTGCAGCGCGCGGTTCCCGGGCAGCCCGCCAAGGCCGCCCCGGTGGCCGCCGACGGCGCGCAGCAACCAGCACGGCCGGAGCAGCCGGCACAGGGACAGCAGCCCGCGACCACGGAGGGCTGACCCGCCATGTCACGTTTCTTCATCAACCACCCCGTGTTCGCGTGGGTGATCGCGATCCTGATCACCCTCGGCGGCATCCTCGCCATCAGCGACATGGGCGTGGAGTCGTACCCGGACATCGCGCCGCCACAGGTGGTGGTCAGCGCGGCCTACCCCGGCGCCAGCGCGGAGACCACCGAGAAGGCGGTGACCCAGGTCATCGAGCAGCAGCTCACCGGCATCGACAACCTGGTGTACTTCAGCTCCTCGTCCAGCGCCTCGGGCGGCGCCGGCATCACCCTCACCTTCGCGCCGGGCACGGACCCCGACATCGCCCAGGTGCAGGTGCAGAACAAGGTCGCGCTGGCGACCCCGCGGCTGCCGTCGGAAGTCGTGCAGCAGGGCGTGGTGGTGGCCAAGGCCAACTCCGGCTTCCTGATGGTGGTCGCGCTGCGTTCGAACAACCCGGCGTTCGACAAGAACGCGCTGTCCGACCTGCTCGCCTCCAACGTGCTCGACCAGATCGCGCGCGTGCCCGGCGTCGGCAGCACCCAGCTGTTCGGCGGCGAGTACGCCATGAACATCTGGCTCAACCCGGAGAAGCTGCGCGGCTACGGCCTGTCGGCGAGCGACGTGCTGCAGGCGGTGCGCGGCCAGAATGTGCAGTTCGCGGCCGGCAGCATCGGCTCCGAGCCCTCGTCCGAGGGCACCGCCTTCACCGCCACGGTCACCGCGGAAGGCCGTTTCAGCACCGCCGAAGAGTTCGCGAACATCATCCTGCGCGCCGACCCGTCGGGCGCGGTGGTGCGCCTGGGCGACGTCGCGCGGGTGGAGAAGGGCGCGTCTGCGTACGGCTTCGACCTGCGCTGGAACGGGCAGCCGGCGTCCGGCTTCGCCGTGCAGCTGGCCCCGGGCGCGAACGCTCTGGGCGTGGCCGAGGCGGTGCGCGAGCGCATGGACCAGCTGGCGCAGACCTTCCCCGAGGGCGTCGAGTGGTTCTCGCCGTTCGACAGCTCCGACTTCGTCGAGATCTCGATCGTCGAGGTGCTGAAGACGCTGGCCGAGGCCTTCGTGCTGGTGTTCCTGGTGATCCTGCTGTTCCTGCAGAACTTCCGCGCGACCCTGATCCCGACGCTGGTGATCCCGGTGGCGTTGCTGGGCACCTTCCTCGGCCTCTACGCCTTCGGCTTCACCGTCAACCAGCTCACCCTGTTCGGCGTGGTGCTGGCGATCGGCATCGTGGTGGACGACGCGATCGTGGTGATCGAGAACGTCGAGCGCATCATGACCGAGGAGGGGCTGTCGCCGAAGGACGCCACGGTCAAGGCGATGGGCCAGATCAGCGGCGCGGTGGTCGCGATCACCGTGGTGCTGGCCGCGGTGTTCGTGCCCAGCGCGTTCCAGGGCGGCTCGGCCGGCGAGATCTACAAGCAGTTCGCGATCACGATCGCGCTGGCGATGGCTTTCTCCGCGTTCCTGGCGCTGGGCTTCACCCCGGCGCTGTGCGCGACCCTGCTCAAGCACACCCCGGACCACCATCGCGAGAACGTCGTCTTCCGCGGCTTCAACCGGATCTACGGCCGGGTCAGCAACACCTACGTGCGCCACATCGGTTCGGCCATCAGCCATGCGCCGCGCTGGATGGCGGTGTTCGCGCTGCTGGCGTTGCTGTGCGGCTTCCTGCTGACGCGGATGCCGGGCAGCTTCCTGCCGGAAGAGGACCAGGGCTACGCGCTGGCGATCGTGCAGCTGCCGCCCGGCGCCTCGCTCGAGCGCACCAAGACCGTGTTCCAGGACGTGCAGGCCACGCTGGAGCAGCAGCCGGGGTTCGAGAGCATGATGGGCGTGGCCGGCTTCAGCTTCGTCGGCCAGGGCGAGAACGTCGGCATGGCGTTCATCAAGCTCCAGCACTGGGACGACCGCGACATCAGCGCGCAGGAGTTCATCCAGAACGCCAACATGGCCCTGTACGGCATCCGCGACGCGCAGATCTTCGTAATCAACCTGCCCACGGTGAACGGCCTCGGCGCGTTCGGCGGCTTCGACATGTTCCTGCAGGATCGTGCCGGCAAGGGTCGCGACACCCTGGACCAGGCCATGGGCCAGCTGCTCGGCGCCGCCGCGCAGAACGAGGCGGTCACCGCGGTGCGCCCGAACACGCTGCCGCCGGCGCCGCAGCTGCGGCTCGAGGTGGACCGGGTGCAGGCGCAGGCGATGGGGCTTTCGGTGGGCGACATCTACAGCGCGATCCAGTTGATGCTGGCGCCGGTGTACGTCAACGACTTCACCGACGGCGGCCGCGTCAAGCGCGTCACCATGCGCGCCGATGCCGGCTTCCGCGACAGCGCCGAGTCGCTGTCGAAGTTCTACACCCCGAGCCCGCGCGGCGCGACCGAGGGCGGCACGCCGGTGATGGTGCCGCTGTCGAACGTGGTGGATACCCGCTGGGAGGTCGCCGCGCCGTCGCTGACCCGCTACAACGGCTATGCCGCGGTCGAGATCGTCGGCAACCAGGCGCCGGGCCACAGCTCCGGCGAGGCGATGCAGGCGATGGAGACGATCGTCGAGGAGCAGCTCCCCGAGGGCATCGGCTACGACTGGACCGGGCAGTCCTACCAGGAAATCCTGTCCGGCAGCCAGGCGCCGCTGCTGATGGCGCTGTCGATCCTGGTCGTGTTCCTCTGTCTGGCCGCGCTCTACGAGAGCTGGTCGGTGCCGGTCTCGGTGCTGCTGGTGGTGCCGCTGGGCGTGCTCGGCGCGGTGGTGTTCTCGATGCTGCGCGGACTGCCGAACGACATCTTCTTCAAGATCGGCCTGATCACGGTGATCGGCCTGGCGGCCAAGAACGCGATCCTGATCATCGAGTTCGCGATCCAGGAACGCGCCGCCGGCAAGCCGCTGCGCCAGGGCGTCGTGGAAGCGGCGAAGCTGCGCTTCCGCCCGATCCTGATGACCTCGTTCGCGTTCATCATGGGCGTGACCCCGCTGGCGCTGTCCAGCGGCGCCGGCGCCAACGCCCGCCACGCGATCGGCACCGGCGTGATCGGCGGCATGCTGTTCGCCACCTTCCTCGGGCTGCTGCTGATCCCGGTGTTCTACGTGGTCGTGCGCCGGCTGCTGGGCGACAGGATGGACGAGGCGCCCAGGACCTGACTGTAGGAGCGGCGCAAGCGCCGCTCCTACACGGCTACATCGTCCACAGCGCCAACAGGAACTGCAGCGGCCGGTAGACGAACAGGCTGGCCAGGCCGAGCGCGAGGAATGCGAGCAGGCCCAGGGTGGCGGCCCGGGCCGGGCCGCCGCCGTAGCAGCGGCGGCAGGCGAGCGCGAAGTGGACGAGGACGACCGCGAGCGAGGCGTAGCCGAAGAGCGCGCCGATGTAGCCACCGGGCAGGCCGAGCCCGCGATGGGCGAGCATGGCCAGCCACAGCAGCGGCTTGACCAACGGCATCAGCACCAGGATGAAGCTGACCAGGCCCAGCGCGACCACGAAGTGTTCCGCGTAGTAGCGGCGCGGTGGTTTCAGCCGGGTGGCCAGCCACAGCATCAGCGCCACGAAGGGCACGTGGACGATGACCAGCAGCTTGCCGATCGCGGCCGACTGCGCGTTGTAGCGTTGCTCGAACCCGGCCCCGTCGAACCGCTCGCCGCGCGCCGCGGCGGCGCTGCGCTCGATGGCAAGTGCATGCAGGAAGGCCGGTTCGGTCAGGCGGCTGTGGAACTGGCCGGGCCAGGCGCACACCGGCGCGTTGCCTGGTTCCGCGCACCACTCCGGCACCAGCTGCCGATAGGCTTCGCCGCGCACCTGGTTGTGCAACGGCAGGTCGAGGTCGGATACGACCGGCGCCAGGAAGTACAGCAGGTTGGCGAGCAGGAACAGGCGGATCGGCGAGATCCAGTATGCGCGCCGGCCATCGGACCAGTCGCGCGCGATCCGCCCGGGTTGCAGCATCAGCGCGCGCAGGCTGCGCCACAGGCGTCCGTCGAGGTCGGTGAGCGCGTCGAAGCCGTCCCGCAGCAGCGCCGCGAGGCGACGGTCCTCGGGGCGGAAGCGCCGCTGGCCGCAGCTGCCGCAGTACTCGCCTTCCATCGGCGCGCCGCAGTTGGCGCAGGCGACGCTCGGCTGCATCGGCCGATCCCCTTCCGATCCCCGGTGCGACCGATTGCAGCACAAATCGGTGCGGGGGCGAAGCTCAGGCGCGGGGCGGGACGCAGCCGAGCGCGGCGAGGATGCCGTGGAGGGCCGGGTGCTGCATCAGCCACGGCGCCGCGATCACCAGCAGCCCGGCGCCCAGCACCAGCAGCCCGGCGGCGATGCGCCAGCCGCCGCGTTGCAGGCGCTGCCCGAGGCGCGCGCCCGACCAGGTCAGCGGCACCATCAGCGGCAGGGTGCCCAGGCCGAAGGCGGCCATGGTCAGCGCACCGTTGCGCGCGTCGGCCTGGAACCAGGCCGCCGCAAGCAGCGTGGTGCTGAGCCCGCACGGCATCCAGCCCCACAGCATGCCCAGTGCAATGCGCTTGCCGGGGCCGTCCGCGGCCAGCAGCACGCGCCGTTGCAGCGGCCGCAGCCACGTCCACAGGCGTGCGCCGGGCGTGGCCTTGAAGCCCAGCGCGCGGGCGATGCCGAGCAGGCGCAGCGCGGCCACCACCAGCACCACGCCGACCGCGGCGCGCAGCGCCAGCGCCAGCCATTCCACCCGCGCGAGGTCGAGCAGTCCGTGGCCGATGCCCCCGACGATGGCGCCGGCGGCGACGTAGCCGAGCACGCGCCCCAGGTTGGGTTGCAGCGCCACCCACCAGCCGCTGCGCTTCGACAGCGCCGAGAAGCCGGTGGCGATGCCGCCGCACATGGCCGCGCAGTGCGCGCCGCCGAGCAGGCCGGCGAGCAGCGCCGCGCCGATGGTCAGCCAGTCAATCGGCATCGCGGTCGCGGCTTTCGGGCTGGGCCACGTCGCGCCGCGGCGCTTCGTGCTCGTCGTCGCGCAGGATGTCGATCGCCGGGGTGTCGAGGTCCTCGAACTGGCCGCGGCGCACCGCCCAGACGAAGATCCACACCGCCACGCCGATGAGCAGCAGGCTGAGCGGGATCAGCAGCAGCAGGATGGTCATGGCGCGCGCACCCGGGTGAGCCGCAGCGCGTTGCCGGTGACCAGCAGCGACGACAGCGCCATGCCCAGCGCCGCCAGCCACGGCGTCACCAGCCCGGCCGCCGCCAGCGGCAGCGCGAGGATGTTGTAGCCCAGCGCCCAGGCCAGGTTCTGGCGCAGGACGCGGCGGCTGCGGCGCGCCACCGCGATCGCCTGCGGCAGCCGCAGCAGCGACGCGCCGGAGAGCACTAGGTCGGCCGCGCGCTGCGCCAGCGCCGCGCCCTCGCCGATCGCGAGCGAGACGTCGGCCCCGGCCAGCACCGGCGCGTCGTTGAGGCCGTCGCCGACCATCGCCACCACCCGTCCGCGCTGCTGCAGCGCGCGCACGTAGGCGAGCTTGTCCTCGGGCGACTGGCGCGCGTGCACGGTGTCGATGTCCATGCGTTCGGCGAAGCGCCGGACCGCCGCGGCGCCGTCGCCGCTGGACAGGTGCAGCGCAAGGCCCTGCGCATGCAGCGCGTCCACCGCGGCGCGCGCATCGGCGCGCTCGCCCTCGGCCACCTCGAAGCGCGCATGCATGCCGCTTTCGTCCGCCAGCCAGATGCCGCCGTCGTCCTCGCCGCCGGTGGCGAAACCGGCCTGGCCCAGGCGCCATCGGCGGCCGTCGACCACGCCCTCGATGCCCTGGCCCGGGACGTTGCGCAGCGCGCTGGCCGCCGGTGCGTCGGCGACCCCGGTGAACGCCGCGGCCAGCGGATGCCCGCTGTCGCGCTCGAGCGCCGCGGCGATGCGCAGCGCTTCCGCTTCGTCGATGCCGCTGCACTGGCCGACCGCGGCGAGCCGCGGACGGCCGTCGCCCAGCGTGCCGGTCTTGTCGAAGACCACGTCGGTGGCGCGCGCCAGCGTGTCGAGGCCATCCGGGCGCACCGCGAGCACGCCCAGCTTCGCCAGCGCGCCGTGCGCGGCGGCGAGCGTCGCCGGCACCGCCAGCGACAGCGCGCAGGGGCAGCTCACCACCAGCAGCGCGAGCGTGACCTCGAATGCGCGCGCGGGATCGTGGATGCGCCAGAACGCGTAGACCGCGCCCGCCGCCAGCAGCACGCCGACCACGAACCAGCTCGCGATGCGCCGGGTCCCGAGCGCAAGCGCCGGTCGGTGCGCCTGCGCCTGCTCGACCAGGTGCGCGAGTTGCGCCAGCCGGGTGTCGGCGCCGACCCGGGTGACGCGCAGGCGCGCCGGCTGCTCGCGACAGGCGGTGCCGGCCAGCACCGGGTCGCCGGCGCGCTTGGCGACCGGGTGCGCCTCGCCGGTCAGCAGGGCTTCCTCGAAGCGCGCGCTGTCGTCGAGCAGCACGCCGTCGGCGGGGACCGGTTCGCCGACCGCGACGCAGGCGATGTCGCCGACCGCCAGTTCCGCCAGCGGCACCGACTCGCGGCTGCCGTCGGCGAGTTCGCGGGTCGCGAATGCGGGCCGCGCACGCGCCAGCGCGTCCACCTGCGCACTGGCGATGCGGCGCGCGCGCTGCTCCAGTTGCCGCGCCACCAGCAGCAGGAACACGAACATCACCGCGGCGTCGTACCAGACGTGCTCCGCGCCGACCACCGTGCCCCAGACGCTGGCGAAGTAGGCCAGCAGCGTGGCGCCGGCGACCAGCGTGTCCATGCCCAGCACGCGCTGGCGGATCTCGCGCCAGGCGCCGGCGATGAACGGCCAGCCGGCCCAGAACACCACCGGGGTGGACACCAGGAAGGTGATCCAGCGGAAGAAGTCGCGCGTGGGCAGCGACATCTCGCCGCGGAAATCCAGGTAAAGCGCCTCGGCGAACATCATCGCCTGCATCGCGCCGAGCCCGGCCAGGCCGATGCGCAGCAGCGCGCGGTTGCGCTCGCGCCGGCGCTCGCGCTCGCGTGCTTCGCCGGTGGCCAGGTACGGCCGGTAGCCGAGCGAGGCCAGCCGCGCCAGCACCCGCGACAGCGGAGTGCGCGCCGGGTCCCAGGCGATCCGGATGCGGCCGGTGACGGCGTTGGCGCCGGCGTCGAGCACGCCGTCCTCGCGCACCAGCGCGCGGTCGATCAGCCAGGCGCAGGCGGCGCAGCGCATGCCGTCGCTGAGTACCGTGATCTCGCGCCCGCCCTCGATGTCGCGGGCGTGCCCGGCCAGCAGTTCCTCGCGGTCCCACACGCCGAAGTCGGCGGCGTCCGCGCGCACGCGCATGCCGGGCTCGGTGCGCAGGCGGTAGTAGTCGTCCAGGCGCGCGTCGCGGATCCATTGCGCGGCCGCGGCGCAGCCGTCGCAGCAGAAGTCCTGCAGGGCGCCGTCGATGCGCACCCGGGCCGGTGCGTCCGGCAGCGCTTCGCCGCAGTGGTGGCAGCCAGTGGCCGCGCGCGTGCCCGCGAGCCCGGTGGCGTTCAGTGCGGCGTCCATCGCATCACCGCCGCGTCGTCACGGCGCCGGACCTGCCGATGCATCGGGCGATGCGTCGACGGCCGGGGCGAGGTGCGCGGCCCGCTGGCCGCGCGGCAGGCGGCCGCGCAGGCGCCAGGCACCATCGGCGGGGGTCAGCTGCAGGTTCCAGTCGTGGCCGGCGTCCGGCAGCGTTTCCGCCTGCCAGCCGTGCTCGCCCGGGACGAGCTGCACGCTGCGGTCCTGGGCCGCGCGCAACGGATGGTGCAGCGACAGCGTCAGCGTCGCGTCGCGATCGAAGCTGCCGGTCACCGGGATCACCTCGACCATGTCGCGCTTGGCGTCCACCCGCAGCACCGCGCTCAGCGTCAGCGCCGCCGCGCGCGCGTCCGGGCCGAGCTCGGCCTGCTGCACCTGGCCGGTGCGGCGGACGTCGTCGGGGACGGCGTCCATCGGGCCGTCGCTGCCAGCGACGCGCACCATCACCAGGCCGCCGACCACCGCGGCCGCGACCAGCGCGACCACCAGCCAGACCACCGGCTGCCGCCACGGGGAGCTCGATTGCGTCGCCTGTTCGTGCTGGTCGTTCATCGTGGCTGCCTCACATCGGCCCGAAGAAGTTGCTGTCCACCTGCTCGCGGGCGTCGCCGTCCTCGGCCTCGACCACGAAGCGCACCGCGTGCCTGCCGCGCACGTCGCCCGGTCCGCTCACCTCCAGTGGCAGCGAGCGCACCTCGCCGGCGGCGACTTCGACCACCACCGGGGCGTCCTCGAGCGCGAGGCCGGCGGCGGAAGGCTCCAGCGTCACCCGGTAGCGGCGACCCTGGTTCTCCTTGTTTGCCAGCTTCAGCGTGTAGCCGTTGTCCACCCGGTCGCCGTCCAGGCGGTACAGGGCGTTGCGGTCGCGCAGCACCTCGGCGATCAGCGGGCTGCGGTGGCCGATGCTCCAGGCCCAGCCGCCGACCAGCGCCACCAGCAGCACCGCGTAGATGGCGATGCGCGGGCGCAGGACGCGGGTAGGCTTGCCGTCGATCGCGTTCTGGGTGGTGTAGCGGATCAGCCCGCGCGGATAGCCGAGCTTGTCCATGACGTCGTCGCAGGCGTCGATGCAGGCGCCGCAGGCGATGCACTCGTATTGCAGGCCGTTGCGGATGTCGATGCCGACCGGGCAGACCTGCACGCACATGGTGCAGTCGATGCAGTCGCCCAGCTCGTCCGGCTGGAACTTCGGCAGCGGTTCGGCCTGCACCCCGAGGTCGGCCAGGGTGATGGTGCCCGCGGCCTGCAGCCGCGCCGCCGCCGCGCTCGGATGCTGGGTGGCCCGGAACACGTAGTCGTAGGCGGCCTGCACGTCGAGCAGCCCGCGCGCGCGCTCGAGCACCGACTTCAGGCCGCGCTTGCGCGGGCCGCGCGGCTCGCCGCGCATCGGATCGTAGGCGATGACCAGGGTGTCGCGGTCGAACATCGCGCTCTGGAAGCGCGCGTACGGGCACATGTACTTGCACACCTGCTCGCGCAGGAAGCCGGCATTGCCGAGCGTGGCGCCGCCGTAGAACAGCACCCAGAAGGTCTCCCAGCCGTTCCACTCGAACGGCCAGACGCGCGCGCCGAGATCGGTGATCGGGGTGAAGAAGCCGACGAAGGTGAAGCCCGTCCACAGCGAGAACGCGATCCACAGGGCGTGCTTGGCGCCCTTGCGCAGCAGCTTCTCGCGGGTCCAGGGACCGGCGTCCAGCTTCATCCGCTTCTGGCGGTCGCCCTCGGTCCAGCGCTCCATCCACAGGAACACTTCGGTCCACACGGTCTGCGGGCAGGCGTAGCCGCACCACAGGCGCCCGGCCAGCGCGGTGACGAAGAACAGGGTCAGCGCGAGGATCACCAGCAGCACCGCGAGCAGGCTGAAGTCCTGCGGCCAGAAGGTCAGGCCCCAGACGTGGAACTTGCGCGCGGGCAGGTCGAACAGCACCGCCTGGCGACCGTCCCACTGCAGCCACGGGAACACGTAGTACATGCCCAGCAGCCAGAACACCGCGGCCTTGCGCAGGCGGTCGAAGCGCCCGGAGACGTCGCGCGGGTAGACCTTGCGCTCGCTCACGTACAGCGAGTCGCCGCCGGAGTCCAGCACGTCGATGTCTATCGTCTTGCCCAAGGAACTGCTCTGCCTATCGCCTGGACCCTGGCCCGTTGAAGCGGCTCGACGGCCGCAGCAGGATCCACGTGAACAGGCTGGACGACGCGGTCGCCAGCCAGAAGGTGAAAAAGCCGATCGTGTAGCCGACGCCGCGGCCGATGGCGATCCCGGGGAAGGTCATGTCGCGCAGCTCCAGCGGGTCGACGAAGGCGAAGAACACCATCGTCGCCACCCCGGCGGCGAAGAAGCTGGGCCACACGATCGCCCCGACCCGCTGCACCAGCGGGCGGGGCGGATGGTCGAACTGTGGCTCGGGCAGCGTCATCGGTTCAGTCCGATCCCGCGCGTACCGCGGCATCGCCTCCCTGGGGATTGGACAGCGACCACACGTAGGCGGCGACCAGGCGGGCGCGGGTCTCGCCCAGCAGGTCGCCATGCGCCGGCATCGAGCCCTTGCGGCCGTGCGCGATGCTCTCGCGGATCGCCTGGGTGCTGCCGCCGTACAGCCAGTAGTCGTCGGTCAGGTCGGGCGCGCCGAGCGCGGCATTGCCCTTGCCGTCGACGCCGTGGCAGGCGACGCAGACGCCCTCGTACAGCGGCTTGCCCTGCGCGGCCAGGTAGTTGTTGCGCAGCGATTCCGGGTTGCCGAGCGCGCGCACGTAGGCGGTCACGTAGTCCACCGCGTTCGGGCCGCCCATGCCGGTGAGGACCTCGCCCCACGGCGGCATCACGCCCTCGCGCCCGTGCAGCACGGTCTCGAGCACGCGCTCGGGCTCGCCGCCCCAGTGCCAGATGTCGTCGGCCAGGTTGGGGTAGCCGACCGCGCCCTGCGCCGAAGAGCCGTGGCAGGTGGCGCAGGTGTTGGCGAAGATCGAGCGGCCGAGGTCGCGCGCGTGCGGGTTCGCGGCCAGCTCCGGCAGCGGCCGGCCGCGGTACGCGGAGAAGGTTTCCTCTAGGCGCGCGTCGGCGGCGGCCTTGGCCAGCGCGTGTTCGTTCTGCGAGCTCCAGCGGCCCATGCCCTCGAAAGTGCCGAGCCCGCCGTACCACAGCAGGTAGCCGACGCCGAACACGATCGCGATGTAGAAGCCGTTGATCCACCAGCGCGGCATCGGCTTGTTGTACTCGGTGATGTCGCCGTCCCAGTAGTGGCTGGTGTCCTCCGGCTTCGGGTCGCCGGGGCGGCGCTTGGAGGTCCACCACAGCAGCCACACGCAGCCGAGGATGTTGAAGGCCGCCAGCACGGCGACGAACAGCGACCAGCCGGTGCTCATGCCCGCGGCTCCTCTTCATCCAGCGCCAGGCGCGCGGCTTCCTCGAAGTCGCGCTTCTTGCGCGGCTGCCAGGCCCAGGCCCACAGGGCCACGAACAGCAACATCAGGGTCAGTGTGACGATTCCGGACAACATGCTTGCAAACCCAGGTCAGTTCCCGCGCGGTGCGTGCTTGCCGAGGCCCTGCAGGTAGGCGACCACGGCGTCGAGTTCGGTCTTGCCGGCGACTTCGGCCGGCGCCTTTGCGATCTGCTCGTCGGTGTACGGGTCGCCGATCCGCTGCAGCGCCTTCATGCGCGCGGCGATCTCCTGGCCGTCCAGCGGCGCGTCCGCGAGCCACGGGAAGCCAGGCATGTTGGACTCCGGCACCACCGCGCGCGGGTCGATCAGGTGCACGCGGTGCCAGTCGTCCGAGTAGCGGCCGCCGACGCGCGCCAGGTCGGGCCCGGTGCGCTTGGAGCCCCACTGGAACGGGCGGTCGTACACCGACTCGCCGGCCAGCGAATAGTGGCCGTAGCGCTCGGTCTCGAAGCGCAGCGTGCGCACCATCTGCGAATGGCAGCCGTAGCAGCCCTCGCGCACGTAGACGTCGCGGCCGGCCAGCTCCAGCGGCTGGTAGGGCTCGACCCCCGGCAGCGGCTCGATCGCTTCGGCCTGGAACATCATCGGCACGATCTCGGCGAGCCCGCCGAGCGACACCGCCACCGCCACCAGCACGGCCAGCAGGCCGACGTTCTTCTCGAGTTTCTCGTGTGCAATGCCCATCTTCGCGTCCTCAGGCCGTCGCGGTGGCTTCGTCGCCGTGCGGCGGCAGCACCGGGTTGGCGGCGACCTCGCGCGATGCCTGCCAGGTGCGCCACATGTGCCAGCCCATCAGGCCCATGCCGGCCAGGATCAGCACGCCCCCGAAGAAGCGGCCGAGGTAGTAGGGGTAGGTCGCGACCAGCGACTCGACGAAGCTGTAGGTCAGCGTGCCGTCGGGGTTGGTGGCGCGCCACATCAGGCCCTGGGTGATGCCGGCGATCCACATCGAGACGATGTAGAACACCACGCCCAGGGTGTGCAGCCAGAAGTGCACGTCGATCAGCCGGGTCGAGTGCATGCCCTTGAGCCCCAGCAGGCGCGGGTACAGGGCGTACAGCGAGCCGATCGAGATCATCGCCACCCAGCCCAGGGTGCCGGCGTGCACGTGGCCCACGGTCCAGTCGGTGTAGTGGCTGAGCGAGTTGACCGTCTTGATCGAGAGCAGCGGGCCCTCGAAGGTCGCGATCATGTAGAAGCTGATCGCCACGATCAGGAACTTCAGGATCGGGTCGGTGCGCAGCTTGTGCCACACGCCCGAGAGCGTGAGGATGCCGTTCATCGCGCCGCCCCAGGAAGGCGCCAGCAGGATCACCGAGAACACCATGCCCAGCGACTGCGCCCAGTCGGGCAGGGCGGTGTAGTGCAGGTGGTGCGGGCCGGCCCACATGTAGATCGAGATCAGCGCCCAGAAGTGCACGATCGACAGGCGGTAGGAATAGATCGGCCGCTGCGCCTGCTTGGGCACGAAGTAGTACATCATCGCCAGGTAGCCGACGGTCAGCAGGAACGCCACCGCGTTGTGGCCGTACCACCACTGCGCCATCGCGTCGACCGCGCCGCTGTACACCGGGTACGACTTCCACAGGCTGGCCGGCACCACGATGTTGTTGACCACGTGCAGCAGGCCGACCGCGATCACGTAGGCGCCGTAGAACCAGTTGGCGACGTAGATGTGCTTGACCCTGCGCTTGGCGATGGTGCCGAAGAACAGCCAGCCGTAGGCGACCCAGACCACCGCGATCAGGAGGTCGATCGGCCACTCGAGCTCGGCGTACTCCTTGCTCTGGGTGATGCCCAGCGGCAACGTGACCACCGCGGCGACCATCGCCAGTTGCCAGCCCCAGAACACGAAGCTGGCCAGCCGGTCGCTGATGAGGCGCACGTGGCAGGTGCGCTGGACCACGTACAGCGAGGTCGCGAACAGCACCGAGCCGCCGAAGGCGAAGATCACGCCGTTGGTGTGCAGCGGGCGCAGGCGGCTGTAGGTCAGCCACGGGGTGTCGAAGTTCAGCGCCGGCCAGTAGAGCTGGGCGGCGATGAACACGCCAACGGCCATGCCGACGATGCCCCAGAACACGGTCGCGACCGCGAACTGGTGGACCACCTTGTCGTTGTAGTAGGCGGCAGGCGCAGGCGTTGCAGGACCGGCGGCCTGGGTCGCCGGCGTGGTATCGGGCAGGAGCATCGGGGAACCCCGGGTTCTTCACGGATTCTTGACGCGCCATTGTCGCCCAACGCGCGCTTGAATTGGCTTGACCTGGGTCAAGCCTCCGGGCCCCGGTCAGCCTCTGTTACGGCTCGCCGTGGACCGGTCCGCGGTAGCGGCAGCCGGAGGTGCAGGTTTCGTGCACCACGACCTCGGAAAGGGCCGGCAGGGCCGGCTTCAGGCGCTCCCAGATCCAGGTGGCCAGGCGTTCGCTGGTCGGGTTCTCCAGGCCCTCGACCTCGTTCAGGTAGTGGTGGTCGAGCTGCCGGTAGAGCGGCTCGAAGGCCGCCTTGATGTCGGAGAAGTCCATGATCCAGCCGGTTTCCGACCCGGGTTCGCCGGCCACGTGCAGTTCCACCGTGAACGAGTGCCCGTGCAGGCGGGCGCACTTGTGGCCCGCCGGGACGTTGGGCAGGCGGTGGGCGGCCTCGATGGTGAAGCGCTTGAAGATCTCCATGGCCGGGGGATTCTACGCGGTGGCCGGCCGGGCCGGCGGCGCGCGTTGATAGGTGGCAGCTGCCGGACCGCGGCGTGGTCGACCCAAATCAACGGCCACGCCGCCGGCGCTGCTTAGGCTGGGATCCACCCGGCCAGGAGGGGAACGATGGGTTCGACGCAACCAGGGGAGCGTCTGGATCGTGGTGCGCTGTGCGTCGCGATCGAAGTGGCGGACGAAGCGGTGGCCCGGCGGCGGATGCCGCGCATGCTCTACGTGGAGCTGGTGGCCCAGCTCTACGAGGCGACGCTGGACGGCTGGCCCGTCGGCAGCCTCGTGCCGTATGCGCGGGCAATGGCCGACCAGCTGGTGCGGGGCGAGGAGCGCAGGGCCCAGCCCGTGCTGCGGCCGGTCGAGGCGGCGGTCTAGCCCGGTTGCGACGGCGGCCCGGGCTCGCCGCCCTTCTGCCGGTCGCGCACTTCGCTGGGGGTCGAGCCGAAGCGCTGCAGGAACGCGCGCTGGAACTGCCGCTCGGTCGAGAAGCCGCGGTGGTAGGCGACGTCGATGACGCGCCGCTCCGGCGACTCGCACAGGTCGCGGAACGCCGCATCCAGGCGCTTGTCGCGGATGCAGCGCTTGATCCCGCCGCTGCCGGCGAAGATCCGGTACAGCCAGGTGCGGGAGATGCCGAACCTGTGCGCGAGCATGTCCGGCCCGAGGTCGGCGTCGCCCAGGTTGGCGTCGATGTAGGCCAGGATGCTGGTGCGCAGCGGGTCGTCGTTGCCCCGCTCCCGGGCCGGGGGCGCGAAGTCGACGCACAGCTGCAGGATCGACAGGGTGGACTGCACCAGCGCCTCGAAGCGCGCCGGCGGCGCCGGCAGCGACATGACCAGCTGCTCCAGGTGCCGCGACAGCATCTTCGCCGGCAGGTCCGACGCGCGCAGGACCAGGCCGTGGACATTGCCGCGCAGCAGCCAGCGGGGCACCAGTACCGACAGGCAGGCGGCGTCGCTGGCCTCGAACTCGGCGGGGTTGCCCAGGTCCAGGAAGCCGATGTCGCCGCGGTGCAGGCCCATCTCGCCGCCTTCCGCCCGGCCCCGCACGGTACCGTGCAGGAGCAGCGACACGAGCACGTGCGAGCCGAAGCGGCTGCGCGCGATGGTCGACGCGTCGCGCACAAGGCCGCAGGCGGTGAAGCGCACCTTCGCCACGTGCAGGTCGCCCAGCGCGAAGTCGCAACCCGAACCCACGGGAGGCAGCGGCTGGCGCGCCAGCGGGCGCGCGAGGTGGCGCAGCATCATCCGCCAGTAACGGCTGCGCACGGTATCCCGGCGGACGCGCAGTTCGTTCGCCATGGGCGCAGGAAACTGCGGAATGCGGGGCAGGCGCGCGATACTGGTCATGGCCTCGCTGTCGAACCAACGGTGCATCTTCGGCAAACTGCCCGGATGCGGCGCGACAATTCGTACATGAACGAACTGTCGCAAGCGAACGCTCGACTTTAGGCGATGCCCGGCGGCGCGTATCGTGCCGAACGCCACAGATATGGCGCGCGGCCCGGCCGGTTCACTTCTTGATCAGGAAGTCCTCGACCTTCTTGCCCTTGGCGGTATACGCGGCCAGCCAGCGCGGCTGCTTGCCGCGGCCGGTCCAGGTTTCCTTCGGGTTGGCCGGGTTGCGGTACTTCGGCGGCACCTTGCGTCCGGTGGTCTTGCGCGCGGTGCGCCTGGCCGCGGCCTTGCGGGCCTTCGGCGCGGCGGCGCCGCCGAACAGTTCCTCGACGGTGTAGCCCTCGGACTTGGCCAGCGCCACCAGCTTGCGGCGCACGCTGGCCGCCGGCTTGCGCTTGACCAGCGCGGTCTTGCGCTTCTTCGCCTTGGTGATGAGGGATTCCAGTTCGCGGGCCGAGAGGCCGTCCAGGTCGATTGCCATTTTCGCTCCGATTATCGGGGAAGGAAACACGAGTTTCCCCGGATGATAATCGTGGATTACCGCGACCGCAAAATCGCGGGGCGATGGCTACCGATATTCGATCAGCCCCGGAGCCGCTCCAGCAGCGCTTCGCGGCCGAGGTTTTCCGGTTCCGCCGCGGCGCGCGCGCGATATTCGAAGGTGCCGGCCTCGAGGCCGCGGCCGGACACCACCACCCGGTGCGGGATGCCGATCAGTTCGATGTCCGCGAACATCGCGCCCGGGCGCAGGCCGCGGTCGTCGAGCACGGTTTCGATGCCGGCCGCGCGCAGTTCGTCGTACAGCGCTTCGGCGGCCTCGGCCACCGCGGCGTCCTGCTTCGGGTTGATCACGCACACCGCCACCTGCCACGGCGCCATCGCCTCCGGCCAAAGGATGCCGGCGTCGTCGTGGTTCTGCTCGATGGCCGCGGCCACGATGCGCGAGATGCCGATGCCGTAGCAGCCCATCTGCAGCACGCGCGGCTTGCCCTGCTCGTCGAGCACGGTGCAGTCCATGGCGCGCGCATACTTGTCGCCGAGCTGGAACACGTGGCCGACCTCGATGCCGCGCACGATCCGCAGCTCGCCGCCGTCGGCCGCGCGGTCGCCTTCGACCACGCTGCGGATGTCGGCGACGGTGTCTGGCTCGGGCAGATCGCGGCCCCAGTTGACGCCGGCCAGGTGGAAGCCGGCGGCGTTGGCGCCGACCACGAAGTCGGCCATGGCAGCGACCTCGCGGTCGGCGACGACGCGGATCGGCCGCGGCGGCGCCACCGGGCCGAGGAAGCCCGGCTCGCTGCCCAGGTGCTCGAGGATCTCGGCCTCGGTCGCCATGCGGTAGTCGCCCAGGCCCGGCACCTTGGCCAGCTTGATCTCGTTGGCGTCGTGGTCGCCACGCACCAGCGCGAGCACGAACTGGTCCTTACCCCCGGCATCGGCGCCGACCAGCGCCACCGACTTCACCGTGCGCTGCAAGGGGATGCCCAGCAACGCGGCGACCTCGGCGCAGGTCTTCTGGGTCGGCGTGTCCACCCGGCGCATCGCCTCGCCCGCGGCGGGACGCGGGCCGGGTTCGGCGGCCTGCGCGGCTTCCACGTTCGCCGCGTAGTCGGACGCCGTCGAGAACGCGATCGCGTCCTCGCCCGAGTCGGCGAGCACGTGGAATTCCTGCGAAGCGTCGCCGCCGATCGCGCCGCTGTCCGCCTGCACCGCGCGGAAGCGCAGGCCCAGGCGGGTGAAGATGCGGTTGTAGGCCTCGACCATGCGCTCGTAGGAGCGCTGCATGCCGGCCTCGTCGATGTCGAACGAATAGGCGTCCTTCATCAGGAACTCGCGCGCGCGCATCACCCCGAAGCGCGGGCGGATCTCGTCGCGGAACTTGGTCTGCACCTGGTAGAAGTTCAGGGGCAGCTGCTTGTAGCTGGACAGCTCGTTGCGGGCGAAGTCGGTGACCACCTCCTCGGCGGTCGGGGCGTAGCAGTACTCGGCGTCCTTGCGGTCGCGGATCTTCAGCAACTGGCCGCCGAACCTGTCCCAGCGCCCGGTCTCCTCCCAGAGCTCCTTCGGCTGGATGGTCGGCATCACCATCTCCAGCGCGCCGGCGCGGTCCATCTCCTCGCGCACGATCGCCTCTACCTTGCGCAGCACGCGCAGGCCGAGCGGGGACCAGGTGTACAGGCCGGACGCGAGCTTGCGCAGCATGCCAGCGCGCAGCATCAGCCGGTGGCTGGCGAGCTCGGCCTCGGCGGGCGTTTCCTTGACGGTGTGGAGGTGGAACTGCGACAGGCGCATCGGGCGGCTCGGAATGACGGGCGAAGGAAGCCCGTCATTTTGCCACGCCGGCGCCCGTGCTTTCCTCCGGCGGCGGCGCCGCGTTGCCGCTGCATTTCACCCGCAGCGTGGCTTCCGCCAGTTCCACGCGGTTGGCGCGCTCGGCATCGTCGAGGGTGCGTTCGGGTTCGCCGTCGCCGTCGCTGTCCACCCGCAGCGGGCGGTCTCCGCGCAGCAGCGCCAGGTCCTCGCGCACCTGGGCGCAGACCGGATCCTCGGCGGGGACCTCGGCGGACGCCGGGGTCCCGGGCGGCACGTTGAGCTGGCGGGTCTCGTAGCTGCCCGAAGGCGGCGGCGTGCTGCTGTACTGGGTGACGCCGTTGGCGTCCTTCCACGTGTAGACCGTCTGGGCCGCAAGCGGAGCGGCCAGCAGCAGGGCGGCCGGCAGCAGCGCGGCCTGCAGGAAACGCAGGGTCAGGCGGGACATGGCAGTCTCCCCGGGGGCTTGCCCGGATTCCAGCACCGGGCCCGGGCGCGCGCAAGCCCGCTACACTTCCGGCATGGACGAACCGAGCACAGACGCACAGAACGGGCGCCCCCGCGGGCGCGGCATCTACCTGTTGCCGAACCTGTTCACCACCGGCGGGCTGTTCGCCGGCTTCTTCGCGATCATCGCCGCCTCGCAGGGCCGCTTCGAGGCCGCGTGCATCGCGATCTTCGTGGCCTCGGTGCTGGACGGAGTGGACGGGCGCGTGGCGCGGCTGACCAATACCCAGAGCGAATTCGGCGTGCAGTACGACTCGCTCGCCGACCTGATCAGCTTCGGCATGGCGCCCGCGCTGGTGATGTACTACTGGGCGCTGTCGGCGATGAAGCTCGACGGCCTCACCGCCGGCAAGATCGGCTGGCTGGCGGCCTTCCTCTACGCCGCCTGCGCGGCCTTGCGCCTTGCCCGCTTCAACTCGCAGGTGGCGCAGGTGGACAAGCGTTGGTTCATCGGCCTTGCCAGTCCCGCCGCGGCCGGCCTGATGGCGAGCTTCGTGTGGACCTGCCACGACATGGGCCTGGCCGGCGGGGACCTGCGCCACGCGGCGCTCGCCGTGACCGTGGTGGCCGGGCTGCTGATGGTGAGCCGCATCCGCTATTCCAGCTTCAAGGGCAGCGGGCAGGGGCCGCGCGCAGACCGGGTGCCGTTCGTCGCGATCGTGGTCGCGCTGGTGGTGCTGATCGCGCTGGTGCTCGATCCGCCGCGCGTGCTGCTGGCGGCCGCGGTGCTGTACGCGCTGTCGGGCCCGGTGCTGTGGCTGTGGCGGCGGGGCCGGCCCGGATGAGCGGGCCCTGGGATCCGTTCCAGCGCGAGGTGCTGGCCGCGCTCGGCCACCCCGCTTGCGTGGTCGCGCTCCCGGAGGACCCGATGCTCGATGCGCTGCTGCGCGCCGCCGGTCGCAACCGCGGCTCCGGCGATGCCGCGCAACTGGCGCGGTCCTGGCCGGCGCCCGGATCGCTGCGCGGCAATCCGGCGGCCAAGCGCGCGCTGTGGCCGGCACTGCGACGACTGAGGCGCGCGCCGGGATGAGTGCGGTTGCCGCGGACGAGCGCGCGCCGGTCGCCCTGCGGCCGATGCGCGAGGACGACCTCGACGCGGTGATGGAGGTGGAGCGTCGCGCCTATCCGTTCCCGTGGACGCGCGGCATCTTCCGCGACTGCCTGCGCGCCGGCTATCCGGCGTGGGTGCTGGACCGGGGCGGTGCGATCCTCGGCTACGCGGTGCTCAGCATCGCCGCGGGCGAGGCGCACATCCTCAACCTGTGCGCGGCGCCGGAGGTGCAACGCGAGGGCCACGGCCGCCGCCTGCTGCGCGCGCTGCTGCAGGTCGCCCGCGGCCACCGCGCCGAGCGCGTGTTCCTGGAGGTGCGCCCGTCCAATGCCGCCGCGATCGCGCTGTACCACGGCGAAGGCTTCAACGAGATCGGCCGCCGCCCGCGCTACTACCCCGCCTTCAACGGCCGCGAAGACGCCCTCGTCATGGCCCTCGAACTCCTGTAGGAGCGGCGCTGGCGCCGCGACCCGGGAAAGCTCGCCGCCATGGCGGCTCCCACTGGTCGCGGCGCCAGCGCCGCTCCTACAGCTTGGCGCGCTGGGACTGGAGGGCCTGGTGCTGGGCGGTCCAGTCGGCGAGGCGGTGGCGTTCCTGGTCGACGACCGCGGCGGGGGCGTTCTGGACGAAGGTCGCGTTGCCGAGCTTGGCCTCGCACTTGGCGATCTCGCCGGCGACGCGCTTGAGTTCCTTGTCCAGGCGCGTGCGCTCCGCGTCGAGGTCCACCAGGCCTTCCAGCGGCACCAGCAGCTTGAGGTCGCCGACCACGGCGGTGGCCGCGGCGGGCGCCTCCGCACCGTCGCCGAGGAACTCGATGCGCTCGACCTTGTTGAGGAAGCGCACCTGCGAGGCGAAGCGCTGCATGCGCTCGCGGTCGCCGGCGTTGCCGCCCGCCAGCAGCAGGGTGACCTGCTTGCCGGGCGGCACGTTGAGCTCGCTGCGCACGCGGCGCAGGGCCGAGACCATCGCCTTGAGCCATTCGACGTCGGCAACGGCGCGGGCGTCGGCCGCGGGCAAGTCGGCCGCCCGCGGATAGGACTGCAGCATGATGGTGTCGCCCTCGATGCCGAGTCGCGGCGCCACCTGCTGCCACAGTTCCTCGGTGACGAAGGGAATGAGCGGGTGCAGCAGCCGCAGCAGCCGCTCGAGCACGAACAGCAGGGTGTGGCGGGTGCTCGCGGCCGCTTCCGGATCGTCCCCGTTCAACGCCGGCTTGGCCAGTTCCACGAACCAGTCGCAGAAGTCGTTCCAGGCGAACTCGTACAGCGCCTGCGACAGCAGGTCGAAGCGGTAGTCGGCGAAGTGCCGTTCCGCCTCGGCCGCGGTGTCGGCGAGGCGGGCGAGGATCCAGCGCTCGGCGTCTGTGGCGGGTTCTGGCCCTGTGGGAGCGCCCCTTGGGCGCGATTCCGGATCGCGGTCGAGGACCGCTCCCACATCACCGGTGTTCATGAGCACGAAGCGGGTGGCGTTCCACAGCTTGTTGCAGAAGTTCTTGTAGCCCTCGGCTCGGCCGAGGTCGAACTTGATGTCGCGGCCGTGCCCGGCGAGCGCGGCGATGGTGAAGCGCAGCGCGTCGGCGCCGAACGCCGGGATGCCGTCCGGGAACTCCTTGCGGGTCGCCTTCCCGATCTTCTCGGCCATCTTCGGCTGCATCAGCCCGGTGGTGCGCTTGGCGACCAGGTCGTCGAGCGAGATGCCGTCGATCAGGTCGAGCGGGTCGAGGATGTTGCCCTTGGACTTGGACATTTTCTGGCCGTGCGCGTCGCGCACCAGGCCGGTGATGTAGACGTCGCGGAAGGGCACGCGGCCGGCGAGGTGGTCGGTCGCCATGATCATGCGCGCGACCCAGAAGAAGATGATGTCGAAGCCGGTGACCAGCACGCTCGACGGCACGTAGCGGTCGAAGCCGCGCTCGGCCATGCGCGCTTCGTCCGGCCAGCCCATGGTGCTGATCGGCCACAGCTGCGAGCTGAACCAGGTTTCCAGCACGTCGGGGTCCTGGCGCAGCGCGACGTCGGCGCCGAGGCCGTGCCTGGCGCGCACCTCGGCCTCGTCGCGGCCGACGAAGATGTTGCCGGCCTCGTCGTACCAGGCCGGGATGCGGTGGCCCCACCAGAGCTGGCGGCTGATGCACCAGTCCTGGATGTTCTCCATCCAGTGGCGGTAGGTGTTGATCCAGTTCGGCGGGACGAACTTCACCTCGCCCGGCTTTCCATCGGCACCTTCCACGAGTTCCATGCCGCGCTTCGCCAGGCCGTCCATCTTCACGAACCACTGGTCGGTCAGCCACGGCTCGATCACCTGGCCGGTGCGGTCGCCGCGCGGGACCTGCAGCTTGTGCGGCTTGGTCTCCACCAGCAGGCCGGCGGCCTCGAGGTCCGCGAGCACGGCCTTGCGCGCGTCGTAGCGGTCCAGGCCGCGGTATTTCGCCGGCGCGTTGTCGTTGATCTTCGCGTCCGCGGTGAGCACGTTGATCAACGGCAGCGCATGGCGCACGCCGACCTGGTAGTCGTTGAAGTCGTGCGCCGGGGTGACCTTGACCACGCCGGTGCCGAACTCGCGGTCCACGTAGGCATCGGCGATGACCGGGATCTCGCGCTCCGACAGCGGCAGGCGCACGCGCTGGCCGACGAGGTGCGCGTAGCGCTCGTCTTCCGGGTGCACCATCAGCGCGGTGTCGCCGAGCATGGTTTCCGGCCGCGTGGTCGCGACCGTCAGCGCGCCGCTGCCGTCCGCCAGGGGGTAGGAGATCGACCACAGGTGGCCGTCCTCCTCCTCGTTCACCACTTCGAGGTCGGAGATAGCGGTCTTCAGCACCGGATCCCAGTTGACCAGCCGCTGTCCCCGGTAGATCAAGCCTTCCTCGTGCAGGCGCACGAACGCCTCGACCACCGCTTCGGCGGCCATCGGGTCCATGGTGAACACGCTGCGCGACCAGTCGGCGGAGGTGCCGAGGCGGCGCATCTGGCGCTCGATGGTGTCGCCGGACTGGCCCTTCCATTCCCACACCCGCTCGATGAAGGCGTCGCGCCCGAGCGAATCGCGGGTCTCGCCCTTGCCCTCGAGCGCCAGGTTGCGCGACACCACCATCTCGGTGGCGATGCCGGCATGGTCGGTGCCGACCTGCCACAGCGTGTCGAAGCCGCGCATGCGGTGGTAGCGCACCAGCGCATCCATCAGCGTCTGCTGGAACGCGTGGCCCATGTGCAGGGTGCCGGTGACGTTCGGCGGCGGCAGCAGGATGACGTACGGCTCGCCCTGGCCCGAGGGCTGGAACACGCCGCTGGCCTCCCACTTCGCGTAGAGGCGGGATTCGAAGGAGGTCGGGTCGTAGCCGGTTGCGAGTGTCATCACATGTCGTGCTTGTTGAGTTCGATTCCCTGCGCCTTGTACGCCTTCCAGCGCTCGCGCAGGGGCTCGCGCGCCGCGGGGTCGGCGGGGACCACCTCGAGCACGCGCTCGAAGCTGCCCTCGACCACCGCGTCGCGCAGGTTGATCACCAGCGGGCGCATCGGCACGTCCATCTCCGGCGTGGCGATCAGCACCGGGGTCAGTTCGTCCTCCTCGTCGCCGGCGATCTGGTGCGGCACGTAGGCGTCATCGTCGAACGCCCACAACAGGTCGTCGAGCGCCTCGGCCTGGCCGCGGTCGCGCGCCAGCACCAGGGTGAACTTGCCGGTGTCGTGCGCCCTGCGCGCCAGTTCGCACACCAGCCGCAACGGCTCCTCGCGGAAGCGCGGCTTGCCGATGAGATAGAAGTCGGCGCGCGCCATCAGGTGCCGGAACCGGACCCCGCCCTGTCGAGCAGCCACTGCGACAGCATCCCGACCGGGCGGCCGGTGGCCATGCCCATCTTGCCTTCGCCGTTGGCGACGCCGGCGATGTCCAGGTGCGCCCAGCGCTGGCCCTCGGTGAAGCGCGACAGGAAGCAGCCGGCGGTGATCGCGCCGCCCCAGCGGCCGCCGATGTTGTAGACGTCGGCGAACTGCGAATCGAGCATCGGCTGGTACTCGTCCCACAGCGGCAGGCGCCAGGCGCGGTCGAAGCTGGCCTCGCCCGCGGCGAGCAGTTCGCCCGCCAGGTCGTCGTGCTTGCTCATCAGGCCGGCGGCGTACTTGCCCAGGGCGACCATGCAGGCGCCGGTGAGGGTGGCGACGTCGAGCAGCGCCTGCGGCTCGTACTTCTGCGCGTAGGTCAGCGCATCGCACAGGACCAGGCGGCCCTCGGCGTCGGTGTTGCCGACCTCGATGGTCTTGCCGGACATGCTGGTGACGACGTCGGACGGGCGGTAGCTGTTGCCGTCGGGCATGTTCTCGACCGCCGCGGCGATGCACACCAGGTTGACCGGGAGCTGCATGCCGACCGCGGCCACGAAGGTGCCGAGCACGGTGGCGGCGCCGCACATGTCGTACTTCATGTCCTCGATGCCGCCCTGGGTCTTCAGGTTGATGCCGCCGGTATCGAAAGTGATGCCCTTGCCGACCAGCACGTAGGGCTTCTCGGAAGCGCCGGCGCCGTCGTACTTCATCACCACCAGGTAGGGCGGGTTGGCCGAACCCTGCGACACCGCCAGCAGCGATCCCATGCCCAGTTCCTGCATCTGCGCGCGGTCGAGCACCTCGCACGAGACCTTGCCGCCGACGCGCGCGGCGAACTCGCGGCCCTGCTGCGCCACGTACCCGGGGTTGCAGACGTTCGGCGGCAGGTTGCCGAGCTCGCGCGCGAAGGCGACGCCGGCGGCAATGGCCTTGCCATGCGCCAGCGCCTGCCCGTCGCGGCCGCTGATGGCCAGGGCCTCGAGGCCGGCGCTCTCGCGCTTCTTGTTCTTGGCGCCGAGGGTCGCGGTGTAGCGGTAGCAGGCGTGGTCGGCGGCAATCACGGCCTGGCGGATGTTCCAGGCCGGGTCGCGGCCGGGAACCTGGGTTTCGGACAGCGTGAACAGGGCCTTCCGGACCGGGCCGTCCTTGAGCGCGCGCGCGGCGTCGGCGACCGCCTTCAGGTACTGCGGCACCCCGTACTTGCCGGGCTCGCCGAGGCCGACCACCAGCACGCGCGGGGCGGCGACGCCGTCCAGGTCGTGCAGCATCGACACCTTGCCGGTCTTGCCGCTCAGGTCGCCGCGCCCGGCCAGCGCCTTCAGCCGGCCGCCGCTGGCCGCGTCGATCGCCTGCGCGGCGGGCGTGAGGCTGCCGTCGGCATAGGCGCCGACCACCACGCAGTCGGTGGCGACGGTGGCGGGGGCATCGTGGTTCAGGCTGAATTCGAGGGTCATGCGGCAGTTTTCCGGGACGTTGCGTGGGCTTTCCGTACAATCGCGTGCTTGCGACGGCGCGAACCGTCAAGTCTAAAGCAAGCCCGCCCGGGAGTCCGATGGCCCAGCTCGACCGATACCTGCTGCGCGAGTTCGCCCAGGCCACCTTCGCGGCGCTGGTGGTGCTGATGATGGTCAGCCTGGGCGCGCTGTTCGCCAACGTCCTCAGCCAGATCGCGGCCGGCCGGGTGCCGGCGGGCATGATGCTGTCGCACCTGGGCCTGCAGGTCGTGCGCTACCTGCCGCTGGTGCTGCCGCTGGCGCTGATGCTGGGGCTGCTGCTGGGGGTGGGCCGGCTGTACCGCGACTCGGAGATGCCGGTGCTGACCTCGATCGGGGTCGGGCCGCGGCGGCTGCTGCGCCCGCTGATGCTGCTGGTGCTGCCGGTGGTCGCGGTCATCGGGGCCTGCTCGCTGTGGCTGGGGCCGCTGGCCCGGGCGACCTCGGTGGAAATGATCGCCGAGGGCAACCGCAGCCTGCTGGTCGCTGGCCTGGAGCCGGGCCGCTTCACCGAGCTGCCGGGTGGCGGCGTGGTCTACGTCGGCGGCATGTCCACCGACGGCAGCGTGATGACCCGGCTGTTCGTGCACCGGGAGGCCGGCGACCGCATCGACGTCACCACCGCGCGCACCGGCACCCTGAGCTACGACGGCGACGACCGCTACCTGCGGCTCGACGAGGGCTTCCGGGTCGAGGGCCCGCGCGATGCCGGGCGCGACTACCGGCTGATGCGCTACGGCAGCAACGACCTGCTGCTCCCGCCCGGCGAGGAGTCCCGCGATGCCGATACCGACCCGGAATCGATGACCACGCTGGCGCTGCTGCAGGACGAGCGCCCCGAGGCCATGGCCCAGGTGCACGCGCGCATCGCGCCGCCGCTGCTGGCGCTGGCCTTCGCGCTGCTGGCGGTGCCGCTGGCGCGCAGTTCGCCGCGGCAGACGCGCTTCGGCAGCGTGGTCATCGGCTTCCTCGCCTACCTGGTGGGCATGGACCTGATGCTGCTGGGCACCGACTGGCTCAGCGACGGCAAGCTGCCGATGGGCGCCGGGCTGTGGTGGCTGGTGCTGCCGCTGCTGGCGCTGGGCCTCTGGCTGTATTTCGGCGACGGCCGCGTGGCCCGCCCGCGCCTGCGCAGGAGCCGCCCATGACCCCGTTCCCCAAGCTCCACGACCTCTACGTCGGCCGGGTGCTGCTGGCCACGGTGCTGCTGACCTGGACGGTGCTGGTCGGGCTGGACTTCGTGATCGGCGGGCTGATGCCGGAGATCGACGACGTCGGTACCGGCGACTACAGCTTCTCCACCGCGCTGGTGTATGTGATCTATACCGTACCGCGGCGTGCGTACTTCCTGTTCCCGACCGCGGCGGTGATCGGCTCGCTGATGGGCCTCGGGCAGCTCGCGGCGACCTCCGAGCTCACCGCGCTGCGCGCGCTCGGGCTGTCGCGGCGCCGGGTCGGCCTGGCCGTGGCGATGGCGCTGGCGCTGCTGACCGCGCTGATGGTGGTCAACGGCGAGACGCTGGCGCCGTGGGGCCAGCGCCGCGCCGACGCGCTCAAGGCCTCGGCGCGCTCGCCGGACATGATCGTGGCGCAGTACAGCGGGCTGTGGGCGCGCGAGGGCAACACCTTCCTCAACGCCGGCGGCGGCCAGGAGCGCAGCAGCGCCGACGGCAACGGCGACACCTGGCTGGAACTGCAGGACGTGCACCTGTACGAGTTCGACGGCGACGGCCGGCTCGAGTCCATCGCGCACGCCGCGCGCGCCGAGCACCGCGACCAGGGCTGGCTGCTGCACGACGTCACCCGGACCTGGTTCAACGAGAAGTCGGTGACGCGGACCGAATCGCTGCAGGAGCGCTGGGAATCGCAGCTCGACGCCGCCGCCCTCGCGGCGAGCGCGGTGAGGCCGTCGGCGCTGACCTCGTCGGCGCTGCGCGCCAGCATCGACTACCGCCTGCGCAACGGCCTGGACGCGAGCGAGTACGAGGAACCGTACTGGGGCCGCTGGTTCTACCCGTTCAACGTGCTCGCGCTGTGCCTGGCCGCGGTGCCGTTCGCGTTCGGCACGCTGCGCAGCGGCGGCCTGGGACGGCGCCTGTTCGTCGGCATCGTGTTCGCGCTCGGGTTCTGGCTGTTGCAGACCCAGTTCGTGCGCATGGCCAGCGTGTTCAAGTTCGACTTCCGGCTGGCCTACATGATCCCGCCGGTGCTGATGCTGGCGGTGTCGGCGGTGCTGTTCCGGAGGCGCTCCGGGTGAACGGGGGGCATCGCGCGCAAGGCGCGCTCCCACGGGGAAAGGCTTTGGTGGGGTGGCGGTTGCTGGCGCTGGTGTACGACGCGCTGCCGGTGCTGGCGCTGTGGCTGCTGGTGTCGGCGCTGTTCACCGCTGGCTTCACCGTCCTCGGCCACCACGACGCGCGCGAAACCATCCGTCCGTTCTCGCTGCTGTCGTGGCTGCTGTGGATCGCCTGCTGGCTGGCGACCGCCGCCTACGCGCTGGTGAGCTGGCGTCGGGGCGGGCAGACCCTGGGCATGCGGCCCTGGCGCCTGCAGGTGGTGGATGCCGGCGGCGGGCCGGCCTCGTGGCGCGGGCTGTGGCTCCGCTTCCTGGTCGGCCACCTGTCGCTGCTGGCCGGCGGGCTCGGGTTCTGGTGGGCCTGGCTGGACCGCGACCGGCTGGCGTGGCACGACCGCGCCAGCGGCACGCGGCTGCTGCGGCGGCCGAAGCCGTGAGCGCGCGCACGCCCGCCGAACGTCGCCAGCGGGTGCAGGCGCTGCCGCCGCTGCGCGAGCCCGATGCGCGCGCGATCGAGGCCTTCCTCGACGCGGCCTGGGCCGAGGGCGGGCTGTCGCGGCAGACGCTGGCCAGCTACCGCCGCGACCTGCAAGGCCTGGCGCGCTGGCGCGACGGGGCCGGCGGCGGCCTTGCCGGCGCCGACCAGGCCGCGCTGTTCGACTACCTCGGCTGGCGCGCCCGCGAAGGCTATTCGCCGCGCAGCAACGCGCGCCTGCTGTCCTCGTTGCGCGCGTTCTTCGCGCACGCGCTGCGCCGCGGCGCGCGCCAGGACGACCCCACCGCACTGCTCGAGCCGCCCAGGCTGCCCCGGCCGCTGCCCAAGGCGCTGCCGGAGTCCCAGGTGGAAGCCCTGCTCGCGGCCCCGGACACGGCCGACCCGGCCGGGCTGCGCGACCGCGCCATGCTCGAGCTGATGTACGCCTGCGGCCTGCGCGTGAGCGAGCTCGTCGGCCTGCCGGCGACCGCGCTCAACCTGCGCCAGGGCGTGTTGCGGGTCAGCGGCAAGGGCGGGCGCGAGCGCCTGGTGCCGCTGGGCGAGGAGGCCCAGCACTGGTTGCAGCGCTACCTCGACGAGGCGCGACCGAAGCTGGCCGGCAAGCGCGCGCTGGCGCCGCTGTTCCTGACCGCCGCCGGGGCGCCGCCGACCCGGCAGCAGTTCTGGACGACGGTGAAGCGCTGCGCCGCGGCCGCCGGGATCGACCCGGCGCGGATCAGTCCGCACGGCCTGCGCCACAGTTTCGCCACCCACCTGCTCAACCACGGCGCCGACCTGCGCGCGCTGCAGATGCTGCTCGGCCACGCCTCGCTGTCCACCACCCAGATCTACACCCTGGTGGCGCGCGAGCAGCTCAAGCGGCTGCACCGCCAGCACCATCCGCGCGGCTGAACGCCCGGCGCCGGCACCCCCGGCCGGCCGCGGCCGCGTGCGACAATCCCGGCATGAACGTCACCGCCCGGCTCCTGCTGCCCCTGCTGCTGTTCGGCTCCTCCAGCCTCTCCGCCTGCGCCGAACCCGCGCCCGCCCCGGGCGGCCAGTCGGCCGGCGCCCCGCCCGGGAGCGCCGCCGCCCGTGTCACGAACGCGCTGAAGAAGCTCGACCCGAACCTCACCCCGGAACACATCCAGCCGGCGCCGGTGGCCGGCTTCCAGCAGGTCATCGTCGGCGGCCAGGTGCTGTACGTCAGCAACGACGGCAAGTACCTGATGCAGGGCACCCTGTACGACATCGACAAGCGGCGCGACGCCGGCTCCGCGGCATTGGCCGGGATGCGCAAGGAACTCGCGGATTCGGTGCCGCTCGAGGACCGGATCGTGTTCTCGCCGCCGAACCCCAAGTACACCGTCACGGTGTTCACCGACGTCGAGTGCGGCTTCTGCCGGCGCATGCATAGCCAGATCGAGCAATACATGGCGCAGGGCATCGAGGTGCAGTACCTGGCCTTCCCGCGCATGGGTCCCGCCAGCGCCGACTTCCGCAAGATGGTGTCGGTGTGGTGCGCCAAGGACCGCAGGCAGGCCCTGACCCTGGCCAAGCTCGACAAGCCGGTGCCGGAGGCCAACTGCACCAACCCGGTGGCGATGCAGTACCGCCTGGGCCAGCGGGCCGGACTCGAGGGCACCCCGATGGTGCTGGCCGAGGACGGGACCCAGCTCGGCGGCTACGTGCCGCCTGTCGAGCTGCGCAAGATGCTGGACCAGCTGGCGGCCGGTTCCTGACGGCATCCGGCCGGCTGCGGCACGCTACAATGGCCGGCCCGTTGCCAACGGTTCCACGCCGGACATGATCGTCCTCGAGGGCCAGCCGGCCCTGTCGCCGTTCCGACGCGAGCGGCTGCAAGCCCGCATCGCCGCCATCGCCCCCGACATCCGCGTGCTCGACGCCTGGCTGGCGTACTGGATCGAGCCGGAGCCGGGCGCCGACCCCGACCGCACCATCCTCGGCCGCATCCTGCATGCGGGCGAGAGCTTCGAGCCGCTGGCGCAGGGGGCGACGAGCCGCTTCGTGGTGCCGCGCCTGGGCACGATCTCGCCGTGGGCGAGCAAGGCCACCGAGCTGCTGCACGGCGCGCGCCTGCCGGTGCGCCGGGTGGAGCGCGGCACCCGCATCGACCTGTCGGGCTGGCCGCGCGAGCCGGAAGCGCGCGCGGCCCTGGAGCGCCTGCTGCACGACCCCATGACCCAGTCGCTGCTCGAGACCCGCGAGCAGGGCGCCGCGCTGTTCGTGGCGCCGGAACGCGGCCGGGTCGAGCGCATACCCGTGGCCGGCCTGGAGGCCGCCAACGAGCGCCTCGGGCTGGCCCTGGCCGACGACGAGATCGCCTACCTGCGCGAGCGCTACACCGCGCTCGGCCGCGATCCCAGCGACGTCGAGCTGATGATGTTCGCGCAGGCCAACTCCGAGCACTGCCGGCACAAGATCTTCAACGCCAGCTGGACCATCGACGGGCGCGACCAGCTGCAGGCCAACGGGCAGCCGCTGTCGCTGTTCCGGATGATCAAGCAGACCCACATCGCGACCCCGGCCAACACGTTGTCGGCGTACAGCGACAACGCCGCGGTGATCGCCGGCTACCCGGCGCGCCGCTACCGCCCGGACCCGCAGTCGCACGAGTACCGCGCCGAAGGGCTGGCGGACAGCGCCTTCTGCATCAAGGTCGAAACCCACAACCACCCGACCGCGATCGCGCCGTTCCCGGGCGCGTCCACCGGCGCCGGCGGCGAGATCCGCGACGAGGGCGCGACCGGCCGCGGCGGCAAGCCCAAGGCCGGGTTGTGCGGCTTCAGCGTCTCGCACCTGCGCATCCCCGGGCTGCCGCAGCCGTGGGAAGGCGAGCGCCCGCTCAACCCGCGCATGGCGCCCGCGCTCGAGATCATGACCGACGGCCCGCTCGGCGCGGCCGCCTTCAACAACGAATTCGGGCGCCCGAACCTCGCCGGCTACTTCCGCAGCTTCGAGCTGCGCGAGGCCGAGGACCTCGACCGCGCCTACGACAAGCCGATCATGCTGGCCGGCGGGCTTGGCGCGGTGGACCGGCCGATGGTCGAGAAGCTGCCGCTGAAGCCGGGCGACGCGGTGATCGTGCTCGGCGGCCCGGCGATGCTGATCGGCCTGGGCGGCGGCGCCGCCAGTTCGGTCGCCTCCGGCGACAGCGCCGAGGAACTCGACTTCGCCAGCGTGCAGCGCGACAACCCGGAGATGGAGCGCCGCTGCCAGGAAGTGATCGACCGCTGCGTCGCACTCGGCGAGCGCAACCCGATCGCCTCGATCCACGACGTCGGCGCCGGCGGCCTCTCCAACGCGATCCCGGAACTGCTGCACGACTCCGGCGTCGGCGGCATCGTCGACCTCGACAAGGTGCCCAGCGACGATCCCTCGCTGTCGCCGCTGCAGCTGTGGTGCAACGAGTCGCAGGAACGCTACGTGCTCGGCATGCCGCAGGAGCGCGTGGCAGAGTTCGCCGCGATCTGCCTGCGCGAACGCTGCCCGTTCGCGGTGGTGGGGGTGGCGACGGAGGCCGAGCATCTGGTCGTCGGCTATGGCACGTTGGAAAGCGGGAACAGGGAACAGGGAACAGGGAACAGTGAGAGCGAGGGCTCTTCCGGGCCGCACCCGATCGACCTGCCGATGGACGTTCTCTTCGGCAAGCCGCCGAAGATGCACCGCGACACCGCGCAGCCGCCGCCGCCGCGTTGGCCGTCGCTGGACACCGACCTGCTGCAGCTGCGCGAGGCCGGGTTGCGCGTGCTGGCGCATCCGACCGTCGCCTCGAAATCGTTCCTGGTCACCATCGGCGACCGCAGCGTCGGCGGCCTGACCGCGCGCGACCAGATGGTCGGCCCGTGGCAGCTGCCGGTGGCCGACTGCGCGATCACCCTGTCCGACTACCACGGCTTTGCCGGCGAGGCCATGGCGATCGGCGAGCGCACGCCGCTGGCGCTGCTGGATCCGGCCGCCGCCGCGCGCATGGCCGTCGGCGAGGCGATCACCAACCTGTGCGCCGCGCCGGTGCATTCGCTCGAGCAGGTGAAGCTGTCGGCGAACTGGATGGCCGCCGCCGGCCACGACGGCGAGGACGCGCGCCTGTTCGACGCGGTGCGCGCGGTGGGCATGGAGCTGTGCCCCGAGCTCGATTTGAGCATCCCGGTGGGCAAGGACTCGTTGTCCATGCAGGCCCAGTGGAAGGAAGAGGGCGCGCCGCGCAAGTCGGTGTCGCCGGTGTCGCTGGTCGTCACCGCGTTCGCGCCGGTCGCGGACGTGCGCGCGCAACTCACCCCGCTGATGGAGCGCGACGGCGAGAGCGAGCTGTGGCTGATCGGGTTGGGCGGCGGACGCCAGCGGTTGGGCGGTTCGATCCTGGCGCAGTGCCATCCGGAGGCCTCGCAGAGCCAAGCCTCGCATAACCAGGCTTCGTCATTGCCCGCGTTCGCCGGCGAGGGAGACGAGTACGGCGTGCCCGACCTCGAGGACCCGCAGCGCCTGCGCGCGTTCTTCGAGCTGGTCCGCGATGCCCGCGAGGCCGGGCTGCTGCTTGCCTACCACGACCGCTCCGACGGCGGCGCCTTCGCGGCCATGGCCGAGATGGCGTTCTGCTCGCACATGGGCCTGGACATCGTGCTCGACGGCTGGGGCCCGGACCGGATCGGCAACGTGTTCCGCACGCTGTTCAACGAGGAACTGGGCGCTGTCGTGCAGATCGCCGCGCAGGACCGCGCCGCGTTCGCCGACATGGTCGCGCGCCACGGCCTGGTGGACTGCGCGCAGCGCATCGCGCGTCCCACCACCGCGCCGCTGGTGCGTATCCTCGACGGCGAGGACGAGCTGGTCGGGTGGCGCTGGGAGGAACTGTTCGAGGCGTGGTGGTCGGTCAGCCACGCCATGCAGCGGCTGCGCGACAACCCGGGCTGCGCCGACGAGGAGCGCGCGCAGGTCGCGCGCTTCGACGCGCCGGGCCTGCGCCCGCTGCTGACCTTCGACCCGGCCGAGGACGTCGCCGCGCCGTTCATCGCCACCGGCGCGCGACCGGCGGTCGCGATCCTGCGCGAGCAGGGCGTCAACGGCCAGGTCGAGATGGCGCTCGCGTTCGAGCGCGCCGGCTTCCGCGCCTTCGACGTGCACATGAGCGACCTGGTCGCCGGGCGCCAGCGGCTGCAGGACTTCGCCGGGATCGCCGCCGGCGGCGGCTTCAGCTACGGCGACGTGCTCGGCGCCGGCCGCGGCTGGGCCACCAGCATTCTCGAGCGGCCCGAGCTGCGCGACATGTTCGAGGCCTTCTTCGCGCGCGGCGACAGCTTCGCGATCGGCGTCTGCAACGGCTGCCAGATGCTCAGCCAGCTGCGCGGGATCATCCCCGGCGCACGCCACTGGCCGCGCTTCCTGCGCAACCGCAGCGAGCAGTTCGAGGCGCGCCTGTCGCTGCTCGAGGTGGTGGAGTCGCCGTCGCTGTTCCTGCGCGGCATGGCCGGCTCGCGGATCCCGGTGTCGGTCGCGCACGGCGAGGGCCGCCCCGAGTTCGACGGCCCGCTGGACGCGGCCGCGGCGCGGGTGTCGCTGCGCTACGTGGACGGCGACGGGCAGCCCGCCACGCACTATCCGGCCAACCCGAACGGCGCCCCGAACGCCGTCGCCGGCCTGACCAGCGAGGACGGCCGCGTCACCATCCTGATGCCGCACCCGGAGCGGACGCCGCGCACGGTCAACCTGAGCTGGGCGCCGGCCGACTGGCCGGAGGACTCGCCCTGGCTGCGCATGTTCCGCAACGCACGCGTGGCGCTGGGCTGACGCCTGCTAAAGTCCCTGCGGTGCAGCGATCTGCGAGGGGGCGGGTGAAGGCGAAGAAGGCGGCGGCCGCGGACTTGCCGATCGTGCTGTTGCCCGTGGGCGCGGACGATGCCGCGCTCGACGCCTGCCTCGGCGCGCTCGATGCCGGCACCCCGCCGGGCACGCGCGCGTGGCTGGCCGACGATGCCCAGGCCGGGCCGCGCGGCGTGGCCGTGATCGAAGCCTGGCTCGCGCGCACGCCGCTGGACGCGCACTACACGCGGCGCCCGCGCGCGGTCGGCGAGGTCGCGCACATCGACGAGGCCCTGGCCGCCTGCGGCGATGCCGACGTGGCGGTGCTGGCCCCCGACGCGGTGCCCGCGCCGGGCTGGCTGCGGCAACTGGCCGCCTGCTTCGCGCGCGATCCCGCCACCGCCACCGCGACCCCCTGGTGCAACCTCGGCGAAGCGGCTTCGTGGCCGGGCATCGGCGACATGGCGCCGGTGCCGGAGGACCTCGCGCGCATCGCCGAGGCCTGCGCGGCGATGCCGCCCCGGCACCCGGAACTGCCGTCGGCGGTGGCGCACGCGGTGCTGCTGCGCGGCAGCGCGCGCCGCCGCGTCGGCGGCCTCGACGCGGACAGCTACGGCTCCTGGTATGCCGCGCTGGTGGACCTGTCGCTGCGCCTGTCCGGCCTGGGCTGGCGCAACGTGCTGTGCGAGACCGCGTTCGTCGGGCGCCGGCACGAGGGCCGGCCCGCCGACGGCGACCTCGACCTGCTGGCCGCGCGCTGGCCGCTGTGGCATCCGCGCCTGGCGCAGTTCCTCATGGACGATCCGCTGGCGGCGTCGCGCGCGGAGCTGTCGTGGCGGCACGCCGATGCAGGGTCGCGCCTGCAGGCGGACCTGTTCGCCGCGGCCGAATCCGCACCGGAGGGCACGCCGGCGTGAGCGCGGACGGCATCGGGGCGGTGGTGGTCACCCACTGCAGCGAGGCGACGATCGACGACTGCCTGCTGCGCCTGCGCGCCGCCGACGGCGTCACCGCCATCCGCGTGGTGGACAACGCCTCCGAAGACGACACCCTGGCGATCGTGCAGCGGCACGCCATGCAGGACCCGCGCGTGCGCTTCATCGCCAACCCCGACAACCCCGGCTTCGCGGTGGCCTGCAACCAGGGCGCCGGCGACCTGGGCGCGGAGGTGGCCTGGCTGGCCTTCGTCAACCCGGACTGCCTGGTCGAGCCGGACTCGCTGTCGCGGTTGCGCGCGCACGCGCGGGAACTCGGCGGGGACGCGTTGCTCGGCGCCGACCTGGTGGGCGAGGACGGCGTGCGCGACGGCGCCGCGCGACGGCGCGACCCGGAGTTCGCGGCGATGCTGCGCGACCGCGCGGCATTGCGCCTCGACGTCGCCTTCGACCCGACGCGCGTTCTGCAGCCGGTGGAGGCGGTCTCCGGCGCGCTGGTGCTGCTTCCGCGCGCGCTGTTCGAGCGCATCCACGGCTTCGACGAAGGCTACCGCCTGCACGCCGAGGACCTGGACCTGTGCCGGCGCGCGCGCGCGGCGGGCGCGACCGTGGCCGTGGCCAACGACGTGCGCGTGCTGCACCTGCGCGGGGTGTCCTCGCGCGCCCGTCCCGGCTTCGTCGAATGGCACAAGCACCGCGGCCTGTGGCGCTACTTCCGCAAGTTCGAAGCCCCTAGCCGCGGCCCCCTCACCCGCGCCGCCGTCTTCCTCGCCATCTTCCTCCGCTTCCCCTTCGCGGTCCTTCGGAAAATCTTTTAGCCACAGATTTCACAGATTGAAAAGGATGAAAAGCGAAGAACCTGGCGTTGTTGCGAGTCGCCGCGAATCAGATCCTTTTTAATCTGTGGAATCTGTGGCCAAAAAAGGTCAGCGATGGCGGTTGATCTCGTCGCGGAGGGCCTGGGCGGCGGTGGCGGCGGCTGTGGCGTAGTCGTCGCCGGACGAGGCGTAGAGGATGGCGCGGGAGGAGCTGACCACGAGGCCGGTGCCGTCGGCGCTCCTGGCGTTCTTCACCACGGCCTCGACGTCGCCGCCCTGGGCGCCGACGCCCGGGACCAGGAAGGGCAGGTCGCCGACGATCGCGCGCACCTCGTGCAGCTGCTCCGGCCAGGTCGCGCCGACGACCAGCATGCAGTTGCCGTTCGCGTTCCACTCGCGTGCGACCGTCTCGGCCACGTGCTGGTACAGCGGCAGGCCGTCGGAGGCGACGATGTCCTGGAAGTCGGTGGCGCCGGGGTTCGAGGTCCGGCACAGCACCACCACCCCCTTGTCGGCGCGCTCCAGGAACGGCAGCAGCGAATCGCGCCCGAGGTAGGGGTTGGCGGTGACCGCGTCGGCGCCGTAGCGGTCGAAGGCCTCGGCCGCGTAGTGGACCGCGGTCGAGCCGATGTCGCCGCGCTTGGCGTCGAGGATTACCGGGATCCCGGGATGCGCCTCGTGGATATGCGCGACCAGCCGCTCCAGCGCGTCTTCCGCGCCGAGCGCCGCGAAGTGCGCGAACTGCGGCTTGAAGCAGCACGCGAACTCCGCCGTCGCATCCACGATGTCCCGGCAGAACCCGAACACCGCATCCGCGTCACCCGCGAACTTCCCCGGAAACTTCGAAACCTCCGGATCCAGCCCCACGCACACCAGCGAGTTCGCGTCACTCCATCGCGCGCGCAACGCCTCCATGAAGTTCATCGCGACCTCCAGCTTTATTCTTGCCACAGATTACACAGTTTAAAAAAGGATCTGTTCCCGGCGATCCTGAAGTCGCGTCGGCTTATAGCTCTTGATCCTTTTCAATCTGTGAAATCTGTGGCTAAAGAAAGGTTGGTTACTTCAGGGCCTTGAAGCGGATGCGGTGGGGGCCGGCGTCGTCGCCGAGGCGGCGCTTCTTGTCTTCCTCGTACTCGCGGTAGTTGCCCTGGAAGAACTCCACGTGCGAGTCGCCCTCGAAGGCGAGGATGTGGGTGGCGATGCGGTCCAGGAACCAGCGGTCGTGGGAGATCACGAACGCGTTGCCGGGGAACTCCAGCAGCGCGTCCTCGAGCGCGCGCAGCGTCTCGACGTCGAGGTCGTTCGACGGCTCGTCGAGCAGCAGCACGTTGCCGCCCTGCAGCAGCGTCTTGGCCAGGTGCAGGCGGCCGCGCTCGCCGCCCGACAGCGTGCCGACCAGCTTCTGCTGGTCCTGGCCCTTGAAGTTGAAGCGGCCGATGTACGCGCGCGACTGGATCTCGACGCCGTTGATGTTGAGGATGTCGAGCCCGCCCGACACCTCCTGGAACACGTTGTGGTTCCCGGTCAGCGCCTCGCGGCTCTGGTCCACGTAGGCCAGCTTGACCGTCGGCCCGATCGCGATCTCGCCCTTGTCCGGCTTCTCCTGCCCGGTGATCATCTTGAACAGCGTCGACTTGCCGGCGCCGTTCGGGCCGATGATGCCGACGATCGCGCCCGGCGGCACGATGAAGCTGAGGTCGTCGATCAGCATGCGGTCGCCGAACGACTTCGACACGCCCTTGAACTCGATCACCGAGTTGCCCAGGCGCTCGCCCGGCGGGATGAAGATCTCGTTGGTCTCGTTGCGCTTCTGGTAGTCGACGCTCTGCAGCTCCTCGATCCGGGCCAGGCGCGCCTTGCCCTTGGAGCGGCCGCCCTTCGCGTTCTGCCGCGCCCACTCGAGTTCCTTCTGGATCGCCTTCTGGCGCGCCTTCTCCTGCGACTCCTCGCGCTTGAGGCGCTCTTCCTTCTGCACCAGCCACTCGGTGTAGTTGCCCTTCCACGGGATGCCGCGGCCGCGGTCCAGCTCGAGGATCCACTCGGCGGCGTTGTCGAGGAAGTAGCGGTCATGGGTCACCGCGACCACGGTGCCCGGGTAGCGCTGCAGGAACTGCTCCAGCCACGCCACCGATTCCGCGTCCAGGTGGTTGGTCGGCTCGTCGAGCAGCAGCATGTCCGGCTTCTGCAGCAGCAGGCGGCACAGGGCCACGCGGCGCTTCTCGCCGCCGGACAGGTTGCCGATCTTCGCCTCCCACGGCGGCAGGCGCAGCGCGTCGGCGGCGACCTCGAGCTGGTTCTCGAGGGTGTGCGCGTCGCCGGCGGCGAGGATCGCCTCCAGCCGCTCCTGCTCCTTGGCGAGGGCGTCGAAATCGGCGCCCTCCTCGGCGTAGGCGGCGTAGACCTCGTCCAGCCGCTTCTGCGCCTGCAGCACTTCGCCGACGCCTTCCTCGACCGCTTCGCGCACGGTCATTTCCGGATCGAGCTTCGGCTCCTGCTCCAGGTAGCCGACCTTGATCCCCGGCTGCGGGCGCGCCTCGCCGGAGAAGTCGGTGTCCACGCCGGCCATGATCCGCAGCACCGTGGACTTGCCGGCGCCGTTGAGGCCGAGCAGGCCGATCTTGGCGCCCGGGAAGAACGACAGCGAGATGTCCTTGATGATCTGGCGCTTCGGCGGGACCGTCTTGGACACGCCGTTCATGGTGTAGATGTACTGCGACATTGGAGCTCCGTGCGGACGAGCGGGGACGCCTGCGCGACGGCAGGGCCCAGGGATTCGGGGATGCCTCGATTATAAGGCTTCGGGCGTGCCTAGGCCTGTCCGCCGGCGAACTGCAGGGCCAGGCTGCCCACCGCCACCGCCGCCCAGACGCCCAGCCCGAGCAGGATCGGGCGCGCGCCCGCGTCGCGCATGCGGCGCAGGTCGGCCGACAACCCGATCGCCGCCAGCGCCAGCACCATCAGTGCCACCGCCGCGCGGTGCAGCGGCGCCAGCAGCGCTTCCGGCACCCAGCCAGCGGTCCGCAACGCCGAGGCGGCCAGGAACCAGAGCACGAACCACGGGAACACCTTGGCCAGCCCGGGCCTGGCCGCGCCGGCGCCGGAGCCGGCGTTTCCATCGCCGCGCCAGGCCACCAGCGCCGCGATCGCCAGGCACACCGGCACGATCATGGTCGCGCGGGTCAGCTTGACGATGGTGGCGTAGTCGCCGGCCGGCTGGCTGTAGGCGTAGCCGGCCGCCACCACCGAGGAGGTGTCGTTGATCGCGGTGCCGGCCCACAGGCCGAAACCGGCGTCCGACAGCCCCATCCAGTGGCCCAGCGGCGGGAACACCAGCACCGCCACCAGGTTGAACAGGAAGATGGTGGAGATCGCGAACGCGGTCTCGTGGTCGCGCGGGCGGATGATCGGCGCCACCGCGGCGATCGCCGAGCCGCCGCAGATCGCGGTGCCGACGCCGACCAGCATGGTCAGCTTGCCGGGAACGCGCAGCAGCCGCCCGAGTGCCCAGGCAGCGATGAAGGCCACCGCCAGCGTGCCCAGCATCACCCCCAGCGACTCCAGCCCGGTGCGGGCGACCTCGCCCAGGTCGAGCCCCAAGCCCAGCCCGACGATGGACCACTGCAGGAGCTTGCGGCCGGTAAAGCGGATGCCCGGGTCGAAGGCCGGGCCCGGCGCGAACAGCGCCCGCACCAGCACGCCGAGCACGATCGCCGCCACCGCGGCGCCGACCAGCGGCAGCGCCATGCCGATGCCCCAGGCCACGGCGCCCACTACCCCGGCCAATCCGATGCCCCGTGCAATCACCGCCCACCGCGCCCTGTAGGAGCGGCGCTCGCGCCGCGACCCGTCCATTGTCCCCGTCCGCCCCGGCCCGGAACACCCCCGCGGGCTACAATCGCGGCATTCCCCCGCCGCCCAGCCCGGAGTCCCCGATGTTCCCGCGCGATGCCCGTATCGAAGGCTACGATCCCGAACTTGCCCAGGCCATCGCCGACGAGCGCCAGCGCCAGGAGGACCACGTCGAGCTGATCGCCAGCGAGAACTACGCCAGCCCGCGGGTGATGGAGGCCCAGGGCAGCGTGCTGACCAACAAGTACGCCGAGGGCTACCCGGGCAAGCGCTACTACGGCGGCTGCGAGTTCGTGGACGTGGCCGAGCGGCTCGCCATCGACCGGGTCAAGGAACTGTTCGGCGCCGACTACGCGAACGTGCAGCCGCATTCGGGCTCGCAGGCCAACCAGGCGGTGTACCTGGCGCTGCTGCAGCCGGGCGACACCATCCTCGGCATGTCGCTGGCGCACGGCGGCCACCTGACCCACGGCGCCAAGGTCAACATCAGCGGCAAGCTGTTCAACGCGGTGCAGTACGGCGTGGACGACGAAGGCCTGATCAACTACGACGAGGTCGAGCGCCTGGCCGTCGAACACAAGCCGAAGATGGTCGTGGCCGGCTTCTCCGCCTACTCGCAGGTGGTGGACTGGGTGCGCTTCCGCGCCATCGCCGACAAGGTCGGCGCGGTCCTGTTCGTGGACATGGCCCACGTCGCCGGCCTGGTCGCCGCCGGCGTGTACCCGAACCCGGTGCCGCACGCGCACGTCGTGACCTCGACCACCCACAAGACCCTGCGCGGGCCGCGCGGCGGGATCATCGTCGCCGGCAACGCGGCGATGGGCGACAAGGCCGAGGAGATCACCAAGAAGCTGCAGTCCATCGTCTTCCCCGGCATCCAGGGCGGCCCGCTGATGCACGTGATCGCGGCCAAGGCGGTGGCCTTCAAGGAAGCCCTCGAGCCGGAGTTCAAGGCCTACCAGCAGCAGGTGGTGAAGAACGCGCAGGCGATGGCCAGGACCATCATCGACCGTGGTTACAAGATCGTCTCCGGCGGCACCGAGAACCACCTGATGCTGGTGGACATGATCGGCAAGAACATCACCGGCAAGGACGCGGAAGCGGCCCTCGGGAAGGCCCACATCACCGTCAACAAGAACGCGGTGCCCAACGACCCGCAGAAGCCGTTCGTCACATCCGGCCTGCGCATCGGTACCCCGGCGGTCACCACCCGCGGCTACAAGGAAGCGGACTGCGTCGAGCTCGCCAACTGGCTCTGCGACGTGCTCGACAACCCGAACGACGGCAACGTGATCGCGAAGGTGCGGGAAGCGGTCACCGCGCAGTGCCGCAAGTTCCCGGTCTACGGCTGACCCGGACCGCAGGCGCCGCCCGATGCACTGCCCCTTCTGCCAGCACGCCGACACCCGGGTCATCGACTCGCGGGTCAGCGAGGACGGGGCGACCATCCGCCGGCGGCGCGAGTGCGAGGCCTGCGGCGAGCGCTTCAGCACCCTGGAGACGATCGAGCTGAAGCTGCCGGCGATCATCAAGAGCGACGGCCGCCGCGACCAGTTCGACGCGCGCAAGCTGCGCCAGGGTTTCGACCGCGCGCTGCAGAAGCGGCCGGTGTCCGAGGAGCAGATCGAGGCCGCGGTGCGCGCGGTGGTGCACCAGCTGCGGATGACCACCGAGCGCGAGATCGCCTCGCGCCGGGTCGGCGAGTTCGTGATGGCCGAACTGCGCAAGCTCGACCACGTCGGCTACGTGCGCTTCGCCTCGGTGTACCGCGCGTTCGAGGACGTGGCCGACTTCCGCGAGGAGCTCGACCGGCTCGAGCACGACCTGCCGGGCGAGGGCCAGCTGCCGCTGCTCGGCGCCGAGGTCGTCCCCATCGACAGGCACGCAGAGAAAAAGAAGCGTTGATGCCAGATTCCCCCACCCACACCCACGCATCCGACGCCACGGGCAGCGGCTTTTCCGCCCTCGACCACGCGATGATGGCGCGCGCGCTGCGCCTGGCCGAGCGTGGCGCCTACACCACGCGCCCCAACCCGATGGTCGGCTGCGTGATCGTGCGCGACGGCGAGGTGGTGGGCGAGGGCTACCACGAGCGCGCCGGCGGTCCGCACGCCGAGGTGTTCGCGCTCGAGGGCGCGCGCGAGCGGGCGAAGGGCGCCACCGCCTACGTCACCCTCGAACCGTGCTCGCATACCGGCAAGACCGGCCCCTGCGCCGAGGCGCTGGTCGCGGCCGGCGTCGCGCGCGTGGTCGGCGCCATGCAGGATCCGAACCCCAAGGTCTCCGGCAGCGGCTACGCGAAGCTGCGCGAGGCCGGGATCGCGGTCGAGGGCGGGCTGATGGAAGCGCAGGCGCGCGCGCTCAACCGCGGCTTCCTGTCGCGCATCGAGCGCGGCCGGCCGTGGCTGCGGATCAAGCTCGCCACCAGCCTCGACGGGCGCAGCGCGCTCGCCTCGGGCGACTCCAAATGGATCAGCGGCGAGGCCGCGCGCCGCGACGTGCACCACTGGCGCGCGCGCGCCGGCGCGCTGCTCACCGGCGCCGGCACCGTGCTGGTGGACGACCCGCACCTGACCGTGCGTTTCGACGACGACACCCCGTTCGTGCCGCCGCTGCGGGTGGTGCTCGACCCGGGCCTGGCCACGGTCGCGCGCGGGCACATCCGCCAGGGCGACGCGCCGACGCTGTACCTGCACGCCGCCGACGTGAAGCCGCCGCGCGCGCTCGACGCCGAGCACGCCCACGTGCCGGTCGTCGGCGGCCGCTTCGACCTCAGGGCGGTGCTGGAACTGCTGGCCGGGCGCGGCATCAACGAGGTCCAGGTCGAGGCCGGCGCGACCCTGGCCGGTGCCTTCCTGGCGCAGGGCCTGGTCGACGAGCTGCTGCTGTACGTGGCGCCGGTGATGCTCGGCGCGCGCGCCCGCCCGCTGTTCGACGGCCTGCACATCGACGAGATGACCGACCGGCTGGCGCTGGAGATCCTCGAGACCCGCCGCATCGGCGAGGACGTGCGGGTGCTGCTGCGGCCCAAGGGCAACGGGTAACCGCCGATGTTCACCGGACTGGTGCAGGCGGTCGGCCGCCTCGAGGCGCGCGAGGCGCGCGGCGGTGATGCGAGGCTGCGGATCGCGTTCGGCGGGCTGCCGACCGGCGACGTCGCGCTCGGCGAGAGCATCGCGGTCAACGGCGTGTGCCTGACCGTGGTCGACTTCGACTCCGCTGCGTTCGAGGCGGACGCTTCCAACGAGACGCTGGCGCTGACCACGCTCGGCCGGTTGCCGGAAGGCGCGCCGCTCAACCTCGAGCGCGCATTGCGCGCGGAGGACCGGCTCGGCGGCCACCTCGTCAGCGGCCATGTCGACGGCGTCGGTGAGGTGCTCTCGGTGGAACCGGACGCGCGCGCCCAGCGCTGGCGCTTCGCCGCGCCGGCGCCGCTGCTGCGCTACGTCGCGGCCAAGGGCTCGATCTGCGTGGACGGCACCAGCCTGACCGTCAACGCGGTGGACGACGCCGGCTTCGAGGTCGCGCTGGTCCCGCATACCGTCGCGAACACCGCGTTCGCGGCCACCCGGGTCGGCGACCCGGTCAACCTGGAGGTGGACATGATCGCGCGCTACGTCGAGCGGCTGCTGTCGGCGGGGGTGCCGCGATGAGCTTCGCGCCGGTGCCGGAACTGATCGAGGAGATCCGCGCTGGCCGCATGGTCGTGATCGTGGACGACGAGGACCGCGAGAACGAGGGCGACCTGATCATGGCCGCGGAACTGGTGCGGCCGCAGGACATCAACTTCATGGTCACGCACGCGCGCGGCCTGGTGTGCCTGTCGCTGACCCGCGAACGCTGCCGCCAGCTCGGCCTGCCGCCGATGGTGCGCGACAACACCTCGCCGCACGGCACCAACTTCACCGTCTCGATCGAGGCCGCCGAGGGCGTCACCACCGGCATCAGCGCCTACGACCGCGCGCACACCGTGCGCACCGCGGTGCGCCCCGACGCATCCCCCGCCGACCTGTCGCAGCCGGGCCACATCTTCCCGCTGCAGGCGCAGCCGGGCGGGGTGCTGAACCGCGCCGGGCACACCGAGGCCGCCAGCGACCTGGCGCTGCTCGCGGGCATGGAGCCGGCCGGCGTGCTGGTCGAGATCCTCAATCCCGACGGCACCATGGCGCGGCGCCCGGAGCTCGAGGTGTTCGCGCGCGAGCACGGGCTCAAGCTCGGCTCGATCGAGGACCTGATCCGCTACCGGCTGGAGAACGAGCACACCGTCGAGCGCGTGGACGCGCGCGCGATCGAGACCGAGCACGGCGGGTTCGAACTGGTGACCTACCGCGACCGGCTCAACCATGCGCTGCACTTCGCGCTGGTGCGTGGCGAGCCCGAGGCCGCGACCCCGACGCTGGTGCGGGTGCAGGTGCGCAACCCGCTGGCCGACGCGCTGCGCTGGCGGCGGTCCGATTTCGGCCCGGCGGTGGGCGACGTGCTGGCGCGGCTCGCGCAGGAGGGTCGCGGGGTCCTCGTGCTACTCGACGCGCCCGGTCCCGACGGCCCCGAGGCGCTGCTGGAGCGCATCCGCCAGCCACAGGCGGAGCACGCCGCCGACGCCGCCGCGTCGCGGCGCGGCGCGCTGGTCGAATGGCGGCGCAACGGCGCCGGCTCGCAGATCCTGGCCGACCTCGGCCTCGGCAAGCTGCGCGTGCTCGGCACCCCGCGGCGCCAGGTCGGCCTCGCCGGCTACGGCCTCGAGGTGGTGGAGCACCTTCCCCTGTAAACTGGCGGGCCGTCCGGGAGCTCCACTGCCATGCCGCATTACGAAGGCGACCTGCGCGCCCCCGCCGGCGCCCGCTTCGCCATCCTCGCCAGCCGCTGGAACCCGCGCATCACCGACGCGCTGGTGACCGGCGCGCGCAAGGCCTTCGCCGACCACGGCGTCGAGGCCGACGCGCTGGACGTGGTCCGCGTGCCGGGGGCCTGGGAACTGCCGCAGGCGGCGCTGCACCTGGCCGCGAGCGGCGAGTACGCGGCGCTGGTCGCGCTCGGTTGCGTGGTGCGCGGCGACACCCGGCACTACGAGCAGGTCGCCGACGGCTGCGCGGAAGGGCTGATGAAGGTCGCGCTCGAGACCGGCGTGCCGGTGTGCAACGGCGTGCTCGCGGTCGAGCAGCACGCCGACGCCGAGAAGCGCGCCGGCGGCAGCCACGGCAACAAGGGCGAGGAAGCGGCCCAGGTGGCGCTCGAGATGGCGGAGCTGCTGTCGCGGCTGCCGGGAGCGCCGGCATGAGGCGGCAGTCCCGCGACGGCGTCGACAAGGTCGCGCGCTCGCGCGCCCGCCGGCGCGCGCTGCAGGCGGTGTACGCCTGGCAGATGGCCGGCGGCAGCGCGCAGCAGGTGATCGCCCAGTTCGCGCACGAGCAGGCGCGCGAGACCGCCGACCTGGAGTATTTCGAGGACCTGGTGCGCGGCGTGCTCCGCCACCACGCGGAGCTCGACGCCGCGCTGGACGAGTTCGTCGACCGCGGCATCGCGCAGGTGGACCAGATCGAGCGTGCCGCGCTGCGCATCGCCGCCTACGAGCTGCGCCACCGCCTGGACATCCCGTACCGGGTCGTGATCAACGAGGCCATCGACGGCACCAAGCGCTTCGGGTCCGAACACGGCCACACCTACGTCAACGGCGTGCTCGACCACGCCGCCGCCGCCTGGCGCGCCGTGGAAAAGGGCCTGTAGGAGCGGCGCTGGCGCCGCGACCCTTCGGCATGGAATTCACCCTCATCGACCGCATCCGCCGCCGCGCCACGGGCCGCGGCGACGTGGTCCTGGGCATCGGCGACGACGCCGCGCTGCTGCAACCGCCAGCGGGCATGCTGCTCGCGGTCGCCACCGACACGCTCAACGCCGGCGTGCATTTCCCCGACGGCACGCTGGCCGCCGACATCGGCTGGAAGGCGCTGGCGGTGAACCTGTCGGACCTGGCCGCGATGGGCGCGACGCCGGCGTGGGCGAGCCTGTCGCTGTCGCTTCCCGCTGCCGACGCGGACTGGCTCGACGCCTTCCTCGACGGCTTCCTCGCGCTCGCCGACGCGCACGGCGTCGCGCTGGTGGGCGGCGACACCACCCGCGGACCGCTGTCGGTGTGCGTCACCGTGCACGGCTGGGTCGCGCCGGGCGCGGCCCTGCGCCGCGATGGCGCGCGCGCCGGCGATGACGCGTGGGTCACCGGCACGCTCGGCGATGCCGCCGCGGCGCTGGTCCAGTGGCGTGCCGGCGGCGCGCACGATCCGGCCCTGCGCGCGCGCCTGGACCGGCCGAGCCCGCGGGTGGAAGCGGGGCGGGCCCTTGCCGGACTAGCCCATGCCGCCATCGACGTCTCCGACGGCCTGCTGGCGGATCTCGGCCACGTCTGCGCCGCGAGCGGCCTGGGCGCGGAGATCGCGCTGGAGGCGCTGCCGGCCTCGCCGGCGCTGCTCGCCGCCTTCGACGGCGAACGCCGCACGGCCCTGCAGGCGACCGGCGGCGACGACTACGAGTTGTGCTTCACCGCGTCGCCCGAGGCGCGCGATGCGATCGCCGCCGCGCTGGCTCGCGTCGGCGTGCGCGCGACGCGCATCGGCGGCATGGTCGCCGGCGGCGGCGTGTCCGCCCGGCTCGCGGACGGCACGACCTGGCAGCCGGCGCGCGCCGGCCACGAGCACTTCGGCAACGGCGGCTAGCCGCCGCGCGCGGCGGCGAACAACGGCGCCAGCGCCTCGGCCGCGACTTCGACCCGCTGCCCGTCGCCGGCCAGTTGCGGCTGCGTCTCCAGCGGCGCGTCCGCGTGCACCGCGGCGTTGGAGGGGAGCAGCGGGAAGTCGAGCACGAGCTTGCGCGCCTGCGGCGGGCGGGCCGCGACCGCCTCGTACAACTGGGCGGCCATCGCCAGCGAGGCGAGCACCGTGGGGTGCACGGCGTCCCCGAGCACCTGTTCGGGGTCGCGCCCGGCCGCGAGCTCGACCAGCAGCGGCGCCGCGCGCACCAGCCCGACCTCCGCGCCGCCGGCACTGCCCAGGCGGCCGGCCAGCAGGGTGTAGGCGCGGAGGGTGCCTTCCTTCAGTGCCTTGCGGCGGCGCGGGTCGCGCAGGGTGGCCGGCTTCATCGGCGGCCATGCCACCAGCAGCAGCACGCGCGCGCCGCGCGCGTCGGCCAGCGCCACGAAGTCGCGATGCGCGCGCTCGCTGCGCCGGCACTCGGGCTCGCCGCGGTGCATCGCCATGCAGCGCAGCAGGCCGCCGCGCTCCTGCAGCACGACGACGTCGAAGTCGCCTTCGCGCAGGGCAGTCGCGGCATGCCCCGCGTCCCACAGCTCATCCAGTTCCGCACCGGGGATCGCGAAGGTGGTGGTGGCGATCCGCGGGCCGGTTTCCTGCGACGCGGCAATCGCCCGCACCAGGCGCGGCAGGTTGTTGGCGTAGGTGAGGCTGTTGCCGACGAACAGCACCTTCACCGTGTCGTCGGCGCGTGCCTGCGTGCAGGCGATGGCCAGCAGCAGGCAGGCGAGGAAACGCAGGCATGCAGTCAGGGGTGCGGCCATGGCGCGTCCTCCCGGGGGTCCGCGGCGTCAGGGTAGCAGCTTGCCCGGGTTGAGGATGTCGTCGGGATCGAACAGCCGCTTGACCCCGCGCATCAGCTCGAGCGTGCCCGCGTCCAGGGCCCGGGCCATGAAGTCGCGCTTGGCCAGGCCGATCCCGTGCTCGCCGGACAGGGTCCCGCCAAGCTCCAGCGCAAGCGCGAACACGCGGGGCAGGGCGGTCCTGGCCGCCCGCGCCCGGGACGGGTCGTCCGGGTCGAACAGGATGTTGACGTGCAGGTTGCCGTTGCCGGCATGCCCGAAGGTGACGACCAGGACCCCGCAGTCGCGCGAGATGGCCTGCACCCCGGCCACCAGTGCCGGGATCCGCGACACCGGCACCACCACGTCCTCGTTGATCTTGCCGGCGGCGATCGTGCGCAGCGACGGCGACAGCGCCTTGCGCGCGGACCACAGCCGCTCGCGCGCGGCCGCGCTGCCGCCGGTCTCGATGTCGAGCAGGCCGTCCACGGTCGCGGCCTCGCCGAGCGCGACCAGGGCCGCGGGCAGGGCGTCGGGATCGCCGTCGGCCTCGATCATCAGAAGCGCGCCGGCTTCGGCCGGCAGCTCGGCGCCGCCCACCTCGCGGGCGAGTCGCACGCATTCGCCGTCCATGAACTCGAGCATGGACGGCACCACCGGTTGCGCCATCAGGCGCGCCACCGCCGCGGCGGCGCTGCCCACGTCGCGGTAGGTCGCGCGCAGCACCTGGCGGTCGCGCGGCAGCGGCGCCAGCTTCAGCGTCGCCTCGACGATCAGCGCGAGCGTGCCTTCGCTGCCGACCAGCAGGCGCTGCAGGTCGTAGCCGGTGGCGCCCTTGGTGGTGGCGCTGCCGAAGCCGACGAGCTCGCCGGCGCCGGTGACCGCGGTGAGCGCGAGCACGTTGTCGCGGGTGGCGCCGTACTTCACGGCGCGCGGCCCGCCGGCGTTGCAGGCGAGGTTGCCGCCGACGGTGCAGGTGTCGGCGCTGGTCGGATCGGGCGGCCAGAACAGGCCGTGCGCGCGCAGGGCGTCCTGCAGCACGCCGTTGACCACGCCGGGCTCGACCACGGCGCAGCGGTCGTCCGGGCGGATCGCGAGGATCCGGTCCATGCGCTCGAACGACACCACCACGCTGCCGCTCGCCGGCACGGTCGCGCCGGTGGTGTTGGTACCGGCGCCGCGCGCGACCAGCGGCACGCGGTGCTCGCGGCAGGCGCGCACCAGCGCGCGCACCTGGTCGCGGTCGGCCGGGATCGCGACCGCGTCGGGCAGGCGTGTTTCGCGGCGGTACTCGTCGCCGTAGCGCGCCAGCCGGCCCGCATCGCGTACCCAGCCGTCGCCGAGCAGCGCCTGCATTGCGTGGTCGAAGGCGTCGCTGAAGGCCATGGCGTCGTCAGTCGTCGGCGCGGAACGCGTCGCGGATCCAGCGCAGCCGCGGTCGCGCCGGATCGCCGTCGCCCTCGACCACGTCGAAGCGGCAGGGCATGTCGTGCAGCCCGTTGCGGTGCAGGAACAGCGTCGCCGCCCGCACCAGCTTGCGCCGCTTGGACGCGTCCACGGAGGCGGCGCCGCCGCCGAAGCCGGCATCGGCGCGGTAGCGGACCTCGACGAACACGAGCACCTCGCCGAGGCGGTCGCGGTCCAGCATCACCAGGTCGAGTTCGCCGCTGCGGAAGCCGACGTTGCCGGCCAGCGGACGCAGCCCCGCGGCCAGCAGGTGGTCGCGCGCCGCGGCCTCGACCGCGAAGCCGCGCGCGCGGCGGTCGAGCGCGGCTTCAGCCGCCGGCATTCGCCAGCGGCACCACCGTCGCGCCGCTCCAGGTGGACCACGCCGGCGAGCGCAGCACGTTGCCCTGCGCGTCCACGCGCAGGCGACCGGTGGCGCCGGGAACGCTGGCCGCGGGGTCGGTGGCGAGGCGCTCGAGGTAGGCGGTGACCAGCCAGGCATCGTGGCCGAACGCGAACAGGCGCGCAGCCGGCCCGCGCGCGGTGGGCAGCATCTCCGCGGCGCTGTCGGCCGACGGCAGGCCGGGCACGCTGAGCACGCCCCAGGCCTCGGTCGGGAAAGCGATGCCGTCGAGCGCGTGCTCGGCGGTGTAGTCCAGGCGCGACGCCTCGGCGGGATTGGCCGAGGCCAGTTGCGAGGTCGCCACGCGCGGGCGGTTGCCCAGGCCGACGGCCTCCAGTTGCGGCAACACGCCGCGGATGCGTCGGGCCGCCAGCGCCATGAACACGGCGTCCACCGGCGGCTGCGCGGCACCGGACGCGACGACCGCCGCCAGCGAGGCCGAGATGTCGGATTCCGGCGTCGCCACCACGATCTCCGCCGCCACCTCGCCGCCATGCGCACGCAGGTGTTCGCCGAAGGCCGCGGCGGCACGGCGCATGCTGTCGTCGGGCCCGGCCAGCACCAGCACGCGGCGCGCGTTGCGCGCGAGCAGGTACTCGGCGGCGGCGATGCCGTCGTCCTCCGGCGCCAGTGCGAAGCTGGCGGCACCGCGTACCGGCGGCGTGGTCGCCCGGTTGAGCGCCAGCACCGGCACCGGCACGTCGCCATGCGAGAACAGTGCGCCGACCTCGTCGCGCCCGAGCGGGCCGATCACGAAATCGGCGCCGGCGGCGACCGCTTCCTGGTAGGCGGCCAGCGCACCGGCGGGCGTTCCCACGGTGTCGTAGAAGGTCAGTTCGGGGCGACGCCGCGACTCGGCGTAGTAGGCCGCGAGCAGGCCGTCGCGCACCGGTTGCGCGGCGCGCGACAGGTTGCCGGACAGCGGCAGCAACACCGCCACGTTCGCCGGCGGTCGGTAGCCGTCGCGTTCAGCCGGCGGCAGCGCGCTGGCGTCGAAGCTCCAGTGGTCGGTCGGCGGCGGCGCCTCCGGCAGCGCCTGCGGCGTGGCCACCGGTGCCGGCGCGCGCACTACCGTGGTGGTGCAGCCGGCCAGCAGGACCAGCAGGCACAGCGTGGCGAAGATCGGCGCGATGGCGCGGTTGCGGTGCGGCATGGGGGCCGGGGCTCCCTGGTGGACCGGTTAGGATTCTACCCGTGCGCGGAACGACGCGCGGTGGAGAACGGATGACGACCGCCAGTCACAGCGGCACCCTGCACGTGGTCGCCACGCCGATCGGCAACCTCGGCGACCTGTCGCCGCGGGCGCTGGAGACCTTGCGCGGCGTGGCCGCGATCTGCGCCGAGGACACTCGGCGCACGCGCCAGCTGCTGTCGCACTTCGGGCTCGACACGCCGCTGCTGGCGTTGCACGAGCACAACGAAGCGGACGTGGCGGCGCGCCTGGTCGCGCGCCTGCAGGGCGGCGAATCGCTGGCGCTGGTGTCCGACGCCGGCACGCCGCTGGTGAGCGATCCGGGCTTCCGCCTGGTGCGCGCCGCGCGCGCCGCGGGGGTCCGGGTCAGCCCGGTGCCCGGTCCCTGCGCGTTCGTCGCCGCGCTCAGCGTGGCCGGGCTGCCCAGCGACCGCATCGCGTTCGAGGGCTTCCTGCCGGCGAAGGCCGGTGCCCGCCGCGAGCGCCTGGCGCTGCTCGCTTCCGAGCCGCGCACGCTGGCGTTCTACGAGTCCTCGCACCGCATCGCCGACACCCTGGCCGACCTGCGCGATGCCTTCGGCGCCGCGCGTCCCGCGGTGCTCGCGCGCGAACTCACCAAGCTGTTCGAGACCGTCCTCGACGGCAGCCTCGGCGAACTCGCCGAGCGCGTCGCCGGCGACCCCGACCAGCGCAAGGGCGAATTCGTCGTGCTCGTGCAGGGCGTCGGCGACGACACCGAAGCCCGCATCGTCGAAGGCCGCCGCCTCTACGCCCGCCTCGGCGAACACCTCCCCCCCTCCACCGCCGCCAAACTCGCCGCCGAACTCACCGGCGCCCCCCGCAAGGCCCTTTACGGCTTCGAGGACAAATAGCTTTAGCCACAGATTTCACAGATTGAAAAGGATCAGCCACGCGGCAAGCGGATTTCGCGGGGAAACCTGGGCTCCCGCGAACAAATCCTTTTTTCATCTGTGGAATCTGTGGCTAAAAATACTTGAAGAAAGCGGCGGAGCCGGCCTGTAAGCCGGGTTCTGTCGTGGACAGTCATTCCTCTGGGCGCAGCGTCACCGCTACGCTCGAGCAGCCTACCCGGACCTGACGCGGGCAACGTCGTGGGGTCCCTATTTGGCCTTGCTCCCGGTGGGGTTTGCCGTGCCGGCCTGTTGCCAGGCTCGCGGTGCGCCCTTACCGCACCATTTCACCCTTGCCACGCGCCCCGAAGGGCCGTTCGGCGGTATCTTTCTGTTGCACTTTCCGTCGGCTCGCGCCGCCCAGGCGTTACCTGGCACCGTGCCCTGTGGAGCCCGGACTTTCCTCGATGCCCGCCTGCCCCGAAGGACAGATGGACACCGCGACTGCCTGGCCGACTCCGCCGCGGAACATGGTACCCGTGGGAGCGCGCCTTGCGCGCGATGTGCCGCCGATCGCGCGCAAGGCGCGCTCCCACAGTTCTGCTGCGGTGCAGCAAGCTGAATGCCGGCAGCCGGTCGCGCCCGCCTGAACGACCCCTTCACGAGGGCTTGATCTCAAATTTTGAGACGAAACAGCAGCTTGTGGATAAACCTTTAACAAGTCTCTGAAGTTTCACGCAAGTCATTGACCTGCCTAGCGAAAATCCCCGCTGAAAGTTGTTGACAACCTTGGGGGGCACTCCTAAGGTGGCGACTCGTGGGAAAACCGGGAAATTAGTGGTTTTCCGAGGTCGCAAACCCGCCTCAGACGGGGGCACAGGGCAGGCATGTTCCAGGGCGAGACCGCCATCACCATCGACGACAAGGGCCGGCTGGCGATCCCGACCAGCTACCGGGAGGTCGTCGCGCGCGAGTCCGGGAACCGGCTGGTGTTCACCTACAACCCGTTCGAGGCCGGCTGCCTGTACCTGTATCCCCACGCCGTGTGGGAAACCGTGCGCGACCAGGTCAATGCCCTGCCGCGCACGCGCAGCAACAGCCGGCTGCTGCAGCTGAAGCTGGTCGGCGCGGCCGCCTTCGTCGAACCCGACGGCAACGGCCGCATCTCCATCCCCGCCACGCAACGCGCGGCCTGCGGGCTGGAGAAGAAGGCGGTGCTGCTGGGCATGGGCGACAAGTTCGAACTGTGGAGCGAGCAGGCCCACCACGCGCGGATCCGGCAGACGCTCAGCGATGCCGACCTGGGCGACGGGCTGCTCGACCTGCAGCTATGACGGCGGGTGGCCACGGGGCGGCGCCCCGCGCGGGCCACCTTCCGGTGTTGTACGACGAGGTCATGGAAGGGCTCGCGGTGCGATCGGACGGAACGTACCTGGACGGGACGTTCGGACGCGGCGGCCATGCCCGCGGCGTGCTGCAGGAACTCGGGCCCGGAGGGCGGCTGCTGCTGATGGACAAGGATCCCGAAGCGATCGCGACGGCCGAACGGGAGTTCGGCGGCGACCCGCGCGTGGCCATCCGCCGCGGCAGCTTCGCCGACCTCGCTGCCTGGGACGCGACCGCCGGCGGGCTCGACGGCGTGCTGCTCGACCTCGGCGTGTCCTCCCCCCAGCTCGACGTCGCCGAGCGCGGCTTCTCGTTCGGCAAGGATGGGCCGCTGGACATGCGCATGGACCCGGACGCCGGCGAAAGCGCGGCGCAGTGGCTGGCGCGCGCCGACGAACAGGAGATCGCGGACGTGCTCTGGCGCTACGGCGAGGAGCGCCAGTCGCGGCGGATCGCGCGCGCCATCGTGGCGGCGCGGGCGCAGGCGCCGATCGAGCGCACCGCGCAGCTCGCCGAGGTGATCGCCGCGGCGATGCCGCGTGGCAAGACCGGCAGCGACCGCAACCGCATCCATCCGGCGACGCGCAGCTTCCAGGGCATCCGCATCTTCATCAACCGCGAGCTGGCCGACCTCGAGGCCGGGCTCGTCGCCGCGATGGAACGCCTGAAGGCCGGCGGTCGGCTGGTGGTGATCAGCTTCCATTCGCTCGAGGACCGCATCGTCAAGCAGTTCATCGCCGCGCGCGCCAAGGCGCCGCCCACGGACCGGCGCCGGCCCGAACCCGAAGCCTTCGTGCCGACGCTGCGCGCCATCGGCGGCGCGCGCAAGGCCGGCGAACGCGAGCTGGCGGGCAACCCGCGTGCGCGCAGCGCGGTGCTGCGCGTGGCCGAGCGCCTGGCGGGGGTGGCGGCATGATGCTGCGCGTCGTGCTCGGGCTGCTGGTGGTGGCGAACGTGCTCAGCGCGATCGCGGTGGTGTTCGCGCGCCACGAGCACCGCCAGCTGTTCATCGAGCTCAGCAAGCTGGAGAAGGCGCGCGACGAGCTCAACATCGAATTCGGCCGCCTGCAGCTGGAGCAGGCGACCTGGGCGGAGAGCAACCGCATCGACCAGGTCGCGCGCAACCGCCTCGGCATGCGCTTCCCGGAAACCCGCGACATCGTGGTGGTGCGGCCATGAGCGTGCGTCCCGGCAACGGCAGGCAGCGCGGCGCCGGCAAGGCGGCGCGCGAGGCGCGCCCGCCGCGCCCGCGCGGCCGCTTCAACCTGCGCGGGCGGCTGGCCCTGGTCGGCGGCGCGCTCGGGCTGTGCTCGCTCGCGCTGGTCGGCCGCGCGGTCGACCTGCAGCTGATCGACAACGACTTCTATCGCCAGCAGGGCGATGCCCGCTTCCTGCGCGAGATCCCGATCCCGACCTCGCGCGGCATGATCACCGACCGCAACGGCGAGCCGCTGGCGGTGTCGTCGCCGGTCGAGTCGATCTGGGGCAACCCGCAGGAGCTGCTCAAGCACCCGGACCGGCTGCCCGAACTCGCCGCCGCGCTCGGCGTGCCCGCCGACGAGCTGACCCGCAAGCTGGGGCAGCGCAGCGACAAGGAGTTCATGTACCTGCGCCGGCGCATGAATCCGGACCAGGCGCGCGAGATCCTGGCGCTCGACATTCCCGGCGTGTTCTCGCAGCGTGAGTTCCGGCGCTTCTACCCGCAGGGCGAGGCGCTGGCGCACGTGCTCGGCTTCACCAACGTCGACGACCGCGGCCAGGAAGGCATCGAGCTCGCGTTCGACGACTGGCTGCGCGGCGAGCCCGGCGCCAAGAAGGTGATCCGCGACCGCCGCGGCCGCATCGTCGAGAACGTGGACCTGGTGCGCCCGGCGCAGCCCGGCCACGACCTCACCCTGTCGATCGACCGCCGCATCCAGTACCTCACCTACCGCGAGCTCAAGCGCGCGGTGGCGGAGACCGGGGCGAGCAGCGCCTCCGCGGTGGTGCTGGACGTGGCCACCGGCGAGGTGCTGGCGATGGCCAACGTGCCCTCGTACAACCCGAACGCGGTGGACGGCAGCCACCGCGAGGCGCGCCGCAACCGCGCGGTCACCGACGTGATCGAGCCCGGCTCGACCATGAAGCCGGTGACCATCGCCGCGGCGCTCTCGGCCGGGGTGGTCACGCCGGACACGCTGATCGACACCAACCCGGGCTGGATGCCGAACGGCCGCTTCACCACCACCGACACGCGCAACCACGGCGTGCTCAGCGTCACCGGGGTGATCACCAAGAGCTCCAACGTCGGCGCCGCCAAGATCGCGCACATGCTGCCCGACCGGCAGTACTACGACTTCGTGCGCCGCTTCGGCTTCGGGGTGGAGCCGGGCAGCGGCTTCCCCGGCGAGTCCGCCGGCGTGCTGCCGCCGGTGGACGCGTGGTACGGCACCACCAAGCAGACCATGTCCTACGGCTACGGCATGTCGGCGACGCCGCTGCAGATCGCCGAGGTCTACGCCGCCTTCGCCAACGGCGGGCGCATGATCGCGCCGACCTTCGTCAAGGGCCAGCGCAACGAGCCGCGCCAGGTGCTCGACCCGGAGATCGCGGGCGAAGTGATGCGCATGATGCAGACCGTGACCGAACCGGGCGGCACCGCGACCACCGCGGCGATCCTCGGCTACCACGTCGCCGGCAAGACCGGCACCTCGCGCATGGCCAGCGGCGGTGGCTACTCGCGCCGCTACGTTTCGGTGTTCGCGGGCGTGGTCCCGGTCGAGCACCCGCGCTTCTCGATGGTGGTGGTGGTCAGCGAGCCCGACCCGGGCCGCCGCGGCTACTACGGCGGCTCGGTCTCCGGCCCGGTCTTCCACGACGTGATGCAGGGCGCGCTGCGGCTGATGGACGTGCCGCCGGACGACATCGAGACCTGGATCGCGGAGGCCGCGCAATGAGCCGGCAGATGCGACTGGTGGATCTCGTGCACGGTGCGCCCGGGGACATCGTCGTCACCGGGCTCACCGCCGACAGCCGCGCGGTGCGGCCCGGCGACGCGTTCTTCGCGATCGGCGGCTTCGGCACGCACGGCCTGCGCTTCGCCGCGCAGGCGCGGCAGGCCGGCGCCTCGGCGGTGCTGTACGAACCGCCGGCGCCCGACGACATCCCGGTTCCGGCGGACGCGATCCCGGTGCAGCGCCTGCGCGCGCGCATGGGCGAGATCGCCGACCAGTTCCACGGCCGGCCCTCGTCGGCGATGACCATGGTCGGCGTCACTGGCACCAGCGGAAAGACCTCCACCGTGCAGCTGCTGGCGCAGGCCCTGAAGCTGCTCGGCGTGGACAGCGGCACCATCGGCACGCTCGGCGCCGGGCGCTACGGCGCCGCCAACGCCACCGGCTACACCACGCCGATGGTGCTGGACATGCACGGACTGCTGGGCTCGCTGCGCGACGACGGCGTGCAGGCGGTGGCGATGGAAGTGAGCTCGCATGCGCTCGACCAGGGGCGTGTGGACGCGGTGCACTATGACATCGCGGTGTTCACCAACCTCACCCGCGACCACCTCGACTACCACGGCGACATGGCCAGCTACGGCGCCGCCAAGGCGCGGCTGTTCCAGCGCAAGGGCCTGCGTGCGGCGGTGGTCAACCTCGACGATCCGTTCGGCCGCGAACTGGCCGGCATGCTGCCCGCTGGCGTGCGCGCCATCGGCACCAGTTCGGCCGGCGGCCAGGCCGACGTGCGCGCAACCGGCGTGGCCCTCGGCGGCGACGGCCTGCAGTTCGACCTGTTGGTCGGCGACGAGCGCCGCAACCTGCGCTCGCCGCTGCTCGGCCGCTTCAACGTGGACAACCTGCTCGCCGTGGCCGGCGTGCTGCACGCGCTCGGGCACGGCATCGACGCCATCGCCACGGTGCTGCCGCAGCTCGCGCCGATCCCCGGGCGCATGAACCGGCTCGGCGGCGGCGAGCGCCCGCTGGTGGTGGTGGACTATTCGCACAAGCCCGACGCCCTGCAGCAGGCGCTGGAGTCGCTGAAGGGACACCTCGAGGGCCGCCTGGCCTGCGTGTTCGGCTGCGGCGGCGAGCGCGACACCGGCAAGCGCCCGCAGATGGCGGCGATCGCAGAACGCGCCGCCGACCTGGTGATCGTCACCGACGACAACCCGCGGCGCGAGGACGGCGACGCGATCATCGAGGACATCGTCGCCGGCTTCGCCGACCCCGCGCGCGTGGTGGTCGAGCGCGACCGGCGCCGCGCGATCGCGCGCGCGATCGGCGCGGCGCGCCGCGGCGACATCGTGCTGGTGGCCGGCAAGGGCCACGAGACCTACCAGGAAGTGGCCGGGGTGAAGCACCCGTTCGACGACCTCGCGGTGGCGCGCGAAGTGCTGGCGCAGTGGCGCCCGGAGGGCGCGCCATGATGCCGCTGCCGCTCTCGCGCATCGCCCAATGGACCGGCGGCCGCCTGCATGGCGTCGAGGCCGGTCCGGTACCGGACGTGCTGGTGGACGCGGTCGCCACCGACACGCGCACGCTCGATGCCAGCGACGCCCGCGCCGCGCTGTTCGTCGCGCTCAGGGGCGAGCGCTTCGACGGCCACGACCACGTCGCCGCGGCCGCGGAGGCGGGCGCGCGCGCCGCGCTGGTGGCGCGCCCGGTGGACGTGCCGCTGCCGCAGGTGGTGGTGGCGGATACCGAGCGCGCGCTGGCCGCGTTCGCGGCGGCGCTGCAGCACACGCGCGCGACCAGGGTCGCCGCGATCACCGGCAGCAACGGCAAGACCAGCGTGAAGACGCTGCTGCTGCCGATCCTGCACCGGGCCGCCGGCGGCGGCCCCGGCGGGGCCTACGCCAACCCGGGCAACCGCAACAACGAGATCGGCCTGCCGCTCGCGGTGCTCGACGCGCCCGAGCAGGCGCGCTTCGCGGTGTACGAGATGGGTGCCGGCAAGCCGGGCGACATCGCCTACCTGACCGCGGTGGTCCGTCCGGACGCGGCGCTGGTCAACAACATCGCGCCGGCCCACCTGGAACGCATGGGCAGCCTGCTCGGCGTCGCCGACACCAAGGCCGCGATCTACGATGCGCTGCCCGCGGGCGGGGTCGCGGTGATCAATGCCGACGACGCCTTCGCGCCGTACTTCGCCGAGCGCGCCCACGGCCGCCGGCTGCTGCGCTTCGGGCTGGAGGCGAGCGCCGACATCAGCGCGCGCGACATCGCCCCCGATGGCGAGGGCGTGCGCTTCACGCTGGTCACGCCCGAGGGCGAGGTCGCCTGCACGCTGGCGCTGCCGGGCCGGCACAACGTGCGCAACGCGCTGGCGGCGGCCTCGCTGGCGCTCGGGCTGGGCGCGTCGCTGGAGGACATCCGCGCGGGCCTGGCCGAGGCGCGCCCGGTGGCCGGGCGGCTGGTGCGCCACCGGCTCGCCGGCGGCGCGCTGCTGGTGGATGACAGCTACAACGCCAACCCCGGCTCGCTCAACGCCGCGATCGAATGGCTGGCGAGCCTGCCGGAGGCCTGGCTGGTGCTCGGCGACATGCGCGAGCTCGGCGAGGACGCGCGCGCGCTGCACGCCGAAGGCGGGCGCCGTGCCAAGGGCGCGGGCATCGCGCGGCTGTTCACGCTGGGCGAACTGAGCGCCGCGGCCGCCGAAGCGTTCGGCGAGGGCGCGTGCCACTTCGACAGCCACGAAGAACTGGCCGACGCCCTGGCCGAAGCCCTTGCAGGAGCGGCGCTCGCGCCGCGACCCGGGAGCGGCGATCGCGGCGCAAGCGCCGCTCCTACAGTCCTGGTCAAGGGCTCGCGCGGCAGCGCGATGGACCGGATCGTCGCAGCGCTGCTGGAGGGTGAAACCGATGCTGCTTGAACTGACCCGCTGGCTGGAACAGCTGCAGAGCGTGTTCGGGCTGTTCGGCTACCTCACCTTCCGCGGCATCCTCAGCGCGCTGACCGCGCTCGCGCTGTCGCTGTGGTGGGGCCCGGCGATGATCCGCAAGCTCGCCGAGTTCAAGGGCCAGCCGATCCGGCAGGAAGGTCCGCAGACCCACTTCTCCAAGGCCGGCACGCCGACCATGGGCGGCGCGCTGATCCTGGTCACGGTGCTGGCCGCGGTGCTGCTGTGGGGCGACCTGCGCAACAAGTACGTGTGGGTGGTGCTGGCGGTGATGCTGGCCTACGGCGCGATCGGCTGGTACGACGACTGGATCAAGATCGTCAAGCGCGACCCGAACGGGCTGAAGTCGCGCTGGAAGTACCTGGCGCAGTCGGTGTTCGGGCTCGCGGCCGGCCTGTACCTGTTCTACAGCGCCGACATCCCCGCGGCGACGACCTTCTACATCCCGTTCTTCAAGGCGGTGGCGCTGCCGCTGGTGAGCGTCAGCTTCGTGCTGATCGCCTACCTGTGGATCGTCGGCTTCTCCAACGCGGTCAACCTGACCGACGGGCTCGACGGGCTGGCGATCATGCCGACGGTGCTGGTGGCCTGCGCGCTGGGCGTGTTCGCCTACGCCTCCGGCCACGCGCAGTTCGCCACCTACCTGCAGATCCCGCGCATTCCCGGCGCCGGCGAGTTGGTGATCATCTGCGCGGCGATCGCGGGTGCCGGGCTCGGCTTCCTGTGGTTCAACACCTACCCGGCGATGGTGTTCATGGGCGACATCGGCGCGCTCGCGCTGGGCGCGGTGCTCGGCGCCATCGCGGTGATCGTGCGCCAGGAACTGGTACTGGTGGTGATGGGCGGCATCTTCGTCATCGAGACCCTGTCGGTGATGATCCAGGTGGCGTCGTTCAAGCTCACCGGCAAGCGCGTGTTCCGGATGGCGCCGATCCACCACCACTTCGAGCTCAAGGGCTGGCCGGAGCCGCGCGTGATCGTGCGTTTCTGGATCATCTCGGTGGTGCTCGTGCTGGTCGGCCTCGCGACCTTGAAGGTGCGCTGATGGCCGTCGCCTGGGACACCCCGTTCGAAAGCCCGCGCCAGGCGGTGCGGCTGGACGCCATCGGCGGCCGCTACGACCCGTGGCTGCTCGGCGTGTCCATCGCGCTGGCCTGTTTCGGCGTGGTGATGGTGGCCTCGAGCTCGATCGCGATCGGCGAGGGCCTGGGCGTCGGCCCGTTCCACTTCCTCGAGAAGCACCTGGTGTTCCTGGGCGCCGGCATCGTGCTCGCCGGCTGGGTGATGCGCACCGAGCTCAAGCCGGTGGAGCAGGCCGGGCAGTGGCTGCTGCTGGCGTGCTTCGTGCTGCTCCTGCTGGTGTTCGTGCCCGGCATCGGGGTCAGCGTCAACGGCGCGCGCCGCTGGCTCAACTTCGGCCTCTCCAACTTCCAGGCGGTGGAGGCGGTGAAGCTGCTGTACATCGTCTGGCTGGCCAGCTACCTCAAGCGCTACAGCGAGGACGTCACCGCCACCTGGCCGGCGATGCTCAAGCCGCTCGGCGTGGCCGGTGCGATGGTGGTCCTGCTGCTGCTGCAGCCCGACTTCGGCTCCTCCTCGCTGCTGCTCGCGATCACCGCCGGCATGCTGGTGCTGGGCGGGGTCAACATGCCGCGCCTGTTCGGGCCGGTGCTGGTGGCGCTGCCGCTGCTGGCGGTGGTCGCGATCGCCGAGCCCTACCGCTACCAGCGCCTGACCACCTTCCTGGACCCGTGGGCGGACCCGTTCAACAGCGGCTACCAGCTCACCAATGCGCTGATGGCGGTCGGCCGCGGCGAATGGTTCGGGGTCGGCCTCGGTGCCTCGGTGCAGAAGCTCGCCTACCTGCCGGAGGCGCACACCGACTTCATCCTCGCGGTGATTGCGGAGGAGCTGGGCTTCGTCGGGGTGTGCGCGGTGATCGCGGCCTACGCGCTGCTGGTCGGGCGCGCGTTCCTGGTCGGGCTGCGTTGCGTGGAGATGCGCCGCCACTTCGCCGGCTACTGCGCGTTCGGCATCGCGCTGTGGATCGCGCTGCAGAGCTTCGTGTCCATCGGCGTCAACCTGGGGCTGCTGCCGACCAAGGGCCTGACCCTGCCGCTGGTGTCTTCGGGCGGTTCCAGCGTGCTGATGACCTGCGCCGCGCTCGGCCTGCTGCTGCGGATCAGCTACGAGCTGGACCGCGCGCAGCGCCAGGTCGCGCGCCTGCGCGGCGACGCCGCGGCCGGTGCCGACGCGGGAGGTGCGCAATGAGCGCGCAGCTCGACTACCGCGAGCATCCGGTGCTGATCCTCGCCGGCGGCACCGGCGGGCACATCTTCCCGGGCCTGTCGGTGGCCGCGGCGCTGCAGGCGCGCGGCGTGCCGGTGGCGTGGCTGGGCGCGGAAGGCGGCATGGAGACCCGGCTGGTACCGCAGCACGGCATCGCCATCGACACCATTCCGGTGAAGGGCCTGCGCGGCAAGGGCGTGGCCACGCTGCTCGGCGCGCCGTTCCGGGTGCTGGCGGCGGTCCGCGCGGCCCTGCGCGTGCTGCGCCTGCGCACCCCGCGCGCGGTGGTCAGCTTTGGCGGCTATGCCGCGGGCCCCGGCGGCATCGCCGCGCGCCTGCGCGGCACGCCGCTCGTGGTGCACGAGCAGAACCGCGCCCCCGGCTTGACCAACCGCGTGCTGGCGCGGGTCGCGCGCCGCGTGCTGACCGGTTTCCCGGACACCTTCCGCGGCGTCGCCGAGGAGCACGTCGGCAACCCGGTGCGGAGCGTGATCTCCATGTTGCCGCCGCCTGCGCAGCGCTTCGACGGGCGCGGCGGCACGCTACGCCTGCTGGTGCTCGGCGGCAGCCAGGGTGCGCGCGCGCTCAACGAGGCGATGCCGCGCGCGCTGGCCCGGCTGGAGGCCGACATCGTGGTCCGCCACCAGTGCGGCGAGAAACTGCGCGAGGAAGCCGAGCGCGCCTACGCCGCCGCCGGCGTCGCCGCGACGGTGGAGCCGTTCATCGCCGACATGGCTGCGGCCTATGCCGAGGCCGACCTGGTGGTGTGCCGCGCCGGTGCGCTGACCCTGGCCGAACTGTGCGCGGCCGGCGTCGGCAGCATCCTGGTGCCGTTCCCGCAGGCGGTGGACGACCACCAGACGCGCAACGCCGAATACCTGGTCGAGCGCGGCGCCGCGCTGCTGGTGGCGCAGTCGTCCTCGCTCGCCGACGACCTCCGTGGCGCGCTCTCCACGCTCGCGCGCGACCCCGCGCGCCGGCTGGCGATGGCCGAGGCCGCGCGCGCGATCGCCGCGCCCGACGCCGCCGAGCGGGTCGCGGACGCGGTGCTGGAAGTCGCAGCCATGAAGGAGGCCGCATGACCGCCGAGCGCCGCCTGCAGGCCACCCGCGACCTGGCCAGGAGCGATCTGGCCAGGACCAGCCTGGACGGTGCCGCCACGCGCGTGCATTTCGTCGGCATCGGCGGCGTCGGCATGAGCGGGATCGCGGAGGTGCTGTGCACGCTCGGCTACCGCGTCTCGGGATCCGACAGCGCGGACAACGCGGTGACCCGCCGCCTGGCCTCGCTCGGCGCGACCATCCACCGCGGCCACGCCGCCGCGCACGTGGAAGGCGTGGACTGCGTGGTTGCCTCCAGCGCGATCAAGCCCGACAACCCGGAACTGGCCGAGGCGCGCGCGCGGCGCATCCCGATCGTGCCGCGCGCGGAGATGCTGGCCGAGCTGATGCGCTTCCGCCGCGGCATCGCGGTCGCCGGCACCCACGGCAAGACCACCACCACCTCGCTGCTGGCGAGCGTGCTCGGCGAGGGTGGCCTGGACCCGACCTTCGTGATCGGCGGCAAGCTGCTGGCGGCCGGCGCCAACGCCCGCCTGGGCGGCGGCGACTGGCTGGTGGCGGAGGCCGACGAGAGCGACGGCAGCTTCCTGCGCCTCAATCCGCTGGTTGCCATCGTCACCAACATCGACGCCGACCACCTCGAGAACTACGGCGGCGACTTCGGCCGCGTGCAGGCGGCGTTCGGCGAGTTCCTGCACCGGCTGCCGTTCTACGGGCTGGCGGTGCTGTGCATCGACGATCCCGAGGTCGCGCGCCTGGCGCAGGTCACCTCGCGCCACGTCATGACCTACGGGTTCGACGAGGGCGCCGACGTGCGCGCCGTGGACGTCTCCCAGGACGGCAACTGCATGCGCTACACGCTGTGCCTGCCCGACGGCAGCCGCACCGGCGTCGAGCTGGCGCTGCCCGGCCGCCACAACGTGCTCAACTCGCTGGCCGCGGCCAGCGTCGGCTGGCAGCTCGGGGTCGAAGCGCCGGCGATCGCGCGCGCGCTGCAGAAGTTCGAGGGCATCGGCCGCCGCTTCAACCTGCTGGCGAAGCTGACCACCCACAAGGGCGCCACCGTGCAGCTGGTGGACGACTACGGCCACCATCCGAAGGAGCTGGAGGCAGTGTTCGCCGCCGCCCGCGGCGGCTGGCCGGACAAGCGCCTGGTGGTGGCGTTCCAGCCGCACCGCTACACCCGCACCCGCGACCTGTTCGACGACTTCGCCGGCGTGCTGTCCAGCGTGGACGCACTGGTGCTGACCGAGGTCTATCCGGCGGGCGAGGCGCCGATCACCGGCGCCGACGCGCGCTCGCTGGCGCGCGCGATCCGCACCCGCGGCCGCATCGATCCGGTGGTGGTCAACGCCGCCGGCGAGCTGGGCGACGTGCTCCCGGACATCCTCGAGGACGGCGACCTGCTGCTGGTGATGGGCGCGGGCGACATCGGCCACGTCGCGCAGGCGCTGGCCGCCAACGGCTTCGGGGGTGGCGCATGAGCGCGCTGCCGCCGCTGCGCACCCGCGACCCCGCCGTGTTCGGGCGCGTGGCCGTGCTGATGGGCGGGACCAGCGCCGAGCGCGAGGTCTCGCTCGACTCCGGCCGCAACGTGCTCGAGGCGCTGCGCGCGCGTGGCGTGGACGCGCACCCGGTGGACGGCATCCCCGCGCTGGTGCGGGAGTTGCAGTCCGGCAGCTTCGACCGCGTCTTCAACATCCTCCACGGCAACCGCGGCGGCGGCGAGGACGGCACCCTGCAGGGCCTGCTCGAAGCGCTCGGCGTGCCCTACACCGGCCCCGGCGTGCTCGGCTCGGCGCTGAGCATGGACAAGATCCGGACCAAGCAGGTGTGGATCGCCGAGGGCCTGCCGACCCCGCCGTACGTGCGCCTGCAGGGGGGCGACGACCTGCGCACCGCCGCGCGCGCGCTCGGGCTGCCGGTGTTCATGAAGCCCTCGTGCGAGGGCTCCAGTGTCGGCGCGTTCCGCCTCACCGGCGAAGCCGACTTCGCGGCTGCAGCGGAGTTCGCCGGCGGCTACGACGGCATGCTGCTGATGGAACGCATGATCGAGGGCGACGAGCTCACCGTCGGCATCCTCGGCGAGGTCGCGCTGCCGTCCATCCGCATCGTGCCCAAGGGCGGCTGGTACGACTACCACGCCAAGTACCAGGCCGAGGACACGCAGTACCTTTGCCCGGGACTGGAAGGCGCCGACGAAGAGGCGATCCGCACGCTGGCCATGCAGGCCTTCCGCGCCGCCGGCTGCACCGGCTGGGGCCGCGTGGACCTGATGCGCGACCGCAGTGACGGCGCGCTCTACCTGCTGGAAGTGAACACCGCGCCGGGCATGACCAGCCACTCGCTGGTGCCCAAGGCGGCGCGCCAGCTCGGGGTCGAGTTCGACGAGCTGTGCTGGCGCATCCTGGAACAGACCCTGGACCGGATGCCGGAGGTGCGCGCATGAGCGGCACCGTGCTGCGCGTCGCCGCGTGGATCCTGGCGATCGGCCTGGTCGTGGCGCCGGTCGTGGCCGTGGTGCAGGGCTGGGTCGGCGCCGAGCGCTGGCCGCTGACCACGCTGCGGGTGCAGGGCGAGCTGCAGCAGGTGGATCCCGCGGAGCTGCGCGAGGTGCTGCTGCCGTTCGCCGAGCGCGGCTTCTTCGCGGTGCGCCTGGACGATGCCCAGGCCGCGGTGCTGGCGCTGCCCTGGGTGCGGTCGGCGGAAGTGCGCAAGCGCTGGCCGGACACGCTCGAGGTCCGCGTGGTCGAGCACCGCCCGGTCGCGCGCTGGGGCGAGGACCGGCTGCTCTCGGACCAGGGGACGCTGTTCCCCGCGGCCGGCGCGACGGCGCCGAGGTCGCTGCCGCTGCTCGACGGGCCCGATGCCCGCACCGACGCGGTGATGGAGCTCTACGGCCAGGCGCGCGAACTGTTCGCCCCCGCCGGCGTGGACGTGCGCGCGCTGCGCCTGGACCGCCGCGGGAGCTGGTCGCTGCAACTGTCCAACGGCGTCGACGTGGTCGTCGGCAGCCGCGAGGCGCGGCTGCGCATGCATCGTTTCGCGCGCCTGCTGCCGCAACTGCTGGCGCGCCAGGCCCGCACCCTCGAGCGCGCCGACCTCCGCTACACCAACGGCTTCGCACTGACCTGGGGAGAACCCGCAGCACCATGAACCGAAAAGGCGACAAGGCCCTGATCGTCGGGCTCGACATCGGCACCTCCAAGGTGGTGGCGCTGGTCGGCGAGTACGATCCCGCCAACAGCGGGCCCGGCAACCCGATCGAGGTCATCGGCATCGGCTCGCACGAGTCGCGCGGGCTCAAGCGCGGCGTGGTCGTGGACATCGAGTCCACGGTGCAGTCCATCCAGCGCGCGGTCGAGGAGGCCGAGCTGATGGCCGGCTGCGAGATCAGCTCGGTCTACGCCTCGATCTCCGGCAACCACGTGCAGTGCCGCAACTCGCCGGGGATCGTGCCGATCCGCGACGGCGAGGTGACCTGGGCCGACCTGGACCGGGTGCTCGAGGCCGCCAAGGCGGTCGCGATCCCGGCCGACCAGCGCATCCTGCACGCGATCCCGCGCGAGTACGTGCTCGACGACTCGCAGGAAGGCATCCGCAACCCGGTCGGGATGACCGGCGTGCGCCTGGAGGTGCACGCGCACCTGGTGGTGTGCGCGCAGTCGGCCGCGGCCAACATCAGCAAGTGCGTGCAGCGCTGCGGCCTTCAGGTGGACGACCTGATCCTGTCGCCGCTGGCCTCGGCCACCGCGGTGCTGACCGCGGACGAGCGCGAGCTCGGCGTGGTGCTGGTGGACATCGGCGCCGGCACCACCGACCTGGCGGTGTTCGTGCAGGGCGCGATCAGCCATACCGCCTCGCTGCCGATCGCCGGCGACCACGTCACCAACGACATCGCGCACATGCTGCGCACGCCGACGCCGGAAGCCGAGCAGATCAAGGTGCGCTACGCGTGCGCGCTCGCGCAGCTGGCGACGGCCGAGGAAAGCATCCAGGTGCCCAGCGTCGGCGACCGGCCGCCGCGGCGGCTGCCGCGGCACTCGCTGGCGCAGGCGGTGCAGGGCCGCTACGAGGAAATCTTCGAGATGGTGCAGGCGGAACTGCGCCGCTCGGGCTTCGAGGAGCTGGTGCGCGCCGGGATGGTGCTCACCGGCGGCGCTTCGAAGATGGAGGGCGTGGTCGAACTCGCCGAGGAAATGCTGCAGATGCCGGTTCGCGTCGGCGTCCCGCAGCACGTCACCGGGCTCGGCGAGGTGGTCAACAACCCGGTGCATGCAACCGGCGTGGGGCTGCTCCTGATGGGCAGCCAGATCGAGAACCCGCGCCGGCCGGTGCTGCGCACCGGAAGGGCCGGGAGTTTCCTGGCGAAGCTCAAGAACTGGTATCGCGGCGAATTCTGAGGCGTGTTCGTTTTTTCCGGCAACACACATAACTAAAACCGAGGGCAAGGTCATGGCGCATTTCGAACTCGTGGAAAAGATGGCCCCGAATGCGGTCATCAAGGTAGTCGGCGTGGGCGGCGGCGGAGGCAACGCGGTCGCGCACATGGTCAACAGCAGCGTCGAGGGGGTGGAGTTCATCACCGCCAACACCGACGCACAGGCGATCCGCAACTGCGGCGCCAAGCTGCAGCTGCAGCTCGGCGGCAACGTCACCAAGGGCCTGGGCGCGGGCGCCAACCCCGAGGTCGGCCGCCAGGCCGCGCTCGAGGATCGCGAGCACATCATGGACGCGCTGCAGGGCGCCGACATGGTGTTCATCACCGCCGGCATGGGCGGCGGCACCGGCACCGGCGCGGCGCCGGTGGTGGCCCAGCTCGCCAAGGAGATGGGCATCCTCACCGTCGCCGTGGTCACCAAGCCGTTCCCGTTCGAGGGCCGCCGGCGCATGCAGGTGGCGCTCAAGGGCATCGACGAGCTGTCGCAGCACTGCGACTCGCTGATCACGATCCCGAACGAGAAGCTGATTACTGTACTCGGTAGGAACGCGACCATGGTGCAGGCCTTCCGTGCCGCGAACGACGTGCTGCTCGGTGCGGTGCAGGGCATTGCCGACCTGATCGTGCGCCCCGGCCTGATCAACGTGGACTTCGCCGACGTGCGCACGGTGATGAGCGAGATGGGCCTCGCGATGATGGGCACCGGCCACGCCCGCGGCGACGACCGCGCGCAGGCCGCGGCCGAGTCGGCGATCCAGAACCCGCTGCTGGACGACGTCAACCTGTCCGGCGCCAACGGCATCCTGGTCAACATCACTGCCGGCCCGGACTTCACCATGGCCGAGTTCGACGAGGTCGGCCGCACGGTGGAGAACTTCGCCAGCGAGGACGCGACCGTGGTCATCGGCACCGTGCTCGACCCGGACATGCAGGACGACGTCCGCGTCACCGTGGTCGCCACCGGCCTCAACCGCGCCACCGTGCGCCAGCCGATCCGCGACCGCGACGACGGCTTCCGCGACTACGGCCGCGAGCAGCGCCGCCCGCAGGTCCAGCTGATCCACAACCAGGGCAAGCGCGACGGCACCACCGGCATGCTGATCGACGAGGTCGCCGAGCCGTTCAGCCCCGGCCAGGGCATCGCCTCGGCCCTGCGCGGCCGCGGCAGCGCCACCGGCGGCGGCACCACCGCCGAGCCGGCCCCGGCCACCGCGGACTTCGGCAACGACAGCAGCTACCTGGACATCCCGGCCTTCCTCCGCCGCCAGGCGGATTGACCGGAACGGGTGTAGGAGCGGCGCTCGCGCCGCGACCCCTCGGCCCGCCATGACCCCGCGGGTCGCGGCGCCCAGCGCCGCTCCTACAGCCTTGTTCAGCTTTCCCGGTGGTAATCTTGCCGACCTGCCATGCTCGCCCAACGCACCCTCAAGAACGTGATCCGCGCCACCGGCGTCGGCCTGCACAGCGGCGAGAAGGTCTTTCTCACCCTGCGCCCGGCGGCGGTGGACACGGGCATCGTGTTCCGCCGCGTCGACCTGGAGCCGGCGGTGGAGATCCCGGCCGACGCCGCGCTGGTCACCGAGACCATGCTCTGCACCGGCCTGTCGCGGGGCCCGGGCAAGGTGATGACGGTCGAGCACCTGATGTCGGCCTTCGCCGGCCTGGGCATCGACAACGCCTACGTCGACCTGTCCGCGGCCGAGGTGCCGATCATGGACGGCTCGGCCGGCCCGTTCGTGTTCCTGCTGCAGTCGGCGGGGATCGTGGAGCAGTCCGCGCCCAAGCGCTTCATGCGCATCCTGCGCCCGGTCGAGGTCCGTGACGGCGACAAGGTCGCCCGGTTCGTGCCCCACGACGGCTTCCGCCTGGACTTCACGGTGGAGTTCAACCATCCGGCGATCCCGACCGCGCAATCGCGCGCGGTGGTGGACTTCTCCAGCGAGGCCTACATCCGCGAGGTCAGCCGCGCCCGCACCTTCGGCTTCATGCGCGACCTGGAGTTCATGCGCGAGCGCAACCTCGGCCTCGGCGGCTCGATGGACAATGCCATCGTGCTGGACGAGTTCCGGGTGCTGAACGACGACGGCCTGCGCTACGCCGACGAGTTCGTGCGCCACAAGATCCTCGACGCGGTGGGCGACCTGTACCTGGCCGGCCACCCGATCATCGGCGCCTACGAGGCGCGCAAGTCGGGCCACGCCTTGAACAACAAGCTGGTCCGCGCCCTGCTGGCGGAGCGGGCCGCCTGGGAAGAGGTCACCTTCGAGGACGAGCGGGCTGCGCCGGCAGCGTACGGCCCCGCGTTGCCCGCGTAAGCCGGCGGCTTCGCCGCGCTCGCTGTGAGCGGCGGCTACGCCGCCTGGTAAGTCGCTCGCTGCGCTCGCTGTAAACAGAAGAGCAAAAGCTTTTGATTTTCCTGTTTACAAGGGCGCGAAGCGCCCGCTCACAGGCCGCGCAGCGGCCGACTTCACAGGCGGCGAAGCCGCCGACCTCACCTCACTCCGAAGCCCCTGACTTCGGGCGGATTCAGTCTCTTAACGAAACCCTAACACTTGCCCCCCGCCGCTTAACTTTTCACGCGGCCTCGACCTTTAGCATTCCCCCCTTCATCGTCGTCCACGCCAAGTGAATCCAGGGCGGCCCGCAGCGCTTCGCGGGTCCCCGGGGACATCGGGCGGGGCCGGCGGGGGGCCGGGGGTTCCGGCCGCAGCGGCGCGGTGGTGGTCCTGACCACGACGGCGTCGCACTCCAGCCCGACGGAGCGGGCGGCGTCGAGGAGTTCGGCCGAAGCAAGGCGCAGCCGCGCATGCCAGACCGGGGAATCGACGACGAACACTAGCTTCCTTCCCTGCACGTTCGCGAACCGTGCGTGCGCGGCGAGTGCAGGGGGGAGGTGGGGCCGCAGTTGCCGTTCCAGGGTGTCGAGCCACAGGGCCCGGCGCAGCGGATCGGCGGCGCTGCCGGCGAACAGCGCGTCCAGCGCCTCGCGCGGCAGTCGGGAAGAACCGGAACGGGACACAGACATCCGCATGACTCTACACAATCTCTTCGACCACCTCCGCGGCCGCCTGCAGGCTGCCGCCAGCCACGAGTTCCAGCGTGCCAGCCGCCGTCCTGCGGTGGCGGTCGCGGTGCTGCTGGCCGCCGGCATCGCCTTCGGCGCCGGCGCCCGCACCCTGGTCGGCTTCGCCGAAGTGGCGATGCTCCAGCAGCAGGCCGCCGAGCAGGCCGCGCAGCTCGCCGACACCCGGGCCCAGGCCCAGCGCGAGATCAATGCCATGGCCGCCCGCCTCGGCGAGCTGCAGGCCCAGGCCAACCGCCTGAACGCCCTCGGCGAGCGCCTGGCCCAGGTCGGCAGCCTGGACGACGGCGAGTTCGACTTCGACGCCCCGGTCGGCATCGGCGGCGAAGGCCCGACCGCGGACATGCCCGCCGGCGACCTGAGTGCCGGCCTCGACCAACTCGGCTCGCAGCTCAAGCATTCCGGCGAGCAGCTCTCGGTGCTCGAGTCGCTGATGTTCAGCCGCAAGCTCGAGCAGGACGCGACCCCGTCGCGCACTCCGATCGCCAACAGCTACATCACCTCGCGCTTCGGCCGCCGCGCCGATCCGTTCGGCCGTGGCAGCCAGTACCACAAGGGCCTGGACTTCCACGCCCGCACCGGCGATCCGGTGAACGCGGTGGCCGATGGCGTCGTCAGCTACTCCGGCACCCGCTCGGGCTACGGCAAGGTGGTGGAGATCGACCATGGAAACGGTTACGTGACCCGCTACGCGCACAACTCGCGCCTGCTGGTGCGGGCCGGCGACCTGGTCCGCGCCGGGCAGCAGGTGGCCAAGGCCGGCTCCACCGGCCGCTCCACCGGCGCCCACGTGCACTTCGAGGTCTGGGACAACGGCCGGGTCGTGGACCCCCGCAAGTTCCTGTAGGAGCCGGTTGATTTCACGCCGGGCCAGCACCAGCTACAATCGGAAGTTGCCATGAAAAAGGGCGCCTCGCGCCCTTTTCTTGTTTCCGGACAGGACCACCCATGCTCAATCGCCTGCTCACCGCCTTCTTCGGCAGCCGCAACGAACGCCTGCTGCGCCAGCTCGGCGGCATCGTCAAGAAGATCAACGCCCTCGAGCCGCAGATGGTGGCGCTCTCCGACGAAGAGCTGAAGGGCAAGACCCCCGAGTTCCAGAAGCGCGTCGCCGACGGCGAGTCGCTCGACAAGCTGCTGCCCGAGGCGTTCGCGGTCTGCCGCGAGGCGGCCAAGCGCGTGCTCGGCATGCGCCACTACGACGTGCAGCTCATCGGCGGCATGGTGCTGCACATGGGCAAGATCGCCGAGATGCGCACCGGCGAGGGCAAGACCCTGGTCGCGACCCTGCCGACCTACCTCAACGCGCTCGCCGGCAAGGGCGTGCACGTGGTCACCGTCAACGACTACCTGGCCCGCCGCGACGCGGCCTGGATGGGCAAGCTCTACAACTGGCTCGGGCTGAGCGTGGGCGTGGTCTACCCGGGCATGCCGCATTCCGAGAAGCGCGCCGCCTACGACGCCGACATCACCTACGCCACCAACAACGAGATCGGCTTCGACTACCTGCGCGACAACATGGCGCTGTCGAAGGACGACCGTTTCCAGCGCCCGCTGAACTACGCGATCGTGGACGAGGTGGACTCGATCCTGATCGACGAGGCGCGCACCCCGCTGATCATCTCCGGCCCCGCCGACGAGTCGCCCGAGCTGTACACCAAGGTGGACCGGATCGTGCCGCAGCTCGTCCGGCAGAAGGAGGAGGACGGCGAGGGCGACTACTGGGTCGACGAGAAGGGCAAGCAGGTCTACCTGTCCGAGGCCGGCCAGGAGAAGGCCGAGGCGCTGCTGCACAAGGCCGGGATCATCGAGGAAGGCGACAGCCTGTACGCCGGCCACAACATCCACGTGGTGCACCATCTCAACGCCGGCCTGCGCGCGCACGCGATCTACCAGCGCGACGTGGACTACATCGTGCGCGACGGCGAAGTGGTGATCGTGGACGAGTTCACCGGCCGCACTTTGCCGGGCCGGCGCTGGTCCGACGGCCTGCACCAGGCGGTCGAGGCCAAGGAAGGGGTCAACGTCCAGCGCGAGAACCAGACGCTGGCGTCGATCACGTTCCAGAACCTGTTCCGCATGTATTCGAAGCTGTCCGGCATGACCGGTACCGCGGACACCGAGGCCTACGAGTTCCAGAGCATCTACGGGCTGGAAGTGGTGGTGATCCCGACCCACCGCCCGATGGTCCGCAAGGACCACCCGGACGCGGTGTTCCTGAACCGCGCCGGCAAGTACCGCGCGGTGGTCAACGAAATCAAGGAGGCCCACGCCAAGGGCCAGCCGGTGCTGGTCGGCACCACCTCGATCGAGGTCTCCGAGCTGCTGAGCGAGCAGCTGCGCGCGGCCGGCATCCACCACGAGGTGCTCAACGCCAAGCAGCACGAGCGCGAGGCCCAGATCGTCGCCCAGGCCGGCCGCCCGGGGGCGGTCACCATCGCCACCAACATGGCCGGCCGCGGCACCGACATCGTGCTCGGCGGCTCGCTCGAGGCCGAGCTGGCGCAGCTCGAGGCGGACACCGGCGCTCCGGTGGACGACGCCACCCGCGCGAAGCTCAAGGCCGAGTGGCAGAAGCGCCACGACGCGGTCAAGGCCGCCGGCGGCCTGCACATCGTCGGCACCGAGCGCCACGAGTCGCGGCGCATCGACAACCAGCTCCGCGGCCGTTCCGGCCGCCAGGGCGACCCGGGTTCCAGCCGCTTCTACCTGTCGCTGGAAGACAACCTGATGCGCATCTTCGCCGCCGACTGGGTGCAGAAGGTGATGGCGCGCATGGGCCTGAAGGAAGACGACATCATCGAGAGCCCGCTGGTGTCGAAGCAGATCGCCAACGCGCAGCGCAAGGTCGAGTCGCACAACTTCGACATCCGCAAGAACCTGCTCGACTTCGACGACGTCAACAACGACCAGCGCAAGGTCATCTACGAGCAGCGCAACGAGCTGCTCGAGAGCGACGACATCCACGCCAGCATCGAGGGCATCCGCGAGGACGTGGTCGCCGAGACCGTGCACCGCTACGTGCCGCCGGACTCGATCGACGAGCAGTGGGACATCAAGGGGCTGGAGGCGGAGCTGGCGAGCCAGTTCGGCGTGCGCCCGCAGCTCTCGGAGATGGTCGCCGGGGCGAAGGAGATCGACGCCGAGCAGATCCTCGACGAAGTGCAGCGCCAGGTGGCCGCGGTGTTCGCCGAGAAGGAAGCCCAGGTCGGCGCCGAGACCATGCGCATGATCGAGAAGCACATCATGCTCAGCTCGCTGGACGACAACTGGAAGCAGCACCTCGCGCGCATGGACTACCTGCGCCAGGGCATCCACCTGCGCGGCTACGCGCAGAAGCAGCCGAAGCAGGAGTACAAGCACGAGGCGTTCGCGCTGTTCAGCGAGATGCTGGACAAGTTCAAGCGCGACGTCGTCACCGTGCTCGCGCGCGTGCGCATCCGCAGCGAGGAAGAGGTCGCGCAGATGGAGGCGGCCGAGCGCGCCCAGGCCCAGCGCCAGGCGCAGCAGATGCAGTTCCAGCACGCCGGCGCCGGCGGCCTCGGGGCCGACGAGGAGGCCGAGCAGGCCCAGGCGCAGGCGATGGCCGCGCGCATGCAGTCGAACCTGCCCAAGGTCGGCCGCAACGACCCGTGCCCCTGCGGCAGCGGCAAGAAGTACAAGCACTGCCATGGACAGCTCGCCTGACGACCTCCCGACGGAGGTCGTCGCCGGCGTCATCGCCGACCCCCGCGGCCGCATCCTGCTCGCGCGCCGCACCGAAGGCCGTGACCTGGCCGGCCTGTGGGAATTCCCCGGCGGCAAGCGCGAGCCGGACGAGACGCCCGAGGAGACCCTCGCGCGCGAGCTGCGCGAGGAACTCGGGATCGAGGTCGAGGTCGGCGCCCCGCTGATCACCGTCCCGCACCGCTACCCGCACAAGCGCCTGCGCCTGGACGTGCGCCACATCGACGCCTGGACCGGCAGCCCGAAGGGCCTGGACGGCCAGGCCCTGGCCTGGGTGCCGCCGCACAAGCTGGCCAGCTACGCGATGCCCGCGGCCGACCGGCCCGTGCTGGCCGCGCTGCTCCAGCCCGACCGCTACCTCGTCACGCCCGCGCCTGGAGGCGACGGCGCCGCCTGGCTCGCGTCGCTCGAGCGCGCGGTCTCGCGCGCGGAGGTGCGCCGGGTCCACCTGCGCGGCCCGGGCCCGGAGTTCGCCGCGGAGCGCTGGCGCGCGTTGGTCCGGGACGCCGCGGCGCTGTGCCGGGCCGCCGACGCCGAGGTGCTGCTGGGCGGCGACATCGCCCTGGCGCGCGAGCTGCGCCTGGGCGTCCACCTGAAGGCCGCGCAGCTGGCCGGCCTGTCGCAGCGGCCGCTGCCGGCGCCGCTGCCGGTGGCCGCGTCCTGCCACGACGCCACCGAACTCGCCCACGCCGAACGCCTGCGCTGCGATTTCGCGGTGCTCGGCCCGGTGCAGGCCACGCCGACCCATCCGGGGGCGGCGACCCTCGGCTGGAACGCATTCGCGGCCCTGCGCGAACGCGGCACCATCCCGCTCTACGCCATCGGCGGCCTCGGCCCCGACGACATCGGCACCGCGCGCGCCCACGGCGCCCAGGGCATCGCCGCCATCCGCGCCCTCTGGCCGTAGCAGCGGCGCAAGCGCCGCGACCACACCCCCAATGTAGGAGCGGCGCTGGCGCCGCGACATGCGCAGTTGACGGGGCGCGGCGCCAGCGCCGCTCCTACAGGGGCTGCTCGCGTGCCAAGGCCAGGTAGCGGGTATCCAGCGCGATCACGGCGCGGTCGAGGTCGTCGAGGGATCCGTTGTTGTCGAGGACATCGTCGGCGATCGCCAGCCGTTCCCCGCGGGTGGCCTGCGCAGCGAGCATGCGCGAGGCGAGCTCCTCGCCGATGTCGTCGCGGGCGCGCAGGCGCGAGAGCTGGACTTCCGGATCGGCATCCACGACCAGGATCCGGTCGAGCCAGGGATAGGCGGCGCGGCTGCCGCTTTCCGCCAGCAAGGGGATGGCGGCCATCGCATACGGCGTGGGCGCCGCCCGGCAGGCCTCGTAGAGTTCGACGCGGACCCGCGGATGGATGATCGCCTCCAGTCGGCGCTTGGCTTCGGCGTCCTGGAAGATCCGGCGCCGCATCGCGGCGCGATCGAGTTCCCCGCTGGCGTGCAGCACCCCGGCGCCGAACGCCTCCACCACCTCTCGTAAGCCATCGGACCCCTTGGCGACCGCGTTGCGGGCAGCGACGTCGGCATCGGCGACGAACACGCCCAAGGCTTCGAAGCGGCGCTGGACTTCGCTTTTCCCGGAGGCAACGCCTCCGGTCAGCCCCACGATGAACTCGCTCATCCCCCGATTGTAGGAGCGGCGCCGCCGCCGCGACCAGAAGCCCCTGTAGGAGCGGCGCTCGCGCCGCGACCAGCGGGCGGCCATGGAGAGGTCGCGGCGCAAGCGCCGCTCCTACAAGAAGGGGTCGCGGCGCTAGCGCCGCTCCTACAGGAGGCGGAGGTACCAACCGACGAGGGTGTCGCCCCAGAAGAAGGTGATCCAGCCGGCGATGGCGAGGTAGGGGCCGAAGGGGATGGGGGTCGCGTGGTCGCGCCCGCGCGCGGTCAGCCACACCGAGCCGATGATCGCGCCGACCAGCGAGGACAACAGGATGGTCGGCAGGATGCCCTTCAGGCCGATCCAGGCGCCGAGCGCGGCGAGCAGCTTGAAGTCGCCGTGGCCCATGCCTTCCTTGCCGGTGAGCTGCTTGAACAGCCACCACACCGACCACAGGCTCAGGTAGCCGATGATCGCGCCGACCAGCGCGTGCTTGGCCGGGATGTAGAGGGCGTCGATACTGGCCACCAGTCCCAGCCACATGAGCGGCAAGGTGAGCTGGTCCGGCAGCAGTTGCGTGCGCAGGTCGATGCCGGAGAGCGCGATCAGAAAGCAGGTGAACACGATCGCGCCGAAGCCCTGCCAGCCGAAGCCGAAGCGCCAGACGCAGCACAGCACCAGCAACATCGTCAGCAGCTCGACCAGCGGGTACTGGATCGAGATCGGCGCCTTGCAGGAGCGGCAGCGCCCGCGCAGCGCCAGCCAGCTCAGCACCGGGATGTTCTCCCACCAGGCGAGCTGGTGCTTGCAGTGCGGGCAGTGCGAGCGCTCGACCACGACGCCCGGTGGAGGTGGATCGTAGATCTCGGGCTCGCCGAGCATCTCCAGGCTGTCGCGCTTCCACTGCCACTCCAGCCGCCTGGGCAGGCGCAGGATGACCACGTTGAGGAAGCTGCCGATCAGCAGGCCCAGGCCTGCTGCCACCGGATAGCCGATTTCGGGGTTCTGGTCGAGGAATGCCATCTAGCAGCGCGCCACCGTCAGATCGCGGCGGCGAGCTTGAAGATCGGCAGGTACATGCCGACGACCATGCAGCCCACGATGCCGCCGATGAAGATCATGATCAGCGGCTCGAGCAGGCTGGACAGCGCGTCCACGGCGTTGTTGACCTCGTTCTCGTAGAACTCGGCCACCTTGTACAGCATCGCATCGAGCGCGCCGGCCTCCTCGCCGATCGCCGCCATCTGGATGACCATGTGCGGGAACAGGTTGACCTGGCGCATGGCCACGTTGACCTGGTAGCCGACGGCCACGTCGTCGCGCACCCGGTGCACCGCGTTCTCGTACACCTGGTTGCCTGTGGCACCGGCGACGATGTCCAGCGCCTCCACCAGCGGCACGCCGGCCTGGAAGGTCACCGCAAGCGTGCGCGCAAAGCGGGCGATCGCCGAGTTGTGCATGATCTGGCCGACCACGGGCAGCTTCAGGATCACGCGGTCGAGGAAGTGCGCGAACGCCGGCGAGCGCTTCTTGGCGAACACGAAGGCGAAGCCGACGCCGCCCACGGCGAACAGCACCAGCCACCAGTACGCGATCATGAAGTCGCTCGCGGCGATGATCATCTTGGTGAAGGCCGGCAGGTCGGCGCCGAAGCTGGCGAACACGTTCTGGAATTGCGGCACCACGAAGATCAGCAGGATCGCGCTGACAAGGATCGCCACCGCGATCACAGTGGCGGGGTAGAACAGGGCCTTCTTGATCTTGCCCTTGAGCGTCTCGATGTTCTCCTTGTAGCTGGCGATGGTGTCGAGCACCGTCTCCAGCACGCCCGCGGTCTCGCCGGCATGCACCAGGTTGCGGTACAGCTCGTCGAACTGCACCGGGTGCTTGGCCAGCGCCTCGCTGAGCGAGGAACCGCCCTCGATGTCGGACTTGATCGCGTTGACCAGGTCCTTCATGCGCGGGTTCTTCTGGCCGCCGGCGATGATCTCGAGCGCGCCGACGATCGGCACGCCGGACTTCATCATCGTCGCCAGCTGCCGGCTGAACACCGCGATGTCGCCGGCGGTGACGGTCTTGCCGGCGCCGCCGAACAGCGGCTTCGGCTTGGGCTTGACCACGGTCGGGTTGATGCCCTGGCGGCGCAGCTCGGCCCGCACCATGTGCAGGCTCTTGGCGGTCTGTTCGCCCTTCATCCTGACACCGCGCTTGTCGGTGCCTTCCCAGACGAACACCTCCAGTTTCAGGTCGCGGCTCGTGGGTCTCGCGGCGGATCGGCTAGCGGCCATGGTTCGTCACCTCAATCCTTCGTCACGCGGTTGATCTCCGCGAGGCTGGTAATCCCGTTCTTCACCTTGAGCAGCGCCGACTGGCGCAGGTCGCGCACGCCGGAGCGCTGCGCGGCCTCGGTGATCTGCTGCACGTTGCCGCCGGCCAGGATGATGGCCTGGATCTCGTCGGTCATCGGCATGACCTGGTAGATGCCGGTGCGGCCCTTGTAGCCCTCGGTGCAGTCCGAGCAGCCGACGGCCTCGTAGATCTTCAGCCCGGCGTCGATCTCTTCCTGGGTGAAGCCTTCCTCCAGCAGCACGGCGGCCGGCAACTCCTGCTCCTGCTTGCAGTCGTGCAGCCGGCGCGCGAGGCGCTGCGCGACCACCAGGCTGACCGAGGAGGTGATGTTGAACGGCGCCACGCCCATGTTCATCAGGCGCGCGATGGTCTGCGGCGCGTCGTTGGTGTGCAGGGTGGACAGCACCATGTGGCCGGTCTGCGCCGCCTTGACCGCGATCTCCGCGGTCTCCAGGTCGCGGATCTCGCCGACCATGATCACGTCCGGGTCCTGGCGCAGGAACGAGCGCAGCGCGGCCGCGAAGGTCATGCCGCGTTTGACGTTCTGCTGCACCTGGTTGATGCCGGGGACGCGGATTTCCACCGGGTCCTCGACCGTGCTGATGTTGCGCGAGTCGTCGTTGAGGATGTTCAGCGCGGTGTACAGCGACACGGTCTTGCCCGAGCCGGTCGGGCCGGTGACCAGCACCATGCCGTAGGGCTTCTTCACCGCGTCGAGGAACAGCGCCTTCTGGTCGTCCTCGTAGCCGAGCTTCTCGATGCCCAGCTTGGCGGCGCCGCCGTCGAGCACGCGCAGCACGATCTTCTCGCCGAACAGGGTCGGCAGGGTGCTGACGCGGAAGTCGATCTGCTTGCTCTTGCTCAGGTTGAGCTTGATGCGGCCGTCCTGCGGCACCCGCTTCTCGGCGATGTCGAGCTGCGACATCACCTTCAGGCGCGCGGCGATGCGCGGGCTCATCTTCACCGGGACCTTGGCGACCTGCTTGAGGATGCCGTCGATGCGCAGGCGCACGCGGTAGTCGGTCTCGTAGGGCTCGAAGTGGATGTCCGAGGCGCCCTTGCGGATGGCGTCCACCAGCACCTTGTTGATGAACTTGACGACCGGCGTGTCGTCGCCCTTGGCGTCCACGCCGGTGTCGCTGCCGGCCTCGTCCTCCTCGCCGCCGCTGACGTCGAGGTTCTCGAAGTCCTCGTCCTCGTCGTCGCCGCCCATCGCCGCGTTGAGCGACTCGGCCGACTCGAGCCACTTGTCGATGGTGGCGCGGATGCGCTCCTCGTCCACCAGTACCGGCTCGACCTTGAGGTTGGTCTGGAACTTGACCTCGTCGAGGGCGCGGTTGTTGGTCGGGTCGGCGATGCCGACGAACAGCTTGCCGCCCCGCTGGAACATCGGCAGCACGCAGTGCTTGCGGACCAGCTCCTCGCTCACCAGCTTGATCGCCGACTGCGCCGGGTCCATGGTGCTGATGTCGAACACCGGGATGCCGAAGGCCACCGAGTTGGCGGCGGCCATCTGGATCGGCGCCACCAGCTTGTTGTCGATCAGGTACTGGGCCAGCGGGCGTTTTGCGACGGTCGCGGCCTCCATGGCCTCCCGCGCGGCCGCCTCGTCCAGCGCCCCGTCGATGACGAGTTGCCGGGCGATGCCGGTGATGCCGACCAGGTTGGCGTGCAGCGCGCTCGCCATCGCGAAGACCTCTTGATTCCCCATTGGCGACTTTACCCCAAACCCGGTACTCGCCAAGTGCAACCCCCGTCACACCCAGGCATTCCCTTCTCCCCGCCCGCAGGGAGAAGGTGCCCCGAAGGGGCGGATGAGGGGCGCTTTTCCGCTACCCTCTCCCCGAGGGGGAAACCAATGCACCTGTCCATCATCCTGCCCGCCAAGAACGAGGCGCCCGGCCTTCGCCAGGTCCTGCCGGGACTCCGCGCCCGCTATCCGGAGGCGGAAGTCATCGTGGTGGACGACGGCTCCACGGACGAGACCGCGGCCGTCGCCGCGGAACACGGGGCCAGGGTCCTGTCGTCGCCGTACCCGATGGGCAACGGCGCCGCCATCAAGCGCGGGGCCAGGGCGGCCGGCGGCGAGATCCTGGTGTTCATGGACGCGGACGGGCAGCACGACCCGGCGCTGATCTCGCGGCTCCTGGACAAGCTGGACGAGGGCTACGACATGGTCGTGGGGGCCCGCGACGGGGCGGGGCAGGCCAGTGCCGGGCGTGGCCTGGCCAACGCCTTCTACAACCGGCTGGCGAGCTGGATGACCGGGCATCGCATCGCGGACCTGACGTCGGGGTTCCGGGTCGTGCGCGCGGAGCGCTTCCGGCAGTTCCTGCACCTGCTGCCCAACGGGTTCAGCTACCCCACCACGAGCACGATGGCGTTCTTCAGGAGCGCGTATCCGGTCGCCTACTTGCCGGTGCCGGTGGCGGCGCGGATCGGCAAGAGCCACATCCGCCCGGTCCGCGACGGGTTGCGGTTCCTGCTGATCATCTTCCGGATCGCGACGCTGTATTCGCCGCTGAAGCTGTTCGCGCCGGTCGGATTCACGTTCTTCCTGGTCGGGGCAAGCTACTACGCCTACACCTTCGTGACGCTGCACCGGTTCACCAACATGAGCATGCTGCTGTTCAGCGCGGCGGTGATCGTGTTCCTGATCGGGCTCGTGTCGGAACAGATCACCAGCCTGACCTACCAGGCGGTCCGTTCGGAGCGTCGGCGCGATGACAAGCCGGGCGGTTGAGGGCAAGCCGGGCCTGCTGGTGCTGGCGTCCACCTACCCGCGCTGGAAGGACGATCCGGAACCCGGCTTCATCCATGAACTCTGCAAGCGGCTCGGCGCGGACTTCGATGTCACCGCGCTGGTGCCGGATGCGCCCGGCGCGGATCCCGACGGCGAGCTGGAAGGCGTGCACGTCGTCCGCTACCGGTACGCGCCCCGGCGCCTGCAGACGCTCGTCAACGATGGCGGCATCAACGCGAACCTGAGGCGCGCGCGCTGGAAGTGGTTGCTGGTCCCCGGTTTCGTGCTGGCGCAGTACCTGCGGGCGCGGCGGCTGCTCGCGACCGGCAGGTTCTCGGCCGTCCATGCGCATTGGCTGCTGCCGCAAGGACTGGTGGCGTGGGCCATCGCCCGGCGCAAGGGCACGCCCTACGTGGTCACGTCGCATGGCGGGGACCTGTTCGGACTGCGCGGTGCCATGCTGGCGGCGCTGAAGCGGCTGGTGGCCGCCGGCTCCACCGGCATGAGCGTGGTCAGCAGCGCCATGCGCGACGAGGCGGCGCGGCTCGGGCTCCGGCCGCCGCACATCGCGGTGGTGCCGATGGGCGTGGACTTCGAAATACGGTTCGTCGCCGATCCGGGCGCCACGCGCGAGCGCGACCGGCTCATCTTCGTGGGCCGGCTGGTCGCGAAGAAGGGCGTGCGCCATCTCCTCGACGCGCTGCCGCTGGTGCTGGCCCGCCGCCCGGCGGCGACGCTGGACATCATCGGTTTCGGTCCCGAGGAACCGGCGCTCCGCGCGCAGGTGGAGCGCCTCGGCCTCGGCGGCCACGTGCGCTTCCTCGGCGCCATGCCGCAGCACGAACTCCCGGCGCGCTTCGCGCGGGCGAGCGCGTTCGTCGCCCCGTTCGTGCGCGATCCGTCGGGCGACCAGGAGGGTTTGCCGGTGGCGCTGATGGAGGCGGTGGGTTGCGGGTGCCCGGCCATCGCCGGCTCGGTGCCGGGCCTGCAGGACCTGCTCGGCGAGCACCACGCCGAGGTTTGCGTGGACCCGACGGACCTGCAAGCGCTCGCCGACAGGATCGTCGCGGTGCTGGAGGATCCGGAGGCCGCCGCCGCGCGTGCCGCGGCAATCCGGCGCACCGCGGTGGAACGCCTCGACTGGTCACGCATCGGCGCCGCGTACTCGGAACTGATCCAGGCGAGCATCGCTCGCCGGGCGGGACGCCATGGCTAAGCAGCCCAAGCTCGTGCTGCGCGAGGCCTGCGTCCACGACCTCAGCCGGGACTGGGCGCCGGGCTCGTTCCTCGAGATGGGAGCGGGCACCGGGCAGATGACGCAGCTGTTCGTGGAGCGCGGGTTCCGCGCCACCTGCTACGACATCGGCGAGGACAGCCGCCGGATGGCCAGGGAGCGGCTTGCGCCGTACGGCGATCGCGCGACCGTGGTCGACGACGTGGAAGGACTGGCGGCAGGGTCGTTCGACTACCTGTTCGCGTTCGAGGTGCTCGAGCACATCGAGGAGGACCAGGACGCCATCGGCGCCTGGAGCAGCTTCCTCCGTCCCGGCGGCAAGCTGCTGGTCTCGGTGCCTGCGCACGCGCGCAAGTTCGGTCGCTCGGACAGCCTGGTCGGGCACGTCCGGCGCTACGAGAAGCGGCAACTGCACGACCTGCTCGAGCGCGCAGGCTTCACCGACATCCGCATCGTCAACTATGGCTATCCGATCACCGAGCTGACGCGCCGGGTGTCCAACCGCCTGGTCAAGGCCGATCGCAGCTACGACAGCCTGTCACCCGTGCAGCGCAGCATCCGCAGCGCGCAGGCAAAGCCGAAGGCGATCCAGCGGGTGCTGTCCCTGTTCAGCGGCAACCTCGTGCTGCCGTTCGTGGTCGTGCAGCGCTGGTTCTACGACAGGGACCTGGGCGACGGCCTGGTCGCGACGGCCGTGCGTCGGGGGTGACCTGCTACTGCCCGACGAGCCGCCGCAACCGCGGCTCGAGCCGCCCGATGATCCGTTGCCAGTCCTCGATCGGCAGGTCGGGCAGGACCGGGCGCATGGCCTGCTCGCGCAACCCGGCCGCCAGCGCCCCGGCGTCCCCGGCCGCGTACAGGCACTGCGGAGAACCGGCGAACAGCGCACCCATCGCACCGACATCGGCGGCCACCACCGGCAACCGGCAGGCCAGCATCTCGTAGGCCTTCTGCGGGAAGCAGTAGCGGCCGAACGGCGTGTCGAGGACGCAGATCGCGCCGACGTCCAGCGCGGAGAACAGTTGCGCCACCCGCGCGTGCGGCAGCGCGCCGAGGTAGTGCACGCGGTCGCCCGCGGGAGGCGGCAAACCGGGTTCATGCGGGCCCGCCAGGACCAGGTGCATCCGTGGATCCTCCCCGCGGAGCTGCTCCCAGGCGGCATACAGCGCCTCGACGCCCTTGTCGCGGTACAGGCCGCCGGCCGTGCCCACCAGCAACGCATCGCGCGGCAGACCCAGCGCATCCCGGCTCTCGCCGCGGTCGCGCGGATGGAACACCGACTTGTCTACCGTGCTCGGCATCGCGACCACCTCGCCGCGCGCGCGATAGCCGTGGACGACCAGTTCGCGTAGCGGCTCGCTGGTGGTGAGCACCAGGTCCGCGCGGCGGACCGCGCGCCGCAATGCCGTCACCATGCCCGGGATGCGTGCCTGGCCGAAGCCCTCGAAGTTGTCGTAGAGGTCCGCGACGAAGGGCACGCCCAGGCGACGCGCCAGCCACGCGCCGAGCGCGACGTGGGGGATGTCGGAGGCGGCGACCAGGACGTCGGGCGAGAACGCGCGGAGCCGCCGCAGCAGGCGCAGCGGATATGCCAGCGTGCCGGCCCCGATGCCGTGGGAGTGCCATTCCAGCCGGCCCGGCGGCGCGTCGTGGGACCACTCGCCCTGTTCGTGCCCGCGCCGGTAGTCCAGGCAGTGGGCCTCGACGTCGTGGCCAAGCCGGGCGAGCTGGCCGGGGATCTCGTACAGCCGCGCGTAGCGGTCCAGGACCACGTCCTTGCCCATGTAGCGGCGCTTGCAGAGGTAGGCGATGCGCACGGCTCAGTCCAGCAGGCGCCGGGCGGCGGCAAGCGCCGCCCCCACCACCTGGTCCATGTTGTAGTAGCGGTACTGCGCCAGCCGGCCCACGAACGTCACGCGCGACTCCTTTTCCGCGAGCGCCTCGTAGCGCTTGTAGAGCAGCTCGTTCTCCACCCGCGGCACCGGGTAGTAGGGGTCGCCTTCGGCCTGCGGATACTCGCGCACGATCGAGGTGCCGGCGTGCTGCTGCCCGGTCAGGTGCTTGAACTCGGTGATGCGGGTGTAGGCGTGGTCGTTCGGGTAGTTGACCGTTCCGACCGACTGGAACCTGGGCGTGCCCGGCAGGTGCTCGTGCTCGAAGCGCAGCGAACGGTACGGCAGGCGCCCGTGGCAGTGGCCGAAGTACTCGTCGATGGGCCCGGTGTAGACGATGTGCGGGAACGGGTGGCGGCCGCGCACCTCGTCGAAGGACACCCCCAGCTCCACGCTGATGTTGGGATGGTCGAGGATGTTGGCGAACATCCGCGAGTAGCCCTCCAGCGGCATGGCCTGGAAGCGGTCGGTGAAGTAGCGGTCGTCGGTGTTGGTGCGCACCGGGATGCGCGCGGCCACGCCCGCCTTCAGCTCGGAGGGATCGAGGCCCCACTGCTTGCGGGTGTAGCCGAGGAAGAACTTCTCGTACAGGTCGCGGCCGACGCTGTTGAGGACCACGTCCTCGCTGGTGCGGACCGGGTCGCGCGGTTCGCGCACCCGTTCGAAGAAGGCCTCGGCGCCGGCCTCGTCCAGGTCGAGTCCGTAGAGCTGGTTGAGGGTGTCGCGGTTGATCGGGAACGGGTACTCCCGGCCGTCGACGACCCCGCGCACGCGATGCTCGTACGGACGCCACCCGGTGAACCGCGACAGCCACTCCCAGATGCGCTCGCCGTTCGTGTGGAAGATGTGCGGGCCATAGCGGTGCACCAGCACCCCGTGGGCGTCGGGTTCGTCGTAGGCATTGCCCGCGACGTGCGGGCGCTTGTCGATGACGAGCACGCGCCGCCCGGCGTCCGCCAGTTCGCGCGCGACGACGCTGCCGGCATAGCCGGCGCCGACGATCAGCGTGGGACTCGGCAAGGGTGGCCTTGGCGCGGTCAAGCGCTCAACCCCAGTCGCCGCAGGAACTGGAATGGGCGGGATGCATGGTCCAGCCTGAGCGCTGCAAGGATCGCGATGTCCAACGCCTGCATCGGTCCGGCCGGCGCCATGCGCCGAAGGGCGGAGCGGCGATACGCCCCGTACATCCGCAGGCCCAGGGGCGCGGCGCGTATGCAGGCGCGTGCCCACTGCGACGCCACGGCCTTCCGGGCCGCGTCGTCGTCGAAGTGCCCCGCGAGCTTCAAGAGCCACTGCTCGATGTCGGCGAGGTCGCGGAACTCGCGGATGGAGCCCGGCGCGCGCACCAGGTTGTGCAGGTATTGCTCGCGATCGTCCGCCTCGATCCCCTGGCTGGACAGCAGGCCCAGGCGGATTCCGCGGGTCACCGCCTCCATGGCGAGCCGCCTCGACTGGGTGGCCTGGGCGGGGTGGCGCCGGTATCGGAGGAGCGGGATGGCCACGTTGGCCAGCCTGAAGCCGGACAGCGCGCGCGCGAACAGGTCGTAGTCCTCTGCCAGCCGCAGCTCGGCCCTGTAGCGGTGGCGGTCGAATACTTCGCGCCTCGCCATCACCGTCGGATGGCAGATGGCGCTCTGGAACAGCATCGTGGCGCGCAGCTCGGATTCGCCGTGCGGCCAGCGCACGGTCCGGGCGGGCCCTTGCCCGAACTCGGTGAACCAGCTGCCGCACAGGTCTACGCCAGTGCGCCGCAGGAAGGCGACCTGTGCCTCGAACCGCCCGGGCAGGCAGATGTCGTCGCCGTCCAGGATCGCGATCCAGTCCCCGCTTGCGGCATCCAGGGCGATGTTGCGGGCCGCCGATGGCCCGACGTTGCGCTCCAGCGGCACGACGCGGACGCGTGCGTCCCCGCGGGCGAGGTCGTCGGCCACTTCGCGGGTGGAATCGCCGGAAGCGTCGTCGACGAGGATGATTTCGTGCGGCGGCAGCGACTGGGCCAGCGCGGACGCGACCGCCTCCCGGAGATAACGGGCGCAGTTGTGGACCGCGACGACTACGCTGACCCGGGGTTGCATTCCCGCGTTGCCCATCCTGCCTGCTTCGGATTCCCGCAAAGCAGGATGATAGCCTTTGCCACGGCAGGCCAAGGGGGATGTGCCATTACGGATGCAATCGCGACGGACGTCCCGATTCGTGCCGGGCGTGCACCCCGGTTCACCATCGTCACGTCCACCTTCAACGCTGCCGCATCGCTCCCGCGTACCGCGCGGTCGCTCGCTGGCCAGACGTGCCGGGATTTCGAGTGGGTGGTGGTGGACGGCGCGTCGACCGACGGGACCGCCGAGGTCGCGCGTGGCTTCGGCGACCTGGTCGCGCGGCTCGTCTCGGAGCCGGACTCCGGCATCTACGACGCCTGGAACAAGGTGTTGCCGCTGGTGCGCGGCGAGTGGGTCCTGTTCCTGGGCGCCGGCGATACGCTGTACGCGGACGACGTCCTCGAGCGGGTTTCCGCCGCGCTGGACTCGCTGTCGCCGGGGACGACGACCGCGTACGGCGACGTCACCGTCTTCGATCCTGCCACTGGCGAGGACACGCACGTGCGCAACGACGGCTTCCAGGGGCTCGACGGCCCGTGGCGTGGGGGCCGCCCGGTGCTTCCCTGCCACCAGGGCGTGTTCCACCATGCGAAGGTGTTCGATGGCTTCCGGTTCGACCAGCGTTGTCGCATCTCCGCCGACAACGAACTGCTGCTGCGGGAGCTGCTGGCCGGCCGCGGGGCCAGGCTCGAACTGATGGTGGCGCGTTTCGAGGCCGGGGGAATCAGCGCCCAGCCCGCGGGCCGGCTGCGCATGGTCTGCGAGTCGGTCTACATCAACTGGAAGCTGGGGATCTTCTGGCGCCGTGCGCCGTACCAGCTGGCGGTGCTTGGCATCAACGCCTTGCTGCACCCATTGCGGCTGTTGCGCGCGCGCAGCTAGTCCGCCAGGAAGGTTTCGAGCGACATGCGCGCGAAGATCTCCAGCTTGCCCCCCACCGTGCAGTTGAGGACGCGGCGTCCCGCCGCCTCGTAGGCTTCACGCGCCAGTGCGTAGCTGGCCTCGCTCTGGGCGAGGTCGGGAAGCTGCCACGTGGCGCCTTGCGGGAAGTAGTCCGGATCGAAGTGGTCGGCGTCGCGCTCGGCGGCCACCACCTCCATGTTGGCTGGGCCCTTGCTGCTGAAGTCGTGGTCGCAGCCCACCAGCGCGACATCGGTGAAGCCCATGTGGAATGCCAGTTGCAGCGCGACGAAGGTCACCGTGTAGCCTTGGTAGACACTGACGCTGCAGTCCCGCGCAAAGTGGGGCGCAGGCGCCGAATGCAGATAGGTCAGGTTGTCGCGCCTGCCGACGAGCGGATACGAGCCGCTGTCCAGGTACAGGTCGATCCCGGTTGTCCGGAAGAAGTCGAGGTTCTGTTCAATGACGAACGGATTGACGGCGACGATCGCGCCGGGCCGCAAGTCCGTCCGGGGAAACAGCAGGTTGATCTTGTTGAGCCCGAAGACGAACGCATCCGACGCGGCGAGCCGGTCGAAGTCGGTGGACAGTAGGCTCGGCCCATTGCAGAGGATGACCGCGCGGCTTCCTGCATGTCGGTCCCGCGATGCATGCAGGCGCCGTCGGGACCGCAGGGCCTCTGGATTCAGGTCCCACCTGAGGCGGTTCAGCGCCAGGCGCAACGCGAGCAGGTACGGATTGAGCGTTGCCCTTTGCGCGAGGATCGGATGGGAGGTCATGGCGGCCGTGGAAGCGGGTCTTCGGTCAATCTAGAGCATAGCGATGGCGAAATACGCCGCCAGCACCGCGACCGGGAGCGCCGAGGTGCGCAATTCGAAGGCCAACCCGCCCTCCGGGCCCATGCTGGCGCGAGACTTGTACGAGGACCAGGGCGCGTAGAAGCCGGCGTAGGCGATCAGCATGCCGAGGGGCAGCGCAGTCGCCGCCAGCGAAGGCCACAGGGCGACCGTGGCACCGATCCAGGCGACGGCCGTCACCACGTTGGCGATGTGCGCGATCATGCGGTTGCTGGTCATCAGCAACTGCACGTGCATCGCGCCAATCCGCTCGAACAGCCCTGCAAGCGCGAGCAACAGCCAGAACAGCGGGCTGGGGAAGGTCGTCTGGCTCCCGACCAGGTCCAGGATCGGCCGGATGGCCAGGTCGGTCGCGATGGCGGCAGCCACGAACAATCCAAGGCTGAGCCGGATCGCCCTGTTCACGAGCGCCATGAGGTCGGCATCCGCGCCCATCGCGCGCAGCCGGTTGAACACGGGGATCTTCGTGTAGAACGGAACCTGTGAGAACTGGCTGATGATCTGCACCAGCCGCAGTGCGACCTGCACGCTCGCCGCTTCTCCTGCAGCGAGTACGTTGGCCATCGCGATCGCCATGCCCTGCTGCACGCCGAACGAACTGATCGTCCCGACCGCGGTTCGCCACGCGGCCGGCCAGAGTCCACGCACCACTGCCCGCGTCTCGTCCCTGGACAGCTTCTCGCCCGTGTGGCCGGCGGTCATGCGCCGCGCGAGGACCCAGTTGATGAGTACTTGCGAGAGGACGCCTGCCTGGGCGGCCAGCACCAGCCCGAGCAGCCCGCCTCCGGCCAGGAGCACCACCACCTGCAATGGAATGAATGCCAGGCCGTTGCATGCCTCCCAGCGCTTCATCTGGGCGATGCGGTTGGCGCCCAGCAGGAAGCTGGAGTTGGCGTTGCCGATGATCGCGGATGCCGTGGACCCAACGATCACGATCCATCCCAGCCAACCATCGACGGGCACCTCGATGCGACCGATGGGCCTGGCCACCGCCAGCGTGCCCAGTGTCGCCAGCAACAGCAGCGTCGCCAGGCCGAGCCTCCGGTACAGCCAGCGCATCGCGGCCATGGTGCGCGAGATGCTTGCCCAGTCCGGACGCGCCTCCTCCTTGGGAACCCGCGACTGTGCCGTCGGCGCCAGCGTCGACCCGCCCGCAAACCCGTAGGCGATCTCCCGGGAGAAGGTGGCGCCGAAGCCGAAGTCGACCAGCAGTTGCAGGCTGGTGATCGTCGAGAACAGAAGCCAGACCGAAACTTCGGCGCTCGAGAGCTGCGCCAGCGCCGCGGGAAGTACCACCGCGAAGCCGACCAGGCGCACGGCGAGGGCGGCCCATGCCATCAGGCTGGGTGACTCGAGCGGCCGCATCGGAGCCGCGGAACTAGGGAGCCAGCCCTGCATTGAAGCGGGGTGCGTCGAGGTCGTCGCTGAAGGTGTTCATCGACGCAAAAGCGCCGACGTGGCTTGCGGAAGTGCTCCTGGACTTTCGCAGTGTGCGAACGAAATTGCGCGCGGCCCGGACCGGGTGGAAATCGAGCAGCTCGGAGAAGAAGGCCACGGCTTCGGGTGCAAGGAACCCGCGCTTCGCCGCATGCACGAGGTGCTCGTTTTCGTAGAGCGCGCGGTCACGCAGCGTGGGCGGATGCATCGGAAGAAGCACGTCGTCCGGGTCGTGGACGATGACGTTCACGCCGTTCCACCAGCCAGCGCGCGCGCTTTCGAGCTGTTCCGCGGTCGCGTTGCCCGGATGGGTGGGTGTGTATGCCTGGAAGAGGAGTTTGAACTCCGGGTGGGCCACGAGGAAGTCGCGGTTGGCGAGGCGCACGTGGCGGTAGTTGCAGTCGTCCACCACGATGATTGCGTTCCGAGCGAGATGCGGCCTCGCCAGCAGCAGGCACATCAGCTGGCTGCGGTAGTCATGCGGCCCGTCCACGAAGTAGAGGCCGGCCTTGGTGCCCGGCATCAACTCGGTGTAGCGCTCGAGGGCGTCTTCGTAGTCGAGGTCGAGCAGGGTGGCATTCTGGATCGCGTTGTCCGCGATGCGGGTTTCGATGATGGACTTGTTGGTGCCCTCGGGGTCGAACTGGGAGAAATTGTCGATGCCGAAGGCGCGGATTCCGGGAGATGCATGTGCCACCGACAGCAACGTATTGCCCTGGAACACGCCGATTTCGAGATAGCAGCCGCGCTCGCGCTGGTGCAATGCCAGGCGCTGCAGCATGCCGACGAGCGCTCCACCCGACAGGCCGCTGACGCCGCGAAGCTGGCCAATGCGCCCATCGGCCTCGGCCTCCACGATCAACTGCCCAACCGTCGAAAAATCCATTCCCACCTCGTCAGGCTCACGGACCCGGGCCGGGTTGCTGCCCCTCCGGAGCCACAGGGCTCCGCTCCTGCGCGAGTCGTTCCAGTTCCCGCGCCAACGCCTCATTCTGGCCCAGCTGGCCGAGGTTGCGCAGCCTTGCGATCGGCGCGGCCGCGAGGTCGGGGCGCCCCGAGGCGATCAGCATCCGCGCGAGGGTCTCCTGGTATTGGACGACGTGCGGAGCGCGCTCGGCCGCCTCCTGCCACAGTCGAAGGGCCAGGTTCGGGTCGCGCAGCCCGTTGAGTGCGTAGTTTCCGTAGATGCTCAGCGTCTCGGGATGGCGCTGCCGCGCCAGCGCGTTTTCGAACACCGCGACCACCGGCGCGAGCGGCAGCTCGCACTGGTTGACGGGAACGCACTTGGCCAGCGTTCCCAATGCGTTGTGGCCCTCGGCGCCGATGGGGCCGGCGGCCAGCTTGCGTTCCAGGCCCCGCCACCAGTCCGGGTCGATGCCGCGGCCGGTGCGGGCCGCCAGCAGGATCGCCGCGCTCTCGGGTAGAGGCGTCGCCCGCGGGACCTGCCGCGCCCGTTCCAGCGCGGCGAACGCCTCGTCCACGTATGGGGACGCCGGGTCGAACCCGCTCAGGAGGATGTAGTCGCGGGCGAGGTCGTAGGTGGCCCGGGGGGACTGCGGGTGCTTGGCGGCTTCGCTCATCGCGAAGCGGAGCGGGTTGCTCCATTCCAGTGCGCGCAGTGCGGTGGTGCCGGCATACAGGAGCAGCAGGACCATCGCCAGCAGCACCCCGATCCTGCGGAACCGGTCCGAGTCGCCGGCGAGGCGCAGCAGCACGTCGGCCAGCACCAGGCACAACCCGAGCGACGCGAAGTAGTTGCGATGCTCGTACACCAGCTCCAGCGGCCAGATGGTCGCGGTGAGCAGGTGGGCGCAAAGGAACCAGGCCAGGCCGAGCGCCATGAGCGGGCGTCGCGTGCGCAGCCACGCCGCTGCCGCCGCCAGCCCGGCGAGCATCAGCAGCGCCACCAGCGTGGACGGCGGCTGCAGCAGGCCGCGCGAGACCACGTAGTCGTCGTGGTAGAGGCTGAGCTGGCCCAGGTTCGGCAGCAGCGTCCAGCGGAGGTAGTCCACCAGCACGCGCCCCTCGGTGAGCAGGCGCTCGCCGAGATCGAAGTCACGGGTTGCATAGACGCCGTTGCCCAGGACCTGCGGGACCATCCACCACAGCCCAACCACGGCGGGCAGCACGACGATGCAGGCGAACAGTGCCAGCAACCGGCGGTCCGGGCGCCCACGGTCGGTGCCGAACCACAGCAGGGCCCACTCGATCGCGAGGGCATACACGGGCAGGAGCGCCGCGGACTCCTTCGCCAGTACGCCCAGCGCGGTGCCGCCGAGCAGGCCGCCCAGGACCAGCGCCCAACCGCCGTGCCCGGCCTGCAGCCGCAGGCGCCCGGCCAAGTACATCGCCAGGCCGGCGAACACGAAGGTGTGGCACAGCGATTCCATGCGCTGTACTACGAACAGCACGGCCATCAGGTTGATCGGGTTGAGCGCCCAGGCCGCGGCGATCCACAGCGCGATGCGCGCGTCGCGGGCATCGGTGCCCATCCCCGGGCGGATTGCGCGCAGCAGCAAACGGCACAGCACAAACACCAGCAGGGCGTTGAGCAGGTGGATACCCAGGTTCGTCGCCTTCATCCAGTACGGGTCGAGCCCGGTGGCGGCGTGGTTGATGGCGAAGGTCAACGAGGCCAGGGGCCGTTGCATCGCGCTGGCGGGAGAGGAGAAGGCGGCCGCCAGCCAGTCGCGCCAGCCCGACTCCCAGCCGACGTGCAGGGCCGTGTTCTCGATGATGTTGGGGTAGTCGTCGAACACGAAGCCGCCGCGCAGGCCGGGCCAGTAGACCAGCGCCACGACCAGCAGCAACGCGGCGATCCCCAGCCAGCCGGAGGCGGCCTTCGACAGGGCCGGTGCCGGCGCAGGACGGATCGGCATGGGCGTACCCGGCATCAGTCTTCGTTCCCCCGTGGCCGCGCGGCGTCGGCGACGAGCCGGCGCCGGAGATGCGCGATCTCGGCGTCATAGTAGCCGCAGTGCCGGAGCAGCCACCGGTGCAGCCCGGGCATGTCGCGGATCCTGCTGGCCGCGGGCGCGGGGATCCGCGCATAGGCGTCGAGATGCTCGACGCCCAACGCCTGGGCGCCGACGTCGCCGAGTGCCGCCGCCTGTACCAGCGCGTAGTTCGGGTCCGGATGCAACTCCAGCGCGGCGTTGAACCATTCGAGCGCGACCTCCGGCCGTCCTTCGGCCAGCGCGATCCTGCCCTTCGCATGCATTATTTCGCGCAGTCGGCGTGGCGGCTGGTTCAGCGGATTGGAAGCCGCGGCGTCGGCCAGCAACTCGAGTCCTTCCAGCCCCAGTCCGTTGCATTGCCGGATCGCCGGCTCGCGTGCCGCATCCTGCAGCCACATGTTCATGGCGAACGTCCACCGCCCGGTCAGGCGCGTGGCCTCGATCGCCTGCCGCCGGGTCTCCGGAGCCAGTGCGCCGTTGGCGAGGCACTCCATGCTGACGGCGTTGAAGGCGACGTCCACCGATTGCGGATGTCGTGCCTGCAACTGGTGGACCGTGTCCAGGGCACCGGCGGCGTCTCCCCGCTGTAGGCGTTGCCACGCCGCCGCGACCTGCGCCCTGGCCGAGTCGTCCTGGTGCGAGGCGGTCAACGCGGTGAGCAGCGCCGGGTTGCCCCACACGGACGCGCGCTGGTGGGTCAGCACGAGCAGAGCGACCAGCAGCAGCGCCACGGCTCCCGCGCGGTAGCGCAGGTAGGCGCCGGGCTTCAACAGCAGGTGGGCGAGCGGCCAGCCGAGGAATGCCGCCGGCAGGTAGTTGCGGTGCTCGAAGTAGAGCTCGAGCGCGACGACGCTGCTTTCCATCAGGTGCGCCGCGAGGAAGAACAGCCAGGCGAAGCTCGCGATCGGGAAGCGCCGGCGGAAGGCCAGCGCGGCGACGACGCTGGCGAGCAGGGCGAAGGCGGCGGGCAGCGTGGAGAACGGCTCGGTCCAGCCGCGCGAGGCCTGGAAGCCCTCGACGAACAGGCCGCCCCCGCCGGCCCTGGGCAGGACCAGGTGCGCCACGTAGTCCCACAGCACGCGGGGTTGCGTCAGCAGCCGCTCGCCGATGGTCCAGTCGCGACCGGCGAGCTGGACGGACCACAGGCTGGCGCCGTGATGCACGAGGTAGCCCAGCAGCAGCAGGCTCGGGAGGCCTAGGCAGAGCGCGGCGGCCCGGTCCGTCGCACGCCGTGCCTGCGAAGCCGTGGCCGGGCGGTAGATCCACAGGTGCGCGAGGCCGGCCAGCAACGGGACGAGGAAACCGTTTGCCTTGGACAACCCGGCCAGCACGGTGAAGCCGCCGACCCCGAGCAAAGCCCAGGCCCATCCGGACCGCGGCCGGTCGGCTTCGAAGCGCCCGACGGCGCGGTCCCAGGCCAGCATTGCGAGCATCGCGAACGTCATCGGCAGCATCGCTTCGCGCTGCACGACGTACAGCGTCGTGGACACGAAGAACGGGTGCGCGGCCCACAGCGCGGCAGCGGTCCACGGTGTCCAGGGCGAGGTTCGCAGCCCCGGCATCCGGCGTGCCAGCGCCTGCTGCAAGCGGGTGAGCAGCACCCCGAGCAGCGCGAAGTTCAGCAGGTGCAGGACGAGGTTGGTGCGCTTGAACGGCCACGGGTCGGCCGGCCATTGCTGCGCGTCGAGCAGGAAGCTCAGCATCGCCACCGGACGGCCGGTGGGATCCGCGCTGCCCGAGGTCAGGTAGAACAGGAAGCTCCGCCAGTCGTCCATCGGGCCGAAGGCGCCGAGCTTGTCGAGGTTGGCGAAGTCGTCGAACAGGAACGGTCCGGCGAGGCCGGGCCAATAGGACCATGCCAGCAGCGCCGCGGCCGCACAGGCCGCGGCGCGGATGTAGCGCGTTTGCCGGATGCGATCCGTCACGTCTTGGTCATGGACAGAAGAAGGGCCGCACGAGGCGGCCCTTCGTCAGCTACTGTCTCGCGCGTGCTTAGTTGCGGCACTCGGACGGCAGGTAGCGGGTCGGGTTGCCGTTGGCCTTGCAGACCCAGTCCACCGAACCGGCGTAGGTGACCGGCGACAGCTGCAGGGTGCTGGTCATCTCCGGCAGCGTGGTGCCGTTGTAGTCGATGTCGATGATGCCGCCGGAGCCGACGGTCACGGAATCGACGTACTCACCCTGGATGGTGTTCGCGTCCGGGGCACCGGCCGAGGCGTTGCTGCCCGGCATGGAGCTGGTGGACGAGTAGGTCTCGGTCACCGCGAGCTTGGCAGCGGCGGCCAGGTTGATGCCCTCGGACACCTTCGCGCGGACCGAGTAGTCCTGGTACGCCGGGATCGCGATGGCCATCAGGATGCCGAGGATCGCGATCACGATCATCAGCTCGATCAGGGTGAAGCCTTGCTGCACCTTCTTCATGTTCATGTCTATTCCCCTAGGGTTGAACTTCACGTGCCGACATGGCCGGTTTCCCGGTCCTCGGTAGCCGTGCAATGTTCTGCACGTGCACGGACTATGCACGCATTTAGCGTGCCAAGGGAGGGGGCCCGCAACCTTTTTGCCGATTTGGGGGGATGGTCACGGATGGCCCGACGGAAGGCGTGTCAAAAAGTGACGCTGCACGTCAATGGGTGACGCGGCTCAGTCCAGCCCCAGCTTCTTCAGCTTGTATCGCAACGCGCGGTAGGTGATGCCCAGGACCTCGGCCGTCTTCGTCTTGTTGTACCGGTTGTCCTTGAGCGCCTGCTCGATTGCCTGGCGTTCGATGTCCTCGATGTAGGTCGGCAAGGGCGCGGGTTTGTCGGGGGTCGGGGGCGCGGCTTCGGCTGTTCCCGCGGGGGGCTGGGTGGGTCGCGGCGCCAGCGCCGCTCCTACAGGCAGCGCGAGATCGGCGGCGGTGATCCGCGGGCCGTCGGCCATCGCCATGGCGCGCTCGAGGATGTTCTCCAGCTCGCGGATGTTGCCCGGGAAGGGATAGTCCATGAGCGCGGCGATCGCGTCGTTGGCGAGGGTGGGCGCGCTGCGGTCCTGCTCGTGGGCGAGGCGGGCGATGATGTCGGTGGCCAGCTGCGGCAGGTCCTCGAGGTGCTCGCGCAGCGGCGGCACGCGCAGCTCGATGACGTTGATGCGGTAGTAGAGGTCGTGCCGGAAGGTGCCGGCCGCGACCAGCGCCGCGAGGTCCTTGTGGGTGGCGCTGAGCAGGCGCACGTCCACCGGCACTTCGGTCTGCCCGCCGACCGGGCGCACCGACTTCTCCTGGATGGCGCGCAGCAGCTTCACCTGCATCGGCAGCGGCAGCTCCGCGATCTCGTCCAGGAACAGGGTGCCGCCGTCGGCGGCCTGGAACAGGCCTTCCTTGTCGGCGTGGGCGCCGGTGAAGCTTCCCTTCCGGTGGCCGAAGAACTCGCTTTCCATCAGCTCGGCGGGAATGGCGCCGCAGTTGACCGGAACGAACGGCCCCTTGGCGCGGCCGCCCTCGCCGTGGATGGTGCGGGCGACCAGCTCCTTGCCGGTGCCGGACTCGCCGGTGATCGCCACCGGCGCCTGGCTGCGCGCGACCTTGGCCACGGTGGCGCGCAGCGCGTGCATCGCCTGCGAGTCGCCCTGCAGCCGCGCGAGCCCGGGGGGCGCCTCGCGCCGGCGCCGGCCGAGGCCGAGTGCCTGGTTGACCAGCCGCCGCAGCACCTGGATGTCCACCGGCTTGCTGACGAAGTCGAAGGCGCCCGCCTTCAGCGCCTCCACCGCCGCCTCGACGTTGCCGTAGGCGGTGATCATCGCGACCGGGGTGTCGGGGTAGTGCGCCGAGATCTCGCCGATCAGGTCGATGCCGGACCCATCGGGCAGGCGCATGTCGGTCAGGCAGACGTCGTAGCGGTGCTGCGCCAGTTGCGCGCGGGCCGCGGCGAGGGTGGCGGCGGTGTCGGTGCGCAGGCCCATCCGGCCCAGGGTGAGCACCAGCAGTTCGCGGATGTCGCGTTCGTCGTCAACGACCAGTGCGCTCGCCGTGTGTGCGCTGGCAGCCGTCCGTACTTCGGTCATGACGCAACCTTAACGGATGGCGTGCCGCGAGGGATGCACCTTGCGTACCATTTCCCGGGGTGCTATACATGTATTGCATTCTCCGGAGGACATCATGCTCGCCATTCGATTGCCCGCCGAAATCGAACAACGACTCGAAACGCTGGCCAGGCGCACCGGTCGCAGCAAGAGCTACTACGTGCGTGCGGCGATCATGGAACACTTGCAGGGTCTGGAAGACCGCCATATTGCGGAGGTCCAGATGGGCGCTGCGGATGCCGACCGCACGGGCATCTTGCGGCTGGCCGAGCTGAAAGAACGCTACGAGGCACTGCCTTCGGAGCAAGTGCCCCGAGGGAAGGAGAAGATCATCATGCGACTGAGCGCAGTCCTCATGCCGGCGCAGGAAGGTGGATTCGTCGCCCTCAATGCCGAGACCGGGACCACCACCCAGGGCGACTCCATCGAGGAGGCGCTGGCGAACCTGCGGGAGGCGACGGAACTCTATCTCGAGGGGGTTCCGGCAGCGGCCGTTGGGCACGCGGTGCTGACGACTTTCAACGTCGCGGCGCGTGCCGCCTAGGATCCCCCGTGTGTCGGGCGCGGACGCGGTTCGCGCCTTGGAGAGGCTGGGATTCGTCGTTGTTCGCCAGAAGGGCAGCCACGTGATGCTTCGTCGAGCCAGCGATTTTTGCGTAGTTCCCCTCCATCGGGAGCTCAAGACGGGGACGCTCTCCGGAGTTTTGAAGCAGGCGGGAGTCGACGTAGACGACATTATTGCCGTTTTAAATTAGTCATCGCTTCATGCCGATGAAGCGATTGACAGTCCCGGAAGGCGGTGGCAAGCTGCGCCCATCCATCGAGACCGGCTGAGGGACAGGCCCGACGAAGCCGGGGCAACCTGATCGGGCGCAAAGCCCTTTCGCGGTGCCAATTCCTGCGGGGACCTGTCGGTCCACCGGAAGATGGGTGCGTTCCGTCCCTCCCTCTCCCCGGGGTGGGCGTGCCCGCATCGTCCGGCCCGCCCCGCGCGACTCGATGGCCCTTTCCCTCCAAGGAACGCGCCATGAGCCTCGCCCCCGCCCTGCAAGCCTTCGCCCCCGATCCCGCCTGCCCGCCGGCCATCGTCGCGCCGACGCCCGCACCTGCGCGCCGCGGCACGCTGGCGTTCGAGCTGGCCATGCGCCACGCCGGCCTGCGCGCGGTCGAACTGCGCTACGAACTCCTCGGCGACGCGGCCCTGCCCGCGGTACTGGTCGCCGGCGGCATCTCCGCGGGCCGCCACGTGGCCGCGAGCGACGCGTTCCCTTCGCCGGGCTGGTGGGAGGCGCAGGTGGGAGAGGGGCGTGCGCTGGACCCGGCGCGGCACTGCCTCGTGGCGATCGACTGGCTCGGCGCCGACGGCAGGCTCGACGCACCGATCGATCCGGCCGACCAGGCCGATGCGATCGCGGCGTTGCTCGACGCGCTCGGCATCGCGCGCCTGGCCGGCTTCGTCGGCTGCTCCTACGGGGCGATGGTCGGGCTGCAGTTCGCGGCGCGGCACCCGGCGCGGCTCGCGCGCCTGGTCGCGATCAGCGGCAGCCATCGCGCGCATCCCTACGCCAGCGCCTGGCGCGCGCTGCAGCGGCGCGCGGTGGCGCTCGGTGCGCTGCAGTGCGACGAGCGCGACGGGCTGTCGCTGGCGCGGCAGCTCGCGATCCTGAGTTACCGCACGCCGGAGGAGTTCGACGGGCGCTTCGGCCCGGCGCGGGTGGTGGGCGGCGTAGTACGCGCGGAGGCCGAGGACTACCTCGACCATTGCGCCGCGAAGTACGTCGCCGCCACGCCGCCCACGGCATTCCTGCGGCTGTCGGAATCCATCGACCTGCAGGCGCTCGATCCGCGCGACGTGCCGGTGCCGGTCACCGTGGTCGCCGTCGCCGAGGACCGCCTGGTCCCGGTGCAGGATGCCTACGCGCTGGTCGAGCGGCTGCCGCGCCCGCGCCTGCACGTGCTGCGCTCGCGCTACGGCCACGATGCCTTCCTCAAGGAGCACGTGGCGATCGCCGGCGTGTTGCGCGAGGCCCTGCGCCAGGAGCCGCGCCAGTGAGCGGGCTGCGGGCGCAGACGCTGGCGGTGCGCGCGGGCATCGACCGCGACGAGGCCTTCGGCGCGGTCACGCCGCCGCTGGTGCTCTCCAGCAACTTCAGCTTCGCCGGCTTCGCTGCCAAGCGGACCTACGACTACACCCGCAGCGGCAACCCGACCCGCGACCTGTTCGCAGGCGCGCTGGCGGAGCTGGAGGGCGGTGCCGGCGCGGTGGTCACCGGCAGCGGCATGTCCGCCGCGACCCTGGCGTTGCACGCGCTGCTGCCGCGCGGCGCGCGCATCGTGGTCCCGCACGATTGCTACGGCGGGTGCTGGCGGCTGTTCGATGCCCTGTCGCGCAAGGGCCAGTTCACGGTGGCGACCGCCGACCTGACCGATCCGCGCGCGCTGGCGGACGCCTTGCGCGAGCCGACCGCGCTGGTGTGGATCGAGACGCCCTCCAACCCGCTGCTGCGGATCACCGACCTGCGCTTCGTGGTCGAGGCCGCGCACCGGGCCGGCGCGCTGGCGCTGGTGGACAACACGTTCCTGTCGCCGGCCTGGCAGCGTCCGATCGCCTTCGGTGCCGACGTGGTGCTGCATTCGACCACCAAGTACGTCAACGGCCACAGCGACGTGGTCGGCGGGGCGCTGGTGGCACGCGACGCTGCACTGCACGACACCCTCGCCTGGTGGGCCAACGCGCTCGGCGTGACCGGCGCGCCGTTCGACAGCTTCCTTGCGCTGCGCGGGCTGCGCACGCTGGATGCGCGCCTGCGCGTGCACGCGGAGAACATCGAGGCGCTGGTGGCGGTGCTCGACGGCCACACGGCGGTGCGCGCGCTGCACTGGCCCGGACTCGCGTCGCATCCCGGGCACGCGGTGGCGGCGCGGCAGCAGGCCGGCTTCGGCGCGATGCTGTCGCTGGAACTGCGGGGCGGGGAGGCCGCGGTGCGCGCGTTCCTCGACGGGCTCCAGTGCTTCACGCTGGCCGAATCGCTTGGCGGCATCGAAAGCCTGGTCGCGCATCCGGCGACCATGACCCATGCGGCGATGGCGCCGGAAGCGCGCGCCGCGGCGGGCATCGGCGACGGCCTGCTGCGCCTGTCCGTCGGCATCGAGCACGCGGGCGACCTGGTCGCCGACATCGCCGCCGCGCTCGAGCGTGCGGCGGCCGTGGCAACGACTGCCGCGGAGGCCGCCCGATGACCCGCCCGGCTGTAGGAGCGGCGCTGGCGCCGCGACCGTCCTGTGGGAGCCGCCATGGCGGCGAGCTTTTCGGTCGCGGCGCGAGCGCCGCTCCTACACCGGCAAGGCTCGCGCTGCTCGGCACCGGCAATGTCGGAAGCGCGGTGCTCGAGCGGCTGCAGCGGCTCGGCGACCGGTTCGAACTCGTCCACGTCGCCAACACCCGCCAGGCGTCAGGCGACTTCGACGCCGCCGGCATCGTGATCGACGCGACCGCCAGCGAGGCTGTGGCCGAGCGGCACGCGGAGTGGCTCGCGCGCGGCGTCCACGTCGTCACCGCCTGCAAGCTGGGGCAGGGTGGCCCGCTGCGGCGCTGGCGCGCGATCCGCGACGCCGCGGCGGCCGGTGGCGCGCGCTACGGCGACAGCGCCACCGTCGGCGCAGGGCTGCCGCTGCTGCGCACGATCCGCGCCTTGCGCGCGGGTGGCGACCGCATCCATGGCATCGCCGGCGTGCTGTCCGGTTCGCTGGCCTGGCTGTTCGACGCCTACGACGGCACGCGTCCGTTCGCGGCGTGCGTGCGCCAGGCGCAGGCCGCCGGCTACACCGAACCGGATCCGCGCGACGATCTCTCCGGCGAGGACGTACGCCGCAAGCTGCTGATCCTCGCGCGCGCGGCCGGCTTCGAGCTCGAGTCGGATGCGGTCCGGGTCGAGTCGCTGGCGGGCGCGTCCGACGACGCGTTGCGCGACCGCCTCGCAGCGGCCCGCGCCAGCGGGGGCCGGCTCGCGTTCGTGGCGCGGCTGCAGGACGGCGTCGCCAGCGCGCGCCTCGAAGTGTTGCCGCCCGACGATCCGCTCGCCACCGGCCGCGGCACCGACAACCGCGTCGCCCTCTGGTCGGACCGCTACGCCGCCCAGCCACTGGTGATCCAGGGCCCCGGCGCCGGCGCCGCAATCACCGCCGCCGCGCTCCTGGACGACGCAATCGCCGTCAGCACTCGATGACGTTGACGGCGAGGCCGCCGCGCGAGGTTTCCTTGTACTTGTCACGCATGTCGCGGCCGGTCTCGCGCATGGTCTTGATGACCTTGTCCAGGCTGACCTTGTGCTTGCCGTCGCCGCGGAGCGCCATGCGCGCGGCGTTGATCGCCTTCACCGAGCCCATCGCGTTGCGCTCGATGCACGGGATCTGCACCAGCCCGCCGATCGGGTCGCAGGTCAGGCCCAGGTTGTGCTCCATGCCGATCTCGGCGGCGTTCTCGACCTGCGACATGCTCGCGCCGAGCGCCGCGGCGAGGCCGCCGGCGGCCATCGAGCAGGCGACGCCGACCTCGCCCTGGCAGCCGACCTCGGCGCCGCTGATCGAGGCGTTCTCCTTGTAGAGGATGCCGATCGCGGCGGCGGTGAGCAGGAAGTCGAAGATGCCCTGTTCGTGGGTCGCGGCGCCAGCGCCGCTCTTACAGGGTGGGCAGAACTTTTCGTAGTAGTGGAGGACCGCCGGGATGATCCCGGCGGCGCCGTTGGTCGGCGCGGTCACCACGCGCCCGCCCGCGGCGTTCTCCTCGTTGACCGCCAGCGCGAACAGGTTGACCCAGTCCAATGTGGTCAGCGGGTCGGCGTCGTCGGGGCGCGCCGAGAGCTCGGCGAACAGTCGCGGCGCGCGCCGCTGCACGTGCAGGCCGCCCGGCAACGTGCCCTCGGCGCGGATGCCGCGCTGCACGCAGCCGCGCATCGCTTCCCAGATCTCGCGCAGGCCGGCGTGGATCTCGTCGGGGCTGCGCCAGGCCTGCTCGTTCTCGAACATGAGCTGCGCGATGGTCTTGCCGGTGGCCGCGCAGCGCGCGAGCAGTTCGTCGCCGCTGCGGAACGGATGAGGCAACGCCGTGGTGTCGGCGACGATGCGGTCCACCGCGGCCTCGTCCTGGTTGACCACGAAGCCGCCGCCGACCGAGTAGTAGTCCTGGGTGGCGAGCACCACGCCGGCGGCGTCGTACGCGGTGAAGCGCATGCCGTTGGTGTGGTGCGGCAGCTTCTGGCGCTTGTTCATCACCAGGTCGCCCTTCTCGTCGAAGGCGATCTCGTGTTCGCCGCCGAGGCGGATGCGCTGGCTGCCGCGGATGCGCTCCAGCGCCGGCGGGATGACGTTGGGGTCGATCTCGTTGGGCCAGTGGCCCTCCAGGCCCATCAACACCGCCTTGTCGGTGCCGTGGCCGCGCCCGGTCATCGCCAGCGAACCGAACACCTCGGCGCGCACCCGCGCGACCCGGTGGAGGGTGCCGGCGTCGCGCAGCCACTTGGACACGAAGCGCGCGGCCGCGCGCATCGGCCCGACGGTGTGCGAGGAACTCGGGCCGATGCCGATCTTGAACAGGTCGAAGGTGCTGACTGCCATGCCGCTATTCTATGCGGATGGCCCACCGTTACCTGCTGTTCCAGCGCGACGACTGCCACCTGTGCGACCTGGCGCTGGAGGTCCTGGCGGAGGCGCGCGCGCCGGAGTTCGGCAGCGTCTTCATCGACGACGATCCGGCGCTCGAGGAGCGCTACGGGGTGCGCGTGCCGGTGTTCCGGGACGAGGCCGGGAACAAGGAGCTGGATTGGCCCTTCACGGCTGACCAGGTCCGGGCGTTTTTGTAGGAGCGGCGCTTGCGCCGCGATTCCAGGTCGCGGCGCGAGCGCCGCTCCTACAACGGGTCCAGGCGCACCCGCGTGCTGATCGCGATCTCGTCCGGGATCAGGCTGGTGTCGGCCCAGTCGCCGGCGCCGATCCCGAAATCGAGGCGGCGCACGGTGGCGCGGCCGGTGAGCAGCGGCTGCGGGCCCGGCGCCCAGGTGAAGGTCAGGGTGACCGGCTTCTCCACCCCGTGCAGCGACAGCACGCCGTCGGCGGCGTAGCGGTCCCCGCCCAGGTGGCGGAAGCGGGTCGCGGTGTAGCGGGCCTGCGGGAAGGCGGCGGCGTCGAGGAAGGCCTTGCCGCGCATCTCGCCGTCGTAGTCGCGGTTGCCGGTGGTGGCGGTGGCCAGCGGAATGGTGACGTCGAGGCGGGCGGAGGCAAGATCGGACGGATCGAAGGTCATCCGCGTCTCGAAGCCGGGGAAGCGGCCGGAGAAGGCCTCGCCCTGGTACATGCCGCCGAAGGCCAGGGTCGAGCCGTCCGCCTGCGCGTAGTCGGTGGCGGCGGCGGGCGCGGCGGCGAGCGTGCCGGCGATGAGCAGGGCGGCGGCCAGGAACGGAAGGCGCATCATCGGATCTCCTCTTGCGTGGGGGCGGGCGGCTTCAGCCAGCCGCGCGGCAGCATCCGCGACAGCGTGGCGTCGCCCAGGAACAGGTGGTGCCAGACCGCGGCGAAGGCATGCGCCAGCGCCAGCACCAGCAGCAGCCAGAACAGCCATTCGTGCACGTCGCGGGTGAGGTCGTACAGGGCTTCGTCGGCGGCGATCGGCTGCGGCATCCGGAACAGGCCGAACCAGCGCAGCGGGAATCCCGAGTAGGCGTTCGCGATCCAGCCGCTCAGCGGCATCGCCAGCATCAGCAGGTACAGGCCGAAGTGTGTGCCCTGCGCCAGCCAGCGCTGCCAGCGCGGCGCCGGCAGCGGTTCCGGGGCGCCGGCGTAGACGCGCCACAGCAGGCGCACCGCCACCAGCGCGAGCACCAGCAGCCCGAGCGACTTGTGCAGCGCGTAGCGTTCCACCTTCGCCGGGGTGTTGGGCATGTCCACCATGGTCAGCCCAAGCCAGGCCATGGCCACGATCAGCACCACGATGGTCCAGTGCAGCAGTTGCGCGGGGGCGCCCCAGCGGTCGGCGGGCCCGCGGCGCATCAGGGCGCCTCCGGGAACTGCGCCAGCACGCTGTCGTCGCGCGTGGCCTCGACCTCGATCCGGAAAGTCACCTCGTCCCCCACCAGCCTGCTCCAGTCGTCGATGCCGAAGGCGCTGCGCGAGAGCGTGCCTTCGGCGGAGAACCCCACGGTCTGCGCGAACGGCGGCAACGGCGCGCGGCGGAGCTGGTTGAAGCGCACCGACAGGCAGAACGGGGCGCTGGTGCCGTTGAGGCTCAGCGTGCCGCAGGCGCGCGCGTGGCGATCGCCCTCGCGCACCACCCGCTCGGACACGAACACCGCTTCCGGATGGCGCTCGGCGCCGAGCATGTCGCGGGCCGCGCGGTTCCAGGCCTCGTCGCCGAAGTCCACGCGTTGCAGCGGCACGCTGACGCGCACCCGGGCGCGCGACCAGTCGCCGGGCGCGAACGCGATCGCGCCGCTGCTGCCCGAGACCGTGCCCAGGGCCGTCGTGTAGCCGGCATGGTCCAAGCCAAACAGCACGCGGGTGTGCACCGGGTCCAGGCGGTAGCCGGCAAGCTCGCCTTCCGCCGCGCCGAGGGCCGGCGCGAAGGCGATCGCCAGCAGCAGGGCGGGCACTGCCGGCAATGTCCCTCGGTGGTTTGCAATGCGCACCGTCATGGCCGTCGATTCTAGGCCGTGAAACGTGAATGGCCGTCACCCGCAGGCGCCGCGCTTGCGACGCGGGGCACGGATTGCGAGGATCGGGCAGGGGGATGGCTTCCATCGGGAAGCGGGGGAGCAGGATGCGGCGGGTCGGCTGGCTGCTGTCGGGAATGCTGGCGCTGTGGGTCGGACTGGCCGCCGCGGGCGTGCCCGAGGTGCCGCGCCTGCGCACGCTCGGCGTCGCCGACGGCCTGCCCGCGACCGGCATCAACGCGATCGTGCGCGACCAGGCCGGCTACGTCTGGATCGGCACCGCCGACGGCCTCGCGCGTTACGACGGCATCGGCTTCCGCGTCTGGCGCAACGAGCCGGGCAATCCGCAATCGCTGCCGGGCAACACGGTGCAGGCCTTGCACGTGGACGCGCGCGACCGGCTGTGGATCGCCACCGAGTCGGGTGGCCTGAGCATGCTCGACCCGCAGCGGCGGCGCTTCACCCACTACCGCATGGCCGAGCACCCCGAGATCGGCAGCGACGACACCTGGGCGATCGCCAGCCAGGGCGACGTGGTGTGGTTCGGCACCTATGCCGGCGGCGTGCATCGGCTGGATCCGGACGGCCGCATCACCCGCTTCATGCCCGGCGAGGACGGCAGCGGCCTGCCCGCGCCCACCGTGCTGGCGCTGCTCGTGGACGCGCAGGGCGTGCTCTGGGCCGGCACCATGCGCGGCCTCGCGCGCTGGACCGGCGACGACTTCGAGCGCGTTTCCTTGCCCGGGCCACGGCCGGGACCGCTGGTGTTCTCGCTGTCGCTCGACGGCGACGCGCTCTGGGTCGGTGCCAGTACCGGCGTGTTCCGGCGCAGCGGCTCCGGGCGCTGGGTGGCGCCGTCGTGGTCGCCGATGTTCGAGCAGCCCAATGCGGTGCAGGCGCTGGTGCGCGACCGCCAGGGCCAGTTCTGGATCGGCAGCCAGCTCGGCCTGTGGCGCGTGCGCGGGGACGGCATCCCGGTGCCGGTGCGCGGCGACGGGCCCGGGATCAACAAGGCGGTGGCGGCGCTGCTGCTGCAGGACGACGGCGCGCTGTGGGCGCCGGTCACCGGCGTCGGCCTCGGCTACCTGCGCGCGGACTGGCGCCAGGTGGCGCAGTTCTCGCGCCGGGACAGCGCGCTGGGCGCGATGCTCTATCGCGGAATCGGCGCGGCGCGCGCCGGCGGCTTCTGGCTGGCGCCCTACGGCGGCGCGCCCGAGCGCATCGGCGCCGACGGTTCGGTCACGCAGCTCTCGGACGCGGCGGCCGAGGCCATCGGCGGCAGCGCCAAACTGCTGACGGTCGCCGAGACCGCCGACGGCGTGCTGTGGGCCGGTACCCGAGACCACCTGGCGCGGGTGGTCGGCGACGAGGTCCGCAAATGGTTCCCCCGCGACAAGGTGGACGCGCTGTTGCCGGGCCTGGACCTGCTGCGCATCGCGCCGGACGGCAGCCTGTGGCTGTCCTGCAACGGCAGCGGCGTGCAGCAGCGCGACGCGCGCAGCGGACGCGTGCTGCGCAGCTGGAAGGCCGGCAGCCACGGCCTCGACCTCGCCGACAACGAGACCATGGAATTCGCGCCCGACGGCACGCTGTGGCTGGCGGGCGACGGCGGCGTGCGCGTGCTGCGCCCCGGCGCCGAGGACTTCGAGCGGATCGCCGGAATGGGCGAGGAGCGCGTGTACGCGCTGGCGCTGGACGGCGGCTCGGTGTGGCTGTCGCGGCGCACCGGGCTCGAGCACTACCGCCGCGACGGCGACGGCTGGCGGCGCGTGGCCAGGATCGCGCAGGACCAGGGCATCCCCGCGGTCGAGGCCGCGGGCATGGTGGTGGACGGGCACCACCGGGTCTGGCTGTCCACGAGCCGCGGCCTGTTCCGCTGGGATCCCGGCAACGGGCGCCTGCGCCGGCTCGGCATCCAGGAAGGCCTGGGCAGCCAGGAATTCGAGCCGCGCAGCATCGCGCTGTCCGGCGGCGTGCTGGCGGCGACCACCACCGGTGGCAGCGTGGTGATGGTGGACGTGAACCTGCCCGACCCGAAGCCGGCGCAGCCGCGCCTGCATCTGGACGAGGTCGCGGTGCGCCGCGACGGGCGCTGGGAGCCGGTGGACGCGACCGGCCTGCAGTTGCCGCCGGACACGCGCGAACTGCGCGTGCGCATGCGCCTGCTCGACTTCGCCGACCCGGCCGGCAACCGTTACGAGAGCCGCCTGCAGGGCGTGGACGCGGACTGGCTGTCGCAGGGCTCCAGCGGCGAGCGCGTCTTCAGCGGGCTCGCGCCCGGCGACTACGCGCTCGCATTGCGCGCGCGCAACGCCGCCGGCGAGGCGTCGGAGGTGCAGGTGCTGCAGTGGAGCGTGCAGCCGCCGTGGTGGCGCACGCCGTGGGCGCTGGCCGGGTTCGCTGCGTTGGCGCTGCTGCTGCTCGGCTGGGCGGGCTGGGCCTGGCGCGCACGCGAACGCGAGCGCGAGGAACTGCGCCTGCTCGAACGCGAGCGCGCGCTGGCCGAGGAAGCGTCGCTGGCCAAGAGCCGCTTCCTGGCCACCCTCGGGCACGAGGTGCGCACGCCGATGACCGGCGTGCTCGGCATGGGCGAGCTGCTGCTGTCCACCGGGCTCGACGGGCGCCAGCGCGGGTACGTGGAATCCATCCGCGACGCCGGCCACCACCTGCTGCGGCTGGTCAACGACGCGCTCGACCTGGCCCGGATCGAGGCCGGCAAGCTGGAGCTCGATCCGCAGCCGTTCGACCTGCGCGAGCTGGTGGACGACGTCGTCGGCCTGCACGCGCCGCTCGCCCGCCAGCGCGGGCTGGCCTTCGCCTGCGAGGTGGACGCGCGCGCGCCGGCGAAGCTGCGCGGCGACCCGGTGCGCATCCGCCAGATCCTGTTCAACCTGCTCGGCAACGCGATCAAGTTCACCCAGCAGGGCGAAGTCGGCCTGCGGGTCGAACCGCTCGGGCGCGAGGGCGTGCGCTTCGTGGTCCGCGACACCGGTCCCGGACTCAACGAGGAACAGCGCGCGCGCCTGTTCCGGCGCTTCGAGCAGGCCGACGGCGCGCGTACAGCGTCGCGCTATGGCGGCAGCGGGCTCGGCCTGGCGATCAGCCAGGAACTCGCGGCCGCGATGGGCGGGCGCATCGACGTCGCCAGTTCGCCCGGCGTGGGCACCCGCTTCAGCGTGGAACTGCCGCTGGAAGTGCTGCCGCTGCTGCCCGCATCCACCCCGGCGCGAGAGCCGCGCAACCTGCCCGCGCCCGGGCTGGACCTGCTGCTGGTCGAGGACGACCCGACCGTGGCCGAGGTGCTGCGCGGGCTGCTGCAGTCCCAGGGCCACCGCGTGGCGCACGCCGCGCACGGGCTCGGCGCGCTCGCGGAAGCGACGACCCGGACGTTCGACATGGCCCTGCTCGATCTCGACCTGCCGGGCATGGACGGGCTGTCGCTCGCGGCGGCGCTGCGCGGGCAGGGGTTCGCCGGGCCGCTGGTCGCGGTCACCGCGCGCGCCGACGCCGCCGCCGAGCCGGAGGCGCGGGCCGCGGGGTTCGACGCCTTCCTGCGCAAGCCGCTGACCGGCGCGATGCTGGCGCGCGTGCTGGAGGGCCTAGCCGGCGTGGACCGCGTCGACGAGCACGGCGACGTGGGCGGGGTCCATGTCCGGTGACATGCCGTGGCCGAGGTTGAACACGTGGCCGTCGCGCGAGCCGCCGTTGCCGGCGGCGTAGCTGTCGAGCACTGCCTTCGCCTGCGTCCGGATGGCTCCCGGTGAGCCGTAGAGCATCGCGGGGTCCAGGTTGCCCTGCAGCGCGACCTTGCCGCCGGTGCGCCGGGCCGCTTCCTCGAGGGTGACGGTCCAGTCGACGCCGACGCCCTCGCAGCCGCTGGCCGCCAGCTCCTCGAGGTAGGGCGCGTTGCCCTTGCCGAACAGGATCAGCGGCGTGCGCTCGGCGCCTTCGCCGCGCTCGAGTTCGCGGGCGATCCGCACCAGGTAGGGCAGGGAGAACTCGCGGTACATCGCCGGCGACAGCACCCCGCCCCAGGTGTCGAACACCTGCAGCGCCTGCGCGCCGGCCGCGCGCTGCGCGGCGAGGTAGGCGATCACCGCGTCGGTGTTGACCGACAGCAGCGCGTGCAGCGCCTTCGGGTCGTTCAGCGCCATCGCCTTGATGGTGGCGTAGTCCTTGCTGCCGCCGCCCTGGACCATGTAGCAGGCCAGCGTCCACGGGCTGCCGGAGAAGCCGATCAGCGGCACGCTTCCGTCCAGTTCGCGGCGGATCGTGCGCACCGCATCCATCACGTAGCGCAGCTCCGTCTCCATGTCGGGCACCCCGAGCTTCGCGATCGCGGCCGCGTCGCGCACCGGGCGCTCGAACTTCGGGCCCTCGCCCTCGGCGAAGTACAGCCCCAGGCCCATCGCGTCGGGGATGGTGAGGATGTCCGAGAACAGGATCGCCGCGTCCAGCGGGAAGCGGCGCAGCGGCTGCAGCGTCACCTCGCAGGCCAGCTCCGGGTTCTTGGCCATCGCGAGGAAGCTGCCGGCCTTGGCGCGCACCGCGCGGTACTCCGGCAGGTAGCGGCCGGCCTGGCGCATCAGCCACACCGGGGTGTGGTCCACGGGCTCGCGGCGCAGCGCGCGCAGGAAGTTGTCGTTCTTCAGGGGGGCGGCCAAGGCAGTCTCCGGTCGCGCGGTCACTTGGGGGCGTCCACGCCTTGCGCGAACATCAGCTGGAAGCCCTTCTTCAATTGCAGGTCGCGCGCGTGCTCCAGCGCCTTGAAGGCTTCGCGCTGGTCGAGGTACTGCTCGCGGCGCACGCTGCTGCGGCCGCCGACCTGGCCGGTCTCGCGGACCAGCGTCCAGCCGCCGAGCAGGTCGCGCTCGAGCATCAATTGCACGAAGCGCGGGGCCTCGGGGCCGCCGGGGCGTTGTTGGAGCAGCAGGCGCATGCGCCCATTGTAGGAGCGGCGCTCGCGCCGCGACAGCGCCGCTCCTACAGGACAGCCAGCACTGCTTCGTCGGGGACGCCGGCGACGATTCGCGCCCTGCCGGCGCCGTCCCACAGCACGAAGCGGAGCCCGTCGGCGGTGGCTTTCTTGTCCAGGCGCGTGCGCGCGAGCAGGGCTTGCGGATCCAGGCCGGCCGGCAGCCGCGTGTCCAGGCCCAGGCGCTCGAGCAGGCGACGCAGGCGGTCCGCGTCCGTGTCCGGCGCGAGCCCGAGCGCGTGCGACAGCCGCGCCGCCAGCACCATGCCCACGGCCACCGCCTCGCCGTGGTTCAGTGCGCCGTTGCCGGCGTAGCCCTGCTCGGCCTCGATCGCGTGCGCGAAGGTGTGGCCGAAGTTGAGCAGCGCGCGCTCGCCGTGCTCGCGCGGGTCGCGCGCCACGATCGCCGCCTTGTGCGCGCAGCTTCGCGCAATGGCGTCCGCCAGCGCGTCGTCGTCGCGTGCCAGCAGCGCAGCGGCGTTTGCGTCGAGCCAGTCCAGGAACGGGGCGTCTATGATCGCGCCGTACTTCGCGACCTCGGCCAGGCCGGCGCGCAGCTCGCGGTCGGGGAGGGTGCGCAGGGTGCCGGTGTCGGCGAACACCGCGCGTGGGGAATGGAAGGCGCCGACCAGGTTCTTGCCCTGCGGCAGGTCGATCGCGGTCTTGCCGCCGACCGAGGAGTCCACCATCGCCAGCAGCGTGGTCGGCAACTGCACCAGGTCGATGCCGCGCATCCAGCAGGCGGCGGCGAACCCGGCCAGGTCGCCGACCACGCCGCCGCCGAGCGCGAACACGCAGGCATCGCGGGTCGCGCCCATCGCGGCGAGTTCCTGCAGCAGCGCGGCGAACCCGTCCAGCGACTTGGCCGCCTCGCCGGCGGGAAGCGTGGCGAGGCGTGGCCTGGGGGCGCCCTGCGCGGCCAGCGCCTCGAGCACGCGTCCGGCATGCAGCGGCGCGACGTTGGCGTCGCTGACCAGCAGCACGTGGCGGCCGCGCACCTGCGCGGCCAGCGCGGCGCCGTCGTCGAGCAGGCCCGGGCCCGCGTGGATGTCGTAGGGACGTTCGCCTTCGACGCGGAGGCTGCGGACGGTACTCATGCCCGTTCCGGCGCCTGCCAGCGCGCGTGCACCAGCGCGGCGAGCTCGCCGGCGGCGGCGCCGGGCGCGAGCCCGTCGGTGTCGAACGCGAGGTCGGCCACCTCCTGGTACAGCGGCTCGCGCTCGGCAGCGAGGCCGCGCAGGACCTGCTCGCGGCCGGGTCGCTGCAACAGCGGACGGTTGCTGCAGCGGCCGAGCCGCTCCAGCTGCGTCTCCACCCGGCTGCGCAGCCAGACCACGTACCCGCGCTCGCGCAGCAGGCGGCGGTTGCCGGGATCGAGCACGGCGCCGCCGCCGGTCGCCAGCACCAGCGCCTCGCCGGCGAGGCGGGCGGCGAGCGTACTGCGCTCGCGCGCGCGGAAGCCGGCTTCGCCTTCGCAGTCGAAGATCACCGGGATGCTGGCGCCGGTCGCGGCCTCGATGTCCTCGTCCACGTCGGCGAAGGGCAGGCCGAGGCGCTCGGCCAGGCGCCGGCCGATCGCGCTCTTGCCGGCGCCCATCGGGCCGACCAGGACGAGGTTGGGAGCGGATTCCATCCGCCAAGGGTATCGCGGCTCCCACACCGGCGGATGGGTAACATTCGCGCCATGACCCTGAGGCTCGCACTCGCGCAGTTCGATTTCCCGGTCGGCGACGTGGCCGGCAACGCCCGGCGCATCGCCGCGATGATCGCGGAGGCGCGCGACGTGCACGGCGCGCGGCTGGTGCTGTTCCCGGAGCTGGCCCTGTCCGGTTACCCGCCGGAGGACCTGTTGCTGCGGCCGTCGTTCCTGGCCGACTGCGAAGCCGCGCTGGCCGGGATCGCCAGGGCGACGACCGGGATCGTCGCCGTGGTCGGCTGGCCCGAGGCCGCCGGCTCGGTGGTCTACAACAGCGCCAGCGTGCTGCGCGACGGCCGCATCGCGGCCACCTACCGCAAGCGCGAGCTGCCCAACTACGCGGTGTTCGACGAGCGCCGCTACTTCGCGGTGGATCCCGACGGCGGGCCCTGCGTGTTCGACGTGGACGGCGTGCGCGTCGGCGTGGTCGTGTGCGAGGACCTGTGGTTCCCGGAACCGCTGTCGGACTGCGTGGACGAGGGCGCCGAACTGGTCCTCGTCCCCAATGCCTCGCCGTTCGAGCACGACAAGCACGCCCAGCGCGACGCGCTGCTCGCGCAGCGCTCCGCGGAGACGCAGCGGATGGGCGGCGCGGCGCTGGCCTACGTGAACCTGGTCGGCGGCCAGGACGCGCTGGTGTTCGACGGCGCCTCGGTGCTGGCCGACGGCGACGGCATCGTGCACCCGGCCGCGGCCGCGTTCCTGGACGAGTGGCTGGTCGCCGACTTCGATCCGTCGACGCGCCGCTTCACCGCCGTGCAATGGACCGTGGACGGCGACGAGAGCCGCGACGCGCTGGCCTGGCGCGCGGTGGTGCGCGGCACCCGCGACTACTTCCGCAAGAACGGCTTCTCCAAGGCCTGGCTGGGACTGTCGGGAGGCATCGACTCGGCGGTGGTGCTGGCGATCGCGGTGGATGCGCTGGGCGCGGACAACGTCACCGCGGTGCGCATGCCCTCGCGCTATACCGCCGACCTGTCCAACGACCTGGCGGCGGTGCAGTGCGCCTCGCTCGGCGTGCGCCTGCTGACGGTGCCGATCGAGCAGCCGTTCCAGGGTTACCTGGACGCGCTCGCGCCCAGCTTCGGCGACGCGCCGGTCGACACCACCGAGGAGAACCTGCAGTCGCGCAGCCGCGGCGCGATCCTGATGGCCCTGTCCAACAAGTTCGGCGGGCTGCTGCTGACCACCGGCAACAAGAGCGAGTACGCGGTCGGCTACGCCACCATCTACGGCGACATGTGCGGCGGCTACGCGCCGCTCAAGGATCTGTACAAGACCGAGGTGTTCGAACTGGCGCGCTGGCGCAACACGGTCGGCGGCAGCGCCCCGCACGGCGGCGAGGTGATCCCCTCGGCGGTGATCGCGCGGCCGCCGTCGGCGGAGCTGCGCGCGAACCAGCTCGACCAGGATTCGCTGCCGCCCTACGACGTGCTCGACGGCATCCTCCGCCGCTACGTGGACCAGGAGCAGTCTCGCGGCGAGATCGTCGCCGCGGGCTTCGACGACGCGGTGGTCGAGCGGGTGCTGAAGCTGGTGCGGACCAGCGAGTGGAAGCGGCACCAGGCGGCGCCGGGACCCAAGGTCTCGCGCCGCGCGTTCGGTCGCGAACGGCGCTACCCGATCACGAACGGCTATAGGGAGTGAGCGGCGGCCTTTGGCCGCCTTGTGAGGGCGCTCCGCGCCAGTAAGGGGTCAGTTGGGGCTTTTGCTCCACCCTCTGCAGCCGCGCAGCGGCTGCCTGACTCCTTACGCCTCACCCTGACCCTGCCCTCAGTTGTCGAGCGCGGACTTCTCGCCGGCGAACGGGTTCAGGCGGCGGATCTTCGACGGGAAGTCGGGCCAGTCGCCGGTCAGCCACGGGTGCTGCGGGTTGTTGGCCTCGAGCACCCGGCGCGCGTCGGCGGCCAGCGCCTCGTTGCCCAGGCGGGTGTAGGCCTCGCCCAGCAGCGCCACCGCGTCGTCCTGGTACATCGCGCCCGGGTAGGTCTCGAGCATGTGCGTGGCGCGGTCGGCGGCCGCCACCAGGGCGCCGCGGCGCAGGTAGTACAGGCCGACGTCGAGCTCGTGGCGGGCGAACAGGTTGCGCAGCTCGACCATGCGCGCGCGCGCGTCCTCGGCGTAGCGGCTGTTCGGGTAGCGCTCGGTGACGATGCGGAAGTCGTTGTAGGCCTGCATCGGGGTGGACAGGTCGCGGCGGCTGGCGTCCAGCGACCACACCTTCTGCAGGAACACCGTGTTGCGGTCCGAGTTCACCAGGCCGCGCAGGTAGTAGAAGTAGGGGACGTTGCGGTGCGTCGGGTAGGTGCGCAGGAAGCGGTCGATGCTCGAGATCGCCTCCTCGTTGCGGCCCGACTTGAACTGCGCGTAGGCGATCTCCATCAGCGCCTGCTCGGTGTACGGCCCGTAGGGGTACTGCGCCACCAGGCGCTTGAACACCGTGATCGCGCTGGTCCAGTTGCCGTGGACCATCTGGTCGTGGCCCTTGTCGTACAGCTCGCTGACCGGCACGCCCTCGTTGGCGTCCTGGTCCTTGAACAGGCCCTTGATGGTGCTGCAGCCGGGCAGCACGAGCACCGCCGCCAGCAGCAGCAACAGCACGGGGCGGAGGGCGGGACGCGGGGTCTGGCGTGGGGTCATCGGAGATTTCGCAGGCGCCGGGGGCACGAACCCCGGATAATAGCAGTCATGCCTGCATCGAAACCCCAGCCCGGACCCCGGCCCGGCACCCTGCGTGAAGCCGTCGTTCCCGAGGCCGCCGCCGGGCGCCGCTTCGACGCCGTGCTGGCGGAGCTGTTCCCCGAATTCTCGCGCTCGCGGCTGGCTGAATGGATCAAGTCCGGCGACGCCCTGCTCGACGGCGCGCGCGCGCGGCCGCGCGACCCGGTCCGTGGCGGCGAGCCGGTCAGCCTGCGCGCGCAGCTGGAGGACCAGGTGCGCGCCGAGCCCGAGGACATCCCGCTGGAGGTGCTGCACGAAGATCCCGAGGTCTTCGTGCTCGACAAGCCCGCGGGGCTGGTGGTGCACCCGGGCGCGGGCAACCCGGGCGGCACCCTGGTCAACGCGCTGCTGCACCGCGATCCGGCGCTGGCGGCGCTGCCGCGCGCGGGCATCGTGCACCGCCTGGACAAGGACACCTCCGGGGTGATGGTGGTGGCGCGCACCCTGGAGGCGCACACCGCGCTGGTGGCGCAGCTCTCCGCGCGCGAGGTGCACCGCCAGTACCTGGCCGTGGTCGTGGGCGCGCTGGTGTCGGGCGGCACCGCCGACGCCCCGATCGACCGCCACCCGCGCGACCGCATCCGCATGGCGGTGCGCGAGGACGGCCGCGACGCGGTCACCCACTTCCGGCTGCGCGAGCGCTTCCGCGCGCACACCGCGCTGGAATGCCGGCTGGAGACCGGGCGGACGCACCAGATCCGCGTGCACATGGCCCACCTCAAGCATCCGATCGTCGGCGACCCGTTGTACGGCGGACCTCTGCGCCTGCCACGCGGCGCCTCGGACGCGGTGGTGGAAGCGCTGCGCGGCTTCCGCCGCCAGGCGCTGCACGCGGAGACCCTGGAGTTCCGGCATCCGGCGAGCGGCGAGCCGCTGCGCGTGAGCGCGCCGGTCCCGGCCGACCTCGCCGCGCTGATGGACGCGCTGCGAGAGGATGCCGCCGCGCACGCGGACGACCCGCGCTGAGATGGCCGCGGGCGACGCCGCCGCCCGGGTCCGCGACAGCGTGCTGCGCGCTGCCTGGCCGGCACCCGCCGGCGTGCATGCGCTCACGACCCTGCGCGGTCCGGCGGGCACCTCGCAACCGCCGTTCGACCGCTTCGACATGGGCCTGCGCAACGGCGACGACCCCGCCGCGGTCGCCGCCAACCGCAAGCTGCTGGAACAGGGCCTCGCCCTCCCGTCCGCCCCCCGCTGGCTCCGCCAGGTCCACGGCACCAAGGTCCACGCAGTGGGTCGCGGCGCTAGCGCCGCTCCTACAGTGCCGTCCCTTCTCCCCGCCAGCGGGGAGAAGGTGCCCCCGCAGGGGGCGGATGAGGGGCGCTCTTCGCCGGAAGACCCGGAAGCCGACGCCGCCGTCACCCGCACCCCCAACACCGTCCTCGCCATCCTCACCGCCGACTGCCTGCCCGTCGCCTTCTGCTCCACCGATGGCGCCGTCGTCGCTGCCGCCCACGCCGGCTGGCGCGGCCTTGCCGCGGGCGTGCTCGAAGCGACCGTCGAAGCCATGGACGTGGCCCCCGGCAGCGTGCTCGCCTGGCTAGGCCCGGCGGCCGGGCCGGAGGCCTACGAGGTCGGGGAGGAAGTCCGCGACGCCTTTGTCGCGCACGATGCACGCGCCGCCGCGGCCTTCGTCGCCACCCGCCCCGGCCACTGGCGCGTCGGCCTCTACGCGCTCGCCCGCCAGCGCCTGCAAGCCGCCGGGCTGGACCCGGCAGCCATCCACGGCGGCGGCCTCGACACCATCACCGACCCCGCCCGCTTCTACTCCCACCGCCGCGACCACCGCACCGGCCGCATGGCCACCCTCGTCTGGAAAGACATTCCTTAGCCACAGATTTCACAGATGAAAAAAGGATTTGTACGCGGAGGCCGGGAGTTCACCGCGAAAGCGATTGCTTTTTGATCCTTTTCAATCTGTGGAATCTGTGGCTAAAAAGCTGCTCGGTATCAGGCAGCGGCAAGGGCCTCGAGGTAGGCGTTGCGCCAGGCGGTGATGTCCCAGGTCTCGAGGCGGTCCATCATGGCGCGCCAGCGGTCGCGGCGTTCGTCGCGGTGCATGCGCAGCGCGGTGGCGATGGCGTCGGCGACGCCGTCCAGGTCGTAGGGGTTCACCAACAGCGCGCTGTCGAGCTCGCGCGCGGCGCCGGCGAACGCCGACAGCACCAGCACGCCCGGGTCCTCCGGATCCTGCGAGGCGACGAACTCCTTCGCCACCAGGTTCATGCCGTCGCGCAGCGGCGTCACGAGCCCGACCTTGGCCATCCGGTAGAAGCCTGTCAGCGTCGGGTGCGCGTAGTTGCGGTTGACGTAGCGCATCGGTGTCCAGTCCGGCGCCGCGTGCGCGCCGTTGATGTGCCCGGCCAGCTGCTCCAGCTCCTCGCGCAGTTCGCGGTACTCGGCGACGTCGCCACGCGACACCGGCGCGATCTGCAGGAAGGTGAGCCGGCCGGCGAGGTCCGCGTGCCGCTCGAGGAAGCGCTCGAACGCGCGGAACCGTTCCGGCAGTCCCTTGGAATAGTCCAGCCGGTCCACGCCGATCGCGAGCTCGCGCCCGGACAAGCTGTCGGCGAGGCTGCGCACGCTCGGCTTGGACACGGCCTCGCGCGCCTGTTCGGCGATGTGCGCGGTGTCGATGCTGATCGGGAACGCCCCGGCGCGCAGCCGGCGCCCGCCGGCGGTCTCGAGCACGCCGTTGCCGACCACCCGGCCGCGCCCGTACAGGCGCACGTAGTCCTGGAAGCGCTCGAGGTCGCGCTGGGTCTGGAAGCCGACCAGGTCGTAGGCCGACAGGCCCTCGAACAGGCGCCCGTGCTGCGGCAGCGCCGCCAGCAGGTCGGACGAGGGCATCGGAACGTGCAGGAAGAAGCCGAGCCGGCAACGCACGCCGTGCTCGCGCAGCAGCGCCGCCAGCGGGATCAGGTGGTAGTCGTGCACCCAGACCAGGTCGTCGTCGCGCAGCATCGGCGCCAGCTTCTCGGCGAACAGCGCATTGACCCGGCGATAGGCCGCGTAGGTCTCGCGGCTGTAGTCCACCAGGTCCATGCGGAAGTGCAGCAGCGGCCACAGCGAGCGGTTGGCGAAGCCGTTGTAGTAGTCGGCGTGGTCGCGGCGCGACAGGTCGATGGTCGCGTACTCGATGCCGCCGGCCTCCTGCAGGTGCAGCTTGCCCGACTGCGACGGGTCGATGCGCCCGCTCCAGCCGAACCACAGGCCGCCGCCGTCGGCGCGCGCGCGGTCGTCGAGCGCGGCCTGCAGCGCCACCGCGAGGCCGCCGGCGCGCGCCTCTCCCGGCAACGCCACGCGGTTGGAGACGACGACGAGCCGGCTCATGGCGCGACCCCGCTCATACCGCGTCCTGCCACGGCCGGCTGAGCGACATCGCGGCGATGATCAGGCCGACGTGCGAGTAGGTCTGCGGAAAGTTGCCCCACAGCTCGCCGGTGTCGAATGCGAGGTCCTCGGACAGCAGCCCGAGGTGGTTGCGCCGCCCCAGCACGTGGCTGAACATCTCGCGCGCCTCTTCCCTGCGGCCGATCGACACCAGCGCGTCGATGTACCAGAAGGTGCAGATGGTGAAGCTGGTCTCGGGCGTGCCGAAATCGTCCGGAGCGATGTACCGGAACAGCCCATGCCCGCGTTTCAGCTCGCGGCCGATCGCTTCCACGGTGGCGACGAAGCGCGGGTCGGTCGCCTCGACGAAGCCGATGTCGGCGAGCAGCAGCAGCGAGGCGTCGAGGCGCTCGCCCCCGAACGCATCCGCGAAGTGGCCGCGTTCTTCGTTCCAGGCCTCGGCCAGCACCCTTTCGCGGATGGTGTCGGCACGGTCGCGCCACAGCCGCGCGCGCTCGTCGAGCTCGAAGTGGCGCGCGATCCGCGCCAGCCGGTCGCAGGCGGCCCAGCACATCACCGCCGAATAGGTGTGCACGTGGGCCATGCCGCGGAACTCCCACAGCCCGGCGTCCGGCTTGTCGTAGACCGCGAAGGCCTGCTCGCCCATCGGCTCGAGGCGCTCGAACATGGCCACGTCGCCGCGGTGGCGCAGGCGCCGGTCGAAGAACAGTTGCGCCGAGGCCAGCACCACGCTGCCGTAGACGTCGTGCTGCTTCTGCAGCCAGGCCAGGTTGCCGCGCCGGACCGGGCCCATGCCGCGGTAGCCGGCCAGGGTTTCGACCTCTTCCTCCGCGAGCTCCTTCTCGAAGGCGATGCCGTACACCGGCTGCAGTTGCGGGTCCTCGCGCGCGGCCAGGTTGAAGATGTAGCGGATGTATTCCTCCATCGTGCGGGTCGCGCCCAGCCGGTTGAGCGCGCGCACCACGAAGGCGGCGTCGCGCAGCCAGCAGTAGCGGTAATCCCAGTTGCGGATGGAGTGGGGCGCCTCCGGGATCGAGGTGGTGGGCGCGGCGATGATCCCGCCGGTGTCCTCGTACTGGCACAGCTTGAGGGTGATCGCGCTGCGGATCACGGCGTCCTGGAAGTCCAGCGGCAGCGACAGGTAGCGGCACCACTCGAACCAGTACTCGGCGGTCTGCCGCTGTGCGTCGTCCACGAAGCGCTGCAGGGGTTGGGTCAGGGTCTCGTCCGGGCCGAGCATGAAGCGCAGTTCGCGGTCGAGCACGAACGGCAGCCGGTCGCGCACCAGCCGCAGCGGTGCGTCGGTGGTCAGGCGCAGCGCCAGTTGCGGCAGCAGGAAGCGGATGTGGTTGCTGCCCCAGGTGCATTCCGGCACGCGTGCGCCCCAGTCGGCGAGCGGGCGCAGGTGGATGCGGATGCGCGGGCTGCCGCTCAGCGGCCGTACGCGCCGCACCAGCATCACCGGCCGGTAGAAGCGGTCGTGCTGGCGCCAGCGCGGCGCGAAGTCGATCTGCTCGACGCTACCGCCATGCGCGTCGTACAGCACCGTGCGCAGGATCGCGGTGTTGTCCAGGTACTCCTGCTCGGAGCGGACGAAATCCTCGAGTTCGATCGCCCAGTCGCCGCCCTCGATTTTCGGCTGCAGCAGGGCGCAGAACGCGGGGTCGCCGTCGAACGCCGGCAGGCAGCTCCAGACCACGCTGCCGCGCGCGTCCAGCAGCGCGCTGAAGCTGCCGTTGCCGACCAGGCCCAGGTCCAGGTTGCTCATGCCGCGACCCCCTCCGCCAGCCAGCGCCGCACCGCCTCCGGGCTGCGCAGCCGATAGTGCGCGGCGCTCGGTTCGCGGTCGCCGACCAGCACGCTCAGCCCGCCGCGGCGGTTGACCACGGCGAAGCCGCTCTCGTCGGTGATGTCGTCGCCGGCGAACACCGGCACGCGCCCGCGGAACGGCGGTTCCTCGAGCAGCGCGTCGATCGCGGCGCCCTTGTCGCCCTCGGCGGGCCGCAGTTCGACCACCTGGTTGCCGTGCTGCAGGCGGTAGCCGGGCAGGCGCGGCAGGACCGCGTCGGCGAAATCGCGCAGGGCGTCGCCCGCGGCCGGCGCGCCGCGCCAGTGCAGGCCCAGCGCGGCGCCCTTGTCCTCGACCACGGTGCCCGGCCAGCGCGTTGCCAGTTGCCTGGCTTCGTCGCGGACCGAGGCAAAGGCGGGCGGCGGTTCGGGCGCCGCCTGGACCTGGTGCGCGCTGCGCCGTTCGAGGCCGTGCAGGCCGGCGGCGGTGGGCAGGCGCATGGGCGCGAACAGGTGGTCCAGGCCGCGCAGCGGGCGCCCGCTCACCAGCGCCAGCGCGCCGTCCAGGCGGGTGGCCAGCGCCTCGAGGGTGGCGCGCAGGCGGGCGGGGACGCTGACCCCGTCGGGGGTGTCGGCGAAGTCCACCAGGCAGCCGTCCACGTCCAGGAACAGCGCCCAGTCGTCGGCCGGCGCGGGCGGCCGCGGCCGTGGCTTGTCGCGGTGCTTCGGCATGAAGGTATTGTCGCCGACATCTTGTCAGCGCCGGATTCACGCGCTTTTCGCCGGCTTGCAACCGGCGCGGGGCGCCCACATTTAGGAACCAGTTCCCCAGCCGGGAGGAAGACTTCCCCATGCGCATGGACAAGCTCACCTCGCGCTTCCAGCAGGCGCTCGCGGACGCCCAGTCGCTGGCCGTCGGCCGCGACCACAACCTGATCGAGCCGGCGCACCTGCTGGCGGCGCTGCTCGACCAGCAGGGCGGCGGCGCGCGCCCGCTGCTGCTGCAGGCCGGCGTCAACGTGCCGCTGCTGCGCGAGCGCCTCGGCGAGATCCTCGACGGCCTGCCGAAGGTCTCCGGCCAGGAGGGCAGCATCGCCGTCGGCAACGACCTGTCCCGGCTGCTCAACGTGACCGACAAGCTCGCGCAGCAGCGCGGCGACAGCTTCATCGCCAGCGAACTGTTCCTGCTGGCGGCGGTGGACGACAGCGGCCCCGCCGGGCGCGCGATGAAGGATGCCGGCGCTACCCGGCAGAAGCTCGAGGCTGCCATCGACGCCATGCGCGGCGGCGAGAAGGTGCAGGACGAGAACGCCGAGGACGCGCGCCAGGCGCTCGAGAAGTACACCATCGACCTGACCGCGCGCGCCGAAGCCGGCAAGCTCGACCCGGTGATCGGCCGCGACGAGGAGATCCGCCGCACCATCCAGGTGCTGCAGCGCCGCACCAAGAACAACCCGGTGCTGATCGGCGAGCCCGGCGTCGGCAAGACCGCGATCGTGGAAGGCCTGGCCCAGCGCCTGGTCAACAGCGAGGTGCCCGAGGGCCTGCGCGGCAAGCGCCTGCTGTCGCTGGACATGGGCGCGCTGATCGCCGGCGCCAAGTTCCGCGGCGAGTTCGAGGAGCGCCTCAAGGCGGTGCTCAACGACCTCGCCAAGAACGAGGGCCAGATCATCCTGTTCATCGACGAGCTGCACACCGTGGTCGGCGCGGGCAAGGCGGAGGGCTCGATGGACGCCGGCAACATGCTCAAGCCGGCGCTCGCGCGCGGCGAGCTGCACTGCATCGGCGCGACCACGCTCGACGAGTACCGCAAGTACATCGAGAAGGACGCGGCGCTCGAGCGCCGCTTCCAGAAGGTGTTCGTGGGCGAGCCGACGGTCGAGGACACGATCGCGATCCTGCGCGGCCTGAAGGAACGCTACGCCGTGCACCACGGCGTCGAGATCACCGACCCGGCGATCGTCGCCGCCGCGACCCTGTCCAACCGCTACATCTCCGACCGCCAGCTCCCGGACAAGGCCATCGACCTGATGGACGAGGCGGCCTCGCGGATCCGCATGGAGATCGACTCCAAGCCCGAGGAGATGGACCGCAAGGAGCGCCGCCTGATCCAGCTCAAGATCCAGCGCGAGGCGCTGAAGAAGGAGAAGGACCCGGAGTCGCGCAAGCGGCTGGCCGAGCTCGAGGAGCAGATCGAATCGCTGGAGCGCGAGTTCAAGGACCTGGAGGAGGTCTGGAAGGCCGAGAAGGCCACCCTGCAGGGCGCCACGAAGCTCAAGGAGCAGATCGAGGCGGCGCGGCTCGAGCTCGAGGCGGCGCAGCGCCGCCAGGACTATGCGCGCATGAGCGAGATCCAGTACGGCCGCATCCCGGAGCTGGAGAAGCAGCTCGCGGCCGCGCAGGAGGCCGAGTCGAAGGGCTTCACCCTGCTGCAGGACAAGGTCACCGCCGAGGAGATCGCCGAGGTGGTCTCGCGCTGGACCGGCATCCCGGTGTCGAAGATGCTCGAGGGCGAGCGCGACAAGCTGCTGAGGATGGAAGAGCACCTGCACGCGCGCGTGGTCGGCCAGGACGAGGCGATCGCCGCGGTGTCCGACGCCGTGCGCCGCTCGCGCGCCGGGCTGTCGGACCCGAACCGCCCATCGGGTTCCTTCCTGTTCCTGGGCCCCACCGGCGTCGGCAAGACCGAACTGACCAAGGCGCTCGCCGAATTCCTGTTCGACTCGACCGAGGCCATGGTCCGCATCGACATGAGCGAGTTCATGGAGAAGCACTCGGTGGCGCGGCTGATCGGCGCGCCCCCGGGCTACGTCGGCTACGAGGAGGGCGGCTACCTGACCGAGGCGGTGCGCCGCCGGCCGTACAGCGTGATCCTGCTCGACGAGGTCGAGAAGGCGCACCCGGACGTGTTCAACATCCTGCTGCAGGTGCTGGATGACGGCCGCCTGACCGACGGCCAGGGGCGCACCGTGGACTTCCGCAACACCGTAATCGTGATGACCTCGAACCTCGGCTCGCACCAGATCCAGGAACTTGCCGGCGACGACTCGCCCGAGGCCTACATGCAGATGAAGGCGGCGGTGATGGGCGTGGTGCAGGCGCACTTCCGCCCGGAGTTCATCAACCGGCTGGACGACATCGTCGTGTTCCACCCGCTGGACAAGGCGCAGATCCGCGAGATCGCGAAGATCCAGCTGCGCGGGCTGGAGCAGCGGCTGGCGGAGCGCGGGATCGCGATCGAGCTAAGCGACAAGGCCTTCGATCTGCTCGGCAACGTCGGCTTCGACCCGGTGTACGGCGCGCGCCCGCTCAAGCGCGCGATCCAGGCCCAGCTCGAGAACCCGTTGGCGCAGAAGATCCTGGCCGGCGAGTTCGGCAGCGGCGACACCGTCCACGTGGACGCCGAAGCCGGCAAACTGGTGTTCCGCTAGGCGGTGCGCGGCGGGCGGTAGGCCGGGGAGGCCATGATCATCTCGGCCAGCGAGTAGGCCAGCTCGCGCTCGGCCAGCACCGCGGCGTCGGCGCCGTGGGCGAGCAGGTGCTCGACCTGCCTGTCGCTGTGCGCGCGGGCCAGGGCGGTAATGCCGGGGTTCGCAGCCTTCAGCCGCTCGATCGCCTCGCCGGCCTCCAGCGCCTGCGGGATCGCGAACACCGCCAGCTTGGCGCGGTCCGGCGCCGCCTCCTCCATCACCCGCGGGTTGGCGGCGTTGCCGCGCACGGTGGTGAAGCCGTCCTCGCGCGCGCGCCGCACCAGGTCGGCGTCGTCCTCGATCACCACGATCGGCACGCCGCGGTGGCGCAGCAGGGTCGCGAGCTGCGCACCGACGCGGCCGTAGCCGACCACGATCGCGTGGCCCTCGATGTCCACCGGCACCACCGGCGGTTCCGGCGGACGCTCGCGGTCGGCGCGCGCGTCCTCGCGCGCCTGCCAGCGGTCGAGCAGCATGAACAGCAGCGGGTTGAGCATGATCGAGATCAGCGAGCCCGCCAGCACCAGGCTCAGGCCTTCGGGCGGCAGCAGCCGCAGCGCCAGCCCGAGCCCGGCGATGATGAAGGCGAACTCGCCGATCTGCGCCAGGCTGGTGGAGATGGTCAGCGCGGTGGAGCGGGAGTGCCCGAACAGGCGCACGATGCCGTAGGCCGCCGCCGACTTGCCGACCAGGATGATCAGCGTGGTCGCTACCACCTGCCACGGGTGGTCGAACAGGATGATCGGGTCGAACAGCATGCCGACCGAGACGAAGAACAGCACAGCGAACGCGTCGCGCATCGGCATCGAGTCCTGTGCCGCCTGCGAGCTGAACTCGGACTCGTTGAGCAGCATGCCGGCGAAGAACGCGCCCAGCGCGAACGACACCCCGAACAGCTCGGCCGAGCCCAGCGCCACCCCCATCGCGATCGCGAGCACGCACAGGGTGAACAGCTCGCGCGAGCCGGTCCCGGCGATGCGCTCCAGCAGCCACGGGATCACCCGCCGCCCGACCAGCAGCATGAAGGCGACGAAGGCGCCGACCTTGAGGAAGGTGAACAGCAGCGCGATGCCGATCTCGCCGGCGCTGGCGTCGCCGTCGCCGAGCGCACCGGCGAGCGCGGGGATCAGCACCAGCGCCACCACGCAGGCGATGTCCTCGACGATCAGCCAGCCGACCGCGATCCGGCCGCGGCGGGTGTCCAGCAGCCGGCGCTCCTCCATCGCCCGCAACAGGACCACGGTGGAGGCGGTGGCCAGCGAGAACCCGAACACCAGGCCGGCCATGTGCCCCCAGCCCATCAGCAGGGCCAGGCCCCAGCCCAGGGTCGTGGCCACCGTGATCTGCGCTACCGCGCCGGGGATGGCGATCCCGCGCACCGACAGCAGGTCGCGCAGCGAGAAGTGCAGGCCGACCCCGAACATCAGCAGGATCACGCCGATCTCGGCCAGCTGCGGCGCGATCTCGGCATCCCCGACGAAGCCCGGCGTGTACGGCCCGGCGACGATCCCCGCCAGCAGGTAGCCCACCAGGGGCGACAGCCGCAGTCGGTTGGCCAGCGCCCCCAGCACGAACGCCAGCACGAAGCCGGCGACGAGCATGGCGATCAGCGAGGTGTGGTGGGGCATCGGTCTAAAATACACGGATGATCTCCTTCCGCGACTTCGCCCTGCGCCGTGGCGAACGGCTGCTGCTGTCCGGCGTCGACCTCGCCCTGCACGCCGGCTGGCGGGTGGGCGTGGTCGGGCGCAACGGTACCGGCAAGTCCTCGCTGTTCGCCGCGCTGATGGGCGAGCTGGAGCCCGACCGCGGCGACCTCGACCTGCCGGGCAAGGCGCGCATCGCCTGGGTCGCGCAGGAGACCCCGTCGCTGCCCGACACGGCGCTCGACTTCGTGCTCTCCGGCGACCGCGAGGTGCACGCGGCGGTGCGCATGGAGGCGGACGCCTTCGCGCGCGAGGACTGGGAGGCGGTGGCCGAGGCGCACCAGCGGCTGGAAGCGCTCAACGGCTACGACGCCACCGCGCGCGCCGGCAGGCTGCTGCACGGCCTCGGCTTCCCGCCGGAGACCCACGAAAAGGCGGTGTCCGACTTCTCCGGCGGCTGGCGCGTACGCCTCAACGTGGCGCGCGCGCTGATGACCCCCAGCGACCTGCTGCTGCTCGACGAGCCGACCAACCACCTCGACCTGGACGCGGTGCTGTGGCTGGAGCAGTGGCTGCTGAAGTACCAGGGCACGCTGCTGGTGATCTCGCACGACCGCGAGTTCCTCGACAACGTCGCCACCCACACCCTGCACCTGCACGACGGCCGCGCGAAGCTGTACGCCGGCAACTACACCGCGTTCGAGCGCCAGCGCGCCGAGCAGTTGCGCCAGCAGCAGATCGCGCACGAGAAGGAGCAGGCCGAGCGTGCGCACCTGCAGTCGTTCATCGACCGCTTCAAGGCCAAGGCCAGCAAGGCGAAGCAGGCGCAGTCGCGGATGAAGCGGCTGGCCAAGCTCGCCGGCACCGAGGCGGTGCGCGCCGAGCGCGCGCTGCGCATCGAGTTCCCGCAGCCGGCGCGGATGCCGAACAGCCTGGTCAGGCTGGAGAATGCCGATTGCGGGTATCCCCCTGTGGGAGCCGCCATGGCGGCGAGCTCTTCCAAGGTCGCGGCGACCGGGGAAAGGCTCGCCGCCATGGCGGCTCCCACCGTGGTCCTGCACGACGTCGGCTTCGGGTTGGAAGCGGGCGACCGCATCGGCCTGCTCGGGGCGAACGGCGCCGGCAAGTCCACGCTGGTGAAGACGCTGGTCGGCGAGCTGCCGCTGATCTCCGGCGAGCGCAACGCGCACCCGGACATGCGCATCGGCTACTTCGCCCAGCACACGGTCGAGTCGCTGCGCGCCGGACAGTCGCCGATCGACCACCTGCGCGAGCTGTCGCCCGACACCCCGACCCAGGCCTTCCGCGACTTCCTCGGCAAGTGGAACTTCCCCGGCGACCGTGCGTTCGAGTCCATCGACGCGTTCTCCGGCGGCGAGAAGGCGCGGCTGGCGCTGGCGCTGATCGCCTGGCGGCAACCGAACGTGCTGCTGCTCGACGAGCCGACCAACCACCTCGACCTCGACATGCGCGAGGCGCTGGCCGAGGCGCTCAGCGACTTCGACGGCGCGATCGTGCTGGTCTCGCACGACCGCCACCTGATCGGCATGGTCAGCGACCGCTTCGTGCGCGTCGCCGACGGCCGGGTCGCGCCGTTCGACGGCGACCTCGACGAATACGCGGCGTGGCTCTCGTCCAGCCGCGGCGACCAGGGCGGCAAGTCGAAAGCGTCGCGCGCGCCCGCGCCGTCCCTTCTCCCCGCCAGCGGGGAGAAGCTGCCCCCGCAGGGGGCGGACGAAGGGTGCGCTCCACCCAAGGTCGACCAGCGCCGTCTGGCGAAGCTGGAGGCCGAGATCGCCGACCGGGAACGCGAGCTGGCCACTGTCGAGGCGCAACTTGCCGAGGCCTACGCCGCCGGCGACCATGCCGCCGCCGCGCCGCTGGCGAGCCGCCAGCAGTCGCTGCGTGCTGCGCTGGATGCCAGCGAAGCCGAACTGCTTGCCCTGTACGAGGCCGCCTGATGCACGACACCCTTCGCAAGTCCCCCTCGCTCGCGACCACCGCGTTGCTGCTCTCCCTGGTCCTGGCCGCCTGCGCGCAGGCGCCGTCGCCGGTGCCGGAACCAGCCGTCGAGCCCGCGCACGCCCCGCAGGACGCGTTCGTCGCCAACCTGCGCGCGTTGTGCGGCCAGGCCTTCGCCGGCACGGTGGAGACCGACGTTCCCGCCGCGCCGGGCAACGACGCCTTCGCCGGCCAGCCGCTGGTCATGCACGTGCGCCAGTGCGACGAGGAGGAACTGCGCATTCCCTTCCATGTCGGCGAAGACCGCTCGCGCACCTGGGTGCTCACGCGGACCGGGGCAGGCCTGCGCCTGAAGCACGACCACCGCCACGCCGACGGCAGCCCGGATGCGGTCACCCTGTACGGCGGCGACACCGCCGACGCCGGCAGCGCCATCCGCCAGGAATTCCCGGTGGATGCCGAGTCGGTGGCGATGTTCGAGCGCGAGGGACTTTCGGCATCGGTGAGCAATACCTGGGCGATGGAACTCGTGCCCGGAGAACGCTTCACCTACGAGCTGTCGCGCCCGGGCGGGCGCCTGTTCCGGGTCGCGTTCGACCTGTCCGCGCCGGTGCCGGCACCGCCGCCGCCGTGGGGCGCCGAGTGACGGTCCACGCGGCCTGACGCGACGCAGGCGCCCGCTCCGGTTACCCTGCCGCCGATGAGCCGCGACCTCATCTACCTGCTCCTCATCTTCGGCCTGCTGGTGGTGCCGCGCGCACTGCAGCGGCTGAAGATCCCGGCCCCGATCACCAGCCTGCTGCTGGGCGTGGGCGCGATGCTGCTGTGGGGCAGCGACACCCACGACCCCGTGGTCACGCTGCTGTCGGCGCTGGGCATCTCCTCGCTGTTCCTGTTCGCCGGGCTCGAGGTGGACCTGGCGACCCTGCGCCAGGGCGCCGGGCGCCTGGCCATCCACCTCGCGGTGCGCGGGATCTCGCTGGCCCTGGTCGGCTGGCTGTCGTGGCGCTACCTCGAGCTGGGCTGGCAGGCCTCGGTGCTGCTCGCGCTCGCGCTCCTGACCCCGTCCACCGGCTTCATCCTCGACACCCTCGAGCGCATGGGCCTGGACGAGGGCGAGCGCTTCTGGGTGACCAGCAAGGCGATTGCCGGCGAGCTGCTGGCGCTGGCGGTGCTGTTCGTGGCGCTGAAGGCAGACAACGGGATGGAGCTCGGCGTGTCCTCCGCGGCCATGGTCGGGCTGCTGGTGGGGCTGCCGCTGCTGTTCATCGCGCTCGGGCGCTGGGTGGTGCCGCATGCGCCCGGCTCGGAGTTCTCGCTGCTGGTGATGGTCGGCATGGTTGCGGCCTATTTCACCTTCCGGCTCGGGGTGTACTACCTGGTCGGCGCGTTCATCGCCGGCCTGACCGCGCGCATGCTGCAGGACCGCATGCCGCGGCTGACCGCGCACGACAACATCCACGCGCTGCGCCTGTTCGCGACCTTCTTCGTGCCGTTCTACTTCTTCCACGCCGGCACCCTGATCTCGCGCGACGCGCTCAGCCTGGAGGCGCTGCTGATCGGGCTCGGGATCACGGCGGTGGTGCTGCCGCTGCGGGTCGGGATGACCTGGCTGCAGCGGCGGGTGGTGTTCCGGGAGAGCGCGGCCGGGGCGCTGCGGGTGTCGGTGGCACTGGCGCCGACGCTGGTGTTCACGCTGGTGATCGCGCAGATCCTGTTCGAGCGCTTCGATCTGCCGGGGCCGCTGTTCGGGGGGCTGGTGCTGTACACGGTGCTCAACACGATGCTGCCGTCGCTGGTGCTGAAGCAGACCTTCGACATCGATCCGCTGGCCGACGCGCCGCCCTACCAGCACCCCGAGGACCGCAACACCCCCTCCCGCAACGCCCTGTAGGAGCGGCGCTAGCGCCGCGACCGATCTTCGGGTGGCGGTCAGTCGCGGAGGAAGTATTCGACGGTGGTGACGACGCGGACCTTCTTGACCTGGGGGCTGCTCTGGTCGCGGTCGCTGATGGTCACCACGCCCTGGTTCGCGTTGCGGATGCCGCCCAGGCGTGAGCCCGAGTCCTTGGCGAACTGCTCGGCCGACTCGCGCGCCGCCGCGGTCGCTTCCGCGATCAGTTCCGGCTTGATGTCGTTGAGTTTGGTGTAGTCGAACTCGGGCTGGCTGTGCTGCTCGAGCATCACCCCGCCGGCCACCAGCTGGCCGCTGTTGCGGAGCGCGGCCAGCGCCTTGTCCACCTTGGTGGTGCGCAGGCTGACGGTGTTGGCGTAGCGGAAGCGCTCCGGCGGGCGGCTGTCGCCGTAGGCGTAGGCCCAGCGGTCCTCCAGCCGCGGCGGCGAGACCACGATCTCGCCTTCCTCGAAGCCGGCGTCGAGGAAGAAGCGGCGGATCGCCTCGGTGTTGCGGGCGAGGTCGCGCTGGACCGAGGCCAGGTCGTTGCCGCCGACCGTGTGCGGCAGCGGCCAGACCAGCAGGTCGGCGTCCACGATGCGCTCGGCCGAGCCCTTGACCACGACGTAGCGGTCCTGGGTCTTGATCGCGACCAGGCCGCGGGACGCGAACCAGCCGGCCACGACGATGCCGAGCGCCAGCAAGAGCGCGGCGATGATGGAGGCGAAGCTGCGATCCTGCATGGCGGTCTCCCCGGGTGGCGTCCGCGACAGTCTAGCCGCGCGTGACGCCGCCGCCAGTGCGCTTGAATAAGCGGATTCAGCCCCCAGAATGGTTCGCGTTCCGTCCCCTTGCACGAGTTCCAGCGCGCCATGCCGATCTACGCCTTCTCCTGCGATGCCTGCGGCCACGAGTTCGACCGCCTGCAGAAACTCTCGGATCCGGACCCGGAGGCCTGCCCGGCCTGCGCCGCGGCCGCCGTGAAGCGCAAGGTCACCGCCCCCAGCTTCCGCCTCGCCGGCGGCGGCTGGTACGAAACCGACTTCAAGAAGGAAGGCAAGCGCAACCTCGCCGGCGACGCCGCCAAGCCCGCCGACACCAACCCGTCCGAGTCCAAGCCCACCGGGAAGAAGGCGGAAGCGAAAGCGACGCCCTCGAGCACCGGCGAAGCGTAGCGGGAAAGGCGGTTCCCCTGGCCGACGACTCAAAACGCTCTGCGAGGAGGGCAGGGGAACCGCCTTTCCCGCGAGAGCGCCCGTCCGAAGCCCGCTAGAATGGAAGGCTTCCCAGCCCTCCCGAACCAAATGCGTACCCACTTCTGCGGCCTGATCGACGAATCCCTGGTCGGCGAGACCGTCACCCTGTGCGGCTGGGCCGACGTCGCCCGCGACCTCGGCGGCCTCTGCTTCGTCGACCTGCGCGACCACGAAGGCATCGTCCAGGTCGTCGCCGAACCGTCGGACGCCGAGGGCAACGCCGCGGTGCTCGGGACCGCCGCCGGCATCGGCTACGAGGACTGCCTGCGCGTCACCGGCACCGTGCGCCGCCGCGAGAAGCCCAATCCCAAGCTGCCGACCGGGCAGGTCGAGGTGCTGGCGACCGCGATCGAGGTGCTGAACAAGGCCGCGCCGCTGCCGTTCCACGCGCACGAGAACGCCGGCGAGGACATCCGCCTCAAGTACCGCTACCTCGACCTGCGCACGCCGCGCATGCAGCAGATGCTGCGCACCCGCACGAAGCTGGTGCAGGCGCTGCGCCGCTGGCTGGACGCGCGGGGCTTCCAGGACATCGAGACCCCGATCCTGACCAAGGCCACGCCCGAGGGCGCGCGCGACTTCCTGGTGCCGGCGCGGCTGCATCCGGGCGAGTTCTACGCGCTGCCGCAGTCGCCGCAGCTGTTCAAGCAGATCCTGATGGTGGCCGGCTTCGACCGCTACTACCAGATCGCGCGCTGCTTCCGCGACGAGGCGCTGCGCGCCGACCGCCAGCTCGAGTTCACCCAGCTCGACATGGAGTTCGCCTGGGTCGCCGAGCGCGACGTGCAGGACACGGTCGAGGCGATGATGCGCGACGTGTTCCGCGAGGTGATGGACGTGGAGCTCGGCGAGTTCCCGCGCATGACCTGGGCCGAGGCGATGCGCCGCTACGGCTCGGACAAGCCCGACCTGCGCTTTGGCATGGAGCTGGTGGACGTCGCTGCGCTGGTGAAGGCGACGGAATTCAAGGTGTTCGCCGAGTGGGCGAATGCGGATGGCGGGCGCGTCGCCGCGCTGCGCGCCGTCGGCGGCGCCGGCTTCTCGCGCAAGCAGGTGGACGACTACGCCGCGCACGCGGCCAAGTTCGGCGCCAAGGGCCTGGCATGGCTCAAGCTGGGCGCCGACGGCACCATCAACTCGCCGATCGCCAAGTTCCTCGACGAGGCCACCCAGCAGGCGTTGGTGCAGGCGATCGGCCTGCAGCCTGGCGACATCGGGTTCTTCGGGGCCGGCCCGTACAGGGTGGTCAGCGAGTTCATGGGCGCGCTGCGCCTGAAGCTGGGCCGCGACCTCGGCCTGGTCGAGGCCGGCTGGAAGCCGCTGTGGGTCACCGACTTCCCGATGTTCGAGTGGGACGAGGAGGAACAGCGCCACGTCGCCCTGCACCATCCGTTCACCGCGCCCGCCGTGGACAGCATCGACGACCTGCGCGCCAACGCCGCGACCGCTGTCAGCCGCGGCTACGACATGGTTTTGAACGGCAACGAGATCGGCGGCGGCTCGATCCGCATCCACCGCCCGGAGATGCAGGCGGCGGTGTTCGATCTGCTCGGGATCGGCGCCGAGGAGCAGCAGGCCAAGTTCGGCTTCCTGCTCGAGGCGCTGAACTACGGCGCGCCGCCGCACGGCGGCATCGCCTTCGGCATCGACCGCATCGCCGCGCTGATGGCCGGCACCGAGTCCATCCGCGACGTGATCGCGTTCCCCAAGACCACCACCGCGCAGTGCCTGATGACCGGCGCGCCGTCGCCGGTCCCGGAGCAGCAGCTGCGCGAGGTGCACGTGGCGATCAAGCCGAAGGAATGACCGGGGCGCTCGCCATCCGCAGGGCAGGGCCGGGCGATGCCGCGGCGCTGGCGGAGATCGGCGCGCGCACCTTCGACCTGACCTTCGGGCACCTGTACCCGCCGGAGGACCTGGCGACGTTCCTCGCCGAAAGCCATTCCGAAGCCGCGTACGCGAAGCTGCTGGGCGATCCGCGTTACGCGCTGTGGTTGCTGGCGGACGCCGGCCGCCCCGTGGGCTACGCGGTGGCCGGGCCGTGCGGCCTGCCGCACCCGGACGTGCGCCCCCGGGACGGCGAGCTCAAGCGCCTGTATCTGCTCCCGGAAGTGCAGAACGGCGGCTGGGGCGGACGCCTGTTCGACGAGGCGCTGGCCTGGCTGGAACGCGACGGCCCGCGCCGGCTCTGGATCAGCGTGTGGTCGGAGAATTTCGGGGCGCAGCGCTTCTACGCGCGCCACGGCTTCGGCAAGGTCGCCGAGTACGAATTCCCGGTCGGGCGCGTGCGCGACATCGAGTTCATGTACCGGCGCGAGCCGGCAGCCTGAGCATGGCCGGCGCGCGCCGCGTGATCCTGCTGCACGGGCTGTGGATGCCCGGGGCCTCGATGCACTGGCTGTCGCTGCAGTTGCGCGACGCCGGCTTCGCGCCCGAGGTCTTCGGCTACCACAGCGTCGCCGACGGTCCCGACCTTGCGGTCCCGCGCCTGGTGGAGCTGCTGCAGGGCGGCGGCGAGGCCGACATCGTGGCCCACAGCCTGGGCGGGCTGATCGCGCTGCAGGCGCTGCGCGACGCGCCCGACCTGCCCGTGGGACGGGTGGTGTGCCTGGGGTCGCCGCTGACCGGCAGCGGCGCCGCGGCCGGCATGCTGCGCTGGTCGCCGACCGCGCCCCTGCTCGGGCGCAGCGCCGGGCTGCTGCGGGAGGGGGTCGGCCGCTGGAGGGGGCGCGCGCAGGTGGGCGTGGTCGCCGGCTGCGTGCCGCACGGCCTCGGCTCGCTGTTCGCCGGCTTCGACGGCGACCACGACGGCACCGTCGCCGTGGTCGAGACACGGCTGGAGGGGATCGCCGACCACGTGGTCGTCGAATGCAGCCACAGCGGCCTGCTGTTCTCCGCCGACGCCGCCGCCCAGGCCGTCGCCTTCCTGCGCGAGGGCCGCTTCCTGTAGGAGCGGCGCTTGCGCCGCGATCGGGCTGTCGCGGCGCAAGCGCCGCTCCTACAAGGGTAGAATCCGCGTCTTTCAACGGGTTTGCAGGTCGCAGCAATGGGCAGAGGTCCTTCCATCGAGGCGCGCAAGAACGCCGAGGACGCGCGCCGCGGCAAGATCTTCACCAAGATCATCCGCGAGATCTCCGTCGCGGCCCGGGCCGGCGGCGGCGACCCGGCCGGCAACCCGCGCCTGCGCAGCGCCATCGACAAGGGCCTGTCGGCCAACATGTCGAAGGACGTGATCGAGCGCGCGATCAAGAAGGCCACCGGCGAGCTCGAGGGCGTCGAGTACGAGGAGGTGCGCTACGAGGGCTACGCCCCTGGCGGCGTCGCCGTGATCGTCGACTGCCTCACCGACAACCGCGTGCGCACCGTCGCCGACGTGCGCCACGCCTTCGGCAAGTTCGGCGGCAACATGGGTACCGAGGGCTCGGTCGCCTTCATGTTCCGCAAGCTCGGCGTGCTCTCGTTCGCGCAGGGCGTGGACGAGGATGCGCTCACCGGGGCCGCGATCGAGGCCGGCGCCGACGACGTGGTGGTGCACGACAACGGCGCCATCGACGTGCTCACCGCGCCGGAGGCCTTCGGCGAGGTCAAGGCGGCGATGGAGGCGGCCGGGTTCAGGGCCGACATCGCCGAGGTCGCCATGCGCGCCGACAACGACGTGGTGGTCGAGGGCGAGACCGCGGAGCAGGTGGCGAAGCTGCTGCGCTGGCTCGAGGACATGGACGACGTGCAGGCGGTCCACTCCAACGCCGACCTCGGCGACGCCGCTTACGCGTAAGCTGGGGCCGTGATCCGCATCCTCGGCATCGACCCAGGCTCCCAGCGCACCGGCATCGGCGTCATCGACGTGGACGACGCCGGGCGCTGCCGCTACGTCCACGCGCAGGCCCTGGTGCTGCTCGGGGCCGAGGATTTCCCGTCGCGGCTCGGGCTGCTGTGCGAAGGCCTCGAGGCGCTGCTCGACCAGTGGCAGCCGCAGCAGGTCGCGATCGAGACGGTGTTCATGGACAAGTCCGCGACCTCGGCGCTGAAGCTGGGGCACGCGCGTGGCGCGGCGCTGGCGACGGTGGTGCGGCGCCACCTGCCGGTGAGCGAGTACGCGCCGCGCCTGATCAAGCAGTCCCTGGTCGGCCGCGGTGCCGCCGAGAAGGCCCAGGTGCAGCACATGGTGCGCCTGTTGCTGAACCTGGCCGATGCCAGGCTGCAGGCCGACGCCGCCGACGCGCTGGCGGTGGCCCTCACCCACGCGCACATGAGCGCGACCGCCACCCGCACCGGCGTGGCGACGGCATTGTTGCGGAGGCGGGGAGCATGATCGGACGCCTGAAGGGCCTCCTGGTGCACAAGCAGCCGCCGTGGCTGGTGGTGGACGTCAACGGCGTCGGCTACGAGCTGGAGGCGCCGATGAGCACGTTCTACGACCTGCCCGACGTCGGGCGCGAGGTCGCGCTGTTCACGCATTACGCACAGAAGGAGGACAGCGTGTCGTTGTACGGCTTCCTGCGCGAGGGCGAGCGGCGGCTGTTCCGCGACCTGCAGAAGGTCTCGGGCATCGGCGCGAAGATCGCGCTGGCGGTGCTGTCCGGCGCCAGCGTGGAGGAGTTCGCGCGGCTGGTGCAGACCTCGGACGTGACCGCGCTGACCCGCATTCCCGGCATCGGCAAGAAGACCGCCGAGCGCATGGTGGTGGAGTTGCGCGACCGCGCGGCCGACCTCGGCACGGGCGGCGGCCCGCTCCCGGGCGGCGGCGTGCCGGCGGACCCGCAATCCGAGGCCACGGTGGCGCTGCAGCAGCTCGGCTACAAGCCTGCGGACGCGGCGCGCATGGCCCGCGACGCCGCCGCCGCCGGCGACGACGCAGCCGCCATCATCCGCAAGGCGTTACAGTCCGCGCTTCGCTGAGCGGGAGCCCGCATGTCCAAGACCGCGCACACGCCACGCGACCGCCGCGCCGCGGGCGGCAAGGCCAGCGCCGGCCTGGTCGTCGCCGCGATCGGCGTGGTGTTCGGGGACATCGGCACCAGCCCGCTGTACACCGTCAAGCAGGCCTTCGGCCCGCACTACGGGCTGTCGCCGACCCACGACACCGTGATCGGCCTGCTGTCGCTGGTGTTCTGGGCGCTGATGCTGGTGGTGACGATCAAGTACGTCACCATCATCATGCGCGCCGACAACGAGGGCGAGGGCGGCATCATGGCGCTGATGACGCTGGCCCAGCGCACGCTCAAGCCCGGCTCGCGTTCCACCTACCTGGTCGGGATCCTCGGCATCTTCGGCGCCTCGCTGTTCTTCGGCGACGGCGTGATCACGCCGGCGATCTCGGTGCTGTCCGCGGTCGAGGGCCTGGAGGTGGTGGCGCCGAGCCTGCACCACTGGGTGGTGCCGATCGTGGTGGTGGTGCTGACCGGCGTGTTCGTGGCCCAGCGCTACGGCACCGAGAAGGTCGGCAAGGTCTTCGGGCCGGTGATGGTGCTCTGGTTCCTGGTGCTGGCGGTGCTGGGCGCGATCAACCTCACCCACGAGCCCGAGGTACTGAAGGCGATCAACCCGTGGTGGGCGATCCACTTCTTCGCCACCCATCATTTCCACGGCATCTTCATCCTCGGCGCGGTGGTGCTGGCGGTGACCGGCGGCGAGGCGCTGTACACCGACATGGGCCACTTCGGCGCCCGGCCGATCCGGCGCGGCTGGTACTTCTTCGTGCTGCCGGCGCTGATGCTCAACTACCTGGGGCAGGGCGCGCTGCTGCTCGAGGACCCGGCGGCGATCCGCAACCCGTTCTACTTCGGCGTGCCGGAGTGGGCGCGCTGGCCGGTGATCGCGCTCGCCACCGCCGCCACCGTGATCGCCTCGCAGGCGGTGATCACCGGCGCGTTCTCGATCTCGCGCCAGGCCATGCAGCTCGGCTACATCCCGCGCATGGCGATCAAGCACACCTCGCAGGAGACGATCGGGCAGATCTACATCCCCGGCATCAACTGGATGCTGATGGTGCTGGTGCTCGGGCTGGTGCTGAGCTTCGGCAGCTCGACCGCGCTGGCCACGGCCTACGGCATCTCGGTGTCGGCGACGATGCTGATCGACACCCTGCTGCTGGCGCTGGTGGCGCGCGCGTTGTGGCCGAAGGCGCGCAACTGGGTGCTGCCGCTGTGCCTGGTGTTCCTGGTCGCCGACCTCGGCTTCCTGGTCGCCAACGGCGCCAAGATCCTCGACGGCGGCTGGTTCCCGGTGGTGCTGGGCATCGTGCTGTTCACGCTGCTGCGCACCTGGCGCCGCGGCCGCGAGCTGCTGTACCAGGAGATCCGCAAGGAGGGCATCCAGCTCGACAGCTTCCTGCCCGGGCTGATGCTGGCGCCGCCGGTCCGCGTGCCCGGCACGGCGGTGTTCCTGATCGCGCAGCAGGGCATGGTCCCGCAGGCCCTGCTGCACAACCTCAAGCACAACAAGGTGCTGCACGAGCGCAACGTGTTCCTCACCGTGGAGACACTCGACGTGCCCTACGCTCCGGCGGACCAGCGCCTGAGGATGGAGCCCATCGGCGACGACTTCCACCGCGTCACCGTGCGCTTCGGCTTCATGGAGACGCCCGACGTGCCGCTGGCGCTGATGCGTTCCTGCGACGCCAACGGCATGTATTTCGACCCGATGGACACCACCTACTTCGCCAGCCGCGAGAACGTGGTCGCGCGCCGTCGCGGCGGCATGCCGATGTGGCGCGACAAGCTGTTCGCGGTGATGCACCGCAACGCCGCGCCGGCCACCGGTTTCTTCCGGATCCCGGGCAACCGGCTGGTCGAGCTGGGCGCGCAAGTGGAGATCTGAGATGCGTTACTCGCTGCTGGACCTGGCCCCCGTTCCCGAAGGCGCCACCCCGCGCGACGCGTTCGCCAACACGCTCGATCTCGCGCGGCTGGCCGAGGCCGAGGGCTACCACCGGTTCTGGCTGGCCGAGCACCACAACATGCCCGGCATCGCCAGCGCCGCGACCGCGGTCCTGATCGGCTACGTCGCCGGCGGGACCTCGCGCATCCGGGTCGGCGCCGGCGGGATCATGCTGCCGAACCATTCGCCGCTGCAGGTCGCCGAGCAGTTCGGCACCCTGGCCTCGCTGTACCCGGACCGGATCGACCTCGGGCTCGGGCGCGCGCCGGGGACCGACCAGGCCACCGCCCGCGCGCTGCGCCGCTACTTCGACAGCGCCGAGGCCTTCCCGCAGGACGTGCAGGAACTGCTGCACTGGTTCGAGCCGGAGCAGCCGGGGCAAGCGGTGCGCGCGGTGCCCGGCGCCGGCATCGAGGTGCCGGTGTGGCTGCTCGGCTCCAGCCTGTTCAGCGCGCAGCTCGCGGCCCACCTGGGTCTGCCGTTCGCGTTCGCCTCGCATTTCGCACCGGCGGCGATGGACCAGGCGCTGGCCGTGTACCACCGCGACTTCCGGCCCTCGAAGCGGCTGCGCGAACCCTGCGCGATGCTGGCGCTCAACGTCGTCGGCGCCGACAGCGAGGCCGAAGCGCGGCGGCTGTTCACCACCCAGCAGCAGGCCTTCATCCGCCTGCGCCGCGGCGAACCGGGGCTGGTGCCGCCGCCGATCGACGATATCGAGGCCTACTGGACGCCGGCGGAGAAGGCGATGGTCGGGCAGGCGCTGGCCTGCAGCGTGCTCGGCACCGTGGATCAGCTGCGCGAGGGCATCGCCGCGTTCGTCGAGCGCCACCGGCCGGACGAGATCCTGCTGACCGGCAATGTCTTCGACCACCAGGCGCGGCTGCGCTCGTTCGCGATCGCCGCGGAGGCCTGCCGCGGCCTACCATAGGGGCATGAACGACGAGCTCCCCAGCGACCGCATCATCGCCGCCGGCGCCACCCGCGAGGACGAGGCGGTCGAGGCCTCGATCCGGCCGAAGCGGCTGGACGAGTACCTCGGCCAGCAGCCGGTGCGCGAGCAGCTCGGGATCTACATCGAGGCCGCCCGCGCCCGCGGCGAGGCCATGGACCACGTGCTGATCTTCGGCCCGCCCGGCCTCGGCAAGACCACCCTCAGCCACGTCATCGCCAACGAGCTCGGGGTCGGGCTGCGGGTGACCTCGGGGCCGGTGATCGAAAAGGCCGGCGACCTGGCCGCGCTGCTGACCAACCTGCAGCCGCACGACGTGCTGTTCATCGACGAGATCCACCGGCTGTCGCCGGCGGTGGAGGAAGTGCTGTACCCGGCGATGGAGGACTTCCAGCTCGACATCATGATCGGCGAGGGTCCGGCCGCGCGTTCGATCAAGCTCGACCTGCCGCCGTTCACCCTGGTCGGCGCGACTACCCGCGCCGGGCTGCTGACCGCGCCGCTGCGCGACCGCTTCGGCATCGTCCAGCGGCTGGAGTTCTATTCGCCCGAGGAGCTCACCCGGATCGTGCGCCGCTCCGCGCAGATCCTCGGCATCGCCTGCGAGCCGGAGGGCGCGGCCGCGATCGCGCGCCGCTCGCGCGGCACCCCGCGCATCGCCAACCGGCTGTTGCGCCGGGTCCGCGACTTCGCCCAGGTGCGCGCCGCCGGCCACATCGACGACGTCACCGCGCAGGCGGCGATGGAGATGCTGCAGGTGGACCCGCAGGGTTTCGACGAACTCGACCGGCGCCTGCTGCGCACGATCGTGGACGCCTTCGACGGCGGCCCGGTCGGGGTCGAGTCGCTGGCCGCGTCGCTGAGCGAGGAACGCGGCACGCTCGAGGACGTCATCGAGCCCTACCTGATCCAGCAGGGCTACCTGGTGCGGACGGCGCGCGGGCGTATGGCGACCCACAAGGCGTACCGCCACCTGGGCCTGAAGCCCAAGGCCGGCGCCTCCGACCTGTTCGGGTCTTAGCCTATGTTCAGCTTCCAGGTCCGCGTCTACTGGGAAGATACCGATGCCGGCGGAGTGGTCTACCACGCGCAGTACCTGGCGTTCCTGGAACGTGCGCGCAGCGAGTGGCTGCGCGCGCTGGGCCGGGGCCAGGACGCGCTGCGCAGCGAGCACGACCTGGTGTTCGCGGTGCGCGCGATGCAGGTGGACTTCCGCGCGCCGGCGCGGCTGGACGATGCGTTGCAGGTCACCTGCGCGCTGCGCGAATGCCGCCGCGCGAGCCTGGTGTTCGCGCAGGAGGTGCGCCGCGACGGCGCCCTGCTGCTCGACGCCACGGTGCGGGTGGCGGCACTGAACGCGTCCGATTTCCGGCCGCGCGCCATCCCGGAGCCCCTGCTGCGGGAACTGCAGGCCCTGCAGGGCGTCGAATAGCCGTCACACCACACACGCAAAGCCATCGAGGGAGCGACACGCATGACATTACTGGCCGCCCTGCAGAGTGCCGCCGAAGCCCTGCCGGAAGACGCACCGGCGACCGCAGCGCAGCTCGCGGCCGACGCGGCCCCCGTCGCCCAGGACGGCATCGACATGCTGCAGCTGATCCTGCACGCGAGCATCCCGGTGCAGCTGGTGATGCTGCTGCTGCTGTTCGGCTCGGTCGCCTCGTGGGTGATCATCTTCCGCAAGAAGCGCCTGCTCGACCGCGCCGAAGCCGAGGCCGACCGCTTCGAGGAGCGCTTCTGGTCCGGCGCCGAACTGTCCAAGCTGTACGCCGCCGCCACCGAGCGCAACCGCGACATCGAGGGCCTGGAGGCGATCTTCGAGGGCGGTTACCGCGAGTTCCACCGCATCCGCCAGCGCCGCGGCGTGGACGGGCGGATGCAGCTCGAGGGTGCGCAACGCGCGATGCGCGCGGCGGCCTCGCGTGAGCTCGACGGGCTCGAGCGCAACCTCGAGTTCCTCGCCAACGTCGGCTCGATCGCACCTTACGTCGGCCTGTTCGGCACGGTCTGGGGAATCATGGTCTCGTTCCAGGGCCTGGCCAACGTCAAGGAGGCGACCATCGCCACGGTCGCGCCGGGCATCTCCGAGGCGCTGATCGCGACCGCGATGGGCCTGTTCGCCGCGATCCCCGCGGTCTGGGCGTACAACCGCTTCGCCACCCGCGTGGAACGCACTTCGGTGCGCTACGACACCTTCTCCGAGGAGTTCTCCTCGATCCTGCAGCGCCAGGCCCACCTCGACGACGAGGACTGAGCCATGGCCATGACCGCGACCGGGCGCCGGATCCGCAAGCGCCGGCTCAAGGCCGACATCAACGTCGTGCCCTACATCGACGTCATGCTGGTGCTGCTGATCATCTTCATGGTCACCGCGCCGCTGCTGAATCTCGGCGTGGACGTGCAGCTGCCGCAGGTGGCGGCCGCCAGCGTCGAGCAGCCGAAGCACCAGGTGGTGGTGCAGCTCGACGCCGCCGGCGGCCTCTCGCTGATCCAGCGCGACGACCAGGGCGACACCAGCAAGGTCGCGCTGGACGAGGAGGCGCTGGTCGCGCGCGTGGCCGCGTTCCGCAACCAGGACAGCAATCTCGCGGTGTTCGTCGCCGGTGATGCGGCCGTCCCGTATGGCGAGGTGCTGCGCGTGCTGCAGCGCCTGCGCACGGACGCGAAGGTGGACAAGGCCACGCTGCTGACCCAGTCGCCGGAGCCGCAATGAGGGAAACGCGCGCCGACACCAGCCGTGCGGTGGTTGCGGCGCTGTTGCTGCACGCGCTGCTGTTCGCGCTGATGTTCGCCGGCATGTGGTGGACCCGCCGGGCCGCGCCGGTGTCGGCCGCCGGGCCGGTGATCGAGGCCGACCTCGTGGACCCGCGCGCACTGTCGGCGCCGATGCGCGCGGCCCTGGACGAGCCCGCAACGCCGCCGCCCGAACCGGTGGCCGAGCCGGAGCCGGAACCGGTGGCGCCGCCGCCGCAGCCCGAACCCGAGCCGGTGCCGCAGGACTCGCCGGTGGAGCCGCAGCCGGCCCCGCAGGAAGTGCTGCCGGAGCCGGACACCCGCCAGCAGGAGCGGGTCGCGGCGGAAGCCGAAGCCGCGCGCCGCGCCGAGCGCGAGCAGGAGGAGCGCCGCCGCCAGGAGCAGGCGGACCTGACCGAGCGCAAGCGCCAGGAAGAGGCCGAGAAGCAGCGGCGCCTGGCCGAGCAGCAGGCGAAACAGAAGGAGATCGCCGACCGGTTGGCGAAGATCCGCGCCGAACGCGAGAAGGCGGAGCGCGCCGAGCGCCTGGCCCAGCAGCGCCTGCAGCAGATCCGCGACGCCCAGGCCCGCTCGCAGGCGTCCTCGGACTCGACCGCCAGCCCACCGCCCGGCAACGATGGCACCGATCCCGACCTGCTCGCCCGCTACATCGCCGCGCTCAACGCCGCCATCGTCCAGAACTGGACCCGCCCCGAGACGGTGCCACTGGGCCAGCGCTGCAAGATCGTGATCCGGCAGGTCCCCGGCGGGACCGTGATCGATGCGGACGTCGACCCCAGCTGCCCCTACGACGACCTGGGCCGGCGCTCCATCGAGGCCGCCGTGCTCAAGGCCCAGCCGCTCCCCTATGCCGGCTTCGAGCCGGTGTTCAACCGCACCCTGATCCTCAACTTCCAGGCCGCCGACCGCTAGCCCGCGGCGCCGGTGCGCCTCCATTCATCTTTGAGAGTGCCTTCACGGCCAAGCTGTTAACACTCCTTGCTCTTGACTGAATCCGAACCAGACCCGGACGTGACGATGACCCGACTGCCGCGCGTGTCCCTCCCCGCCTTCCTGCTGCTGCTGGCGCTGCTCGTCCCGGCGGCCGCCGTCGCGCAGGAACGCGGGCTGGAGATCGACATCATCGGCGGCAATGCATCGGCGCTTCCGATCGCGGTGGTGCCGATGCCGTACCAGGGCAGCGGCGCCGCGCCGGACACCGACATCGCCTCGGTGGTCGCCTCCGACCTTGCGCGCTCGGGCCAGTTCCGCACCCTGCCGGCGCGCGACATGGTGCAGCGCCCGACCCGCGGCAGCGAGGTGGACTACCCGGCCTGGCGCCTGCTCAAGCAGGACTTCCTGGTCGTCGGGCGCGTGCTCGACGCCGGCGGCGGCAGCTACCGGGTCGAGTACGAACTGTTCGACGTAGCCAAGCAGGAGCGCCTGCTCGGCTTCGCCATGACCAGCCGCGCCGACGCCATGCGCGACGTCGCCCACCAGATCGCCGACGCCATCTACGAGAAGATCCTCGGCGTGCGCGGTGCGTTCTGGACCCGCATCGCCTACGTCACCGCCAGCGGCGTCGGCCCCGGCACCCAGTACGCGCTGATGGTGGCCGACTCCGACGGCTGGAACCCGCAGACCGTAGTGCGCTCGGGCGAACCGCTGCTGTCGCCCTCGTGGAGCCCGGACGGGCGCAAGCTGGCCTATGTCAGCTTCGAGCGCGGCAATTCCTCGATCTACATCCAGGAGATCGCCACCGGCGCGCGCGAGCTGGTCGCCAGCTTCCGCGGCATCAACGGCGCGCCGGCGTTCTCGCCGGACGGCCGCAGGCTGGCGCTGACGCTGTCGAAGTCCGGCAACCCGGAGATCTACGTGATGGACCTGGCCAGCCGCGCGCTGACCCAGGTGACCCGCCAGTTCGGCATCGACACCTCGCCCGCGTGGAGCGCCGACGGCAACACCCTCTATTTCACCTCGGACCGCGGCGGCAAGCCGCAGATCTACCAGGTGCCGGCGAGCGGCGGCAGCGCCACCCGCGTGACCTTCCAGGGCAGCTACAACGCCGACCCGGTGGTCTCGTTCGACGGCCAGAAGCTGGCGACCACCCAGGGCAGCGGCAACACCTACCGCATCGCGCTGATGGACCGCAGCCTGGGCTCGCCGCGCTGGTCCATGCTGTCGCCGGGCTCGATGGACGAGTCGCCCAGCTTCGCCCCGAATGCCAGCATGCTGCTCTACGCCGCCAAGGAAGGCGGTCGCGGCGTGCTGTATGCCGTGTCTGCCGATGCCCGCGTGCGCCAGCGACTGGTGCTCGCGGACGGCGACGTGCGCGAACCGGCCTGGGGGCCCTACCGCGCGCGCTGAGTCGTCCCCACCCACCCGCGAATTGACGAGGATTTGCCATGAATGCCACGAGTCGAGTTCTGCTGGTCGCGCTGCTCTGCACCGCGGCCGTCGCCTGCTCCAAGAAGGTCAAGGAAGCGCCGCCCGTCGCCGACACCACGCCGCCGCCGGTCACCCAGCCGGTCACCGACGACGGCCTGTACGGTCCGGAAGACCTGGATACCGACAGCTGCCTGCGCCAGCGCACCATCTACTTCGACTTCGACCAGGACACCCTGCGTCCGGAATTCCAGGCCGCGATGGCCTGCCACGCCAAGTACCTGCGTGACCGTCCGACCGCGCGCCTGACCCTCGAGGGCAATGCCGACGAGCGCGGCAGCCGCGAGTACAACCTCGGCCTGGGCGAGCGCCGTGGCAACGCGGTCTCCTCCGCGCTGCAGGCCAACGGCGGCTCCGCCGGCCAGCTGAACGTGGTCAGCTACGGCGAGGAGCGTCCGGTGTGCACGTCCTCGAGCGAGGACTGCTGGGCCCGCAACCGCCGCGTCGAGCTGAACTACAGCTCGCGCTGAGGCGCCAGGCCGGACAGTGACGGGTAAGGCAGCGGCCGTGCCGCTGCCTTACCCTTTTGTGGTCTTCAGGTTTCGACGGAGCTTTCCGATGAACGCTGGAATTCGAATCCTCGCGTTGGGCGCGGCGTTGCTGGCGCTGTCGCCGGCGGCGCTGGCGCAGCGCGCCAGCCTGGCCGAGCGGGTCGCCGCGCTGGAACAGCAGGCGGCCGCGTCGCAGGGCACCAGCGACCTGCTGCGCCAGGTGACGCTACTCAAGGACGAAGTGCAGTCGCTGCGCGGGCAGGTCGAGGAACTGCAGCACGCGCTGCAGCAGATGCAGGAAGCCTCGCGCAACCAGTACCTCGACATCGACGGCCGCCTGCTGCGGCTGGAAGGCGGCGCCCCGCCCGTGGCCGCCGGAGCGCCGCAGGCCAGCGTACCGCCGGCCCAGGCCCCCGCGGCCGACGCGGCGCCGTCCGTGCCTGCGCCGCCGCCGGCGCCGGTGCGCGTCGGCGACGCCGAGCGCGCCGCCTACGAGGCCGCCTTCGAGGTGCTGAAGGCCGGGCAGTACGACGCCTCCGCGCGCCAGTTCCAGGACTTCCTGGAGCAGTTCCCCGAGGGTGCGCTGGCCCCGAACGCGCTGTACTGGCTGGGGGAGAGCTACTACGCCACCCAGAACTACGAACTGGCGCAGGCGCAGTTCCGCGCGCTGCTGCAGCGCTACCCCACCGACCAGAAGGCTCCCGGTGCGCTGCTGAAGCTGGGGCTGTCGCAATACGGCCTCGGCCACCAGGCCGACGCCGAGTCGACCTTGGCGGAGGTAGGCCGGCGCTATCCCGGCACCGACGCCGCCCGCACCGCCTCCGACCGCCTGCGCGCGATGCAGCTGGGTGCGCTGCGCTAGGCACCGGTAAAATGCACGCATGAGCACCGTCGCCCCGCCAGCGGCCGCCGCTGCCGGGACGGCGGAACGGCTCCGCATCACCGAGATCTTCCTGTCGCTGCAGGGCGAGGCCCGCGCGGCCGGCTGGCCCAGCGTGTTCGTGCGCCTGACCGGCTGCCCGCTGCGCTGCACTTACTGCGACACCGCCTACGCGTTCCATGGCGGCGAGTGGCGGGACATCGACGGCATCGTCGCCGAGGTCCTCGGCCACGGCGTGCGCCACGTTTGCGTCACCGGCGGCGAGCCTCTGGCGCAGAAGCGCTGCCTGCTGCTGTTGCAGAGGCTGTGCGACGCCGGCCTCGAGGTGTCGCTGGAGACCTCCGGCGCGATGGACATCGCCGCGGTCGACCCGCGCGTGTCGCGGGTGCTCGACATCAAGACGCCGGGTTCGGGCGAGGTGGCGCGCAACCTGTGGTCCAACCTGCCGCTGCTCACCGCGCGCGACCAGGTGAAGTTCGTCATCTGCAACCGCGCGGACTTCGACTGGGCGGTCGGCGTGGTCGCCGGGCACCGCCTGCACGAGCGCTGCGAGGTCCTGTTCTCGCCGAGCTTCGGCGAAATCGCGCCGCGCGACCTGGCCGACTGGATCGTGGCCGGAAAGCCGCCCGTGCGCTTCCAGCTGCAGCTGCACAAGCTGCTGTGGAACGACGAACCGGGCCGCTGAGGGGACGACGATGGACGCGAGCGCGAAGAATCCCGCGGTGGTGCTGGTCTCCGGCGGCATGGACTCGGCGGTGGTGCTGGCGATCGCGCGCGAGCGCGGCTTCGCGGCGCACGCGCTGAGCGTGCGCTACGGCCAGCGCCACACCTCCGAGCTCGAGGCCGCCGACCGCGTCGCGCGCGCGCTGGGCGCGGTCGAGCACAAGACCGTGGACGTGGACCTGCGCAGCATCGGCGGTTCCGCGCTCACCGACGACATCGCCGTGCCCGAGGACAGCGACGGCCACGTGATCGGCGAGGGCATCCCGGTGACCTACGTGCCCGCGCGCAACACCATCATGCTGTCGCTGGCGCTTGGCTGGGCCGAGGTCATCGGCAGCTCGGACCTGTTCTGCGGCGTGAACGCGGTGGACTATTCCGGCTACCCGGACTGCCGCCCGGAGTTCATCGAGGCCTTCGAGCGGCTGGCGATCGTGGCCACCCGCGCCGGCGTGGAGGGCGCGGGATTCAGCGTGCACGCGCCGCTGATGCGGATGTCCAAGGCCGACATCGTGCGCGAGGGCGTGCGCCTGGGCGTGGACTTCGAGCTCACCGTGTCCTGCTACCAGGCCGACGCGCAGGGCCGCGCCTGCGGCCATTGCGACGCCTGCCGCCTGCGCGCAGACGGCTTCGCCGCGGCCGGGGTCACGGACCCGACCCGTTACCGGTAAAATCCGACCCTTGGCGCAAGCCGCAGTGGGCCGTTAGCTCAGTCGGTAGAGCATCGGACTTTTAATCCGCTGGTCGATGGTTCGAATCCATCACGGCCCACCATCTCGAACAGCTACAGGGGAGTGCGCTCGGCGTCGAGGCGGATGGTGTCGTCGGCGATGGCCGGCCAGGTCGCGAGGGCGTGGCGGCTGACGCGCTCGAAGAACTGCACGAATCGCATCACCTGGGCCTGGTCCATGGCCTTGCGGTCGGGGTGCTGCGCCTGCAGGGTCTGCTCCTGCTGCCAGCGCCAAGTCGGCACGACCTCGAAGCCGGGGCCCTGCAGGAACAGCATCCGCGGAAGCCGCTTCCACAGTTCGGGGTAGTCGTCGGCCAGCGACCGATTCACCCAACTGCGCCAGGTGCCGTCCGGATCCTCGTCGCGCTCGAGCCCATTGATCGGCTCGACCAGCTCCGCGGGCGCCTGCGGAGGCACTTTCAGGAACCAGCCCTCGAGCACCACCAGGTCGGCGTGGTGCACGGTGGGCCATTGCGATTCGGGCAGGCGGTCGTCGGCGATCTTGTCGAAGCGGGGCAGCGTCGTCGGCTTGCCGTGCGCGAGCGCATCGAGCACGGCGCAGGCCAGCGGCACGTCGTGGCTGCCGGGCGCGCCGCGCGTCGCGCACAGCGGGTGCACTTCGCGGCCCAGGCGCTGGCGCTCTGCACGACCCAGGTAGAAGTCGTCGATGGACAGCGGGACCACGGCCAAGCCGCGCTCCCGGCCCAGCTCCTCGAGCTGCAGCGACAGCGTGGACTTGCCGGTGCCCTGCAGCCCTGCGATGGCATGGACCAGCGGCCCGCCGCCCGGATCGGCGGCCGCGAGGGCCTTGTCGAGGATCGCTGAAACGAACGCCGGCGCGTAGCCGGCGGACGGGTGCTTGTTTGCGGGGGCCATCGGGCGACAATAGCGCAATGGACGAGCACGTTCCCGACCCGCTGTACGCGGAAGCGCTGGCAGAGTTCGCCCGGCTGTTCGACGAGGCCGCGGCCGCCGGAGAGCCCGACCGCACCGCGATGACGCTGGCCACCGCCACGCTGGATGCGCGTCCTTCGGCGCGCACCGTGCTGCTCAAGGCCTTCGACCCGCGCGGCTTCGTGTTCTACACCCACCTGGACGGGCGCAAGGGCCGCGAGCTGCAGGACAACCCGTACGCGGCGCTGCTGTTCCATTGGCCGCGCGTGCGCCGCGGCGTGCAGGTGCGGATCGAGGGCCGCGTGCACATGGTCCCGGACGAGGAGGCCGACGCCTACTTCGCCAGCCGTCCGCGCGGCAGCCAGATCGGCGCTTGGGCCTCGCTGCAGTCGGAGACGCTGGACGCGCGCGCAACCTTCGACGCGCGCGTGGCCGAGGCCGAGCGCCAGTTCGAGGGTCGCGACGTGCCGCGGCCGCCGCGCTGGACCGGCTTCCGCGTGCGCCCGCGCTGGATCGAGTTCTGGCACGCCGGCGAGTTCCGCCTGCACGATCGCGTGCTGTACGAGCGCGACGTCGCCGCGCACTGGTCGAAGCGGCTGCTGTACCCGTGAGCAGCGGCAACGGGCCGCGGCGCATCGTCTGCCTGACCGAGGAGCCGACCGAAGTCCTGTACGCGCTCGGCGAGCAGGACCGCATCGTCGGCATCAGCGGCTTCACCGTGCGTCCGCCGCGTGCGCGCCGCGAGAAGCCGAAGGTCAGCGCCTTCACCAGCGCCAGGATCGACGCCATCCTGGACCTGCAGCCGGACTTCGTGGTCGGCTTCTCCGACATCCAGGCCGACATCGCCGCAGAGCTGGTGCGGCGTGGCGTGGAGGTCTGGATCAGCAACCACCGCAGCGTGGACGGCATCCTCGACTACGTGCGCCGGCTGGGCGCGCTGGTCGGCGCCGCCGATCGCGCGTCGAGCTACGCCGACGAGCTCGAGCGCGGGCTGGAGGCGATCGCGGAGGAGGCGGCGGCATTGCCGCGGCGGCCGAGGGTCTACTTCGAGGAGTGGGACGAGCCGCCGATCACCGGGATCCGCTGGGTCGCCGAGTTGGTGCGCATCGCCGGCGGCGACGACATCTTCCCGGAGCGCGCGCTCGAACCGCTGGCGAAGGCGCGCATCCTCGAGGATGCGTCGGAAGTCGTGCGGCGCGCGCCCGACATCATCCTCGGCTCCTGGTGCGGCAAGAAGTTTCGCCCGGACAAGGTCGCCGCGCGGCCCGGCTGGGACGCGATCCCGGCCGTGCGCGACGGGCAGCTGCACGAAATCAAGTCGCCGATCATCCTGCAGCCAGGCCCGGCTGCGCTGACCGACGGCGTGCGCGAAATGGCCCGCATCATCCAGGCCTGGGCCAACACTCTGTAGGAGCGGCGCTGGCGCCGCGACCCCTCAGCGGAAGTCGTGGTTGAAGCGCATGCGCAGGGGCTGGCCGCCCGCGCGCCGCACTTCGATCTCGAACGACAGCGTCGCCGGGAGCTCGACCCGCAGGCTGCCGACGTGGTCCACCAGCCCGCCGGCCTCCAGCGCGTGCAGCGGGATGGCGTGGCGCCGGCCGCGCAGGTCGGTGGCAGTGGCGGTCACGGTGGCGTCCGCCGGATCCTCGGCGGGGCCCTGGCGCACCCCGACCACCAGCAGCACCCGGTCGTCGCCGCGTTCGATCCCGTAGCGGGCGGCGATCGCCTCGGACAGGGTGGAGGTCTGCATCACCGTCGCGCGGACGGTGGTGTCGCCGCGCTGCAGGACTTCCTCGTGCGGCGCGGCCGGCGGCGCATCCGGGGCGCAGCCGGCCAGCAGCGCGGCGGCGGAGAAGGCGAGAAGGGCAGTGCGGAACATGGGCGAGCCTCAGTCGTTGGCGGCCGACAGCTCGCGGCCGCGGGTAGTGGCCGCGGCGATGGCGCGGCCTACGAGCTCGCGGAAGCCGCCGGCCTCGAAGGTCTCGATCGCGGCCTGGGTGGTGCCGCCGGGGGAGGTCACGCGCCTGCGCAGCTCGGCCGCATCGGCATCCGATTCGGTCAGCATGCGCGCGGCGCCGAGGATGGTCTGCAGCACCAGCGTCCGCGCGGTGTCCTCCGCCAGGCCCTGCTCGCGGGCCGCGGCCTGCATCGCTTCGGCCAGCAGGAACACGTAGGCGGGACCGCTGCCGGAGGTGGCGGTCACCGCGTCCATGCTGGCCTCGTCCTCGATCCACACGGTCTTGCCGGCCGCGGCCAGCAGCGCTTCCGCGGCGTCGCGCCCGGCCGCGTCCACCCGCGGGTTCGCGTACAGGCCGGTGACGCCGGCGCCGAGCAGCGCCGGGGTGTTGGGCATGCAGCGCGCCACCGCGATGCCGCCGCCGAGCCACTGCTCGAGCTGGCCGGCGGTGATCCCGGCGGCGATCGACACCACCAGCGGCCGTGCCTCCTGCGCCATCGGCGCCAGCGCCTGGCATACCGTGCGCATCACCTGCGGCTTCACCGCGAACACCCAGGTCGGCGCGCCGCGCACCGCGTCCGCGTTGCCAGGGAAGGTCGCGATGCCGAAGTCGTGGTGCAGCGCCTCGCGCGAGGCCGCGGCCGGATCGGACACGCGGATCGCGTCGGCCGCGACGCCGCGCGCCAGCAAGCCGCCGACCAGGCTGCGCGCCATGTTGCCGCCGCCGATGAAGGCGACGGGGAGTGCTTGCTTCATTGTGGTGCTCCTGGGTTTTCCGGGTGCCGTCCGGACGGGCGCTCGCCGAACAGCGCGGTGCCGACGCGGACCATGGTCGCGCCTTCCTCCACCGCGATGGTCGCGTCGGCGCTCATGCCCATGGACAGGGTATCCACGCCGGGGTGGGCGTCGCGCAAGGCCTCGAACAGCGCGTGCATGCGGCGGAACGACCCGCGCCGCTGCTGCATGTCCGGCCACGGCGCCGGGATCGCCATCAGGCCGCGCAGCGCCAGGTTCGGTTCGGCCGCCACCTGTCGGGCCAGTTGCGCCATGTCCTGCGGCCGGCAGCCGTGCTTGCCGGGCTCGTCGTCGATGTTCACCTGCAGCAGCACCGCGAGCGGCCCGCGCTCGGGGTCGCGCGCTGCGCCCAGCGCCCGCGCCAGCTTCGGCCGGTCCACGGTCTGCACCCAGTCGAACAGGTTCGCCGCCTCCGCCGCCTTGTTCGACTGCAGGTGCCCGATGAGGTGCCACTCGGCGTCGAGGCCGGCCAGGGCGGCTTGCTTCGCGCGCGCTTCCTGCACGTAGTTCTCGCCGAAAAGCGGCCGCATTCCCGGGCGTTCCCGGCGCATCGCCCCTGCCAGTTCCGCGACGGCGGTCGCAGGCTGCAGCTTGCTGACCGCCAATAATCGGGGGGGCGGTCTTCCGGTCCGCCGCGCCGCGTCTTCCAGCGCCTGCAGGAGGTCGTGAAGCGTCCGTTGCATTTGTGCCTATACTGCCGCACGGAGGCCCGCCCGCACCAGCGCGGGGGCCACCTTGGCTTCAGGGGAGAAGCATGGATATCGCCGAACTTCTGGCGTTTTCGGTCAAGAACAAGGCCTCGGACCTGCACCTGTCGGCCGGGCTGCCGCCGATGATCCGGGTGGACGGCGACGTCCGCAGGATCAACATCCCGGCGCTCGACCACAAGCAGGTGCACGCGCTCGTGTACGACATCATGTCGGACAAGCAGCGCCGCGACTACGAGGAGTTCCTCGAGGTCGACTTCTCGTTCGAGATCTCCGGCCTGGCGCGCTTCCGAGTCAACGCGTTCAACCAGAACCGCGGCGCCGGCGCGGTGTTCCGCACCATTCCCTCCGAGGTGCTCACGCTCGAGCACCTGGGCTGCCCGCCGATCTTCCGGCAGCTGATCGACCAGCCGCAGGGCCTGATCCTGGTCACCGGCCCGACCGGCTCGGGCAAGTCGACCACGCTGGCGGCGATGCTCGACCACATCAACAAGAACGAGTACGGGCACATCCTCTCGGTCGAGGACCCGATCGAGTTCGTGCACACCTCGCAGAAGTGCCTGGTGAACCAGCGCGAGGTGCACCGCGACACCCACGGCTTCAGCGAGGCGCTGCGCTCGGCGCTGCGCGAGGACCCGGACTACATCCTGGTCGGCGAAATGCGCGACCTGGAGACGATCCGGCTGGCGCTGACCGCGGCCGAGACCGGCCACCTCGTGTTCGGCACCCTGCACACCTCGTCGGCGGCCAAGACCATCGACCGCATCATCGACGTGTTCCCGGCCGGCGAGAAGCCGATGGTGCGCTCGATGCTGTCGGAGTCGCTGCGCGCGGTGATCTCGCAGGCGCTGCTGAAGAAGGTCGGCGGCGGCCGCACCGCGGCGTGGGAGATCATGGTCGGCACCCCGGCCATCCGCAACCTGATCCGCGAGGACAAGGTCGCGCAGATGTATTCCGCCATCCAGACCGGCCAGCAGGCAGGCATGATGACCCTCGACCAGCACCTGCAGGACCTGGTGAAGCGTTCGGTCGTCGCCAAGCAGCAGGCCCGCGAGTACGCCAAGGACAAGCGGCTGTTCGACTGACGCCGCCGGAGCAAGGCCATGAGCACACCCAATCCCACAGGCAGCGGCATCGACTTCACTTCGTTCCTGAAGCTGATGGCGCACCAGAAAGCCTCGGACATGTTCATCACCGCCGGCATGCCGCCGTCGATGAAGGTCCACGGCAAGATCTCGCCGATCACGCAGAGCCCGCTCACGCCGCAGCAGGCGCGCGACCTGGTGCTGAACGTGATGACCCCGCCGCAGCGCGAGGAGTTCGAGCGCACCCACGAGTGCAACTTCGCGATCGGCGTTGCCGGCGTCGGCCGCTTCCGCGTCTCCTGCTTCTACCAGCGCAACCAGGTGGGCATGGTGCTGCGCCGGATCGAGACCCGGATCCCGACGGTCGAGGAGCTGAACCTGCCGCCGATCATCAAGACGCTGGCGATGACCAAGCGCGGCATCATCATCTTCGTCGGCGCCACCGGCACCGGCAAGAGCACCTCGCTCGCGGCCATGATCGGCTACCGCAACGAGAACTCGACCGGGCACATCATCACCATCGAGGACCCGATCGAGTTCGTGCACAAGCACGCCGGCTGCATCATCACCCAGCGCGAGGTCGGCATCGACACCGACAGCTGGGAGAACGCGCTGAAGAACACCCTGCGCCAGGCGCCCGACGTGATCATGATCGGCGAGGTGCGCACCCGCGAGGGCATGGACCACGCCATCGCCTTCGCCGAGACCGGCCACCTGGTGCTGTGCACGCTGCACGCCAACAACGCCAACCAGGCGATGGACCGCATCATCAACTTCTTCCCCGAGGACCGGCGCGGCCAGCTGCTGATGGACCTGTCGCTGAACCTCAAGGGCGTGGTCGCGCAGCAGCTGATCCCCACCCCGGACGGCAAGGGCCGGCGTGTGGCGATGGAGATCCTGCTGGGCACGCCGCTGGTGCAGGACTACATCCGCGACGGCGAGGTGGCCAAGCTCAAGGAAGTGATGAAGGAGTCCACCAACCTCGGCATGAAGACCTTCGACCAGAGCCTGTTCGAGCTGTACCAGGCCGGCGAGATCTCCTACGAGGATGCGCTGCGCTACGCCGACTCCGCCAACGAGGTGCGCCTGCGCATCAAGCTCGCCCAGGGCGGCGACGCGCACTCGCTGTCGGCCGGGCTCGACGGCGTCAGCCTGTCCGAGACGAAATAGCGGGCCACCCGGCCCGCGCGTCCTCGCCGCGGGCCCCGACGGGTCGCACCGGAACGTCGTCGGCCAGGCCGAGCCGCTGCATCAGCGCCAGCGCGTCGAAGGGCGCGTGCACCTTGGCGTCGTTGTCGAAGTAGCAGTAGACGTCGCCGTCGCCGGCCCAGCGCCGGATCTTCCTTTCCCACCGCGCCAGCGCCGACGCGGAGTAGCCGCTCACGTACAGCTGCTCGTCGCCGTGCAGGCGCAGGTACATGAAGCCGGCGGTGCGCTGCTCGAAGCGCGGGAACTTGCCGGCGCTGTCGGCGACCACCAGCGCGATGCCGTGGCGACGCAGCAGGGCCAGCGCCTCGCGGCTTGCGAAGCTCTCGTGGCGCGGCTCCAGTGCGTGCCGCAGCGGCCGCACGGCATCGATCGCCAGCGCGCTGCGCCCGCGCATCAGCGCCACGTCGCGCCGGCGTGCGAGCGCCAGCGCCTCGCCGGTGTCGCGGGGCAGGGCGGCGAGGAACGCGTCCAGGCGTGCGGCGTCGAAGGCCATGTTCGGCGGCAACTGCCAGAGGACCGGCCCCAGCCGGTCGCCCAGGCGCAGCAGTCCGGACGCGAGGAAGTTGGCGAGCGGCCGCTCGAACTCGCGCAGGCGCCGCATGTGCGTCAGGTAGCGCGGCCCCTTGACCGCGAACACGAACCCATCCGGAGTCGCGTCGCGCCAGGACTGCCAGCTCTTCGGCGACTGCAGCGAGTAGAACGAGCCGTTGATCTCGACGCTGCCGAAGCGCCGGGCCGCGTACTCGAGCTCGCAGCGTTGCGGCAGCCCCTCGGGGTAGAACACCCCGCGCCACGGCGCGTAGCGCCAACCGGAGATGCCGATGCGGATCGCCATGCGGCGATCCTGGACCAATGCCTGTAAACGGGCTGTGGGAGCGGCCCTTGGCCGCGATCGCGCGCAAGGCGCGCTCCCACAATGAAGCTCAGGGCGCTTCGAGGCCCAGCACGTCCAGCCCCTGCTCGAAGCGCACGTCGATCGGGATGCCGGCGGCCTCGAGCTTGGCGAGGTCCGCGGCGAGTTCATCGCCGATCACGCCCAGCTCGTCCGTCAGCGCCTTGGCCGCGGCATGGTCGCCATCGCCCTGGATGGTGAGCAGCTTGCGGCTGAGCGCTTCGATCGCGGCTTGCATCTTCTCGAAGTCCACCCGGTACTTGCCGCTTTCCGGGTCGCGGCTGAAGGCGCCCTGTTCGGCGAAGAAGTTGAAGCGCACCATGTTCGCGCGCGCATGCGCGTCGGCGGCGCCGAAGCGCACCGAGCGCAGGATCCCGGCGAGGAAGGTGACGTAGTTGTCCATCAGCTTCGATGCGTCGAGCTCGCCCTTGTCCGCCAGCGCGCCGACCATGTACAGCCCGAGCACGTCGGCCTTGCCTTCCTCGAAGCTGGAGGCCTGGTCCTTGAGCGCCTCGGAGACGGTGCCCTTGCCGTCCAGGGTGTTCTTGATGCCGAGGCCGTGCGCGACCTCGTGGAACATGGTGTTCTGGAAGAACGCGTCGAAGGTGACGTTGTCGAGCTGTTCCTCGACGATGAGCTGCTGCGCGATCGGCACCATGATGGTGTCGAACTTCGCTTTCATCACGTTCTCGAGCTGCAGCCGGCGCGTGCCCTTGGCCAGCTGCACCTGCTCGTCGTTGGGCAGGTTGATGGCGATGGTCTTGGCCCCGACGTTGGCGTTGCCGCCGTAGTACACCGCCTCGTACGCGCCCAGGTCGGCGTTGGAGCCGGGCATCTCTGCCTTGTACTTCGCGTCCACCGGGAGCCCGCGCTGCAGTTCCGGCAGGAAGCGGGCGAAGCGCGCCAGCCGCGCGCTCCACTCCTGGTCCTTGATCAGCACCAGGCCCTCGTAGGCGGCCTTGTAGCCGAACAGCTGGTCGTCGTAGCTCTCGATCGGGCCGATGACCACGTCCACGGCGTTGCCCTTCATGTCCATCCACGCCATGTCGCTGGGCCGGAAGTCGTCGTCCAGCAGCGCGTCGGCACGCATCGCCAGGTAGTTGGCGAAATCCTCGTCCTCGCTCAGCTCCGCGGCTTCGCGCAGGTAGCCGGCTGCGCGCTCGAGCTCGGCCTTGTAGGCCACGTGGTAGGGCACGGTGACCAGGTTGCCGGCGTCGTCGCGGCGCAGCAGCGTGTACCACGACGCCTTGTCCGCCAGGTCCGCGGCCTCGAACTCGGCCTTGTCCATGTCGGCCGGGTAGAACACCCCGCCCGGCGGGCGCGGGCCGATGCCCGGCAGCATCGGCGCGTCGCCGTTGAGCCGGTCCCAGGGGCCGAAGTTGAGCTCGATCCAGTCGCGCGTGGCGGTATCCGGCGCGCGCGCCAGCAGCACCTCGCGGTCGCCGTCCCAGGACTGCTTCCAGTAGATCTCGTCCATCACCTGGCTGGCGCGGACGAGCAGGGCGATCATGCGCTTGCCGTCGTCGTCGAAGGCCGACAGGTCGGCCTCGAGCGGCACGGTGGCGTAGTCGCCGGCGTGCTGCACGCCGTAGCTCGCCGCGGGAGCGGGCGCCTCCTCGCTCGGCGGGGCGCCGGCGTCGCCCGCGGGCGTGCCGGTGGCGGCCGGTTCGCCGCCGCGCTGGCAGCCTGCCAGCGCCAGCGCGACGAGCGCGGCCAGCAACAGGGGGCGGGACGGGCGGATGGCGTGCATGGCGGCTCCGGCGAAGGCGGGGCTGCCATCCTAGCGCAGGCTAGAATGGCGCCATGGAAGCCCCGCAGACCCTCGCCGGGCAGTTGCTGATCGCGCTGCCGGCCCTGTCCGATCCGAACTTCGCGCGCAGCGTGACCCTCATCTGCCAGCACGACGCCGACGGCGCCATGGGCGTGGTGGTCAACCGGCCTTCGGAGTACACCCTGGGCGAGGTGTTCCGGCAGATGGGCATCGAGAGCGCGGACGAGGCGCTGAACGCGCGCCAGGTGGTGGCCGGTGGGCCGGTGCATCCGGAGCGCGGCTTCGTGCTGCACGACGGCGACCGCGGCTGGGACTCCAGCCTGGCGATCGGCGACGGCCTCTACGTCACCACCTCGCGCGACGTGCTCGAGGCGCTGGCGCGCGGCGAAGGCCCGGACTCGGCGATGGTCGCGCTGGGCTGCGCCGGCTGGGGCGCCGGCCAGCTCGAGCACGAGCTGCGCGAGAACAGCTGGCTGACCGCGCCCGCCGATGCCGAACTCCTGTTCGGGCTGCCGCTGGAGGCGCGTTGGCAGGGTGCCGCGGGCCGGATCGGCGTGGACATGTCGCGCATGGCCGATTACGCCGGCCATGCCTGAGCCCGGCACGCCGGAGGCACGGACGGTGCCGGACATCCGGCGCGACGGCACCGTGCTCGGTTTCGACGTCGGCGCGCGTCGCATCGGCGTCGCCGTCGGCAGCGCGTTCGGCCACGGCGCGCGCGCGCTGGCGGTGGTGGACGTGCACGCGCAAGGCCCGGACTGGGCCGCGATCGACCAGCTCCAGCGCGAGTGGCGCCCTGACGGACTCGTGGTCGGCGACCCGATGACCCTGGACGGCGGCGACCAGCCGATCCGGCGCAAGGCACGCGCCTTCGCGACCGCGCTGCACGCGCGCTACGCGCTGCCGGTGGTGCTGGTGGACGAGCGCTCCAGTTCGATCGAGGCCGCGCAGCGCTTCGCCGCCGAGCGCGCGCAGGGCCGCAAGCGCCGCCGCGACGCCGCGGCGCTCGACGCCGTCGCCGCCGCCGTGATCGTCGAACGCTGGCTGGCCGCGCCCCAGGACGCCATTCCCGTCACTTCCGCCACCCCATGACCGAACAGACCGACGACAGCGGCCGCCTGCGCCACCTGCTGACCCTGGAAGGCCTGCCGCGCGCCACCATCGCGCGCCTGCTCGACCGCGCCCGGGCGCTGCTGCCCGACGCCCACGGTGGCACCGCGTTGCGCGGCATCCTGGCCGGGAGGGCGGTGTGCACGCTGTTCTTCGAACCGTCCACCCGCACGCGCTCCAGCTTCCAGCTCGCCGCCACCCGGCTCGGCGCGGACGTGGTGGACTTCAACGCCGCGAGCTCTTCGGCCAGGAAGGGCGAGTCGGACGTGGACACCCTGCGCACGCTCGAGGCGATGGGCGTGCACGCGTTCGTGGTCCGGCACGCGGAGGACGGCGCCGTGGCCGAACTGGCCGCCGCGGCCGGCCCCGGCACCGCGCTGGTCAACGCCGGCGACGGCCGCAACGCGCACCCGACCCAGGGCCTGCTGGACATGCTGGCCCTGCGCCAGGCCAAGGGCGACGACTTCTCGCGGCTGAAGGTGCTGATCGTCGGCGACGTCCGCCACTCGCGCGTGGCGCGCTCCGACCTGCATGCGCTGCGCGCGCTGGGCGCCGGCGAGATCCGCGTGTGCGGACCGCAATCGTTGCTCCCGGACCCGGTGGTCACTGCGGGATGCGTGGTGACCACCGACCTGGACGCTGCGCTGGACGGGGTGGACGCGGTGATGATGCTGCGCCTGCAGCGCGAGCGCATGGTCGGCGGGCTGGTGCCCTCGCTGGAGCAGTACCACCGCGACTACGGGCTGACGACACGGCGCCTGCGCGCCGCCGCCGACGGTGCCGTGGTGCTGCACCCGGGACCGATGAACCGCGGCGTGGAAATCGATGCCGAGGTCGCCGACGGTCCGCAGTCGCTGGTCCTGCGCCAGGTCGCCAACGGCGTGGCGGTGCGGATGGCGGTGCTGGAGGAAGTGCTCGGCGCGGCTGGCTAGCGCAGCAGCACCAGCGTCGCCAGCCCGAGGAAGCTCAGGAAGCCGACCACGTCGGTCACCGTGGTGAGGATCACGCCGCCGGCCAGGGCCGGGTCGTAGCCCATGCGCTTGAGCGCGAGCGGCACCAGCACCCCGGCCAGCGCGGCCGCGCAGAAGGTGATGGTCAGCGCGGCGCCGATGACCAGCGCCAGGCCCCAGCTGTGGAACCAGGCCAGCGCGACCACCCCGACCACCGTGCCGAGCATCGCGCCGTTGAGCAGCGCGACCCGGATCTCCTTCCACAGCAGCACGCGCGCGTTGCTGGAGCCGACCTGGCCCAGCGCGAGGCCGCGCACCATCAGCGCCAGCACCTGGGTGCCGGCGTTGCCGCCCATGCCGGCCACGATCGGCATCAGCACCGCCAGCGCGACCAGCTGTTCCAGCGAGGCCTCGAACTGGCCGACCACGCTGGCGGCGAGGAAGGCGGTGACCAGGTTCACCGCCAGCCACACCACGCGTCCGCGCACCGCGCGCCGCACCGGGCTGAACAGGTCCTCGTCCTCGTCCAGGCCGGCGGCGCCCAGCGCCTGGTGCTCGGCCTGCTCGCGGATGATGTCGACCACGTCGTCGATGGTGATGCGGCCGAGCAGGATGTTGTTGTCGTCCACCACCGGCGCCGAGATCCAGTCGTGGTCGGAGAACTGGCGCGCGACTTCCTCGGCCGACTCGCCGACGTCGATCGCCGGCTGCTCGTCGTCGAGCAGCGCGTTGATCGGGGTGTTGGCCTCGTGGGTCAGCAGCGCCTGCAGCGCGATCCGGCCCAGGTACTGGTGGCGACGGCTGACCACGTACAGGTGGTCGGTGTGGTCGGGGAGCTCGCCGCGCAGGCGCAGGTAGCGCAGCACCACGTCCACGGTGGTGTCGGTGCGCACCGTCACCACGTCCGGGTTCATCAGGCGGCCGGCGGTGTCCTCGGGATAGGACAGCACCTGCTCGAGGCGCTCGCGGTTCTCCCGGTCCATCGACTTGAGCACTTCGTCGATGACGGTGCCGGGCAGGTCCTCGACCAGGTCGGCGAGGTCGTCGATGTCGAGGTCCTCGACCGCGGCGACGATCTCGTCCGGGTCCATGTCCGCGATCAGGCCCTCGCGGACCTCGTCGCCGACGTGCAGCAGCACCTCGCCGTCGTCCTCGGTGTCGACCAGGCCCCAGACCACCGTGCGCTGGCCGGGCGGGAGCGATTCGAGCAGGTTGCCGATCTCCGCCGGCGACAGCGTGTTGACCAGGCGCTTGACCGGGCCCAGCCGGCCGCTGTCGAGCGCGTCCGACAGCAGTCGCAGCTGGCGCGCGGTCTTGTCGTGGCGGACGGCTTCGGCCATGGGGCGTCCCTTTGCGGGGGTTGGCGCGTCGCAGCCACGGGGGCGCGACAGGGGTTACGCGTTCATCGCGCCATTATCGCCTCTTTATCGTCATTGGGCAGCACCTTGTGCATCCATGCCTCGATGCCGGCGCGGTCGCGTGCGCGCAGCAGGCCCGGCAGGCGTGCGCGCAGCCGGCCCAGGTCGCAGCCGCGGACGGCGCGCCGGACCTCGAGCAGGGTGCCCGGATGCATGCTCAGTTCTTCCATGCCAAGCGCCAGCAACAGCGGCACGAAGGCGGCGTCGCCCGCGATCTCGCCACACACCGCCACCGGCTTGCCGCGCTCGCGGGCGGTGCGCGCGACCATCGCCAGCAGGCGCAGCACCGCCGGGTGCAGCGGCGAATACAACTCGCCGAGCGCGTCGTTGTTGCGGTCCGCCGCCAGCAGGTACTGCACCAGGTCGTTGGTGCCGACCGAGAGGAAGTCGAGCTCGCCGATGAAGCCGGGCAGGGCCAGCGCCGCCGCCGGCACCTCGATCATCGCGCCGACCGGGATCTCGTCGGCGACCGGCTGCCCGGCGTCGCGCAGCTCCCGGCGCACGCGTTCGAGGCGCGCGCGGGCCTCCAGCACCTCCTCGCGCCCGGACACCATCGGCAGCAGCAGCCGGACCGGCCCGTAGCCGGACGCGCGCGCGATCGCGCGCAGCTGGGTCTCGAACAGCCCGGGCCGGCGCAGCGACAGGCGCACGCCGCGCACGCCCATGGCCGGGTTGGGTTCGTTGTCGAGCACAAGGCCGCTGCGGTCGGCCTTGTCCGCGCCCAGGTCCAGGGTGCGGATGGTGACCGTGCGGCCGGTCATGCCGAGCACGAGGTCGCGGTAGGCGCGGAACTGGCGCTCCTCGTCGGGCAGTTCGCGGTTCTCCAGGAACAGGAACTCGGTGCGGTACAGGCCGACGCCGGCGGCGCCCAGCGCGTGCGCCTCGGCCACGTCCTCGCGGGATTCGGCGTTGGCCCACAGCCTGATGTCGACGCCATCGAGCGTGCGCGAGGGCACGCGCCGCAGCCGCCGCAGCTGCCTACGCTCGCGGGCCTGGTCGCGCAGGCGCGCGCGGTGCGCGCGCAGGTCGGCGGCGTCCGGTTCCAGCACCACGGTGCCGGTGGCGCCGTCCACCACCAGCACGTCGCCGTCGTTCACCTTCTGCAGCGCCATGGCGGCGCCGACCACCAGCGGCAGGTGCAGGCTGCGCGCCAGGATCGCGCTGTGCGAGAGCGGGCTGCCGCCGGTGGTGACCACCGCCATCACGCCCTGGCCCTGGAGCTGCGCGAGCTCGGCCGGGGCGACGTTGTCGGTGACCAGGATCTCGCCGGCGACACCGCCCACGCCCGTGGGGTCGCGGTGCAGCGCGGCGTGGATGCGGCCGATGACCTGGTCGATATCGTCGATGCGGCTGCGCAGGTAGTCGTCGTCCATGTCCGCGAACACGCCGGCGATGCGCTCGCGCTGCAGGCGCAGGGCATAGTCGGCGGAATAGCGCTCCTCGCGGATCAGGGCATCGAGGCCTTGCAGCAGCTCCGGATCGTCGAGCAGCAGCGCGTGCAGGTCGAGGAACTCGCCGGCCTCGTGGGCGAGGGCGCCCTGCAGGCGCTCGCGCAGGGCCTGCATCTCCAGGCGCACGATGCGGATCGCCTCGTGCAGCCGGGCCAGTTCGGCTTCGGCGTCCTCGACCCGTTCCTCGACGATCTCCAGCACGTGAGGCATGCGCACCCGCGCGCGTCCCAGCGCGCTGCCGCGCGCGGCGCCCTGCCCGTGCAGTTCGCGCCGCATCACTCGTCCTCGTCGAAGCGCCGCTCGAACAATGCCGCCACTGCCTCGGCGGCCGCGGCCTCGTCCTCCCCCTCCACCCGCAGCAGCACCGGGGTGCCGTTGCCCGCGGCCAGCAGCATGACTCCCATGATGCTCTTGGCGTTGACGTCCCGCCCGCGCGCCGACAGCGTCGCGTTGCAGCGGTAGCCGGACAGCAGCTGCACCAGCTTGGCGGTGGCCCGCGCATGCAGCCCGAGCCGGTTCGAGACCAGTAGTTCGCGTTCGATCACGTGCGCCAGACCTCAGCCATCGTCATGCACCACTCCGTTGCGTGCGCCCGCGGCGGCCACCGCGGGCAGTTCCTCCAGGCCGAGCTCGGCGTAGTTCATCACCCGCAGCAGCATCGGCAGGCTCAGCGCCGAGACCCGGCGCACCGGCGTTCCCAGGTGCGCGAGCTTCGCCGCCAGGTTGCTGGGCGTCGCCCCGTACAGGTCGGTCAGCACCAGCACGCCGTCGCCGCCATCCACCCGTCGCAGCGCCGCGCTGGCCTGCGGCAGCAGGCGCTCGGGATCGTCGTCGAAGGCGATCTCGAAGGCTTCCGCCTTCAGCGGCAGGTTGCGCAGCAGCTTCTCGGCCACCGACAGCAGCGCGCTGCCGATGCCCTTGTGCGTGACCAGCAGCACGCCGACCACGCTCAGCGCTCCTTGACCTTCATGTCCTTGAGCAGGCGGTCCAGCTTGCCCTTGATCTCGTCCTCCGGCGGGCTGCCTTCGGTGGAGACGTACGCAGCGTACAGCACCGAGGGCGATTCCACCCCGTCCGCGGCCACCACCGTGGTGATCCGGCTGGAATCGTCCTCGCGGCGCGGCACCTCGTTGTAGGGGAACTTGCGCTCGACCAGGCGGCTCCACTCGTTGAGGTAGTCGTTGCCCAGGTGCGACGGCGGCGAGGGATTGCGCACGATCATCACGTAGTTGTCCTCCAGCGCCTTGGCCGAGACCCAGGCCTCGGCGACGTCCCACACGGTGTCGCCGCCGTCGCGGAAGAACGAGAAGCCCAGCGTCAGCATGCTGTCCTCGCCGATGCGCTGCAGCTCGGGGGTGTAGCCGAACGCGAGGCGCCCGGAGTCGTAGCGGAAATGCTTGCCGTAGCTGAAGTCGATGTCCACGTCGCGCAGCGCCTCCGGCAGCACGCCGGGCTGCGCCAGGAACTGCTTCCACTGCGCCAGGGTGCCGTCGTAGTTGGCGTAGATGAAGTCGGCCAGCGCCAGCATGTTGATGGCCTGGTCGTGCTCCTGCATCGCGATCGTGGAGCGGGCGACGCCGACGTAGCCGTCGGGCACCGGCAGCGCCAGCACCGCGATCTTGGCGTTGGCGTAGGCGAGGTCCCAAGTCCAAAGGCGCCAGTTGCGGCCCCAGGCGTCGCGGTGCGCCACGTTGCCGCTCGGCTTGCCAAGCGAGGTGACCAGGATCTGCTCGTTGCCGAACGGGCGCTTCAGGAACCCGACCTGCAGCAGCAGGCCCATCGGCAGCTGCGGGTCGGAGTAGAAGTCGCCGGCCGGGATGTCGTCGGGACGGCGCAGGTGGAACAGGAAGTTGTTGCCGTAGCTGCCCGGGGTCACGTGCCCGTTGCCGGACAGGCGGATGTCGTTGCGCTCCTCGCCGGCGACGCCCCAGGTGTCGTTGCCGCCGCGGACCACCACCTTGGGGAAGTTGCCCATGGTCGCGATGCTGTGCAGCAGCGCGTCGGAGCCGTTGCCGTTGGGGAACAGGCGCGCCTTCTCCTGCGCGAGCAGGGCGGCGAGCTGCTGGTCGTACCAGGCGTTGGTGGTGCGCTTGTACTCGGCGAAGAAGCGGGCGAGGGGGAGCGGGAGGTCGAAGCTGGCGCGCAGCGTGTCGGTGATGGTGCTGTCGAACACGTCGAACTGGTAGCCGATGCGCTGCTCGATCGAGCCGACCCCGTCGGGCGCGTCCATCACCATCCCGATGGGCAGCGCGTAGTTGAGGTTCTCGTTGGGCGACTTGGCCAGCACCACGCCGATGACCTTGCCGGCCTCGTCCACCAGCGGGCCGCCGCTGTTGCCGGGCGAGGCGGCGGCGGAGAAGCGCATCCAGTCCCAGCGCCCGTCCTGCTGCTCCGGCGTGTCGGAGGTGTACAGGCCGTCGCGGATCACCACGCCGGTGCCGTAGGCGTTGCCCACCGAGTACACCGCGCGCCCGGGCGCCGGTTTCGGGGCCACCTCCAGCGGAGCCCCCGCCGGCCGTTCCTTCAGCGAGAACACCACGAAGTCCTTCTCCAGCGAGAACTTGTGGACCTTGTCGATGGCGTAGACCTTGCCGGCATTGTCGCGCAGCGCCGGTTCGCCCCAGAGGCTGTTGACGCCGGACAGCAGTACGTGCGCCGCGGTGACGTAGCGCCCGTTGCCGATCGAGAACGCGGTCCCGATCGAGTGGTACTTGTCGTTGCGCTGCTGGAAGGGGAGCTGTTCGTACGGCAGCGGCTTCTCGTACTCGAGCGGGTCGTCCACCGGCTTGGCCGAGACCACCTCGAAGGTCGCCGCCTGGATCGCCGGCAGGCGCTCGGGATCGAGCGTGGCGGCGGCCGCCGGCGCCAGCAGGCACAGGCCCGCGGCCAGCAAAACGGCGGACCATGCCGCGCGCGCGGCAGCCATGGAAACGCGCTTCTTCATTCGATGCTTCTCCCCGGGATACCCCGGGCAGGATCAGCGCAACGGGCGGTTCGCGTCAATCCAGTTCGCGGTGGTGCACCGCCACTTCAGCCCAGCCCTTGCTGCGGCAGTGCTCGGCCAGGCGCTCGGCGAGGTACACCGAGCGGTGGCGGCCGCCGGTGCAGCCGAAGGCGATGGTCGCGTAGCTGCGGGTGTCGGTGCCCAGCCGCGGCAGCCAGGCGTCGAGGAAACCCGCGACCTGGTTCGCATAGGCGACCACGTCCGGCTCCTGGTCCAGGTGCTCGCGCACCGGCTGGTCGCGCCCGGACAGGGGGCGCAGCTCGGGGTTCCAGTGCGGGTTGGGCAGCACCCGCGCGTCGAACACGAAGTCGGCCCCGGGCGGCAGGCCGCGGCGATAGGCGAAGGATTCGAACAGCAGCGACAGCGACTGGTCGCCCCCGAGCGCGAACTCCGTGATCACCTGGCGGCGCAGCTGGTGCACGTTGAGCCCACTGGTGTCGATGACCACGTCGGCGATCCGCTGCAACGGCTTGAGCGCCTGTCGCTCGAGCGAGATCGCGTCCGCCAGCACCAGGCCGAGGTGGCTCAGCGGGTGCCTGCGGCGGGTGTCGGCGTAGCGCCGGAGCAGCATCGCGTCGTCGGTGTCGAAGAACACCAGCTGCGGGTCCAGGCCGAGCGCGCCGACCGCCGACAGCCACTCCGGGATCTGCGACAGGTCGCTGCTGCGGTTGCGGATGTCGATGCCGACCGCGAGCTTGTCCGGGGTCTCCTCGGAGCCGGTGACCGTGCGCACGAATTGCGGCAGCAACTCCGCCGGCAGGTTGTCCACGCAATAGAAGCCGAGGTCCTCGAAGGTCTTCAGCGCCACCGACTTGCCCGAGCCGGACATGCCGGTGACGATGACCAGGCGGGGGGCGTCGTTGCTCATGTCGCGCGCTCCAGGAAGTGGCTGTGGCGCGCCATGAAGGCCGCCGCGGGGTCCACGCCCTTCGCGCGCAGGATGTGCACGCGCGCCGCCGCCTCGGTCAGCACCGCCAGGTTGCGGCCGGCCATCACCGGCAGGGTCACGGTCGGCACGTCGAGGTCGAGCACCCGGCGCGAGCCGAGGTCGCCGGTCAGCCGCTCCAGACCGTCGGGCGACGGCGCCGCGCTGGGCTGCGCGAGGTGGACGATCAGGCGCAGGTACTTGTTCCGCTTCACCGCGGTGTCGCCGAACATGTCGCGGATGTTGAGCACGCCGAGGCCGCGCACCTCGAGCAGGTCCTGCAGCAGTTCCGGGCAGGTGCCGTCGAGCACGTCCGGCGCGATCTGGGTGAACTCCGGGGCGTCGTCCGCGACCAGGCGGTGGCCGCGGGTGATCAGCTCGAGCGCCAGCTCGCTCTTGCCCAGGCCCGGCTCGCCGGTCACCAGCACGCCGATCGAATAGACCTCCATGAACACCCCGTGCAACGTGACCCGCGGCGCCAGCGTGCGCGCCAGGTGGTACTGCAGGTGGTTGAGCAGCTCGTGGCCGCGCTTGGGCGAGGACCACAGCGGGGTGTCGGTTTCCTCGGCCGCGATCCGCAGGTCCTCGGGGCAGGACTGGTCCTTGCTGATCACCAGCGCCAGCGGGGCGAAGTGCACGATCTTCTGGATGGTCTCCCAGCGCTGGCGCGAATCCAGGGTGTCCAGCCAGCTGAGTTCCTCGGTGCCGAGGATCTGCACCTTGTTCGGGTAGATCGCGTTGAGGTAGCCGGCCAGCGAGGGCCGCCGGGCCACGGTGTCCACGGCTTCCAGGGTGTTGCAGCGCCCGCTCTCGCCGGCGATCCAGCGCAGGTCCAGGCGCTCGCGCAGCTGCTCGAACAGTTGGCCGGCGCTGATGCTCGCGTGCATGCGTTCCCCCTAGCCCCGGACCTGCAGCACGCCGCGCAGCGCGTCGGCGTCGGGCGCGGCGCGCAGGGCCGCGCGGAACCCGGGGTCGGCGAAGGTCTCCGCCAGTTCCGACAGCAGCTGCAGGTGCTGCTGGGTGAAGTGCCGCGGCACGGTCATGGCGAAGACCAGGTCCACCGGGGTGCCGTCGCCGGCTTCGAAGTCGGTGGGCTCGCGCAGCCGGAGGAAGGAGGCGCGGGCGTCGTCGAAGGTGTTGCAGCGGCCGTGCGGGATGGCCACGCCATGGCCGATCGCGGTGCTCCCCAGGCGCTCGCGCTGGCGCAGGCATTCGGCGATCGCGGCGGTGTCGCCGGCCGAATCGAGCGTCAGCAGCCGCGCCGCTTCCGCGAGCACGCCGTCGCGGTCGACCGGGTCGTCGAGCACGGCAATGCGGTCGGGATGGAGCAGGTGGGTCGCTGGCATCGCGGGCTGGCGAAGGGCCGCTCGTGGGCCGGGACCCCCAATGCTAGGCGAAGTCGCCGCTGCGTGCCGCGCTCTCGGCCCGGCGGTGCGCGTCCACCTGCTTGCCCTTGTGCTTGGCCAGCAGGCGGTCGAGCTTGTCCGACAGCAGGTCGATCGCGGCGTACATGTCCACGCCGCTGGCGTCGGCGTGCAGGGTGCGGCCCGCGAAGCTGACGGTGGCTTCGGCGCGGTGCTCGGGCTTGTCCACCACCAGCAGGGTGCGCACTTCCATCGGCTGGTCGAAGTGGCGGCCCAGGCGGGCGAACCGGGTCTGGACGTACTCGTGCATGGCCGGGGTGACTTCGATTTCCTGCCCGCGGGTCTCGATGCGCATCGCACTCTCCTCCGTCTGCCTTGGGTCGGCTACAGCATGGCCCGGAAACGGAGCGGCGCGGTGAACATCCGGTTAAAAAACCGGCCCGACCGCGGTAGCTCAGGCCAGGCGGACGCGATCCTGGGAGGAGGGGATGTTCATGGCCTCGCGGTACTTCGCCACGGTGCGGCGGGCCACCGGGATGCCGCTGGCCTCGAGCGCCGCGGCCAGGCGCGCGTCGGACAGCGGCTTGCGGGGGTCCTCGGCCTCGACCAGGCGCCGGATCATGGCCTGGATGGCGGTGCTCGAGGCCTCGCCGCCGCCGGCGATGCCGATGCCCGAGGCGAAGAACGCGCGCAAGGGCATGGTGCCGCGAGGCGTGCGCACGTGCTTGCGCGCCACAGCGCGCGAGACGGTGGATTCGTGCAGGCCGAGCCGGGTCGCGACCTCGCGCAGGGTGAGCGGACGCAGCGCCTGGTCTCCGAACTCGAGGAACGCGGACTGCTCGTGCACCAGGCACTGGACCACGCGCATCAGCGTTTCGCCGCGCTGCTCCAGGTTCTTCAGCAGCCAGCGCGCCTCCTGCAGGTGCCCGCGCAGGTAGCCGGCGTCCCCGGGGCTGGCGCGGCCGATCATGCCGGCGTAGCCGGCGTGGATGGTCAGCCTGGCGGCGTGGTTGCCGGCCAGCGCCACCCGCCAGGTGCCCTGTTCGCGCCAGACCACGCAGTCCGGGGTGACGTAGGTGTCCCCGGGCAGGCCGCCGAAGGCGGCGCCAGGGCGCGGGTCGAGACCGCGCAGCAGGGCCAGCGCCTCGGCGGCCTCGTCCGGCGTGCAACGCAGCTCCGTGGCCAGGCCGTCGGCACCCGCGCGCGGCACGCGCTCGAGCATCTCGCGCGCGATGCGCAGCGCCAGCGCCCGCGCCGGCGTGTCCTCCGGCATCAGGTCAAGTTGAAATGCCAGGCATTCGCCGAGGTCGCGCGCGCCGACCCCGGGCGGATCGCAACGCTGCAGTTCGCGCAGCACGGGCAGCAGCGCCTGCTCGTCCACCTCGAGCTCCGGGCCCAGGCCCTCGGCGATGCCTGCCAGCGGCTCGCGCAGGTAGCCGTCGTCGTCGATGGCGTCCACCAGGGCTTCGGCGATGCGCAGGTCGCGCGGGCCCAGCGGCCCCAGCCGGAGCTGCCACAACAGGTGTTCGTGCAGCGACTCGACGGCCGCGACGCGCTCGGCGGGGTCGCCATCCTCGTCCGACCAGCCGCCACCGGCGCCGCTCCAGGCCTCGAGCTCGCCCGGCGGGGTGCCGGCGTCGGGCTGGCCGGGATCCGCGGAGGCGGCCGTGGCGTCGGAGCCGGCTTCGACGCGTCCCGGCTCGGCCCAGTCCAGCAGCGGGTTGCTCTCGACCGCGGCCGCCAGTTCGGCGTCGAGTTCGGGGCCGGACAGCTGCAACAGGCGGATCGCCTGCCGCAGCTGGGGCGTGAGCACCAGTTGCTGGCCGAGCGACGTCTGCAGCCTGGGCTTCATCTATAGGCGGAACGACTCGCCCAGGTAGACGCGCCGCACGTCCGGGTTGGACAGCAACGCGTCGGGGGCGCCCTGGGCAAGCACGCCGCCCTCGTTGAGGATGTAGGCGCGGTCGCAGATGCCGAGCGTCTCGCGCACGTTGTGGTCGGTGATCAGCACGCCGATGCCGCGGTTCTTCAGGTGGCGGACGATGCGCTGGATCTCGCCGACCGAGATCGGGTCCACGCCTGCGAACGGTTCGTCGAGCAGCATCAGCCGCGGCCGCGCCGCGAGCGCGCGCGCGATCTCCACGCGCCGGCGCTCGCCGCCGGACAGGCTGGCGCCGGACTGGGCGGCGACGTGGTTGACCTGGAGCTCGTCCATCAGGTCGGCGAGTTCCTTCTCGCGGCCGGCCTTGTCCAGGTCCGGGCGCAGCTCCAGCACCAGGCGGATGTTGTCGGCCACGCTGAGCTTGCGGAACACCGACGGTTCCTGCGGCAGGTAGCCGACGCCGCGCTTGGCGCGGATGTACATGGGCTCGGCGGTGATGTCGGTGCCGTCGAGCACGATGCGCCCGGCATCCGCCGGCACCAGCCCGACGATCATGTAGAAGCAGGTGGTCTTGCCGGCGCCGTTCGGGCCGAGCAGGCCGACGACTTCGCCGGCGTCCAGGCTCAGGCCGAAGTCGCGCACCACCTCGCGCGAGCGGTAGCGCTTGCGCAGCCCTTCGGCGACGAGCATCTAGTTGCCGTCCCCGGCCGGGTCGGTGTCGTCCTGCGTCGAGCCGCCGCGCGCCGCCTTCGGCAGGATGCGCATGTGCACGCGGCCGCTGCCCTGGCCGCCGCTCTCCACGCCGCCGGTCTTCAGGTTGTAGACGACGCGCTCGCCGCTCATGGTGCCGCGCGGCTGCGAGATGCTCACGTTGCCGGTGAACACCACCACCTCGGTGGTCAGGTTGTAGTCCACGTTCGCGGCCTTCGCGGTCATCGGCGTGCCGTCGTCCATCTGCTGCCTGAGCTCCACCGAGCCGGTGAACACCGCGCGCACCGGCTCGCCGTCGGACAGGGTGATCTTCGCGCCCTGCGAGGTGATCTCGAGCGTGCCCTGGGTGATGCGCACGCCGCCGGACAGGGTGTTGACGCTGTCTCCGCTGAACGTGCCGCTCTGGTGCCCCGCGTAGATGTCCATCGGCTTGTTGCGGTCGGAGCTGCGGGCGCCGACGGCGGTCGCCACCGCGAGCAGCGACACGGCGACGGCCGCGGCGAGGGCGCGGGCTGCGGGTCGACGGGGGCGATGGCTAGGGGACATGGCGGGTGTGCACCTGCGACTTGAGTTCGTAATGCCTGGTGGCGAGGTTCGTCTCCAGGCCGACGCCCTGCAGTATAGAACCCGGCTGGGTGATGGTGACGCGCGCCGGGGAGGTCGCCAGGTCGCGCTCTGGGAATACGTTCAGTTGCGTGGTTTCCAGCGCGACCTTGCGCTGGCCCGGCGGGCTGTCGATGCGCACGTCGCCGCGCAGCCGCAGCTCGTCGCCCTCGGGCGACACCCAGCCGTCGCGGGCCTCGACGCGCCAGTAGTCGCCGTCCGAATCCGGCAGCAGGAAGACCGGGGTCGCGAGCGACATCGCCTGCCCGGCGGGGTCGCGGGCGATCCGCGGCGCGCGCAGGGTGAACGATTCCGTACCGTCGTCGTCCAGTGCGACCAGCTCGACGTCGTGCAGGACGTAGTCCGAGCGCCCGGGGGTGGCGGGGCCGGCTTCGCCGTTCCCGCGGTGGCGCAGCACCGACCACGCGGACACCACCGCGGCCACCAGCAGGAACAGCGTGAGCGCGGTCCGCCAGCTCACGCCAGCAGTCCCTCGACGTGGCCCTGCGCGGACAGCAGCAGGTCGCACAGCTCGCGCACCGCTCCCTGGCCGCCGTCGCGGCTGCTGCGCCAGCGCGCGTGCTGCAGGATCCACGGGTGTGCGTCGGCGGGGGCCGCGGACAGTCCGACCGCGCGCATCACGTGCAGGTCGGCGAGGTCGTCGCCCATGAACGCCACCGCGTCCATGGCCAGGCCGCGCTGCGCCGCCAATCCTTCGACGAAGGCCTGCTTGTCCGCGACCTCGGCGTGCGATTCGGCACCGAGCTCGGCCGCGCGCCGGGCCGCCACCGCGCCCGGGCGCGCGGTGACGAACACCGCGGGGATCCCCACGCGCCGCAACAGCGCGATGCCCTGGCCGTCGCGCACGTGGAAGGCCTTGGCCTCGCGCCCGGCGTCGTCCAGGTACAGGCGTCCGTCGGTCAGCGTGCCGTCCACGTCCAGGCACAGCAGGCGGATGCGCATGGCGCGCTCGCGCACGTCGGCGGGGGCGGTCGCGGACGGGTCGTAGGTCATCGGCTCACACCACCCGGGCGCGCAGCAGGTCGTGGATGTTGAGCGCGCCGACCACCTTGCGGCCGTCGTCCACCACCAGCAGCGCGTTGATCTTGTGCCGCTCCATGAGCTGCGCGGCCTCGACCGCCAGCGCGTCGGAACCGATGGATTTCGGCGTGCGCGTCATGACCTCGGCGATGCGGGTGGTGCGCAGGTCGCGCGCCTCGTCGTCGAGCGCGCGGCGCAGGTCGCCGTCGGTGAACATGCCGACCAGGCAGCCGGCGGCGTCCACGATCGCGGTCATGCCCAGGCGCTTGCGGCTCATCTCCACCAGCGCCTCGCTCAGGGTCGCCTCCTCGCCGACGCGGGGGATCTCGTCGCCGGCGTGCATCACGTCGGTGATGTGCAGCAGCAGCCTGCGGCCGAGGCTGCCGGCCGGGTGCGAACGGGCGAAGTCGTCGGCGGTGAAGCCGCGCGCCTCGAGCAGCGCGACCGCGAGCGCGTCGCCGAGCGCGAGCGCGGCGGTGGTGCTGGTCGTCGGGGCCAGGTGCAGCGGGCAGGCTTCTTCCGGCACGCTGACGTCGAGGTGTATGTCGGCGGCAGTGGCCAGCGTGGACGCCGGGCGGCCGGTCATCGCGATGAGCACGTTGCCCTGGCGCTTGAGCACCGGCAGCAGCATCAGCAACTCGTCGGTCTCGCCAGAGTTCGACAGCGCCAGCACCACGTCGGCATCCGTGATCATCCCGAGGTCGCCGTGGCCGGCCTCGCCCGGGTGGACGTAGAACGCCGGGGTGCCGGTGGAGGCGAGGGTCGCGGCGATCTTGCGCGCGATGTGGCCGGACTTGCCCATGCCGCTGCAGGCGACGCGGCCGCGGCAGGCCAGCAGCGCCCGGCAGGCCTCGCTGAAGGCGCCGTCGATGCGGCCGGCGATCTCGGCCAGGCCGCGGGTCTCGACCTCGATGACCCGGCGCCCTGTGGCGGCGAAGTCGAAATCGTCGGGGGGCGCCTCGGTCGACATTCGGACGGCTCGGCCTTCGGATAGACTGGATGCCGGATTTTACGCGAGTTTGCCCCGGCCCCCCGATGAACGCCGAAACCATCAAACAGCTGATCGAACAGGGCCTTCCCGGCGCAACGGCACGGGTGGAGGGCGCGGACGGCGTGCATTTCGAGGCCACCGTGGTCAGCGAGGCGTTCCGCGGCAAGCTGCCGCTGGCCAGGCACCGGCTGGTCTACGCCACCCTGGGCGAGCGCATGGGCGGCGAGATCCACGCGCTGGCCCTGCGCACGCTGACCCCCGAGGAAGCGGGCGCCTGACCATGCAGAAGATCGTGGTCGGCGGCGGGGTGCCGCTGCGCGGCGAGGTGCGGATCTCCGGCGCCAAGAACGCCGTGCTGCCGATCCTGTGCGCCGGCCTGCTCGGCGACGCGCCGCTGGTGGTGCGCAACGTGCCCAACCTGCACGACGTCAAGACCACGCTGCGGCTGCTGGCGGAGCTGGGCGCCGGCATCACCCTGGACGACAGCTTCACCATCCGCATCGACCCGACGCGGGTGCGCAACCACGTCGCGCCCTACGAGCTGGTCAAGACCATGCGCGCCTCGGTGCTGGTGCTCGGGCCGCTGCTGGCGCGCCACGGCGCCGCCGAGGTGTCGCTGCCCGGTGGTTGCGCGATCGGCTCACGCCCGGTGGACCAGCACATCAAGGGCATGCAGGCGCTGGGCGCCGAGGTCGCGGTCGAGCACGGTTTCATCAAGGCGCGCGCGCGGCGGCTGCGCGGCGCGCGGGTGGTGTTCGACATGGTGAGCGTCGGCGCGACCGAGAACGTGCTGATGGCGGCGACCCTGGCCGAGGGCCGTACGGTGCTCGAGAACGCCGCGCGCGAGCCCGAGATCGTGGACCTGGCGGAATGCCTGGTCGCGATGGGCGCGCGGATCGAGGGCGCCGGCAGCGACCGGATCGTGGTCGAGGGCGTCGAGCGCCTGGACGGCGGCGAGCACGCGGTGGTCGCCGACCGCATCGAGGCCGGCACCTTCCTGGTGGCGGCGGCGATGACCGGCGGCGCGGTGACCGCGACCCACGCCCGCCCCGACACCATGTCGGTGGTGCTGGACAAGCTGCGCGACGCCGGCGCCGCGCTCGAGTGCGACGGCGACCGCATCCACCTGGAGATGCGCGGACGGCCGCGTGCGGTCGACTTGACCACCGCACCGCATCCCGGCTTCCCGACCGACATGCAGGCGCAGTTCATGGCGCTGGACTGCATCGCCGAGGGCACCGGGGTGGTGCACGAGAACATCTTCGAGAACCGCTTCATGCACGTGCAGGAACTGCTGCGGCTGGGCGCGGACATCCGCGTCGAGGGCAACACCGCGATCGTGCGCGGCGTGCCGCGGCTGAGCGGCGCGCCGGTGATGGCGACCGACCTGCGGGCCTCGGCGTCGCTGGTGCTGGCGGGCCTGGTGGCCGAAGGCGACACCACCATCGACCGCATCTACCACCTGGACCGCGGCTACGAGAACATCGAGGCCAAGCTGTCTGCGCTCGGCGCGCGAATCCGCCGGATCGACTGAGCGCCGCGCCGCTCAGGCGGCGCGCATGTCGATGGTGTCGCCATCGGGCTCGTGCTGCAGGAAGCGCGCCGGCAGCGCCATGCCCGGGACGATCCACGCGACGTACTGCCTGCCGTCGGCGGCGGCGAACAGCTTCACGGCCTCGCGCTTGCGGCCGTCCACGGTGACCGTCTCGGTGCCCAGGCGCTTGAACGCCAGCACCCGCGCGTGGCCGTTGTCCACCACCCGGTAGCGGGTGGCGCGGCCCGCGGCGACGTCGCGGGCGAGGGCGACGTTGAGCAGCAGCATGTCGATGTCGCCCGCCTGCAACGCGACCGGGCCGGCGCGGCTCGGCTTGACGTCTCCCTTCCAGCGCGCGCTGCCCGCGCGCCAGTCGAAGGTGGTGGTGATCGCCTTGCCGGAGATCGCCGTGTCCACCCGGCGGCTGCTTCCGAGCGGACGCAGGCGCCCGCCATTGACGTCGAACACCGTGGACTGGTCGATGCTGGCGACGGCGTTGCCCATCTTCAGCGTCACCACCCAGCGGTTCCCGGAAGGGCGCAGGCTCATGCTGCCGCGGGCGGAGAGCCCGTTGTAGCCCACGCGGTACTGGGTGGTGGCGGATTCGAGCGCGCCGGAGGATGCGGGTACGAGGAGCGCCGCCAGCATGAAGAGCGTGGCGGCGAGGCTTGCGGCTGGGCGCATTGGGGTCCCGGTTCTCAGTTGATGGATTTCAGGCGCAGGTCCATCTCGTCGGCGCCGCCCTTGCGCTGCAGGATGCGCGTCGGGACCGGCAGCCCCTCGACCACCCACAGCACCTGTTCCTTGTCGCCGCTCTTGCGCGAGACCTTGGTGGCCTCGCGCTGCTGGCCGCCGACGCTGACGGTGTCCGTCCCGACCACCCGGTAGCGCATGCGGGTGGCCTTGCCGTCGTCCACCATGCGGTAGTCGAGCGGCTTGCCGGCAGCGGCGTCGCGCGCGATCGCGAGGTTGAGCAGCATCGCGTCGAGGTCGCCCGGGCGCAGCGCCACGGGTCCCCGGCGGTCGTCCTTGACGTCACCGCTCCAGCGGGCTTCGCCGGCGGCCCAGTCGTAGGTGGCGCGCTTGCTGCTCTTCTTGATCAGGAAGGTCGACGAGTCGCTGTTCGACAACGGCTTCCAGGTGCCGTCGTCGGCCTCGAACACGGTGACCTGCTCGAGCTTGGCGATCGGGCTGTCGATGCGGAAGCTGTAGGTCCAGCGGTCGCCGCCGGACGCAGCCAGGGTCATGGTGCCGGTGGTGTGCATGCCCATGTAGCTGGCGTCGTAGGTCGCGGTGAACGGCTGCAGGCCGCCGTCGGCGGCGGCCACGGGCGCGGCCAGCGCCAGCGCGAGGCCGGCGGCGGCCAGCAGGGTGCGCAGCGCGCGGCGGCAGGATCGGGCGATCGGATTCATTGGCTGGCTCCGGTGTACTCGACCAGTCGCAGGTCGGTGCTGTCCTCTCCATCCTCCACCTGGAGGATCCTCACGGGCGTGGGCACGCCCCTGGCGACCCAGACCTCGGTGCGGTCGTTGCCTTCGACGCGCTCGACCTTGGTGGCGCTGTAGCCGAGGCCGTCGATCTCGACGCCCACCGGCTCGGCCGCGGCGACGTAGGTGTGCTCGCGCACGCGCCCGCCGTCCACGTAGCGGTAGTGCAGGGTCTCGCCCGGGACCGCATCGCGGACCACGGCCAGGTCGATCAGCAGCGCATCGAGGTCGCCCTCGCGCAACGGAATCGGATCCCGGCGCGACTCCTTGACGTCCCCGGTCCAGCGCGCGACGCCGGCGTCCCAGTCGTACACGCCGGTGCGGGTGCGGTCCGAGAACAGCGTGCGCCGGGTGGTGACCTGGCGGAGCGGGCGGTAGGTCCGGCCGTCGCTCGCGAACACCGTGGTCTGCTTCATCTTCAATCCGGCCAGGCGCATCAGGCCGCTGCCCTTCATGTCGAGGTCGATGCGCCAGTTGCCGTTGTCGAGGTGCTCCAGGCGCATCACCGCGTTGCCGAGCTTGCGGCCGTCGCTGTAGACCTCGTAGGTGGCCGCGAACGGCGAGAGCGTGCGGACGCGTGCTTCGGCGGCCGTCGCGGACGCGGCGGCGGCCTCGCCGGACGCCTCCTGGGCGAACGCAAGCGGTGCCGCGGCAAGGCACAGGCACAGCGCGGCCATTGGCGGCAGGAGTCGCTTCATTGCGGTTCCGGGGAAAGGCATCCGCTTGAATCTAGTAGCAACGGCGTAAACAGCGGATGACCGTCGAGCAGCACCGTTGCGTCCCGTTCAGCGATGCGCCCGGCGGCCGCGAGCTGCACCGCCGCCACCAACAGCGGATGCTCCACCGCCAGCACCCGCCGCGCGAGCGTGGCGGGGTCGTCGCCGGGCAGCACCGGCACGCGGGCCTGCGCGACCACCGCGCCGGCATCCAGTTCCGGCACCACGAAATGCACGCTGGCGCCGTGCTCGCGATCGCCGGCCTCCAGCGCGCGCGCATGGGTGCGCAGGCCCCGGTACAGCGGCAACAGCGAGGGATGGATGTTGAGGATCCTGCCCGCGAAGCGCTCGAGGAAGGCGTCGCCGAGGATGCGCATGTAGCCGGCGCAGACCACCCAGTCCGGGCCTGCGCCGGCGACCGCGGCCGCGAGCGCGTCGTCGAAGTCGCTGCGCCGGGCGTAGGCGCGGGCATCGCGGCTCCAGCGCAGCGAGGCGTGCACGCGTTGCAGCGCCGGTGCGGTCGGGCGGTCGCTGAAGACGCCGACGACGTCCGCGTCCAGGCGCCCCCCGGCGATGGCATCGAGCAGGGCCTGCAGGTTGCTGCCGCGACCCGAGGCGAGGACGGCGATCCGGTTCGGCCGCGACTCGGGACCCGGGGCTGGGGGTTCGCGCAAGGCGGGCCTAGCCGATGCGGACGCGGTCGCCGCCCGGCGCGGCCACCACGCGGCCGATGGCCCGGTGCGCCAGGCCGAGGCGGTCGAGTTCGGCAGCGACGGCGGCGGTGGCGTCGGCGGCCACCACCAGCACGAAGCCGATGCCGCAGTTGAAGGTGCGCCACATTTCCTCGCGCGGCACCGCGCCCTCGCGCTGCAGCCAGTCGAACACCGGCGGCAGCGCCGGCGCCTCGATCTCGAGGCCGAGGCCGTCGGGGACCACGCGGATGATGTTCTCGGTCAGGCCGCCGCCGGTGATGTGGGCCATGCCGTGGATCGCCTCGCCCTGGGCGCCGCGCAGCAGCGCCAGCACCGGCTTGACGTACAGCGCGGTCGGCGCCATCAGCGCGTCCACCAGGCGCACGCCGCCGACGTCGGCGTCGGCGGGGCGACCGGCGCGGTCGTAGATCCGCCGCACCAGCGAGTAGCCGTTCGAATGCGGACCGCTGGAGGCGATGCCGAGCAGCACGTCGCCCGCGCGCACGCGCGCGCCGTCGCGCAGTTCGGATTTCTCGACCGCGCCGACCGTGAATCCCGCGAGGTCGTACTCGCCGGGCGGGTACATGTCCGGCATCTCCGCGGTCTCGCCGCCGATCAGCGCGCAGCCGGCTTCCTCGCAACCGCGCGCGATGCCGCCCACGACCGCGGCCGCGGTGTCGATGTCGAGCTTGCCGGTGGCGAAATAGTCGAGGAAGAACAGCGGCTCGGCGCCCTGCACCAGCACGTCGTTGACGCACATCGCCACCAGGTCGATGCCGATGGTGTCGTGGCGGCCGAGCTGCTGGGCCAGCTTGAGCTTGGTGCCGACGCCGTCGGTGCCCGACACCAGTACCGGCTCGCGGTACTTGCCGGACAGGTCGAACAGCGCGCCGAAGCCGCCGAGCCCGCCCATCACCTCGGGCCGGAAGCTGCGCTTCGCCAGCGGCTTGATCCGTTCCACCAGCGCATTGCCGGCATCGATGTCGACGCCGGCGTCGCGGTAGGTCAGCGGGGCAGGGGGCGTGGGCGTGTTCACACTGGATCCGGCGGCGTGGAGTGGCCATGTTATCAGCGCGCACGGCCGGCAATGGACGCGATGGCGCCGGTGCGGCACCATTCCTGCATGGACACCTTCCGCATCACGGCCGCGGCATGGATGGCGACGCTCGCGCTGCTGCTCGCCGCCGGCACGGCCCACGCGCAGCGCGTGGAGGGCGACCGCCCGGAGGCGCGCGGCGTCTACCAGGCCGAAGTCCCGGTCCGCAGCCAGGGTGCCGACGACCGCGCACGCGGCTTCGCGCGCGCCCTGGCCGAGGTGCTCGGCAAGCTGACCGGCGATCGCCGCATCGCCGAGCAGCCGGGCGTGGCCAGCGCGTTGGGCCGTGCCGCCGACCTGGTGGACGGCTACGACTACCGCCAGGACGAGGGCGTGTCCTCGACCACCGGCGCACCGACCTACGGCACCACCCTGATCGTGCGCTTCGACCCGGCCGGGGTCGAAGACCTCGCCACCGTGCTCGGCCTGCCGGTGTGGCCGACGCCGCGCCCGAAGCCGGTGCTGTGGCTGGCGATCGACGACGGCAGCGGGCCGCGGCTGGTCGGCCTGTCGAAGGCGGACGCGGCGCGGGCGGTGCTCGACCGCGCGATCGAGCGCGGCTTCCGGCTCGGCCTGCCGGCCGGCTCGGCGGCCGAACAGGCCGCGGTCGGCGCGATCTGGCGCGGCGACGTCGGTGCGATCTCGCGCCTGTCGTCCCGCTACAACCCGCCGATGCAACTGATCGGCAAGCTCTACCGCGAGGGCGGTGGCTGGGCGGCCGACTGGATCTTCGTGGACCATGGCCGCGTGCTGAAACGCTGGTCGAGCGACGACCGCAGGCCGCTGCAGGCCATGGCCGCCGGTGCCGACGGTGCCGCCGACGCGCTGGCGGCGCGCTACGCGAAGGCATCCGAGCCGATCGGCGAGCCGGGCCGCTACGTGGTCCGTTTCACCGGGCTCGAGGACGCCGGCGACTACATGCGGCTGTCGGCCTGGCTGCAGTCGCAGGCGGTGGTGCAGGACATCGTGCCCAGGCGCGCCACCGCCGGCATGGTCGAGTTCGAACTGCAGCTCGCCACCGGCTTGCCTGGCCTGCGCCGGGTCGCCGATGCCGAACTGCTCGCGCCCGCCGGCGAGGGCGAACCGCTCACTTTCGACGTCCGCTGAGCCATGGAAGACACCGACCGCGACGCACTGGCGACTTTCCTGGGCCGCCTGCAATGGGGCCTGCTGGCGTTGCTGGCCCTGTGGGTACTGTGGCTGCTGGCGCCGGTGCTGACGCCGTTCGTGCTGGCGGCGCTGCTGGGCTGGCTCGGCGATCCGCTGGTGGACCGGATGCAGGCCCGCGGCGTGCCGCGCAACGGCGCGGTGATCATGGTGTTCGCGGTGATGGCCGCGGTGACGCTGCTGGCGGTGCTGCTGCTGGTGCCGATGCTGCAGCGCCAGGTCGTGACCCTGGTGACCTCGCTGCCGAACTACCGCGAGTGGTTCGTGGGCACGGCGCTGCCGTGGCTGGAGTCGCGCACCGGGCTCGAGCTCGTGCCCTACCTGGATCCGGCGCGCCTGTTCACGCTGGCGCGCGAGCACTGGGAGCAGGCCGGCGGCGCCGCGGCGACCATGCTCGGCTACCTGTCGCGCTCGGGCTTCGCCGTGCTCGGCTGGGTCGCGAACGTGGTGCTGCTGCCGGTGCTGACCTTCTTCTTCCTGCGCGACTGGGACCTGTTCGTCAGCCGCTTCGCGGCGCTGGTGCCGCGCGACAAGGCCCCGACCGTGGCCCGCCTGGCGCGCGAATCCAGCGAGGTGCTCGGTGGCTTCCTGCGCGGGCAGCTGCTGGTGATGCTGATCCTCGGCGTGCTGTACGCGATCGGCCTGCGCGCGCTCGGCCTCGACCTGGGCATCCTGATCGGCGTCATCGCCGGCCTGCTGACCTTCGTGCCCTACCTCGGCCCGGCGACGATCCTGGTGCTCGGCGGCATCGCCGCGGTGGTGCAGTTCGGCGACTGGCAGCACCTGGTCGGGGTGCTCGCGGTGTGGGGCATCGGCCAGGTGATCGAGAGCTACTGGCTGACGCCGAAACTGGTCGGCGACCGCATCGGCCTGCATCCGGTGGTGGTGATTTTCGCGGTGTTCGCCGGCGGCACGCTGTTCGGCTTCACCGGCATGCTGCTCGCGCTGCCGGTCGCCGCGATCGGCAACGTGCTGCTGCGCTACGCGTACGAGCGCTACACCCACAGCCGGCTCTACGCCGGGCACGCTCCCATCATGCTGCCGCCGGAACCGGCGGCCGGCGCCGAGCCGGGCAGCCCCGCATCCGACGCGGGAGACGCATGAGCGAGGCCACGCGGCAATTGCCGCTGGCGCTGCGCTATCCGCCGGACCAGCGCCTGGAGACCTACGTGGACGCGCCCGCCGGCGTGCTCGGCCAGCTGCGCGCGCTGGCCGCCGGCTCCGGCGAGGGGCTGTACCTCGCGGGCCCGGCGGGCGCCGGCAAGACCCACCTGGCGCTGGCCACCTGCGCGGCCTCCGAGGCCGGCGGCCGGCGCGCGGCCTACCTGCCGCTGAAGTCGGCGCGCGGGCGCCTGCGCGATGCGCTCGAGGCGCTCGACGAAGCGACGCTGGTGGCGCTCGACGGGCTCGAGGCGATCGCCGGGGCGCGCGACGACGAGGTCGCGCTGTTCGACTTCCACAACCGTGCGCGTGCCGCAGGGACCGGGCTGCTCTACGTGGCGCAGGCGGCGCCGGATGCGCTGCCGCTGTCCTTGCCCGACCTGCGTTCGCGGCTGGCGCAATGCGCCCGCGTGCTGCTTTCCCCGCCCGACGAAGCCCGCCGCCGGGCCGTGCTCGGCGAGCGGGCCCGCCGGCGCGGACTGGTGCTGGAGCCGGCGGCGCTCGACTGGCTGCTGCGCCGCGCCGGCCGCGACCTCGCCGGGCTGACCGCCTTGCTCGACCGCCTGGACCAGGCCTCGCTGGCGGCGCAGCGTCGGCTCACGGTGCCGTTCCTGCGCCAGGTGCTCGGCGACCTGTAGCCGCGCCGCTCAGCGCCGGCAGGGCTCCGGCGTGACCTCCCAGACCACCGGCTCCCAGTAGCTGTTGGAGTGGATGCCGGCGGCGTCCAGGCGGTCGGGCAGCAGCCGCGCGCCGACCTGGTAGCGGGTATCCGCCGCGACCTCGATCACCAGCGCCTTGGTCGCCCGCGGCCCGAGGCGGGTCCGCGTGCGGTCGCGGCGCTCGGCCTGCATCGGGTCGAAGCGATGGCGATCGATGCCTTCCTCGACCAGCAGCACGTGCGTCCCGGCCTGCAGTTCGTGCGTCCTGCCCAGCGGCGTGCCGGTGCCGTCGATGTCGTAGATGCGCGCCCGGTACACGTTCTCCGAGACGCGCGGCGGCGCGCCGGTCGTGGAGACGCGGCCGCAGGCGTCGGTCGCGGTCGCCAGTGCGTCGCGGTCGGCGGCGCCGGACAGCGCGAGCCGTCGACCGTCGCGGGCCACCTCGAGCCGGAGCGAGCCGTCGCCCGCCTGCACCGCCGCGGCCAGTGCTTCGGCGGCGTTGGCGTCCAGCGCGCGGCCGTTGACCGCGAGCAGGCGGTCGCCGGGGCGGAGGCCGAGGCGTTCGGCGGCACCGCCCGGGGTCACCGCCAGGACGCGGGCGCCATCGGTGCCGGCATCGCGGACGTCCACGACCGCGCCCAGCGACCAGCCTGCGTCGTCTTCCGACGCGGTCGCGGCATGGAGCTGGAAGCTGGCGGCCAGCAGGCAGCCCGCGAGCAGCAGGGAAAGTCGGTTCGGTTTCATGAGCGGCTCCTCCTCGTGGCGAGGGCTTGGTTGCGCGCGGCCCACAGCGGTGCCAGTTCGGCATCGCTGGCGCCGCGCGCGTAGGCGGCCTGCAGGGCGCGGTCGAGCGCCTGCAGCGTGGGGTCGGGGGTGGTGGCGACCGGGACCGCTGGCTGGGCCGGTGTGTCGTCCGGCCCGAGGCTTGGCGCCAGCAGCACGGCCGCCAGCACCAGCGCGCAGGCGGCGCCGGCGCCGCGCAGGCCGTTGCGGCGCCGTCGGTAGGCGCGGCGCACCCGGCCTTCCAGCGCGGGCGGGGGCGGGACCGGCGCGGGATCGATGGACGGGACGGGATCGGTGGGGGTCATTGCGATGCTTCTCCGGTGTGTTCGCGCATCCGCTCCAGGGCGCGCGCGACCAGCGACTTCGACCAGCTCTCGCTGCGCCCGAAGCGCCGGCCCAGCTCGGCGTGGGTCCAGCCTTCGACCTGGTGCAGCCACAGGACGGTACGCACCAGGGGCGGCAATCGTCGCAACACCGCGTCGGCCTCGGCGTGTTGCTCGGGGCCGGGGCCGGGCTCCGGCCATTCCCGGTCGCCCGCGTCCTCCAGCCGGCCCTGCCGCCGGAACAGGTCCACCGCGGCGTTCGCGACCACGCGCTTCAGCCATGGCCGCAGCGGGCGGTCCGCCTGCAGCCCGCCGATGAAGCGGACCATGCGCAGGAACGCCTCCTGGGTCAGGTCCTCGGCGGTCGCGGCGTTGCCGGTCAGGCGCAGCGCGAGTCCGTGGACGGCGGGAGCATGGCGTCGGTAGAGCAGGGCGAACGCCTGTTCGTCGCCCCAGCGAGCGCGCCGCAGCAGCTGCGGTTCGTCGTCCGTGGCGTGGGTGGCGACAGTGTCCATGTCCCGGATACGTCCGGGGCGCGCGAATCGTCGCAGGCGACGGCTCACGCCAGCAGCGCGTCGAGCTCGGCCAGGCGCTGCGGGGTGCCGACGTCGGTCCAGCGTCCGCGATGGTGCTCGCCGCTGACCGCGCCGCGTGCGATCGCCGCGCGCAGCAGCGGCGCGATCGGGAAGCGCGGCGGCACCGCGTCGGCGCCGGCGCGCGCGCCGATGACTTCGCGCCAGCCGTCGAACAGCGCGCGGCGGTAGACCCCGATGCCGGAGAAGGTCAGCCGCGGCGTCCCTTCCGCGGACACGCTGCCGTCCGCGGCCAGCACGAAGTCGCCGCCGGGGTGGTGCGCCGGGTTCTCCACCAGCACCAGGTGGGCGGCGCCCCGCGGCGCGGGCAGGGTGCCGAGCGGGTGGTCGCACCAGATGTCGCCGTTGATCGCCAGGAACGGCACGTCGTCGTCGCCGCACAGCACCGGCAGCGCGTTGTGCATGCCGCCCCCGGTCTCGAGCGGCACCTCGCCCTCGTGCAGGAAATGCAGCTTCAGGCCCCAGCGGCTGCCGTCGCCCAGCGCCTGCGGGAACTGCGCCGCGAGCCAGCTCGTGTTGAGTACCACCTCGCGCACGCCGATCGCGGCCAGCCGCTCGAGGTGCCATTCCACCAGCGGCTTGCCGCCCGCGCGCAGCAGCGGCTTGGGCGTGCTGTCGGTCAGCGGGCGCATGCGTTCGCCCAGGCCCGCGGCGAAGACCAGCGCCTTCATGCAGTCCCGGCCTGCGCCGCCATCGCCGGCTTCACGGTGTGCTCGATCAGCTCCTGCAGCGGCGCGAGTCCCGGGTGGCGCGGCACCACGGCGTCGAGGTAGGCGAAGAAGCGCGGCACGTCCGCCAGGTACTTCGACTTGCCGTCGCGATGGTGCAGGCGCGCGAAGATGCCGATCACCTTGAGGTGGCGCTGCACGCCGATCCAGTCGGCGTCGCGCAGGAAGCGCTCCAGGTCCGGGACCGGTAGCCCGGCGTCGGCGGCGCGCGCGTGGTAGCGCGCCAGCCATCCGCGCACGCGATCCCCGGGCCACGACAGGAACGCATCCTTGAACAGGCTCAGCGGGTCGTAGGCGATCGGCCCGACCACCGCGTCCTGGAAATCGAGCACCGCGAGCGTGTCGCCGGCGGGCATCAGGTTGCGCGGCATGAAGTCGCGGTGCACCAGCACCCGCGGCTGTGCCAAGGCGGCGTCGAGCAGGCGCCGGTACACCAGGTCGAGCGTGTCCAGCATGCCGCAGGCCGGCGCCAGGCCGAGGTGGCGCCCGAGGAACCACTCGTCGAACAGCCGCAGTTCGCGGGCCAACAGGGCTTCGTCGTATGCCGGCAGGCCGGCCGGGGGTTCGATCGCCTGCAGGCGCAGCAGCTGGTCGACCGCGGCGTCGAACCAGCGGTCGGCGTTGGCCTCGTCCACGACCTGCAGCAGGGTTTGCGCGCCCAGGTCCTCCAGCAGCAGGAAGCCGGCCTCGACGTCGCGGGCGAGCACCCGCGGGACGCGCACGCCGCCCGCCTCGAGCAGGTCGCGGATCGCCAGCCACGGGCGCACGTCCTCGCGATCCGGCGGCGAGTCCATCACGATCCGCGAGGGCCCGGCGCCGGTGCTGCGCCAGTAGCTGCGGAAGCCGGCGTCCACGGAGGCGCGGTCGAGCGTCGCCCCCGGGTCGCCGAGGGCCGCGCGCGCCCAGCGGAGTCGGTCCTCGTCGCGGGCGGCGGGGCTGGGATCGTTGGCCATGGGCGACCGCCGTGCGCGGATCAGCGGCCGGTCTCGCCGCGCACGCTCGCGGCGTGGTGCTCGGCGACGACCCGCGCGACGGACGCGGTGACCTTCTTGCCCATCGGGATGTGCAGGAACTCGTTCGGGCCGTGCGCGTTGGAGTGCGGGCCGAGCACGCCGGTGATCATGAACTGCGCCTTCGGGAACTTCTCGCCGAGCATGCCCATGAACGGGATCGAGCCGCCTTCGCCCATGTACATCGCGGGCTTGCCGAAGAACTCGTTGCTGGCGGTGTCGATCGCCTGCTCCAGCCACGGCGCCAGCGCCGGGGCGTTCCAGCCGCTGGAGGCCTTCTCCAGTTCCAGCGTGACCTGCGCGCCGTTGGGCGGGTCGCGCAGCAGCGCTTCCTTCAGCAGCTCGCCCGCGCGCCTGCCGTCCACGGTCGGCGGCAGGCGCAGCGACAGCTTGACCGCGGTGGCGGGGCGCAGCACGTTGCCGGCCGACGCCAGCGGCGGGATCCCGTCCATGCCGGTGAGCGACAGCGCCGGCCGCCAGGTGCGGTTGAGCACCAGCTCGGCGAGGTCGTCGTCCATCGGGCGCAGGCCGTCCACCAGCGGGAACTTGTCGTACACCTCGGTGCCGAGCACTTCCGCCACGCGCGCGGCCTGGGCGGTCCGCTCCTGCGGGATGTCCGCATGCAGGCCGTCGAGCAGGATGCGGCCGGTGTCCTCGTCCTCGATCCGGGACAGCAGCTGGCGCAGCAGGCGGAAGCTGGACGGCACGATGCCGGAGGCGTCGCCGGAGTGCACGCCCTCGTCGAGCACCTTCACCGCGAGGTTGCCGCCGGCCAGGCCGCGCAGCGAAGTGGTGCACCACAGCTGCTCGTAGTTGCCGCAGCCCGAGTCCAGGCACACCACCAGCGAGGGCTGGCCGATGCGCGGGGCGAGGTGGTCGACGTAGGCGGGCAGGTCGTAGCTGCCGGATTCCTCGCAGGCCTCGATCAGGATCACGCAGCGCGCGTGCGGCGCGCCCTGCGCCTGCAGCGCCTCGATCGCCGCCAGCGAACCGAAGATCGCGTAGCCGTCGTCGGCGCCGCCGCGGCCGTACAGCCGGTCGCCCTTGAGCACCGGCTTCCAGGGGCCGAGGTCCGCGTCCCAGCCGGTCATCTCCGGCTGCTTGTCGAGGTGGCCATACAGCAGCACGCAGTCCTCGCCAGTCTCCGGGCCGCTCGCCGGCACCTCCAGGTAGATCAGCGGGGTACGGCCCTCGAGGCGGATGACCTCGACCACCAGCCCTTCGATCGGCTGCGCCCGGGCCCAGGCCTCCATCAGTTCCACCGCCCGCTCCATGTGGCCGTTGGCAACCCAGTCGGCGTCGAACATCGGCGACTTGTTGGGGATGCGGATGTACTCGACCAGCTGCGGGACGATGTCCTCGTCCCACATGCGCGAGACGAAACGGTCGATGGCGGCGCTGTCCAGCGCGGCGGAGGGGGTGGGCATGGCGGACCTCGGTATGCGTCGGCGTCCCATTCTACTGCGGCCGCGGTGTAGGACTTTTCCCACCCGCAGTCGCGGAGTTCCCCGGCTCCCCCCGGGCATGACCGGCGATACGTTGCCTCCATGGCCATGGAGAGACTGGCTCCACCGGGCGGCAGCGACCGCCAGGGAACGGAAGCCACACATCATCCAGGGAGATTCGCCATGAAGCATTTCACCAATGCCGTCCGCCTGCTGTCGCTCGGCCTGCTGCTGGCCCTCGGGCTGGGTGCCGCGCCCGCGGCCCAGGCCACCGACAAGGTGGACATCAACAGCGCCGACGCCGCCGAGATCGACGCCGCGCTCGTCAACGTCGGCCGCGAGAAGGCCGAGGCCATCGTCGCCTACCGCAAGGCCCACGGCCGCTTCGAGAGCGCCGAGCAGCTGGCGCTGGTCAAGGGCATCGGGCTGCGCACGGTCGAGAAGAACCGCGACCGCATCTCGCTCGGCAGCGCGCCGGCGCGCAAGCCGTCGACCAAGTCGCGATCGAAGTAGATGCGCGCGGCATAGGCGCGAGCCGTGGCCATGCAGGGACGCATGGTCCGCAGCGGGGCAGGAGCCCCGGCTGGAACGGCAGGAAGCCGATACAGGGATGTAGCCGCCGGCAGTGCAGGACGCGCTGCTGGCGGCGACTTGCGCGTGGCACGCTAGACTGCCCGCATGCCTTCGCCACGCATCCTTCCCGCCGCCGAGTACCGCCGCGAGCGCTGGAAGAACGGGGCAGGCTGGACCCGGCAGATCCATGCCGAGCCCCGCGCCGATGGCGGCGAGGGTTGGGACTGGCGGCTGTCGATCGCCGAGATCGAAGAGGACGCTCCGTTTTCCGCGTTTCCGGGCGTCGAGCGCGAGCTGGTGCTGCTCGAGGGCAACGGCATGCGCCTGCGCTTCGAAGACGGCGAGGTGCATGAGTTGCAGCCCCCGCACGGGCGCCTGCGTTTCGCGGGGGAACGCGCGCTGGTCGGGGAGCTGGTGGACGGCCCCACCCGCGACTTCAACCTGATGTGGCGGCGCGAGAGCGTGGACGCGCAGCTATGGCATCGGCCCCTGGTGGGCTCGATGGCGGTGTTCGTCGCCCCGGGGGAGACCTGGGCCGTGCACGTGCTGGCCGGCGGCGCGGCGTTCGAGCGCGAGGACGGCCAGCCGGTGCTCTCTGCCGGCGACACCGCGTTGCTGGCCTGCGCCGAGCGCCGCAGCTTCCTGCTCGAGGGCGCCGGGGAAGCGTTGCTGGTGCGCGTCTCGCCGCTGGCCTAGCCGCGGTCGTCGCGGGTCCAGACGGCGCCGTCCTCGACCTTGACCGGGAACTTCACCACCGGCGCGTAGGCCGGCGGGTTGAGCGCGCGACCGTCGCGCACGTCGAACTTCGAGCCGTGCAGCACGCACTCGATGGTGGCCTCCTCGCCGTCGAAGCAGCCGGCCGACAGCTCGAAGTCCTCGTGGCTGCAGCGGTCCTCGAGCGCGTAGTAGTCGCCGTCGTGGTTGACCACCACGATCGCCGTGTCGCCGTCCCAGGCCACGGTGGACTCGCCGGGCAGCAGTTCCGACGTGGCGCAGACGCGGATCCAGTCCTGCATCGCTACAACTCCTTCTCGAGCACCGCGAAGCGGAGGTCGTTGCGCTTCGGCAGGCCGAAGCGGGGGTCGGTGGCCGGGAAGGGCAGGGTCTCGCCGGTGCGCCGATAGCCGCGCCGTTCGTACCAGGCGATGAGCTCCTCGCGCAGGTCGATCACCGTCATGCGCATCCGCGGCAGGCCCCACTCCGCGCGCGCGACACGCTCGGCCTCGGCCAGCACCGCGCGGCCGAGGCCGGCGCCCTGCAGCGCCGGGCGGACGGCGAACATGCCGAAATAGCCGGCGTCGCCGCGCGCTTCCACGTGCGCGCAGGCCACGATCCCGCCGTCGCGTTCGGCCAGCAGGATGCGGCTGCGCGGGCGGGCGATGTCCTCGAGTAGGACCTCGGGCACGATGCGGTTGCCGTCGAGGATGTCGGCCTCGGTGGTCCAGCCGGCGCGGCTGGCCTCGCCGCGGTACGCCGACGTCACCAGTTCCACCAGCGCGGGCACGTCGGCGGCGGTGGCGGCGCGGAAGGCGATTGGAGCGGTCACGATCGTCCCCATGGCAGCGGGCCCCATGTCACGCAAGCAGTTTGCGCACCTTCTGCAGCGCGGCGATGAAGGCTTCGATCTCCGCGTGCGTGTTGTAGAACGCGAGCGAGGCGCGGCAGGTCGCCGGCACGCCGAAGAAGTCCATCAGCGGGTGCGCGCAATGGTGCCCGGAACGCACCGCCACGCCTTCCAGGTCGAGCAGGGTGGCGAGGTCGTGCGCGTGCGCGCCCTCGACCAGGAAAGAGACGACCGCCGCCTTGTCCGGCGCGGTGCCGATGATGCGCAGGCCGTCGACCCGGCGCATCTCTTCCTGCAGGTGCGCGAGCAGCTCGGCCTCGCGCGCGGCGATCGCAGCCATGCCGATGCCGTCGAGGTAGTCCACCGCGGTGCCCAGGCCGACGTGGCCGGCGATGTTCGGCGTGCCCGCCTCGAACCGGTGCGGCGGATCGTTGAACACGGTGCCCTCGAAGCTGACCTCGCGGATCATCTCGCCGCCGCCCAGGAACGGCGGCATCGCCTCCAGGTGCTCGCGGCGCGCCCACAGCGCGCCGGTCCCCGTCGGCCCGCACATCTTGTGGCCGGTCAGCGCGTAGAAGTCGCAGCCGATCGCGGCCACGTCCACGGGCATGTGTGGCAGCGCCTGCGAACCGTCGACCAGGGTGGCGATGCCGCGCTTGCGCGCCATGCGGCAGATTTCGCGCACCGGGTTGACGGTGCCGAGCACGTTGGACACGTGCACCACCCCGAGCAGCTTCACGTCCGGGGTCATCGCCGCCTGCAGCGCGTCCAGGTCGAGCGCGCCCTCCGGGGTGATGTCCACGACCCTGACCTCGGCGCCGGTGCGCGCGGCGACGAGCTGCCACGGCACGATGTTGGCGTGGTGCTCCATGCGCGTGAGCAGGATCGCGTCGCCCGGCCCCAGCCGCGGCAACGCCCAGGAGTAGGCCACCAGGTTGATGGCGAAGGTGGTGCCGCTGGTCAGCACCAGCTCGTCGGCGCGCACGTTGACGTGCGCCGCGAGCTTGCGGCGCGCGCCTTCGTAGGCCTCGGTGGCCTCGCTGCCGAGCGCGTGCACGGCGCGGCTGACGTTCGCATTGTGCTCGCGGTAGAAGGCGTCCGTGGCCTCGATCACCGCCGCCGGCTTCTGCCCGGTGTTGGCGGAATCGAAATAGACCAGCGGCTTGCCGTGGACCGTTCGCCGCAGCAGCGGGAAGTCCTCCCGGACGCGCGCCCAGTCGATGGCGGGGACCGCAGGCGCGGGGGCGTTCACGCCGCCTCCATCGCGGCCAGGGCGGCGTCGAGCGACGCCGTGAGCGCCTCGCGCAGCGCCGGGTCGTCGACCATCGCCAGCACCTCGCGGCAGAAGGCACGGGTCAGCAGGGTGCGCGCCTCGGCCTCGGGGATCCCGCGCGAGCGCAGGTAGAAGACCGCCGTCGGGTCCAGCTGGCCGACGGTGGTGCCGTGCGCGGCCTTGACCTCGTCGGCGTGGATCTCCAGCACCGGCTGGCTGTCGATCTCGGCCTGCTCGGACAGCAGCAGGTTGCGGTTCGAGAGGTTGGCGTCGGTGCCGTCGGCGCCGGCGCGGATGGTGATGCCGCCATGGAAAACGGCGCGGCCGCGGCCGGCGCCGATGCCGCGCCAGCCGAGCTCGCAGGCCGTGTTCCCGGCGATGTGGTCGATGCCCAGCCGGGTGTCGAGGTGGCGCCTCCCGGTGGCGAGTTCGACGCCGTTGGCCAGCAGCATCGCGCCTTCGCCCTCGAGGCGGACGTTGAGTTCGTGCCGCGACAGCGCGCCGCCGAGTTCCAGGTCCAGGCGCTGGTAGCGGGCATCGCGCGCGAGCACCGCGTCGGTGCGGGCGATCACGGTGGCGCGCGCGGATTCGTCCTGTACCCGGTAGTGGTGGAGCACGGCGCCCTGCGCCAGGTGCACGTGGGTCAGCACGTTGCCGAGGTTGGCGTGTTCGCCGGCGCCCAGGTGGTGTTCGACGATCGTCGCCTCGGCGCCGCGGCGCAGCTCCACCAGGTGGCGGGCGTGGACGGCGAGGTCGCCGTCGTCGGCGGCACCTACGAACACCAGGTGCAGCGGCCGGTCCAGGCGCGCGTTCTCCTCCAGCCGCAGCACCACGCCCTCCCGGGCCAGCGCCGTGTTGAGGCGCGCGAACACCTCGTCCTTCGCCGGGTAGCGGCGTTGCATGAAGTTGCCGGAGCGCGGATCCGGATCGGCCAGTGCCTCGGCCAGGGTCTGCAGCCGTACCGTCGCCGGCAGCGCGGCGAGGTCGGAGTGCAGCGGGTCGAAGCGGCCGTTGACGAACACCATCCGCGGGGCCGGGATGCCTTCGAACAGCGCGGCATCGACCACCGGCACGGCTGCCGGTACCGGGGTGAAGCTGCGACGCTCCAGCGCCCGCAGCGAGGTGTACTTCCAGGCCTCGCTGCGCGACAGCGGCAGGCCGTCGCGCAAGGCCGCGTCCAGCGCCTCACGGCGCCAGCCGGCGTCGTCCCCGAAACCCGCCGCCAGCGACTCGAGCAGGGCAGCCATCAGGCGGCGGCCTCCGGCGCGACGCGGTCGCGGATCCAGGCGTAACCGTGCTCCTCGAGCTGCAGCGCGAGCTCCGGTCCGCCGCTCTCGACGATGCGGCCGTCGGCGAGCACGTGCACGCGGTCCGGGCGGATGTACTCGAGCAGGCGCTGGTAGTGGGTGATCACCACGAAGGCGCGGTCCGGGGAGCGCAGGGCGTTGACGCCCTCGGCGACCGTGCGCAGGGCATCGATGTCCAGGCCCGAGTCGGTCTCGTCGAGGATCGCGAGCTTCGGTTCCAGCACCGCGAGCTGGAAGATCTCGTTGCGCTTCTTCTCGCCGCCGGAGAAGCCTTCGTTGACGCCGCGCTGCAGCAGCCGGTCGTCCAGGTGCAGCACCGCCATCTTCTCGCGCACGCGCTTGAGGAACTGCATCGAGTCCAGTTCCTCCTCACCGCGCGCGCGGCGCTGGGCGTTGAGCGCGGCGCGCAGGAAATAGGTGTTGTTCACGCCCGGGATCTCGACCGGGTACTGGAAGGCGAGGAACAGGCCGGCCGCGGCCCGCTCCTCGGGCGCCAGCGACAGCAGGTCGCCACCCTCGAAGGCCACTTCGCCGGCGGTGACCTCGTAGCCCTCGCGCCCCGACAGCACGTTGCCCAGGGTGGACTTGCCGGCGCCGTTGGGACCCATGATGGCGTGCACCTCGCCGGGCTTTACGTCGAGGCTGAGTCCCTTGAGGATCTCGCGGCCGTTGATGGAGGCGTGGAGGTTGTCGATCTTGAGCATGCTGGTTCCTTATCCGACCGCACCCTCGAGGCTGACCTCGAGGAGTTTCTTGGCTTCGACCGCGAATTCCATCGGCAGCTCGCGGAACACCTGCTTGCAGAAGCCGTCCACGATCATCGAGACCGCGTCCTCCTCGCCGATGCCGCGGCTGCGGCAGTAGAACAGCTGGTCGTCGCTGATCTTGGAGGTGGTGGCCTCGTGCTCGACCGTGGCCGAGGGATGCTTGACCTCGATGTACGGGAAGGTGTGCGCGCCGCACTGCTTGCCGATCAGCAGCGAATCGCACTGGGTGTGGTTGCGCGCGCCCTCGGCGCTGCGCTCGACCCGCACCAGGCCGCGGTAGCTGTTCTGGCCGCGGCCGGCGCTGATGCCCTTGCTGACGATCTTGCTCTTGGTGCGCTTGCCGACGTGGATCATCTTGGTGCCGGTGTCGGCCTGCTGGCGGTGGTGGGTCAGCGCCACCGAGTGGAACTCGCCGACCGAGTCGTCCCCCAGCAGCACGCAGGACGGGTACTTCCAGGTGATCGCCGAACCGGTCTCCACCTGGGTCCACACCACCTTGCTGCGCGCGCCGCGGCACTGCGCGCGCTTGGTCACGAAGTTGTAGATGCCGCCGACGCCGTTCTCGTCGCCCGGGTACCAGTTCTGCACCGTCGAGTACTTGATCTTCGCGTCCTCGAGCGCGACCAGCTCGACCACCGCGGCGTGGAGCTGGTTCTCGTCGCGCATCGGCGCGGTGCAGCCCTCGAGGTAGGAGACCTCGGCGCGGTCCTCGCAGATGATCAGGGTGCGCTCGAACTGGCCGGTGTGGCCGGCGTTGATGCGGAAGTAGGTGCTCAGTTCCATCGGGCAGCGCACGCCGGCCGGGATGAACACGAACGAACCGTCGGAGAACACCGCCGAGTTGAGCGCGGCGAAGTAGTTGTCGCCGACCGGGACCACGGTGCCGAGGTACTGCTTCACAAGCTCCGGGTGGTCCTTGATGGCCTCCGACATCGAGCAGAAGACGATGCCCTTGTCGGCCAGTTCCTTGCGGAAGGTGGTGCCGACCGAGACCGAGTCGAACACCGCGTCCACCGCCACGCCGGCCAGCTTGGCGCGCTCATGCAGCGGCACGCCGAGCTTGTCGTAGGTGTCGAGCAGCTCCTGCGGCACTTCATCCAGCGACTTGTACTTCGGCCCCTTGGGCGCCGAGTAGTAGCTGATGGCCTGGAAGTCGATCGGTCCGATCTTCAGCTTGGCCCACTGCGGCACCGGCATCGTCAGCCAGTGCCGGTAGGCCGCCAGCCGCCACTCGGTCATCCACTCCGGCTCTTCCTTCTTCGCCGACAGCGCGCGGATGATGTCCTCCGACAAGCCCGGCGGGAGCGAATCCGACTCGATGTCGGTGACGAAGCCGGCGTCGTAGCGACGGCCGAGCTGCTGCAGGATCTCTGCGTTTTCCACTGCGGTGTTCATGTCTGGGGAATCCTTCAGGCGCCGGCCAGGCGCGCGGGGATGGCCTTGCGCGCGCGGCGCGGGGCCGGCGGCGCGAGCATCTCGGCGAGGCTGACGGCGCGCAGGGCGTCGGCGACCACGTCGTTGATGCGCAGCCAGTTGGCGCGCACGCCGCACGACGCCTCGATGCCGCAGGTGCCGTCGTGCAGGCTGCATTCGGTCATGCCGAGCGGGCCTTCCATCGCCTCGACCACCTCGACCAGGCTGATCTCCGCGGGATCGCGCGCCAGCCGATAGCCGCCGGCGGCGCCGCGGAATCCTTCCACCAGCCCGGCCTGCGCCAGCGGACGCAGCACCTTGGCCACCGTCGGCAGTTCCAGGCCCGCGGCGGTGGCGAGGTCGGCCGCGCTCAGCACGTCGTCGTGCCGCGCGGCGAGCACGGTCAGGACGACGGTGGCGTAGTCGGTGAGGCGGGTGACGCGGAGCACGCTGGCATCCGGGAGGTCCGTTTCGGTCCCGATATCATACCAAAATCGTCTGTTTTTGCGTGCCCGCACATGGCCACTTCACGCCGCTTCGGGCGACAATCCCCGGTTTCGACCCGTCGTCGTCCCACAGGAAAGCTGAATGGCCCGCAAGATCTCCGCCCGCAAGTCCGACATCCACGGCAACGGCGTGTTCGCCCTGCGCCCGATCGCCAAGGGCGAGCGGATCATCGAATACAAGGGCAAGCGCCGCACCCACGAGGAGGTGGACGCCGAGGAGAGCGGCGACGTCGAGAGCGGCCACACCTTCCTGTTCACGCTGGACGAGAACTGGGTCATCGACGCCAACCACGGCGGCAACTCCGCGCGCTGGATCAACACCAGCTGCGAGCCGAACTGCGAGGCGGTGCTTGAGGAGGACGAGGAAGACCCGCGCCGCTCGAAGGTCTGGATCGAGGCGATCCGGGACATCCGGCCCGGCGAGGAGCTCACCTACGACTACGGCATCACCCTGGACGAACCGCACACCGCCCGGCTGAAGAAGATCTGGGCCTGCCACTGCGGTTCGCCGAAGTGCCGGGGAACGATGCTGTCGCCGAAGCGGTAGCGGAAGGTTGCAATGACCTATGACAGGCGGCGCCGGGGCCGGCGCCGGCTAGGCTGCGCGCACCCCTCCGGAGTCGGTTCCATGCGCCGCCTGCCAGCCCTGGCCACCCTGTTCCTCCTGTGCGCGCCCGCTTGGGCGATCGACGTGGACGGGCGCATCGACCCGGCCGAGTGGGAGGGCGCCGAGCACGTCACCGACTTCCGCGTGGTCGAGCCGCTGACCCGCGCCCCGTCGCCGTACCCGACCGAAGCCTGGATCAAGGCCACCCCCGAGGGCCTGGCGATCGGCTTCCGCAACACCCAGCCGGCGAGCGTGCCGCGCACCTACCAGCGCACCCAGCGCGACCAGGACGCGCAGGTGGACCGGGTCAACCTGATGGTGGACTTCGACGGCGACGGGCGCACCGGCTACAACTTCACCGTCAACCTGACCGACGGCATCCAGGACGCGACCATCACCAACGAGTCGCGCTTCAGCAAGGACTGGGACGGGACCTGGCAGCACGCCGTGGGCGAGGACGGCGACACCTGGTCGGTGGAGATGCTGATCCCCTGGCACGTCGCGCCGATGCGCAAGGGCAGCGACGGCCAGCGCACGCTCGGCATCTACCTGGACCGCGTGGTCGGCTCCACCGGCGAGCGCCTGGCCTGGCCGGACGCCAGCTTCACCCTGCCGCGCTTCCTCTCCGACTTCCGCAAGGTGACGGTTCCGGCGTACAGCCAGTCGCTGCTGGCGATCACGCCCTACGCGGTCGCCGGCTACGACAACGTGCACGGAGACGGCCACACCGACGGCGGCGTGGACATCTTCTGGAAGCCGAACGGCCAGACCCAGCTCACCGCGACCATCAACCCGGACTTCGGCCAGGTGGAGAGCGACGACCTGGTGGTGAACTTCGGCGCCAACGAGACCTTCTTCAGCGACAAGCGCCCGTTCTTCACCGAGAACCAGGGCATCTTCGAGTTCGGCACGCCCTCGGACAACAGCCAGCTGCTGTACACCCGCCGCGTCGGCGGCCCCGCGGACGACGGCAACGGCCCCGGCGACATCACCGCCGCGGTCAAGCTCAACGGCAGCCTCGGACGCTACAAGTACGGGCTGTTCGCCGCCGAGGAGGCGGACGCGGTCGGCCGCTCGTTCCGGGCGCTGCGCCTGGTCCGCGACTACGACCGCCAGAACGTGGGCATGATGCTCACCTACGTCGACCACCCCTGGCTCGAGCGCGAGGCCACCGTGCTCGGCGTGGACCACAACTGGCGCCCGACCGAGCAGTGGAACGTGCAGACCCGGCTGATCGGCAGCGAGATCGACCGTCCCGGCGGCACGCTGCGCGGCAGCGGCGTCACGGTCTGGGCCGACTACAACGCCGGCAATGGCTGGCGCTCGCAGTGGATCCTGATGCACTTCGGCGACAGCCTCGAGCTCAACGACTTCGGCTACCTGTCGCGGCCGAACCTCAACTACGCGCACTGGCAGGTCTCGCGGCGCTTCACCGACCTGCCAGGGGACTCCGCCTACGCGTCGCGCGAGTGGCGCTGGCGCATCGGCGGCAGCGACAACGACCACGGACTGGCCTTGCAGCGGCAGCTGCGCATCATGCTGCAGAGCCAGCGCCGCGACGGCGGCAACGAGTACGCGCAGGTCAACATCAACAGCGCCGGCCATGACGACCGCATCCTGCGCGGCCACGGCATCCTGCGCCTGCCGCCGAACTGGAACGCGTTCTACGAGCGCTCGAGGCCGCGCAAGGGCGACTGGGAACTCTACGGAAACGTCAACCTGCAGCGCAGCGGTCTCGGCGAGGACCGCGAGGTCGGCTACACCCTGCAATTCCGTCCGACCTACTTCGTGAGCGACGCCTTCAACGTATTTCTGGTCGCGCACGTGGAGAGCAGTCCGCAGTGGCTCGTGTGGCAACACGACAACCTGCTGGGCAGCTTCGATGAACGTTCGGTGGTGCTGAATGCCGGCATGAACTGGACCATCGGCGAGCGGCAGGAGTTGCGGATGAAGCTGCAGGCCATCGGCCTGGACGCGCGCCTGCGCCAGGCCTGGCGCGTGGATGCGGACGGTACGCCGGTGGCGGTCGACGAGCCGGTGCAGGACTTCAGCCTGCGCAATCTCGGTTTCCAGGTGCGTTACCGTTACGAGCTGGCGCCGCTGTCCGACCTGTACGTGGTCTACGGCCGCGGTGGCTACATGCTCGACGAGTTCGGCCGCGACGAGGCGTCGCAGCTGCAGGACGCCTTCTCGTTGCGCGACAGCGAGCAGCTGCTGGTGAAGCTGTCGTACCGCTTCGAGCTGTAGCCGGCTATTTCCTGATCCACGGTTCGTTCTGGACGCGCAGGACCGCCTCGATGCGGCTCTTGACGTTGAGCTTGCCGAGGATCGACGAGACATGGTGGTCCACGGTGCGCCGCGAACGGCAGAGCTGCTGGGAGATCTCGTTGTTCGTCGCTCCGTCAAGCATGAGCGCGAGGACCTCCTGTTCCCGCTTGGTCAGGCCGAGCGGGTGGGTGCGCGCGGTCCGGTAGGGGCCGCGCCGCTCCTTCGGCATGGCTTTCTCCACGCCGAAAATACCCGCCAGCCTGCGCGCCTTGTCCACTGCGGCGCCCGCTTCCATGGGAACGAGTAGTTCCAGCGCGGCGGCAAGGTGGTGTGCGGGATCCTGTTCCGCCGCGGCAACGTGGGCGAGGGCCGCCGCGTACGGAGACTGCAGGTCCAGCCACAGGCTGCAGGCCTTGCGGGCATCGCCGTCGAGTTCCGCGACGATGGGGGCAGGCAGTTTCCGTGCGCGATCGCGTTCGAGCGGGTGGGCCACGCGCCTGGCCCAGAGGCGCAGCTCGCCCTCCATCCAGGGATTGAGGTTGGGCGGGTCCATGGCGGCCAGCGCCTCCAGGTGCCGCCGCGCGCTCTCCGGTGCATCGTGCAGCCAGTAGTGTTCGATCAGCGCAAGGCGCGCCGGGACGATGTGTTGTGCCTCGTCGGTGGCGATCGCCTGCGCCAGCACCTCGGTGAGTTCCTCGCGGGCCTTGGCCGCCTTCCGCCGCATGCGCACCCGCGCCAGGACCGACGCGGCCGGCAACCGCATGGCGAGGGTCGGGTGCGCGAGTTCGAGGACGCCACCGGCAATGGCCTCGGCGTCCCGCAGGCGGCCCTGCTCCATCCGCAGTTGCGCGAAGACGCCTGACAGGTGGTGCGTCCAGGAATCGAGGTCGTGCTGTGCATCGAACGCGATGGCCTCGCCGATGATCCGGTCCGCGAAAGCGAAATCACGGAAGTCGACCGCGTAGCACGACAGGTTGGTGTAGGCCCGCGCGGCGTGTTCGTGGAACCCGTGCTCCAGAGCCAACGCCAGGCTCTCCTGGAGCAGGCGGATGCTGGCCTCGTCCCCGTCGTAGGCCCCCGCGGTCCCGATGTTGTTGAGCGCATGGATCTTCACCTCCATGTCGCCAAGGCCCTCGGCCAGCTCCAGCGCCCGGCGTCCCCAGGCGATCGCCTCGGAGGCGCGGTCGCTCAGCATGTGCAGTTGCGACAGGTAGCTGTAGGCCATCGCCCGTTCCGGCGACGGCGCCGTGCTGTCGAGCACGCGGACCGCCTCGCGGGCGAAACGGAATGCCGTGGCCGCTTCGCCGCGGTACCAGTGCAGGTAGGCCAGGCAGCGCAGGTTGTCGCCCACCTTTTCGGTGCGGCCCAGCGCGCGCCATAGCGTCATCGCGTGGCGGCGCGCCTCGAGCACGTCGTCGTCGATCCCGAGCGCGAGCCCGGCCTCGTAGGCCCAGTTCTCGTACAGTTCGGCGGCCGTTTCCGGTTCGGCTTCGTCCACGAAGCGCAGCGCGGTGGCGAAGTGGGCCGCTGCCTCGCGATGCGCGCCGGCCGCGGCGGCGACCTTGGCGGCGCGGGGCGCGAGTTCCAGCACGCGTTTCCCATCGAGCGCACCCGCGGCGTGGTGGACCAGCAGGTCCAGCGGATGATCCCGGCCGTCGCCGGTCAGCGCCTCGAGCACGCGCGCATGGGTCGCCTGGAGCCGCATCACCGGCAATCGTCGCATCGTCGCCAGTCGCGCCAGCTCGTGCCGGAAGCGCAGGTGTCCGTCCTGGTCCTCGACGAGCAGCTTGCGCCCGGTGCAGGCCATCGCCAGCATTTCGCCGTCGGAACCGAACAGCGCGTTTACCAATGCCGCGTCGAAGGCCGCGGGAATGACGCTGACCGTTTCGAGGAAGGCGCACTCGCGCTCACCCAGCCGGTTCAGCCGGGCATTGACCGAATCGCGGACCGATTCGGGCACCTCCTCCCCGCCGGTTTGCCAGGCGGCCAGCAGCTCGGTCACGAAGAACGGATTGCCCCCGGTGATCTGCAGCAATTCCTCCGGCGCGAACAGGCCGCCCGTATCGATCCGGGCGACGCCGTCGAGCGTGAGTGGCGACAGCGCGATCCGGGAAGTGTGCGACGGGGGAAAGTCGGCGATGACCTGGATCAGCGGGTGGTCCGGCGCGATCTCGTCGTTGCGGAAGCTCATGACGATCAGCGCGCCCATCGTGGAAATGCGGCGACCCAGGAACTTCAGCAGGTCCAGGGTGGCGTGGTCGGCCCAGTGCACGTCCTCGAAGATCAGCACGCTGCCGCACGGCCCGTCCGAGATCTCGCGCCACAAGGCGTCGAAGATCAGCGCGGGACGGGCGTATTCCTCGATGAGCCCCCGCACCCGGTCCGGGAGGTCGGCCGCCATGTCGTGCAGCGGCCCCAACGGCCTGGCCGTGAACAAGGCTTCGCATCCGCCCCAGGCCACGGATGCCTGCCCCCGGAGGCGCTCGCGGAGTTCTTCCAGCAGCGCACTCTTGCCGATGCCTGCCTCTCCGCTGACGAGGGCGATCGCGCCATGCCCGGCGGCGGCCGCCTCGGCCAGCGCCAGCAGTTGCTCCATCGGTTCCTCGCGTTCGACCAGCATGGCTCCTGCGTCCCGCTACGTCGACAGCATGCTGCCACGAAACGCTGCTTGTTCCCCCGATGCGCACGGTGAAGCCGAAAAATGGGCATGCCTCCGCGGCGAAAGATGGGCACCGTCGCCCATATGGCGGCGCCTGCCCGGGACTAGGGTCACTGCGACAACGACCGGGAGTGCCACGGAATGAACGTCATGGAGAACCACCGATTGCTCGCGCTCGCGTCGCTGCTGGCGGCGGCATCGGTGATCGCGCTGGTTCCTGCGGCTCCTGCGGGCGCCCAGACGGTGGACTGGACCGGGTCCACCGATTCCGATTGGGACACCGGGTCGAACTGGGACACGAATGCCGTTCCCGCCGCGGGCGACGATGTCGTCGTCGACGACATCTCGAACAACGAGGCGTGGATCGGCAGCGGGGTCGTCGCCCAGGCCGACTCGATCCTGGTCGGGGAGCTCGGCGACGCGCTCCTCCACATCCTCAACGGCGGCACACTGACGACGACGGCGCCAAGCATTGCCGGTTGGGCACCCGGAAGCGAAGGATTGATCTCGATCGCCGGACTCCATGCCCAATGGAACAGCAACGACACCATCATCCTGGGCTACGAGGGTTCGGGTGTGCTGGCCATCAACGCCCAGGGACACCTGGCCAACAATGGCCACTCCCTGCTCGGGTTGCTGCCTGGCAGCGAGGGGGTTGCGATCGTCGGTGGGGTCGACTCGAGCTGGACGAACACCGGGAACCTCGTCGTCGGGGTGCAGGGGTCGGGATTGGTCGACCTGTCCTCGCAGGGCCAGCTCACCAGCGACGAGGGCTACATCGGTGCGGAGGCAGGCGGCGCCGGCGCGGTCAACGTGTACCACTCCGGATCGCAGTGGAACGTCGCCCAGGGCCTGTATGTCGGCTTCCGGGGCTTCGGAACGCTGGACGTCTCGGCCGGCGGAACGGTGTCGAGTAGCGCCGGCGTCGTCGGCTTCGAGGCCGGCTCCACCGGCAAGGCGGCGTTGAGCGGTGCCGGAACCACCTGGTCGAGCGGGAACGGAATCGTCGTCGGCTACGAGGGATCGGGCACGCTTTCGATCACGGATGGCGCGCTCCTCGCCAGCGGCCTGGGTTTCGTCGCCCAGGAGGCGGGCTCGACCGGCGATGTGACGGTCTCGGGAGCGGGGTCCACCTGGACCAACACCGGCCTGCTGCAGGTCGGCGGCCATGGAAAAGGATCGCTCGCGATCGAGGATGGCGGTACCGTCACGGTGGGGGGAGCGCAGATGCAGATCGCGTTCGCCCCCGGCGGAACGGGTTCGGTGGAGATTGCGCAGGGCACGCTGGCGGTCACCGGCGCCCTGCTCGTGGGGGGTGAAGGCGACGGCACCCTCGCGGTGGACGGCGGTGCGGTAACGAGCGGTTTCGCATCGCTCGGGCACGCCCCGGACGGCACGGGATCGGCGGTCCTTGCAGACGCATCGTCCTGGCAGGTGACGAGTACGCTGAACGTTGGCCATGAAGGCGCCGGCGAGCTCACGCTCGATGGTGGCAGCCAGGTGCAAAGCAGCAACGGCTATGTCGGCACCGAGGCGACGGGCGTCGGCCTGGCGACGATCGGCGACGGCTCGAGCTGGGACATGACCGGCGATCTGCACGTGGGTCATTTCGGCGAGGGGCGCCTGCGGATCCTGGATGGCGGGGCCGTGAACAGTGCCCAGGGGCTCATCGGCGCCGAAGCCGGCTCTCAGGGCGCTGCGTCGGTGGGCGGGACCGGCTCGTCGTGGACGATGACCGGCCAGCTGTTCGTCGGACACGACGGGGAGGCGGACCTGGTGGTCTCGGATGGTGGCACGGTATCCAACGCGACGGCCTCCATCGCCACTGGCGCGGGGTCGAGCGGCTCCGTCACGGTGACGGGAGCGGGGTCGGCCTGGACCAGCACTGGCTCGCTGGGTGTCGGCGGATCGGGCGCCGGCTCGCTGGCGATCGCCGAGGGCGGCAAGGTCAGCAGCGGGGTCGGCTCGATCGCGAACAACGCGGGCTCCACCGGCGTCGTGACCGTCGACGGAGAGGAGTCGAGCTGGGACAACACAGGCGATCTCCATGTCGGTTTCGGTGGCGTCGGCGAACTGGCGGTTGCGGACGGGGGCGCGGTCTCGAGCGACAACGGCTTCATCGGCATCAACGCCGGGTCGCAAGGCGAGGTCACCGTCGCGGGAGCGGGGTCGACCTGGAGCAATGCCGGCAACCTCTTCGTCGGCGTTGCCGGCGTCGGCGAGCTGACGATCGCCGACGGCGCCACCGTGGCCACCGGCGGCGGCGCCACGCAGGTCGCCGCGCTGGCCGGCTCCACGGGCACGCTCAACATCGGCGCCGCCGCCGGCGACGCCGCCGCGGCACCCGGCACCCTGGGCAGCGGCACGCTTGCCTTCGGCAGCGGCGACGGCACCGTGGTGTTCAACCACACCGCCGACGGCTTCGTCTTCGCACCGTCGTTCCACGGCCTGGGGACGATCGCCCACTACGCGGGAACGACGCTGCTGTCCGCGGACTCCAGCGGCTTTTCCGGCGCGGTCCACGTGCACGGCGGGAGTCTGCTCGTCGACGGCATCCTGGGCGGATCCGTAGCCGTGCACGATGGTGCCCTGCTCGGCGGTTCGGGCACGGTCGGGACGACGACGGTCGGCCCGGGTGGCACGATCGCGCCGGGCAACTCCATCGGCACGCTGGTGGTCGACGGAAACTACGTGCAGGGGGACGGCTCGACCTACCAGCTGGAGATGGATGCCGCGGGCAACAGCGACCTCATCGATGTCGCCGGCACCGCGCAGCTCGATGGCGGCACCGTGCAGGTGCTGCTCCTGGACGGCGTTGCCCCGATGGATGCGCCGTACACGATCCTGACGGCCGCTGGCGGGCTGGCGGGGACGTTCGATGCACTGGAGACTTCGATCGGTTCGACGTTGTTCCTGGCGCCGACGCTCGACTACGACAGCAACAACGTCTATTTCCTGGTCGCGCAGGGCATGGCGTTCGCCGATGCGGCACTGACGCCGAACCAGGTGGCGGCGGCATCGGCCGCGGACAGCCTCGGACCTGGCAACGTCCTGTGGGACGCGATCGCGCAGCTCACCGACGAGGCGGATGCGCACGTCGCTTTCGACGCGCTGTCGGGCGAGGTGCATGCGAGCCTGAAGGCCGGGCTGGTCGAGGACAGCCGTTTCATGCGCGACGCGGTGAACGGACGCCTGCGCTCGGTCCAGGTTGCGGGCACTCCGGACGGAACCGCCGCCTGGGGCATGGGCTACGGTTCCCGGGGCCACATCGACGGCGACGGCAACGCTGCCCGGCTGGATCGCTCGGCCCGCGGATTCTTCGTCGGCGCCGATATCGCACTGGGCGAGGCCTGGCGGGGCGGCATTGCCATCGGCCGGGGCAAGGCTTCGTACGACATCGACGACCGGATGTCGTCGGCGGACGTGGACAGCAACCTGCTTGCGGCGTATGCCGGGGCGCGGTTCGCGAACTGGGGCCTGCGTTTCGGCGCGGTCTCCCACTGGCACGACGTCGACACGCGGCGCGCGGTCGCCTTCCCTGGGTTCGCCACCACGGCGGAGGCGACGTACGAGGCGCGTACGACGCAGCTGTTCGGAGAGGCCGGTTACCGGATCGAGACCGGTGCGGCGGCCGTCGAGCCTTTCGCCGGGCTGGCGTACGTCAAGCTCGATGCCGATGCAGCCGGCGAGGGCGGCAGCGCGGGGCTGGAAGCGGCCGGCGAAGACATCGAGGGACTGTTCGCCACCCTCGGGCTGCGGGCGGCGAAGGACATCGCGATGCGGGATTCCCGTGCAAGCCTGTACGGCTCCATCGGCTGGAGGCATGCCTTCGACTTCGGGACGATTGCGTCGCGGCATCGGTTCGCAGCCGGCGGCGATGCCTTCATCGTGGAAGGGGTGCCGGTTGCCGAAAACGTTGCGCTGCTGGAGGCCGGGCTCGCGTTCGCGCTGTCGCGCAGTGCGGTGCTCACGCTGTCCTACAACGGATGGATCGGTGGCGGGATGGAGGAGCACGGCGCCAACGCATTGCTCTCCGTGCGCTTCTGACAGCGAATCGCTTCGTCTATTCGACCTCGCGCAGGTCGGCGTCGCTGATGCGCCACTGCCGCTGTTCCGCGCTGGCGCCGTCCACCACGGCGCGGCGCAGCGTGTAGCTGCCGTCGTAGTGGTGGACGCTGCCGTCGGCGTGCACCGCCTCCACGGCCACCGGGATGGTCACGTAGCGCGAGCCGGCCGCGCCCTCCACGCGCCCCGGCTCGCCGGTGCTCACGCTGACGCGCGTGGTATCCCCGAAGCCGCGCGCGAACTGGTCCGCGGTCTGGCCGCTGGCGCGGCCGCCGTCGCTCCACATGCCATAGGCGCGGGCATGCTGCCCGGCGTTGATCGCGCCGTAGTAGTTGCGCACGACGGCAGCGGCTTCCGCTGCGCCGGGTTCCGCTGGCGCGGCCGGTGCCGGATTCGTCGCCGCGGTCGATGGGGGCGGCATGCCTTCCGGCTCGCTGCCGGCCACGGGCGGTACCTCGAGCGCGAAGTCCGGGTCGTCCCCGGGCAGGTTCGCGACCGGCGCCTCTGGATCGGCGACCACGGCATCGCCCGCGTCCGCCGAGGCCGGCGGGGGCGGAGGTGGCGGTGCGTCGCCGTCGAACCCGGTGACCGAACCCCCGTTGGCCTCCGGCCGCGGCAGCGTGGCGACGCCGGCGGCGGTGTCGTCCGGTGCCCGGTCCGACGCATCGCGATCGCAGGCGGGGAGCAACAACAGGCATGCCGCGAGCGTGAGCGGGAGCAGGGGAGGACGCGACATGGGAGGTGCGTTCCTCACTGGTCCAGGTGCACCACCACGAGCCCGTTGTCGATCGTGGTGGCGCCGATGCGCCGCGACTGCAGCCGCTGAAGCAGGCTGTCGTCGAAACGGTACACCGGCTCGCGGTCGGCGTAATCGGCGAGCCAGCGGTCCACCAGTTCCCGCCCGGTGGTGCCGAGCGCGAACCTGGCCTCGGGCAGCTGCAGCGACTCGATGGTCGGGGAGTCCAGGTGCAGCCCGCGCGTGCCCGGGTCGTAGCGCAGGCCGCTGGCCAGCGCCAGGTGCCCGGCGACGGTTCCGCTGTCGCGGCCGGGGGCGCCGATGCCGACGTCGAAGTCCAGGCGCAGGCGGCTGCTGCCGGGAGGGATGCTCAGGCGCGGGTTGAGCACGCGCAACGACACCAGGCCGCCGAGCTTGTCGTAGTCGCGCGGGAAGCGCCGGTCGAGGAAGCCCTGCAGCTGGGCGGGCGTGAACACCACTTCGTTGCCGAGCAGCCCGGAGACGGCCGTGAGCGCAGCGCAGGCGGACAGCAGCGCGGTGGCGGAGAGCGCGACCAGCCAGGGGAGGATGCGGCGTGCCATGGGCGGCAGCTTGCCGCAGGGGCGGTGAACGCGCGGCAAAGAAAACGCCGGCAAAGAAAAAGGCCGGAACCAAGGGTCCCGGCCTCGTTCACCGCGGCGATGCCGCGGCAATGGCGATGCCTCAGGCGGCGGCGTCCTTGAGCTTCTTCAGCGGACGCACCTTGACCTTCACCGAGGCGGGCTTGGCGGCGAACCACTGCTCTTCCTTGGTGAACGGGTTGATGCCCTTGCGCCGCGGCTTGGCCGGGACGTTGACGGCGGTGATCTTCAGCAGGCCGGGGAGGGTGAACGAGCCCGCGCCCTTCTTGCTGATGGAGCCGTGCACCGCGCCTTCCAGCGAGGCCAGCACCGCGCGCACGTCGCGCGAGGCCAGGCCGGTCTGGTCGGCGATGTGCGCCACCAGGCCGGACTTGCTCAGCGCTTCCTTGATCGGCTTCGGGGCTGCCGGCTTGGCAGCGGCCTTCTTCGGGGCAGCCTTCTTTGTCGCCTTCTTCTTCGCCATAGGTGTCCTGTGTTGCTCGGTTGAGTCGATCGCAATGGATCGGGAGTGATCTGATGTGCCTGGAAATTCCCCCCGGCAAGCGGAATGTAGGACAAGTCCGCGCCGTCGCCAAGAGCCGAAGCGCCGTTTTCTTCGGGTTTTTTCGCGCTGCACCGCGGCAGGCGCGGGGTCAGTCTTCTTCGTGCCGGGGCTGCCAGGCGGCGACCAGCTTCTGCTGCACTTGTGCAGGAACCGGCTCGTAGTGGCTGAAATCAAGGGAGTATCTGCCGCGCCCGGCGGTCACCGACTTGAGCTCCGCGGCATAGCCTTCGAGTTCCGACAGCGGCACCTGCGCCCGGACCACGATCTCGCCGCCGCCGGCCGAATCGGTGCCGTTGATGCGCGCGCGCTTGGCCGCGAGGCCGCCGCTGATGTCGCCCATGTGCTGCTCCGGCGCCGACACCTCGAGCTCGACGATCGGTTCCAGCACCTGCGGGCCCGCCTTCAGGACCGCATCCAGGAACGCCTTGCGTCCGGCCGCCACGAACGCGACTTCCTTGCTGTCCACGCTGTGGTACTTGCCGTCGTACACGGTCACGCGCACGTCCTGCAGCGGGTAGCCGGCGATCGCGCCGCCGGCGAGCACCTGGCGCACGCCCTTCTCGACCGCGGGAATGAACTGCCCGGGGATGACGCCGCCCTTGACCTCGTCGGCGAACTCGAAGCCGCTGCCGCGCGGCAGCGGCTCCACCCGCAGGAACACTTCGCCGAACTGCCCCGCGCCACCGGTCTGCTTCTTGTGGCGGTGGTGGCCCTCGGCCTTGCCGCCGATGGTCTCGCGGTAGGCGATCCGCGGCGGGCGCGTCGCGACCTCGACCCCGAACCGGTCGCGCAGCCGCTGCAGCATGATCCGGAGGTGCAGGTCGGACAGGCCGCGCAGCACCAGCTCGTTGAGCTCGGCGTTGTGCTCGACCACGAAGGCCGGATCCTCTTCGGCCAGCTTGTGCAGCGCGCCCGCGAGCTTCTGCTCCTGGCCCTTGCTGGCGGCCTCCACCGCGAGCCCGAACATCGGCCGCGGGAACGCCATCGGCGCCAGGTGGATGTGGTCCTCGTCATGGCTGTCGTGCAGCACCGCGTCGAAGTGCAGGTCCTCGACCTTGGCCACGGCGGCGATGTCGCCCGGGATCGCCTGCGGCACCTCGACGTGCTCCTTGCCCTGGACCCGGAACAGGTGCGCGACCTTGAACGGCTTGCGGCCGTCGCCGACGAACAGCTGCGCGTCGCGGCGGATCGTGCCCTGGTGCACGCGGAACACGCCGAGCTTGCCCACGAACGGATCGTTCGCGACCTTGAACACGTGCGCGATCACGTGGGCGCCGGGGTCGGGCGTGGCAGTAATCGGGGTGGCCTTGTCGCCGCTGCCCTTCAGGAACGGCGCCGGGTTGGCCTCGCCCGGGTGCGGGAACAGACGCTCGGCGATCGCCAGCAGTTCCGGCACGCCGGTGCCCTCGCGTGCCGAGACGAAGCACACCGGGACCAGGTGGCCTTCGCGCAGGCACTGCTCGAACGCGTCGTGCAGTTCCTCGCCGCGCAGGCCGCCCTCGCCGAGGTCGAGATAACGATCCATCACCGTCTCGTTGACCTCGACCACCTGGTCGATGATCTTGCGGTGCCACTCGGCCACCGGACCCACGTCGCTGTCCTCCCCGGAGTCCGCGGCGGCCGCGCCGAAGCAGTCGACCACGCGCGAGCCGCCGTCCGCGGGCAGGTTCAGCGGCAGTACCTCGGGGCCGAAGCTGGCGCGCAGCGACTCCAGCAGGGCCCCCGCGCCGGGGTGGTCCAGCTTGTTGACCACCAGCACCCGGCACAGGCCGCGCGCCCGCGCGTGCTCCATCATCCGGCGCGTGCCGTGCGCCACGCCGGTGTCGGGGTCGACCACGATGGCCACGGTCTCGACCGCGGCCAGGCCCGAGAGCGCCGGCCCGCGGAAGTCCGGGTAGCCGGGGGTGTCCACCAGGTTCAGGTGGATGCCGCCGTGGTCGATCGAGGCGATCGCGGCATCCAGCGAATGGCCGCGCTCGCGTTCCACCGGGTCGAAGTCGGACACGGTGTTGCCGCGCTCGATGCTGCCGGGCGAGCCGATCGCGCCGCCGGCATGCAGCAGCGCTTCGAACAGGAGGGTCTTGCCGGCGCCGGGATGCCCGGCGAGGGCCACGTTGCGGATCTGTTCCGTCGTGTAGGGCATGAGCGATTCCCCATGGCCGGGGGCACAGCCTCCCGCAGCACCAGGCGAGGGTCAAGCCGCGCCGCAATGGAGCGATGACGGGCGGGGGAGTACCGTGGTGGCCACCTCCACCCCACACGAGGAGACCTGGAATGGGCATTTCGCGCTACGCCACCGCGCACTGGGAAGGCGACCTGAAGCAGGGCAACGGCCGGCTGGACACGCCCGAAAGCGGCCTGATGGACGCGGTTCCGTATGGCTTCAATACCCGCTTCGGCGACCGCAAAGGCACCAACCCGGAGGAACTGATCGCCGCCGCCCACGCCGGCTGCTTCACCATGGCGCTGGCCGCGAAGCTGGGCGAGGCCGGGCATGCGCCGGAAGCGATCGACACCCGCGCCGAAGTGGACCTGTCCACCGAAGGCGGGCCGTCGCTGTCGGCGATCCGGCTGAAGACCACGGCACGCGTGCCCGGCATGGACGCGAAGGCGTTCCGGGCCATCGCCGACGAGGTCGGCAGCCACTGCCCGGTGTCGCGTGCGCTGAGCGCGGTCCCGATCACGGTGGAAGCGGAACTCGCCGGCGGCTGAACGGCGCCCGCGGGGTTCAGGATGGTTTAACCGGCGTGAGGAGAGGATGCAGGCGAGCCTTTCCCGGACCGCCCGCATGAAAATCCTGACCGCTTCCTTCCTCGCCCTCGCGCTGGCGACCGCCAGCGGGGTCGCCACCGCACAGACGGTGGTGCCCGCGCCGTTCGACACCCGCGCCGGCGGCCAGTACGACGGCCGCTACGACGACGGGCGCTACGGAGACACCCGTTACGGGGACGGCTACTACGACTACGCCCGCGTGGTCCGGGTGGTCCCGGTCGGTGGCGGCCATGGCTACTCCGGCTATTCCCGCGAGTGCCGCAGCCGCGACTACGCCGACGACGGCTACTACGGCAGCGGCGGCTACTACGGCGGCGACCGCTACGGCCGCGACGACTACTACGGCGACCGTTATGGCGACCGCCGGGGCAGCAGCAACGGGCGCGCGGTGGCGTCGGTGGTGGGCAGCGTGCTCGGCGCACTGGTCGGCAGCCAGATCGGCGACGGCTCCGGCCGCATCGCGACCTCCGCGATCGGCTCGGCAGTCGGTGCGATCGCCGGCCAGCAGGTCTACGAGAACGCCCAGCGCCAGCGCAACGTCGGCCGGGTCACCGTGTGCGACCCGCTGCCTGGCGACTACGGCAGCTACCGCACCGGCGGCAGCGGCCAGTACGACGTGACCTACGAGTACGGCGGGCGCAGGCACACCACCCGCACCAACTACCACCCCGGCGACCGGATCCGCGTCCGCGTCATCGCGGAGTAGTAGTCACGCCCAGGCCATCGCGCCGCGGACGACGGTGCAGGCGCGGCCGCCCGACCAGACGTCGCCGGCCGCGTCCACCTCGAGCTCGATGATCGCGTCGTAACCGACCTCGCGGCCCTGGCTCACGCGGTAGAAGCCGCCGTCCCCGGGCAGTGCATCGCTGTGCGCGAGCCAGGCCGCGAGGGTCGCATTGGCGGCCCCCGAGGCCGCATCCTCGAAACGCGCCGGCGCGCCGACGAACGCGCGCACCGCCAGGTAGTACACCGGGTCGTCGCTGCGCGCGAACACGCACACGCCCATGCTGCCGGTGTCGGCAGCGAGCCTCGCTACGGCGTCCCAGTCGGGTTCGGCCGACCGCAGCGCGGCCTCGGAGGCGATCTCCACCAACCACCAGCGGCGCCCGCCCTCCATCAACGCCGGCGGAAGCACGCCGCGCGGCAGTCCGGGCAGGGCGGCCTGCAGCCGCGGATCGCCGGGGTCGACGACCTCGACCACCCGGGCGCGCGGCGTGCGCACGGCGATCGTGCGCTCGCGGCCGCTGCCCCGGATCCGCAGCGGCAGCAGGCCGGCGGCGCCCTCCTGCACCAGCAGTCCGTCGCGCGGGACCGCAAGGCCCGCCTCCAGCACCGCGTGCGCGGTGCCGATACTGGGGTGGCCGGCGAACGGCACCTCGTGCCGCGGGCTGAAGATGCGCAGGCCGTAACTGGCGTCCCCGTGGCTAGCCGGGAATACGAACGTGGTTTCCGGCAGCCGCGTCCAGCGCGCGATCGCCTGCATGGCGTCGTCGTCGAGGCCGGCGCCGTCGAGGACCACGCCCAGGGGATTGCCGGCCCCGGGGCGGTCGGCGAACACGTCGAGCTGCAGGTAGCGCCGCGCGGGATTGGACATCGTTCGACTAGAATGCCGGGAATGCCCGTCGTCGCGGGCAGGCGGCGCATTCTACGAGGTTCCTGGTAACGGCAGCGATGACACCACGCGACCGCTGGATCGTGCTCAAGTTCGGCGGGACGTCGGTGTCGCGGCGCGAGCGATGGGACACCATCGGCGGGCTCGCGCACGAGCGTTCCGCGGAAGGCGCACGCGTGCTCGTGGTGGTGTCGGCGCTGTCGGGCGTGACCAACGCATTGCAGGCGGCTTGCCAGGGCGACGACAGCGCCGCGCGCATCGCCGGGATCGTCGATCGCCACCTGGGGTTCGCCGCCGAACTCGGTCTCGACCCGGACGCCGTGGCCGGCTCGCACCTCGCCAGCCTGCAGGCGCTGGCCACCGATCCGCGCGCGGCCACCCGCAGCCTGGACTGGCAGGCGGACCTGCTGTCGCACGGGGAGCTGCTGTCCTCGGCCCTGGGCGCGGCCTACCTGCAGGCGCAGGGCCTCGATTTCGGCTGGTGCGACGCGCGCGACTGGCTGCAGGCACTGCCGCTGCCCGATCGCAGCGCCTGGTCCGACCGCCTGTGCGTGAGCTGCGGGCATCTCCCGGAAGGCGACTGGCGCGAGCGGTTCTCCGCGCAGGCGCCGCGGATGCTGCTCACCCAGGGCTTCATCGCGCGCCACCGCGACGGCGGCACCGCGATCCTGGGCCGCGGCGGTTCGGACACCTCGGCCGCGTGCTTCGGCGCGCTGCTCGGTGCCGAACGGGTGGAGATCTGGACCGACGTGCCGGGCATGTTCAGCGCCAACCCGCGCGAGGTGCCCGAGGCACGCCTGCTGACGCGGCTGGACTACGCCGAGGCGCAGGAGATCGCGACCACCGGCGCCAAGGTGCTGCACCCGCGCGCGATCGGCCCGTGCCGCGAAGCGCGGGTGCCGATGGCGATCCTCGACACCGCGCGGCCGGAACTGCCCGGCACCACGATCGCCGCAGCGGCCGAGCCGGTGCCCGGGGTGAAGGCGATCTCGCGCCGCAACGGCATCGTGCTCGTGTCCATGGAAACGGTGGGCATGTGGCAGCAGGTCGGCTTCCTCGCCGACGTGTTCGAGCGTTTCCGCCGCCATGGCCTGTCGGTGGACCTGATCGGTTCCTCGGAGACCAACGTCACCGTCTCGCTCGACCCGAGCGACAACCTCGTCAGCGGCAACGTGCTGGAGGCGTTGAGCGCGGACCTGGCCGAGGTCTGCCGGGTCAAGGTGATCGTGCCGTGCGCGGCGATCACCCTGGTCGGCCGCGGCATGCGCTCGCTGCTGCACCGGCTGTCGGACGTGTGGGCGACGTTCGGCCAGGAGCGCGTGCACCTGATCTCGCAGTCGTCGAACGACCTCAACCTCACGTTCGTGGTCGACGAAGCGGACGCCGATGGCCTGGTCCCGCTGCTGCACGAGGAGCTCGTGCGCAGCGGCGCGATGCCGATGCACGACGCGCGCGTGTTCGGGCCGAGCTGGCACGAGATCGCGCACGGGCGCCGCGAGCGCGCCGAGCCCTGGTGGGCGCGGCACGGCGACCGGTTGTTGGCGCTCGCCGCGCGCGGAACGCCGCGCTACGCCTACCACCTGGGCACGCTGCGGGAACGCGCGCGTGCAATTTCCACGGTGGAGGCGATCGACCAGCGCTACTACGCGGTGAAGGCGAATCCGCATCCGGCCCTGTTGCGCGCGCTGGCGGCGGAAGGCTTCGGCTTCGAATGCGTATCGGCCGCGGAAGTCGCGCGGGTGGTGGAAGCAGTCCCGGAGCTGTCGCCCGAACGCGTGCTGTTCACCCCCAGCTTCGCCCCGCGCGCCGAGTACGAGGACGCGTTCGCGCGCGGCTGCACCGTCACCGTGGACAACGTCGAGGCGCTGCAACGCTGGCCCGGCGTGTTCCGCGGCCGCACCGCGTGGCTGCGGCTCGACCTGGGTCGCGGCGACGGCCACCACCGCAAGGTGAGGACCGGCGGCAGCGAGGCCAAGTTCGGGTTGCCGGTGCAGCGCCTGCCGGAATTCCTCGAGGCCGCGGCCGCGCTGGACCTGCGGATCGCCGGCCTGCATGCGCACCTTGGCAGCGGCATCCAGTCGCTCGGCCACTGGCGCGACGTGCACGCCGAGCTGGCGATGCTGGCCGAGGGCATCCCCAGCGTCGAAGTGCTCGACATCGGCGGCGGCCTGCCGGTGCCGTACTACCCCGACGATGCGCCCCTCGACCTGGGGGCCTGGGGCCGCGACCTCGCGGTGGTCAAGGCGGCCTACCCGCAGTACCGGCTCGCCGTCGAACCGGGCCGCTTCCTGGTGGCCGAGGCCGGCGTGCTGCTGCTGTCCGCCACCCAGGTGGTGGAGAAGGACGGCGTGCTGCGGGTCGGCGCGGATGCCGGCATGAACGCACTGCTGCGGCCGGCGCTGTACGACGCCTACCATGCGGTCGCCAACCTGACCCGGCTCGATGCCGCGGCGGACACCGAAGTGGACATCGTCGGTCCGGTCTGCGAGACCGGGGACGTGCTCGCGCGGCAGCGGCTGCTGCCGGCGGCGACCGCCGAGGGCGATGTCCTGCTGGTGGCCGACGCCGGCGCCTACGGCATGGCCATGGCCAACACCTACAACCTGCGGGCGCTTCCTGCGGAGGACGTGATTGATGACTGACTGGACCTTCGATCGCGACGCGATCCGGGCATTCCGCTTCGTCCGCTGCGACTTCGACGCGGGCAGCGGCGTGGCGCGGCTCGTGTACGCGTTCGACGACGGCCCCGAGCTGGTCGAGACCGTGACGATCCCGGGCGCGCCGTTCGCGCTCGACGATGCACGCGCCGCTCGAGTGGAGGCCGCGCTCCGGCTGCTGCACCTGATCGCCGGCGTCAGCTACTACAAGGCCGCGGTGCCCGCCGAGATCCGCATCGACGGCTACGCGATCGACCGCGCGACCGCCGACCTGCTGCAGGCGGTGTACCGCAACGGCCTGGGCGAGTTCGCCTATCGCAACGGCATCGACCTCGACGGCAGGCTCGAATTCCCCGTGGGAGCGCGGCTTGCGGGCGATTCGTCGCCGACACCGCCCGAGGTCCTGGAGGAATCTCGCTCCGCCCTCGTGGCGATCGGCGGCGGCAAGGACTCGCTGGTCACGATCGAGGCCCTGCGAAAGGCTGGCGCGGCGCAGACCGTGACCTGGATCGGCGGCTCGCAGCTGATCGCGGCCTGTGCCGCGCGGACCGGACTGCCGACGCTCAACATCGGCCGCCAGCTCGCGCCGCAGCTGTTCGACTTCAACCGGCAGGGCGCGTGGAACGGGCACATCCCTGTGACCGCGGTGAACTCCGCGATCCTGGTGCTGGCGGCGGTGCTGCGCGGCGATGCCCAGGTCGTGTTCTCCAACGAACGCTCCGCCAGCTACGGCTCGCTCATTCCCGGGGCCGGCGAAGTGAACCACCAGTGGTCGAAGGGCTGGGAGTTCGAGCGCCTGTTCGGCGAACACGTGGAACGCCAGGTCGGCGGCGTGCACTACTACTCGCTGCTGCGGCCGTTGTCGGAACTCGCGGTGGCGCGGCAGTTCGCGAAGAGCGACCGCTACGATGCGTGGTTCTCCAGCTGCAACCGCAACTTCCACCTGCTCGGCGAACGGCCGACCAACCGCTGGTGCGGGGTCTGCCCGAAGTGCCATTTCGTGTTCCTGGCGCTGGCGCCGTTCATGTCGAAGCCGCGGCTGGTGTCGATCTTCGGCCGCAACCTGCTCGACGACCCGGAGCAGGCCGCGGGCTACGATGCGCTGCTCGAGTTCCGCGACCACAAGCCCTTCGAATGCGTGGGCGAGGGCCGCGAGTCGCGTGCGGTGATGTTCGCGCTGGTGAAGCGCCCGGAGTGGCGCGAGGACGCGCTGGTGCGCCGCTTCGAGCGCGAGATCCTGCCGCAGCTCGACGCGTCTGGACTGGCGATCGCGCCCTTGCTCGAGCCGATGGGGGAGCACCGCATTCCGGCCGCCGTGTGGGAGCAGCTGCGTGCGCATTTCACGGCTTGAGGGACGGCGGGTCGCGCTCTGGGGGTGGGGCCGCGAAGGGCGCGCGGCCTGGCGCGCGCTGCGCGATCCGGCCAACGGCTTCGACGCCGCGACCGACCTCGCGCTGTTCTGCAACGCGGCGGAGGCGGCCGAGGCCCTGGCGCTCGACCCGGGGCTGGTGATCGAGCCCGAGGCCAGCGCCGGGCGCCTCTCGGCCTACGATGTCGTGGTCAAGTCGCCCGGCATCAGCCCGTACGGGCCGGAGGCCGTAGCGGCGGCCTCGCGTGGCACTCGTTTCATCGGCGGCACCGCATTGTGGTTCGGCGAGCGCGCGGGCGCGGACGGAATAGTCCCCGGCAGCATCTGCGTGACCGGCACCAAGGGCAAGAGCACGACCACGGCGCTGCTCGCGCAACTGCTGCGTGCCGGCGGGCACCGCACTGCGCTGGCCGGCAACATCGGCATGCCCTTGCTGGAACTGCTGCACGGCGAGGCGGCGTACTGGGCGATCGAGCTGTCCAGCTACCAGACCGGGGACGTCGCCGACAGCGGCGCGCGGCCGCAGGTGGCGGTCGCGCTCAACGTGTTCCCGGAGCATCTCGACTGGCACGGCTCGCACGAGCGCTACGTCGCCGACAAGCTGCGTCTGCTGACCGACGCCCGCCCGCGGATCGCGGTGCTCAACGCGGCGGACCCGATCCTGGCCCGGCTGGCGCTCCCCGACAGCGAGGTGCGCTGGTTCAACCGCGAGGACGGCTGGCACCTGCGCGGCGACATCCTCCACCGCAGCGACACCCCGGTGATGGACACCGCCGCGCTGCCGCTGCCCGGGCGCCACAACCGGGGCAACCTGTGCGCGGTTCTGGCCGCGATCGAGGCGCTGGGGCTGGATGCGGCGGCGCTGGCCCCGCATGCCGCCGCGTTCACGCCGCTGCCACACCGCCTGCAGGTGCTCGGCACGCGGGACGGCCTCACCTGGGTCAACGACTCGATCAGCACCACGCCGCATGCCTCGCTGGCGGCGCTGGACGTGCACCGCGGTCGGCGGATCGCGCTGCTCGCCGGCGGCCACGACCGCGGCGTGGACTGGAGCGGCTTCGCCGCGGCCATGCGCGCGGCGCCGCCGACGGCCATCGTCACCATGGGCGCGAACGGGCCCCGCATCCACGCCCTGCTGGCGCCGGTCGCGGCGGAGGCGGGGTTCATGCTGTCGGCCGCGGACGACCTCGCCGAAGCCGTCGCCCAGGCGCGCGCGGCCCTGGACGGCGACGGCGTGGTGCTGCTGTCGCCCGGCGCGCCCAGCTTCGGCGCCTACCGCGACTACACCGAGCGCGGGCGCCACTTCGCCCGCCTGGCCGGGTTCGACCCGGAGGCGATCAGCGCCATTCCGGGACTCGGCATCGCCTGAAGCGGTACGCTGGCCGCCCCCGGAACGGAGCACGGCCATGCGACACCTCCGCCAACCCCTGCTGTTCCTGCTGCTCGCGCTGTGCGCGCTGCCCGCGTTCGCGGCGATGCGCGCCGACCCGGTCGAGTGGACCCTCGGCGACCGGACCTTCCGCGGCGTGCTCGTCTACGACGACGCCAACACGATCGCGCGCCCGGGCCTGCTGATGGTGCCCGACTGGATGGGCATGACCGAGGGCGCGATCGACAAGGCCAGGCACATCGCCGGCAGCGACTACGTGGTGCTGGTCGCGGACGTCTACGGCAAGGACGCGCAGCCCGCGGACAGCGCCGCCGCGCGCACGCTCACCGGCGCGCTGCGCGATGACCTTCCCACGCTGCGCGCGCGCATCGGCAAGGCCCTAGAGGTGCTGCGCGCCAACGCCGCGGGCGCGCCGCTGGATGCCTCGCGGATCGCGGCCTTCGGCTACTGCTTCGGCGGCACCACCGTGCTCGAGTTGGCGCGCGACGGCGCCGACATCGCCGGCGTGGTCACCTTCCATGGCGGACTCGGAACCAGCCTTCCGGCGAAGGCGGGCGCGGTGAAGGCCAGCGTGCTGGTGCTCAACGGCGCCGACGACCGCGGAACCGCCGGCGACGTCGCCGGTTTCAAGCAGGAGATGGACGCGGCCGGCGTGGACTGGCAGTTCGTCGACTTCAGCAGCACCGTGCATTGCTTCGCGCTGCCGGAAGCCGACAGCCCGCCCGGTTGCGTCTACAACCCGCTGTCGGCCGAGCGCGCGGAGCGGATGATGCGGGGGTTCCTCGCGGAACGCTTCAGCGGTCGCGGCTGATGGCGTAGCGCGCCAGCCCGCGCAGGGCGGCCACGTGCGGGCCGTCCTCGAGGCCGTCGAGCGCGGCCTCGGCCGCCTCGGCGTAGTCGTGGGCGCGGGCGAGGCTGTAGTCGAGGCTGCGCGCCGCGGCGATCGCCTCGAGCACGGTCGGCATCGCGCTGGCGTCGCCTTCCTCGATCGCCCTGCGCAGCAGTGCGCGGACGGCCTCGTCCGCATGCGCCATCGCGTGGATCAGCGGCAGCGTCGCCTTGCCCTCGGCGAGGTCGTCGCCCAGGTGCTTGCCGAGCGTCGCCTCGTCGGCCGAGTAGTCGAGCACGTCGTCGGCGATCTGGAAGGCGTAGCCGAGGTTGAGGCCATAGTCGTGCAGGGCGTCGCAGGTGGCGGCGTCGGCCCCCGCGAGCACCCCGCCCAGCCGGGTCGCGGCGGCGAACAGCACCGCGGTCTTGCGCTCGATCACCCGCAGGTAGGCGTCCTCGTCGGTGTCCGGGTTGCGCACGTGCAGCAACTGCAGCACTTCGCCTTCGGCGATGCGGTTGGTGGTGTCGGCGAGGATCCGCTGGACCTCCATCGAGTCCAGCTCGACCATGAGCTGGAAGCTGCGCGAATACAGGAAGTCGCCGACCAGCACGCTGGCCGCGTTGCCCCACACCGCGTTGGCGGTGCTGCGGCCGCGGCGCAGGTCGGACTCGTCCACAACGTCGTCGTGCAGCAGGGTGGACGTGTGGATGAATTCGATGACCGCGGCCAGCTGGTGCGCGTCGGCGCCGACGCCGTCGCCACCGGCATCGCGCTTGCCGCAGGCGGCGGCCGCGAGCAGCAGCAGCATCGGGCGCAGGCGCTTGCCGCCGGCGGCGACGATGTGCTCGGCCACCTGGTTGATGAGCACCACGTCGGAGGCCAGCCGCCGGCGGACCAGCGCGTCCACCCGCGCCATGTCCCCGGCCGCCAGGGCCTGGATGGCGGACAGGTCGAGCGCGGCGCGATCCCGGGTCGGCCCGGCTTCCGGCGGCCGCGGGGCGGTGGCGTTGTCCATGCGGGGTCCGTCGTGGGGCGACCCCGGATTATATGGCGTCGCAGGCGCTCGTCCGGGCATCTCCTACGTGGCGCCGGGGCGCCGGCTGACGGCGCACGGCCGGCCGCTATAATCCAATGTCCCCTGCCCGATCCCGGGCGACACCGGAAGGACAGCCAATGGCCCGCGGCGTGAACAAAGTGATCCTGGTCGGAAACCTCGGCAACGACCCCGACATGAAGTACACCCAGGGCGGCATGGCCATCTGCACCCTGTCGCTGGCCACGACCTCGGTGCGCAAGGACAAGGACGGCAACACCCAGGAGCGCACCGAGTGGCACCGGGTGAAGCTGTTCGGGAAGCTGGGCGAGATCGCCGGCGAGTACCTGCGCAAGGGCCGCCAGGTCTACATCGAAGGCTCGATCCGCTACGACAAGTTCACCGGCCAGGACGGGGTCGAGAAGTACTTCACCGACATCATCGCCGACGAGATGCAGATGCTCGGCGGTGGAGGCGAGGGCGGCGGCCAGCGCGGCGAGCGCCAGGATCGCCCGCAGCAGCGCAGCGCCCCGGCCCAGCGGCGCGAGGCCCCGCCTGCGTCGAAGGCCGATTTCGGCGAGGACTTCGCCGACGACGACATCCCGTTCTGAGCACGGCGGGCGCCGTGCAGACCTGGCTTGTCACCGGCGGTGCCGGTTTCATCGGCGGGAACTTCGTGCTCGAGGCGGTGGCCGCCAGGCAGCGCGTGGTCAACCTCGACGCGCTCACCTACGCCGGCAACCTCGACACCCTGTCGTCGTTGAAGGGGAACGACAACCATGTCTTCGTCCATGGCGACATCGGCGATCGCGCGCTGGTGGACGCCCTGCTGCGCGAGCATCGCCCGGACGCGATCCTGAACTTCGCCGCCGAGAGCCACGTCGACCGGTCCATCGACGGGCCGGGCGCGTTCGTGCAGACCAACGTGGTCGGCACCCTGGCGCTGCTCGAGGCCGCGCGCGACTACTGGAGGTCGCTGGAGGGGACGGCGCGCGAGGCCTTCCGTTTCCTGCACGTGTCGACCGACGAGGTCTACGGGTCGCTGGGCGAGACCGGCAGGTTCACCGAGACCACCCCCTACGCCCCGAATTCGCCGTACTCCGCCTCGAAGGCCGCGTCCGACCACCTGGTCCGCGCCTTCCACCACACCTACGGGCTGCCGGTGCTGACCACCAACTGCTCCAACAACTACGGTCCGTACCAGTTCCCCGAGAAGCTGATCCCGCTGGTCATCGCCAAGGCGATCGCCGGCGAGCCGCTGCCGATCTACGGCGACGGCAGGAACGTGCGCGACTGGCTGTACGTCGGTGACCATTGCAGCGCAATCCGCGCCGTGCTTGAGCGGGGCCGCGTCGGCGAGACCTACAACGTGGGCGGCGACGCCGAGATGCAGAACATCCAGGTGGTCGAGACGATCTGCGCGCTGCTGGACGAGCGCCGTCCGCGCGAGGACGGCAAGCCGCGCAAGTCGCAGATCACATACGTCAAGGACCGCCCGGGGCATGACCGCCGCTACGCGATCGACGCGGGCAAGCTGAAGTCGGAACTCGGCTGGTCGCCCGCGCACAGCTTCGCCCAAGGCATTGCCGACACCGTGGACTGGTACCTGGCCAACCAGCCGTGGGTCCAGCGGGTGCTCGACGGCAGCTACCGGCTCGAGCGCATCGGGGCGGCGGCATGACGCAACGCAAGGGCATCATCCTGGCCGGCGGCTCCGGTACCCGGCTGTATCCGATCACCCGCGCGATCAGCAAGCAGCTGCTGCCGGTGTTCGACAAGCCGATGATCTACTACCCGCTGAGCGTGCTGATGCTGGCCGGCATCCGCGAGGTGCTGGTCATCAACACGCCCCACGAGCAGGCCTTGTTCCAGCAGCTGCTCGGCGACGGCTCGCAGTGGGGCATGAAGATCGAATACGCGGTGCAGCCCAATCCCGATGGCCTCGCCCAGGCCTTCCTGATCGGCCGCGAGTTCCTGGATGGCGCGCCCAGCTGCCTGGTGCTCGGCGACAACATCTTCTACGGCCACGGGCTGACCGAGGTCCTCCGCCGCGCGAGCGCGCAGGAGCACGGCGCAACCGTGTTCGGCTACTACGTGCGCGACCCGGAACGCTATGGCGTCGCCGAGTTCGACGCCAGCGGCAAGGTGGTCGGGCTGGAGGAGAAGCCGGCGAAGCCGCGCTCGAACTACGCCGTCACCGGCCTCTACTTCTACGACGGCCGCGCCAGCGACTTCGCCGCCGGCCTGCAACCGTCCGCGCGCGGCGAGCTGGAGATCACCGACCTCAACCGCTGCTACCTCGAGGAGGGCAGCCTGCAGCTCGAACGCCTCGGCCGCGGCTACGCTTGGCTGGATACCGGCACCCACGAATCACTGGTCGAAGCCTCGAGCTACGTGGAGACCATCGAGAAGCGCCAGGGCCTGCGCGTGTGCTGTCCCGAGGAGATCGCCTGGAGCAACCGCTGGATCGACGATGCGCAGCTGCGCGCGCTGGCCCAACCGCTGGAGAAGAGCGGCTACGGCCGCTATCTCCTCGACCTGCTGGAGCGCGGGACCATCGTCGAATGAAGGTGATCGAGACCGGACTGCCGGGCTGCCTGGTGCTGGAACCGAAGGTGTTCGGCGATGCGCGCGGCTTCTTCTACGAGTCGTTCAACCGCGACAAGCTGGCCGCGGCCGGCCTGTCCATGCAGTTCGTGCAGGGCAACGTCTCCCGTTCCAGCGAGGGCGTGCTGCGCGGGCTGCATTTCCAGAACCCGAAGGCGCAGGGCAAGCTGGTGAGCGTGCTCGAAGGCGAAGTCTGGGACGTCGCGGTGGACATCCGCCGCGGTTCGCCGACCTTCGGCCAGTGGGAAGCCGTGCTGCTCAGTGCCGAGAACAAGCGCCACTTCTGGATCCCGGAAGGCTTCGCGCACGGCTTCGTCGTGTTGAGCGCGCAGGCGCTGTTCACCTACCTGTGCACCGACACCTACGCGCCGGAAGCCGACGCGGGCATCCGCTGGGACGACCCGGAACTGGCGATCGACTGGCCAATCTCGCGCCCGCTGCTGTCCGACAAGGACGCGAAGCTGCCGCTGCTGGCGGACCTGCCGCGCGAGCGACTTCCGGAATTCGTGGGCTGAAGGCGCGCATGCGCTTGCTCCTGCTCGGCGGCAACGGCCAGGTCGGCACCGAGCTGCGGCGCAGCCTGGCGCCGCTCGGCGAGGTGGTGGTCGGTACCCGTGACGGCCGCCTGGGCGACGGCATGGCCTGCGAGGTCGCCGACCTGGACCAGCCCGGCACGCTCGCCGGCCTGGTCGCCCGCATGGCGCCCGACGTCGTGGTCAACGCTGCCGCCCACACCCAGGTGGACAAGGCCGAGACCGAACCCGAGGCAGCGTTCCGCGCCAACGCGGAAGCGCCGGGGGTCCTGGCCGAAGCCTGCCGCAAGCGCGACGCCCTGCTGGTGCATTACTCCACCGACTACGTCTTCGACGGCCGTGGCACGCGGCCCTACCGCGAGGACGACCCGGTGGCGCCGCTCGGCGTGTACGGCGCGAGCAAGCTGGCGGGCGAGCAGGCGATCCGCGCCAGCGGCGCGCGCCACCTGGTGTTCCGCACCGCGTGGGTGTACGCGGCGCACGGCCGCAACTTCCTGCGCACGATGCTGCGGCTTGCGGGCGAGCGCGACGAGCTTCGCGTGGTCGCCGACCAGCGCGGAACACCCACGCCTGCAGGCCTGATCGCCGACGTCACCGCACGGGTACTCTCGGCTGCGCCCGCGCGATCCGGGCTGTGGCACCTGACGCCGACCGGCGAGACCAGCTGGCACGGTTTCGCCACGGCCATCGTCGAGCGCGCCCACGCCCTCGGAATGATCGACCGCAAGCCGGTCGTCACTGCGATCGCCACGTCCGACTACCCGACGCCCGCGGCACGTCCCGGGTACTCGGTCCTCGATTGCGCCAGGCTGCAGCAGGACTTCGGCATCGAGCTTCCGGACTGGCACCAGGGCCTCGAAAGCACCTTGTCCGGAAGCGTTTCCGCTACCTGACCCCGTGCATCCAGCGCCGCAGCAGCGGCGCGAGGACCAGGAACACGAGTGCGCTGCCCAGGCCGATCCACAGCAGCAACTCGAACAGGTTGCCGTAGGTGGCGGCCGCCGAGACCAGGTCGATGTCGCCGGACTCGGGCACGTCGAGCGAGGCCAGCTTGCCGAACTCGGCGGCGAGCATTTCCGAATACGCCGTGGCCAGCCAGAACCCGCCCATCATCAGGCCCACCACCCGCGCGACCGACAGCTGGGTGACCGCCGACAGCCCGATCGGCGACAGGCACATCTCGCCGATCTCCAGCACGAAATAGGCCAGCACCAGCCACCACACGCTCGCCATCACCCCGTCGCCGGCGACCTTGGCCGCGGCCATCAAAGGCAGGAAGGCGAGCGCCGCGAACAGCAGCCCGATCGCGCTCTTCATCGGCTTGGACGGGTTCCGGCCGCGCTTCTCCAGCCACGGCCACAGCCAGGCGAACAGCGGCGACAGCAGGACGATGAAGAACGAGCCGAGGAAGGTCAGCGAGCCGGCGGTCTGCGGGACCAGCACCACGTCGCGGAAGCAGGCGACGGCCATCGCCGCGACCAGCAACCCGACCATCGCGCGCGCCGGTCCGCGCGCGCCGCGGTCGCTGGCCTTCAGGGCCACGATCATCAGCACCGGCGCCGCCGCCATCGTGTACAGCGACCAGGGCAGGGTGCCGCTGGCGTCGCTCACCAGCGACGGGAACAGGTCCTTGGTCATCAGCCGGTCGGTGAAGGTGAGCCACGAGCCGTAGGTCTGCTCGTACAGGGTGAAGAACACCAGCACGCCCAGGATCATCACCAGCAGCGACAGCATCTGCTCGCGCTCCACCCGGCTGCAGTGGCGGACCAGGAACCACACGAACCACAGGCCGAACGCCAGCGCCACCAGGTGCATCGCGCCCTGCACGGTCCAGGTGCGCTGGATGAGCTGCCACACCAGCAGCACGCCGCCCGCGGAGCCGAGGTAGATCCACCACTCGCGTGCCAGCGGGCCGATCCGCTCGACCAGCAGCGACGGGTCGCGCGGCTCGGCGTGGCCGTGCAGGTAGCGCTGACCCCACAGGAACATCGCCAGCCCCGCGACCATGCCGATGCCGGCCGCCCCGAAGCCGTACTTCCAGCCGTAGGTTTCGCCCAGGAAGGCGCAGATCAGGCCGGCGAACAGGCCGCCGACGTTGATCCCGGCGTAGAACAGGGTGAAGCCGGAATCCCGGCGCGGATCGTCCTCCGCGTACAGCTTGCCGACGATGGTGGAGATGTTCGGCTTGAGGAAGCCCACGCCCATGATGATCAGCGCCAGCGACAGGTAGAACACCTGCAGGGCGCCCTCGTCGCGGACCACCACCCCGTCCACGATCCGGGCGTCGGTCCCCTCGACCGCCATGCCCAGGTGGCCGAGGCACAGCAGCACCCCGCCCAGCACCACCGCCTTGCGCATGCCCAGCCAGCGGTCCGCGACCAGCCCGCCGACCACCGGCACGGCGTAGACCAGGCCGCCGTAGGCGCCGATCAGCCCGTAGCCCATGTCGTCGCTGAATCCGTGGTGCTTCAGCAGGTACAGCAGCAGCAGCGCCTTCATCCCGTAGAAGGAAAAGCGCTCCCACATTTCCGTGAAGAAGCAGACGAAGACGCCTTTCGGGTGGCCCAGGAAGTCGTCGTGCATCGGCCGAGTATAGATGCCATCATCACGGGGTTGCCCAACCGGCGGGGAGTCCCATCCGATGAGCGCCACCAATCCGAACACGGCCCCGACGCGGGTGCCGCAGCTGACCTTCCGTGCCATCGTGCTGGCGATCATCCTCGCGGTGATCCTGGCCGCGGCCAATGCCTACCTCGGCCTGTTCGCCGGCCTGACGATCGCCACCGCGATCCCGGCGGCGGTCGTGTCCATGGGCGTGCTGCGGCTGCTGGGGGGCGGCACCATCCTCGAGAACAACATCGTGCAGACCGGCGCCTCGGCCGGCAGCTCGATCGCCGCGGGCGTGATCTTCACCATCCCCGCGCTGATCATCCTCGGCTACTGGGACGACTTCCGCTATTCCTGGGTGCTGGCGATCGCCGGCCTCGGCGGCCTGCTCGGCGTGCTGTTCTCGGTGCCGCTGCGGCGCACGATGATCGTCGAGGACCCGCTGCCGTTCCCCGAGGGCAAGGCCGCGGCCGAAGTGCTGAAGGCCGGCGAGAACCCCGGTCCCGGGCTCAAGCTGCTCGGCTTCTCCGCGGTGATCGGCGGCCTGTTCAAGCTCGCCGCCGCCAGCGGCCTGCGCATGCTGCCCGATACCGCCGCCGGCGCCGGCTTCTTCGGCCGCTACCTCGGCTACATGGGCACCAACCTGTCGCCGGCGCTGCTCGGCGTCGGCTACATCGTCGGCCTCAACATCGGCATCGTGGTGCTGTCCGGCAGCATCCTGTCCTGGCACATCGCGATCCCGATCTACCACGCGTTCTTCCAGGGGGCCGACCCCGCGCTCGCGGCCTCGATCGCCGGCGCCTCGGCCGAGGACGCCGCGTTCGCGGTGTGGAGCGCCAAGATCCGCTACCTGGGCGTCGGCGCAATGCTGGTCGGCGGCATCTGGACCCTGTTCTCGCTGCGCAAGTCGCTGGTCTCCGGCATCCGCAGCGGCATCGCCGCCGCGCGCAAGAACACCGGCACGGTCATCGCCGAGACCGAGCGCGACCTGCCGATGAAGTGGATGCTGGTGGCGCTGGTCGCGTTCGTGGTGCCGCTGGCGCTTCTGTACCAGGCCATCGTCGGCCAGTGGACGGTCAGCATCCCGATGACCATCATCATGATCGTCGCAGGCTTCCTGTTCGTGTCGGTGTCGGCCTACCTCGCCGGCCTGGTCGGCTCCTCGAACAACCCGGTGTCCGGCATCACCATCGCCACGATCCTGTTCGCCGCCGTGGTGCTGATGCTGCTGCTCGGCCGCGACTCGCAGATCGGCGCGGTGGCCGCGATCATGATCGGCGCCGTGGTCTGCTGCGCGGCGGCGGTCGGCGGAGACAACCTGCAGGACCTCAAGGCCGGCTACATCGTCGGTGCCACGCCGTGGAAGCAGCAGCTGATGCTGATGATCGGCGCGTTCTCGTGCGCGCTGATCATGGCGCCGGTGCTCGACCTGCTGGCCGAGGCCTATGGCATCGGCGCGCCCACCGCCGAGCACCCGAACCCGCTGTCGGCGCCGCAGGCGACCCTGATGGCCTCGGTCGCGAAGGGCATGTTCGGTGGCGAGCTGCCGTGGACCATGATCGCGATCGGCGGCGTGGTCGGCGCGGTGATCATCGCGATCGACGGCTGGCTGAAGTCGCGCAACTCCAGCTTCCGCGTGCCGGTGCTGGCCGCGGCCATCGGCATCTACCTGCCGCTGGAACTGATGGTGCCGATCTTCCTCGGCGGCCTGCTGGCGTACTTCGTCGAGCGCCGCCATGGCGCCGTCGGGACCGCCGACGAGTCGCTGCGCGACCGCATCCACCGCCCCGGCACGCTGTTCGCCGCCGGCCTGATCACCGGCGAGGCGCTGATGGGCATCTTCATCGCGATCCCGATCGTGGCCAGCGGCCGGGCCGACGTGCTGGCGCTGCCGGAAGGCTGGCAGTTCGGCAAGTGGGTCGGACTGGCCGTGCTGGCCGTGGTCGCGTGGCTGCTGTACCGCAGCGGCACCAAACGCTCGCTCGGCGACGTCGAGCCGGGCCCGCTCTGAAGGAGACGACGATGAAGTTCCCCCACCTCGCACTGGGCGCGGCGCTGCTGCTCGCGCTGCCTTCGCTGGCGCTGGCCGACCGCGGTTTCCAGCCCGAAGACCTGGTCTCGATGGACCGCTACTCCTCGCCGGTGTTGTCGCCGGACGGGCGCAAGCTGGTGTTCGCCAGACGCGTCATGGACACGCAGTCGAACAAGGCCGCGACCTCGCTCTGGATCGAGGACCTGTTCGCGCGCGACGCCGCGCCGCCGGTGCGCCTGACCCCGGAAGGCTGGAGCGTCAACTCGCCGGCGTTCTCCAGCGACGGCGGCACCGTGTACTTCCTCAGCGGCAAGGGCGGCAGCTCGCAGCTGTACGCGATCCCCGCCGCCGGCGGCGAGCCCGTGCAGGTGACCGACTTCCCGGTCGGCGTGGACGGCTTCGTGCTGTCGCCGGACGGCAAGCGCATCGCGTTCGCGGCCGGCGCGTTCCCGGACTGCGGCGGCGACCTTGCCTGCACCAAGGCCAAGCTCGAGGCCAAGTCGGATGCCAGCGGCGTCGTGTACGACCGCATGTTCATCCGTCACTGGGATACCTGGGGCGACGGGCGCCTGAACCGCATCTTCGTCGCCCCCATCGACGGCAGCGCGCCCGTCACCAGCGCCACGCTGGTCGGCAAGGACCTGCTCGCCGACGTCCCGTCCAAGCCGTTCGGCGACCTGTCCGACCTGGCCTGGGCGCCGGACGGCAAGTCGCTGGTCGTCAGCGCGCGCCTGTCCAACGCGCAGGAGCCGTGGTCCACCAACTTCGACCTCTACCGCGTGCAGGCCGACGGCAGCGGCACCGCCGTCAACCTGACCGACGCCAACGAGGCCTGGGACGCCGGCCCGGTGTTCAGCGCCGACGGCAACACCCTGTACTACCGCGCGATGAAGCGTCCCGGCTTCGAGGCCGACCGCTTCGGCCTGATGGCGATGGACCTCGCCACCGGCGCGGTGCGCGAGATCGCGCCCGACTGGGACCGCTCCGCCGACGGCATCGTGCTGTCGGCCGACGGCGCCACGCTGTACACCGGCGCGCAGGACGTCGGCGAGCACCCGCTGTTCGCCGTGGACATCCAGAGCGGCGAGGTGACCGAGGTAATCGGCGACGGCAGCATCGGCTCGTTCTCGATCGCCGGCCCGAGCAACGCGTTCACCCGCGCCTCGCTGAAGAGCGGCAACCAGGTGTTCACCGGCGGCATCGGCGGCGCGCCCGAGCGGGCCATCACCCCGAGCGCCTCGGAGATGCTTCCGGACGTCGATTTCGGCGACTACGAGCAGTTCACTTTCACCGGCTGGAACGACGAGACCGTGCACGGCTACGTGGTCAAGCCGTGGAACTACCAGGAAGGCAAGCGCTACCCGGTCGCGTTCCTGATCCACGGCGGCCCGCAGGGCAGTTTCGGCAACAGTTGGAGCTATCGCTGGAACCCGCAGACCTACGCGGGGCAGGGCTACGCGGTCGTGATGATCGACTTCCACGGTTCGACCGGCTACGGCCAGGCCTTCACCGATGCGATCAGCCAGCACTGGGGCGACCGCCCGCTGGAGGATCTGAAGAAGGGTTGGGCCGCGGCGCAGCAGCAGTACCGGTTCCTCGACGGCGACAACGCCTGCGCCCTCGGCGCCTCCTACGGCGGCTACATGGTCAACTGGATCGCCGGCAACTGGAACGAACCCTGGAAGTGCCTGGTCAACCACGACGGCGTGTTCGACACCCGGATGATGGGCTACGCCACCGAGGAACTGTGGTTCACCGAGTGGGAGAACGGCGGCACGCCGTACGACAACCCGGAGGCCTACGAGCGTTTCAACCCGATCAACCACGTCAAGGACTGGCGCGTGCCGATGCTGGTGATCCACGGCGAGCTCGACTACCGCATCCCGGTGTCGCAGGGCATCGCCGCGTTCACCGCGCTGCAGCGGCAGGGCATCGAGTCGAAGTTCCTGTACTTCCCGGACGAGAACCACTGGGTGCTGCAGCCGGCCAACAGCCTGCTCTGGCACCGCACGGTCAACGGCTGGCTGCGCCAGCACCTGGGGCAGTAAGCGATGGCGCCCACGACCGCCCTGATCACCAACGACGCCGTCGTCCTCGGCCTGCTGGCCGCCACGCTCGGCCTGATCTTCTGGACCGCATCGCGACCCACCGGGTTCTGGCAGAAGTTCTACAGCTACGTTCCGGCGTTGCTGATGTGCTACCTGGTGCCGTCCATCTACAACAGCATCGGGCTGGTGGACGGCAACGCCTCGGGCCTGTACCCGATGGCGCGCGACTACCTGCTGCCCAGTTCGCTGGTGCTGCTGTGCATCGCCATCGACATGGGCGCCGTGCTCCGGCTCGGGCCCAAGGCGGTGATCATGTTCCTGGTCGGCACGGCCGGCGTGATGCTCGGCGCCGTAGTGGCGTTCCTGGCCATGGGCATCATCCATCCCGAGGCCGTGGCCGGCGACACCTGGCGCGGCATGACCACGGTGGCGGGCAGCTGGATCGGCGGCGGCGCCAACCAGGCGGCGATGAAGGAAGTGTTCGACGTCGAGACCACGCTGTTCGGGCAGTTCGTGGCGGTGGACGTGCTGGTGGCCAACCTGTGGATGGCGATCCTGCTGTTCCTGGCCGCGCGCGCCAACGCCTTCGACCGCTGGACGCGTGCCGACACCAGCGCCATCGACGACCTCAAGCAGCGGATCGAGGCCTACCACGCACAGCATTCGCGCATCCCGACGCTGGCCGACCTCATGGTGATCCTCGCCGTGGGCCTCGGCGCCACCGGCCTGTCGCACTTCCTGGCCGACCCGCTGGTGGCCTGGATCGGCACGCTGCCCGCGGAATGGCGCCTGCAGGACTACAGCCTGGACTCGCGCTTCTTCTGGCTGGTCGTGTTCGCGACCACCATCGGGCTGGTGCTCAGCTTCACCCGCGCGCGCCAGCTCGAAGGCGCCGGTGCCTCGCGCATCGGTTCGGCGATGCTGTACGTGCTGGTCGCGACCATCGGCATGCACATGGACCTGGGCGCGCTGCTCGACCGTCCGTGGCTGTTCCTGCTCGGCCTCATCTGGATCACCGTGCACGCGGTGCTGATGCTGGGCGTGGCCAAGCTGATCCGCGCGCCGCTGTTCTTCATGGCCGTCGGCTCGCAGGCGAACATCGGCGGAGCCGCGTCGGCGCCCATCGTGGCGTCCGCGTTCCATCCGTCGCTGGCCCCGGTGGGCGTGCTGCTTGCGGTGCTGGGCTACGCGCTCGGCACCTACTGCGCCTACATCACCGGCCTGCTGCTGCAGGCCATGGCAGGGTGAGACGCAGGGCACCATGATCATGGGATGTTGATCGCCTTCGGTGGCTGACAGCATGGCGCCCATCGCCACTGTCAGCCCACCGAGGGGGAATCATGTCCATCCGCGCAACACGCCTGGCCCGCAAGGGCCTTCCCGCCGCCATTGCCCTGGCCATCGGCCTCGCGCCGACCATGGCCGTCGCTGCCGACAGCTGCCCGATTCCCGTCGACGACGTCAAGGCGGCGATCGAGGCCTTCGCCAGCAAGGCGTCGAGCGAGGAGTCCAACGTCGAGAAGGACTTCAAGTCGGCCACCGGCTCCGACTACACCAAGTTCTATTTCGACCACTTCATCAAGGTCAACGGCAGCGGCGACGACACCACCAAGTTCATCACCAAGGCCTACGACCTGACCAAGTTCACCGGCGCGCTGCCGGAAGGCCAGATCCAGAAGGCGATGCCGCCGAGCGTTTCCATTTCCATGTCCAACGCCATGGAACTGGCCGAGGCCGCGGCCGACGAGGACAACACCAAGCTCGACCTCGCCGAGCTGCGTTGCAACCCGAACACCGAGGACGCGGCCCTGTCCGCGGCGCTTGACCAGCTCGACGGCAGCACCGTGGACAAGTTCAGGAAGGCCAAGAAGACCGCCTGCAAGCTGGTGCACTTCGCGGCCGACCTGCAGGACAAGAAGCGGCAGCTGGACAAGATCCGCACCGAGGGCTACCCGCTGTTCCACCTGAAGGCCAAGGAGAAGAAGGGCTTCAACGGCAAGGAGCGCACCATCCAGCTGCGCGCCGACCTGCGCCTGTATCCGGAGTACCCGGGGGCCGAGGACAACCCGGTCAAGTTCGGCGACATCCGCGGCCTGCGCCTGTCCTACAACTCCTATTTCAAGTGGAGCGACAACAACTGGGAGCCGCTCAACATCTACCAGTATCTGGTCAGCGAGAGCGACGAGAAGGACGAGGTGTGCTTCCCGAAGATCAAGCTGAGCAGCAGCGTCAAGGTCGCGACCTGCGTGCGCATCTCCGAGATCACCTCGAGCTCGATCAAGCTGAAGGTGCGCGGCAAGTACTGGTACAACAGCGACTCGAGCGCGGTCAGCCTGGGCGAGCACAAGATTCCCGCGCCGTTCGGCTACCTCCAGGACGTGTCCAACATGAAGGACAAGAAGATGGAGGACCTGAAGGAGAAGCTCGTCGGCCGCCTCGCCTCGACCATGGGCAAGTACGGCGACATGATCGAGAAGGCGCAGGAGTGGAAGAAGGCCTGCGGTTCCTGATCAGGCCCGCGCTGGCGTCGGCTCCGGCCGGCGCCACGCGCGGTACAGGGCCAGGTGGATCGGCAGCAGCAGCGCGATCCACGGCTGGTTGACCTGCGAGTACAGCATCACCCACTTCAGCAGCAGCGCGCAGGCCGCGGCGATGGCCACCGCCAGCAGCAGCCCCCGGAACCAGCGCCCCGGCGGGCGCCCGCGCAGCATCCGCCACGCGGCCGGCAGCAACAGCAGGCACAGCGGGTCGAACAGCAGCAGGTTCTCGTTGGCCCAGGCAAACCGGTGCTCGGTGCCGAACCACAGGAACAGCATGAGCGCGCCGAGCAGGCCGCACAGCAGCCAGAACACGCCCGACACCGCGGCCAGCACGCGCGGCTTGCGGGCCAGCAACAGGAGCGCGCCACCGATCGCCAGCCCGGCCAGCAGCCACGGCCACCACGGGCGCGGCGCCTCCGGCGGGGCAGGCGGCAGGCGGTGCGGCAGCAGCTCCTCGGTCGCGGCCACCAGCGGGCGGCCGTCGGCCAGGGTGACCTCCGCAAGGCTGTCGGCCAGCCGCATTGGCACGAAGGCCTCGCCCCAGCGCGAAAGCTGCTGGTCGGCATTGCCGGACAGGCCGATGTCGAAGCCGATCCACATCCACGGCGCCGGCGAGGCCAGCCGCACCGCCTCGCTGCGGAAGGTGTTGCCGCGCGAACGGCCCGAGATCAGGTGGTGGAGCTGGCCGTCGAGCGCCGCGTCGATGGCGTCGCGAACCTTGGTCGAGCAGTTCTCGGTGAAGTAGTCGTAGCGGTAGCGCGCGTTCTCCGGCCGCGCGGCCTCCTCGAGCGAGGCCGCCAGCCGGGTCGCCTGCTCATCGGTGAGGTCCAGCCACTGCAGCGTGACCCCGCGCCCCTCGCGCCGGTAGATCTCCAGGTCCTGCGCCAGCGGCAGCGCCACCAGCATGTATTCCATCCGCCCGCGGACGAAGTTGCCGATGAAGCCGGGCTCGGTCGGGTCGAAGAACCCGAAGTTGTAGGACGTGGCCGCGCCGGTGGCCGGGTCCGCGACCACGATCGCATCGTGCCCGAAGCGCTCGAAGAAGATCTCCCCCGGCTGCATCGTCATCACCCCGATCCGCGGTGCCGCCTGCGCGATGCCCGCGAACAGGAGCATCAGTAGCAGCCACAAGGCCCTACTCGCCATGCACGCTCACATGCAACGCATGCAGCCTTCGCGCATCCGCCCGCGCCACCCGGAACCCGAACCGCCCCAGGGTCAGCTCCTCGCCGGCGTCGGGCAGGTGGCCGATGGCGGCGGTGACCAGGCCGCCGATGGTGTCGTACTCGTCGTCGTCGAAGTCGGCGCCGAAGCGCTCGTTGAAATCCTCGATCGGGGTCAGCGCGTCCACCACGTACTGGCCGTCGGCCTGGGCCGCGATCAGCGTGGTCACGTCCTCGGCCTCGTCGTGCTCGTCGTCGATCTCGCCGACGATCTGCTCCAGCACGTCCTCGATCGTGACCAGGCCGGCGACCCCGCCGTACTCGTCGATCACGATCGCCATGTGGTTGCGCGACTGGCGGAACTCGCGCAGCAGCACGTTGAGCTTCTTGGACTCGGGGATCAGCACCGCCGGCCGCAGCAGCTCACGGATGCGCGGGTGGCCGTGCTCGGAGACGACCCCGCGCAGCAGGTCCTTGGCCAGCAGGATGCCGAGGATCTCGTCGCGGTCCTCACCGTGCACCGGGAAGCGCGAGTGGCCGGACTCGACCACCTGCCGCAGCAGCTCCATGAACGGCAGCTCGGCCGACAGCGCGACCATCTGCGAGCGCGGCACCATCACGTCGCCGACGCTGAGGTCGGAGACCGCGATCGCGCCTTCCATCATCCGCAGCGTGTCCGCCGCGATCAGCCCGTCCTGCTCGGTGTCGCGCAGCAGCTCGACCAGGTCCTCGCGGGTGCTGGGCTCGCCGGACAGCATCGCGCCGATGCGGTCCAGCCATGACCGTCGTTCCGGCCGTTCCGGGGGGTTGCTACTGTCGTCCTCTGGCATGTCTCGGTGTGGGTCCTGGATCCGGCCGGGAGGGGCCGTGGGGGGAGTTTAGCGGGAAATGGGGGAAGGACCCATGGACGCCGGGAACGGCCGCAGGAGACCGCAGGTAGCGGATTTGGCCGGTTGGTCCTTTTCCGACACTAGTATGGGGTGGGTTCCTAGCGCACTCGTCATGTGGGTGCGCCACCGTGATGATGCGCCGCCATCAGAGGTGGCGTCGGACTGGCGTTCGGCGCCGGTTCGTCATCCAGTCAAGGAGGACATGTCATGCGTGATCTCACGATCAATGAGCTGGAAAGCGTCTCAGGCGGCTTCTGGGGACAACTTGTGGTTGCGGTGGTCGGTGCCGTTGCGGGTGCGATCGCGAACAGCGCAACTTCGAGCGAGGGGGCGAGCGCCACCTTGGCCAACGGCTCGACGATCCAGTGCGAGCCCGGGCAGGACCTCGAAATCGACGGCGATTCCGCCACCTGTAGTTGAGGTCATGGCCCCTTCGAGTTCAGGAGGGGCCATTCCTTTCCATTCCAGATCGAGTTCGCATGCGCACAGCCAGACTGATCCTTGCCCTGTTTGTCCTGTTGCTCCTTTCCGCGATAGTCGTGTTCTTCCTGGGTGGGCGGTGGAAGCGGCTGTCACTGGGTGACGGCGGGAACTGCGAAGCCGTGCCGCACCTTCAACCCCGCTCCTTCGGAACGGCAATTCTTACGGGTGCCGCGCCGGCATATCACTGGAATCTGCTGGTTGCTGCTATCAACAAGGTGCCGGGCTACTTCCTGCTCGAGCGGATCGAGCCGGCCATTGATGGTGTGAAGACACCACTGTTGGTGGCTGCCACTGACAAGGCCGTGGAGTTTCGAACCGCCTCGATCACCCAGCCGTCAATTACGATTGATTCCAGCGATGCGTTTGCAGTCCTGGACGATTCAACGCCGCCCTTTGCCGATGGTGTTTTTCCTGTCCTGGGCAAATCCGAGATCATCCAGGTCCCGGGAAACTCCATCGGCCGCGTTTCGCATCGGGCGGAAGATGGCATCGAGAATGCAATCGACATCAAGGCGCCACTAGGAGCCGTTGTGCGTGCCATTCGGCCGGGGCTGGTGGCGTATGTGGAGCAGCGCTACCCCGACGCCGGCTGCGACTCTCCTGCGCTGTTGCGTGCTGGCAACAAGATCATCGTTGTGGACGACGCTGGATTCGAAGTCGTTTACGGCCACCTGCAGCAGAACTCCGCCCTTGTCTCGGAGGGCGATCGGGTCGATGCCGGACAGCCCTTGGCAGCAGTCGGGAACTCCGGGAAATCGGTCCTTCCACACCTGCATCTCCATGCCGGGGGCCTGACGCTGGGTGGTTACCGAACCATTCCCGTCCAATTCTTTGATTGCGAAGGCGGGGATCGAGCAATTGCACCGTCACTGGGGAATATCGTGTGCCCACCAAGGTGAGGGTCTGGCCAAGAAGCTGATCGTCGCTCACACGCTCAGGAGTGCTACCAGCAAGGAGAGGGCATGAAGTTCGAGATCGAAGTCGTATCCATCGAGGGCAGCAACAGGGCGCAGGTACTGCGCGCGCTGCGCACCGTCGGGAAGATGTCGCTGCCACGCGCGCAGCGCGTGTACGAGTTCACCCAAGGGCAGGTGCGGACGACGCTGGTGGCCGGGATCGAACAATCGATCGCCGAACACATCGCGAGCACCTTGGCGGGCGCCGGCATCGTCGTCGAGATCAAGGAATCCGACTCGGGGATCCCCATGGTCTGTGAGCCACAGGCGGGAAAGCGTTATCGGTGGGGAGCCATGAGGATGCTCATGGCTTCCGGGCAATAGTCGGCACGGATGGTCGTGCTGCAACATGGAAGGAGACCTGCAATGAGGGATCTGTCTGTTGCCGAGTGGGGCTGCGTATCTCGCGGTGATGTCTATTAACTGACGGCTCGCGGCCCCGTCTACGCGCCGGGCCGCACTCTATCGCCAGGTGCCGCAGCTGGCTGGTTCCTGGCCCAGCAAGGATGCTGTTTCGATGAAAGTTCACCTGCAGGCCGAAGCTAGCGAGTGCGGCCTCGCCAGCTTGGCCATGGTCGCAGACCACCATGGGATGGCCATCTCGCTACCGGAGTTGCGCCGCCGGTTCAGCCTGTCGCTGAAAGGCGCGACGCTGCCCCGGCTGATGGAGGCGGCCGGCAATCTCGGTCTCCAGTCGCGGCCGTTGCGGCTGGACGTCGACGAGCTGGGCAAGCTCAAGCTGCCCTGCATCCTGCATTGGGACCTGAACCACTTCGTGGTGCTGGCGAAGGTTGGGCGACGCAAGCTCACCGTGCTGGATCCGGCCCATGGCAAGCGCCGCCTCGACTCAGGCGAGGTCTCGGACCATTTCACCGGCGTCGCGTTGGAGCTCACCCCTGGGGTGGAATTCGAGCCGCGCAAGGCCGAGCCGTCGGTGTCCATCCGCCAGCTCACCGGCAAGGTAGCCGGACTCTGGCGCTCGCTCGGCTTGCTGCTATTGCTGTCGCTGGCGCTGCAGGCCTTCGTGGTGATCGGGCCGTTCTTCCTGCAGTGGGTCGTGGACCAGGTGCTGGTGTCGGCGGACCGGGATCTGCTGGCGGTGATCGCGATGGGATTCGGCCTCGTGCTGCTGCTGCGGGCGTCGACGGGGCTGTTGCGCGGCTGGGCGATCCTGCACCTGTCCACCCACCTGGGACTGCAGTGGATGGGCAACGTGTTCTCTCACCTGCTCAAGCTGCCGCTCGACTTCTTCGAGAAGCGGCACCTGGGTGACATCACCTCGCGAATGGGCAGCGTGCAGGCGATCCAGACCACGCTGACCACAAGCTTCGTCGAGGGCCTGATCGATGGGCTGATGGCCGTCGTGACCCTCGGCATGATGTTGCTCTACAGCTGGAAGCTCGCGCTGGTCACCTTGCAGGCGATGCTCCTCTACCTGGTGCTCAGGGCGCTCGCGTTCCGGCCCATGCGCGACGGCACCGAGCGCAAGCTGGTCGCCGCGGCCAAACAGCAGACCCATCTGCTCGAGTCCATCCGGGGCATCCAGTCGGTCAAGCTCGCCGGGGTCGAGCAGCGCCGCGAGGCCAGCTACGGCAACCTGATGAACGACACCGTCAACCGCGAGGTCTGGCTGGCCAAGCTGGGATTGGGCTTCGGCGCCGCGAACCAGCTCATCTTCGGCATCGAGCGCATTGCGGTGATCTGGATCGGCGCGCTGTTCGCGATGCAGAACGTCTTCTCCGTCGGCATGCTGATGGCCTACCTGGCCTACAAGGACCAGTTCTCCGGGCGCATCGGCAGCCTGATCGACAAGTGGATCCAGTTCCGCATGCTGCGGCTGCACGGGGAACGGCTCGCGGACATCGTGCTTGCCGAACCCGAATCGGACCCGCAACATCAAGTGGAAACGGCCGTGGCTGGCGATGCCGCATTGGAGGTGCGGGGATTGTCCTTCCGCTACGCCGACGGCGAACCCTGGGTGCTGCGCGACTGCAGCTTCCGGGTGGAGCCGGGCGAATCCGTCGCCATCGTCGGCGCGTCCGGCTGCGGCAAGACCACGCTGGTCAAACTGATGCTCGGCTTGCTGCAGCCCGTCGAGGGCAGCGTGGAAGCCGGCGGCCGCGACATCCGCCAGCTTGGCCTGCGCAACTACCGCCGCTGCGTCGGCGCGGTCATGCAGGACGACCAGCTGTTCGCCGGCTCGATCCACGACAACATCGCCTTCGGGGACGACGGCTTCGATCCGGCACGGACCGAAGCGGCTGCGCGGCTTGCGGCGATCCATGCCGAGATCGCCGCGATGCCGATGGGCTATCACAGCCTCATCGGCGACATGGGAACGACGCTGTCCGGCGGACAAAAGCAGCGCGTGATCCTGGCGCGCGCGCTCTACCGCCAGCCGCGAATCCTGTTCCTGGACGAGGCCACAAGCCATCTAGATGTCGCCTGCGAGAAGCTGGTCAACGACGCCGTGCGCGCGCTGCGCATCACCAAGGTGATCATCGCCCACCGCCCGGAAACGATCGCCAGCGCCGACCGCGTCCTGCTGATGGACGCCGGCCGGATCGTGCGTGAGATCAAGCCGCGGGCGGCGGCCCGGCCCAGTGTCGAGGGCGCCGCCGAGCCGCAAGCGGTGCCAGCCTGATCATGGGCGAACCGCTGTTCCGCCCCGAGGTGGTCGAGGCCAGGCGCAAAGGCTGGCTGGGTGGGATCTCGCTTGCCCAGCCGTTGCGACTGTGGGTCCTTGCAGTGAGCGTCACGACAGCAGCGGTCGCGATCGGCATCTTCCTGGCCATGGGCGAATACACCCGTCGCTCGCGCGTACAGGGCCAGCTGGTGCCGGACCTGGGCGTGGCCACGGTGGTGGCCCCTGGGCCGGGCATCGTGGATCGCATCCTCCCGCGCGAGGGCGAACGGGTGCTGGCGGGCGCGCCGCTGGCGTTGGTCGCCGCTCCGCGCACCACCCAGGGCGGCAGCGACACGCGCGAAAGCATCGCCGAAGGCATAGAGCGCCGGCGCGCGAGCGTATTGGCCGCCGCCGGATCGCATGGTGAACTGTTGGACGCGCGCGAGGCAAGCCTTCGAAAGCAGCATGCAGCACTCGGTCGCGAGCTCGACCGGCTGCGCGGCCAGCTCGCGATCCGCAAGCGGCAGGAGGCGTTGGCCCGGGAGACGCTGCAGCGTTACCGCGCGTTGCGCCGCGAGCAATACCTCAGCGAACTTCAGGTCAACCAGCAGGAGCAGGCAGTCCTCGACCTCGTCTCCGGCCGGCAGGCGCTGGAACGGCAGCAGGCGGCACTCCAACGGGACCTGGCGCAGGTGGATGAAGCATTGCGCGGCGTCCCGGCAGAGCGAGCGGCGCGCACGGCCGAAACCGCGCGGGAGCTGGCCTTGCTCGACCGCGAGCAGGTGCAGAACGATGCCAACGGAAAGCTGCTGGTGGAAGCGCCGGTCGCTGGCCTGGTCGCCAACCGCCTGGTCGAGCCGGGGCAGGCCGTGCAGGCGGGGCAACCATTGCTGACCCTGCTGCCGGCGGGTTCGCACCTGCAGGCGACGCTGTTCGTTCCCAGCCGCGCGGTCGGATTCATCGAGCCCGGCGACAGGGTCCTGCTGCGGTACCAGGCCTTTCCCTATCAGAAGTTCGGACATCACGAGGGCGTTGTCAGGCGCGTTTCCCGCAGTGCGGTGCCGGGCGCAGGCGGGCAGGGCGCCGAGCCGTTCTACCGCGTGCTGGTAGACATCCATCGCAAGAGCATCACCGCCTACGGGCGGGAGGAGCCGCTCCGTCCCGGGATGCTGCTCGAGGCCGACATCATGGGAGAGCACCGCAAGCTCTACGAGTGGGTCCTCGAGCCACTGTATTCCGTGACCGGGCGGTTGTAGGAGCGGCGCTCGCGCCGCGATCACGCGCAAGGCGCGGTCCACGTGTGGTCGCGGCGCGAGCGCCGCTCCTACAGGTACGGGTCGTCGATGCCGAGCCCCGCCAGGATCTCCCGCTCCAGCTGCTCCATGCACTCCGCGTCGCGCTCGTCCTCGTGGTCCCAGCCGAGCAGGTGCAGCGCGCCGTGCACCGTCAGGTGCGCGTAGTGGTCGTTGAGCCGCTTGCCCTGTTCCTTTGCCTCGCGCGCGACCACGGGGGCGCAGATCACCAGGTCGCCGAGCAGCGGCATGGTCACGCCCTTGGGCAGTTTGACGCCCTCGGCGACATCCGCCGGGAAGCTGAGCACGTTGGTGGCGTAGTCCTTGCCGCGGTAGTGGCGGTTGAGCGCGCGGCCTTCGCGCGCGTCCACGATCCGGATCGCGAGGTCGGCCTCGCGGATGCGGCCGGCCAGCGCGGCCGCCACCCACTTGCGGAAGCTGGTCGCCGACGGGATCCCGGCGCGCGGCAGCGCGTAGCCGACGCTCACGTCCAGCCGGGTCGGCCCCCGGGTCACGTCCCGGTCTCCTTGTCGGTCTGGTCGCGCGCGTCGTAGGCGTTGACGATGCGCGCCACCAGCGGATGCCGCACCACGTCCTTCGATTCGAAGAAGGTGAAGCCGATGCCGTCCACGCCCCGCAGCACTTCCAGCGCGTCCTTCAGGCCGGACTTCTGGTGGCGGGGCAGGTCGATCTGGGTGAGGTCGCCGGTGACCACCGCGGTCGAGCCGAAGCCGATCCGGGTCAGGAACATCTTCATCTGCTCGATCGAGGTGTTCTGCGCCTCGTCCAGGATCACGAAGGCGTCGTTGAGGGTGCGGCCGCGCATGTAGGCCAGCGGCGCCACCTCGATCACGCTCTTCTCCAGCAGCTTGACCACCTTTTCGACGCCGAGCATCTCGTACAGCGCGTCGTAGAGCGGGCGCAGGTAGGGATCCACCTTCTGGGTCAGGTCGCCGGGCAGGAAGCCGAGCTTCTCGCCGGCCTCCACCGCCGGGCGCACCAGGATCACCCGCTGCACCTTGGATTCGTTGAGCGCCTCCACCGCCATCGCCACCGCGAGGTAGGTCTTGCCGGTGCCGGCCGGGCCGATGCCGAAGTTGATGTCGTGGGTGGCGATCGCGTGCAGGTACTTCGCCTGGTTGCGGCCGCGCCCGCGGATGGTGCCGCGCTTGACCCGCACCGCGACCTCCTGCGGCTCGATGTCGTCCTCGACCGCGCGGTCCACCGCGGCCTCGCCCAGGCGCAGGTGCACGGTGGCATCGGTCAGGGTCTCGCTGGCGGTGTCGTGCCAGAGCGCGCGCAGGATGCGTTCGGCGCGCGGCACCGCGGCCTCGGGCCCGGCGATGCGGAAGATGTTGCCGCGGTTGCCGATCTCCACGCCCAGGCGCAGTTCGAGCTGGCGCAGGTGGGCGTCGAACGGGCCGGCCAGGTTGGCCAGGCGCTCGGCATCGGCGGGATCGAGTGCGAATTCCGAGGAGGTGCGGTTTGGCATCGGCTCAGGCGGTGGCGTCGTGTCGGCCCGGGCGGCCAAGCTTGCGCCGGCGCGGGGATTTTCGCAAAGTGCCGCGATCATCGGTCGAACGGGGAAAGGCGATGCGCGTGATGCGAAGTGTGGCCGCCGCAGTGGTGACGGGCCTGTGTGCGCTGGCGGTGTTGCCGGCGAGCGCGCAGGTAACGGTGCTCACCGCCAAGCGCATCGACACCATGGACGCGGCGCGGCCGCGCGCGCAGGCGATGGCCTACGACGCCGACGGCACGATCCTGCGGTTGGGCAGCGCCGAGGCCGTGCTCGCGGCGTATCCCGGCGCCACCCGCCTGGACGTCGGCACCGCCACCGTCGTTCCCGGCCTGATCGACGCGCACGGCCACCTGCTCGGGCAGGGGCTGACCCACCTCACCGCCAACCTCGTCGGAACGAGCAGCAAGGGCGAGGTGATCGAGCGCCTGCAGGCGTTCGCCGCCGAACTCCCGGCCGGGGAATGGCTGGTGGGCAGCGGCTGGGACCAGAACGACTGGGACGACAAGGCCTTCCCGACCGCCGCCGACCTCGACGCCGCGTTCCCGGACCGCCCGGTCTGGCTGGACCGCATCGACGGCCACGCCGGCTGGGCCAACAGCGCCGCGATGCGCGCGGTGGAACGCGACCTGTCCGGCGACTGGCAGCCCGACGGCGGCCGCATCGTGCGCGATGCGGACGGCGCGCCGACCGGCATCTTCGTGGACGCCGCCATGTCCCTGGTCGCCGGCGCCATGCCGGGTATGGACGCCGCCGACATCGAGCACGCGCTGCAACTGGCGATGCAGGACGCGGTGGCGAACGGCCTCACCGGCGTGCACGACGCCGGGGTGTCGCTCGGCACCCTGCGCGTGATGCAGTCGCTGGCCGACGCTGGCAAGCTGCCGATCCGCATCACCGCCATGGCCGACGGCAACGACGCCGCGCTCGACTGGCTCTGCAGCAACGGGCTCTACCAGCATCCCTCGCACCGCCTGCAAATGCGCACGGTCAAGCTGTACGTGGACGGCGCGCTCGGCAGCCGCGGCGCCGCGCTGCTCGAGGAATACAGCGACGACCACGGCAACACCGGCCTGCTGGTGATGACGCCGGAGCAGTTGCGGGAGGCGGTGCGCAAGGCCGACGGCTGCGGCGTGCAGGTGGCGACCCACGCCATCGGCGACCGCGGCAACCGGCTGGTGCTCGACACCTACCAGGCGGCGCTCGGCGGCGACGCCACCGCCAGCGACCACCGCTGGCGTATCGAACATGCCCAGGTGCTGTCGCCGGCGGACCTGCCGCGGCTCGCGGCGATGCACGTGATCGCGTCCATGCAGCCGACCCACGCCACCAGCGACATGCCGTGGGCGGAGGACCGGCTCGGCCCCGACCGGATCAACGGCGCCTACGCCTGGCGCAAGCTGCGCGACAGCGGCGCCCGCCTCGCGCTCGGCTCGGACTTCCCGGTCGAGCTGGTGGACCCGCGCCTGGGCCTGTATGCGGCCGCCACCCGTACCGACGCCGATGGCCTGCCGGCCGGGGGCTGGCAGCCGGAGGAGAAGCTGACCGCCTGGGAGGCGCTGCGCGGCTTCACCCTGGACGCGGCCTACGCCGGCTTCGCCGAGGACGAGGTCGGCAGCCTGGCCCCCGGCAAGCGCGCCGACTTCGTGGTGCTGGCGCAGGATCCGCTGGCGATTCCCGCGAACGAATTGCGCCGGCTCCAGGTGCTGTCCACCTGGGTCGACGGCAAGCAGGTGTACAAAGCCCCGTAGATGGAAGCACGCAGACCCGCCATCGCCGTTCTCCTGCTGTCGCTCCTGGCGGCGGGGTGCGGCGGGCCGCCGCACGACGCGGTGGGCACGCTCGAGTACGACCGCGTCGTGGTCCCGGCGCCGGTTTCAGAGCGCATCGTGGAGGTGCAGGTGCGCGAGGGCGAGCGGGTCGAGGCCGGGCAGCCGCTGCTGCGGCTCGAGGACAGGAGCGTCGCGGCCGGCGCCGCCGCGGCCCGCGCCGAGGCCAGCCGGCAGGGCGCGGCGCTGGAGGAACTGCGCGCCGGGCCGCGGGGCGAACAGATCCGGCAGGCGCGCGCGCAACTGGCCGCGGCGCAGTCGCGCAGCGCCGACGCGCGCAGCCACTACGCACGCCTGCGCCCGCTCGGCGAGCGCCAGCTCGTCGCCGCGGACGACGTCGAGCGTGCCGCGGCGGCCGCGGCGCAGGCGCGCGCCGAGGTGGTGGCCGCGCGCGCTGCACTCGACGAACTGGAGGCGGGCACGCGCCAGGAGCGGATAGAGCAGGGCGAGTCCGCGCTGCGCGCCTCGCAGGCGCAGGCCGAGGTCCAGGCAGCCGCGCTGGACAAGCTCGGCGTGCAGGCACCGCGCGCCGGCGTGGTCGACAGCCTGCCGTACGAGCTGGGCGACCAGGCGCCGGTCGGTGCGCCGCTGGCGATCCTGCTGGTCGGCGATGCGCCGTACGCGCGGGTGTACGTGCCCGAGCCGATCCGTGCCGGGGTCCGCGTCGGCACCACCGCGCGCGTGCACGTGGACGGCCACGAGGAGGTGCTGCAGGGCACCGTGCGGATGATCCGCAGCGAGCCCGGCTTCACCCCGTACTACGCGCTCGCGGGAGAGGACGCCGCGCGCCTGAGCTACCTGGCGGAGATCGCGCTCCCGGCGGCGGAAGCGGCGGGGCTGCCCGCGGGCCTGCCGGTGCGGGTCGAGTTCGGCGAATGAGCGCGGCCCCCGCGATCCGCGCGCGGGGACTCACCCGGCGCTTCGGCGACCTAGTCGCGGTGGACCACGTGGACCTGGACGTGCCGCAGGCCAGCGTGTTCGGCTTCCTCGGCCCGAACGGCTCCGGCAAGTCCACCACCATCCGCATGCTGTGCGGCCTGCTCACGCCGACGGCCGGCGACATCGAGGTGCTCGGCCTGCGCATCCCGGAGCAGGCCGAGGCGTTGCGCAGCCGCACCGGCTACATGACCCAGCGCTTCTCGCTGTTCGAGGACCTCACGGTGCGCGAGAACCTGGAGTTCCTCGTGGCGGTCCAGGGCGTGCCCAAGGCGCGGGCCGCGGCGCGGGTGGACGCGCTGGTCGAACAGTACGAGTTCGGCGCCAACCAGCGGCAGCTCGCCGGCACCCTCAGCGGCGGGCAGAAGCAGCGGCTCGCGCTGGCCGGCGCGGTGGTGCACGAACCGGAACTGCTGTTCCTCGACGAGCCCACCAGCGCGGTCGATCCGGAGTCGCGGCGCGGGTTCTGGGACAAGCTGTTCGCGCTCGCCGACGCCGGCACCACGGTGCTGGTCTCCACCCACCTGATGGACGAAGCCGAGCGCTGCCACGAGCTGGCGATCCTCGACCAGGGCGCGCTGGTCGCCCACGGCACGCCGGGCGCCCTGACCGGCGCGCTGGCCGGCCGCAGCTTCGAGGTGGACACGCCGCGGCCGCGACGCGCGCAGGAAGCGCTGCACGGGCTGGACGGCGTGCTCGGCGTCGCCCAGGTCGGTACCCGGCTGCGCGTGCTCACCGATCCGGGCCTCGACGGCGACGCCGCGCTGCAGCGGCTGCGCCAGGCGCTGCCGGGCGAGGCCGACACGGTCGAGCCGGTGGCGCCGAACCTCGAGGACGTGTTCGTCGCCGCCACGCGCAAGGAGCCGGCGTGAGCCTGCGCCGGCTGTGGGCCCTGGTGCTGAAGGAGGTGCGGCAGCTGCGCCGGGACCGCATGACCCTGGGCATGATCCTGGGCATCCCGATGCTGCAGCTTGTGCTGTTCGGCTACGCCATCAACCTCAACCTGCGCGGGCTCGACGCCGCGGTGGCCGACCAGGCCAACACCGCCGGCTCGCGCGCGCTGGTGATGGACATGCTCGCCACCGGCGTGGTCACCCCGGTGGCCGAGGCGAAGACCCCGGCCGAGCTGATGGCGCTGCTGCGCGGCGGGCGGATCAGCGTCGGCATCGTGATCCCGCCCGACTTCGAACGCCGCCGCGTCGAGGGCCGCGAGCTCGCGCAGGTGCTGGTGGACGGCAGCGACACCGTGGTCCAGGACGCCGCGGTGCAGCTGGCGCAGGTACCGGTGGCGCCGGTGCCGCCGCGGCCGCCCGGCAGTGGCGAGATCCGCAGCGGCCCCGGCCAGGTCAGCGTGGTCGCGCTGTACAACCCGGAGCGGCGCTCCGCGGTCAACATCGTGCCGGGCCTGATCGGCGTGATCCTGACCATGACGATGGTGATGTTCACCGCGGTGGCGATCGTGCGCGAGCGCGAGCGCGGCAACATCGAGCTGCTGATCGCGACTCCGATCAGCCGCACCGAGTTGATGGTCGGCAAGGTGCTGCCTTACATCGGCATCGGCCTGCTGCAGGTGACGGTGGTGCTGCTGCTCGGCCTGTGGTTGTTCCAGGTGCCGATCCGCGGCAGCGTGCTCGACGTCTACCTGGCGTCGGGACTGCTGATCCTGGCCAGCCTCACCCTGGGCCTGCTGATCTCGACACGCGCGCGCACCCAGTTCCAGTCCACCCAGCTCACGATGTTCGTGTTCCTGCCGTCGCTGCTGCTGTCCGGCTTCATGTTCCCGTTCGCGGGCATGCCGAAGCTCGCGCAGTGGATCGCGGAGCTGCTGCCGCTGACCCACTTCCTGCGCCTGATCCGCGGCGTGATGCTGCGGGGTGCGGGGCTGGCCGAGATGTGGCCGGAGGTGCTGGCGCTGCTGGCCTTCACCGTGGTGATGATGCTGCTGGCGATCTCGCAGTTCCGGAAGCGGCTGGATTGACGCGCCTGGACTGACGCCTCAGCGCCGCCCGCGCCGGTGCTTGCCGTAGGAGTACAGCGCGCTCAGCAGGAACAGCGTCGCCAGGCCGGGCCACAGCCACTGCGGCAGCAGGTTCCAGTTGGGGTTGTCGACCCGGATGAGCCCGGCGTGGGCGCACATCGCCCCGGCTGCCAGGATCAGGTCGAAACAGGCAGCGTGGAGGTGTCGGTTCGGATGTTTTCCTGAGGAGAGCATGTCGCCCGTCCGCGCAGCGAGTTGGAGAGTGCTGCAGTAATTACCACATCCACGAAACCGCCGATCCAACTGGTCGACCCCGGAAAGTTGACCTGCTTCATGTTTTCGGTTTTTCCGGTGAGTTCCCGGGGGTCCTTGCGCGACGGACCTTCCACCAGCACGCGCTGGACGCTGCCGACCATGGCCCCGGAGATCGCCGCCGCCTGGGCGTTGATCCGCGCCTGCAGGCGTTCCAGGCGCTGGTGCTTGACCGCCATCGGGGTGTCGTCCTCGAGGTCGGCCGCGGGCGTGCCCGGGCGGCGCGAGTAGATGAAGGAGAACGACTGGTCGAAGCCGACGTCCTCGATCAGCTTCATGGTCTTCTCGAAATCGGCGTCGGTCTCGCCGGGGAAGCCGACGATGAAATCCGAGCTGATCGAGATCCCGGGTCGCACCGCGCGCAGCTTGCGGATCTTCTGCTTGAACTCGAGCGCGGTGTAGCCGCGCTTCATCGCCGCCAGCACCCGGTCGCTGCCCGACTGCACCGGCAGGTGCAGGTAGTTGGCGAGCTTGGGCACGTCGCGGTAGGCCTCGACCAGCGAGTCGGAGAACTCAAGCGGGTGCGAGGTCGTGAAGCGGATGCGGTCGATGCCGTCGATCTCCGCGATCGCGCGGATCAGCAGCGCGAGGTCGGCGGTGCCGGCGTCGCTGCCGTCGGCGTCCAGCATCGGGCCGCGGTAGGCGTTGACGTTCTGGCCCAGCAGGTTGACCTCGCGCACGCCCTGCGCGGCGAGCTGCGCCACTTCCACCAGCACGTCCTCGAACGGGCGGCTGATTTCCTCGCCGCGGGTGTAGGGCACGACGCAGAACGAGCAGTACTTGGAACAGCCCTCCATGATCGACACGAAGGCCACCGGGCCCTCGGCGCGCGGCTCGGGCAGGCGGTCGAACTTCTCGATCTCGGGGAAGCTGATGTCCACCTGCGGCTGGCCGGAGGCGCGGCGCTCGCGGATCAGCTCGGGCAGGCGGTGCAGGGTCTGCGGGCCGAACACCAGGTCCACGAACGGCGCCCGCTTGACGATCGCCGCGCCCTCCTGGGAGGCCACGCAGCCGCCCACGCCGATCAGCACCGGGCGGTCGCCCTGCTTCAGCGCCCGCCAGCGCCCGAGCTGGCTGAAGACCTTCTCCTGGGCCTTCTCGCGGATCGAGCAGGTGTTGACCAGGATGACGTCGGCCTCGGCCGGGTCGTCGGTCAGTTCCAGCCCGTCGGAGGCGGCGAGCACGTCGGCCATCCGCGACGAGTCGTACTCGTTCATCTGGCAGCCGTGGGTCTGGATGTAGAGCTTGCCGGCGCGGGGCGCGGCGGTATCGGTGGTCATCGGGCTGGGTCCGGGTGGGCGGCGGTGACTCCGCGCCGGGGGCGGAAGTGTACGCGCGGGCCTCCCCCGGGCACCAATTTGCAATTCCTTGCACCCCGTCACACGCAGGGCTGAACCTCGCCTTGTTCAGCAAAATCAGGGACTTGTCATCGGGATGTGACGGGCCCACACTGAACCTCATGAACAGGGGGATCCTCACGCTCGTCGCCATCGCCTGCCTGGGCCTGGCCGCGCCCGCCGCGGCGGGGAGCCTGTTCCGTTGCGACGCGCCGGACGGCACCCGCAGCTATTCGAGCACCAAGGTCCCCGGCGCCAGCTGCTCGGCGATGGATGCCGGGGCCTCCAGCGGCGGAGGCGGCAGTACCTCGTCGGCTGCCGCCTCCGGCCCGCGCCGGGTCTCCGGCCAGGTCTACGCCTACGTCGAGAACGGGGTCCGCCACTACAGCAGCACCCGCCCGCGGGGTGGGTCCGCCTCGGCGCTGGAGACCATCCGCTACAGCTACATGGAAACCTGCTACGCCTGCGCCGCCCGGCCCGGCGTGGATTTCGCGCGGGTGCGCCTGAACACCACCGCGTTCGACAAGGAGATCGCCTCGGCCGCCAGCCGCTACGGGGTCGACGAAGCCATCGTGCGGGCGATCATCCACGCCGAGTCCTCGTTCAACCCGAAGGCCCGCTCGCGGGTGGGTGCGCAGGGGCTGATGCAGCTGATGCCTGCCACCGCGCAACGCTTCGGGGTCGAGGACGCCTACGAGCCGGAGCAGAACATCCGCGGCGGCGTGCAGTACCTGGCGTGGCTGCTCAAGCGCTTCGACGGCGACCTGACCCTGGCCGCGGCCGGCTACAACGCCGGCGAGGGCGCGGTGGCCAAGTACAAGGGCGTTCCGCCGTACGCCGAGACCCGGCGCTACGTCGAGCGCGTCGGGGTGCTGGCCGATCGTTACCGCGGGCTGCTCGCCGCGCGCTGAGCCGCGCCCGCACGCCCCGGAGGGCTGGGGCGGATTGTCGGCTCGATTCACGTTCCGTTACAATTCCCGGTCTTTGCGATCGAGTCATAGCGGAGTGCCTGATGGGCAATGATGGGGTCGACGAACGTCCGGAGAGCCTTGGCAGGCGCCGGTTCCTGACCGCGACCACGGCCGTGGTCGGCGCGGTCGGCGCGGGCTTCGCTGCCGTGCCGTTCATCAAGTCGTGGAATCCGAGCGCGCGGGCCAAGCTGGCTGGCGCCCCCGTGATCCAGGACATCGGCGCGCTGCCCCCGGGGCAGCAGCTCACGCTCAAGTGGCGCGGGCAGCCGATCTACGTGGCGCACCGGACCCCGGCGATGCTCGAGCAGCTGCCGAAGATGCAGCCGCTGCTGGCCGACCCGAACTCGGACAACACCGACCAGCAGCCCGAGTACGCGCGCAACGAGTGGCGCTCGATCAAGCCGGAGTACCTGGTGCTGGTCGCGGTCTGCACCCACCTGGGCTGCGCCCCGGAGTTCATCCCCGAGCTCAAGCCGCAGCCGTTCGACCCGGACTGGAAGGGCGGCTACTTCTGCCCCTGCCACAAGTCGCGCTACGACCTTGCCGGCCGCGTGTACTCGGCCCAGCCGGCCCCGGCCAACCTGCCGGTGCCGCCGTACCACTTCGAGAACGACACCACGGTCGTGATCGGCGTCGATCCGCAGGGGGCAGCGTAAGCCATGGCCAACATCCTCACGCGCACCACCAACAACGTCATGGACTGGGTCAACGCCCGGGCACCCGGCATGATGCCGGTGTACCGGAAGCACATGACCGAGTACTACGCGCCGAAGAACTTCAACGTCTGGTACTACTTCGGCTCGCTGGCGCTGCTGGTGCTGGTCAACCAGATCCTGACCGGCATCTTCCTGACGATGCACTTCAAGCCGAGCGCGGCGGAAGCCTTCAGCTCGGTCGAGTACATCATGCGCGACGTCGAGTGGGGCTGGCTGATCCGCTACATGCACAGCACCGGCGCCTCGCTGTTCTTCGTGGTCGTCTACCTGCACATGTTCCGCGGGCTGATGTACGGCTCCTACCGCAAGCCGCGCGAGCTGGTGTGGCTGATCGGCATGCTGCTCTACCTGGTGCTGATGGCCGAGGCCTTCATGGGCTACGTGCTGCCGTGGGGCCAGATGTCGTTCTGGGGCGCCAAGGTGATCATCAACCTGTTCGGCGCGATCCCGGTCATCGGCACCGGCCTGACCGAGTGGATCATGGGCGACTTCATCCCGTCCGACGCCACCCTCAACCGCTTCTTCGCGCTGCACGTGATCGCGCTGCCGCTGGTGCTGCTGCTGCTGGTGGTCCTGCACCTGGGCGCGCTGCACGAGGTTGGGTCCAACAACCCCGACGGCGTGGACATCAAGAAGGGCCCGAAGGGCAACCGCTGGTCGCCGACCGCGCCGGCCGACGGCATTCCGTTCCACCCGTACTACACGGTCAAGGACCTGGTCGGCGTCGGCTTCTTCCTGATGCTGGCGGCCTTCATCATCTTCTTCGCGCCGACCTTCGGCGGCTGGTTCCTCGAGCACGACAACTTCACCGAGGCCAACCCGCTGGTCACGCCCGAGCACATCAAGCCGGTGTGGTACTTCACCCCGTACTACGCGATGCTGCGGGTGGTGCCGTCGTTCCTCGGCAGCCAGATCTGGGGCGTGCTGGTGATGTTCGGCGCCATCGTGCTGCTGTTCCTGGTGCCCTGGCTGGACAAGAGCCCGGTCAAGTCCTACCGCTACCGCGGCTGGCTGTCGTGGGTGATGATGGCGGTGTTCGTGGTCTCGTTCCTGTGGCTGATGAAGATCGGCGCGGGCCCGGGCACGGATCCGGTGGAGACGATCATCGGCCGCATCCTGACCTTCCTCTACTACGCCTTCTTCATCACCATGCCGCTGTGGACCAGGATGGACCGGACGAAGCAGGTGCCGGAACGGGTGACCATGCATGACTAAGTTCAAGCTCTTCCTGCCGGTCGCGCTGCTGGCCGGCTTCGCCGCCGCGCCCGCGCTCGCCGCCGGGCCCGGCGAACTGCCGCACGCCGGCGTCGACCTCGACGACCAGGCCTCGCTGCAGCGTGGCGCCAAGCTGTACATGAACTACTGCTCGGGCTGCCATTCGCTCAAGTACCTGCGCTACTCGCGCATGGCCGAGGACCTCGGCCTGACCGAGGACCAGGTGCAGGCCAACCTCAACTTCATCGGCGCCAAGCCGGGCGAGCAGGTCAACGTCGCGATGGCGGTCGAGGACGGCGAACGGTTCTTCGGCAAGATGCCGCCGGACCTGAGCGTCATCTCGCGCGTGCGCGGCAGCAACTGGATCGCGGCCTACCTGAAGTCCTTCTACCTGGACGAGACCCGCCCGGTCGGCTGGAACAACACCGTGTTCCCGAACGCCTCCATGCCCAACGTGCTGTGGGAGATGCAGGGCCTGCAGCACGCCGAGTACGGGGCCGCGGACGCCGGTGGCGAACGCCCGGTCGAGAAGCTGGTGCTGGCGCAGGCCGGCACGCAGACGCCGGAGCAGTTCGACCAGACCGTGCGCGACATCACTGCTTTCCTCGAGTACGCCGGCGAGCCGGCCGCCCTGAAGCGCCAGAAGGTGGGCGTGTGGGTGGTGCTGTTCCTGGCGTTCTTCACGTTCCTCGCCTGGCTGTTGAAGAAGGAATACTGGCGCGACGTGCACTGAGAAACGTCCACGGAAAAGCGTGGCCGGGGGAAACCGGGCGACCGCCTGCACGGGGCAGGCGGCGCCAGAGCGACCGGCGGTCACCGGTCGACCGGAGATTGCCAATGATGGCGACGAGCCTGCGCATGCGTAATGCACTGACCCTGTTTTCTTCCGTCGACGATGTCCTCTGCCACCGGGTGCGCCTGGTGCTGGCCGCCAAGGGCGTGACCTACGACCTGATCCCGGTCGATCCGCAGAACCCTCCGGAAGACCTCATCGACCTCAACCCGTACCACTCGGTGCCGACCCTGGTCGAGCGCGAGCTGGTGCTGTACGCGGCCTCGGTGGTCAGCGAGTACCTGGACGAGCGCTATCCGCATCCGCCGCTGATGCCGGTGGACCCGCTGTCGCGCGCGCGCCTGCGCCTGGCCATGCTGCGCATCGAGCACGACTGGGTGCCGCAGGTGCAGGCGATCCAGCTGGGCAACAAGCAGCAGGCCGACGCCGGGCGCAAGCGCCTGAAGGAACTGCTGACGGCCTCGATCCCGCTGTTTAAGGCCAGCAAGTTCTTCCTCAACCCGGAAATGAGCCTGGCCGACTGCGCGATGGCGCCGATCATCTGGCGCCTGGACGCGCTCGGCGTCGGCCTGCCGAAGGACGGCAAGGTGATCGAGGACTACGGCAACCGCATCTTCCGCAACCCCGGATTCGCGCGCAGCCTCACCGCGCAGGAACGCAACCTGCGTCCGCTGCCGGAATGACTGCCCGCGGATGAGCGAAGACACGCCGAGGATGACCAGCCACCGCCCGTACCTGCTGCGGGCGTTGTACGAGTGGATCGCCGACAACGACATGACCCCGCACCTGCTGGTGGACGCCACCCGTCCGGGCGTGCGGGTGCCGGCGCACGTGGTCAACGACGGCAAGGTGGTGCTCAACATCGCCGCGCGCGCGGTCGGCCACCTGGACATGGACAACGACGCGGTGGCGTTCACCGCACGCTTCGGCGGCGTCAGCCACGCGGTGATCGTGCCGATGGACGCGGTGCTGGCGATCTACGCGCGCGAAACCGGCCAGGGCATGGCCTTGCCCGAAGAGGGCAGGGCGGAACCGCCCGGTCCGCACGACGAACCGCCCGGCCAGGACGGCCCTGACGACGGCGGCGGCGACGACGGCGGGGACACGCCTACGCCGCCGAAGCGCGGCCACCTACGCGTGGTCAAATAGCGGTCCTGCGCGTCGGGCCGACGAAGCCCACCAGCTTGCCGCCGCGCAGCACCAGCCGGCCCACGTGCCGGTCCTCGCCGTCCTCGGAATACTCGAACCGGAACGTGCGCTCCAGCCCGAAGCGTCCGTCGTCGCCGCGGCCCAGGCGCAGCCCGGTGGCGTGCACCGACTGGTCCAGCCACTGCACCCCGCTCGCCCGGCACGCGTTGCGGCCGACTTCCTCGGCGCGCTCGGCCGCGGCGCGCGAGGCGCTGAACCAGGCGAACCCGAGCACGCCCGCCACCATCAGCCAGAACAGGGTCGCCATCTCATTCCCCCGGTGGCGTGCCGAGCTTGAGCGACAGGTCCACGGCGCGCACGTGCTTGGTCAGGCCGCCGATGGAGATGCAGTCCACGCCGTCCTCCGCGATCCCGCGCAGCTGCTCGAGGTCCACGCCCCCGGACACCTCCAGGGGGATGCGTCCGTCGAACGGCGCGGCGTGCGCGATCCGCACCGCCTCGCGCCGGGTCGCGGCGTCGAAATCGTCGACCAGCACCCGGTCGCAGCCGGCTTCCAGCGCCTCGCGCAGTTGCGCCAGGGTCTCCACCTCGACCACCAGCGGCAGCGCCGGATGCTTGGTGCGGGCTGCAGCGATGGCGGCCGCGACCGAGCCGAACGCGCGCACGTGGTTCTCCTTCAGCATGACCGTGTCGTACAGGCCCATGCGGTGGTTGTCGCCGCCGCCCGCGCGGACCGCGTACTTCTGCGCCACCCGCAGGCCGGGCAGGGTCTTGCGGGTGTCCAGGATGCGCGCGCGCGTGCCGGCTACCGCGGCGACGTGAGCGGCGGTGGCGGTGGCGGTGCCGGACAGGGTCTGCAGGAAATTGAGCGAGGTGCGCTCGGCGGTGACCAGCGCGCGCCGGTTGCCGGCGAGCGTGGCCAGCACGGTGCCGGCCGCGACGCGCTCGCCTTCCTCCACGCGCCAGTCGATGCGTACCTCCGGATCGAGCGCGCGGTGGCAGGTGTCGAACCAGGGGCGCCCGCAGACCACCGCATCTTCCTTGCACAGCAGGTAGGCGGTGTCCGGGGTGTCGGGCAGCAGCGACGCGGTGACGTCGCCGCTGCCGATGTCCTCGATCAGGGCGCGGGCGACGTCGGCGTCGACCTGTTCGGCCGGCGGCGGGACGAGACTGCTCACGGGCGCGGGAAGTCCGCGACCTGGCCGGTGGCGATGGCCTCGTCGGCGAGCAGCACCGGGATCCCGTCCTCGACGCGATAGACGAGGCGGTGGTCGCGGGTCACCAGGGCCTCGCGCAACGGTTCGGACTGGGGGGTGTCGTCGGCGCGGCGCACGCCGCCGGCGGCGATCGCCTGGTTGAGCGCGTCGAGCCCGGCGCGCTCCAGCAGCGACAGCGGTTGCCGGGTGGCGGGGCAGGCGAGGATGTCGAGCAGCTTGCGGTCCATGGCGGATGCCCATGCGGGGGATGCGGCTAGAATACCGGTTTGCAGGGCAGCCTTCGGAGCAGCCATGGTCGCAAACCCGCTGGTCGGCATCGTCATGGGCTCGCGCTCGGACTGGGACACCATGCAGCATGCAGCCGCGCGGCTGGAGCAGCTCGGCATCGCGCACGAGGTGCGCGTGGTGTCGGCGCACCGCACCCCCGACGTGCTCTTCGACTACGCCGCCACCGCGCGCGCCCGCGGCCTGCGCGCGATCATCGCCGGTGCGGGCGGCGCCGCGCACCTGCCGGGCATGCTCGCCGCCAAGACCGAACTGCCGGTCCTCGGGGTGCCGGTGCGCAGCAAGGCGCTCAACGGCCTGGATTCGCTGCTGTCCATCGTGCAGATGCCCGCCGGGATCCCGGTGGCCACGTTCGCGATCGGGGAGGCCGGCGCCGCGAACGCCGCGCTGTTCGCCGCGGCCATGCTGGCCCGCGAAGAACCGGCCATCGCCAGCGCCCTGTCCGACTTCCGCGCGCGGCAGACCGCCGACGTGCTCGCCGCCGACGACCCCAGGTAGTGACCACCGTCGGCATCCTCGGAGGTGGGCAACTGGCCCGCATGCTCGCGCTTTCCGGCGCGCCTCTGGGGCTGCGCTTCCTGGTCATGGACACGTCGGCCGACGCCTGCGCCGGGCAGTGCGCGCCGATGGTGGTGGGCGACTACCGAGACCAGGACGCGCTGGCGGAGTTCGCCTCACGCATCGACATCGCCACCTTCGATTTCGAGAACGTGCCCGCCGACTCGGCACGCTGGCTGGCCGAACGCGTGCCGGTGTTCCCCAGCCCGCGCGCGCTGGCAACCGCGCAGGACCGGCTGGTCGAGAAGACGCTGTTCCGCGAGCTCGGCATCCCGGTGCCGGACTTCGTCCCGGTCGCCACCCGCGAGGAACTCGAGGCCGCGGTGGCCAGGATCGGCACGCCCTGCATCCTGAAGACCCGGCGGCTCGGCTACGACGGCAAGGGACAGTTCCGGATCAAGCGGGGAACGGTGGGCGACGGCGCGGGCGTGGATGACGCGTGGAACGCCCTGGGCGCGCAGGCCGCGACGGTCGGGTTGATCCTGGAGGCCTTCGTGCCGTTCGAGCGCGAACTCTCGGTGGTCGCGGTGCGCGGCCGCGACGGCGGGTTCCGGACCTGGCCGCTGACCGAGAACTGGCACGTGGACGGCGTGCTGTCGGCGAGCCTCGCGCCGGCACCCGCGGACGGCGGGCTCGTGCGCCAGGCCGTGGACCATGCCCGCCGCCTGGCCGAGGCGCTGGACTACGTCGGGGTGTTCGCGCTCGAACTGTTCCTGCGCGACGGCGTGCTGCTGGCCAACGAACTGGCGCCGCGGGTGCACAACTCCGGGCACTGGACCATCGAGGGCAGCGAGACCAGCCAGTTCCAGAACCACCTGCGTGCGGTGGCAGGCCTGCCGCTCGGCGATACCCGCATGCTCGGCCACGCCTGCATGCTCAACTGGATCGGCGAGATGCCGGACGGGGCGCCGGTGCTGCGCGAAGCGGGCGGCCACTGGCACGACTACGGCAAGGCGCCCCGCGAAGGCCGCAAGGTAGGCCACGCCACGCTGCGCGCGGACGACCGTCCGGCGCTGGCAGGGGCCCTGGAACGCGTCGGCGCCGCCCTGGGCCGCGAAACCCAGGTGGCGCCGGTGCTCGAGCGCCTTCTGTAGGAGCGGCGCTAGCGCCGCGACAAGTTCGCCGCCATGGCGGCTCCCACAGGCAGGTTCGTCAGCGCATGTTGCTGTTGACGAAGTCCCAGTTCACCACGTTCCAGAACTGCTCGACGTACTTCGGCCGCGCGTTGCGGTAGTCGATGTAGTACGCGTGCTCCCAGACGTCGCAGGTCAGCAGCGCGGTGTCGTCGCTGGCCATCGGGTTGACCGCGTTCGGCGTGCTCAGCAGCGCCACCGAGCCGTCGCCGCGCTGCACCAGCCAGGCCCAGCCGGAGCCGAAGGTCTTGACCGCGAGCTCGCTGAACTTCTCCTTGAAGGTGGCGAAGTCGCCGAAGGCCTTGTCGATCGCGTCGGCGACCTTGCCGGTCGGCTCGCCGCCGCCGTTGGGCGACATGCAGTTCCAGTAGAAGGTGTGGTTCCAGACCTGGGCGGCGTTGTTGTACATCGCGCCCTCGGACTTGCGGATGATCTCCTCCAGCGGCATCGACTCGAACTCGGTGCCCGCGATCATCTTGTTGAGGTTGTCCACGTAGGCCTTGTGGTGCTTGCCGTGGTGGAAGTCGAGGGTCTCGCCGGAGATGTGCGGCTCCAGGGCGGTGCGGTCGTAGGGCAGGGGAGGCAGTTCGATGGCCATCATGGACTCCTTGGCGATGAAGAGCGGCTTACAATGCCCTGATTCTACCCCCCACCCGGTGCAGGCAGCCGTCAAGCTGCCCGGCACGGAGCGTTGCAGGAGCGTGGTCATGCAGGTGTCCGAGCGGATCCAGCAGGAAATCGAATCCCACCCGGTCGTGCTTTTCATGAAGGGCACGCCGCAGTTCCCGATGTGCGGCTTCTCCAGCCGCACGGTGCAGGCGCTCAAGCAGGCCGGCGCCTCCGGCTTCCACACCGTCAACGTGCTCGAGGAGCCGGAGATCCGCGCCAACCTGCCGCGCTATTCCAACTGGCCGACCTTCCCGCAGTTGTTCATCAACGGCGAGCTGATCGGCGGCTGCGACATCACCCTCGAGCTGTTCGAGTCCGGCGAACTGGCGCGGATGCTGGCGGAGATCCAGCAGGCGTGAGCGGGGCCGGCGCGGGCACGCTGCTGGCCGGCCGGGTCGTGCTGGTGGCCGGCGCCCACGGCGGCCTCGGCAGCGAAGCCGCCAAGGCCTGCGCCAGGGCCGGCGCCACCGTCGTCCTGCTCGGGCGCAAGGTGCCCAGGCTCAACCGGATCCATGACGCCATCGCCGCCGGCGGCGGCCGGGCGCTGCTGTATCCGCTCGACCTCGAGGGCGCCGGCGCCGACGACTACGCCGAGATGGCCCAGCGCATCGGCGACGAGCTGGGCCGGCTCGACGGCGTGCTCCACTGCGCGGCCGAGTTCAAGGGCCTGACCCCGCTGCTGCACACCGACCCTGCGGATTTCGCGCGGGTGCTGCACGTCGGCGTCACCGCGCGCTGGTGGCTGACCCAGGCCTGCCTGCCGCTGCTGGCGGAATCCGACGCTGCCAGCGTGGTGTTCGCGATCGACGACCTGGCGCTCACCGGGCAGGCCTTCTGGGGCGCCTACGGCCTGGCCCAGCAGGCCATGGCCGCGCTGGTCCCGATGCTGCAGGCCGAGCTCGGCGACGCCGGCCCCCGCATCAGCGGCTTCCAGCCCGGCCCGATGCGCACCGCCCTGCGCGGCCGCGCCTTCATGGCCGACCAGGACCGTGACGCCCGCGACCCGGCCGTGTACGCGCCCGCGTGCGTCGAACTGCTGTCCCCGGCCGGCGCCGCCTGGCGCGGCCGTACCATGGTCGCAAGCCCCGAGCCGCGCCCCGCGTGACCATCACCTCCGCCGCCATCCTGCTGTTCCTGATCCTGGACCCGCTGGGCAACATCCCGGTGTTCCTGAGCCTGCTCCGGGGCATGCCGCCGCACCGCCAGCGCGTGGTGCTGGTCCGGGAGATGCTGATCGCCCTGGGCGTGCTGATGGCGTTCCTGTGGGGCGGCAAGTACGCGCTGGAACTGATGCACCTGCGCCAGGAATCGGTGTCCATCGCCGGCGGCATCGTGCTGTTCCTGATCGGCGTGCGCATGATCTTCCCGCCGCCCGAGGGCCTGCTGGGCGAGTTGCCGGGGGGCGAGCCCTTCATCGTGCCGATGGCGATCCCGCTGGTCGCCGGCCCCTCCGGCATGGCCGCGGTGATGCTGATGGGCAGCCAGGACCCGGGCCGCATGGGGGCCTGGAGCCTGGCCCTGCTGATCGCCTGGGCGGCGACCGCGGCAATCCTGTTCTCGGCCACCTACCTGTACAAGCTCCTGGGCGGCCGGGTGCTCTCGGCCATGGAGCGCCTGATGGGCATGGTGATCGTGGCGCTCTCTGTCCAGATGTTCCTGGACGGGATCTCGGCCTACCTCGGCCTCGGCGGGGCGTGACCGGCGTCAAGATCCTGTCATGATGGCCGGTTAGGGTGTTAAACTCACGTTAACCCCCGTGCGGTGTTCCGGGGGCCAGGGACCCCCGCAACCCGTTATGCCACCAGTCCTCCGAGGAACCAGGAAATGACCCATCGCACCAGCGTTCGGCTGTCGAAGCTGTCGCTCGCCCTCGTCGCGGCCCTTGCAGCCGCTCCCGTGTTCGCGCAGAGCACCTCCGCCGGCCTCGGCGGTACGGTGGTCGGAGCGGACGGCCAGCCTGTCGCCGGCGCTGAAGTGACGATCGTCCACGTGGAGTCGGGCACCACCAGCCGCGCCCAGACCGACGCCAGCGGCAACTATGCCGCGCGCGGCCTGCGCGTCGGCGGTCCGTACACCATCACCATCAACAAGGCCGGCGAAGGCGCGACCACGCGCGAGAACGTCTACCTGCAGCTCAACCAGGTCGCCGACATCGACGCCGTGCTGAACCCGGCGGTCACCGACCTGGGCGCGGTCACCGTCGTGGCCAGCGCCGCGCAGGACCTGTTCACCGCCGACACCAAGGGCGTCGGTACCTCGGTGAGCGGCCGCGAGCTCGAGATCATGCCGCAGGCCAGCCGCTCGATCGACGACGTGGCGCGCCTCGACCCGCGCATCACCGTGATCGACCAGGCCGGCGGTTCGATTTCCGTGGCCGGCATCAACAACCGCTTCAACGACATCTCCGTGGACGGCATGTCCCAGGGCGACCCGTTCGGCCTGAACTCGAACGGCATGCCGTACACCGGCAGCCCGATCTCGATCGACACCATCGAGGCCTACGACATCAAGGTCTCCGACTTCGACGTGTCCACCGACACCGTCGGCGCCACCGTCAACGCGGTGACCAAGTCGGGCACCAACGAGTACCACGGCTCGGCCTACTACGTGGTCAAGGACAGCGACTGGGTCGCCGGCCGCGACGGCGAGGACTACGAGCTGTTCGGCCTGGACGAGACCAAGGGCGTCACCTTCAGCGGCCCGCTGGTCAAGGACAAGCTGTTCTTCTTCGCCTCGTACGAGGAGCAGAAGATCTCCGACTTCGGCGGCGCGACCCCGGCCGACGGCGTCGCCAGCGGCGTCATCTCGATGGACGAGGTGAACGAGGCGATCCGCATCGCGAACCAGATGGGCATGCAGCAGAACGAGTACGGCGCGCTGAACTCGATGCTGCGCAACATCCGCTACCTGGGCAAGTTCGACTGGAACATCAGCGACAACCACCGCCTCAGCCTGACCTACCAGCAGACCGAGGAGGCCCGTCCGCAGCCGTACGACCTGCGCTCGGACTCGGTGATCCTGACCAACCACTGGTACTTCACCAACAACCTGACCCGCAACACCAGCGTGCAGCTGTTCAGCGACTGGTCGCTGAACTTCTCCACCGAGGTCAAGGTGAGCAAGCAGACCTTCGACCAGGTCAACGGCGCGTTCGTCAAGAACACCGAGGTCCAGGTGCGCGTGCCGGGCGGCTCGATCTTCATCGGCGAGGACGACAACCGCCACGAGAACCAGATCAACACCGACCGCATCACCGCCACCGTCTCCGGTACCTACTACGCCGGCGACCACACCATCAAGGGCGGCTTCGACTACCTGCGCCACGACGTGTTCAACCTGTACGGCAAGACCCTGCACGGCGAGTACATCTTCGACAGCCTGGCCGACTTCGAGGCGGGCAACTACGACCGCTACGTGATCCGTCGCCCGGCCGCCGGCTACACCGAGGCCGACACCGCCGCGGCGCTGGTGTACGAGCAGCTCAGCCCGTTCCTGCAGGACACCTGGCAGGTCAACGACAACCTGTCGCTGATGTACGGCCTGCGCGTGAACATCCCGAAGGCCGAGAAGGCGCCTGAAGTGGCCCCGGGCTTCGAGGAGACCTTCGGCTTCCCGAACGCGTACAAGCTCGGCTCCAGCAACAAGATCTGGCTGCCGCGCCTGGCCTTCAACTACCAGTTCGACACCGAGCGCATGTCGCAGCTGCGCGGCGGCATCGGCTCGTTCCAGAGCATCCCGCCGTTCGTGTGGCTGGCCAACCCGTACCAGAACAACGGCGTGACCGCGGTCCGCTACCAGGTCACCGACCCGTCGCTGGCCCCGTTCAGCCCGGATCCGTACAACCAGCCGCTGCCGGCGGGCGTCACCCCGGGCGAGCTGATCTGCGGCGAGGACGGCGTGACCTGCCAGGTCGACTCGCTCGACCCGGACTTCAAGCTGCCGTCGGTGTGGAAGATCAGCCTCGGCTACGACGCCGAGCTGCCGTGGTGGGGCCTGATCGGCAGCGTCGAGCTGCAGTCGATCCGCGCCCGCGACGCCGTGTTCTACCAGGCGATCAACCTGGGCGAGGTGCAGGGCCAGCTGGCCGACGGCCGCGACTACTACTACTGCACCCTGGGCTCGCTCTCCACCAGCAACAAGAACTGCGACCGCCACGCGGCCTTCGCGTTCAACTCGACGATGCTGGGCAACACCGACAAGGGCAAGTCGAACTCGATCACCTTCTCGCTCGACAAGCCGATGTCGAACGGCTGGTACGGCAACCTGAGCTACACCTACACCGATGCCGACGAAGTGGCCTCGGACGGCAGCTCGCAGGCCTTCTCCAGCTACCAGTTCGTGTCGCGCCTCAACCCGAACCAGGAGATCGCCACCACCGCCGGCCGTTCGATCGAGAACTCGATCAAGCTGTCGCTGGGCTGGGAGCACGCCTTCTTCGGCGACTACAAGACCAGCATCACCGCGTTCTACAACGGCCATGACGGCCTGCCGTACACCTGGACCTTCAACGGCGACCCGAACGGCGATGGCATCTTCCAGGATCCGGTGTACATCCCGCTGGTGGACGATGCGATCGTCAGCTACGGCAGCGCCACGCCGGAGCAGATCGCTGCGTTCCACGCCTTCATCGACAACGACAAGTACCTGAGCAGCCGTCGCGGCCAGGTGGCCGAGCGCAACGAGGCCCACTACCCGTGGGTCAACCAGCTCGACCTGGGCATCCAGCAGGAAATCCCGGGCTTCTTCCCGGACAACAAGGCGATCATCCGCCTGGACATCTACAACTTCCTGAACATGCTCAACAAGGACTGGGGCGTGACCTGGGGCGATACCTTCTCGGACAACACCCGCCAGCTGGCGCGCCTGGGAGGCATCAACCCGGACGGCACCTACGTCTACGACCTGGGCAGCGCGTCCAACCCGAGCTACCAGGACCTCGAGATGTACGACTCCAGCGCCGCCTTCCCGTCGCGCCTGGTGTCGCGCTGGTCGGTGATGCTGACCCTGAAGTACGAGTTCTGATCCATTGCTCCATCGCTACGAGGACGGCCGGGGCGACCCGGCCGTCTTTTTTTCCACCCGAGCAAGGCCCCTATACTCCGACCATGGACGAACCCACCACCCACAAGCTGCCCACCGTGGACGCGCGCATCTTCCCGCGCGGCGGGCTGGACGTGCTCTCCCGCGAGGAAGTCGCGCGCCTGCGCGACGCCTCCGTCGGCGGCATGCACGAGTTGCTGCGCCGCTGCGCGCTGGCAGTGCTGACCACCGGCAGCACCTCCGACGACCCGCGCGCCGCGCGTGAGCTCTACCCCGACTTCGACATCCAGGTGCACCAGCTCGACCGCGGTCTGCGCCTGGACCTGCTCAATGCCCCGGCGATGGCGTTCGTGGACGGCCAGATCATCCACGGCGTCGCCGAGCTGCTCGCGGCGGTGGTGCGCGACCTGGTCTACACCTCGATCGAGCTCGCGCCCGAGTTCGCCGACGAGCTCGACAGCTCGCCAGGCATCACAGACGCGGTGTTCCGCCTGCTGCGCAATGCCGACGTGCTGAACCCGTCGGAGACGCCGAACCTGGTGGTGTGCTGGGGCGGCCACTCGATCAGCCGCGACGAGTACATGTACACCAAGGAGGTCGGCTACCAGCTCGGCCTGCGCGGCCTGGACATCTGCACCGGCTGCGGCCCCGGCGCGATGAAGGGGCCGATGAAGGGCGCCACCATCGCCCACGCCAAGCAGCGCCTGCGCAACAGCCGCTACATCGGCATCACCGAGCCCGGGATCATCGCCGCCGAGTCGCCGAACCCGATCGTCAACCACCTGGTGATCATGCCGGACATCGAGAAGCGGCTCGAGTCGTTCGTGCGCCTCGGGCACGGCATCATTGTGTTCCCCGGCGGCGTCGGCACCGCCGAGGAGATCCTGTACCTGCTCGGCATCCTGCTGCGCGAGGAGAACGCAGGACTCCCGTTCCCGCTGATCCTCACCGGCCCGACCGCGTCCGCGCCGTACTTCGAGCAGATCGACCAGTTCCTGCGCCTGACCCTTGGCGAGGCCGCGACCTCGCGCTACCAGATCGTGGTCGGCGACCCGCCGGAAGTGGCCAGGATGATGGCCCGCGGCATCCACCACGTGCGCCAGTACCGCATCGAGCAGAAGGACTCGTTCTTCTTCAACTGGTCGCTGGACGTGCCGCTGGAGTTCCAGAGGCCGTTCGTGCCCACCCACGAGGCGATGGCGGCGCTCGACCTGCACCGCGGCCGCAAGCCCCACGAGCTGGCCGCCGACCTGCGCAGGGCCTTCTCCGGCATCGTCGCCGGCAACGTCAAGGAAGAGGGCATGCGCCGGGTCGAGGAGTTCGGGCCGTACCAGATCCATGGCGACCGGGACCTGATGGCCTCGCTGGACGCGCTGCTCCGGGCCTTCGTGGACCAGCACCGGATGAAGATCGCGGGGCAGTACAAGCCCTGCTACGAGATCGTCGCGTGACCCGGCTGTAGGAGCGGCGCTCGCGCCGCGACGGTCGCGTGACGCCGCTCACAATCCGGTAACGCCCATCCGCGGAAACCAGCCGCTCGTCCGCCAGCCCCTTGCAAGCCGCCTTTCCCCCGCCGAGAGTGGCGGCGGGGAATCGTGGGAAGGACCATGTCCAAGGCACGCGCGCGCGGCTTCACGGTGATCGAACTGATGGTGACCCTGGCGGTCGCCGCCATCGTCATCTCGATGGCCGTGCCCAGCTTCCAGTCGGTGGTCAACGGCAACAAGCTGGCCGCTGGCGCCAACGAACTGATGGCGAGCCTGCAGGCGGCGCGGATGGAGGCCATCCGCCGGGGCCAGCGCGCCGGCGTGTGTTTCAGCACCAAGACCAACTCGGGCGTCGACGCGACCTGCTCGAACGCCAACGTGGACGGCTGGATCGCGTTCGTGGACGCCAACGGCGACGGCGACTTCGACAAGGCGGGGGATACCCTGATCCGGGTGTCCACGCTCGGCGCGGGCGTCGTCGTGTCGGCCAACCCGGCGCTGGGCGGGCTGGTGCCCGGCAAGCCGATCATCTTCAGGCCGGACGGACTCGCCCGCGACGAACCCGGCGGCGGCGGCCCCGGCACCGGCCTGCTCGACGCGGTGGTGCGGCTGTGCATCGCCACCACGCGGCCGGCCGCGAACGCGCGCGACGTCGGCATCGCCTCCGGCAGCCGCGTCGCGATCACCAACTTCGATGGAGGCGGTGCCTGCGCGGCGCCGGGGAACCCGTGATGAGAGTTCATGCACCCCGTCATGCGCGCGGCATCGGCCTGGTCGAGGTCATGGTCGCGGTCGCGCTGCTTGCCTTCGGCATGCTGGCCATCGCCGCGTTGCAGGCCACGGCGCTGCGCAACAGCCAGAGTTCGCTGGAGCGCAGCCAGGCGGTGATGAAGACCTACGCCATCTTGGATGCCATGCGCGCCAATCGCGACGTGGCGATGATCGGCGGCTACAACATGGGCAACATCGACGCCGCCGGCAACGTCACGGCCTGGGCCTGCGGCCGGCCGGACCCGGGCGACCTGTCGGCGAACGACCGCCGCCAGTGGGTCGGCGCGCCCGGCGAGGACGGCTCGGTCAAGGCCATGTTGGGCGAGTCCGCCTGCACGGCGATCCGCTGCGGCGACGACGAATGCATCGTCGCGCTGCGGTGGAACGATGCACGCGGCACCGGCGGGGACGCCGAGCAGGAGCTGGTCACGAGGACGCGGCTATGAGGCGGGCCATGCGTGCACCGGCCAGGCGGCAAGCGCTCGGCCTGAGCCTGATCGAACTGATGGTGGCCCTGGTGCTGGGGCTCATCGTCACCGGCAGCGCGCTGACCCTGGTGCTCACCAACCGCCAGACCTTCAACGCGACAGAGGACCTCAGTCGCGTGCAGGAAAGCGCCCGCATCGCATTCGAGCTCATGAACCGCGAGCTGCGCGCGGCGGGAAGCAATCCCTGCGACAGCAGTATCCCGGTGTTCAACAACCTCGTGGACATGGACGACAACTGGTGGAGCAACTGGGGCGACCTGCACGGGACGGAGGCGACGCCCACGGCAACCGACGCAAGCCCCGGGCTGCTCGGCTACGGTGGCGCCACGGCCTTCGCCGACGCGGCGTTCGGAACCACGGCCGGCGATCGCATCGCGGGGACCGACGCGATCGAGCTCAAGGGGGCGGTGCCGATCACCGCGGACAACGCAATCCTCACCCTGGGCCTGGGCTCGCCGGGGACCGACGAGATCACCGTCAGTTCCTCCACCGGCGTCGCCGACGGCGACCTGCTGGTGATCTGCAACTTCAACAACGCCACGATCTTCCGGGTCACGGGCGTGGCGCCCACCAAGATCGACCTCAGCCAGGGTGCCGGCGCCACCGACAACAACAACCCGTTCCTGGCCCGCAACAACACCGCGATCGCCTACGATGCGGGTGCGGTGGTGTCCCGCGTCGGCGCCAGCCGCTGGTACATCGGGGCCAACGGGCGCGACACCGATGGCGACGGCGTCGCCGACGGCCGGTCCCTGTTCCGCGCGTCGCTCGTCAACAACGCCGGAACGCTGCAAACCTCCATCGACGAGGTCGCGCCCGGCGTCACCGACATGCAGGTCGGGTACCTGGTGGCAGGGGCCGCCGACTACGTGGACGCCTCGACGATCGCCAACTGGGCCGACGAAGGGAATCCGGTGATGGCGGTGCGCGTCGAACTGACGCTCGAGGGAGACGACCGGATCGGGCCCAGCGGCGAGACGCTGGCCCGCACCCTGGTCCACACCGTTGCATTGAGGGGGCGCTCGGGATGAAACGGCAAGGCTCTTTCCAGGCACCGGCCGGGCAGCGCGGCGTCGTGCTGGCGGTGGTGCTGATCCTGCTCCTGGTCATGACGGTCCTCGCCATCGCCAGCCTCAGCGGCACGCTGATGGAAGAGCGCATGAGCAACGCCCAGTACGATCGCAGCCTGGCGTTCCAGGCCGCCGAAGCGGCCATGCGCGAAGCCGAGGAAGCGGCGCGGGCCAAGCCGCCGCTTCCCGGCAGTGGCTGCGACGACGGAATCTGCGCGCGCCCCGACCCGACCGACGCCGACGAGCGCCAGCGCTGGAACAATCCCGGGTTCTGGGACGATGGCTCCGGCAACTGGGCGGAGGCCGATGTCGAGGTCGGCGACCTCGCGGCCAAGCCACGCTACATCATCGAGTTGCTCGACGACGCGGTGCAGGACGACAAGACCTGCACCACCGGCGGCGACGTGTCGCTGGAAGCCAACTGCACCATCCTCAGCAGCCGCTACCGGATCACGGTACGCACGCCGGACCAGGCAGGCCGTGCATCGGTGACGCTGCAATCGATCTATGCGGTCCCCTGATTGGAGCCTGTGATGGATACCCGGAACAAGCGGAAGCTCGATCGGCGTGCGGCGCGTTGGGCAGCGGGCGGTTCCCGCTTCCGCGTGATGCTGCTCGCCTGCCTGGCCACGCTGGCGGCGGGCCCTGCCGGGGCAGCCACGAACGACGTGCTGATTCCCGCCGTGCCGCTGCAGTCGGGTACGCCTTACCCGGCGCCCAACATCATGTTCATCCTGGACGACTCCGGGTCCATGGTGTTCCAGACCATGCCCCGCGACAAGTACGACCGGGACATGAACGACACGATCTACGACCGTTCGTACGTCCACAACACGCTCTACTACAACCCGAACACCGACTACGAGACCTGGAGGAAGGCCGACGGAACCCGGATGACCGGCGGCGACAGCTACACCGCCGTCTACCCGAGCCTGAACCACGCCGCCGGCGACACCATCGACCTGTCGAAGGGCAACAGCTGCGAGTACGTGGACGAGAACGGCAGCAACATCCGTGTCTGTGGCGGCACCCAGCTGTTCTTCGTTCCGAAGGCCGGCGCCACCGACCTCGACGATCCCAACCAGTTCGACCGCTACGAGATCCGGACCGACCTGTCCGTGGTGCGGCTGGAAACCTCCGTCACCGAGTTGCTGAAGAAGACCGGCCTGACCAACACCGGCAACAGCCGGCGCATCCACGAGTACGAGGTGACCGTGCCTTCGGGCACCCAGACCCTCGTGGCGGAGGTCATGGACGGCACCGGCAACCCCGACATCGAGGTCTACGAGCGCAACTGGCGGGGGCAATGGGTCGAGATCTGCAGCAACAACACCCGCTGCCAGATCAACAACCCGTCCGGCACGTACCAGGTCACGGTCTACCGTCGCAGCGACTACCGCAACGTGACCCTGCTGGTGCAGGGCATCCAGCAAAAGACGACCGCCGCCACCCCGACCGGGCGCGACGCGGCCGCCGAGCGCAAGAACTACGCCATCTGGTACTCCTACCACCGGACCCGCATGAAGACCGCCAAGGCGGCGGCGAGCGAGGCCTTCAGCCAGCTCGGCGACAACTACCGGATCGGCTTCGACACCATCTGGAACCGCGACCGCGGGGTCAAGACCAATGGCCCCGACCTGTCGGGCGGGCCGGTGCACCCGATCCCGACCAACGTCAACGGCGGCCTGTTCGAGAAGGGCAGCCAGAACCGGCAGGTCTGGTTCGACTTCCTGCACGCGGCGCAGGGCTACAACGGCACGCCGCTGCACAGCGCGTTGCGGCGCGCCGGCAACTACTTCGAGTCGGACGCGCCGTGGAAGTCGGAGGGCGATTCCGTGGTGAGCTGCCGGCTGAACTTCTCGATCCTGACCACCGACGGCTACTGGAACAACAAGTCGACGTCGGACAACCTCGGCAACGTCGACAACGAGTACGGGAGCTGGATCTACACGCCAGCCGATGCGGCGGGCAACCGCGATCGTTACCGCTACGAACCCAAGCTGCCGTACAAGGACAGCCATTCCAGCACCCTCGCCGACATCGCGATGCACTACTGGAAGCGGGACCTGCGCACCGACCTGGAGAACGACGTCCCGACCTCGGCCGAGGACCCGGCGTTCTGGCAACACATGGTCACGTTCGGCATCTCCATCGGCCTGCAGGGCAGCATCGACCCGGACACGCCGCTGAAGGATTTCGAGGACGGCACCGTCAAGTGGCCGGATCCGACCGACAAGGAGGATTCGGACCGCATCGACGACCTGTTGCACGCGGCCGTCAACAGCCGCGGCACGTTCGTGGCGGCGACCAACCCCGAGAAGTTCGTGCGCGGCCTGCTCGAGGCGTTGACGACGATCGCCAAGCGCCCCGGCTCGGCCTCCAACGTCACCGCCAACAGCACCTCGTTCAATACCGACACCCGCGTCTACCAGGCCAAGTACACCTCCGGCAGCTGGATCGGCGAACTCGCGTCCTACAGGGCCACCAGCGCCGGCGTCGAGACGACCCCGGCCTGGATCGCCTCGACCGGCATCCCCGCCTACGGCAAGCGCAAGGTCCTGACCTGGAACGGCACCGGCGGCGCCAGCTTCCCGACCAGCGCGCAGGTGAGCGCGCTGGACGTGAGCGAACGCCCCTTCTCGGGTGTTTCGGGCGCGGCCAACGCGGCCTACATCGCCGGCGACCAGTCGAAGGAGCTGGCCAAGAAGGACGGCGTGCTGCGCAACCGCAGCACGGTCCTGGGGGACATCGTCAACTCGTCCCCGATCTACGTGACCGACAGCGGGACGATCTTCGTCGGCGCCAACGACGGCATGCTGCACGCCTTCGACGCGGCCAGCGGTGCCGAACTGTTCGCCTACGTGCCCGGCGGGATCAGCCTGTCCGACCTCGCGACGCTCAGCGACCCGTACTACACCCACAAGTACTTCGTGGACGGCCCGATCACGGTGTCGGCCAAGTCGCAGACCCCGGGCAAGAACTACCTGGTGGGCTCGCTCGGCCGCGGCGGCCGCGGCGTGTTCGGCCTGGACGTGACGGACCCCAAGAACTTCGATGCCAGCAAGGTGCTGTGGGAGTTCCGCAACGACAACGACATGGGCATGGTCCTGGGCGAGCCGCTGATCGTCACGCTGAACGACGCCGCCAAGACCAAGGCGGTGGTGGTCGGCAATGGCATCAACAGCCCCGACGGAAGCGCCACGCTGTTCATCCTGAACCTGGCGACCGGCGCCGAGATCGCCGAGATCGAGGCCGGGGCGGCCGGGGCCAACGGCCTGTTCGCGCCGCGCGGCTGGGACGACAACGGCGACGGGCGCGTGGACTACATCTACGCCGGCGACCTGAAGGGCAACCTGTGGAAGTTCGACCTGTCCGGTTCGAGCAGCGGCGACTGGAAGGTGGCCAACTCGGGCAAGCCCATGTTCCAGGCGCGCGACGACGCCAACACGCCGCAGCCGATCACCGCCGGCCTCGCGCTGGCCCGCAATCCGGACACCCGCGACGTGTGGGTATTCGCCGGCACCGGCCGCTTCATCAGCGAGGGCGACCTGACCACCGTCGAGGTGCAGAGCCTGTACGGCATCATCGACGACGGCGAAGTGAAGGGGCGGACTTCCCCGACCCAGAACGGCGACCTCGCCCGGCGCGACATCATCTATGTCAGCACGGACAAGAAGGTCCGGGCCTTCACGCCCAACAAGAGCCCGCTGGAGGACGGCAAGAAGGGCTGGTTCGTCGACTTCGACGATCCGACCAAGGGCGAGCGCATCGTCAGCGGCCTGCGGGTGCTGGGAACGGTGTTGATCGCGTCCAGCATCATCCCGCCGCAGGGCCAGAGCACCTGCGACGCCGGCGGCACGGGCTACATCAACGCACTGGATGCATTCACCGGCACCAGCGCCAAGGAACCGTTCTTCGACACCAACGGCGACGGCAAGGTGGACACCAAGGACCTGGTCACCGTGATCGTCGACGGCAAGGAAGTCCAGGTCGCGGCTGGTTCCTACGACCCGGGCGTGGGCATGCCGACCCGGCCGACGATCATCGACAAGCTGCTGGTGGTGGGCGGTTCGACCGGCCAGATCGCCTCGGTGACCATCAACCCGCAGGGCGTCGGCGCTCGCCGAGTGTCCTGGCGCGAGATCGTGGAGGACTGACCATGGCAAGGACCATCCAGCCGCGCAGCACGGGCCGGCAGTCGGGGTTCACCCTCATCGAACTGATGATCGTGATCGCGACCCTGGCCATCGTTACCGCCATTGCGGTCACCAGCTACCGCTCCTCGGCGGTCAAGACGCGTCGCGGCTCCGCCGCGGCCTGCCTGATGGAAGCGGCGCAGTTCATGGAGCGCTCCTACACGATCAACATGACCTACGCAGTCGGCGCCTTCCCCGCGCTCGGCTGCGCCGCCGAACAGTCGGAGTATTACAACTTCGGCTTCAGCGGCGCCCCCGACGCGGACAGCTACACGCTGCAGGCCACGCCGATCAACGCGCAGCTCTCCGCGGACACCCGCTGCGGCACGCTCACCCTGGACAACCTGGGAGTCAAGACCGAGAGCGGCACGGCCAGCGTCGAGGAGTGCTGGTGATCCGGGCCGGTTCCGGGTAATCGTTTACACGCGAACTTCCGTTTGACACCGCGAAAAACCGCGAAGTAAGGTGCAGGTGTCGTCATGTTGTGCCCAATCGCACGGGCGGCGCGCCGTCGGTGCGGGGGTCTCGCCGAAGGTACCCACAGGCGCCATGGAATGAAGCGCCTGGACAACAAGAAGCATGGAAGCGCGCCGCTACGGCGGGCAGTTGGGTAGACCTGTTCTTGGCACTTCGCCTTTGGAAACACCCGGCCCCCGTGGCCGGGTTTTTCTTGTCACACCACCAGGTCGATGCCGCGGGCCGCGATGGCCGCGAACTCGCCGCTCAGGACGCCGAACACGGCGACCGTGATTCCCCCGAAGGCCCACGCCACCAGCATCAACGCGCCGTCGCGCTCGAGCATCGCCAGCGCGAACAGCAGCAGCAGCGCGCCGAACAGGTAGTTGGTCAGCGGGATCGGCAGCGACAGCAGCAGGCCCAGGAAGATCAGCAGCAGCCCGGTGAACACGGTGGCCAGCGGGTGCAGCAGCACCCGGCCCATGCGCGGACGCACCACACGCTCGAGCCGTGCCAGCCAGGGCGAGATGCGGTCGTCGAAGCGCACCAGGGTGCGCCGGTGCGGGCCGCGCCGCGCAATGAACCGCGGCAGCCACGGGCGGCGCCGGCCGGCCAACAGCTGCAGTCCGATCAGGATCACCAGCGGGCCGCTGACCGCGCCGCCGACCGGGATCGGGATGAAGGCCGGCAGGATCGCGACGAACAGCAGCATCCCGAACGCGCGCCGGCCCAGCCCGCCGACCAGGAGCTCGAGGGTCAGCAGCTCGGCCGGGTCCCCTGGGCGGAATCCGTCCAGCAGCCGGCGCAGGCCGCGCTCAGGCATGGCCGCCGGCATCGCCGGGCGCCGCGATGGCGGCCGCGCGGCGCAGCAGCAGCTTGTCGATGCGCGGCCCGTCGAGGTCCACCACCTCGACGCACCAGCCGTTCCATTCGAAGTGCTCGGCCGGGTGCGGGATGCGCCCGAACCAGGCGATCGTCATGCCCGCGGCGGTGTGGTAGTCGTGCTCGTCCTCGCCGGGCAGCAGGCCGCCGCCCAGCAGCTCGCGCAGGTCGTCCACCGGCAGCGAGCCGTCCACCAGCAGCGACCCGTCCTCGCGCTCCACCACCAGCGCTTCGGCATCGTGGCCTTCGCCGGACTGCACCCGGCCGATCACCGCGCCCATCAGGTCGTTGAGCGTGACCATGCCGCTGACGTCGCCGTACTCGTCCACCACCAGCGCCAGCGACTGCTGCTCCTCGCGGAAGATCTCCAGCAGCTTGAGCGCGTGCGTGGATTCGGACACGAACACCGCCGGCCGCAGCTCCCGGAACAGTTCCGGCTCGCGCTGGTCCAGGCGCTCGAGCAGCGACTTCACCTCGAGCACGCCGAGCACCTCGGAGTCGTCGTTGCGGTACACCGGGTAGCGCGAGTAGGGCGTCTCGCGCATCACCGCCAGGTTCTCCTCGAAGTCGGCGGCCGCGTCCAGCCAGGCGATGCGCGTGCGCGGCGTCATCAGGCTGTCCACGGTGCGGTCGCCCAGGCGCATGACCCGCTGCATCATGTTGCGCTCGTCGGCGTCGATCACGCCCTGTTCGTGGCTCTCGCTCACCAGCAGCCGGATCTCCTCCTCGGTGATGGCGTTGCGGGCGTCGTCGCGGATCCCGAGCAGGCGCAGCACCGCGCGGTTGATCGCGCCCAGCCCCAGCACCGCCGGCTTCGCCATCCGCGACAGCCAGTCCAGCGGCAGCGCCACCTTGCAGGCGATCCGCTCGGCGTCGGTCAGGGCCAGGCGCTTGGGGATCAGTTCGCCGAAGATCACCTGCGCCGCGGTGATCAGCCCGACCGCGGTGCCGATGCCGATGCCGGCGGCGTAGTCGCGGGCGTTGGGCCAGACCCCCTCCAGCCAGGCGCCGATGGCCTGGCCGATGGCCTCGCCGCCGACCAGGCCGGTCAGCACGCCGATCAGGGTGATGCCGATCTGCACCGTGGACAGCAGGTTATCGGGCTGTTCGGCCAGCTGCAGCGCCTTGCGCGCGCCGGCGCTGTGCTCGGCCATCTGCCTCAGGCGGCTCTTGCGCGAGGTCATCACCGCCATCTCCGACAGCGCGAAGAAGGCGTTGAGGACGATGAGGGCGAAGACGATGAGGAGCTGCAGCACGCTTGGGGGTCCAGGGCGGGCCGGACCCGCGGCCGGATGATAGCAGCCGCCGCTGACACGAAACCGTCACAAACCGGTCATATCATCGCCACGTTTACGACACGGAAGCGCGCCCCATGTTCTCGCTGCAGACGATTTTCGGCCAGGGCAAGCAGTTCTACGGCCTCCTGAACGAACAGGCCGAGGCCGCCCTCGACGCCGCCAGGGCCCTGCACGAAATGATGCGCAAGAGCGACCAGGTCCACGCCCTGGACGCCTTCAAGCTGGCGCGCGAGCGCGAGCGGGTCGCCTCCAACCAGATCAGCCAGGCCCTGGTGGACAGCTTCATCACCCCGATCGAGCGCGAGGACATCGAGGCACTGGGCTCGGCCCTGTACAAGATCCCCAAGCAGATCGAGCGCTTCGCCGACCGCTACGTGCTGGCCCAGCACCACCTGGAGGGCGTGGACTTCGCGCCGCGCGCGGCCATGCTGGAGAAGGCAGCCGGCGTGGTGGTGGAGATGATCCGCGAGCTGCCGCGCCTGCGCATGGACACGATGAAGCCGCTCAACGACAAGCTGCGGGTCATCGAGAACGAAGCCGACCGCCTGATCCTGGAGCTGTACCGCGACATCTATTCCGGGGACCTCGACGCCAAGGAGATGTTCCTGCTCAAGGAGTTCTTCGAGATCCTCGAGAAGGCGATCGACCGCTGCCGCGAGGCCGGCGTGGTCGCCTACGAAATCGCGCTGAAGAACAGCTAGGCCGCGCCGTATGGATGCGATGCTGGCCCTGACCCTGGTGGTGGTGTTCGCCGCCCTGGTGTTCGAGTTCATCAACGGTTTCCACGACACCGCGAACTCGATCGCCACGGTGGTGGCGACCAAGGTGCTGTCGCCGGGGCACGCGGTGATGCTGGCCGCGACCATGAACCTCATCGGGGCCTTCATGGGCACCGCGGTGGCCAAGACCATCGCCTCCGGGCTGGTGGACACCGAGGTGGTGAACGTCACCGCGCAGGTGCTGCTGTGCGCGCTGGCGGGCGGCATCACCTGGAACCTGATCACCTGGTGGCTGGGCCTGCCGTCCTCGTCCTCGCACGCGCTGATCGGCGGCCTGTGCGGCGCCGCGCTCTCGGCCGCGCACAACGACTGGAACTCGCTGATCTGGTCGCAGGACCTGGGCGGCTGGACCAAGAACGGCGGCCTGCTGTGGAAGGTGCTGGTGCCCATGATCAGCTCGCCGATCGCCGGCTTCACCCTGGGCGTGGTCCTGCTGGCGGTGCTCTACGGCCTGATCGCGCTGGTGTCGCGGTCCGGGACCGTGCTGTCGCGGCTCGCGCGCCCGCGTTGGGTCAACGCCTTCTTCGGCAAGGCACAGCTCGTCTCGGCCGCCTACATGGGTTACGCGCACGGCACAAACGACGCGCAGAAGACGATGGGCATCATCGCGCTCACGATCTTCGCCGCGCAGGCCAACGGCGCGCTCGACAACGTGCCCGCGTGGCTCGATTTCCTGCACCCGGACGGCGGCGAGAGCGACATCGACAGCTGGATCATCGCCACCTGCGCGCTGGTGATGGCGGCCGGCACCGCGGCCGGCGGCTGGCGCATCATCAAGACGCTCGGCCACAAGATGGTGAAGCTGCACCCGATCGACGGCTTCGCCGCGGAATCGGCCTCGGCCACCATCCTGGTGACCGCGGCGCACTTCGGCATGCCGGTCTCGACCACGCACAGCATCTCCACCGCGATCATGGGCGTGGGCTTCGCCAAGAACCCGCGCGCGCTGAAGATGACGGTGATCGAACGCATCATCTGGGCCTGGATCCTCACCATCCCCGCGGCCGGCGGCGCCGCCTACGGGATCTATCGGCTGTTCGAGTTCGCCGGCTGGGCCTGAGCCGGCCCGGCGCGCGCGTCCGCCGTATCCTGTGGCCATGGCGCGCGACACGCGGACATCGGCCGAACGCATCCTTGCCGCCGTGCGCGCGATCCCGCGCGGGCAGGTCGCCGGTTATGGCGAGGTCGCGCGGCGCGCGGGGCTCCCGGGCCGGGCGCGGCTCGCTGCCCGGGTGCTGGGCTCGAACACGGACCCCGACCTGCCCTGGCACCGCGTGCTGCGCTCGGATGGCCGCATCGCCTTCCCGGAAGGCTCGGAAGGACACCTGGAACAGTCCCGGCGGCTGCGGGCCGAGGGCGTGCGGGTCGAGAAGGGCCGGGTCCGCATGCCGCGGCGCGAACTCGACCTCGATGCCGAGCTCTGGGGCCTGCGCTGACGGGACATTGCGGCGCGGCCGGTATCATGGCCGCATGTTCTCGAACCTCCCCCCGGTCACCAAGGCGCTGCTGGTCGCCAACGGCGTCGTGTTCGTGCTGCAGCTGCTGCTCGGCAACCCGGCGTTCTACGGCTTCATGCTGTGGCCGCTGGTGGACGCCGGGCCGTTCTCCCAGATCCCGCAGTTCATGCCGTGGCAGCTGGTCACCTATTCGTTCCTGCACGGCAGCTTCCCGCATGTCGGTTTCAACATGCTGGCGCTGCTGATGTTCGGCGCGCCGCTGGAATACACCTGGGGCAACCGCCGCTTCCTGACCTACTACTTCGCGTGCGTGGCCGGCGCCGGCCTGTGCCAGCTGGTGGTGGCCTCGTGGGCGGCGCACCAGGGCGGCCTGCCGTATCCGACCGTCGGCGCCTCCGGCGGCGTGTTCGGGCTGTTGCTGGCCTACGGCATGCTGTTCCCGCACCACCGGGTCATGCTGCTGTTCCCGCCGATCCCGATGACGGCGCGCACGCTGGTGATCGTGTACGGCGCGATCGAACTGCTGCTGGGATTCACCGGCTGGCAGCCGGGCGTGGCGCACTTCGCGCACCTGGGCGGCATGCTGTTCGGCTGGCTGCTGATCCGCCACTGGCGCGGGCAGCCACCGTTCGGGCGACGGGGACCGCGGCGCCTGTAGGAGCGGCGCTCCTACAGGAGGACGCGGCGCACGGTGTCGCGCGCGGCATCGAGCGAGAAGTGGCGGGCGACGTTGTCCATGCCGCCCTGCGCCAGGCGCTGCCACAGCTCACGGTCCTCGTACAGGCGCACGACCGCGTCGGCGAAGGCGGTGGCGTCGGCGGCCACCAGCACGTCCTCGCCGTCGCGCAGGTGCATGCCTTCCACGGCGGCATGGGTCGCGACCACCGGCTGCCCGTGGGCCATGCTCAGGTTGACCTTGCCCTTGACCCCGGCGCCGTAGCGCAGCGGCGCGAGCGCGATCCTGCAGCCGTCCATGAACGGGGTGATGTCGGGCACGTGGCCGTGCACCACCACGCCCGGCACCGCCGCCAGCGCCTGCACCGCGGCGACCACGTTGCTGCCGATGCAGTGGAAGCGCACCGTCGGCAGGCGTTCGCGCACCCGGGGGAACACCTCCTCCACGAACCAGGTCACCGCGTCCACGTTCGGGGGATGGCGGAACCCGCCGACGAACACCAGGTCCCGGCGCGCCTCGTAGGGCAGGCCGGGTCCGGCGACCTCGTGCAGGTTGGTGAGCACCTCGACGTTCGCGCGCGGCGCGTCGCGTGAAAGCAGTTCCCGCTCGGCCTCGCTCACCACTAGCGTGGTGTCGGCGCGCGCGATCGCGTCCAGTTCCAGCGCGCGCGTGCGCGTCGCGCTGCGCAGGCGCGCGGGGTCGCCGGCGAGCTCGGCCGCGCGCCGTTCGCGCAGGTAGTGCAGGTCGATGGTGTCGAACACGACCCGCGCCTGCGGCGCGTGCCGACGCAGCAGCGGGATGAACTCGCGCGCGACGTAATGGCGGCAGGCGAGCACGCTGTGGAAGCGGCGGCCGTGCTCGCGCAGCCACCCCGGTGCGCGCTGCGCGAACGGCGCGTACCACGCTTCCACCCCGGCCCGCTGCAGGGCCTCCGTGTACTGCCCCGCGTGCTCGCGGTTCGCGGGCAGGAACACCACGTGCGCGCCTTCCTCGCGCAGCAGGCGCATCAGGTTCACCAGCCGCAGCGAGCCGGAATCGTGGTCCGGCTGCGGGGTGAGCGCGTCGATGACCAGCACCTGCCGGCGGTCGCGGTTGACCAGCGCGGGCGTCGGCACGGTGCCGGCGGGCAGCGCGGTCGCGAGCGCGTCCTGCCATCGCGCCGCGAACGTCGCCTTGTTGCGCACCTGGAAGGCCTTGGTGCCGCTGCCGGTATCGGTGCCCGCGGTCGTGCCCTCGTCGTGGACCACGCGCGCGGCCGGCTGGTACACGACGCGCCTGCCGGCGGCGCGCACCTGGAAGGCGAGGTCGGTGTCCTCGTAGTAGGCGGGGGCGTAGCGCGGGTCGAAGCCGCCGAGTTCCCGGAACAGCACGCGCGGGATCGCGACCGCCGCGGCGGACACATAGTCCGCGTCGCGCAGGTACGCGTGGCGCGGATCCGCGGGCGAGGCGAAGCGACCGTAGTTCCACGCGCTGCCGTCGGCGAACACCACGCCGCCGGCTTCCTGCAGGCGCCCGTCCGGGTACAGCAGCTGCGCGCCGGCCAGGCCGGTGCCCGGTTCCCGGTCGAAGGTGTCCAGCAGCGCCTCCAGCCAACCCGGCTGCGGCACGGTGTCGTTGTTGAGGAAGACCAGGAAGTCGCCGGTGGCGAGCGCGGCACCGTCGTTGCAGGCGGCGATGAAGCCGCCGTTGGCGGCGCGGCGGTGGTAGCGCAGGCCGGCGATCCCCGGCAGCACGCGCGGGGTGTCGTCGGTGGATGCGTCGTCCACGACGATCACCTCGACCGGGATCGCCGGCGGCCAGGCCGCGAGCGCGCGCAGGCAACCGAGGGTGTGCGCGAGCTGGCCGTGCACCGGGATGACCAGGCTGGCGCGGGGCGCGCCCGAGGCGGGCACGGCGGCGGGCGCGGCGTCGCCCCCGGGGAAGCGCAGCGCCGGCGTGAACTCCCGCGGCGGCGGGCGCAGGGCCTGGCGCGCGCGTTGCAGGCTCGCGCCCAGGCCACGGCTGCGCAGGCTCATCGCGCCGCGACGGGCGAGGCCGAGCGCGCGCTCTAGCAGGAACCGCGCATCGGCCAGTGACCACCACGACATTCGCAACGCAACTCCGGCTGACTGAGGGCGGGCGCCTGCCCGGCGTCCGGAGTCGGCTGCGCTAGACTCGGCGCTTCCGGCACGCCGTGCCATTGTCGCATCCGCACGCCTGCCGCGCAGGCAGGACCCCCACAAGAACATGCCGCGCATCGAAGACGACACCCGCAGGCCCCGCAGGCAGAACACAGGCGAACGGCGCGGCGACTGGCGCAGGCGCCTGTTGACCTGGGGCCTGGTGGCGGCGGCGCTGGTACTGGGCTTCCTGATCCCCTACACGATCTACCTGAACCACCAGGTGGTGGAGCGTTTCGGCCAATTGCAGTGGCAACTGCCGACCCGCGTCTACGCGCGGCCGCTGACCCTGGTCCCGGGCATGGCCCTGGACGCGGCCACGCTCAAGACCGAGCTGGACGCCGCCTCCTACCGCGACGACGGCGCCGGCGTCCGCCCCGGCACCTACCAGCACGAGGGCCGGCGCTGGCGCATCGCCAGCCGCGGGTTCCAGGACGTCGGCGGCAAGGTGGGGCCCAGCCGCATCCAGGTGGTCATCGCCGGCGGCAAGGTCGCCGAGCTGCGCGACCTCGCCCGCGACCAGGCGATCCGTTCGGCGGTGCTCGATCCCGCGCGCATCGCGACCCTGTACGGGCAGAAGCAGGAAGAGCGCCGCCTGGTGCAGATCGACGACGTCCCGGAACTGCTCGTCACCGGCCTGCAGGCGGTCGAGGACCGCGACTTCGCGGACCACCACGGCATCGACCTCAGCGGCATGGCGCGCGCGCTGTTCGTCACCGTGAAGTCGGGCGGCGAGACGCTGCAGGGCGGCAGCACGCTGACCCAGCAGCTGGCGCGCAGCGGCCTGCTCGGGATCGGCCAGGAACAGACCGCGACCCGCAAGTTCAACGAGATCCTGTACGCGCTGCTGATCGAGTCGCACTACGACAAGCGCACGATCCTCGAGACCTACATGAACCAGGTCTACCTGGGCCAGCGCGGCAACCAGGAGATCCGCGGCATGGCCGCGGGCGCCGAGTACTGGTTCGGCCGCGACCTGCGCGACCTCAACACGGCGCAGATCGCGCTGCTGATCGGCATGGTGAAGGGGCCGTCGGCCTACGACCCGCGGCGCAACCCGGAGGCCGCCACCGGCCGCCGCAACTTCGCGCTGGAGAAGTTCCACGAGACCGGGCTGATCTCGGCCGAGGAACTGGAACAGGCCAAGGCGGCCCCGCTCGGCATCACCGATGCCCCGGGCAGTACCTCGGCCAACCGTTTCCCGGCCTACGTCGACCTGGTCCGGCGCCAGCTCGCGCGCGACTATCCCGCCGGTGCCCTGCAGGGCGCCGGCCTGAGCGTGATGACGGCGATGTCGCCCTCGGCGCAGGCCTACGCCGAAGGCGCGGTCGCCGGCACCCTCAAAGCCCTGGACACCGAGAAAAGACCGCCGCTGCAGGCCGGGCTGGTGGTGACCGACGTCCACGACGGTGCCGTGCGGGCGGTGGTGGGCAGCCGCGAGTTCGCGCGCCACGGCTTCAACCGCGCGATCGAGGCGCGGCGCCCGGTGGGTTCGGTGATCAAGCCCTTCGTCTACCTGCTGGCGCTGGCGCAGCCGGGCCGCTGGTCGCTGGCGAGCTGGCTCGACGACAGCCCGGTCACCGTGACCCTGGACACCGGCAAGCGCTGGACGCCCGGCAACTCCGACGGCAGGAGCCACGGCAGCGTGCGCCTGATGGACGCGCTGGCCCATTCCTACAACCAGGCCACGGTGCGGCTGGGCATGGAGGTCGGGCCCGAGCGCGTGGCCGACCTGCTGCGCACGCTGTCCGGGGTCGATGCGAAGGCGAACCCGTCGCTGATCCTGGGCGCGCTGGACCAGAGCCCCTACGCCATGGCCCAGCTCTACCAGTTCCTCGCCTCGGGCGGCGAGGTCCAGCCGCTGCATGCAGTGCGCGGGGTGATCGACCAGGACGGCAAGGTGGTCAAGCGCTACGACACCACGCCGGCGCCCGCCCAGGAGGGCGACGCGATCGCCGCGCGGCTGGTCACGATCGCGTTGCAGCACGCGGTCACCAACGGCACCGGGCGCCGGCTGGTCGCCGATGGCCTCGGCCACCTCAATGCCGCCGGCAAGACCGGCACCAGCAACGACAGCCGCGACAGCTGGTTCGCCGGCTGGACCGGGGACCACCTGGCGGTGGTCTGGGTCGGCAACGACCAGAACGAGCCGACCGGCCTGTACGGCGCCACCGGCGCCATGCGCGTGTGGTCGTCCATCTTCGCGCGGCTGCCGAGCGCCCCGCTGCAGGTGAGCGACGACGGCCTCGACTGGGAGTGGGTCGAAGGCTCGCACGGCACCGATCCGGACTGCCCGGGCGCGCGCCGCTTCGCCTTCGTGGCCGGATTCACGCTGCCGTACCAGCCCTGCTATCGCTACGAGTCCGATCCCTACTACGACCAGGGTGCGCCCGCGGACGAGGCCGACGAACCGGGGTTCTGGGAGCGTCTCTTCGGCGGCGGGCGCGGACGCGAGCTCGACCCCGCGCGGCGGGTGCCGCCCCCGCCGCCGGCGGAACCGCCGCCGCCCTCGCCGCGATGACCGCCGCGGGCGGCGGCGTGCGCAACCGATGACGGCACTGCAGGACCGCAGCGTCGCCGCGCTCGGCGCGGGCGGGGCGCTGGCGGAGGCGATCCCGGCGTTCGTGCCGCGACCGTCGCAGCAACGCTTCGCCGGTGCGGTGGCCGCGGCGTTCGAAGGCCGCGGCGTGCTGCTCGCCGAGGCCGGCACCGGCACCGGCAAGACCTACGCCTACCTCGTGCCGGCGCTGCTCTCGGGCCTGAAGACGATCGTCTCCACCGGCACGCGTGCGCTCCAGGACCAGCTCTACCATCGCGACCTGCCGCGCGTCCGCGACGCACTCGGCGTCGGCCTGAAGACCGCGCTGCTCAAGGGACGCGCCAACTACCTGTGCCGCTACCGCACCGAGCAGGCGCGCGGCGAGGCCGCGTTCGCCAGCCGTGCGCTCGCGGCGCAGTTCGAGCGCATCGTGGCCTGGTCGGGGCGTACGCGCATGGGCGACATGGCCGAGGTCGAAGGCCTGGCCGAGGACTCTCCGCTGCTGCCGCTGGTGACCAGCACCGCCGACAACTGCCTCGGCAGCGACTGCCCGTTCTGGGACGACTGCTTCGTGGTGCAGGCGCGACAGCGCGCGCAGGCGGCGGACCTGGTGGTGGTCAACCACCACCTGTTGCTCGCCGACCTGGCGCTCAGGCAGGAAGGCTTCGGCGAAATCCTGCCGGGCGCGCAGGCCTTCGTGGTCGACGAGGCGCACCAGCTGCCGGAGCTGGCGGCGCAGTTCTTCGGCGAGGGCAGCGGCGCGCGCGCGCTGGTCGAGCTGGCGCGCGACACCCTGCGCGAGGCCGGCGACGTGGCTTCGGCGCTGGCGCTGCTGCAGGCGCCGGCGCAGGCGCTGGAACACGCGGTGCGCGCGCTGCGCGCCGCGATGGACGTGCTGCCGGTGCGCGGGACCGGCGAGCGCGCGCTGGAAGCGCCCGGCGTCGCCGAGGCCTTCGACGCGCTGTCCGCGGCGCTCGCCGGGCTGGCGACGGCGCTGCAGCCGTTGCGCGAATCCTCGCCGGGGCTGGATGCCTGCCACGCGCGGGCGGTGGACGCGGCGGGGCGGCTCGAGCGGTGGGTGGCAGGCGAGCCGGACACCGGCCCGCACGAAGGCGAGCGCGACAGCGTGCGCTGGTACGAGCTCACCCGCCGCGGCTTCCGCCTGCAGCGCACGCCGCTGGACGTGTCCGGACCCTTGCGCCGGCATCGCGAGGAGTCGCGCGCCGCCTGGGTGTTCACCTCGGCGACGCTGGCGGTCGAGGGCCGCTTCGAGCACTACGCGCAGCGCCTCGGGCTGGACGCGCCGGAGACGCTGCTCGAACCGAGCCCCTTCGACTGGAACGCGCAGGCGCTGTGCTACCTGCCGCCGCGCTTGCCGGAGCCGATGTCGCGCGACTACACCGCGGCCGTGGTCGCCGCCGTGCGGCCGGTGCTGGAGGCCTCGGGCGGGCGCGCATTCGTGCTGTTCGCCTCGCACCGCGCGCTGCGCGAGGCGGCCGCGCTGCTGCGCGGCGGACCGTGGCCGTTGTTCGTGCAGGGCGACGCCCCGCGCGTGCAACTGCTGCAGCAGTTCCGCGCGTCCGGCAACGGCGTGCTGCTGGGCGCGGCCAGCTTCCGCGAGGGCGTGGACGTGGTCGGCGAGGCGCTAAGCGTGGTGGTGGTGGACAAGCTGCCGTTCGCGGCGCCGGACGATCCCGTGTTCGAGGCGAGGCTGCAGGCGGTGCGGCGCGCCGGCGGCAATCCGTTCCGCGACGAGCAACTGCCGCAGGCGGTGATCGCGCTCAAGCAGGGGGTCGGCCGGCTGATCCGCAGCGAGCGCGACCGCGGCGTGCTGGTGCTGTGCGATCCGCGCCTCACCGGCCGCAGCTACGGCCGCACCTTCCTCGAGTCGCTGCCGCCGTTCCCGCGTACCCGCGACCTCGACGAGATCACGGCGTTCTTCGCGCCTGCTGCTCTGCCAGGGTGAGCGCGACGTTGTCGCGCAGGTAGGCCGGCTCCAGCCGTTCCGGCGGCACGGCTTCGCGCTCGAACAGGGACACGCCGAGCCTGGCGACGTCGGCTGCCCGCGGCAGCGCGGTCGCGTCGGCGGCGACCAGGCGCTCGCCCAGGCGCGTGCGCAGGGCGCCGTCGCCGGCGGCAAAGCCGGTTCCGGCGCCGTGCCAGCCGTCGCCCTCGGGCAGCGTGATCGTGCCCGGGTCGCCGACGGCCTCCGGTTGCAGTCCGACCAGCATCCCGTCGTCGCGCAGGAACGCGCCGAGGTAGACCTCGCCCATGCGCGCATCGATCGCCGCGATCACGCGGTCGCCGGCGACCGGCGCCGCCAGCGCCAGCAGGGTGGAGACCGGGACCACCGGCCGGTCGAGCGCCAGCGCTATGCCCTGGGCCAGGGCGATGCCCAGGCGCACGCCGGTGAAGGCGCCGGGGCCGCGGCCGACGGCGATCGCGTCGAGCGCGGACTTGGCCATCCCGGCCTCGGCGAGCAGCGCCTCGGCCCAGGGCAGGGCGAGCTCGGCGTGGCGTCGCGGCGCGAGTTCGTGCCGCTCGCGGACCTCGCCGTCCAGCCACAGCGCCACCGAACAGGCTTCGGTGGAGGTTTCGAATGCAAGCAGTTTCATCGGTCTTCCAGTTGCCCGCCGGGCATGAAGTGCCACGTGCGGACGATGTTGAGGATGTCCGGGTCCTCCTCGGTGCGCGGCAGCGGCGGATACGGTTCGGCCAGGCGCGCGATCCGGAGCGCGGCGGAGTCCAGCAGCGGGACGCCGCTGGAATGCACGATGGTCGCCGATTCCATGCTGCCGTCGCGGCGCACGCCGACGTTGATGACCACGATGCCCTCCATCCTGCGCGCCCGCGCCTCGCTCGGGTAGTTCAGGTTGCCGACCCGCTCGACCCGGTCCACCCAGTCGCGCAGGTAGCCGGCCCAGGCGTACTCGCGGGTGCTGGCGGACACGAACTTGCGCGTCGGCCGGCGGGCGTACAGGCGCGAGCTGCGGTCGATCTCCGCGGCCAGGCGGGCCATGGCGATGTCCCGCGGCACCGGCAGTTCGCCGTGGGGGCGGGGCAGGGGCTGCGCCTCCTGCGTGCGGCGGGCGTCCGCGACCGGCTCCCGGCCGGCGGTGCTGGTCACCACGCGCGGTCGCGGCCGGGGCTGCGCCTCGGGCGCCTGTGCCCGCAGCTCGCGCGGTGCCAGTCCGCGCTCGGCCTTGGCGGCGTCGCCGACCTGGTCCTCGCGCGGCCGGCGGGCGATCTCGTCCTCGCCGCCGCCGCGGTTGGCGGCCTGGGCCAGGAAGTCGGCCTGTTCCGGGCTCAGCTCGGTGCGCGACTGGGTCAGGATCACGTCCAGCGTCGGCATCACCGGCGCCGCCGACTCGATCGCGAAGCCGACCCCGAGGATCAGCAGCCCGTGCACCAGCAGCGACAGCACCAGCGTCGCGCCGAGCCGCTCGCGCTCGCCGACCCGCGGGGCAGCCACGACCCGAGCGTTCATCGCGCCGCCGCGCGCGCCTCGATCGCGTCGAACAGCATGCCGGCGATATTGAGGCCGAACTGCGCGTCGAGTTCGCGAATGCAGGTGGGGCTGGTGACGTTGACCTCGGTGAGCCAGTCGCCGATCACGTCCAGCCCGACGAACAGCATGCCGCGGGCCTTCATCTCCGGCGCCACCCGGGCGGCGATCCAGCGGTCGCGCTCGCTCAGCGGCCGTCCCTCGCCGCGGCCCCCGGCGGCGAGGTTGCCGCGGAACTCGTCGCCCTGCGGGATCCGTGCCAGGCAGTAGTCCACGGGCACGCCGTCCACCAGCAGGATGCGCTTGTCGCCTTCCGAGATTTCGGGCAGCCAGCGCTGCGCCATGGCCATGCGGCCACCGCCGACCAGGGTTTCCAGGATGACGTTGAGGTTGGCGTCGCCGGCGGCGGCGCGGAAGATCGAGCGCCCGCCCATGCCGTCGAGCGGCTTGAGCACCGCCTCGCCGTGCTCGGCGACGAAGGCCTTGAGCGCGGCCGGGTCGCGGCTGACCAGCGTCGGCGGGCAGCACTCCGGGAACAGCAGCGCCGCCAGCTTCTCGTTGTAGTCGCGCAGCCCCTGCGGATCGTTGACCACGAGGGCGCCGGCGGCCTGGGCCATCCCCAGCACCTGGGTGTCGTGGATGTACTCGCTGTCCACGGGCGGGTCGCTGCGCATCAGCACCACCTGCCCGGGGCCGAACGCGCGCTGCGTGAAGGCGCCGAGCTCGAACCACCCGGCCGGATCGTCGCGGACCTGCAGCGGGGCCATGCCGGCCATCGCCACGCCGTCGCGCACGCACAGCCCGCCCGGGCGCACGTAGTGCAGCCGGTGGCCGCGACGGGCGCCCTCCAGCAGCATCGCGAACGTGGAATCCTTGGCGATGTGGATGGACCCGATCGGGTCCATCACGACGACGATGTCGAGCACCATGCGGCGGGTCCGGACGGGGTTCTGGCATGGTAGCAGGCGGCCCGCGCCCGGACCGGCCCGGCAACGTGTCGCCGGGCGCACTCCGGACAACGAAAACTTGACACTTCCGGCGAGGGCTGGGATATAGGTGCTTCGCAGTGGCGCCGGCTTTCACGAGCGCCGCGCATGGGGAGTACAGATGACGCCAGACGACAACCGCGCCGGGAGCCTCGATGGCCTCCGTGTGATGGTGATCGATGATTCCAAGACGATCCGGCGCACCGCCGAGACGCTGCTCAAGCGGGAGGGCGCGGACGTGGTCACGGCGACGGACGGGTTCGAGGCGCTGGCCAAGATCGCCGACCAGCAGCCGCAGATCATCTTCGTGGACATCATGATGCCGCGCCTGGACGGGTACCAGACCTGTGCGCTGATCAAGAACAACCAGCTGTTCAAGTCCACGCCGGTGATCATGCTGTCGTCCAGGGACGGCCTGTTCGACAAGGCGCGCGGCCGCATCGTGGGCTCCGAGCAGTACGTCACCAAGCCTTTCACGCGCGAGGAACTCCTCGACGCGATCCGCAAGCACGTCAACGCCTGACCGGGGGGGTAGGGCAACCATGGCACGCATTCTCCTGATCGAGGACTCGCCGACCGACACGGCGGTGCTCACCCAACTGCTGGAACGCAACGGACACCAGGTGCTGACCTCGGGCAGCGCCGAGGACGGCATCGAGGTCTGCAAGCGCGAGCTGCCGGACCTGGTGCTGATGGACGTGGTGCTGCCGGGCATGAACGGCTTCCAGGCCACCCGCGCGCTGTCGCGCGACGGCCTGACCCGCGACATCCCGGTGCTGATCGTGAGCACCAAGAGCATGGAAACGGACCGCGCCTGGGGCCTGCGCCAGGGCGCGCGCGACTACATCGTGAAGCCGCCGGACGAAGGCGCGCTGGTGGCCCGGATCAACGAGCTCGTCGGCGCGTGATGGCCAGGGTGCGCAGCCCCTACGAGATCCTCGCCGACTACGAGCGGCGCAGCCTCGTGCACGTGGCTGGCCTGCCCGAGCAGCTCGACGCGCCCGGCCTGTGGCGCGGCGTCGGCTTCCGCATCGGCGGCAAGCGCCTGGCGGCCGGCTTCGACGAGGTGGCCGAGATCCTGCCGATGCCGCAGGTGACGCCGGTTCCCGGCGCGCAGCCGTGGATGCTCGGCGTGGCCAACATCCGCGGCAACCTGCTGCCGATCGTGGACCTCAAGCAGTTCCTCGAGGGCGAGCGCACCGTGCTGCATGAGGGCCAGCGCGTGCTGATCGTGCGCCAGCCCGGCGGCGACGTCGCGATCACCATCGACGAGCTGTACGGCCAGCGCAGCTTCCACGAGGAGCACCGGCTGCAGGAGGCCGAAGCCGCGCAGGGACGCTACGCCCATTTCATTGAGGCCATGTACCGGTTGGGCGAGGACGTGTGGAGCGTCTTCAGCCTGCAGAAGCTGGCCCGTACCCCCGAATTCCGACAAGCCGCGGCCTGAGCCGCGCACGCAACGACGACCGAGGCCGCACCATGAGCACTGTAATCGACACCTCCGGCAAGGGCCGCAACGTCGGCACCAACATCTGGCTGGGACTGCTGGTCCTGTCGCTGCTGGTGTTCGGCGCCAACACCGCGTACTCGATCACCAAGGCGCAGCGCCTGGGCGGTGCCAGTTCCGCGGCCTCGAACCTGCAGGTGAACTCGCAGCGGCTCGCCAACCAGGGTCGCGACGCGGTCGGCGGCGACGCGCAGGCGTTCGCCCAGTTCCGCGAGACGCGCCAGCAGATCGTCGACGACGTGCGCCTGCTCAACGAGCGCTTCGGCGACCAGCCGGGCGTCTCCGGCCCGATCGAGACCGTGACCACCACCTGGCTGCCGCTGTCGAAGAGCGCCGAGGCGGTGATCGCGTCGGAAGAGGCGGTGACCGGCCTGGCCGGCAACGCCAACAGCTTCGTGCAGAAGGTGCCGCAGCTGCAGGCGCAGATGGACGAGGTGGTGCGCGCGATGCTGGCCAGCGGGTCGGCCTCCTCGCAGGTCTACCTGGCGGTGCGCGAGGGCATCCTCGCGGCGACCATGGCGCGCCGCGTCGCCGAGATCCAGGCCGGTGGTCCCGGCGCGCAGATCGCGGGCGACGCGCTGGCGCGCGACGCCGGCGTGTTCAGCCAGGTGCTGGACGGCTTCCGCGAAGGCGGCACCGGCGAGGCGCAGAAGGTCAATGCGCCGGCCGCGGTGGCCTCGCTCAACCAGGCCAGCGCGCTGTGGAACGAGATGCGCGAGGACCTGGACGCGATCCTCGGCAGCTCCGAGAACCTGTTCCGCGCACAGGCCGCGGCGGACTCCATCGCCGCCGGCTCGGACAAGCTGCTGTCCGACAGCGAGACCCTGTTCGGCGCGCTGACCGCGTTCGGTTCGCTGAAGGACACCTCGATCATCGGCGGCGTGTGGGTGTCGATCGTATCCGGCGCGCTGGCGCTGTTCTCGCTGCTGATGGTGGTGGTCAGCATCAACCGCGCGAACCGCAAGCGTTACGAGACCACGATGGAGCTCAACAACCGCAACCAGGAGGCGATCATGCGCCTGCTGGACGAGATGGGCTCGCTCGCGGAAGGCGACCTGACGGTGAAGGCGACGGTGACCGAGGACATGACCGGCGCGATCGCGGACTCGATCAACTTCGCGGTCGAGCAGCTCCGCAGCCTGGTGCAGACGATCACCGACACTTCGGTGCAGGTGGCGTCCAGCGCGCAGGAAACGCAGGCCACCGCCATGCACCTGGCCGAGGCCGCGGAGCACCAGGCCACCGAGATCAACTCGGCCTCGGACCGGATCAACGAGATCGCGGCGAGCATCAACCAGGTGTCGCGCAACTCCGCCGAGTCCGCGGAAGTGGCGCAGCGCTCGGTGCAGATCGCGACCAACGGCGCCGGCGTCGTGCGCCAGACGATCCAGGGCATGGACAACATCCGCGACCAGATCCAGGAGACCTCGAAGCGCATCAAGCGCCTCGGCGAGTCCTCGCAGGAAATCGGCTCGATCGTGGAACTGATCAACGACATCTCGGAACAGACCAACATCCTCGCGCTGAACGCGGCCATCCAGGCGGCATCGGCGGGCGAGGCGGGCCGCGGCTTCGCGGTGGTGGCGGACGAAGTGCAGCGCCTCGCCGAACGCTCCTCGAACGCGACCAAGCGGATCGAGTCGCTGGTGCAGACGATTCAGGCCGACACCAACGAAGCGGTCAGCTCGATGGAACAGACGACCTCGGAAGTGGTGGCGGGCGCGCGACTGGCCGAGGACGCCGGTACCGCGCTGGGCGAGATCGAAAACGTGTCGACCAACCTCGCCGACCTCATCCAGGGCATCTCCAACGCCGCGCAGCAGCAGACCGCGGCGGCGACCAACATCACCCAGGCGATGAACACGATCCAGTCGATCACCGCGCAGACCTCGCAGGGCGCGAGCCAGACCGCACAGTCGATCGGAAACCTCGCGCAGCTGGCCGCGGACCTGCGTCGCTCGGTCGCCGACTTCAAGCTGCCGGCCTGATCGCGCGAGGCAGGGGAAGAACCGCAAGATGAGCACAGCGCTGCGCGACGCGATCGACTACACCACGCTGGGCTGGGTCAAGCCGGAGCTGGACGAGACCCTGCGCCAGGCGCGGACCGAGATCGAGGCGTTCGCCGAGGACTTGTCCGACGTCGCGCGGATGGACGCCTGCGCCGGGCGCCTGCACCAGGTGCAGGGCACGCTGCGCATGGTCGAGCTGTACGCCCCGGCCCGCGTGGCCGAGGAGATGGAGCAGCTTGCGCAGGCCTTGCAGGAAGGCAAGGTCGAGGCGCGCGAGGAGGCCTGCGCGACGCTGATGCGCGGCGTGGTGCTGCTGCCCGACTACCTCGAGCGCCTGCAGGGCGGCCACAAGGACATCCCGGTGGTGCTGTTGCCGCTGCTCAACGAGCTGCGCGCCGCGCGCGGTGCGTCGGAGCTCGGGGAAAGCGTGCTGTTCGCCCCCGACCTGCAGCGGCCGCTGCCGGAGACGTTGCCCGCCGGCGACGCCGGCGCGTCCACCGAATCCCTGTTGGCGGGCCTCGACCAGGCGCTCGCCGACTGGCCGCGGGACGGCAGGCCGTTGTCCTACGTCCCGCTCTCCGAGGCGGTCGACGGGCTGGTCGGCAAGGTCTCCGGCGAGGCCGTGCAGCGCATGCTGTGGGTGGCCTCGTCCGTGGCCGCGGCACTGCGCGACGGTGCCCTGCAGACGGTGCCCGCGCTGCACGACGCCTTTGCCGGGGTCGCGCGCGAAGTGCGCCGCGCCGTCGCCGGCGCGCCGCCCACCGGGCGCGCCGAGGCGGTGCTGGAGCCGACCCGCGAACTGCTCTACCAGGTGGCGCACGGCGGCGGCGACCACCCCGCGCTGCGCGCGCTGCGCGACACCTTCGAGCTCGAGCGCCAGGTGCAGGCGCCCAGCGAATCCGAGCTCGCGCACGCACAGGGCAGCCTCAGCGGCCACAACCGCGCGCTGCTCGACACCGTGTCCGGCGCGATCAAGGAAGACCTGCTCCGGGTCAAGGACGCGCTCGACCTGCACCTGCGCAGCGGCCAGTCCGATGTCTCCGGGCTGCAGCCGCAGGTCCAGGCACTGGCCACCATCGCCGACACCCTGGGCATGCTCGGGCTGGAGGGCGCGCGCGAACTCGTGCAGCGCCAGCGCGACACCCTGGACGGCATGCTCCACGGCGCCGGCGGCGTGGACGAAGGCACCCTGCTGGACATCGCCGCGGCGCTGCTGTTCGTGGACGCGTCGCTCGAGGAACAGGTCGAGCGGCTCGGCGCGCCCGCGGGCTCCGACGACCTGCTCGCCAACGAATCGCGCAAGGTCACCGAAGCGCTCGCACGCGAAGCGATCGCCAACTTCGCCGATGCCCGCCAGGCCTTCGTGGCCTTCGTGGAAACCAACTGGGACCATGCCGAACTGGCCGAGGTGCCGCGCCTGCTGGGCGAGGTGTCCGGCGCGCTGCAGATGCTCGACCTGCCGCAGCCGGCGCACTACCTGGCCGGCGTGCGCGCCTATACCGAACGCGAACTGATCGGCAAGGCGCGCGTGCCCAGCGGCCGCCAGCTGGACACCCTGGCCGATGCGCTCGCCAGCCTGGAGTACTACCTCGAGGCGCTGCGCGAGCAGCGCCCGAACCGCGACGACATCCTCGATGTCGCCCGCAACAGCCTCGAGGCCCTGAACTACTGGCCGATCCCCGAGGCGCCGGCGGCACCGCAGCCGCCACCGCAGGCACTCGCGCCGGCACTCCCGCCCACCCGCGATGCCGCGGACCGGACGGCAGTGCCTCCCGCCGGCGACGTGGACGCCACCGCGCGTTTCCTGGCCGGCTTCGAGGACAACACGGGCGCCGCCCCGGCAGCGCCTGCGCAGGCCGCGCCGCCCGCGCCCGCGCCGACGCCGACGCCAGTGCCTCCGGCACCGCCGGCGCACGCCCCGGCCCCGGTCGGCACCGGCGACGCCGGCGGCTTCGAGACCACCGGCGACGAGATCGACGACGAGATCCGCGAGATCTTCCTCGAGGAGTTCGAGGAGGAGATCGCGAACCTGTCGACGCTGCTCCCCGAGTGGCGTGCCGATCCCGAGTCGCTCGAACAGTTGCGCCCGATCCGCCGCGTGTTCCATACCCTCAAGGGCAGCGGACGCCTGGTCGGCGCCAAGGTGCTGGGCGAGTTCGCGTGGAAGGTCGAGAACATGCTCAACCGCGTGCTCGACGGCTCGCGCCCGGCCAGCCCCGCCGTGGTGGCCCTGGTCGGCGCCGCCCACGACACGCTGCCGCAACTGCTGTCGGCGCTGCGCGGTGACGGCGGCCTGGTCGCCGACCTGGCCGGCATCCAGGCGCTGGCCGATCGCATCGCGGCCGGCGAGGAGGCTTTCCTCGCGCCGGCGCCCGCCGCCGCGCCCGAGCCCGCCGCCGAATCCGACACCGCATCCGACGCTGCGCCCACCGAGGCCGACGTCGGGCCCGCGGCAGACGAAGCACCCCAGGCGCCGGCGGCGGCCGAAGCCGAGGGCATTCCGGCCAGCGTGGACGCCGTGCTGCTGGAGATCCTGGACGCCGAGGTCGGCGGGCACCTGGTGACCCTCGACCGCTGGCTCGCCGCGGTGCGCGAAACACCGGCCCCCGCCAGCGATGCATTGCTGCGCGCGATCCACACCATGAACGGCGCCTTCGCGATGACCGAGGTGCCTGCGATCACGCACGCGCTGACGCCGGCCGAGGGCTACATCAAGCGCATGCTCGCCGCTGGCACCACGGTCACCGCGGAGGGCGTCGCCGCGCTCTCGGCGCTGGGCGACGCGGTGCGCGCCACGATCTCGGCGCTGCACACCAGGGCCCCGCGCGTGCAGCCCTGCGACGCGCTCGGCGCGCGTCTGTCGGCGCTGCGCGACAGCCTGCCGGACGTCCAGGTGCCGCCGCTGCACGACGAGGACGCCCACGGCGCCGCCCCCTTCGGCGGGCCCGACCTCAGCGACTTCGTCGACACGACGGCGCTGGAGCAGGGGCTGGCGGGCCGCGACGACACCCCGGGCGCGCACGCCAGCGAACCCGACGTGAGCAGCGGCATCGACGCCGCCCAGCTCGAGATCGCGCGCCTGGAAGCCGAGCGCCTCGAGCGCGAGGCCGAGGCGGCCGCGCAGCTCGAGGGCGAGCGGCTCGCAGCCGAGCGCGCCGCGGCGGAACGCGCCGAGGCGGAGCGCGCCGAGGCGGAACGGATCGAAGCCGAACGCCTCGAAGCCGAACGCCTCGAAGCCGAACGCCTCGCCGCAGAGCGTGCGGAGGCCGAACGGCAAGCTGCGGAGCGTGCCGAAGCCGAGCGCCAGGCCGCGGAGCGTGCCGAGGCCGAACGCCTGGAAGCCGAGCGGGTGGCGGCCGAAGCCGCCGCAGCGGAGCGCGCCGAGGCCGAACGCCTCGAAGCCGAGCGCGTGGCCGCCGAAGCCGCCGAAGCCGAGCGTCTCGAGGCCGAGCGGGTGGCCGCAGAAGCCCAACGCCTCGAAGCCGAGCGCCAGGCCGCGGAGCGCGCCGAAGCCGAGCGCGCCGCCGAGGCGGCACGCGCGCAGGCCCGCGGCCAGGCCGAACGGATTCCGGCGTTCCCGGACGACCCGGACGAAGCCCTCGACCTCACCGGCCTGGATCCGGACCTGGTGGACATCTTCGTCGAGGAGGGCATGGACCTGCTCGACCACGCCGACGGCCTGGTCGCCAGGCTGCAGGCGGAGCCCGGCGAGGGCGACGCGCTGGTCGGCCTGCAGCGCGACCTGCATACGCTGAAGGGCGGCGCGCGCATGGCCGGCATCATGGCGGTCGGCGAGCTCGGCCATGCCATGGAGTCGCTGCTCGAGGCGGTGGTGGAACAGCGCGTCGAACTCGGACGCGACGGCATCCCGTTGATGGAGCGCGGCATCGACCGGCTGCACGCCATGGTCAGCCGCGTCGGCGCGCGCCGCGCCATCGCGATGCCGGCCGCGATGATCGCGGAATTCGATGCCCGCGCCCGTGGCGAGGCCTACGTCCCGACGCAGGCCGACGCCGCCGCGCCCGCGCAACAGCCGAAGGCAGAGACGCTCAAGCCGCTGTCGGCGCCGATCAGCGACCAGCCGGCCGGCGACGACGACGACGTCGCGGTGCGCGCCCCGCAGGAACAGGTCCGCGTCCGCGCCGACCTGCTCGACCGCCTGGTCAACTACGCCGGCGAGGTCGCCATCTACCGCGCACGCCTCGAGCAGCAGCTCGGTGCGTTCCGCTCGGCCATGGGCGAGATGGAGCAGACCAACGCGCGCCTGCGCGACCAGCTGCGCCGCCTCGACAGCGAGACCGAGGCGCAGATCATCGCGCGCTACCAGCGCGAGCACGAGAACGACGACGAGACCTTCGATCCGCTCGAACTGGACCGCTTCTCGACCCTGCAGCAGCTTTCGCGCGGCCTGGCCGAATCGGCCGCCGACCTGAGCAGCCTGCAGCAGTCGCTGGACGACCTGACCCGCCAGTACGAAACCCTGCTGCTGCAGCAGTCGCGGGTGAGCTCGGAACTGCAGGAAGGCCTCATGCGCACGCGCATGGTGCCGTTCGACGCGCTGGTGCCGCGCCTGCGACGCGTGGTGCGCCAGGCCGCGAGCGAAACCGGCAAGCAGGCCCAGCTCAAGCTCGAGGGCGCCCAGGGCGAGCTCGACCGCAACGTGCTCGAGCACATGACCGCTCCGCTGGAGCACATGCTCCGCAACGCCATTGCGCACGGCCTGGAATCGCCGCAGGCACGGCGCAAGGCGGGCAAGCCCGAGCAGGGCACCGTTCGCATCGCGGTCCGCCGCGAAGGCTCGGAAGTGGTGCTCGAGGTGTCCGACGACGGCGCCGGCCTCGACCGCCGCGCGATCCGCGCGCGCGCCGAGCAGCGCGGCCTGGTCCAACCCGGCGCGGTCCTGTCCGACAGTGCGCTGGATGCGCTGATCTTCGAGCCCGGCTTCTCCACCGCCGACGAGGTCAGCCGGCTGGCCGGCCGCGGCGTCGGCATGGACGTGGTCGCGAGCGAGGTCCGCCAGCTCGGCGGCAGCTTCGACATCCGCACCCGCAAGGGGCAGGGCACCACCTTCCTGCTGCACCTGCCGCAGACCCTCGCGGTCACCCAGGCCGTGTTCGTGCGCGTGGGCGAAACCAGCTTCGCGGTCCCGATCGCGTCGGTGCGCGGCGTCGGCCGCATCACCCGCGAGGAGTTCGAGAAGGAAGGCGCCACCTACGAGTACGGCGGCGAGGACTACGCCCTGCACGACCTCGGGATGCTGCTCGGCCAGGGTGCGTCGAAGGCGGAGGGCCAGCTGCAGATGCCGCTGCTGCTGATCCGCGCCGGCGACCTGCGCGCGGCGGTCGCCATCGACCAGGTCATGGGCAACCGCGAGATCGTTGTGAAGCCGGTGGGCCCGCAAGTGGCCTCGCTGCCGGGCATCTTCGGCGCGACCATCATGGGCGACGGCAGCGTGGTGGTGATCCTCGACATCGCGCCGCTGGTGCGCCGCCAGTCCGCCGGCCCGCGCGAAGTGGAGCCGATGCCGGCGGTGGAGGCGCGCAAGGTGCCGCTGGTGATGGTGGTCGACGACTCGGTCACCATGCGCAAGGTCACCGGCCGCGTGCTCGAACGCCACAACTTCGAGGTCGGCACGGCCAAGGACGGCGTGGACGCGCTGGAGCGCATGGCCGAGCGCGTGCCGGACCTGATGCTGCTCGACATCGAGATGCCGCGCATGGACGGCTACGAGCTGGCGACGCAGATGAAGGCCGATCCGCGCCTGCGCGACGTGCCGATCATCATGATCACCTCGCGCACCGGCGAGAAGCACCGCCAGCGCGCGCTGGAGCTCGGCGTGCAGCGCTACCTCGGCAAGCCCTACCAGGAGCACGAGCTGCTGCGCAACGTGTTCGAACTGCTGGCCGCGGGCGGCATGCCGGCGCCGGAGCAGGGCAATGGCTGAGGCCACGCGGGTTGCGCTGCTCGCGCGGCCCGGCGGCGCCTGCGAGAAGCTGCAGGCCGCGTTGCAGCAGGCCGGTGCCGAGATCGTGCACGTGGCCGACCCGACGGCCGGCGACGTGGCTGCGCTGTCCGCGGCCGACCCGGCCGCGGTGCTGGTCGCGCTCGAGCCTGCGGTCGAGTCCGCGCTCGACGGCTTCGATGCCGTGCTGCAGGACCCGGCGCGGATCGTGATCTACGACGAGGCCGAGGTCGCCGCGGCGCGCGAGGGATGGGATGCCGCGCGCTGGGCGCGCCACCTGGCCGCCAAGCTCGCGGGCCATGGCGACGTGCTGCCGCCCGGCCGGGAGGACGGAACCGATCCCGCGCCGGCGCCCGGGGTCGTGCCGCCCGGGGAGCCGGAGATGGTGCTCGACGTGCTGCCGCCGGCGGAGCCGGAAACGGTACTCGACATGGTGCAGCCGTCCGGGCCGGAAGCGGCGCTGGAAGTGGAGTCGTTCGTGGAACCGGCCGCGGAACCCGCCGCGGAACCGCAGGTCGAGCCCGAGCCCCCGGCGCCGTCGCCCGGGATCACGCTGGAACTCGACGACGCGCCGGCGCTGGACGGCGCCCCGGCCGCCGCGGAGACGCGTGCGGTCACCCTCGAGTACAAGGGCGGCGGAGCGATCGAAGAGGCAGCGCTGGCCCCGGCTTCCGGCGACGACCCGTCACCGGCTGCCCCGGCCTTCGGGACCACGCTGACGCTGGAGCCGCACGGCACCGGTGCGGTCGTGGTGCTCGCAGGGATCGGCGGCCCGGACGCAGTGCGCCAGTTCCTCGGCGCGCTTCCGGAAACCTTCCCGCGCCCGGTGCTCGTGCGCCAGCGGCTGGACGGCGGTCGCCACGACCGACTGGTGCGGCAGCTGCAGCGCGCCACCCCGCTGCCGGTGGAACTCGCCGTGGCCGGCTCGCCGGTGACGGCGGGCCACGTCTACATCGTGCCGGACGGCATGAGCACGACGGACGATGGCGCGACCCAGCGGTTCGCTGAGACCGGGCCCATGGGCCCGTTGCTGGGACTGCCCGCCGACGACAGCGCGCTGCTGCTGCTCAGCGGCGCCGACGCGGCGCAGGTGGACGAGATCATGGAACTGTCGGTCGCCGGGGCCCTGGTGGCCGGGCAGTCGCCCGAGGAATGCTTCGACAACGCGGCCCCCGGCGCGGTGATCGCGCGCGGCGCGGACGCCGGCTCGCCCGTGCAGCTCGCCGGGCGCGTCGCTGACCGCTGGAACAAGTGAGGAAGCGAGCATGAACACCGAAGCCAGGCCCGACATCCGCGGCGTGCTGATCCAGGTCACGGGCGCGCGCCTGCTGCTGCCCAACGCGACCATCGCCGAGGTGCTCTCGTTCGCAGACCCGGCGCCGATCGAGAACGCGCCGGAGTGGCTGCTCGGGCACATCCGCTGGCGCGGCTGGCAACTGCCGCTGGTCGCGTTCTCGCGCCTGGCCGGTATCGCCCGCGAAGAGGGCAGCCTCGGCAGCCGCGTGATCGTGCTGAAGGCGCTTGGCGAGACTCCGCGCACCCCGTACTTCGCGGTGCTGACCCAGGGCTTCCCGCGGCTGGTCACGGTGTCGGCCGCCGCGCTGGTGGCCGAGGAGACCGATCCGGCCGCGTTGCCCGACGGCGTGCAGGCGCGGGTGTCGCTCAACGACGAGCAGGCGCTGGTGCCCGACCTCGAACAGCTCGAGCAGCTGGTCGCCGAACACATGTAGGAGCGGCGCCAGCGCCGCTCCTACAGGTCCCCGAAACGCGCCTGCAAGGCGGCGATCGCGGCGATGCCCGCGGTCTCCGTGCGCAGCACGCGAGGCCCCAGGCGCAAGCCCTCGAAGCCCGCGGCCTGCAGCAGCTCGCGGTCGCGCGGCGACCAGCCGCCCTCCGGGCCGACCGCCAGCACGCAGCCGGACACGAGGCCTTCGAGCGTCCCGATCGAGCGCGGTGCCACCGGATCGAGCAGGAAGCGCGGCAGCGCCGGCAGCTCCGCCAGCGCGGCCTCCAGCGCCCGCGGCGCCGCCACCGCGGGGACGCGCGCGCGGCCGCACTGGCCGCAGGCCGACGCGACCACGCCGCGCCAGTGCGCGAGGCGCTTGTCGAGGCGCTCGCCCTGCAGGCGCACCTCGCTGCGCTCGCTGTCCACCGGCAGCACCTCCGCGACGCCGAGTTCGGTGGCTTTCTGCAGCACCAGGTCCATCTTCTCGCCGCGGGCGATGCCCTGCAGCAGCACGATGCGCAGCGGCGACTCGTTGTCCACCGGGCGCACGCCCACCACCTCGGCCTCGGCGCCGCGCTTGCCGATCGCCAGCAGGCGCGCTTCGTAGTCGTGGCCGTCGCCGTTGAACAGCACGAACGGATCGCCGCTGCGCAGGCGCAGCACGCGCGCCAGGTAGGCACTCGCGTCGGGCGGCAGCGCCACCACCGCGCCAGCCGACAGCGGCAGCTCCACGTACACCCGGGTCACGCGCATGCGGTCGCTTCCAGGATGGCTTCGCGGGTGGTGCGCGCCAGCAGCGCGAGCTGTTCCTCGTCCACGCAGTAGGGCGGCATCCAGTAGAGGATGTCGCCGAGCGGCCGCAGCACCACCCCGCGCTCCAGCGCCGCGCGGTACGCGCGCAGGCCGACGCGCAGCCCCGGCTCGAAGGGCGTGCGCCGGTCGCCGTCGCGGGCCAGTTCGAAGGCCACGATCATGCCGGCCTGGCGCAGGTCGGCCACCTGCGGCAGTTCGCCGATCGGCGCCGCCAGCGCGGCCATGCGCGCGGCGGTGCCGCGGTTGCGCGCGACGACCTGGTCCTCCTCGAAGACCCGCAGCGAGGCCAGCGCCGCCGCGCAGGCGATCGGGTTGCCGGTATAGCTGTGCGAGTGCAGGAACGCGCGCTCGCGGGATTCGTCGAGGAAGCCGTCGTACAGGGCCTGGGTGGCGAGCACCGCGGCCAGCGGCAGGAAGCCCCCGGTGAGACCCTTCGACAGGCACAGCAGGTCCGGCTGGATCCCGGCCTGTTCGCACGCGAACAGGGTCCCGGTGCGTCCGAAGCCGACCGCGATCTCGTCCGCGATCAGGAAGACCCCGTGCGCGTCGCACAGCTTGCGGGCGAGCTGCAGGTACAGCGGATGGTGCATGCGCATGCCGCCGGCGCACTGCACGAGCGGCTCGAGGATCATCGCGCAGACCTCGCCGCCATGCGCATCCAGCAGCGCCTCCAGCGCTCCAGCCGCGCGCCTGGCGCACTCCTCGGCGGACTCGCCCGGCGCCGCCAGGTAGGCATCCGGCGACGGCGTGAACAGGCATTCGGCGAGCAACGGGGCATAGACGCGGCGGTACAGGGGTACGTCGCCGACCGCGAGCGCGCCCAGGGTTTCGCCGTGGTAGCCGTTCTCCAGCGCGACGAACTTCGTTCGCCGGTCCTCGCCGCGGTTGCGGAACCAGTGGAAGGCCATCTTCAGCGCGACCTCGACCCCGGCCGAGCCGTTGTCGGCGTAGAACACCTTGGCCAGCGGCTCGCGCCCGGGCTCGCGCGGCGCGATCGCCAGCAGCTTCTCGGCCAGCTCGACCGCCGGCGCGTGCGAGAAGCCGGCGAGGATGACCTGCTCCAGCGAGCACGCCTGCGCACCGATCGCGGCGGCGATCCTGGGTTCGGCGTGGCCGAACAGGTTGGTCCACCAGCTCGACACCGCGTCCAGGTAGCGGCGGCCGTCGCGGCCCACCAGCCAGGCGCCCTCGCCGCTGGCGATCGGCACCAGCGGCAGTTCGTGCGGGTGCTCGCGCATCTGCGTGCAGGGATGCCACAGGACCGCCAGGTCGCGCGAACGCCATGCATCGGCCTCCGCTATCATCGCCGGGTCATGTGCCGGTCCCACGTCATCCATTCCGCCCATCCGCGCATTATCCCCCCTTTGGCCGAACGGGCCGTGGCATGAGCCGGCGCTTGCCCACGATCCATGGCGTCAGCGAGCAGGACGCGGGCCCGTACCGCATGGAGCGGCTGGACCTGGAGTTTGGCAACGGCGAGCGCCGGCAGTACCACCGCCTGCGCGGCAAGGGCCACGGCGCGGTCTACGTGGTGCCGCTGCTCGACGACGACACCGTGCTGCTGGTGCGCGAGTACGCCGCGGGCATGCACCGCTACGAGCTCGGGCTGGTGTCGGGGCGGATCGATGCCGGCGAGAGCGCGCTCGAGGCCGCCAACCGGGAACTGCAGGAGGAGGCCGGCTACGCCGCGCGTTCCCTGCACCTGCTGCGCATGGTCAGCCTGTCGCCGCGCTACATGACCCACCAGGCCCACGTGGTGGTCGCGCGCGACCTGTACCCGAGCAAGCTGCCGGGCGATGAGCCCGAGGAACTGGAGCGGGTGCCCTGGAAGCTGGACGCGCTGCACGAACTCGTGCTGCGCGAGGAATTTTCCGAAGGGCGTGCGGTCGCGGCGCTGTTCATGGCACGGGAGTGGCTGCGGCATGGAGGCAAATGAACTGGACCGCCTGCGCGAGGGCATCATCGCGATCGCGCGTGAGGCCGCCGGCCGCATCCTCGAGGTCTACGACAGCGAGTTCGCGGTCGAGCACAAGGACGACCGCTCGCCGCTGACCGCGGCCGACCTCGCGTCGCACCACTGCATCGTCGACGGGCTGCGGCGACTGGCCCCGCAGATCCCGGTGCTGTCCGAGGAATCCGCCGACGAGGTGGAGGCCGCGGTGCGCAGGCAGTGGCCGCTGATGTGGCTGGTGGACCCGCTCGACGGGACCCGCGAGTTCGTGAAGCGCAACGGCGAGTTCACCGTCAACATCGCCCTGATCGACGACGGCGAGCCGGTGCTGGGCGTGGTCCAGGCACCGGTGACCGGCGCGCTCTGGCACGGCCAGCGCGGCCGGGGCGCGTTCCGGCGCGACGGCGACGAGGAACGCGCGATCGCCGTGCGCGCGCCGGCCACCGCGCCGCTGCGGGTCGCGGCCAGTCGCTCGCACCGCGATGCGCGCACCGAGGGCTTCTTGCAGCGCATGGGCGGGATCGAGCCGGTCGGCGTCGGCTCCTCGCTGAAGTTCTGCCGGCTCGCGGAGGGGCAGATGGACGTCTATCCGCGCTTCGGCCCGACCAGCGAATGGGACACGGCCGCCGGCCAGGCGGTGCTGGAAGCCGCGGGCGGCGCGGTGCTCGACCCGCATGCCGATGGCGGGCGCGGGCGAGCGCTGCGCTACAACCAGCGCGACACCATCCTCAACGGCGACTTCATCGCCCTCGGCGACACGTCGCTCCCCTGGCGCGACTGGCTTGGCGCGTGATGGGTACGACTCCATGAAGCGCGACGCGGGCGACATCGCGCGGCTGCTGGAGATCATGGCGCGCCTCCGCGACCCCGCGACCGGCTGCCCGTGGGACGTGCGGCAGACGTTCGCGACGATCGCCCCGTACACGATCGAGGAAGCCTACGAAGTCGCCGACGCGATCGACCGCGGCGACATGGGCGACCTGCGCGAGGAGCTCGGCGACCTGCTGCTGCAGGTCGTGTTCCATGCGCGCATGGCGGAGGAGCAGGGCGCGTTCGCCTTCGCCGACGTGGTCGCGGCGATCGCCGACAAGCTGGTGCGCCGGCATCCGCACGTGTTCGCCGGAGCCAGCGTCGCCGGCGAGGAAGCGCAGTCGCGCGAGTGGGAGGCGATCAAGCGCCGCGAGCGCGAGGCCGCGGGCGACGCCGACGACTCGGCGCTGGCCGGGATCGCGCGCGGCATGCCCGAGTGGCAGCGTGCGACGAAACTGCAGGCACGCGCCGCGCGCGTCGGCTTCGACTGGCCGGGGCCTGGACCGGTGATCGCCAAGCTGCACGAAGAGATCGAGGAAGCGCGCGCCGAATTCGCCGCGGTCGCCGCCAGCCCCGAGGACGCGGCGGCGCACGCGCGCCTGGAGGACGAGCTGGGCGACCTGCTGTTCGTCTGCGCCAACCTTGCGCGCCATGCGCGGGTGGACCCCGGCACTGCGTTGCGGCGCGCCAATGCCAAGTTCGAGCGCCGCTTCCGCGCGATGGAAGCCATGGCGCGCGCCGACGGCACCCCCCTCGAGCAGCTCCCGCTCGAGGCCCAGGACCGCTACTGGATACGCGCCAAGGCCGCGGAACGCGGCGAGAGCTGAACGCCAGCCGCACGCCCCCCGGAGCCCTTCACGCCATTTCTACCCCGTTCCCGGCACCTTTCACAAAGCTGAAGACAAGGAGCCTTTCCCCATGACGCGTGCTTCCCAGGAACCCGCGGGCCTGGTCCTCATCGTCGAGGACAACCGCAACATCTCGGAAATGGTGGGCGAATACCTCGAAGGGCGGGGATTCGAAGTGGATTACGCCAGCGACGGCCTCGACGGCTACCGGCTGGCGAGCGAGAACAGCTACGACGTGGTCGTGCTCGACCTGATGCTGCCGCGACTGGACGGCGTCGAGGTCTGCAAGCGGCTGCGCGAGGAAGCGCGCAAGTCCACCCCGGTGCTGATGCTCACCGCGCGCGACACGCTCGACGAGAAGCTGACCGGCCTGTCGGTGGGCGCCGACGACTACCTGACCAAGCCGTTCGCGATCCAGGAGCTCGAGGCCCGGCTGCGCGCGCTGATCCGGCGCGAGCGCCGCCAGGTGGGTTCGGAAGTGCTGAAGGTCGCCGACCTGGTGCTCGACCCGGCCAGCCTGCGCGCCACCCGCGGCGGGGTCGAACTGCAGCTGTCGCCGATCGGCCTCAAGCTGCTCACCATCCTGATGCGCGAATCGCCGCGCGTGGTCAGCCGCCAGGAGATCGAGCGCGAGATCTGGGGCAACGGCCTGCCCGATTCCGATACCCTGCGCAGCCACCTGTACAACCTGCGCAAGACCATCGACAAGCCGTACGACAAGCCGTTGCTGCACACGGTGCAGAGCGCCGGCTACCGCATCGCGGACATCGAACAACCGCCCGCGTAGGCCGTCCGGCAAGCCGTCCATGCCGCAGGGCCTGCCCCGCAAGCTTCGCTATGCCTTCGTGATGCAGGTGGCGATGGCGAGCATCGTCATCGTCGCCGGCACCTGGGTGGCGATGCACTTCGCGCGCCAGGCGATCGCGAGCCAGGCCCTGCACGAGGAAGCGGCGTACTTCTGGGCGCAGCGCGATGCCGACACCGGGCACCCGCCGCCGGACGAGGCCCGGCTGCGCGGCCACTACGTCAGCGACGGCGGCTCGGCGGCGCAGCTGCCCCCGGCCCTGCGCGACCTCGAGCCCGGGCTGCACCAGCTGCCCGACTCGCTGGTGCTCGTGGACCGCCGCGGCGACGGCCAGCTGTACCTGACCTACCCGCGCGCCGTCGCCGAGACGCGCGCGCTGCAGATGGTGTTCGCGCCCGTGCTGCTGGCGTTGCTGGCGCTGGCCGCCAGCGCCTGGTTCACCTACCGCAACGCGCGGCGCATGGTGGCGCCGCTGGACTGGCTGGCCTCGGAGGTCGCGCGCTGGGACCCGCTGGCACCCGACGCGGGCGCGTTGTCCCCGGACCGCCTGCCGGAGGACGCCGGCGTGGAGGCGCGCCAGCTCGCCGGCGCGCTGCAGCGCATGGCCGAGCGCATGCATGCGTTCGTGCGCCGCGAGCGCGACTTCACCCGCGACGCCAGCCACGAGCTGCGCACCCCGCTGACCGTGATCCGGGTCGCCAGCGACCTGCTGCACAACGACCCCGACATCCCCGAGCGCGCACAGCGTTCGCTCGGCCGCATCCAGCGCGCCGGCCGCGACATGGAGGCGGTGATCGAGTCGTTCCTGATCCTGGCCCGCGAGGGCGGGATCGAACCGCAGCGCGAAACCTTCGCGGTGCGCGACATCGTCGACGAGGAAGTGGCCACCGTGCGCCCGCTGCTGGCCAACAAGCCGGTGCGCCTGGACGTGGTCGAGAACGCGCGGCCGGTGCTGCACGCATCGCCGCGCGTGTTCGGGGTGATGCTGCGCAACCTGTTGTCCAACGCCTGCGTGTTCACCGAGGAGGGCCGGGTCGAGGTGCGCATCGAGCCGGACGCGGTGGTGGTGTCGGACACCGGCATCGGGATGTCGCCGGAAGTGCTGCAGCGTGTGTTCGACCCGTTCTACCGGGCCGACCCGGACAAGCTGTCCGGCAAGGGCATGGGCCTGTCCATCGTGCGTCGCCTCGGTGAGCGCTTCGGCTGGCCGATCGGGCTGGACAGCGTTCCCGGCCGCGGCACGGTCGCGACCATCCGCTTCGGCGACGCCCGCGCCTGAGCGTGTCAACGGAGTCACGCCCCGGGCGTTAGCCTGCCCGGGACCCTTTGCCGCGAGCACCATGCAGACCACGACCAAGCCCCGCAGGACCCGTTCGGGCGGCATCCGCCGCGCCGGTGCCATCGCCCTGGCGGCGCTGCTCGCGCTCGCCGCGTTCTGGTGGTGGCGCGCGGATTGGGCGCCGGCCGACCAGGGCTATCGCACCACCGTCGTGGAGCGTGGCGACATCCGCGTGGCGATCTCGGCCACCGGAACGCTCAGCGCGATTTCCACGGTGACGGTGGGCAGCCAGGTCTCGGGCCAGGTCACCGAAGTCCTGGTGGACTTCAACGACAAGGTGCGCCAGGGCCAGGTCATCGCGCGCATCGACCCGAGCACCTACGAGGCGCAGATCGAACAGGGCAACGCGCAGGTGGCCAGTGCGCGCGCGCAGCTGCGCCAGGCGCAGGCCGCGCTGGCCAACGCCGAGGCCGACTACCGGCGCAAGGCCGCGCTCGCGGACAGCCAGCTGGTCGCGCGCAGCGACGTCGACCTCGCCCGCGCCGCGCGCGACCAGGCACAGGCGCAGGTGGCCTCGGCGCAGGCGCAGATCCGGCAGCAGTCCGCGTCCACGCAGACCACCCGCGTCAACCTCGGCCGGACCGTGATCCGCTCGCCGGTGGACGGGGTGGTGATCACGCGTTCGGTGGAGCCGGGGCAGACGGTGGCCGCGAGCTTGCAGGCGCCGGAGCTGTTCGTCATCGCCGAGGACCTGTCGAAGATGAAGATCGAGCTGGCGGTGGACGAGGCCGACATCGGCCAGGTCCGCGAGGGCCAACAGGTGTCGTTCACGGCCGACGCGTTCCCGGACCGCCGCTTCCGCGGCGTGGTCGACCAGGTGCGCCTGGCCGCGACCACCACCGCCAACGTGGTGACCTACCCGGTGGTGGTCACGGTGGACAACAGCGACGGCACGCTGCTGCCCGGGCTCACCGTCAATGCCGAGATCGAGGTCAGCAAGCGCGAAGGCGTGCTCAAGGTCGCCAACGCGGCGCTGCGCTACAAGCCCGCGCAGCCCGTGGAAGGCGCGCCCGCCGCCGGGTCCCCGCGCGGGAGCGGCGTCGGCGAGGACCTTGCGCGTGCCGCCGAGGCGCTGCAGCTCGACGATCGCCAACGGGCCGCGCTCGATGCGGCCCTGGAAGCGATCCGCGAACGCCAGGCCGCGCGCCAGGCGGCGCCGGCCACCGGCAACGGCAGCAGCCTGTTCGGCGGCGGCGGGGCGCGCCGTGGCGGCGCGGGCGGCGGGGGTGCCGCGATGCAGGGGCAGTTCCGGCAGCGCATGCTCGACCGCTTCCGCCAGGACTTCGCCGGGTTCCGCGACACCCTCGACGACGCGCAGAAGGCGCAGTGGGAGCGGATCGTGGCCGACCTCGTCGGCGCCACCCGCGCACCGCTGTACCTGCTGGTGGACGGGCAGCCGCGGCAGGTGATGGTCCGGGTCGGCGCCAGCGACGGCAGCGACACCGAGATCTCGGGGCCGGTGGAGGCCGGCGACGTGGCGATCACCGGCGAGCGCGCCGCGCAATGAGCCGTCCGGCGGACTCCCCGAGGGCCGCCCGCGCGCCGGTGATCCATGCCCGCGGGCTGGGCAAGGTCTACGCGCCGGGGACGCCGGCCGAAGTGGTGGCGTTGCGCAACGTGGACCTCGACATCGCGCGCGGCGACTTCGTCGCCATCATGGGGCCGTCGGGCTCGGGCAAGTCCACGCTGATGAACCTGCTCGGCTGCCTGGACACGCCCAGCAGCGGCCGCTACGCCTGCGACGGCATCGACGTCGCCACGCTCGACGCCGAGGCGCTGGCCGACCTGCGCCGCGACAAGATCGGCTTCGTGTTCCAGGGCTTCCACCTGCTGCCGCGGATGGACGCGCTGCACAACGTCGCGATGCCGCTGGGCTACTCGGGGGTCCCGCACGCGGAGCGCCTCGAGCGGGCGCGCGAGGTGCTGGAATCCGTCGGCCTCGGCGACCGCGTCGGGCACCGGCCGAGCGAGATGTCGGGCGGCCAGCAGCAGCGCGTGGCGATCGCGCGGGCGCTGGTCAACCAGCCGCCGATCCTGCTCGCCGACGAACCCACCGGTGCCCTCGACTCGCGCACCGGCGAGGAGATCCTGGCGCTGTTCAAGCGCCTGCGCGACGCCGACCACACCGTGGTCATCATCACCCACGACGCCGAGGTCGCGGCCCACGCCGACCGCACCTACGTGATGCACGACGGGGAGCTCCACGAAGGCGGGCAGCGCCCGCGGGAGGCGCTGGCATGAGCCTGCTCGACATCCTGCGCACCGCCGCCTTCGCCCTGCGCGGCAACTGGATGCGCAGCGCGCTGACCTCGCTCGGCGTGATCATCGGCATCGCCGCGGTGATCGTGATGGTCTCGGTCGGGCAGGGCACCCAGCAGGAGATCGACAAGCTGGTCTCCGGGCTGGGCTCGCAGCGGCTGGACATCTCCCCCGGCGCGCAGCGCGGACCGGGCGGCGCGCGCCAGAGCGCCGGCAGCTTCTACACGCTCACCGAGGGCGACGTGGAGGCGATCCGCGAGGAGATCCCGGAAGTGCAGTACGTCGCCGGCGCGCTGCGCGGCGGCACCCAGGTGGTGTACGCCGAGAACAACGCCGCCACCAGCTGGCAGGGCGTGCAACCGGACTGGTTCGCGATCAACGACTGGAAGCTGGCCGAGGGCAGCCTGTTCGAGCCGCAGGCCTACACCGGCGCGGCCAAGCAGGTGGTCCTGGGCGACAGCGTGCGGCGGGTGCTGTTCGGCGAGGACAGCGGCATCGGCGAGACCATCCGCCTCGGGCGCGTCCCGTTCACCGTGGTCGGGACCCTTGCGCCCAAGGGCCAGGGCAGCTTCGGCCAGGACCAGGACGACGTGGTGATGGTGCCGCTGTCCACCGCCAGGCGACGGCTGCTGGGCACCATGGGCCTGCCTCCGGGCGCGGTGATGCAGGTCGCGCTGACGGTCGCCGACGCGCGCGACCTCGGCTACGCGCAGACGGCGGTGGAAGGGCTGCTGCGGCAGCGCCACGACATCCGCCCGGGCCAGGAGGACGACTTCCGCGTGCGCAACATCAGCGAGATCGTCGCCACCCGCACCGCCACCACCAACCTGATGAGCAAGCTGCTCGGCGCTGTGGCGACCATCTGCCTGGTGATCGGCGGCATCGGCATCATGAACATCATGCTGGTCTCGGTCACCGAGCGGATCCGCGAGATCGGGCTGCGCATGGCGGTGGGCGCGGGCCCGGGCGACGTGCGCCGGCAGTTCCTGGCCGAGGCGATGCTGATCTCGCTGGTGGGTGGCGCGATCGGCATCCTGGTCGGGATCGTCGGCGCCCTGCTGGTGGGCCGCTTCAGCGACCTGCCGGTGGCGCTCGACGCCCGGGTGGTGGGGCTGGCGGCGGCGTTCTCGATCGGCACCGGGCTGTTCTTCGGCTACTACCCGGCGCGCAAGGCCTCGCAGCTGGATCCGATCGAAGCCCTGCGGCAGCAGTAGCGCTGTGGCAAAATAAGCCCAGCGCGGCCCCGCCGCGGCAACCCCGGTACCGGAACCCATGGCGGACCAGGTCGGCCACCTGCCAAGACATCCCGCGCGCGTCCTGCTCGCGGCCAAGTGGTCCCTCCAGGGCCTGCGCGCGGCGTGGCTGTACGAGTCCTCGTTCCGGCTGGAGGTGTACCTGTTCGTGGTCCTGGCGCCGTTGGCGCTGTGGGCCGGGCAGACGCCGGTGGAGCGGGTGCTGCTGGTCGGCAGCTGCGTGCTGGTGCTGGCCGCCGAGCTGCTGAACTCGGCGATCGAGGCGGTGATCGAGCGTTACGGCGCCGAGCACCACGAACTGTCGGGGCGCGCCAAGGACATGGGCTCGGCCGCCGTGTTCGTGCTGATGATGAACGTGCTCTTTACGTGGGCCCTGATACTCGGTCCACGCGTGCTGGCCTGACCCGGCCGACTGCTGTCCTCCCCCCTGAAGCCGACGGAACGACCGCTCGATGAGTCTTGAAATGCTTGCCGACCCGCAGACCTGGATCCTGCTGGTCACGCTCAGTTCGATCGAGATCGTCCTCGGCATCGACAACCTCGTCTTCATCTCGATCGCGGTCAGCCGCCTGCCGCCCACGACCCGCGAGCGCGCGCGCAAGTTCGGCATCGCCGCCGCCTGCATCACCCGCATCGCGCTGCTGCTGACGCTCGCGTTCCTGGCGCACATGAAGCAGGACATCTTCAGCGTGTTCGGGCACGGCTTCTCGGTGCGCGACCTGGTGCTGCTGCTCGGCGGCATCTTCCTGGTGTTCAAGGGCATCGCCGAGATCCGCGACCAGGTCGCCGGCGAACCGGAAGCCGAGGACATCCACACCCGGCCGGCCGCCTCCTTCGGCGCGGTGATCGCGCAGATCGCGGTGATCGACATCGTGTTCTCGCTGGACTCGGTGATCGCCGCGGTCGGCATGGCCGAGGAGTACGTGCCGGTGATGGTGGCCGCGATCCTGCTGGCGGTGGCGGTGATGCTGCTGGCCGCGCGCCCGCTGGGCCACTTCATCGACAACAACCCGACCATCAAGATGCTGGCGCTGGCATTCATCGTGCTGATCGGCGGCTACCTGGTGGTCGAGGGGCTGGAGATCCACGTGCCCAAGGGCTACATCTACGGCGCGATGGGCTTCTCGGCGGCGGTGGAAGCCCTGAACCTGTGGGCCAAGCGCCGCGCGCGGCTGCGCGAGGGACGCCGGCCCTAGCGGCGCCCCGGTGCCGGGCGAGGGCGCTCGTTGCGCCTTCACGCCCGGAGTGCTGGAATGCAGCGGTCGTTTCCGTCGTGGGGTTTCCGATGCGTGCGCTCCAGGTCGTCGTGCTCCTGCTGCTTTCCGCGCTGCTCAGCGGCTGCGGCTACAACGAGATCCAGTCCAGGGACGAGGCGGTGGATGCCGCCTGGTCGCAGGTCCTCAACGTCTACAAGCGCCGTGCCGACCTGGTGCCGAACCTGGTCGCGACCGTCAAGGGCTACGCTGCCCACGAAGAGCGGGTGTTCACCGAGGTCACCGAGGCGCGCGCGCGGGTCGGCAGCATCAACGTGGACGCCGGCGATCCCGAGTCGCTGGAACGGTTCCAGCAGGCGCAGGGCCAGCTGCAGGGCGCCATTGGGCGACTGCTGCTGGTGAGCGAGAACTACCCGCAGCTCAAGGCCGACCAGAACTTCCTGCAGCTGCAGGCGCAGCTCGAGGGCACCGAGAACCGGATCACCGTCGAGCGCCAGCGCTACATCCAGGCGGTGCAGGACTACAACACCTACATCCGCCGCTTCCCGGTCAACCTCACCGCGAAGCTGTTCGGCTACGACACCAGGCCGAACTTCACCGTGGACGACGTCGAGGCGATCGAGGACGCGCCGGCGGTGGACTTCGGCCAGCCCGACGCGGGATGAGCCTGCGCCGGCTCGCCGGATGGTTGTTGCTGCCGTGCCTGCTGCTGCCGGCATGGGCGGCGGCGCAGGGACTGCAGCCGATCCCGCCGCTGGACGCGCCGGTGGTCGACACGACCGGCACCCTCGACGCGGCCACCGTGCAGCGGATCGAGGCACGGGCGCGAGCCCTGCAGGCATCGAAGGGCAGCCAGTTGCAGGTGCTGATGGTGCCGACCACCGAACCGGAGGACATCGCCGCCTACGCGCAGCGCGTGTACGACCAGTGGAAGCTGGGCCGCGAATCGGTGGACGACGGCGTGCTGGTGCTGGTCGCCAGGGACGACCGGCGCGTGCGCATCCAGCCCGGCTACGGCCTCGAGGGCGCGATCCCGGACGCCACCGCGGCGCGCGTGATCCAGGAGTACATGGTGCCGAGGTTCCGCGACGGGGACTTCGGCGGCGGCCTCGACGAGGCCACGGCCGTGCTGGCCAGGCTGGTCGAGGGCGAGCCGCTGCCGGAACCGATGGCCGACAGTCGTCCCCGCCCGCGAGGCATCGGCGGCAACTGGATGATCGCGCTGTTCGCGGCTTTCATCGTCGCCCAGGTCGCGCGCGGAATCTTCGCGCGAACCCCGAGGGGCGTGCGCGGCGTGCTTGGGGCCGGCGCCGCGGGCGGGGTCGCCTGGATGATCGGGCAGGCGCTGCTCCTGGGCGGAGTTGGCGCCTTCATCGGATTGCTGTTCGGGCTCGCGCAGGCGCCGTCGGGGCGCGTGGTGCGCCATGGCGGCTGGGGCGGTTTCGGCGGCCCGCCCTTCGGCGGAGGCTGGGGCGGCGGCGGCTGGGGCGGCGGCGGTCGCAGCGGCGGCGGCTTCGGCGGGGGCGGCTGGTCCGGCGGCGGCGGCATGAGCGGGGGCGGCGGCGCCTCCGGCAGCTGGTGAGGCCGGGGCCATGATCGGTCGCCTGTTCCGGCACCTGTTCGCGCCCTCGGCGGCGCGCCTGTTCCGCGAGGAGAGCCTGCAGCGGATCGCCGAGGCGGTCGCGCGGGGCGAGGCCACGCATACCGGCGAAACCTGTTTCGCGGTCGAATCCGCGCTGCCCCTGCGCGCAGTGTTCGCGGGCGTGGACGCGCGCCAGCGCGCCGAGGAGGCTTTCTCGCGCCTGCGCGTTTGGGACACCGCGGCCAACAACGGGGTGCTGGTGTACCTGCTGCTGGCCGACCACCGGATCGAGATCGTGGCCGACCGCGGCTTCCGCGGGCGCGTCAGCGACGCGCAGTGGCGCGGAATCTGCCAGCTGATGGAGGAGCGCCTGCGCGCCGGCGACCCGGAGGCCGCGGCGGTGCAGGGGATCGAGGCCGCGTCGCGGCTGGTGGCCGCGCATTTCCCGCGCGTGGACGACGTCCCGGACGAGAACGAACTTCCCGACCTGCCGCACCTGTCCTGAGCAGGCACAATAGGCCGGTCCCGCCACGGAGCCGTCGATGTCGCCCTGGTTGCACCGGATCGATCCGATCGCACTGCAGTTCCCGGAATTCTCCCTCTTCGGCATGACCCTGCACCCGGCCGTGCACTGGTACGGGGTGATGTACCTGCTCGGCTTCGGCCTGGCGTGGTGGCTCGGCCGCCGACGCGTCCTTCAGGGCCGCCTGCCCGGCGTCGACGCACAGGCGTTCGGCGACCTCGTGTTCTACGGCATGCTCGGCGTCATCCTCGGTGGCCGGCTCGGCTACATCCTGTTCTACGACCTGTCCGCCTACCTGGCCGACCCGTTGCAGGTGTTCGAGATCTGGAACGGCGGCATGAGCTTCCACGGCGGCCTCGTCGGCGTCTGCATCGCGGCTTGGTGGTGGGCGCGCAAGCACCGCCTGCACTTCATGGACGTGGCCGACTTCGTGGCGCCGCTGGTGCCGCCCGGCCTGGGCTTCGGCAGGCTCGGCAACTTCATCAACGGCGAGCTGTGGGGCAAGTACACCGGCGGCGACTGGGGCGTGATCTTCCCGCACGCCGAGGCGCCGCTGCTGCGGCTCGCCCCGGAGCAGCTGCAGGCGCTGCACGCCAGCGGCGCGCTCGACCGTTACGCGCGGCATCCCTCGCCGCTGTACCAGGCGCTGCTCGAGGGCCTGGTGATGTTCGTGGCCCTGTGGTGGTTCTCCAGCCGCCCGCGCCCGCGCTACGCGGTGGCGGGGCTGTTCGCGCTGCTCTACGGCAGCTTCCGCTTCCTGGTCGAGTTCGTGCGCGTCCCCGATGCGCAACTCGGCTACCTGGCGTTCGGCTGGCTGACCATGGGCCAGTTGCTGAGCCTGCCGCTGGTGGCGCTGGGCCTGTTCTGGCTGTGGAAGTCGCGCAGCGCGCCGACCCTGCAGCCGGTTCCGGCCCCGGACACGGCGAACTGAGATGCGCCAGTACCTCGACCTGCTGCGCCACGTGCTCGAGCAGGGCACCGACAAGGACGACCGCACCGGCACCGGCACGCGCAGCGTGTTCGGCTGGCAGATGCGCTTCGACCTGCGCGAGGGCTTCCCGCTGGTGACCACGAAGAAGCTGCACCTGCGCTCGATCGTGCACGAGTTGCTGTGGTTCCTGAAGGGCGAGACCAACATCGCCTACCTGCGCGAGAACAAGGTCTCGATCTGGGACGAGTGGGCGGACGAACAGGGCGAACTCGGGCCGGTGTACGGCAAGCAATGGCGGCGCTGGACCGGCAGCGACGGCCGCGAAATCGACCAGGTGCGCTGGGTGGTGGACGAGATCCGGCGCAACCCCGATTCGCGGCGCCTGATCGTGTCCGCATGGAACGTTGCCGACCTGCCGGCGATGGCGTTGATGCCCTGCCACACGCTGTTCCAGTTCTACGTCGCCGACGGGCGCCTGAGCTGCCAGCTCTACCAGCGCAGCGGCGACATCTTCCTCGGCGTGCCCTTCAACATCGCCAGCTACGCGCTGCTCACCCACATGGTGGCGCAGGTCTGCGGCCTGGGCGTCGGCGACTTCGTGCACACCCTGGGCGACGCGCACCTGTACTCGAACCACTTCGAGCAGGCGCGCGAGCAGCTTTCGCGCGAGCCGCGGCGGTTGCCCACGCTGGTGCTCGATCCCGCGGTCGACGACCTGTTCGCCTTCCGCTACGAGCACATCGCGATCGAGGGCTACGACCCGCTGCCCGCGATCAAGGCACCGGTGGCGGTGTGACCACGCTGACCCTGCTGGCGGCGCTCGACCGCGAATTCGCGATCGGCAAGGACGGCGACCTGCCCTGGCATTTGCCGGACGACCTCAAGCGGTTCAAGGCGCTGACCCTCGGCAAGCCGGTGCTGATGGGCCGCCGGACCGCCGAGTCGCTCCGCCGCGCGCTGCCGGGCCGCCGCAACCTCGTGCTGACGCGCAGCGGCAAGGTCCCGTTCGAGGGCATGGAACCGTTCGGGTCGCTGGACGCGGCACTGCAAGCGGTGCGCGACGCCGGCGAACTCTGGGTCATCGGCGGCGGCGAAGTGTTCGCCGCGACCCTGCCGCTGGCCACCCGCATGCACCTGACCTGGGTGGACACCGTAGTCGAGGGCGCCGACGCCTTCTTCCCCCGCTTCGATGCAACACAGTGGCAACCCGTCTCCCGCGAACCGCACCCCGCCGACGACCGCCACGCCCACCCCTTCGAATTCGTCGACTACCACCGCCAGTAACGTGCCCCCGGAAACAAGAAGCCGCAGGCTTCGAGTACCAGCGAAGCGCAGCGGAGAAGGCGGTGCCCCTGGCCGACGACTCAAAACGCTCTGGAGGAGGCCAGGGGCACCGCCTTCTCCGTGGAGCGTCCCTCCGGAGCTCGAAACCCGGATCAGCGCCGCGCCGGATTAGCCGGCACGTCCCGCCCCGGCACCTGCACGATCCGCAACTCCTCGCTGTCCAGCTGCAGCGCCGTGAGCCTGCCGCCCCAGACCGCCCCGGTGTCGATCGCGTGCACCCCGTGGCCGATGAACAGCCCCAGCGCCGACCAGTGCCCGCAGACGATCCTGAGGTCGCGCTCCGCGCGCCCGGGCACCGCGTACCACGGATACAGGCCCGGCTGCTGCGTCCCCGGCGGCCCCTTCTCGTCGAACGCGATGCGCCCGCGCGGGGTGCAGTAGCGCAGGCGCGTGAACACGTTGATGATCGCGCGCTGCCGGTCGTGGCCCGAGAGCCCCGGCGACCACGCCGGGCGGTCGCCGTACATGTTGCGCAGGAGCTTGCGATAGCCCTCGCCATGGAGCGCACGCTCGACCTCGGCGGCGTGCTTCTGCGCCAGCTGCGTGGTCCACTTCGGCGCCAGTCCGGCGTGCACCATCATCCAGCCCAGCTCGCGATCGGCATGCAGCAACGGGCGCCCGCGCAGCCAGTCCAGCATCTCGCGGGCATCGGGCGCGAACAGCACCCGCTGCAGGTCGGGATTGACCTTGCGCTGTTCCTCCGGCCTGCGCTCGGCGATGGCCAGCAGGGACAGGTCGTGGTTGCCGAGCACGACGACACAGTTGTCGCGCAGCGAATGCACGAGCCGCAAGGTCTCCAGCGACTCGCCGCCACGGTTGACAAGGTCGCCGCAGAACCACAGCGTGTCGCGCGCAGGGTCGAAGCGGATGCGCTCCAGCAGCCGCTGCGTCGGCGCATGACATCCCTGCAGGTCGCCGATCGCCCAGATAGCCATGGCGCCAGTGTAAGCGGGAATCGCGGGTGCGGCGGCACCCGCCGCCGCGCTCAGTGCGCTTCCGGCGGCGCCAGGTTGGCCAGTCGCACGAAACCCTCGACCGGGACCTGTTCGGCGCGCATGTCGGGACGCAGGCCCGCGGCCTCGATCAGTGCGGGAGTGGCCACGGCCGCGAGCGCATTGCGCAGCGTCTTGCGGCGCTGGCCGAACGCGGCGCGCACGATGGCGGCGAATCGCGACGGATCCCCGATGCCGACGGTGCCGGGCGCACGTGGTACCAGCCGCACGACCGCGGAGTCCACCTTCGGCGCGGGGCGGAACGCGCCCGGGCCCACGGTGAACAGCGGCGTCACCGTGCAGTACGCCTGCAGCATCACGCTCAGGCGTCCGTAGACCTTGCTGCCCGGGGCCGCGCCCATGCGCTCGACCACTTCCTTTTGCAGCATGAAGTGCATGTCGCGGATCGCGCCGGCGTGCTCCAGCGCATGGAACAGGATCGGCGACGACAGGTTGTAGGGCAGGTTGCCGGCCAGGCGCAGCTGTCCGCCGGCCGCCAGCGCGGTGAAGTCCACCTCGAGCACGTCGGCGTTGAGCAGCGTGAGTTCGCCGCGTGGCGCGGCCGCCGCGGACAGCGGCTCGAGCAGGTCGCGGTCGAACTCGATCGCGGTGAGCGCGCCGTGGCGGTCGAGCAGCGGCAGCGTCAGCGCACCCTGGCCGGGCCCGATCTCGACGATGCGGTCGCCGGGTCGGGGATCGATCGCCAGCACGATGCGATCGATCACGCCGCGGTCGTGCAGGAAGTTCTGGCCGAGGTGCTTCTTGGCGTCGCGGCGGAAGCCGTCGGCGTCGCGCGCATCGCGGGCGCGCGGGGCGGGGCGCTGCCGGCTCACGCGCGCGCCCGCCGCAGCGCCAGCCGGCTGCAGGCGTCGATCGCGGCGAACAGGCTCGACGGATCCGCGGTGCCGGTGCCGGCGATGTCGAGCGCGGTGCCGTGGTCCACGGCGACCCGCGGGTAGGGCAGGCCCAGGGTCAGGTTCACGGCCTGCTCGAAGCCGCTGTACTTGAGCACCGGCAAGCCCTGGTCGTGGTACATCGCCAGCACCGCGTCGCAGTCGCGCAGCTTCGCGGGCAGGAACGCGGTGTCGGCAGGCAGCGGGCCCGCCAGCGACATCCCTTCGGCGCGCAGGCGATCCAGCACCGGCGCGATCACATCGATCTCCTCGCGCCCCAGGTGCCCGTCCTCGCCCGCGTGCGGGTTCAGGCCGAGCACCAGCACGCGCGGCGCGGGGATGCCGAAGTCGTCCCGCAGCGCCGCGTGCAGGATCCGCAGCGTGCGTTCCAGCGCCGCCGGGGTGATCGCGTCGGCGACCGCGCGCAGCGGCAGGTGGGTGGTCGCCAGCGCCACGCGCACGATGTCGTTGGCCAGCATCATCACCACCTCGCGCCCGGCCTGGGCCGCGAGCAGCCCGGTGGTGCCCGTGTAGGCGATGCCGCCGTCGTTGATGGCGGCCTTGTGCACCGGCCCGGTCACGAGCCCGTCGAGACTGCCGGCGAGGCAGGCGGCGCCGGCCTGCTCGAGCGCGGCGATGGTGGCGGCGGCGTTGGCGGGGTCCGGGACGCCGGCCTGGACGGCGACCGGGGTCGCGACCTCGACGAGCGGTAGCACCCCGGGTGCGGAAGGGGTGCCAGGGGTAGCGAGCACGAGCGGCAATCCGAGGGCGCCGGCGGCGCGCGCCAGCGCGGTGGGGTCCCCGAAGGCGAGCAGGTCCGCATCCCAGGCACGCTGTGCCGCGCGGACGCAGAGTTCCGGGCCGACGCCGGCCGGCTCGCCCGGAACCAGCGCCAGCCGCGGTCGCGGCATCTCAGCCGGCGTTGCCGGCGGCCGGATCCGGCGTGCCGAGGCGGATGTCCACGAAGGCTTCGCCGCGCAGTTCGCGCAGGAAGCGCTCCCACTGCTCTTCGAGCTTGCGCTGGCCGATGCTCTCGCGCACCTGCTGGCGGCGGTTCTCGTCGGCGGCGACGGTCTGCCGCTCGCCCTCGCGCTGGACGATGTGCCAGCCGGCCTGGGTCTTGAAGGGCGCCGACACCTCGCCGTCCTGCAGCGCCGCGAGTTGCTGCCCGAAGTCCACGCCGTAGGCGTCGCGCGCGAACCAGCCGAGCTCGCCACCGCGCGAGGCGGTGTCCTCGTCCTCGGAGTTCTCGCGCGCCAGTTCGCCGAAGTCGGCGCCGCCGGCCACGCGCGCGCGCAGCGTTTCCAGCTTCGCCACGGCCGCGGCGTCGTCGCCGGTGACCAGGATGTGGCGCGCGCGGAACTGGGTGATGGTGCCGGCCCCGGCCTGGGCCTGGCGGATGTCGGTGAGCTGCAGCAGCTGGAAGCCGCTGGGGCCGCGGATCGGGCCGATCACTCCGCCGGGCTGCATCTGCATGATCACCTGGGTGAACGACGGCGGGATCTCGTCGATGTTGCGCCAGCCCAAGTCGCCGCCTTCCAGCGCGTTGGGGCTGTCGGAGTAGCGCACCGCGGCGGCGGCGAAGTCGATGCCGCCCTGGCGGAGCTCGGCGAGGATGCGGTTGGCCTTCTCCTGCGCCGTGGCGATCTGGTCGGCGGAGGCGCCCTCGGGCACCCCGACCAGGATGTGGGCGAGGCGGTACTGCGCGCCGCCGCCCTGCTGGTTGGCGAGCGCGGCATCCACTTCGCCCTCGCTGACGCTCACGCGCCCCTGGGCGAAGCTCTGGCGCATGCGCTGGATCAGGATCTCGTCGCGAACCGACTCGCGCAGGTCGGCCAGGGTCATGCCGCTGCGCGCGAGCTCGCCCACCAGGCCCTCGAGGCTGGTGTTGTTCTGCTGCGCGATGCCGGCGATGGCCGCGTCCAGCTCCTGCTCGCTGACCTCCATGCCGGAGGCGCGCGCGCGGGCGACCTGCAGCTGGGTCAGGACCATGCGCTCGAGCACCTGGCGCTCGAGGTATTCGCGCGGCGGGAGCTGGTCCTCGCGTCCGGCGAACTGGCCGTAGATGTTGCGCAGCGCGCGGTCGAGCTCGCTGCGCAGGATGACGTCCTCGTCCACGACGGCGACGATGCGGTCGAGCGGCTGGAGTTGCTGGGCCGTGGCCTGCGCCAGCGGGAAGAGCCCGGCAAGGGCAAGGAGGCAGGCAAGCAGTCGGGTCATGGCGTCGGGTCGGGGGAGTGGGCGTCACCGTCCGGATCAGGGGCGACCTCGGAGGGCGGGACCAGGTACAGGTCCTCGCGATAGTAGCCGAGGATAGCACGGCGCAAGCGGCTCTCCGTGTCCGGGCCGGCCGAGCCCAGGCCCTTCAGTTCGATCTCGAACTGCAGCGAGGTGCCGAGGTCGCCTTCGCGGTTGTGCACGTGCCGCCGGCCCACCAGGCGCACCGCCATGCAGCAGCTGTCCCACTGCACGCCGGCGATGCCCTCGAGCAGCTGGCGGTCGTCCAGCGAGTAGTAATAGCGCCCGACCAGGCTCCAGGACGGATTCAGCGGGTACAGGAAGTTGAGGTCCACCTGCTCGAGCAGGTCGCGCCGGTAGCGGTAGGAGAAGTTGACCACGCCGGTGTCGCCGACCAGGTACCGGGTGCGCAGGCTGGCGAGGTCCTTGCGCCGGAACTTGGGATCCCACTGGTAGGAGCCGCCGAGGCTCCAGCGGTCGTTGACCGCGTAGCTGATGTCGCCGACCCAGGCCGACTTGCCGCGCTCCACCGGCTCCTCGCCCGGCGCGGTGACCCGCGAGTCGTCGAAGTAGCGGATCTGCCCCAGGCTCGCCGACAGCTTCTCGCGCCCGTCGGACTGGCGCAGCAGGCGGGTGGAGACCGCGAGCGTCAGCTGGTTGGCGTCGGTCTGCCGGTCGGCGCCGGTGTAGCGGTTGTCGCGGAACAGCTGGCCCCAGCTGAAGGTCATCGGCCGGGTGTCGAACAACGGCAGCCCGGACTGGTCGCGGTAGGGCACGCGCAGGTAGAACAGGCGCGGTTCCAGCGTCTGCAGGTAGTCCTCGCCGCGGATGTCGGCGTCGCGCTCGAAGAACAGGCCGGCGTCCAGCGACGCGATCGGCAGGCTGCGGCGCGGCGAATCGCTGCCCGCGGCCGCGGCCAGCGGTTCGTCCAGGCGGTAGCTGGTGTGGCGCCAGGCCAGCTTCGGGGTCATGAACCAGCTCGCGCCCTGCAGCGGCATGCTGACGAAGGGCCTGGCGTCGAAGCGGCTGCCGCCGGGCTTGTCCGGGTGGTGGAAGCGCACGGCCTCGGCATCCATGCCCAGGGTAAGCCACTCGGCGAAGGGCTGTTCCCAGGAGGCGAAGGCGCGCGGGAGCCGGTCGTGCGGCAGCACCAGGTCCGACAGGGTGTAGTCGGCGAGCTGGTAGTGGTCGGCCATCAGGCCGGCGCTCCAGTAGCGGCCCTGGCCGTACACGCCGACATTGCTGGTCAGGGCATACGGCGCCAGCCCGTCGATGTTGTTGCTGAAGTCCTCGAGGTAGCGCGGGTCGCTGATCCAGTTGAGGTTGCCGCGCGCGATCCAGCTGCCGGACAGCCGCTGGTGGCCGCGGAAACTGAACTGGCCGCGGTCGTCGTCGCGCCGGTTCTCCAGCGGATAGCCCTTCTCGATGAACTCCGCGGTCTCCTCGTCGCGCTCGCGGCTGGCGAGGCGGTCGGACGGCAGGTAGTCGAACTCCAGGGTGCCGGCGCCGCCCTCCACCAGGTAGCGGAACTGGGTGCCGAGCTGCACGCCGCGCTCGGTCATCAGCCGCGGGGTCAGGGTGGCGTCGTAGTTCGGCGCCAGGTTGAGGTAGATCGGCTGGCGGTAGTCGAAGCCGTTGCGGCTCGACGAGCCCACCGCCGGGTAGAGCAGGCCGGTGCGGCGGCGGTCGTCAACCGGGAACGGGAACCAGGGCACGTACAGCACCGGCACCTTGCCCACGCGCAGCACCGCGCCGCGCGCGACGCCCATGCCTTCCTCGGTGTCCACGTCGATGCGGCGGGCGCGCAGCTCCCAGCTGCGTTCGCCGGGCGGGCAGGTCGAATAGGTGGCGCCGTACAGCGAGCCGAGCGGCCCGTGCATGGTGATGTGGTCGGCGCCGCCGTTGCCGCGCCGCGAAACCAGCTGGTAGCTGACGTCGTTGAGCTGGTGGGTGTCGCTGTTCTGGTTGCCCTCGGCGGTTTCCGCGACCAGGCGCATGCCCGAATCCTGGTAGCGCACGCTGCCGGTGGCGACGTAGGTGCCGGTCTCGCTCTCGTAGGTGAGCTTGTCCGTGCCGAGGAACTGGTCGCCACGACGGAGCGACACGTTGCCCTCGAACACGGGCTTTTCCTCGGTCCCGCCCAGGGTGTCGCCGTAGATGTCGGTCGGCTGGTCGACGCGCGTGCTGGTGATGCCGGTCGGGTTCTGCGCATCCGGGAACGCCGGGATGGCATCCACGACCGGGCACAGGCGCCAGTCTTCCGGGCGTTCGTCGGCGGCGTGGGCCGACAGCGACAGGGCGACCAGCGCGGGGAGCGGCAGCAGTCTGAGGGCTTTGCGCACGCGGGGGACCGGGATCGGAAACGGCGGACAGCTTGCCGCATTGCCGGTGTACCGGCAATTCACGCCACGCTCAGGTGCCGGTCGCCGGACGCCGCCGCTCGTGCTTCCAGACCACCTCGCCGTGGCCGTCGCGGCGGGCCAAGACGCGGGCCAGCACGAACAGCAGGTCGGAGAGCCGGTTGAGGTAGCGGATCGCCTGCGGACGGACGTCCTCGGCGCTGGCGAGGGTCACCGTGGCGCGCTCGGCGCGGCGCACGATCGTGCGCGCGAGGTGGCAGCGCGCCGCCGCCTCGCCGCCGCCCGGCAGGATGAATTCCTTCAGTGGCGGCAGGTCGGCGTTGTAGCCGTCGAGCGCGCGCTCCAGGGCCTCGATGTCGGCGTCGCCGATGGCGGCGTGCCCGGGGATGCAGAGCTCGCCGCCTAGGTCGAACAGCTGGTGCTGCACGGTGGTCAGCAGGTCGGCCACGTCCTGCGGCACCGGGCTGGCGAGGACCACGCCGATCGCGGAGTTGGCCTCGTCAACGGTGCCGTAGGCGGCGACCCGGGCCGAGTCCTTGGCGACGCGGGTGCCGTCGCCCAGGCCGGTGCTGCCGTCGTCGCCGGTGCGCGTGTAGATCTTCGACAGGCGGTTGCCCATGCGGGCGTCAGACCGTCTGCGCGGCGAGCACCGGGAGCCGGCGGCGGAGCAGGGCGAACCCGCCGAACAGCAGCGCGGCGTAGGCGAGCGTGCCGAGCAGGGTCCACTTGAAGAACGGGATGCCGGCGACGAACGCCGCCATCAGCCCGGCGCCGGTCTGCGGATAGAACGGCGAGGCCAGCCACGCAGCGAAATTGGTCACCACGAAGAACAGCACCGAGCCGGCGAGCGAGAAGCCGAGCAGGCGGGGGCCGGTGACGCGGCCCCGCAGGCCGAAGCCGAGCACCGTGGACAGCGCGATGCACGCATACACGGACCAGAAGCTGATGCCGCCGATGTAGCCGGCGTAGCTGGCGCCCAGCACCGCCCCGAGCACCAGGTCGGACAGCAGCAGCGCCACCAGCGGAACCAGCAGCGCGAGCTGGCGCGAAGCGAAGTACGCGCCACCGAACAGCGCGATCGCCTCCACCGGCGAGAAGTTCGGCGGATGCGGCAGCAGCCGCGACAGCGCGGCGGCGGCGATCAGGCCGGTCAGCACCAGCGGGCCGGGGGCGAAGGCAGTGGCGGTTCGATTCATGTCGTGTCGTGCAGTCGATGGAGCCGGAACCGGTAGCATAGCGCAGCCATGGAGACCCCCGCGCACGCACGCCCGGAAAAGCAGGACCCCCAAGGGCAGCGCCGCGCCGCGCCCACCGCCAGGCACGACGTGGTGGTGGTCGGCGGCGGCCTGGTCGGCGCCAGCCTGGCGATCGCGCTGGAACGCATCGGCGTGGACGTGGCGCTGGTCGAGGCCACGCCGCCGGGCGCGTTGCCGGCGGTGTTCGACCAGCGCAACCTGAGTTTCGCCGAGGCCACCGTCAACGCGCTGGACGCGCTCGGGGTGATGGCGCTGCTGCGCATGCCGCGCGCGCCGATCCGGCGCATCCACGTCAGCCGCCGTGGCGATTTCGGGCGCGTGCTGCTGGACGCGCCTGCCTACGGCCGCGACTGCTTCGGAGAGATCGTGGTCGCGCGCGACTTCGGCGACGCGCTGGAGGCGCGGCTCGCGGCGCTGCCGCGCATCGCCCGCTACCGTCCCGCGCGCTTCCTCGGCCTGGAGGCCGGGGACGATGGCCTGCGCCGGCTGCGCCTGGCCGGCAGCGCCGGGGAATCCACGATCGCGACGCGGCTGCTGGTGGCGGCCGACGGCGCGCGCAGCAGCGTCCGCGACGCGCTCGGCATCGGCGTTGCGCAGCACGACTACGGGCAGGCGTTGTTCGTGGCCCGGGTGCGCACCTCGCGCGCGCCCGACGGCACCGCCTGGGAGCGCCTCGGTCCGCACGGCCCGACCGCGCTGCTGCCGCGCGGCGACGGCTGCCATGGCCTGGTGCACGGCGTGGATGCAGCCGAGGCCGACGCGGTCGCCGCGCTCGACGACGCCGGATGGCTGGCGCGGCTGCAGCGCGAGTTCGGCTGGCGCGCCGGGCGTTTCCTCGGGATCGGCGAGCGTTCCCGCCACTTGGCCGTGCGCGTGTGTGCCGAACGGCTGGTCGCGCCGCGCGCGGTGCTGGTCGGCAACGCTGCGCAGTCGGTGCATCCGCTCGGCGCGCAGGGATTCAACCTCGGCCTGCGCGACGCGCTGACCCTGGCGGAGCTGCTGGAGGGCACCGCCGACCCGGGCAGCGACGCCCTGCTGGCCGCGTATGCGGCGCGGCGCGAGGAAGACCGCGCGCGCACGCTCGCGTTCTCCGACGGACTGGCGCGCCTGAGCGCCTCCCCCGGCACCGTGCCGCGATTGCTGCGTGCCGCCGGGATGGCGGCGGTGGACCGCTCGCCGACCCTGCAGGGCTGGCTGGTGGGCGGCGCCATGGGCTATCGCGGCGACGTGCCGCGGCTGTCGCGGGGCAACGCGTGAGCCGGCGCATGGTCCTGGATGCCGTGGTCGCCGGCGGCGGCGTGGTCGGCGCTGCGTGCGCGCTGGCGCTGGCGGGCGAGGGCTTGGAGGTCGCGCTCGTGGAGGCGGCGCTGGCGCCGAGCTGGACGCCGACGCCCCCGGACCTGCGGGTGTTCGCGTTCGCTGCGGACAATGCACGGCTGTTCGAGGGCCTGGGCGTCTGGCAGGACATCGTTTCCGCGCGGGCGCAGCCCTACCGGCGCATGCGCGTGTGGGACGCCGCCGGCGGCGGCGAGCTGGCCTTCGACGCCGATGCCTACGGCCGCCGCGAACTCGGCTGGATCGTGGAGAACACGCTGCTGCAGGACCGCCTGTGGGCGGCGCTGCCGCGCGCCGGCGTGCGCCTGCACTGCCCCGCCAGGGTGGAGGCGCTGGAACAGGACGAGGCCGGCGTGCGCCTGCGCCTGGACGACGGCGGCTGGCTGCAGGCGCGGATCGCGGTGGCCGCCGACGGCGCGCGCTCGACGCTGCGCGAACTCGCCGGCATCGGCACCGCGTCGCGCGACTACGGGCAGCGCGGCGTGGTCGGTTACGTCGCCGGCGAGCGCCCGCACGAAGACACCGCCTGGCAGCGCTTCCTGCCCGGCGGCCCGCTCGCGGTGCTGCCGTTCGCGGACGGCAGCTGCTCGATCGTGTGGAGCCTGCCCGCGGACGAGGCTGCGCGCGTGCTCGCGCTGGACGACGCTGCGTTCGGCCATGAGCTGACGCGCGCGTTCGACCGCCGGCTGGGCGCGATGACGCCGGTGTCGCCGCGTGCGGCGTTCCCCCTGCGGCGGCAGCTGGCATCAGATTACGCGCACGGACGCGTGCTGGTGCTCGGCGACGCCGCGCACGTCGTGCATCCGCTGGCGGGGCAGGGCGTGAACCTGGGGCTGCGCGACGTCGCGGCGCTCGCCGCCCTGGTTGGTGACGCCCGCAGCCGTGGCGGAGACTGGGCGAGCCCGGCGCGCCTGCGGCGATGGGCGCGGACGCGGCGCAGCGAAGCGGCGGTGGCCGCGCACGCGTTCGAGGCGATCCACGACGTCTACACCTCGGACAACGTGGCAGCGGCCCTGCTGCGAGGGCCGCTGCTGGGGTTGGCGGGCCGGCTGCCGCCGGTCACCCACGGCCTCTGGCGGCGCGCCTCGGGCCTGTAAGCGGTCAGCGCACCGGCTGGCCGCCCGACGGGACTTCGAGCGGGTCGATCCAGTCCTTCATCTCCGCGCGGCTCAAGCGCCCGTTGTCGTCCAGGTCGACGACGTGGAACTCGCGCATGAGGTCGGCGTTGCCGCGCGCCTCCGCGCGCACGATGGCGCCGTCGCCGTTGGCATCCATGGCGGCGAAGTCGACGCTGTAGTTCGACGAGATCGAGTTGCCGGGCTGGTCGGTGACGGTGACGTCCGCCCCCGCGCCGGCGCGCACGTCCACGTCCACCGGCGGCGTCGGCACCTGCACCTGCGCCGGCGGTGCCAGCGCGGCGTCGGTGGCGACCTGGTGGGCGACCTCGGCGTCGATGGCGGCGTCGAGCGCGGCCGCGTTGGCCGCGCGGGCGACGTCCTCGGCCTCGTCCGCCACCCTGGAGGCGTCCTTGCTCACCATGTGGCCGATGGCAGCGTCGTTGGCGGCGGAATCCGCGGCCTGGGCCGCGCCGGTGGCCAGGCCCGCGGCGACGGCCGCCTGGCTGGCGTTGGCCGCGGCCACGCCGGCCGCGAGTTCGGCGGTCGGGCTGTCCGCGGCGACGTCCGCCGTGGCATCGGCGTCGGCGGCGGCGTCGATCGCGGCGGAGGCGTTCGCGCGCGCGGCGGCCGCGGCTTCGCGAGCGGCCTCGGCTTCGCGCAGGGCTTCCTGCTGCTCCTGGGTCTGCGCCAGCGCAGGCGCGGTGGCGCCCATGGCGGCGAGCAGGGCGATGGAAAGACAGGCGTGCTTGCGGGTCATTGGGGGTGCCTCGCTGATGGGATCGCGGGCCATGCTTGCGCGCGCACCATCAACCACCCGTCAACCCGGGCCGGATTGGCTGAAGCTCAGTAGAACGCGCCGCCCAGTTCGCCGTAGGCCTTCAGCACCGTGCAGGCTTCGTCACGACGCAGGTCGCGGACGACTTCGATCCCGCGCCGCTCCAGCTCTCCGATCCAGTCCTCCGGCAAGGGGCCTTCGTCGAACTCGGTGAGCGATTCGGTGTCCTCGCTGCGCGCGCCGATCAGCAGGCGGTCGATGCCGGCCCACACGCTGGCGCCGTAGCACTGGCAGCACGGCTGCGCGGAGGTCGCGAGCACGACCTTGCGCCCGTCCTCGTTCAGGCGCGAGCGCTGCAGGCGCTGCTGGGCCATGGCGAAGGCCATGATCTCGGCGTGCGCCACCGAGCAGTTCTGCGGCAGCACGCGGTTGACGCCGACCGCGACGACCCGGTCGCGATCGTCGAAGATCGCGGCCCCGAACGGCCCGCCGCTGCGCGCCTCGACGTTGCGGCGCGCCAGCTCGATCGCCAGCGCGACCTTGGCCTCGTCGCCGGCGAAGTCGCGGCCCGACAGGTCGAGTTCGTGCACCCAGGGCGGCAGCGTGAGGTGCAGTTGCAGCGGCAGCATGCCCATGGCGGTCAGGGCTTCCGTGCCCAGGTGTCGCGCAGGGTGACGCTGCGGTTGAACACCGGCGCGTCGCCGCGGTGGTCGCGGCGGTCGGCGACGAAGTAGCCGTTGCGCTCGAACTGGAACGACTGCTCCGGTTCCGCCGTGGCCGCCGCCGGCTCGACATAGCCGGTAACGACGCGGCGCGACTCCGGATTGAGGTAGTCGCGATAGCTCTTGCCGCCTTCGTCCACGTCGGGGTCGGGCACGGTGAACAGCCGGTCGTACAGGCGGATCTCGGCCGCCACCGCGTGCCGCGCGCTGACCCAGTGGATGGTGCCCTTGACCTTGCGGTTGGCGCCTTCCATGCCGGGGCGCGATTCCGGGTCGAGCGTGCAGCGCAGCTCGACCACGTTGCCGTCGGCGTCCTTGACCACCTCGTCGCAACGGATGATGCCGGCGCCGCGCAGGCGCACGTCGCCGCCGGGGACCAGCCGCTTGAAGCCCTTGGGCGGGACCTCGGCGAAATCCTCGCGCTCGATCCAGAGTTCGCGCGAGAACGGGATCTCGCGCGTGCCCTGCGACTCGTCCTTGGGATGGTTGGGGAACACCAGCGATTCCTCGTGGCCTTCCGCCAGGTTGGCCAGCACCACCTTCAGCGGATCGAGCACCGCCATGCGCCGCGGCGCGCGCGCGTCGAGGTCGTCGCGCAGCGCGCCCTCGAGCACGCCGATGTCGAGCAGCGAGTTCTGCTTGCTGACGCCGACCCGGTCGACCATCAGGCGCAGCGCCGAGGGCGTGTAGCCGCGGCGGCGGATGCCCTGCAGGGTGGGCATGCGCGGGTCGTCCCACCCATCCACCAGGCCGTCCTCGACCAGCGCGAGCAGCTTGCGCTTGCTCATCACCAGGTAGTTGAAGTTGAGCCGCGAGAACTCGATCTGGCGCGGCTTGGCCGCCTCCAGCGGGAAACCGCGGTCGAGCAGCGGCTGCAGCAACTCCGGGTGGCCGGCTAGGTCCACCTTGTCCACGCACCAGTCGTACAGCGGGCGCCGGTCCTCGAACTCCAGCGTGCACAGCGAGTGGGTGATGCCTTCGATCGCGTCCGACAGCGAGTGCGCGTAGTCGTACATCGGGTAGATCGGCCAGGCGTCGCCGGTGTTCTGGTGCGGCACCTTCTTGATCCGGTAGATCGCCGGGTCGCGCATGGCGATGTTGCCCGAGGCCATGTCGATCTTCGCGCGCAGGGTGCGGCTGCCGTCGGCGAACTCGCCGGCGCGCATGCGCCGGAACAGGTCAAGGTTCTCCTCGATGCTGCGCTCGCGGTACGGCGAATTGCGCCCCGGTTCGGTCAGGGTGCCGCGGTACTCGCGCACTTCCTCGGCGGAGAGGTCGCAGACGAAGGCGTCGCCTTGGCGGATCAGCTTCTCGGCGCCCAGGTAGAACACCTCGAAGTAGTCCGAGGCGTGGCGTAGCGAGGCCCAGTCGAAGCCCAGCCAGCGCACGTCCTCCTGGATCGCGGCCACGTACTCCGGGTCTTCCTTCGCCGGGTTGGTGTCGTCGAAGCGCAGGTTGCAGCGCCCGCCGAACTCGGCGGCGATGCCGAAGTCCAGGCAGATCGCCTTGGCGTGGCCGATGTGCAGGTAGCCGTTGGGCTCGGGCGGGAAGCGGGTGCGGATCGCGGCGTGCTTGCCGCTGGCCAGGTCCTCGCGGACGATCTGGCGGATGAAATCCTGCCGGGGAACGTCCTGGCGGCCGGGCACGACCTCCGTGGCGGGGGCGGGTCGGTCGGTCACGTCGTGCTCAGCGGTGGAATTCGCCCGCCGCCTCCGGCTGGTAGCGGATCTCGAGCACGCGCAGGCGCGTGCTGCGCCCGCCCGGGAGCTGCCACTCGATGCTCTGCCCGGCGCGAAGGCCGAGCAGCGCGCTGCCGACCGGGGCCAGGATCGAGACCTTGTCCGGGCTGCCGTCGGCATCGCGCGGGTAGACGAGGGTCAGTTCGCGCTCGGCGCCGGTCGCCTCGTCCACGAAGCGGGCGGTGGAATTCATGGTGATCGCGTCGGCCGGCACGTCCTTCGGCTCGCAGACCTCGGCGCGCGCGAGTTCGTCGCGCAGGCCGTCGAACTGCGGGCCCGCCTGCGCCGGCTGGTCGAGCAGCGCCTCGAGGCGCTCGCAATCCAGTCGCGAGAGGACCAGGGGCGGGTTGGCGGGAGTGGCAGGCATCGGTCTTGCTCCATGTGGCGTTGCCAAAGCGAACGCGGGCGGGGCGTCGTGCGCCCCGCCCGCAGGTCGTTCGAATGGCTCAAAGTTAGCCGGTGGCGGCGTCTTGTTCAACTGCCGCGGCGGGCGGGGCCAGCAGCTCCGGAGGCAGCGAGCGGAACACGCCGGCCAGCTCCTGCAGGATACCAGCGCGCGCCGAGCTCCGCCGCCAGGCCATGCCGATCCGGCGGCTCGGCGGGTCGGCGTCCTCGAAGGGCAGCAGGCGGATGTCCCGGGAGCGCGCGACCGGCGGTTTCACCGCCAGCGTCGGCAGCAGGGTGACGCCCACGCCCGCGGCCACCATCTGGCGCAGGGTCTCCAGGCTGGTGGCGCGGAATTCGCTCTTCTCGCTGGCCCCGGAGAGACGGCAGACGTCGAGGGCCTGGTCGCGCAGGCAATGGCCGTCCTCGAGCAGCAGCAGGCGCTCGTCGGCCAGTCCGTCCATGGTGATGGACGACGCATCCGCGAGGCGGTGCCCGGCCGGGACCGCGAGCACGAAGGGTTCCTCGAATACCGGCTCCACGTGCAATTGCTCGTCGTGCAGCGGCAGCGCCAGCAGCGCCGCGTCCAGGCGACCCTGCTGCAGGCGTTCCAGCAGTACCGGGGTCTTCTCTTCGACCAGCAGGAGCTCCAGCCGCGGGAAGCGCCGGCGCAGGCGCGGCATCACGTGCGGCAGCAGGTAGGGGCCGAGGGTCGGGAAGATGCCGAGGCGGATGCTGCCGGCCTCCGGGTCCTGGGTGCGGCGCGCGGCCTCCTTCATCTGCTCGACCTCGGCCAGCACCCGGCGCGCGCGCGCCACCATCTCCTCGCCGGCCGGCGTCAGCATCACCTTGCGCGGCGCGCGCTCGACCAGCACCACCCCGAGCTCCTCCTCCAGCTTGCGGATCTGCGTGGACAGCGTCGGCTGGCTCACGAAGCTGGCCGCGGCGGCGCGGCCGAAATGCCTGTGCTCGGCCAGCGCCACCAGGTACTGGAGATCGCGCAGGTTCATGCCGGTCGGGCGGCGCGCGGCTACGCGGCCCTGGCCACGTCGCCGGCCGGCGCCGAGGTGCGGATCAGGTGGTCGAACGCGCTCAGCGCAGCGGTGCAGCCGGCACCCATCGCGATCACGATCTGCTTGTACGGCACCGTGGTCGCGTCGCCGGCGGCGAACACGCCCGGCACGCTGGTGGCGCCGCGCTCGTCGATCACGATCTCGCCGCGCGGGCTCAGCTCCACCGTGCCCTTCAGCCACTCGGTGTTGGGCAGCAGGCCGATCTGCACGAACACGCCGGCCAGCTCGACGGTGCTCGATTCGCCGCTCTCGCGGTCCTTGTAGACCAGCGCGGTGACCTTGCTGCCGTCGCCCAGGATCTCGGTGGTCTGCGCGTTCACCAGCACGTCCACGTTCGGCAGGCTGCGCAGCTTGCGCTGCAGCACCTCGTCGGCGCGCAGCTTCGCGTCGAACTCGAGCAGGGTCACGTGCTCGACGATGCCGGCCAGGTCGATCGCGGCCTCGACGCCGGAGTTGCCGCCGCCGATCACCGCCACGCGCTTGCCCTTGTACAGCGGGCCGTCGCAGTGCGGGCAGTAGGCCACGCCCTTGTTGCGGTACTGGTCCTCGCCGGGCACGCCGACCTGGCGCCAGCGGGCGCCGGTGGCCAGCACGACGGTCTTCGCCTGCAGCGAGGCGCCGCTCTCGAGCTGGACTTCCAGCAGGCCGCCCGGCGCACTCGCCGGTACCAGCTTCGCCGCGCGCTGGAGGTTCATCACGTCAACGTCGTATTCGCGCACGTGCTGTTCCAGCGCCACGCCCAGCTGCGGACCCTCGGTGTACTGCACCGAGATGAAGTTCTCGATCGCCAGCGTGTCCAGCACCTGGCCGCCGAAGCGCTCGGCGGCGACGCCGGTGCGGATGCCCTTGCGCGCGGCATAGATCGCCGCGGCGGCGCCGGCCGGGCCGCCACCGACCACGAGCACGTCGAAGGGGTCCTTCTGCGCGATCTTCGCGGCCGCCTTCGCCGCCGCGCCGGTATCGAGCTTCGCGACGATCTGCTCGATCGTCATCCGGCCCTGGTCGAACGGCTCGCCGTTGAGGAACACGGTCGGCACGCTCATCACCTCGCGCGCCTCGACCTCGTCCTGGTACAGGGCGCCGTCGATGGCGACGTGGCGGATGTTGGAATTGAGCACGCTCATCGCGTTCAGCGCCTGGACCGTGTCCGGGCAGCTCTGGCACGAGAGCGACATGTAGGTCTCGAACACGAACTCACCCTCCAGGTCGCGGACCTGGTCGGCGAGTTCCTCGTCGATCTTCACCGGGTGGCCGCCGACCTGCAGCAGCGCCAGCACCAGCGAAGTGAATTCGTGTCCCATCGGGATGCCGGCGAAGCGCACCTGCACGTCGGTGCCGGCGCGCACGATCGCGAACGAAGGCTTGCGCGGGTCGTCGCCGTCGCGGATGGAGATCCTGTCGGAAGTCGAAGCGATGTCGCGCAGCAGTTCGCCGAGCTCGCGCGACTTGTCGCTGTCGTCCAGCGACGCGACGAGTTCGATCGGCTGCTGCAGCTTCTCCATGTAGGCCGCCAGCTGGGCCTTGAGGTCTGCGTCGAGCATGGCTGTGGCTCCGTGGTCCGGAATGGGGGGAGGGTGTCCCGGGCGTCGCGCCCGGGACGGTGCGGCCGGCCAATGGGAACCGGCCGCTGGGGGGAGGGTCGGGTCGGGTCAGATCTTGCCGACCAGGTCGAGCGACGGCTTCAGCGTCTTCTCGCCTTCCTTCCACTTCGCCGGGCACACTTCGCCCGGATGCGCGGCCACGTACTGCGCCGCCTTGACCTTGCGCAGCAGGTCGCCGGCGTCGCGGCCGATGCCCTCGGCGGTCACTTCCATCGCCTGGATGATGCCGTCCGGGTCGACCACGAAGGTCGCGCGGTCGGCCAGGCCCTGGCCCTCGCGCATGTTCTCGAAGTTGTTGGTGATCACGCCGGCCGGGTCGCCGATCATCGTGTACTTGATCTTGCCGATCGCCTCGGAGGTGTCGTGCCAGGCCTTGTGCGAGAAGTGGGTGTCGGTGGACACGCTGTAGATCTCGACGCCGAGCTTCTGGAACTCGTCGTAATGGTCGGCCAGGTCCTCGAGCTCGGTCGGGCAGACGAAGGTGAAGTCGGCCGGGTAGAAGAAGAACACCGACCACTTGCCCTTGAGGTCCGCGTCGGAGACTTCGATGAACTTGCCGTCCTTGTAGGCCTGGGCCTTGAACGGCTTGATGGGGGTGTTGATCAGGGACATTTCCTTGGGTCCTCCGGGGGTGGGTGGGAAGTTCAACGGGACGATCTTAGGAATCCGAATAGAAAAGATCAAATTGATTGATCTCATCTATACGATAGGCGCGGTGAATCAATACGGCACCGGCGCATATCCTCTATGGGGGCGGAGCCGCGCCTTTCCACATGCGTTTCACCGTGCGCGGACCGGCTCGGGTATCACATCGGGCCAGTCCATCAGAGGAATCGCGCCATGGAAGCCCAACCGCTCCTGCAGACCTCCTGCGTCCTGTTCCTGCTGGCCGCCCTGGGCGGCCTGGCGATGGCCGGGATCCGCTTCTCAGGCAACCGCAACCCGCCGGTGTGGCTGGCCATGGGCCACGGCGGGCTCGCGGTCGCCGGCGTCGCGCTGCTGGCCTACGCCGTGCTGGCCACCGCCGCCCCGGCCGCGGCGCTGTGGTCGCTGGTGCTGCTGCTGGTCGCCGCCGCCGGCGGCACGGTGCTGTTCCTCGGTTACGAGTGGAAGCGCGAGCTGCTCCCCGTCTGGCTGGTACTGGTCCACGCCGTGGTCGCCGTCGCCGGCTTCCTCCTCCTGGTCGTCGCCATCCTGCAATAGCGTCCGCGAGAGCGCCCCTCCCGAGCTCGAAGTCCGGACTACAGGTCGAGCAGCAGGGCGAGGTCGGCGACGAAGTCGCGGTAGGCGAGGCGTCGTGCCTCGTCCCCGCCGCGCGCCCGCAGCACCGCCGACGGATGCACCGTCGCGAACACCCGCGTGCCGTCGGCGAGTTCCTGCCACGTGCCACGCTGCCGCGTCACCCGGAACGCCGGCCCCAGCACATTGCGCGCCGCGATCGCACCGAGGCAGACCACCACCGCCGGGCGGATCCGCGCCAACTCGCCTTCCAGCCACAGCCGGCACGCACGCTGCTCCGATGCATTCGGGCTCTTGTGCAGCCGCGCTTTGCCGCGGCGCTCGAACTTGAAGTGCTTGACCGCGTTGGTCACGTAAAGGCCGGCGCGGTCGATCCCGAGTTCGGCCAGCGCCCTGTCGAACAGCTTGCCCGCCGGCCCGACGAACGGATGCCCGCTCAGGTCCTCCCGGTCGCCGGGCTGTTCGCCCACCACCAGCACGCGCGCGTCGTCGGGACCCTCGCCGAACACCGTCTGCGTCGCCGGCTTCCACAGCGGGCAGCGCTTGCAGTCGCGCGCGGCATCGCGGAGCGCGTCGAGGCTCTCGTCGCGCGGCTCCGGCGCGCTACCTTCGGGGACCGACCTCCGCGCTGGCCGCTTCCGGGTCGCCATCCGCCGCATGCTCGACGGCCGCGCGTGCAAGCGACGTGGCGAAGGGCGACTCCGGCTCGCGCAGCAGCAGCCGCTTCGCTTCGTGGGCGTCGATCGGCAACGGCTCCACCAGGTGCTCCACCTTGCCGGCGACCAGCGCCGCGAGCGCGATGCCGTCGCGGTACAGGACGCGCGCCCCGGCCAGGCGCGGCACCTTGCTGCCCGGCAGCACCGTGCCGGCGAGGTTGAGCGGATCGCTGGCGGACACCACCAGCAACTCGCCGTCCGGCTCGCTGCGCCGGACCTGCCGCAACGACGCCACCGCTTCCGGCAGCGCGAACTGCTCGCCGCTCAGGCCGGCGACGAAACGGCCGCCGCGCACTTCGCCGCGGGCTTCCAGGCGGTGGTACACGCGCAGCAGTTCGCGCCACGGCGGCAGCCACGCCGCTTCGCGCTCGAGCAGCCGCCAGCCGACCACGCCGTAGCGGCGCAGCAGCGTGCGTGCAACGTGCTCGACCGCCTCCGGCGAAAGCTTCGCCGGCGCTTCGCCCTGGTGGCGGCGGGCGAGCGTCCAGCGGCCGGCGTCGGAAATGCCGGTCAGCGACAGCCGGCCGGCGCGGCGGTGGGTGGCACCGCGCCGCGACGGCGGGACCATCAGCGCGCGCAGCCCGGCGTAGCTGTCGCAGTGCACGCGTCCGCGCACCACCAGTTCCGCCAGCGCGTCCTCGAGTTCCGGGCGCAGCAGGCCGGCATCCGCGAGCAGTTCGTCGAAGAAGGAGGCGCCGTGGGCACGCAGGCAGTCGGCGACCTTCTGCGCCCGGCTCGACAGCTCCGGCTCCTCGCCTGCGCGCTGGGCCAAGGCCTGCGTCCACAAGGCGAGCTGTCGGCGCGGCAGCAACGCGATCGGAGTCCCCTTGACCGGCGCGCTGCCGCCGTGGCCGTCGCTGGCGGCCGGCCGCAGCCGTGCCCAGGCAACGCGGCCGGCGGTGCACAGGTCGTCCAGCCAGGCCGGCGAATAGTCGGACACGCGTGCCGGTAGCAGTTCCGCCTCCCACGCGCCGGCAGGCGCCTCGAAACCCTCGAGTTGGCCGAGCACTCCCGCCAGCGCCTCCGGGCCGCTGGCCCGGGTGGCCTTCGCCACCCGCTGCCAGGCGAACAGGAAGCGCATGAATTCGTGCGGCGCGACCGGCTGGATCTCCTTGCGCAGGCGGCCGATGGTCTTGCGGTGCACGCGCGCGAGCAGGCCGCGCTCGCACCACTCCAGCGCCGGCGTGGCGGTGAAGTGCCCGCGCATGGCGTAGCCCTCCGACTCGAGCGCGGCCAGCGCCATGTCCACGTCGAGTTGCGGCAGCGCGAGCTGGTCGGCGAGCGCGCCGGCGGAGACCACGCCCAGTGCCGACAGCCGGCCGCGCAGCACTTCCACCAGCGCCTGCTCGCGGGTCCACTGCTCGGTCGCGTACTCGCGTGGCGGCGCGACCTCGGGCACGCAACGGGCTCCCGGATACAGCGCACGCGCCAGCGGCAGGCGCTCGGCCGCGAACCACAGGCTGCCGCCGACGCTGGCGCGGGTGGCGCGGCCGGCATCGGCGAGCGCCTGCAGGTGCTCGCTCCAACCGGGGTTGGCCAGGGCCTCGCGCGCGGTGACGCAGCCCACCCCCATCAGCGCCTCGTGCATCTCGTCGGCGTTGCGCGCGCGCGGCCAGGCCTGCTCGCCGACCTCCCTGATCGCTTCGGGATCGAGGCGCGACAGGTCGCCGGCGTCGCCGCGATCGGCGTAGCCGCGCGTGGCCACCGCCTGGGTGCGGCGCTCCTCCAGCGGCGCGTCGTCGAGGAACGCGTACGGGCGCGCGTTCAGCGCCTCGGCCGCGAACGGCGAGGGCGCGGTGACGTCGCGCGCCAGCACCTCCACCTCGCCGGACTCCATGCGCCGCAGCAGGGCCAGCCAGCCCTCGGTGTCCATCGCCTCGTGCAGGCAGTCGTCCAGGGTCTGCGCCACCAGCGGGTGGTCGGGGATCTCGCGCTCGCCGACGATGTTCTCCAGGCACGCGACCTGGTCCGGGAACACGCTTGCCAGCAGGTCCTCCGAGCGCATCCGCTGCAGCTGCGGCGTGACCTTCTTGCCGCCGACGAAGCGCGGTAGCGCCAGCGCGGTGGTCGCGTTCCAGCGCCAGCGCGCCCCGAACAGCGGTGCGTCCAGCAGCGCCTGCACCAGGATGTGCTCGGCGGAGTAGGAATGCAGGTAGCCGGCAACCTCGATCAGCGGGAACGAGTGGCTGGTGGACAGCGACAGCACGATCGCGTTCTCGGTCGCGGCCGCCTGCAGCTCGAAGTTGAACTTGCGGCAGAAGCGCTTGCGCAGCGCCAGGCCCCAGGCGCGGTTGAGGCGGCTGCCGTAGGGAGAGTGGATCACCAGCTGGGTGCCGCCGGATTCGTCGAAGAAGCGTTCCAGCACCAGTGTGTCGCGCGTGGGCATGGCGCCGATCGCGGCCTGCTGGTTGGCGCAGTACTCGGCGAGCTGGTGCGCGGCCTCGGGCGGCAAGCCGAGTTCGTCCACCAGCCAGGCGACCAGCGGCGCGTTGTCCGCGTCCAGGCGTGCGGCGATCTCCCCGCGCAGGCGGGACACGCCGACCGACAGCTCGTCGGTGCGCCCGGGCGCCTCGCCGAGCCAGAACGGGATCGTCGGCGGCTGGCCCTGCGCATCCTCCACCCGCACCCGGCCGGCCTCGACCCGGATGATCCGGTAGCTGGCGTTGCCGAGCTGGAAGATGTCGCCGGCGATGGACTCGATCGCGAAGTCCTCGTTGACGCTGCCGATGATGATCGATTCCGGCTCGAGCACCACGTTGTAGTCGCCGGTGTCGGGGATGGTGCCGCCCGACATCACCGCGGTCATGCGCCCGCCGGCGCGGCCGCGCAGCCTCCCGTGCACGGCATCGCGATGGATGTAGGCGCCGCGGTTGCCGCGGCGGGTGGCGTAGCCGTCGGCCAGCATCCGCACCACCGCGTCGTAGTCCTTGCGCGACAGCCCGCGGTAGGGCCAGGCGCGGCGCATCCAGTCGTACAGCGCGTCCTCGTCCCATTCGCGCGCGGCGACCTCGGCCACGATCTGCTGCGCAAGCACGTCCAGCGGCGCCACCGGCATCACCAGCGCATCGAGTTCGCCGCGGCGCACGCAGTCGAGCAGCGCCGCGCACTCGACCAGGTCCTCGCGCGAGGTCGGGAACAGCCGCCCCTTCGGGGTGCCGCCGACGAAGTGCCCGGAACGGCCGACGCGCTGCAGGAAGGCCGCGATCGCGCGCGGCGAGCCGAGCTGGACCACCAGGTCCACGTCGCCGATGTCGATGCCCAGCTCCAGCGAGGCGGTCGCCACCAGCACCTTGAGCCGGCCCGCCTTGAGCCGCTGCTCGGCGTCGAGCCGCAGTTCCTTCGACAGCGAGCCGTGGTGCGCGGCCACCGCTTCCTTGTCCAGGCGCTCGGCCAGGTGGCGCGCGGCGCGTTCGGCCATGCGTCGGGTGTTGACGAAGACCAGCGTCGTCCGGTGGGCCTCCACCAGTTCCGCGATGCGTGCGTAGACCAGCTCCCACTGCTCGTTCGACATCACCGGCTGCAGCGGCACCGGCGGCAGTTCCAGCGCGAGGTCGCGCTCGCGGGTGTAGCCGATGTCCACGATCGCGCAGTCCGGGCTGCCGTCCGCGGCCACCGCGGCGGTGCCGACCAGGAAGCGCGCCACCTCCTCGATCGGTTTCTGGGTCGCCGAGAGCCCGATCCGCCCCAGGCGCCGGCCGCACAGCGCCTCCAGCCGCTCCAGCGACAGCGCCAGGTGGCTGCCGCGCTTGCTCTGCGCGACCGCGTGGATCTCGTCGACGATCACCGTGCGCGTGCCGCCGAGCATGGCGCGGCCGGACTCCGAGCCGAGCAGCACGTACAGCGACTCCGGCGTGGTGACCAGGATGTGCGGCGGCTGGCGGCGCATCGCCGCGCGTTCGGACTGCGGGGTGTCGCCGGTGCGCACCGCGGTGCGGATGTCCACGTCCGGCAGCCCCAGCCGCGCGAGTTCCTCGCGGATGCCAGCCAGCGGCGCCTCGAGGTTGAGGTGGATGTCGTTGGACAGGGCCTTCAGCGGCGACACGTAGACCACCTGCGTCGCTTCGGGCAGGCCCTCGCGCGAGAGGCCCTGCCGGACCAGCGCGTCGATCGCGGACAGGAAGGCGGTCAGCGTCTTGCCGGAACCGGTGGGGGCGGCGACCAGGGTGTCGCGGCCGGCGCGGATCGCCGGCCAGGCGGCCACCTGGGCGGCGGTGGGCGCCGCGAAGGCGCGCGCGAACCAGCCGGCGACGGCCGGGTGGAACCCGGCGAGGACGCTGTCGTTCGGCGGCGATGGCGACTGCATGGCGGCATTATCCGGGACCTGCGTCGCAGCCCATGAGACCAGCGCCGGCGGACGTTCACCTGCCCGTGATCCGCCACCGCCATGCTGTCCCGCGACCCCATCCTTCCGGAGCCCGCATGACCACCGCCCTCGACAAGTCGCTGCGCCGCGAGATCCAGATCGAAGACAAGCCCTACACCCTGACCATCGACCCGGCCGGCCTGAAACTGGTCGAGAAGGGGCGCCGCAACGGCGTCGAGCTGGCCTGGCGCGACCTGGTGAACGGCGATGCCGCCCTGGCCGCCGCCCTGCAGGGCTCGGTCGACCGCTAGGACTTCTGTCAGGGTCGCGGCGCCGCCCGCTGCCGTAGTCTCGGCGGATTCCATGGGAGGATCCCCGATGCGCCTGCGCCGCACCCTGCTTGCCACCGCCCTGCTTTTCGCCAGCGGCGCCGTCGCCGCCGCATCCGGCGACGACGTCCCCACCGGTCCGCTGCCGCGCACCGTGGTGCCCAGCGAGGTCGGCCTGACGCTGACCATCGACCCCGCGCAGCCGCGCTTCAGCGGTCGCGTCGAGATCTCCGTGGACGTGGCCGAGGCCACCGACACGATCTGGATGCACGGCAAGGGCCTGGAGATCCGCCGCGCGGTGTACATGCCGCAGGACGGGCGCAACCAGGAGCTCGCCGCCGAGGAGGTGCACGTCTCCGGCGTGCTCAAGCTGACCGCTTCGCAGGAAATCGCGCCGGGCAAGGGCGTGATCGCGATCGAGTACGACGCGCCGTTCGGCGAGCTGCAGGGCGCCTACAAGGTGAGCCCCGACGGCCGCGACTACGTGATGACGCAGATGGAGCCGCTGGGCGCGCGCGCGACCTTCCCCGGCTTCGACGAGCCGAGCTTCAAGCAGCCGTGGCGGATGACGCTGGTGGTTCCGGACGGCGACGTCGCGGTGGCCAACGCGCCCGAGGCCGAGACCGTCGACCTCGACGGGCCGATGAAGCGGGTGGTGTTCGAGAGGACCGAGGCGTTGCCCAGCTACCTGATCGCGTTCGGCGTCGGACCCTGGGACGTGGTCGACGGACCGGACATCCCGGCCAACGGCGACCGCGCGGAACCGATCCGGCTGCGAGGCGTCGCCGCCGCGGGGCAGGGCGGGCGCATGCGCTACTCGCTCGCGCACACGCCGGAGATCGTGATCGCGCTGGAGGACTACTTCGGCATCCCGTATCCGTTCGCCAAGCTCGATAACCTGGCCGCGCCCGACTTCTGGGCCGGCGCGATGGAGAACGCCGGCCTGATCGTCTACCGCGACAGCCTGATGTTCCCCGACGAGGCGTCCGCGGTCAGTCGCCGCCAGGCGTTCTGGGGCGTGAGCGCGCACGAGCTCGCGCACCAGTGGTTCGGCGACCTGGTGACCATGGAGTGGTGGGACGACCTGTGGCTCAACGAGGGCTTCGCCACCTGGATGGGCAACAAGATCCACGCCCGGCTGCAACCGGAGGCGCACGCCGACCGCGGGCTGCTCGAGGGCGCGCTGTATGCGATGGGCGCCGACAGCCTCGCCAGCACCCGCCGCGTGCACGAGCCGATCCACGACTTCACCGACATCCAGTCCGCCTTCGACGGCATCACCTACCAGAAGGGCGGTGCGGTGCTGAACATGTTCGAGCAGTACATCGGCCCGGAGGCGTTCCGCGCCGGCGTCCGCGACTACCTGCAGGCGCACGCGCGCGGCAACGCGACCAGCGCCGACCTGATCGCGGCGGTGGCAGCGCATGGCGACCGGCCCGAAGCCATCGCCCGGGCGTTCTCCAGCTTCATCGACCAGCCAGGGGTGCCATTCGTGCTCGTCGCCCTGGATTGCGCGGGCGCCACCCCGGCGCTGGTGCTCTCGCAGCAGCGCTACCTGCCGATCGGCTCGGTCGCGCCGGACGCCGGCCAGTGGGACATCCCGATGACCGTGCGCTACGGCGACGGCGGGACGATCCGCACGCAGAAGCTGCTGTTCACCGGCAAGCAGCAGCGGGTGGAACTGGACGATGCCGGCGCGTGCCCGGCGTGGGTGATGCCCAACGCGCACGGCAACGGTTACTACCGCTTCGCGCTGGAGCCGCGCTGGCAGCAGGCGCTGGCCGATGCGTTCCCGCTGCTCGACGAGCGCGAGCAGCGCGTGTACGCCGATTCGGTGACCGCGGCCTACGGTGCCGGGCGGCTGTCGCCGTCGCAGCTGCTGGCCGCGCTGCCGAAATTCGCCTCGGCACCGGTCCGCCAGACCGCGACCGCCGGCATGTACAACACCGAGTGGATGGCCACTTACCTGCTGCGCGACGAAGCCGCGCGCGATGCCTTCCACGCCCGCGTCGCCGACATCTACCGTCCACGCCTGGAGCAGCTGGGGCTGTCGCCGAAAGCCGGCGACAGCGACGACGACAAGCTGCTGCGCGCCAGCCTGGTCGGGTTCTTCGCGGAGACGCTCGAGGATCCAGCCGTGCGCAAGGCGATGGACGCGGCCGGGCGCGCGGTGCTGGGGCTGGACGGCGACGGCGCGCTCGACCTGGACGCGGTTGCCGAGGATCTGCGCGGCGTTGCCATCTCGGTGGCGGTGGAGGAGGGCGGTGAAGCGGCGTTCGACGCGGCGCTCGCGCACTTCCGCGCCAGCCAGGACGCGGTGCTGCGCAGCCAGCTGCTGTCGGCGATCGGCGCGACCGGGAACCCTGCGCTGGACGAGCGCGCACGCGCGCTGGTGTTCGAGCCCGGGCTGCTGCGCCGCAACGAGATCTTCCCGGTGGTCGGCGGCCAGGCCGGCGAGGAGGCGAGCGCGCCGGCGCTGCGCCAGTGGGTCGACGCACACTTCGGGGAGCTGGAAGCTCGGTTGTCGCCCGCCGGGGCCGCGATCGTCAACCTGTACGCTGCCGGCATGTGCAGCAACGCGGAGGCCGATGCCTTGCAGGCGAAGTTCGCGCCACGGATGGAAGCTGTGGAAGGCGGCCCGCGGCAGCTGAAGCAGTCGGTCGAGGCGATCCGCTTGTGCGCCGCGCAGGTCGCGGCGCGCAAGGGGCAGCCGCTGGACTTCCCGGCGCGGTGACCCGGCTCGACGCGTTGCTGCGCGCGGCATCCGCCCGGGTCGACCCGCCGGATGCCGCGCTGCTGCTCGCGCATGCGTTGCAGCGGCCGCGCGCCTGGCTGTACGCGCATGGCGACGAGGCGGTGGACGCCGCCGCGGCGGCGCGCTTCGAAAGCCTGCTCGCGCGCCGCGTCGCCGGCGAGCCGGTCGCCTACCTGACCGGCAGCCGCGGCTTCTGGCGCTTCGAACTGCGGGTCACGCCGGACACGCTGATCCCGCGTCCGGAAACCGAATTGCTGGTGGAGCTGGCACTCGAGCGCCTGCCGGCCGATCGCGTGCTGCGCGTGGCCGACCTCGGCACCGGCAGCGGCGCGATCGCGCTGGCGCTGGCCGGCGAGCGGCCCCGGGCAGAGGTCGTGGCCACCGACGCCAGCCCCGCGGCGCTCGCGGTCGCGCGCGGCAACGCGGCCGCGCTGGGCATCGGCAACGTCGCCTTCCGCGAGGGCAGCTGGTTCGCGCCGCTGGCGGGGGAACGTTTCGACCTGGTCGCCAGCAACCCGCCCTACGTCGCCGCGGGCGACCCGCACCTCGGCGAGGGCGACCTGCGTTTCGAACCGGCGACGGCGCTGGCCAGCGGTGGCGACGGCCTCGACGACATCCGCGCGATCGCCGCGGCCGCGCCCGCGTACCTGGCCGCGGGCGGCTGGCTGCTGCTCGAACACGGCCACGACCAGGGCGCGGCCGTGCGCGCGCTGCTGCGCGAGGCGGGGCTGGCCGACGTGGCCACGCATCGCGACCTCGAACAGCGCGAGCGGGTCACGCTCGGCAGGCGCGACTAGAATGGGCGGCTCCCACGCCACGGAGCCACGCATGCGCACCCTGTACCCCGAGATCGAGCCCTACGAGACCGGCACCCTCGAGGTCGATGGCCGCCACAAGCTCTACTACGAGCAGTGCGGCAATCCGGACGGCAAGCCGGTGGTGCTGCTGCACGGCGGCCCCGGCGGCGGCTGCAGCGCAAAGATGCGCCGTTTCCACGACCCGGCGAAGTACCGTATCGTGCTGTTCGACCAGCGCGGTGCCGGGCGCTCCACCCCGCACGCCGACCTCGTGGACAACACCACCTGGCACCTGGTCGAGGACATCGAGAAGCTGCGTCGCAAGCTCGGCATCGAGCGCTGGCAGGTCTTCGGCGGCAGCTGGGGCTCGACCCTTTCGCTCGCCTATGCCGAGAAGCATCCGGAACGGGTGACGGAACTGGTGCTGCGCGGGATCTTCATGCTGCGCCGCTGGGAACTGGAATGGTTCTACCAGGAAGGTGCGTCGCGGTTGTTCCCGGAAGCCTGGGAGCAGTACGTCGGCGCGATCCCGGAGGTCGAGCGCGCCGACCTGATCAGCGCGTTCCATCGCAGGCTCACCTCGCCGGACGAGGCGGTGCGCCTGTCCGCCGCGCGCGCGTGGAGCGTGTGGGAAGGCGCCACCAGCTTCCTGCACGTGGACCAGGACTTCGTCAGCGGGCACGAGGACGCGGCGTTCGCGCTCGCCTTCGCGCGGATCGAGAACCACTACTTCGTCAACGGCGGCTTCTTCGAGGTCGAGGACCAGCTGCTGCGCGACGCGCACCGCATCGCCGACATCCCCGGCATCATCGTGCACGGCCGCTACGACGTCGTCTGCCCGGTGCAGAACGCCTGGGACCTGCACAAGGCCTGGCCGAAGGCCGAGCTGGTGATCAACCCGGGATCAGGGCACTCGGCGTTCGAGGAAGAGCACGTGCACGCGCTGGTGGAGGCGACCGACCGCTTCGCCGCCTGATCCACCCGCTCAGCCGTGGTAGGGGCTGCCATCCGGATTGCGCTCAAGCATCCACAGCCCCGCCCACAGTTTCGGGTCCAGTTCATAGCCTTCGGCCTGCCTGGCGACCAGCCAGGCCGCGGCTTCCGCGCGCGGCACTTCGTGGACGACGATGTCCTCGCTGTCGTCGCCCCCTCCCGGGCCGACTTTCGTCAACCCGCTGGCGCGCACGAAGGCGACCCGCTCGTTGCTCATGCCCGACGAGGTCGGGCCGATGGTCAGCACCTCGACCCGTGCCGGTTCCCAGCCGGTTTCCTCGACCAGTTCGCGGCGCGCCGCTTCCTCGAGCGTGTCCTCGCCGTCCTGGTCGCCCACCAGTCCTGCCGGCATCTCGATGCTGCGCGCGGCGATCGGGATCCGCGGCTGCTCCACGAACAGCACCCGGTCGTCCGGAGTGAGCGCGGCGATGATCACCGCCATGCCGTCGCCATGGGTGCGCTCGGCATATTCCCAATGGCCGCGGCGCACCAGCCGCAGCCACTCGCCTTCGTGGATGGTTTCCGCCGGCGGCAGCCGGTCGAGGTCGAGGCGGTGGCTCATGCGGGCACGAATTCGAGGCCGGCGGCCTCGTGCAGGCGGCGTCGGGTCATCGGCCCGAAACGGAGCGCGTCGCAGAGCGCCTGCAATCCGGCGGCATCGGCGTCGCCGCGGGCGAAGTCGCGGTCGTGGTCCAGGGGCGCGTCGCAGGCGATCGTGGTCAGCTGGCGGAAGAGCCGCGCCTGCTCGCCGTTGGCGCGCAGCTTGGCCGCGACCGATGCAGCGCCCCGGAAGCGCAGGAACGGTATCTCCTCGACCCGCTCGAGCAGTGCATCCAGGCTTTCGAAGTGCGCGAGCAGGGCCGCCGCGGTCTTGGCACCGATGCCGGGCACGCCGGGGATGTTGTCGACGGCATCGCCGCACAGGGCGAGGTAGTCGGCGACCTGGTGCGCGTGCACGCCCTGGCGCTCGCGGACGCCGTCGGCGCCCCAGCGCTGGCCCCGCGCGAAGTCCCATTGCTCGTCGCCGTCCTCGAGCAGCTGCGACAGGTCCTTGTCCGCGGACACGATCACGCCGCGGTGCCCGTGCCGGCGTGCGTGGCGCAGGGCGCTGCCGATCAGGTCGTCGGCCTCGTACTGGCGGTGGGACAGCACCACCAGGCCCAGCGCGACGCACAGGTCCCTGCAGTGCACGAACTGCCGCTTGAGCGCTTCCGGCGCCGGCTCGCGGTTGGCCTTGTAGGCCGGGTAGAGGGTGTTGCGGAAGCAGCTGTCCAGGGCCTCGTCGAAGGCCACCGCGATGTGCTGCGGGCGGGCGCGGTCGAGGAGCTCCAGCAGGAACCGCGCGAAGCCGTGCACCGCGTTGGTCGGCCAACCCTCGGCATCGTGGAACTCGTCCGGCATCGAATGCCAGGCGCGGAACACGTACATGCTCGCGTCCACCAGGTAGAGCGTGGGGCGGTGCCCGGTGGCCGCGTTCATGCCGGTCTCCAGTCGGTGAGCAGTTGCCGCGGGTCCGGCCGTTCGCGCTGCGGTGCCTCGGCCTGCGGAGTGCCGACATGGATGAAGCCGGCAATGCGCTCGTCCGCGCCGAGTCCGAGCAGCCGCAGCACGTGTTCGTCGTAGGCCGGCCAGCCGGTCAGCCATTGCGCGCCGAAGCCGCTGCCCTGGGCCGCCTGCAGCAGCGCGAAGCAGACGCAAGCCGCCGAAGCGAAGCGTTCGGCCTCGGGAATCTTCGGGTCCTCGCCGAGGCGGGCGACGACCGCGATCACCAGCGGCGAGCCGAAGCGCCCGCGGTCCTTGTCGAGCGTCGCCTGCGAGGCCTGCGGGTCGCGTTCGAGCGCTCGTCGTACCAGCGTTTCGCCGAGTGCGTCGCGGGCATCTCCCGCGATGCGGATGAAGCGCCACGGCACGCGGCGGCCGTGGTCGGGGACGCGGACCGCGGCCTCGAGCATGCGTTGCAGGGTGGCCTCGTCGGGCCCGGGTTCGCCGAGCAGGCGCGCCGGGATGGAGCTGCGCGAGTTCAGCGATGTGAAGAAGGCGTTCATGGGGGCACTCCGAATGCGATGCACGTCACACATCCGCGTGATATGAATGGACTCGCGCATTCCCCTCATTATGCTCGGCTTTACAGGGGCCGACTTTCTTTTTGCCGTGGCATGGAGCCACGGTGGGGCACAGCAATGTCAGTCCAGCATCCCGAAATGGCGGCACACGGAACGGCCGACCCGGCACGCCTGCTCGAGGAGCTCAAGCGCATCTGCGTCGAGCAACTCGGCGCGGTTCCGTCCGGCCTGTACCGGCCGATCGAAGAGCAACTGCACGACAGCCTCCGCGTCGGCGGCGACGCCGCGCACCGCAAGGACCTGATGACGGTGCTGGCGCTGCGCCAGCGCGGGTCCGGCTACGTCATGCGCTACCGCGAGCTGATCGGACGCAGCTTCGACGATTTCTGCGGACGCGCGAGCCCGGGCAAGCCGGCGGCGCCGCTTGGGCTGGTGCGCGAGAACGAACTCGACTTCCACCTCGCCGGCCAGCGCCTGGCCGAATCCATCTCGCGCCGCTACCAGCGACCGCTGGAGATGCTCGGCCTGCGCTTCGATTCGCTTGCGGCGTGCCTGGGCAAGCCGCGCGGCGGCAATCCGGTCGGCGCCAACCTGCTCGCCGACGCCTTCGTCCAGACCTTCGGCGACGCCGAGATCTCGCCGACCCTGCAGCCGCTGCTGTTCCGCCAGTACGAGCAGGAACTGGCCAAGGTCCTGGGCGAGCTGTACGGCCGCCTCAACACCCAGCTGGCCGCCAATGGCTTCCACGCCGATCCGCGCCGCGAGCAGCCGGCCGCGGCGCCGGTGCCGACGGTGCCGCGCCAGCCGGCGGCGGCCCCTGCCACCGATCCGCTGGAACGCATCCTGTCGCAGGTCGAGCCGCGCCAGCCGGCGCAGTCGCTGCTCTCGCCCACCGGGGCGTTCCCGGCGACGCCGGAACCGGCCCCGGCATCCTCCGGCACGGGCGGCCCCGCCAACCCGGACGTGTTCCGCGTCGCCGCCAGCGCCCGCGTGCAGCACCAGCAGCTGCGCGACATGCTGCGCCTGTGGCGCGAGGGCATGCTCGGCGAGCAGACCGTGCCTTCCGGGCTGGCGCCCGAGCGCCGCCTCGACGGCCGCCGCCCGCTGCGGGTGGAGGAACTGGTCAGCGTGGCGTCGCTGCTGCAGGGCGACGGCACGCGCAACTTCGAGGCAGCGCTGGCCGGCAAGTGCGGCCTGCACGAGGCGATCCGCGAGGAACTGCGCGAAGGCGCCCGGCGCCTGGGCCTGGACCCGGACCAGACCTGCCTGGACCCGCAGCAGGAAGACGCCGTGGACATGACCGGCCTGCTGTTCGAGTCGCTCATCAACAGCCACGCCCTGCTGCAGGAGGCACGGCGCATGTTCACCCGGCTGGTGATGTCCTACGTCAAGGTCGCGCTCACCGACGAGAACCTGTTCGTGCGTCCGGACCACCCGGCGCGCAAGTTGCTCGACACCCTGGCGCAGGGCTGCGAGGGCAACGACGGCGCGTCCCCGCAGGAGCGCGAGCTGCTGCAGCGTTCGCGCGCGGTGGTCGAGCGCATCGTGTCGGAGTTCAACGAGGACCTGGCGATCTTCGAGGTCGCCGCCAACGAACTGCAGGACCTGTTGCAGCAGCAGCAGCGGCGTGCGGAGGTGGTCGAGCGTCGCGCCGCCGAGACCGTGCATGGGCGCGAGCGGCTGGTGGATGCGCGCACCCGCGCGGCGTCCGCGCTGGCCGGGCATCTGGAAGGCCGCGTGCTGACGCCGACGGTGGCGCACTTCCTCGAGCGCCACTGGCAGCACCACCTCGTGCAGGTGTTGCTGCGCGACGGCGAGGAGTCCGAACGCCACCAGCGCGTGCTCGACCTGGCCAGCGAACTGGTCGCGGTGGACGAGCTCGCGGCCCGCGGCGGCGGTTCCGACATCGCCGATCGCGTGCTGGCCCTTCACGACGGGCTGGTCGAGTGCCTTTCGAGCTCCGGCCTCGACGAGCAGGTCGCGGGCGAATGGATGGCCGGACTGGCGCGCACGCTGGCGTTCCCGGACGTGCCGCGCGAGGCCCCGCAACTGCCCAAGGCCCCGCCCCGGGACCAGGACGACTCGCCGCTGCTGCGCATCGTCGGCGGCACCGACCAGCTCGACTACGACCCGGCGGTCGCGGAGCGCATGCGCGCGCTGCGGCCGGGGGACTGGATGCGGCTGTCGGACGACCGCGGCGTCGAGGGCTCGGTGAAGGTCGCCTGGATCAGCCCGCTGACCTCGCGCCTGTTGCTGGTCAACCGGCGGGGCGTGCGCCAGCTGGTGGCCTCGCCCGAGCAGCTCGCGGCGCTGGTGCGCAGCGGGCACCTGTTCGCGGAAGCCGACGAGCTGCCGTTCGACGAAGCCATGCGCCTGGTGCGGCAGAAGCTCGGCCGCGCCGCCGCGCGCGCGGCCTGAGCCCGCGCCTTCGCCTGCCCACGCCGCCGGCCCGCATTCGCTAGGATGCGGGCATCGGCCGGCGGGAGCGTTGCATGGCAGCAGTGATCGGAGTCGCGCGGGAAACCGCACCGGGCGAGCGCCGCGTCGCGCTGACGCCGGAAACCTGCAGGAAGTTCATCGCCATGGGCGCAGCCGTGCGCGTGCAGCGCGGGCTGGGCGAGGGCGCGTCGTTCGCCGACGCGGCCTATGCCGAAGCCGGGGCGGAACTGGTGGGCGATCCGGCGGCGGCGCTGTCGCAGGCGGACATCGTGCTGTGCGTGCAGCCTCCGGCCCCGGCGACGATCCTGGCCATGGCCGAGGGCGCGGCGCTGGTCGGCGTGCTGCACCCAGACGCGGACCCGGCGCGCGCCGAGGCACTGCGCGCGCGCGGCATCGCGGCCTTCCCGCTGGAGCGCCTGCCGCGCACGACGCGGGCTCAGGCGATGGACGTGCTCAGCTCGCAGGCGGGCATGGCCGGCTACAAGGCAGTGCTGCTGGCCGCATGGCTGGCGCCGCGCTTCTTCCCGATGCTGACCACGGCCGCCGGCACGATCCGGCCATCGAAGGTGCTGGTGGTCGGCGCCGGCGTGGCCGGCTTGCAGGCGATCGCCACCGCGAAGCGGCTGGGCGCGCAGGTCGAGGGCTTCGACGTGCGCCCGGAGACACGGGAGCAGATCGAGTCGCTCGGCGGGCGCTTCCTGGACCTGGGGGTGACCGCCGCCGGCGAGGGCGGCTACGCGCGCGCGCTCAGCGACGAGGAACGGGCGGAGCAGCAACGGCGCCTCGGCGAGCACCTGCGCGGCGTGGACGTGGTGGTCTGCACGGCCGCGGTGCCGGGACGCCCGGCGCCGAGGATCCTCACCGGCGCGATGCTGCAGGGTATGCGCCCGGGCAGCGTGGTCGTGGACCTGGCGGCCGAGTCCGGCGGCAACTGCGAGGCGACGCGTCCCGGCGAGACCGTGGAGCTGGACGGGGTCACGGTCGCCGGCCCGCTCGGGTTGGCATCCACGGGTGCCGTCCACGCCAGCGAGATGTACGCGCGCAACCTGTACAACTTCGCCGCCCTGCTGCTGCAGGACGGCGCGCTGGTGGTCGACGGCGACGACGAGCTCGTCGCCGCGACCCGCTGGGCCTAGTCCTCGTCGGACCCCGGCGCGTTCTGCTCGACCCAGGCCTTGCGCTGTTCCGGGGACATCGCGCGCCACTGCGCGCGCAATGCCTTGCGCTCCTCGCGGTCCATGTCGCGCATCTTCGAGAACAGCGCGCGCATCTGCTCGCGGTGCTCCGGGTCCATCTTCTCCCAGCGGTGCATGCCGTGGCGGGCGCGCTGCCGCTGTTCCGGGGTCATCTCCTGCCAGCGCTGGGCATGCGCCAGCATGCGCGCGCGGTCGGCCGGGCGGCTGTTCCAGCGCTCGCGCAGCGGCGCCACCAACAGCGTGCGTTGCGCGTCGGTGAGCTGCTCCCAGGCCGGCAGTTCGGTCGCGGCCGTGGTGGCGGGCTTGTCCTGGGCGCTGGCGAGCGGGAGGGCGCCGCCGGCGAGCAGGAGCAGGGAAAGGGCAAGGGTGGCGTGCTTCATGGGGGTGTCCTCGGTCAGGGGCGATCGGCTGCCAGCGCCACGGCGTCGGCGGAGGCCAGCCACAGGTAGAAATCGGGGTCCTGCTCCAGCGGTGCGGCCAATTCCATTTCCGGTGCCGGCGCGACCGCCACCGGGGCGGATGGCGCGGTGTCCTCGGCGCCGGGCCAGGGCAGGGCGAATGCGAGCGCCAGCGCCATCGCCGGCGCGGCGATCCAGCCCCAGCGCGGGGCGGTCGCGGGGGCGCCGCTTGCGGCGGCCTCCCCGGCTAGCGCCAGGCGCGTGCGCCGCCGCAGCTGCGCCCGCACGGCCGGCGACAGCGCGTGCAATGCAGCGCGGTGCGCCTCGCGGACACGGGCGTCGAAAGCGTCTTCCCGGTGTGTCATGTCCAATCCTCCAGTTCCCGCTGCAGCGCCTGGCGGGCGCGCGACAGGTGCGTCTTCACGGAGCCCTCGCTGCAGCCCATGGCCAGGGCGGTGTCGGCGACATCCAGTTCCTCCAGCACCCGCAACGTGAAGGCCTCGCGCTGTCGTCGCGGCAGGCGTTCGAGCGCCGCGGCCAGCCGGGTCCAGGCCTCGCGGCCCTCGTGCCGGCGTGCCGGGTCGGGACCGTCGTCCGCCCAGTCCGGCTCGCGGCCGTCGGCGTCGGCGGGCGCCAGCCAGCGCAGGCGGAAGCCGCGCCGCCGCTGCGTGTCCACGATCCGGCTGCGCAGCACCCGCCAGAACAGAGGCGACCATTCCTCCGCAGGGCGATCCTCGTAGCGGAGCATCCGCAACATGGCGTCCTGGACCGCGTCGAGCGCGTCCTCGCGGTGGCGCAGCGAGGCCTCGGCGAACCGGAACGCGCGCGGACCGACCGCGTCCAGGAAGGCCTCGAGGTCCCGGGTACCCGGTGCCGCGCCCTGCGGAATCGCGGGCAGGGCCTTGGCGGCGTCGCTGGTCACGGCCTGCAGCATACGACCGGAAACGCACGGGCCCGGCGTCGGTTGACAGCCGCCTGCCGCCGGCACCACGTATGATCGGGGCGTCGAACCGATGCCGGGGAGGCTGCGAATGGGCGATGCGGTGGTGGCGCAGGGCTTCGTCGCCCTGTACGTATTCATGCTCGCGGCGATCGCCGGGCACGTGATCATCTCGCGGGTGCCGGTGATCCTGCACACGCCGCTGATGTCCGGCTCCAACTTCATCCACGGCATCGTGCTGGTCGGCGCCATGGTCGTGCTCGGCCACGCCGACACCACGCTCGAGAAGGCCATCGGCTTCGTCGCGGTGCTGCTTGGCGCGGGCAACGCCGCCGGCGGCTACGTGGTCACCGAGCGCATGCTCGAGATGTTCAAGTCCAGCCGCAAGCCCGGGGACGGCGCGTGACCGCGGCGCAACTGCAGTGGCTGGCCAGCGCCAGCTATTTCATCGCCGCCACCCTGTTCCTGCTCGGCCTGCAACGCATGGCCTCGCCGCGCACCGCGCGCTCGGGCATCCAGTGGGCCGGTGCCGGCATGGTGCTGGCGACGCTGGCCACCCTGCTGCTGCCGGGACTGCAGAACCTTGGCCTGATCCTGCTGGCGCTGGTGCTGGGCGTCGCTTCCACCTGGGCCTGGGGCAGGAAGGTGGCGATCACCGACATGCCGCAGATGGTGGCGCTGTTCAACGGCATGGGTGGCGGCTCCGCGGCCGCGATCGGCGCGGTCGAGCTGTTGCGCTTCTCGCTTGCGGGCGCGTCGCCGCCGCGGCTGACGCTGGTGCTCGGCGTGGTCGGAGCGCTGATCGGCGCGGTGTCGCTGTCCGGGTCCGTGGTCGCCTGGGCCAAGCTCGACGGACGCATGGACAAGCGCTACGTGTTCCCGGGGCAGCAGGCCCTCAACGCGCTGCTGTTCGCGGGAACCGTCGTGCTCGGCGCGGTGGTGGCCTGGCAGCTCGGCGTGCCGGCGATCATCGCCTTCTTCCTCGCGGCGCTGCTGCTGGGCGTGCTGATGACGCTGCCGATCGGCGGCGCCGACATGCCGGTGGTGATCTCGCTGTACAACGCCCTCACCGGCCTGGCGGTGGCCTTCGAGGGCTACGTGCTCGGCAACGAGGCGCTGGTGGTCGCCGGCATGATGGTGGGCGCCGCCGGCATGCTGCTGACCCGGCTGATGGCCAGGGCCATGAACCGGCCGCTGCGCAACGTGCTGTTCTCGAACTTCGGCGGTGGCGGCGCCGCCGCGGGCGAGGGCATCGCCGGCAGCCAGAAGCCGATCGAGGCGGCCGACGTGGCGGCGATGATGGCCTACGCCGACCGGGTGGTGATCGTCCCCGGCTACGGCATGGCGGTCGCCCAGGCCCAGCACAAGATCTGGGAGCTCGCGCAGCGGCTGATCGAGCGCGGGGTCAAGGTCCGGTTCGCGATCCACCCGGTCGCCGGGCGCATGCCCGGGCACATGAACGTGCTGCTGGCCGAGGCCGGGGTTCCCTACGACCTGATCGCCGACATGGACGACATCAACCCCGAGTTCCCGAACACCGACGTGTCGCTGGTGATCGGCGCCAACGACGTGGTCAACCCGGTGGCGAAGACCGATCCGTCCTCGCCGATCTTCGGCATGCCGATCCTGGACGTGGCCGCATCCAGGAACACCGTGGTGATCAAGCGCGGCAAGGGCACCGGCTTCGCCGGGATCGAGAACGCGCTGTTCTACGCCGACAACACCCGCATGCTGTACGGCGACGGGGCGGAGATGGCCGGTGCGCTGGTCAGCGAGCTGAAGGCGCTCGACGGCGGCCACTGATCCCGCGGCCGGCCGCAAGGCGCGCGGACAGTGCGCTCATCACCCCGAACACCAGGTGGGCGAGGATGCTGGAGGCGACCCAGGCCCTGTTTCCGAAGCCGGGAGATCCCGCGGCGGACAAGGGCAGCACGATGAAGTTCATGGCGATGTACAGCCAGGCGCCGTACGCGATCCCGTAGCGCAAAGGGTGGTCGAGCAGGCGGGGGAGGTGGCGGGCCGCCGCGTGGTACGCGGCGACGAAGGTCGTGGCGATGAGGTAGTGGGACACGGCTCCGAGCCAGGCGCTGGCGCTTCCACCCGCGTACGCGGCATCGCCGAGCCAACCCGTGGCGATGCTCTGCAGGATCCGTACCGGGGCGATGTCGTGGCGCATCCAGTACAGCGTCGCGAAGGCGAGGTCGAGGGTGCCGATGGCCAGCCCGCCGCCGGCAATTGCGATCCATGTCCGATGCGTGGTGGAGGAAGTCTGCATGGTGGCGTCGGTAAAAAAGGCCCGCGACGGGCTTGCGCGACCCGCCGCGGGCATCCGGGGTTAACGGTTTGCACTCTTGTTGCGCGTGTCCTCAGAAGTCGTACTGGACCATGAAGCGCACCGACCGCGGCTGCTGGAAGGACGCCGGCAGCAGGTAGGTGTTGGAGGCGGCACCGGTCGCCGCGACTTCCGCGGTCTCGACGACGGAGGTGACCTTCTGCGAGTTCAGGATGTTGAACACATCCACCTTGAACTGCAGGCCTTCCATCCACATCGGCCGGTAGGACGCGCTCAGGTCGATCTGCGTGGTCCACGGCAGCCGGCCCTTGGTGCCGCGGGGCACCGCCACCGAGTCGTCCGTGGTGGCGTCGCCGCTCGGGCTGCAGCGCATGAACGAGGAGCCGTACGGATGCGGCGCGTAGTCCTCGCCCGGATCGGTGTCCAGCACGCCCAGGCAGTTCAGCGGACGGCCCGACTGCACCAGCAGGTTGCCGCCGAGGGTCCACTCGTCGGTGACCTCGTACGCGCCGAACAGCTTGAGGCTGTGGCGGCGGTCGTTGGGCAGGTAGCCGTAGGTATCGACCGTGAGCTCGTAGTAGTCGAAGTCCTGGGTGACGTTGGTGTCGTTCTGGCCGATGTCCGACTTCACGCCGCCCTCGGTGTTGCCCTTGGACTTGGCGTAGGTGTAGGAGCCCTGCATGAACATGCGATCCCAGCGGCCGTCGAAGAAGAACTCGAGCGCGCTGTAGGTGCGCTTGGCCTTGGGCGACAGCAGGCTGCCGTCCACGTGCACCTCGGTCAGGTTGCCGTCGCCGTAGAAGTCGGTGACGAAGATCGCGTCCTCACCCGGGTTGAACATGCGGCAGTACGGGAAGCCGGTGTTCAGCGGGTCCACGAACGGCAGCGCCGGGTACTCACCGTTCTCGTCCACCCAGAAGCCGATGTCCGGATCGAAGGTGAACGGCGAATCGGGCGAGTTGAGCACCGGGCCGTAGTCGCAGTTGTCGTCGATCGCGGCCTTCAGGTCGCGGAAGATGCCGCGGGTACCGACCGACAGGTGCTCGTTGATCTGCTTCTGGAAGCCCAGGATGTACTCGTCCTGGTACATCGGCTTGAGGTTCTTCGACGCGATGGTGGCGGCGACCTTCGGCTCGCCGGTCTCGGCGTTGATGAAGCGGAAGTTGCCGCGCGACACCGCGTTCAGCGGCGCACCTGTTTCCGGGTCGATGATGAAGAAGCTCTCGCCGTCGGCCGGGCGGAAGTCCTCGCGGGTGAACAGCGAGGCCGAGGCACCGCGCACGGCCACCGACGGGGTCAGCGGCAGGGCGTAGCGGCCGGCGTTACCGAACACCTTGAAGCTCGAATCACCGTTCACGTCCCAGCTGAAGCCCAGGCGCGGGCCGAACTGGTCGTTGATCTTGACGTAGGTCTCGCCCTGGCCGTTGATGTTCTCGAACGTATCCCAGCGCGCGCCCAGGTAGGCGACGAAGTTGTCGGTGACGTTCCAGCTGTCCTCGATGTAGTAGGCGTGCTGCTTGACCTTCACCGTCGCGCCCTGGCTGGTGTACTGCAGGCGGGCCACGTCGAACTCGTCGCCGGTGTTGGGCGTGGCGTCCGGCCCGTTGCTGGTCAGGTAGGTCCACTGGTAGCCGCCCTCGCGCGCGCCGCCGGCACGCGACTCGTACTCGTCCGCGTCGTAGCCGAAGCGCAGCAGGTGGTTGCCCAGCAGCCACTCGCCGTCCAGGCGGAACTGCTGGCGCTCGTCGGACGAGTTGATGTCCTGCAGGATGCCGTTGCTGATCGAGCAGCCGCTGTAGATGCCGCTGGCGTCGGTGCGGTAGGCAGGACGCGAGTCGATCACCACCGAGCAGTTGTCGCTCGGGGCGACGCCCGGGGTCGGCACGGTGAAGGTACCGTCGTAGAAGCCGACGTTGCCCTGCGCGTCGGTCACGTAGGTGGAGCGCGAGAATTCGCTGCGGCCGGCCAGCGCCGACAGGGTGAAGCTGTCGGTCAGGTAGCCGGTGTACTTGAGGATGTAGTTCTCGCCGCCCGACTTGGCGACGTTGTCACCCGAGTAGTCGAAGCGGTCGAGCTCGCCCGGGGTGTTGCGGTAGTTCCGGGTCACCGTCTCGCTCTCGTCCGAGAACGTGGTGAACTCGAGGATGTTGTTGTCGTTGATGTTCCAGTCGAGTTTCAGCAGCCAGTTCGGGGCCGTGTTGCGCGCCGAGGTGTTGATCGTGGACTGGACGCTGCCCCAGGTCTCGTTGTCCGTGCGGCTGTAGGAGATCAGGCCGTAGTAGAACAGGCGGTCCTTGACCAGGGCGCCGCCGGCCCACACGTTCGCGGTCCAGCTGTCCTGCGTATCGGCCGAGTTGTCCTGGCGCAGGTTGCCGAAGTCATCGGGCGTGAGCGGGTTCGAGTAGTACGTGTTCTTGACGTCCTCGCGCAGCGACTTGGGCTCCCAGTAGATGTTGCCGCCGGCCGTGAACTCGTTGGTACCGCGCTTGGTGATCTGGTTGACCACGCCGCCCAGCGAACGGCCGAACTCGGCGCCGTAGCCACCGGTCTTGACCTGCTGCTCGGCCACGCCCTCGAACGGGATCGCGCCGAAATTGAGGTTGCGGAAAGTGTTGGTGACGTTGAAGCCGTTGATGTAGTACTGGTTCTCGGCCACCGACGCGCCGCCGAACGACGCCAGGTTGCCGAACGCGGCATCACCGCGCACGGTGCCCGGGGCCAGCAGTGCCACCGCGGTGGTGTTGCGCGCCACCGGGATCCGGTTGATCTGCTCGGCGGTCAGGATCGTGGTGGACTCGACCGACGACACGTCGATCGGGTTGACCACGTTCGAGCCGACGACCGTCACCGTGCTCAGCGTGGTCGCCGCGCTGCTGAAGTCGACGTTCGCCGCGATGCCCACGTTGACGCGGACCGCGCGCGGCGTTCCGCCGTTCTCGCTGATCTGGTACTCGCCGGTCGGCAGCGCCGGGAAGCGGAAGTTGCCGTCCGCGCCCACGGTGACCGTGCGGCTGAAGCCCGTTGCCGGGTTGCTGATGGTGATGACGTCGCCCGGATCGGCCGCGCCGGTGACGGCGCCGGCGGTGTTCGACTGGGCGTGGGCCGCGGGGGCGAGGCCCATCGCCAGGGCAAGGAAGATGGCGTTACGGCGAAGTTGGCGCGACTGTGTTGGCACGGTGTGGTTCCCCTAGTGATGGAAGGCGACGACTGCAGGACAGAGCCTGCCCGCCTGGTCCACGCTAGGGGCGTCGGTCGCGGGCCGCGAGAGCCAATCGGTCGCGGCAGGACGGAGCCAAAGAGGGGCGCCCCGCCCCGCGGCGCGGCTAACGTCGGCGCGCCCGCGCTGCCAGCAGCCGCTTCGCCAGCACCGCGGCGGGCATGCCCAGCACGATCATGTAGACCGCGAGGAGCACGAGTTGCCACTCGCCGTCCATCGTGCGGGAGGCGGCGGCACTGAGCGGCACCACCGCGAGTTCGAAGACCGCCAGCGCGACGGCGCCGTAGGCCATCCCGTAGCGCAGGGGCCGTTCCAGCAGCCGCGGGATCTTCTTGGCCGCGAGCATGTACCCGAGCACCAGGCACACGCCGACAAGTGCCTGTACCGCCAGGCCGAGGACGACCATGCCGGCGCCGGGCGAGTACGCCTCCATGCCCACCAGCAACTCCGCCAGGCTCCGGGCGATGCGCTCCGGCGGGACGCCCCGTGCCGCCCAGAACAGGCTGCAGGCGGTGAAGTCGAGGCCTCCCACCAGGACGCCGGCAGTGGCAATGGCCCAGGGGAAGGGAAGGGCCTGCCGGCGCCTGGCGGGAGTGGACCGGAGCATCGCGAGGGGAAAGCCGTGCATTCTGTTCGTCCTGGCCCGCGTTAAGACGGCATTGTCATTGGCCCCATCGAAGCGCGATGATTTGGTCCTCGCAAGGCCCAATTCCCTGGGCTGGAATGGGGCCAATTCAAGGCGGGGGCCACCATGTACCTGGCATTGGACGGCAACGGTCCGCTCCACGCGCAACTGACCCGGGCGCTCAAGGGCGCCATCCTGGACGGCCGCTACGGAGAGGGCGCGCGCCTGCCGCCGTCCAGGGCGCTCGCCGCCGAGTTGGGCGTGTCGCGCAACACGGTGCTGACGGCCTACGAGCAGCTCCGCGCGGAGGGCTTCGTCTCCGCACGGATCGGATCGGGCAGCTATGTCACCCCGCCCCTGCACGCCACGCAGGTGCAGCGCCCGACTTCGACGACGCTGCCGCCGCAGTCCGCATTCGCGCGGCGCGGGCGCCTGGTCCACGACCATGGCAACCTGCCGGGGCGGGCCCCGGAAGGGGCGCGCTACTGCTTCCAGTACGGCTTGCCCATCGTGAATCCGGCGGTGGCGAGCATGTGGGCGAGGGAGCTGGCACGCGCGGCCGCGTACACGTCCCCGAACTATCCACCCACGCAGGGATTGCCGGCATTGCGCGAGGCGATCGGCGACTACCTCGCGCGGCGCCGCGGCCTGGTGGTGGACCCGGCCGACGTGGTGGTCGTTTCCGGCACGCAGCAGGCGATCTCGCTGTGCCTGCGGGTGCTGGCCGACGAGGGCGACCATGCCGTGGTCGAGGAGCCCCAGTATTTCGCGGTGCGCGAGTTGCTGCAGCTCCACGGCGCGCGGATCTCGCCGGTCCCGACCGACGTCGAGGGCCTGCGTTGCGACCTGCTGCCGGAGCGTTCGCCGCGCCTGGTCTTCGTCACTCCGTCCCACCAGTTCCCGGGGGGCTCCGTGCTGTCGCTGGCGCGCAGGATGGAGCTGTTCGCCTACGCCCGCAGGCACGATGCGTGGGTGGTGGAGGACGACTACGACGGGGAATTCCGCTACGACGGCCGGCCGCTGGCGGCCCTGCGCTCGCTCGACCGGGGAGACCGGGTGATCTACATCGGCAGCTTCTCGAAGACGGTCTTTCCATCGCTGCGACTGGGATACATGGTCGTGCCCCGCGCCTTGCGCGAGGACTTCGTGACGGCCAAGTGGTCGCTCGACTTCGGCAGCAGCGCGATCGAGCAGGCAGCGATGGCCAGCTTCATCGCCAGTGGCGGGTTCGAACGCCACCTGCGCCGCAGCACGCGCATCCTGGCGGAGCGACGCGAGGTGCTGATGCAAGGGCTGCGCCACTACGGGAGGGGGCGCGTGCGGATTGCCGATTCCCGGGCAGGCATGCACGTCGCGGCATGGGTGGAAGGGCACGGCGCGGCCGACGTCGAGCGCCTGCTGGCCATCGGCCTGCGGCACGGCCTGGGCCTGCATTCCATCCTGCCGCACTACCACGCGCCGCCGGACCGCTGCGGGTTGCTGTTCGGATTCGCCAGCCTGTCCGTGGCCGAGTTGCGCGAAGCCCTGCCGTTGTTCGGTCGCTGCCTGGAGGAGTTCGAGCGCGAGGGGCCCGCCCCGGTCGCGGCGCTAGCGCGACAGCACCGCGGCGAGCACCACGCCCGCCGCCAGCCACGCCAGGTCCGCGGACGTATTCGCCAGCGATAGCACCGTCCAGGCGTGGTCCGGTCCGAGTTTTATCGCGGAGGCCCAGGGGAGCACGCCGATCGAGCGGCCGAGCTCGGTCGCGGCGATGCCCCAGTTCGCGAGCACGATGGTGGCGGCGGTGCCGAGCATCGCGACCACCATGCGCGCAGGCCCGCGCGGCATGGCGGCGAGTCGCAACAGCAGCGCGGCGTCGATCCCCGCCACGACCGCCATCCAGCTGCACTGGCGGCCGCTGGCCACGCCGAGGAGGATCCACGCGGCGGCGCAACCGGCGCAGCCGAGGGCGAGCAGGGCCGGCGCGAGCCAGCGCGAAGGGCGCGCATGGCGCGCGGCGGGGGAGTCCATGGCGCGTAGAATAGGCGACATGTACTCACGCAGCAGCGAACCGGTGCGCTTCGAGCGCGATTGCCCCGCCGTGCTGGTGCCGCAGGGCGAGAAGGTGACCCTGCCCGCGGGCTCGGTCGGCTACATCACCCAGGCGCTCGGCGGCAGCTTCACGGTGTTCGTGGAGGGCAACTTGTTCCGGATCGCGGGCCAGGACGCGGACGCGATCGGCAAGGAGCCCGCGGAACCGCTCGAGCTGCCCGAGGACGCCGGCGACGAGGACGTGGAGCAGCTGGTCTGGAAGCAGTTGCGTACCTGCTTCGACCCTGAAATCCCGATCAACATCGTCGACCTCGGCCTGGTCTACGAGGCCAGCGTCGACCACCGCGACGACGGCCAGCGCGTGGTCACCGTGCGCATGACCCTGACCGCGCCGGGTTGCGGCATGGGCGACATCCTGGTGGACGACGTGCGCAGCAAGCTGGAGATGATCCCGACCGTGGCCGAGACCGACGTCGAGCTGGTGTTCGATCCGCCGTGGAACCAGTCGATGATGTCCGACGCCGCGCGCCTGGAGACGGGGATGTTCTGAGCGCCCCCGCGCTAGAGCAGGTCCTTGAGCACCACCGCGTTGTTGTGGGCTTCGTCGCGGGCGCCGAACAGCAGCGTCACCCGCTGCTTCGCCGCCAGTTCGCGCAGTTCGTCGAGCGCCGGGTTGCCCTCGAGCTCGTCGCGATAGGCCGCGCGGAAGGCCTCCCAGCGCTCCGGGCGCGCATGGAATTCGCGGCGCAGCGCGTCGCTCGGGGCGACGTCCTTGAGCCACAGGTCCACCTTCGCCTTGTCCTTCGACAGCCCGCGCGGCCACAGCCGGTCCACCAGCACGCGCAGCCCGTCGTCCTCGGCCGGCGCGTCGTAGACCCGCTTCAGCCGTGGCGTGGGCATCTCAGCCGGCCGCCTCGAACCGGTTCGCCTCCACGTTCTTGCGCACCTTCGCCGGGTCCCAGATGCGACCGTTCATGGCGATGTACACGCCCGCGGGCAGCGATTGCACCGCGCCGACCGCGGTGCCGATGTTGAACTCGGCGTCGGAGCCGCGGAAGCGCGCGGGGTTGAGTGCACCGGTCAGCACGATGGTGCGGTCGGGAAGGCTGGACAGCACCTTCGCGGTCTCGACCATGCTGTCGGTGCCGTGGGTCACCAGCACGTGGCGCGCGTCCTGCGCGGCGATGGTGGCGCGCACCAGCTCGCGGTCGGCGTCGTCGATGTGCAGCGAGTCCTTGCGCAGCACCGGGATCACCCGGAAGCGGAACGCGACCCCGAGCTCCTCGAGGATCCGGCCGATCTGCGGTTCCCCGACCTGGTAGTCCGACTTGTCGTCGAAGTAGACCTTGTCGATGGTGCCGCCGGTGGTGACGATGAGCAGTTCCTGCATGCCGCCTATGGTACGCGCCCGGGCTTCCCGCCGCGGGCGAAACGGGCGCGGAGCCCCGGCACGCTGGCGGCGAGCACCACCACCAGCGCCAGCGCGACCTCGGCCAGCGCGGGCCAGCGTTCCGGCGGCCGCGACCAGGCCACCATGATCCCGTGCGAGAACCAGGCCAGCGCCAGCACGCCGGCCCAGAAGCCAGCCAGCGCCGGCGCGCGCGGCAGCCACCACGCCAGCAGCAGGGGCGGCAGCGCGAACACCAGCAGCGCCACCCGGTCGCCTTCGATGCCGAACCAGCTCGCGAACAGCACCACCAGGGCGATCAGCGCGAGCCGCACGATCCGGCGTGCCGGTGTCACGAGCCCAGCCTCGCCGCCAGTTCCGCGACCCGGCGCCCGAGCGCGCGTGCCAGCTTCGCCTCCTCGTCGGTGGTCTCCGGGTCGTCGCGCAGGCCGGCGACATGGCTCGCGCCGTAGGGGGTGCCGCCGCTACGCGTGGTGTTGAGCCCCGGTTCCGTGAACGGGATGCCGGCGATCACGCAGCCGTGGTGCAGCAAGGGCAGCATCATCGTCAGCAGGGTCGACTCCTGGCCGCCGTGCATGGTGCTGGTGGAGGTGAACACGGCCGCGGGCTTGCCGACCAGGGTGCCGCTGGCCCATTCGGCGCCGAGCCCGTCGATGAAGTGCTTGAGCGGCGCGGCCATGTTGCCGAAGCGGGTCGGGCTGCCGAGCAGCAGCCCGGCGCACTCGGCCAGGTCCTCGCGCGCGACGTAGGGCGCTCCCTCGTCGGGGACGGGCGGCGCGGCCTCGGTGGTGGCGGCGGCCACCGGCGGCACGGTGCGCAGGCGCGCGGCCATGCCGTCCACTTCGCCGACGCCGCGCGCGACGTGGCGCGCGAGCCGGGCGACCGAGCCGCCGCGGCTGTAGTAGAGGACCAGGATCTCGGGCATGGCGGTCGCGTTGCTGGAGGCACGCAAGCTTACCGTGGACCGGGCATCGGGTACCCTTCGGCCGATGGAGCCGCTCGACTCGATCTACCGCTGGAGCGAGCACGTGCGCGATCGTGCCCGCGTGCGGTCGTTCTTCCTGTTCCTGTGGCGGCGGTTCCTCGACGACCGCCTGTTCGAGGCCGCCGGCGCGCTCGCCTACACCACCGTGTTCGCGCTGGTGCCGCTGTCCATGGTGGTGTTCGGGATCCTGTCCGCGTTCCCGGCGTTCGAGGACTGGAGCGACACCCTCACCGGCTACGTGTTCACCCACTTCGTGCCCAGCGCGGCGCGCCAGATCAGCCAGTACGTCGACGTGTTCACGGCCAACATCGGCAAGCTGACCACCGCCGGCGTGATCGCGCTGGTGCTGTCGCTGATGATCACGCTGAACGGCATCGAGGGCGCCTTCAACCGCATCTGGCGGGTCAGGACCGCGCGCCCGAAGCTGGGCCGCATCCTGGTTTACTGGACCGTGCTCACCCTGGGCACGCTGGTCGCGGCGGCCAGCCTGGCGCTGTCCACCCGGTTCTTCGCGCTGTCGGTGTTCAGCACCGTGCCGGGGCGGCTGCTGGAGGACGCGATCCTGCGCATCGCGCCGATGGCGATCGAGCTGCTGGCCTTCGCCACCATCTTCCGGGTGGTACCGCACCGGACCATCAAGTGGCGCCACGCGGTCGCCGGCGCAGTTCTCTCGGTGCTGCTGTTCGAGCTGGTGAAGTGGGGCATCGGCGCCTACATCGGCAGCTTCGGCGCCTACCAGAAGATCTACGGGCCGCTCGCGTTCGTGCCGATCTTCCTGCTCTGGATCTACCTGGGCTGGGTCTCCATCCTGCTCGGCGCGTCGCTGGCGGCCTCCATGTCCGCGTTCCGCTACCAGCCGGCTGCGATGCGGCTGCCGGAGGGCTTCGAGATCTACGGCCTGCTGCGGCTGCTCGGGCGCTTCCTCGAATACAGGCGCCAGGGCAAGGGCCTGCACAGCGACGACATCCAGCGGCTCGAGCCGCCGCTCACCGACGAGCTGATCCAGGGCTTCCTCGGCCAGCTCGGCGAGATCGGGCTGGTGACCCGGGCCGAGTCCGGCGAGTGGCTGCTCTCGCGCGACCTCGACGACCTCACCATGGCCGACCTGTACGAGGCCTGCCAACTGCGCATCCCGGTGGCCGAGGCGCACCTGCCGTGCCGCGACGACCTGCTCGGCCAGCAGGTGATCGCCGAGCTGGACGAACTGCGCCTGCCGCTGCGCGACCTACTCCGTCGCCGCGTGTCCAACGTCTACGACGACTTGCCAAAGGATCCGACATGACCGCGTTCCGCATCCTGCTTCCCGCCTGCCTGCTGTTGCTGCTGGCCGCCTGCCAGCGCGAGGCGGAGGTGCCGTCGCCGGAGCCGGCCCCGGCGCCCGAGCCGGTGCAGGCCGCGCCTGCCAGGGACACGCCGAAGGACGAACCCGAGCTGCGGGTACGGACGCTCGACGGAACGACCTACGACCTTGCCGGGCACCGCGGCAAGTGGGTGGTGGTCAACTACTGGGCCACCTGGTGCCGCCCCTGCCTGGAGGAGATGCCGGAGCTGTCGGCGCTGGACGCGATGCGCGAGCACGTGGAGGTGGTCGGCCTGGCCTACGAGGAGATCGAGCCGGAGGCGCTGCGCGCGTTCCTCGAGAAGCGGCCGGTGGTGTACCCGGTCGCGATCGTGGACGTGTACGACCCGCCGGCCGACTTCCCGGCGCCGCGCGGGCTGCCGGTGACCTACCTGATCGGTCCGGACGGCAAGCTCGCGAAGCAGTTCCTCGGCCCGGTCACCGCCGCCGAGATCGACGCGGCCATCGCGGAGGCGGGCGGCCCGGAAGTCGCCGCCTGAACAGTCACTCGCGGCCGAGCCGCGCGAGTTCGTCGGCCTGGTGCTCGCGCGCTAGCCGTTCGACCAGCGCGTCCAGGTTGCCCTCCAGCACCGCCGGCAGGTCGTAGAGGGTCAGCCCCTCGACGCGGTGGTCGGTGATCCGGCCCTGCGGGTAGTTGTAGGTGCGGATGCGCTGGCTGCGGTCGCCGCTGCCCACCTGCAGCTTGCGGTCGGCGGCCTGGGCCGCGGCGCGCTTCTCGATCTCGGCCTCGACCAGCATCGCCTTGAGCCGCTTCATCGCCTTGTCGCGGTTGGCGTGCTGGCTGCGCTCGGTCTGCGATTCGACCACCACGCCGGAGGGCAGGTGGGTGATGCGGATCGCGGAGTCGGTCTTGTTGACGTGCTGGCCGCCGGCGCCCGAGGAACGGAAGGTGTCCACGCGCAGGTCGGCGGGGTTGAGCTCGATCGCGACGTCGCTGGTGTCCTCGGCAATGATCGCGACGGTGGCCGCCGAGGTGTGGATGCGACCCTGCGATTCGGTTGCCGGCACGCGCTGCACGCGGTGGGTGCCCGACTCGAACTTCAGCCGGGAATAGGCACCGCGCCCCTCGATGCGCGCGACGATCTCCTTGTAGCCGCCGTGCTCGCCCGGGTTGGCCGACTCGACCTCGACCCGCCAGCCCTGGCGCTCGGCATAGCGGCTGTACATGCGGAACAGGTCGCCGGCGAAGATCGCGGCCTCGTCGCCGCCGGTGCCGGCGCGCACTTCGAGGTAGAGGTTGCCTTCGTCGCGCGGGTCCTTCGGCACGAGCTGCGCCATGAGTTCGGTCTCGAGCTCGGCGAGGCGCTCGCTCGCGGTGGCGATCTCTTCCTCGGCGAGTTCGGCCAGCTCGGGATCCTTGCGCATCGCCTCGGCCGCGGCGAGGTCGCTGCGCGCGCGCGCCTCGGCGGCCAACGCCACCGCGACTGGCTCGAGCTGCGCGAATTCGCGCGACAGCGCGCGGAAGCGGTCGGCGTCGCCGATCACGCCGGGGTCGGCGAGCAGGCGCTCGAGTTCCTCGCGGCGCTCGGCGAGCGCTTCCAGTTTGCGGCGCAGGCTAGGTTGCATCGGACGGCAGTGTGCCCGATGCGTCGTCGTCCGTCGCCGGTTCGGCGGTGGGTTCCGCGGGGAACAGCTTCTCGCTCGCCAGTGCCAGCGCGTGGTCGCCGTCGAGCGCCGCCTGGCGCAGGGCCACGGTGGGCGCGTGCAGCAGGCGGTTGGTCAGGGTGTGCGCGAGCAGTTCCAGCACTTCGTCGGGGTCGTGCCCGGCGGCGAGCTGCTGGCGCGCCTTGGCCAGCGCCGCGTCGCGGGCCTGCTCGCCGTGCGCGCGCAGGCGTTTCACCGGCGCCACCCGGGTGCTGGCCGCGGACTGTTCGACGTAGCGCGAGACGTGCAGTTCGACGATCGCTTCGGCGGCCTCTGCGGCCTCGCGCCGGCTGGCGCGGTTCTCCTCGACCACGCGCTCGAGGTCGTCGATCGTATAGAGGAAGGCATCGGGCAGGCCGGCGACGCCGGGCTCGATGTCGCGCGGCACCGCCAGGTCCATCAGCAGCATCGGACGGCGCCGGCGCCGTGCCAGCGCGGCCTCGACCTGCGCGCGCACGATCACGGGCTCGCGGCTCGCGGTCGCGGAGAACACGATGTCGGCCTCGGCCAGGTGGCGCTCTAGTTCGTCCAGCGGCAGCGCGACGCCGCCGTGCCGGCTGGCCAGTGCCTGTGCGTGCGCGAGCGTGCGATTGGCGACCAGCAGCCGCTTCACCTTGGCCTGTGCCAGGTGCCGGGCGACCAGTTCGATGGTCTCGCCTGCGCCTACCAGCAGCACCACCGAGTCCTGGAGGCGCGCGAACGAGGATTGAGCCAGGTGCACCGCGGTGGAGGCGACCGAGACCGGGTTGGCGCCGATCCGGGTGTCCGTGCGCGCGCGCTTGGCGGTCACGAAGGCCTGCTGGAACAGCCGGTCGAGCTGCCCGCCGAGGGTGCCGGCGCCGCGCGCGGTGGCCCAGGCCTGCTTCACCTGGCCCAGGATCTGCGGCTCGCCGAGCACCAGCGAGTCGAGCCCGGTCGCGACCCGGAACAGGTGCCGGACGGCGGCGGGGCCTTCGTGCCGGTACAGGTAGGCGCCCAGGTCGTGGCGTACCGCCGGATCGTCGGCCGGGTGCGAGGCCAGCCAGGCGTCGAGTGCCTTGCCGTCGCCTTCGGTGGCGGCGTACAGCTCGGTCCGGTTGCAGGTGGACAGCAGCACCACCTCGCGCACGCCAGGCTGCCCGCGCAGGGCGGCCAGCGCGTTGGGGAGCGCGTGTTCGGCGAACGCCACCCGCTCGCGCAGCTCGACGGGCGCGGTCTGGTGGTTGATGCCGATGGCGAGGAGGGTCATGGCTGGGATGCAGGCGGCGTGGACGGCCGGTGCGAAGGCGTGCGTTAAGCTTCCGATGCACCGAGGGCCGCCATTTTACGGCCCGGCCGCTTTCGATGCCCGCGACCACCGGCCCAGCTAGCCAGCCTCCCTCCAGCATGCGCACCCGCGCGCGCCTCGCCGGCGCGTTGTTCTGCGTGGCGGCCTGCGTCGCCGCGCCGGTCGCGGCGCGCGACAACGCCCCGGCCGGCGCGATCGAAGCCACGCTGGCGGGCGAGTTCGCGTTGCAGTCGGGCAAGCTCGACGATGCCGCGCGCTGGTACCTCGAGGCCGCGCGCGCCGTGGGCGGGGATGCCGCCCTGGCCGAACGGGCCGCGCGCATCGCACTGCTCGCGGACGAAGACGAGACCGCGCGCCAGGCATTGCGGCTGTGGCGCGCGGGCGACCCGGGGGCGCTCGCGCTGCGGGGCGCGGAACTCACCCTGGCGTTGCGCGACCAGGACCTGGCGGCGGCGCGGCGCGGCCTGCAGTCGCTGCTGCGCGATCCCGACCCCGGCGCCTGGCGGTACGCGCTGGCGGCCCTCGGCGGGGGCGGCAAGGATCCGGACCTGGCCTCGCGCCTGCTGGGCGAAGCCGTCGAGGGCGGATGGATCCCGGACCGCCTGCAGGCGTGGCTGGCGTTCGGCGGCCTCGCGCAGCGCCTGGACCGGCAGGCCCTGGCGGAACGCATCGTCGAGGCGGTCATCGCCCGCTTCCCCGACGAGCCGCGCGTGGCGCTGCTGCACGCGAGCCAGCTGCGCGAGAGCGGCGACGCGGCCGGCGCGCGCGAAATCCTGGCGCGGCTGGAGCCGCGTGCCGGTACCGACGAAGAACTGCGCCTGGCGATCGCCGCCGGCTACGAGGCGCTCGGCGACTTCACCAGGGCGGCGGCAGTGCTCGCGCGCGGCCCGCAGGACGAGCGCACCCATCGCCTGCGCGCGTCGCTGCTCGCCCAGGCCGGTGACCGCGATGGCCTCACCGCGCTGTACCAGGAACTGCAGCAGGGCCCGGCGTCGCACCCCGACCCGGACCGGCGCCTGCTGTTGGGCCAGGTCGCCGAATTCCTGGAGCGCCACGAGGATGCGTTGCGCTGGTACCGCAGCGTCCCGGGCGGCACGGAGCGGTGGCCGGCGCGCCTGCGCACCGCCAGCGTGCTGCAGGAACTCGGTCGCCCGGACGAGGCCTTCGCGGCGCTGCGGGCGCTGCAGTCGGACCCGGATGCGCCCGACGGCGTGCGCCGCGACGCCTGGCTGCTGGAGGCGGAGCTGCGGCAGGCAAGCGGCGACGGCACCGGCGAACTCGATGCCCTTGCCCGGGGCCTGGCCGCGTTCCCGGACGATCCGGCGCTGCTGTACGCGCGCGCGCTGGCCTGGGAGCGCCGCGACGACATCGCGCGCGCGGAAGCCGACTTCCGCCGCATCCTGGTGGCCGAGCCGGACAACGTCGCCACCCTGAACGCCCTCGGCTACACCCTGGCGGACCGCACCACGCGTTACCGGGAGGCGCTGGAGCTGATCGACCGCGCGCGCGTGGCCGAGCCGGACAACCCGGCGATCATCGACAGCTACGGCTGGGTCCTGTACCGGCTGGGGCGCCACGACGAGGCTTTGGTGCAATTGCGGCGCGCGTACTCGCTGCAAAAGGACGCGGAGATCGCCGCGCACGTGGCCGAGGTGCTGTGGACCGGGGGCGAGCGCGAGGAGGCCCGGCGCTATTTCCGCGAAGCCCTGGAGCTGGATCCCGACAACCGCGCGCTTCGGCGCGCGCTCGAACGCACCGGCGCGCTTCCGGTGGAGGACACGCCATGACCCTGCGCCTCGCCGGCATCGTCGCCTGCCTGTCGTTGCTGGCCGGTTGCGCCACCACGCTTCCCGTGGCCGAGTTGCCGCCGGAACAACACGCGGCCGCGCTGCAGCACCAGGCCGCGCGCGAGCGGGTGCTGGCGGGCGTGGCGGACTGGGCGCTGTCCGGTCGCATCGCGCTGACCAACGACGGCCGCGGCGGCAGCGGCCGCATCGACTGGCGCCAGCGCGACGTCTGGAGCGAGGTCGCGCTGGCGGCGCCGATCACTCGCCAGAGCTGGCGCCTGGAAACCGGGCCCGGGGGGGCGCGGCTGGAGGGGCTGGAAGGCGGCACCCGGGTCGGGCCCGACGCTTCCCTGCTGCTGCGCGCGGCCACCGGCTGGGAGATTCCGGTCGGCTCGCTGGCGTCCTGGGTGCGCGGCGCGCGCGATCCGGCCGCGGGGCCGGCCACCCTGGAATTCGGGGCCGACGGCCGGCTGGCCCGCATGCAGCAGGATGGCTGGCGCCTGGAATTCGGGAACTGGACCCCGCAACCTGGCCTGGGCACCGAACTCCCGGGGCGGATCGAGGCCGAGCGCGGCGAGGCCCGCGTCCGCCTGGTGGTGGACGCCTGGACGCTGCCGGCGCCATGAGCGCCGGCGGCGAGGCGTGGTCCCACTGGCCGGCGCCGGCCAAGCTGAACCTGTTCCTGCGCATCCCGGGCCGGCGCGAGGACGGCTACCACCTGCTGCAGACGGTGTTCCGGATCCTGGACTGGGGCGACGAGCTGCGGCTGCGGGTGCGCGGCGACGGCAGGATCGTGCGCCATGGCGACCTGCCGGCAGGCATCGATGCGACCGCGGATCTCGCGGTACGCGCCGCCGATCTGCTGAGAAAAGAGACCAATTTGCGCTTGGGCGCCGACATCTTCGTCGAAAAGCGCATTCCCGCCGGGGGCGGCTTCGGTGGCGGCTCGTCCGACGCTGCGACCACCCTGGTCGCGCTCGACGCCCTCTGGGGCACCGGCCTGGGCATCGAGCGGCTGGCGGCCCTCGGGCTGGGCCTGGGCGCGGACGTGCCGGTGTTCGTGCGCGGCGACAATGCCTGGGCGGAGGGGGTCGGTGAGCGGCTCACCCCCGTGACGCTGCCGCCGGCGTGGTACCTGCTGGCCGCCCCCGCGATCCACGTTTCCACCGCGGAATTGTTCCAAGCGCCTGAATTGACGCGGGATGCCGCGCCCGCGACAATAGCCGACTTCGCTTCTGGTGCTCCGCTCGGCAATGCGTTCGAGCCGGTGCTGCGCCGCCGCGAACCGGCCGTGGAGGCCGTGTTCGAGGTGCTGGCGCGGGTCGGCACGCCACGGTTGACCGGGACCGGCAGCGGCTGCTTCGTCGAGTTCGGCGATCGCGCTTCCGCGCAGGCTGCGCTGTCCCAGGTGCAACGGGAATCGTTGCAGGGGCGCGCGCCGGCGGGATTGCAGGCGTGGATCGCGGAGGGAGCGACGCGGTCGCCGTTGCACGTTGCGCTGGATGCGTACCGCCTGCAGGGGCGTCGCCAAGAGGCCTAAGGCACCAGGTTTTGATCCTGGCATTCGCAGGTTCGAATCCTGCCGCCCCTGCCAACCACGACCCTGCAACACGAATTCGGAGCGCGGGACGAGATGACGGTGCAGGACGACAGGAACTTGCTGGTTTTCGCTGGCAACGCCAACCGTCCGCTGGCACAGGCGGTGTGCAGGGAGCTCGGCGTGCGTCCCGGCAAGGCGCTGGTCGGGCGCTTCTCCGACGGCGAGGTGCAGGTCGAGATCGAGGAGAACGTCCGCGGCCAGGACGTGTTCGTGATCCAGCCGACCTGCGCGCCGAGCGCGGAGAACCTGGTCGAGCTGCTGGTGCTGATCGACGCGCTCAAGCGCGCATCGGTGGCCAGCGTCACCGCTGTGGTGCCGTACTTCGGCTACGCCAGGCAGGACCGCCGCCCGCGCTCGGCGCGGGTGCCGATCACGGCCAAGGTGGCGGCGCAGATGTTCTCGACCGTGCACACCGACCGGGTGCTGACGGTGGACCTGCACGCCGAGCAGATCCAGGGCTTCTTCGACATCCCGGTCGACAACGTGTACTCCTCGCCGCTGCTGCTGGCCGACATCTGGCGGCACTACGGCACCAGGGACATGGTGGTGGTGTCGCCGGACGTGGGCGGCGTGGTCCGCGCCCGCGCCATCGCCAAGCGCCTCGACGACGCCGACCTGGCGATCATCGACAAGCGCCGTCCCAAGGCCAACGTCGCCACGGTGATGAACATCATCGGCGACGTCGCCGGCAAGACCTGCGTGCTGGTGGACGACATCGTGGACACCGCCGGCACCCTGTGCGCCGCGGCGGCCGCGCTGAAGGGGCAGGGCGCCACCCGGGTGGTGGCGTACTGCACGCATCCGGTGCTCTCGGGCGCCGCGATCGACAACGTATCGAAGGCCGCGCTGGACGAGCTGGTGGTGACCGACACCATCCCGCTGTCGTCCGCCGCCGAGGCCTGCGGCAAGATCCGCCAGCTCAGCGTGGCGGAACTGCTGGCCGAGACGATCCGCAGGATCGCCTTCGGGGAATCCGTCAGTTCGCTGTACGTGGACTGACACACATGGCCCGCCTGGTCGCGGGTGGGCCGCATCACCGCCGCAAGGCGGCCAACGCAAGCAAAGTGAGCAATTGAAATGGCAAACCAGAACACCATCCAGGCCACCGGCCGCAAGGACGAGGGGAAAGGTGCGAGCCGCCGCCTGCGTCGTGCGGGCCAGGTGCCTGCCGTCGTCTACGGCGGCAAGTCCGCCCCCGTGAACATCCAGCTCGACCACGAGAAGACCTGGGTCGCGAGCCAGAACGAGTGGTTCTACTCGTCGATCCTCGGCCTGGACATCGACGGCAAGGTCGAGAACGTGCTGCTGCGCGACCTCCAGCGCCACCCGTGCAAGCAGCTGATCATGCACATCGACTTCCAGCGCGTGGACGCCAACGAGCAGCTGCGCACCTCGGTGCCGCTGCGCTTCGTCAACGGCGAGACCTCGCCGGCGGGCAAGACCGCGGGCGTGGTGATCATGCACGAGCTGACCCAGGTCGAAGTGAGCTGCCTGCCGAAGGACCTGCCGGGCAACATCGAGGTGGACCTGGCCGACCTGAAGCCGGGCGACACCATCCACCTGTCGCAGCTGAAGCTGCCCCAGGGCGTGGAACTGCCGCAGCTGAAGCTGGGCCCGGACCACGACGTCGCCGTGGTCGCCGCCCGCATGGCGCGGGTCGAGGCCGAGGAGACCACCGACGAGGCCGCCGAGGGCGCGACCGATGCCGCCGCCGCTGCTCCCGCCGCCGGCGAGGGCGAGGCCGAAGGCGAGGCCAAGGGCGAGTGATCGCCGCGTGCCGGCCCGCCCATGGCGGCGGGCCGGCATGCCTTCGAGATGGCAGGACTGCGACTCATCGTCGGGCTGGGCAATCCCGGTCCGGAACACCTCGGGACCCGGCACAACGCCGGGTTCTGGTTTGTTGACGCCCTGGCGCAGCGCGAGGGCGCGCGCTTCGGCGTGGAATCGAAACTGTTCGGCGAGGCCTGCCAGGTGCAGCTCGGCGGACAGCAGGTGCGGCTGCTGAAGCCGGCCACCTACATGAACCTGTCGGGCAAGTCGGTGCTGGCGGCGCTGCGCTTCTGGAAGATCGAGCCGGAGGAGGCGCTGCTGGCGCACGACGAGCTCGACCTGCCGCCCGGCACCGCGCGGCTCAAGTTCGATGGCGGCCACGGCGGCCAGAACGGCCTGCGCGACACCATACGCCTGCTCGGCCACGGCCGCTTCCACCGCCTGCGCATCGGCATCGGCCACCCGGGCCACAAGGACCGGGTCACCCCCTGGGTGCTGGGGCGCCCGAACCGCGACGACGAGGCCGCGATCCTGCGCGCCGTCGACGACGCGCTCGACGTCCTGCCGCTGGCCGTCGCCGGCGACTTCAACGAGGCCATGAAGCGCCTCCACACGGACAGACAGTAATGGGCATCAAATGCGGCATCGTCGGCCTGCCGAACGTCGGCAAGTCGACCCTGTTCAACGCGCTGACCAAGGCGGGCATCGCCGCGGCCAACTTCCCGTTCTGCACCATCGAGCCCAACGTGGGCGTGGTGCCGGTGCCGGATCCGCGCCTGAACGCGCTGGCGGACATCGTGAAGCCGGAGCGGGTGGTGCCGACCGCGGTCGAGTTCGTGGACATCGCCGGGCTGGTCGCGGGCGCCGCCAGCGGCGAGGGCCTGGGCAACAAGTTCCTGGCCCACATCCGCGAGGTGGACGCGATCTGCCACGTGGTCCGCTGCTTCGAGCACCCGGACGTGATCCACGTGTCCAACCGGGTGGATCCGATCGCCGACATCGAGACCATCGACACCGAGCTGGCGCTTGCCGACCTGGAATCGGTGGACAAGGCCATCGCCCGCTACGAGCGGGTGGCCAAGAGCGGCGACAAGGACGCGAAGGCCCGGATCGAGGTCCTGCAGCGGTTGCGCGCGGCGCTGGACGAGGGCCGGGCCGCGCGCACCGTGGCCCTGGACGAGGAGGAGCAGGCGCTGGTCCGCGAGCTGTTCCTGCTGACCCTGAAGCCGGTGATGTACGTGGCCAACGTGCTCGAGGACGGCTTCGAGGGCAATCCGCACCTGGATGCGGTGCGCGCCCGGGCCGAGACCGAAGGCGCCGAGGTGGTGCCGGTCTCGGCCGCGATCGAGGAGGAGCTCAGCCAGCTCGAGGAGGCCGACCGCGACGAGTTCCTGGCCGACCTGGGCCTGGACGAGCCCGGCCTGAACCGGGTGATCCGCGCCGCCTACGCCCTGCTGGGCCTGCAGACCTACTTCACCGCCGGCGTGAAGGAGGTCCGGGCCTGGACCGTGAAGGCCGGCGCGACCGCCCCGCAGGCCGCCGCCGTCATCCATACGGATTTCGAGAAGGGCTTCATCCGCGCCGAGACCATCGGCTACGAGGACTTCGTGAAGTACCGCGGCGAGGCCGGGGCCCGAGAGGCCGGCCGCCTGCGCCTGGAGGGCAAGGAGTACCGGGTCCGCGAGGGCGACGTGCTGCACTTCCGCTTCAACGTCTGAACGGGCGTCCCGGGACGCCGGATGCGTTGACAGCACGCGCTGTACGGGTCAAAATCGCGGGCTGTTTTCACCGGATCACGGCACGGACGACCGGAGGGATACCCAAGCGGCCAACGGGGGCAGACTGTAAATCTGCTGGCTTACGCCTTCGGTGGTTCGAATCCACCTCCCTCCACCAAGTTCGAGCAGTGTCCAGCAAGCTTCAGCGGTGCCCGTCGCGGGAGTAGTTCAATGGTAGAACCTCAGCCTTCCAAGCTGATGGTGCGGGTTCGATTCCCGTCTCCCGCTCCATTGCGCTCCACGCGGTCGGCCACCACCCAGTGACAAGACAACCAGGTTCCACGCTCACGTAGCTCAGTCGGTAGAGCACCTCCTTGGTAAGGAGGAGGTCGATGGTTCGATTCCATTCGTGAGCACCACACACAACGTCCAGCGAGACAGCAGCCATGGCAAAGGGTAAGTTCGAGCGCACCAAGCCCCACGTGAACGTGGGCACGATCGGTCACGTTGACCACGGCAAGACGACGCTGACGGCGGCGCTGACGAAGATCGGCGCGGAGCGTTTCGGCGGCGAGTTCAAGGCCTACGACCAGATCGACATGGCGCCGGAGGAGAAGGCGCGCGGGATCACGATCTCGACCTCGCACGTGGAGTACGAGTCCCCGACCCGCCATTACGCGCACGTGGACTGCCCGGGCCACGCCGACTACGTGAAGAACATGATCACGGGTGCGGCGCAGATGGACGGTGCGATCCTGGTGTGCTCGGCGGCGGACGGCCCGATGCCGCAGACGCGCGAGCACATCCTGCTGGCCCGCCAGGTGGGCGTGCCGTACATCGTGGTCTACCTGAACAAGGCGGACATGGTGGACGACGCCGAGCTGATGGAGCTGGTGGAGATGGAGGTGCGCGAGCTGCTCTCCAAGTACGAGTTCCCGGGCGACGACACCCCGGTTGTGAAGGGTTCGGCGCTCAAGGCGCTGGAAGGCGACCAGTCGGAGATCGGCGTGCCGTCGATCCTGCAGCTGGTGGAGGCGCTGGACACCTGGATCCCGGAGCCGGAGCGCGACGTGGACAAGACCT
>NZ_SRZZ01000004.1 GCF_006476065.1 Cognatiluteimonas lumbrici
CGCCGCCGAAACGCTCCGCGCCGATCTTCGTCAGCGCCGCCGTCAGCGTCGTCTTGCCGTGGTCAACGTGACCGATCGTGCCCACGTTCACGTGGGGCTTGGTGCGCTCGAACTTACCCTTTGCCATCTCTAGTGTCTCCCGATTCTCAGTTCTTCTTGATCACGGACTCGGCGATGTTCGCCGGCGCTTCCGCGTAGTGGTCGAATTCCATCGTGAAGGTCGCGCGACCCTGCGACATCGAGCGCAGGCTGGTCGCGTAGCCGAACATCTCGCCCAGCGGGATCATCGCGTTGATGATCTTGCCCGACGGGCTGTCGTCCTGGCCCTGCAGGATGCCGCGGCGGCGGCTGACGTCGCCCATCACGTCGCCGAGGTACTCCTCGGGGGTGACGATCTCGACCTTCATGATCGGCTCGAGCAGCACCGGCGACGCCTTGCCGAAGCCTTCCTTGAAGCCCATCGAGCCCGCGATCTTGAACGCCATTTCCGACGAGTCGACCTCGTGGTACGAACCGTCCACCAGGCGCACCTTGACGTCCACGATCGGGTAGCCGGCGAGGATGCCGTTGGCGATCGCCTCCTGGATGCCCTTGTCGACCGCGGGGATGTACTCCTTCGGCACCACGCCGCCGACGATCGCGTTCTCGAACTCGTAGCCCTTGCCTTCCTCGTTCGGCGAGATCTCGAGCCAGACGTGGCCGAACTGGCCCTTGCCGCCCGACTGGCGCACGAACTTGCCTTCCGACTTGACCGCCTTGCGGATGGTCTCGCGGTAGGCGACCTGCGGCTTGCCGACGTTGGCCTCGACGTTGAACTCGCGCTTCAGGCGGTCGACGATGATGTCCAGGTGCAGCTCGCCCATGCCGGAGATGATGGTCTGGCCGGATTCCTCGTCGGTCTTGACGCGGAACGACGGGTCCTCCTGCGCCAGGCGGCCCAGCGCCAGGCCCATCTTCTCCTGGTCGGACTTGGTCTTCGGCTCCACCGCCATCGAGATCACCGGCTCGGGGAACACCATCCGCTCCAGGGTGATGACGTTGTCGGTCGCGCACAGGGTGTCGCCGGTGGTGACGTCCTTCAGGCCCACCGCCGCGGCGATGTCGCCAGCGCGAACTTCCTTGATCTCGCTGCGCTCGTTGGAGTGCATCTGCAGCAGGCGGCCGATGCGCTCCTTCTTCGACTTGACCGGGTTGTAGACCTGGTCGCCGGCGTTGAGGACGCCCGAGTACACGCGGAAGAAGGTCAGCGAACCGACGAACGGGTCGGTCATGATCTTGAACGCCAGCGCCGAGAACGGCGCCTTGTCGGACGACTCGCGGGTGGCGACCTGCTCGTTCTCGTCGATCCCCTGCACCGGCGGCACGTCGACCGGCGACGGCAGCAGCTGGATGACGCCGTCGAGCATGGCCTGCACGCCCTTGTTCTTGAACGCGGTGCCGCAGAACACCGGCACGATCTCGGTCTTCAGGGTGCGCTCTCGCAGGCCGGCGATGATCTCGTCCTCGCTGAGCTCGCCGCCCTCGAGGTACTTGTCCATCAGCGCCTCGTTGGCCTCGGCCGCGGCCTCGATCATGAACGCGCGCGCTTCCCTGGCCTTGTCCTGCAGCTCGGCCGGGATCTCGCCGTACTCGAACACGGTGCCCTGGCTGGCGGTATCCCAGTGGATGCGCTTCATCTTCAGCAGGTCGATGACGCCGTCGAAGTTGTCCTCGGCGCCGACCGGCACCTGCATCGGCACCGGGTAGGCGCCCAGGCGCGACTTCAGCTGGCCCACGACCTTGTCGAAGTTGGCGCCGGTGCGGTCCATCTTGTTGACGAACGCGAGCCGCGGCACGTGGTACTTGTTGGCCTGGCGCCACACGGTCTCGGACTGCGGCTGCACGCCGCCGACGGCGCACAGCACGAACACCGCGCCGTCGAGCACGCGCAGCGAACGCTCGACCTCGATGGTGAAGTCGACGTGCCCGGGGGTGTCGATGATGTTGAAGCGGTGCTGGGGCATGGACTTGTCCATGCCGCTCCAGAAGGCGGTGGTCGCCGCCGACTGGATGGTGATGCCGCGCTCCTGCTCCTGCTCCATCCAGTCCATGGTCGCGGCGCCGTCGTGCACCTCGCCCAGCTTGTGGCTGACGCCGGTGTAGAACAGGATGCGCTCGGACGTGGTGGTCTTGCCGGCATCGATGTGGGCCATGATGCCGAAGTTGCGGTAACGCTCGATGGGAGTGGTGCGGGCCACGGCTGTATCTCTTCTTGGTAGTGAATTGGCGAGGCCGCCCTTGCGGCGGCCTGGCTCAGGGCTTGCGGCGCGTGCGCCGCGGGCCGGCGCCGGTCCCCGCGGGGACCGGCAACCCGCCGGTCACCAGCGGTAGTGCGCGAACGCCTTGTTGGCTTCCGCCATGCGGTGGGTTTCCTCGCGCTTCTTGATCGCGCCGCCGCGGTTCTCGGCGGCGTCGAGCAGCTCGCCGGCGAGCTTGCGCGGCATCGAGTTCTCGCCGCGCTTGCGGGCGGCGTCGATCAGCCAGCGCATGGCCAGGGCCAGGCGGCGCGACTGGCGCACCTCGACCGGCACCTGGTAGGTGGCGCCGCCGACGCGGCGGGACTTCACCTCGACCGACGGCGAGATGTTGCCCAGCGCCTTCTCGACGACCTCGATGGGGTTCGGGTTCTTTTCCCCGATCACGTCCATCGCGCCGTAGACGATCTTCTCGGCGACCGACTTCTTGCCGCTGTACATGACCATGTTGATGAAGCGCGCGATGGTCTCGCTGCCGTGCTTGGGATCGGGCAGGACCGAGCGCTGCGGGGTGTTGCCTTTACGGGACATGTTCGATGCTTCCTACGATCAGGACTTCGGGCGCTTGGCGCCGTACTTGGAACGGGCCTGGCGGCGCTTGGCGACGCCGGCGGCGTCGAGCGAGCCGCGCACGGTGTGGTAGCGCACGCCCGGCAGGTCCTTGACGCGGCCGCCGCGGATCAGGACCACCGAGTGCTCCTGCAGGTTGTGGCCTTCGCCGCCGATGTACGAGATGACCTCGTAGCCGTTGGTCAGGCGCACCTTGGCGACCTTCCGGAGCGCCGAGTTCGGCTTCTTCGGGGTGGTGGTGTAGACGCGCGTGCAGACGCCGCGGCGCTGCGGGCAGTTCGCCAGCGCCGGGGAGTTGCTCTTGTAGGTTTCCGGGCTGCGCGGCTTGCGCACCAGCTGGTTGATCGTTGCCATTCGTTGCTCGAAGCTCGATGGGGCGGGCGCACCCGCTGTAGGAAAACAAAGCAGGCCGCAAACCGGCCTGCTTAGACGAAAAAGTATAGCCCGCGCTGGACCCCATGGTCAACGCAAGCCATACCGGAATCCCCGGGGCGGCGGCATCGGCCGTGCCCGGATTCCCAATCATCCCGCCCTTCCTGGGCCGAAGACGAGGCGCTCCCTGCGCCTCATTTCGTGGTCTGGTGGCGACCCGGATGGCCGGGCCGCCGACTTGCACATTATCAGCCGGCGTCGGCCTCGCCGCCAGCCCCCTCGCCGTCCACGGTCTCCGCCTCGGCGGTCACCGCGCCCGACAGGGCCTCCATCTCCGACTCGGTCAGCCCGGCGGCGTTCTTGCGCCGCTGGGTGTGGTAGGCCAGGCCGGTGCCGGCCGGGATCAGCCGGCCGACGATCACGTTCTCCTTGAGGCCCCGCAGGTTGTCGCGGGTGCCGCGGACGGCCGCCTCGGTGAGTACGCGGGTGGTCTCCTGGAACGAAGCCGCGGAGATGAACGACTCGGTCGCCAGCGAGGCCTTGGTGATGCCCAGCAGCACCGGGGCGAACTTGGCCGGGAGCTCGTTGCGGGCTTCCAGCCTGGCGTTCTCCTCGATCACGCGCTGGCGCTCGGCCTGCTCGCCCTGCAGGAAGCGGCTGTCGCCGGCGTCGGTGATCTCGACCTTGCGCAGCATCTGGCGGACGATCACCTCGATGTGCTTGTCGTTGATCTTGACGCCCTGCAGGCGGTAGACGTCCTGGATCTCCTTGACCAGGTAGGCCGCCAGCGGCTCGACGCCGAGCAGGCGCAGGATGTCCTGCGGGGTCGGCTCGCCGTCCACCACGGTCTCGCCCTTCTCCACGTGCTCGCCCTCGAACACGATGATCTGGCGGTACTTCGGGATCAGCTCCTCGTGCTCGTTGCCGTCCGCGTCGCGGATGATCAGGCGCTGCTTGCCCTTGGTGTCCTTGCCGAACGAGACGATGCCGGAGACCTCGGCCAGCACCGCCGGGTCCTTCGGCTTGCGCGCCTCGAACAGATCGGCCACGCGCGGCAGGCCGCCGGTGATGTCGCGGGTCTTGGAGGCTTCCTGCGGGATCTTGGCGACCACGTCGCCCACGCCGACGGCGGCGCCGTCCTGCAGGTTGACGATCGAGCGCGGCGGCAGCAGGTACTGCGCCGGCAGGTCGGTGCCCGGGATGTTCAGGTCCTCGCCCTTCTTGTCCACGATCCGGACCAGCGGGCGCAGGTCCTTGCCCTGCGAGCCGCGGCGCTTGGGATCGGTGATCTCGCGCGAGGCCAGGCCGGTCAGGTCGTCGGTCTTCTCGATGACGGTGACGCCGTCGATGAAGTCCACGAAGCGCACGAAGCCCGCCACTTCCGAGACGATCGGGTGGTTGTGCGGGTCCCAGTGGGCCACGGTCTGGCCGGCCTTGATCGCGTCGCCGTCCTTGACCGTGATGGTGGCGCCGTACGGCAGCTTGTAGCGCTCGCGCTCGCGGCCGTGGGTGTCGAGCACCGACAGCTCGCCCGAGCGCGACACCGCGACCAGGTTGCCCTCGCCGTGCGCGACCGACTTCAGGTTGTTGAACTTGATCGAGCCCGTGGTCTTGACGGTGACGTTGTCGATCGCCGCCGCGCGCGACGCCGCGCCGCCGATGTGGAACGTCCGCATCGTCAGCTGGGTGCCGGGCTCGCCGATCGACTGCGCGGCGACCACGCCCACGGCCTCGCCGAGGTTGACGATGTGGCCGCGGCCCAGGTCGCGGCCGTAGCAGTGCGCGCACACGCCGAAGGCGCTTTCGCAGGTGATCGTCGAGCGGACCTTGATCGACTGCACGCCCGCGTCCTCGAGCCTGGCCACCCAGTTCTCGTCGAGCAGGGTGTTGCGGGTGACGATCGGGTCGGCGTCGTCGCCGGGCAGGAACACGTCCTCGGCGACCATGCGGCCGAGCACGCGGTCCTTCAGCGGCTCGACCACGTCGCCGCCTTCCACGATCGGGGTCATGGTCAGGCCGTCGTGGGTGCCGCAGTCCTGCTCGGTGATGACCACGTCCTGGGCCACGTCCACCAGGCGGCGGGTCAGGTAGCCGGAGTTCGCGGTCTTCAGCGCGGTATCGGCGAGGCCCTTGCGCGCGCCGTGGGTCGAGATGAAGTACTGCTGGACGTTCAGGCCCTCGCGGAAGTTCGAGGTGATCGGGGTCTCGATGATCGAGCCGTCCGGCTTGGCCATCAGGCCGCGCATGCCCGCCAGCTGGCGGATCTGCGCCTGCGAGCCACGCGCGCCGGAGTCGGCCATGATGTAGACCGAGTTCATCGACTTCTGCTGGACCTGCTCGCCCTTGGCGTTGGTCACGGTCTCGGTGCCGATCGCCTCCATCATCGCCTTGGCCACGCGCTCGTTGGTGCGCGACCAGATGTCCACCACCTTGTTGTAGCGCTCGCCCGCGGTGACCAGGCCCGACTGGTACTGCTGCTGGATCTCCAGCACTTCGGTCTCGGCCTCGTCGAGGATGCCCTTCTTCTCGTCCGGGATGATCATGTCGTCGATGCCGATCGACACGCCCGCGCGGGTGGCGTAGGCGAAGCCGGTGTACATCAGCTTGTCGGCGAACACGACCGTGTCCTTGAGGCCGAGGCGGCGGTAGCAGGAGTTGATCAGGCGGCTGATGTTCTTCTTGGTCAGCTCGGTGTTGGCCAGCGCGAACGGCAGGCCCTCCGGCAGGATCTCGGCCAGCAGCGCGCGCCCGACCGTGGTGTCCACGATCGAGGTCTTCTTCTCGCGGCTGCCGTCCTCGGCGACCACGGTCTCGGTGATGCGCACCTTGACCTTGGCGTGCAGGCCGGCGACGCGGTTGTCGTAGGCGCGCTTCACCTCGGCGATGTTGGCGAACACCATGCCCTCGCCCGGGGTGTTCTCCAGCGCGCGGGTCATGTAGTACAGGCCGAGCACGACGTCCTGCGACGGCACGATGATCGGCTCGCCGTTGGCCGGCGACAGGATGTTGTTCGACGCCATCATCAGCGCGCGCGCCTCCAGCTGGGCCTCGAGGCTCAGCGGCACGTGCACGGCCATCTGGTCGCCGTCGAAGTCGGCGTTGAACGCGGTGCAGACCAGCGGGTGCAGCTGGATCGCCTTGCCCTCGATCAGCACCGGCTCGAACGCCTGGATGCCCAGGCGATGCAGGGTCGGCGCACGGTTCAGCAGCACCGGGTGCTCGCGGATGACCTCCTCGAGGATGTCCCAGACCTCGGCCTCTTCACGCTCGACCAGCTTCTTGGCGGCCTTGATCGTGGTGGCCAGGCCGCGGCGCTGCAGCTTGGCGAAGATGAAGGGCTTGAACAGCTCCAGCGCCATCTTCTTCGGCAGGCCGCACTGGTGCAGCTTGAGGTACGGGCCGACCACGATGACCGAACGGCCGGAGTAGTCCACGCGCTTGCCGAGCAGGTTCTGGCGGAAGCGGCCCTGCTTGCCCTTGATCATGTCGGCCAGCGACTTCAAAGGCCGCTTGTTCGTGCCGGTGATGGCGCGGCCGCGGCGGCCGTTGTCCATCAGCGCGTCCACCGACTCCTGCAGCATGCGCTTCTCGTTGCGCACGATGATGTCCGGCGCGTTGAGCTCGAGCAGGCGGCGCAGGCGGTTGTTGCGGTTGATGACGCGGCGGTACAGGTCGTTCAGGTCGGAGGTCGCGAAGCGGCCGCCGTCCAGCGGCACCAGCGGGCGCAGGTCCGGCGGCAGCACCGGCAGCACGGTCATGACCATCCACTCGGGGCGGTTGCCCGACTCGAGGAAGGCCTCGACCAGCTTGATGCGCTTGGTCAGGCGCTTGAGCTTGGTCTCCGAGCCGGTCGCGGCGATCTCTTCCTTGAGCTTGACCATCTCGGCCTGCAGGTCGATCGTGCGCAGCAGCTCGAACACCGCCTCGGCGCCCATTGCGGCGTCGAAGTCGTCGCCGTGCTCCTGGCGCATCTGCATGAACTGCTCTTCGTTGAGCAGCTGGCCGCGCTCCATCGGGGTCAGGCCCGGCTCCGTGACCACGTAGGCCTCGAAGTACAGGATCCGCTCGATGTCGCGCAGGGTCATGTCCAGCATCAGGCCGATGCGGGACGGCAGCGACTTCAGGAACCAGATGTGCGCGACCGGCGAGGCCAGGTCGATGTGGCCCATGCGCTCGCGGCGCACCTTGGCCAGGGTGACCTCGGTGCCGCACTTCTCGCAGACCACGCCGCGGTGCTTCATGCGCTTGTACTTGCCGCACAGGCACTCGTAGTCCTTGATCGGGCCGAAGATGGCGGCGCAGAACAGGCCGTCGCGCTCGGGCTTGAAGGTGCGGTAGTTGATGGTCTCGGGCTTCTTCACCTCGCCGAACGACCACGAGCGGATCAGGTCCGGCGACGCCAGCGCGATCTTGATCGCGTCGAAGTCGAGCGTGGGGCGCTGCTGGTTGAAGAGGTTGAGCAGGTCTTTCATTTGGATGTTCTCCGGTAGAGGGGCACTGGGTGTTCGCGGCTACCCGCGGATCAGTGCTCCTCCAGCTCCATGTTGATGGCCAGCGAGCGGATTTCCTTCACCAGGACGTTGAAGGACTCCGGCATGCCGGCGACCATCTCGTGCTCGCCATCGACGATGTTCTTGTACATCTGGTTGCGGCCCTGCACGTCGTCGGACTTCACCGTCAGCATTTCCTGCAGGGTGTAGGCCGCGCCGTAGGCTTCCAGCGCCCAGACTTCCATTTCGCCGAAGCGCTGGCCGCCGAACTGCGCCTTGCCGCCCAGCGGCTGCTGGGTGACGAGCGAGTACGGACCGGTCGAACGCGCGTGCATCTTGTCGTCGACCAGGTGGTTCAGCTTCAGCATGTGCATGTAGCCGACCGTGACCTGGCGCTCGAACGCCTCGCCGGTGCGGCCGTCGAACAGCGTGGTCTGGCCGCTCTGCGGCAGGTCCGCCAGCTCCAGCATGCGCTTGATCTCGGACTCGGCGGCACCGTCGAACACCGGGGTGGCCATCGGCACGCCGCCGACGAGGTTGCGGGCCATGCCCAGCAGCTCCTCGTCGCTGAACTGCTTCAGGTCCACGCGCAGCTCGCCGCTGGCCTTGTCGTGGTTGTAGATCTCGTCCAGGAACTTGCGCAGGTCGGCGACCTTGGCCTGGGCCTGCAGCATGCGGTCGATCTTCTCGCCCAGGCCCTTGGCGGCCCAGCCCAGGTGGGTCTCGAGGATCTGGCCGATGTTCATGCGGCTCGGCACGCCCAGCGGGTTGAGCACGATGTCCACGGTCTGGCCGTCGGCCATGTAGGGCATGTCCTCGACCGGCACGATGGTGGACACCACGCCCTTGTTGCCGTGGCGGCCGGCCATCTTGTCGCCCGGCTGGATGCGGCGCTTCACCGCCAGGTAGACCTTGACCATCTTCAGCACGCCCGGGGCGAGGTCGTCGCCCTGGGTGATCTTGGCGCGCTTGTCGGCGAAGCGCTTCTCGAACTCGGCCTTGTGCGCCTCGATCTGCTTCTGCGCGCGCTCCACCGCGTCGGCGGCGTCGTCGTCCTTCATCCGCAGCTGCAGCCAGTCGGACTTCTTCAGCCCGTCGAGCACCAGCGAGGACACGGTGTCGCCCTTCTTCACGCCCGGGCCGCCGTTGGCGACCTTGCCCAGCAGCTGCTCGCGCAGGCGCGCGTAGATCGCGCCCTCGAGGATGCGGAACTGGTCGTCGAAGTCCTTCTTGACGCGCTTGATCTCGGATTCCTCGATCTGGCGCGCGCGCTTGTCCTTCTCGATGCCGTCGCGGGTGAACACCTGGACGTCGATGACCACGCCGTCCATGCCCGGGGGCACGCGCAGCGAGCTGTCCTTCACGTCCGAAGCCTTCTCGCCGAAGATCGCGCGCAGCAGCTTCTCCTCGGGGGTCAGCTGCGACTCGCCCTTGGGCGTGACCTTGCCGACCAGGATGTCGCCGGCGCGGACCTCGGCGCCGATGTACACCACGCCCGACTCGTCGAGGCGGTTGAGCGCCTGCTCGGAGACGTTCGGGATGTCGGCGGAGATCTCCTCCGGGCCCAGCTTGGTGTCGCGGGCCTGGACGGTCAGCTCCTCGATGTGGATCGTGGTGTAGCGATCCTGCTCGACCACGCGCTCGGAGAGCAGGATCGAGTCCTCGAAGTTGTAGCCGTTCCAGGGCATGAACGCGACCAGCATGTTCTGGCCCAGGGCGAGCTCGCCGATGTCGGTCGAGGGGCCGTCGGCCAGCACGTCGCCGCGCTCGATGCGGTCGCCCACCGCGACCAGCGGGCGCTGGTTGATGCAGGTGTTCTGGTTGGAGCGGGTGTACTTGATCAGGCTGTAGATGTCGACGCCGGCATCGTGCTCGCCCGCGATCTCGCCTTCGTTGGCCTTGACCACGATGCGGCCCGCGTCCACCTGCTCGACCACGCCGCCGCGGCGCGCGTTGACGGTGACGCCCGAGTCGCGCGCCACGGCGCGCTCGATGCCGGTGCCGACCAGCGGCTTCTCGGCGCGCAGCGTCGGCACCGCCTGGCGCTGCATGTTGGCGCCCATCAGCGCGCGGTTGGCGTCGTCGTGCTCGAGGAACGGCACCAGCGCCGCGGCCACCGACACGGTCTGCATCGGCGAGACGTCCATGTAGTGGATCTCGGCCGGCGGCTTGAGCAGGTTCTCGCCCTGGTAGCGGCAGGCGACGAACTGCGAGGTGAGGCGGCCCTTCTCGTCCTGCGGCGCGTTGGCCTGGGCGATGACGTACTCGTTCTCCTCGATCGCCGACAGGAACTCGACCTCGTCGGTGACCTTGCCGTCCACGACCTTGCGGTACGGCGTCTCGAGGAAGCCGTACTGGTTGGTGCGGGCGAACACCGCCAGCGAGTTGATCAGGCCGATGTTCGGGCCTTCCGGGGTCTCGATGGTGCAGACGCGGCCGTAATGGGTCGGATGCACGTCGCGCACCTCGAAGCCGGCGCGCTCGCGGGTCAGGCCGCCCGGGCCCAGTGCCGACACGCGGCGCTTGTGGGTGACCTCGGACAGCGGGTTGTTCTGGTCCATGAACTGCGACAGCTGCGACGAACCGAAGAACTCCTTCACCGCCGCCGCGACCGGCTTGGCGTTGATCAGTTCCTGCGGGGTCAGGCCGTCGGCCTCGGCCATGGTCAGGCGCTCGCGCACGGCGCGCTCCACGCGGACCAGGCCGACGCGGAACACGTTCTCGGCCATCTCGCCGACCGAACGCACGCGGCGGTTGCCGAGGTGGTCGATGTCGTCCACGGTGCCGCGGCCGTTGCGGATCTCGGTCAGCACCTTGATCACGTCGAGGATGTCGGAACCGTCGCCGAGCTCCTCGCGCAGGCGCGCGGACTCCTCGTCCTTGCGCTCGGCGAAGTACTTGGCGTCGTAAAGCACCGACGCGCCGGTGGTTTCCTTGCGGCCGATGCGGCGGTTGAACTTCATCCGGCCCACGGCCGACAGGTCGTAGCGCTCGAAGGTGAAGAACAGGTTGTGGAACAGGTTCTGGGCGGCGTCCTTGGTCGGCGGCTCGCCCGGGCGCATCATGCGGTAGATCTCGACCAGCGCCTCGAGCTGGGTCTTGGTCGAGTCGATGCGCAGGGTGTTGGACAGGTACGGGCCGCGGTCCAGGTCGTTGACCCAGATCGTGCCCACGGCGTCGATCCCGGCCTTGCGGAACGCGGCCAGGTGCTCGTCGGTGATCTCGTCGTTGGCGGCGGCCAGCAGCTCGCCGGTCTCCGGGTCGACCACGTCGTGCGACAGGATGCGGCCGGTCAGGTACTCGTCCGGCACCGCCAGCGCCTCGACCCCGGCCTGCTCCAGCTGCTTGATGTGGCGCGCGGTGATGCGCTTGCCGGCCTCGACGATGACCTTGTCGCCGTCGGCCAGGTCGAAGTTCAGGGTCTCGCCGCGCAGGCGCTCGGCGACCAGCTCGAGCTGCACGCCTTCCTTGGGGTCGATGTGGAAGGTGTTGATCTCGAAGAACTCGTTGAGCATCTCCTCGTTGGAGTAGCCCAGCGCGCGCAGCAGCACGCTGACCGGCAGCTTGCGGCGGCGGTCGATGCGGGTGAACAGCGCGTCCTTCGGGTCGAACTCGAAGTCCAGCCAGGAGCCGCGATAGGGGATGATGCGGGCGCTGTACAGCAGCTTGCCCGAGGAGTGGGTCTTGCCGCGGTCGTGGTCGAAGAACACGCCCGGCGAGCGGTGCAGCTGCGAGACGATGACGCGCTCGGTGCCGTTGACGATGAAGGTGCCGTTCTCGGTCATGAGCGGGATCTCGCCCATGTAGACCTCCTGCTCCTTCACGTACTTGATCGCCTTGCTCGACGACTCGCGGTCGTAGATCACCAGGCGCACGGTCACGCGCAGCGGCGCGCCGTAGCTGAGGCCGCGGTTGCGGCACTCGCGCTCGTCGAACACCGGCTCCCCAAGCTTGTAACCGACGTACTCCAGCGCGGCGTAGCCGTTGTAGCTGACGATCGGGAACACCGACTTCAGCGCGGCGTGCAGGCCCTTGTCGGCGCGCTGGGCGGGCTCGACGTCCTGCTGCAGGAATTCACGGTAGGAATCGACCTGGATCGCCAGCAGGAAGGGCACTTCCAGGATGGACCGGCTCTTGCCGAAGTCCTTGCGGATGCGCTTCTTCTCGGTGAACGAATAGCCGTTCCGTGCCTTGTTGGTCGACTTGGGAGTGGAAGCCGTGGTCATTGGGTTGCCGCCTCGCTGGAAACTTTCCGGGGATCTCCGAACCGCCAGTCGGGAGTCGCTGGTATTGCCGGCACCAGCACGCCCTCTCCCGCTACTTCCGACTGAAGACTCGCTTCGTTGTGTTGCCTGCCGCCGCCGGAGGCTGCTGCCTCCTGCAACGGCCAAAGGCCGGGGGCTCTCGCCCCCAGCCTTCGTTGCATCGCCATGTCAGCGGCGACGCAAGTACCGCTTACTTCACCTCGACGGTCGCGCCGGCGGCCTCGAGGTCCTTCTTCATCTTCTCGGCGTCTTCCTTCGACACGCCTTCCTTCACGGTGCCGCCGGCCTCGGTGAGGTCCTTGGCTTCCTTCAGGCCCAGGCCGGTGATGGCGCGGACGGCCTTGATCACCTCGACCTTCTTGTCGCCGGGCGACTTCAGGATGACGTTGAACTCGGTCTGCTCCTCGGCGGCCGGGCCCGCGGCGGCGGCCGGACCGGCGGCCATCACGGGGGCGGCGGCGGAGACGCCGAACTTCTCTTCGATCGCCTTCACCAGCTCCATCACTTCCATCAGCGACTTGGCGGCGATGGCGTCGACGATCTGCTCGTTGGACAGGGACATTTTCGATTTACCTCTGGAAAGTTTGTGGTGTTGTTGGATCAGGCAGTCGCGGCTTCGGCCTCGGCGGGGGCTGCATCGCCACCCTCCTTGTCGGCCACGGCCTTCACCGCGCGGGCGAACATCGCCGCCGGTTCGGCCAGGACGCGGGCCAGCATGGCCAGGGCCTGTTCGCGGGTCGGCAGCGACGCCAGCACCTCGACGTGCTCGGCGGGCAGCAGCTTGCCTTCGACCGACACGAGGCGGGCCTTCAGCTTGTCGTTGCCCTTGGCGAACTCCTTGATCAGGCGACCGGCTGCGCCGGGCTCCTCGGTCGAGAACGCGTACAGCAGCGGACCGACGAGTTCGTCCTTGACGCACTCGTATTCGGTACCCGCCACCGCGCGAGAGGCCAGCGTGTTCTTGACGACTCGCAAGTACACGCCGGTCTCGCGGGCCTTCTTGCGCATCGCGGTCATCTGTTCGACCGTGAGGCCCGCGTACTCGGCTGCGACCAGGGAGTGGGCCTTGGCGGCGACCTCTGCCAGTTCCGCGACGACTTCCTGCTTCTGGGTCAGATTGAGAGCCATTGCTCCTCCTGTTTGAACTCCGCGCGCGGCTCGCGCCGCTTGCGGTCCGGGTGGTGGCCTCTCCAGAAACTCCCAGAGGGGGGCACCATCTGCGCAGGCTTGGCCTTGCGGCCGGATTAAGCGGACCCGCTTGCGGAGGCGGCGATTCCCTGCCAGGTCGAGCTTCCGTGCCCGTCGCCTTCGCGCGCTGACCGCGCCTGCGGTCTTTGACGGCTGCCGCGGGTCGGTGGATCGACTGGCGACGCCCTCAAAATTTCATTCGGCGCTTCGCGCCGTCGCGGCTTCCGCCGCTCCCACAAAAAACCTTGTTACTTCAGGGCCAGGGTGGACTGGTCGACGGTGACGCCGGGGCCCATCGTGGAGCTGATCGAGATCTTCTGCAGGTACTGGCCCTTGGCGGTCGCCGGCTTGGCCTTGACCAGGTCCTGGAGCAGCGCCTGCAGGTTTTCCTTGAGCTTGTCGGACTCGAAGTCCGCCTTGCCGATGGTGCAGTGGATGATGCCGGCCTTGTCGGTGCGGTAGCGGACCTGGCCGCCCTTGGCGTTCTTCACCGCCTCGGCCGGGTTCGGCGACACGGTGCCGACCTTCGGGTTCGGCATCAGGCCGCGCGGGCCGAGCAGCTGGCCCAGCTTGCCGACCACGCGCATCGCGTCCGGGGTCGCGATCACGACGTCGTAGTTGAGGTCGCCGCCCTGCATCTTCTCGGCCAGGTCGTCCATGCCGACGGCGTCGGCGCCGGCGGCCAGGGCCTCGTCGGCCTTGGCGCCCGGCGGGCAGAACACCGCCACGCGCACGGTCTTGCCGGTACCCGCGGGCAGCACGGTCGAGCCGCGCACCTGCTGGTCGGACTTCTTGGCGTCCACGCCGAGGCGGACGGCGACGTCCACGGACTCGACGAACTTCACCTTGGCGTTGTCGCGGACGATCTGCAGGGCCTCGTCGATCGCGTAGGCCTTGCCGGGGACGATCTGGGTCTGCGCCTTCAGTCGCTTGGTCATCGTGGTCATCGGATCAGCCCTCCACCGTCAGGCCCATGGAGCGGGCCGAGCCCGCGATCGTGCGCACCGCCGCGTCCAGGTCGGCCGCGGTCAGGTCGGGTTCCTTCGCCTTGGCGATCTCCTCGAGCTGCTTGCGGGTGACCTTGCCCACCTTCTCGGTGTTGGGGCGCTTGGAACCGGACTGCACGCCGGACGCCTTCTTCAGCAGGATCGTCGCGGGCGGCGTCTTGGTGATGAAGGTGAAGGTGCGGTCCGAGTACGCGGTGATGACCACGGGGATCGGCAGGCCCGGCTCCATCTTCTGCGTGGCGGCGTTGAACGCCTTGCAGAATTCCATGATGTTCAGGCCGCGCTGGCCGAGGGCGGGGCCCACGGGCGGCGACGGGTTGGCCTGGCCGGCCTTGACCTGCAGCTTGATGTAACCGACGACTTTCTTTGCCATTGCTCTAGCTCCTGGAGTTCAAGCGTCTGCACGCCTCGCGGCTGCGGGACTCCTCCGTTGTGAAGGTCAGGCCTTCTCGACCTGGCCGAATTCGAGTTCCACGGGCGTGGAGCGCCCGAAGATCAGCACCGCCACGCGCAGGCGGCTCTTTTCGTAGTTGACTTCCTCGACCACGCCGTTGAAGTCATTGAACGGACCATCCACGACGCGGACCATCTGGCCGGCCTCGAACAGCACCTTCGGGCGCGGCTTCTCGACGCCCTCCTGGACCCGGTCGAGGATCGCGGCGGCCTCGTCGTCCCGGATCGGCAGCGGCTTGTCGGCGGTGCCACCGATGAAGCCCATGACCTTGGGGGTCTCCTTGATCAGGTGCCAGCTCTCGTTGTCGATGCGCGGGATGCCGCCCTCGTCGTGGGTGGCGATCTGCACCAGCACGTAGCCGGGGAAGAACTTGCGCTCGGAACGGCGCTTCTGGCCGGAGCGCATCTCCACCACTTCCTCGGTCGGCACCAGCACGTCGCCGAAGCGGTCTTCCATGCCCATCCGCTTGATCCGGTCGCGCAGCGCCTGCGCCACCGACTTCTCGAAGCCGGAATAGGCATGCACGACGTACCAGCGCATGTTGCCGGCGTTGCCGCCCTTGCCGTCCGTGTTGTTGTCCTGCGTTTCGGTCACGCCGCCATCTCCGTCCGTCATACCGCCAGCAGCCACTTGACCGCGGCCTGCACGATGACGTCGAAGAACGCCAGCAGCAGGCTGATCGCCACCACCACCGCGATCACCACCCAGGTGGTGCGGGTGGCTTCCTGGCGCTTCGGCCAGACCACCTTGCGCAGCTCGAACCGCGACTCGGCGAGGAACTCGCGGACCTGCGCGCCCTTGCGGGTGGTCAGGAACACCACCACGCCGGCGACCACGCCGCCGGCGACCGACAGCACCCGCGCGACGCCGGGCCACTGGCCCTCGAACCAGTAGAAGGCGAACACGCCCGCGGCCACCAGCGCGATCGCCAGCAGGTACCTGGCGAGGTCGGCGCCCGAGGTCGCGCCCTTGGCTTGTTGTTCGATTCGGCTGTTCAAGTGTCGTCGTCGCTGTCCTGATGCCCCGCCGGGGGCATCGCGTGGCACGCCAGGAGGGACTCGAACCCCCAACCTGCGGTTTTGGAGACCGCTGCTCTGCCAATTGAGCTACTGGCGTATGGCTTCAATTTTCCCGTCTTCCGGAAAAGGCAACGGCGGCTGCCGCCGCCTTGCCCTTCCACGTGCTTGCGCGAGGCCTTACTTGATGATCTTGGCCACCACGCCGGCGCCGACGGTGCGGCCGCCCTCGCGGATCGCGAAGCGCAGGCCCTCGTCCATCGCCACCGGGTTGATCAGCGTGACCTTCATCTTCACGTTGTCGCCC
>NZ_SRZZ01000005.1 GCF_006476065.1 Cognatiluteimonas lumbrici
GTGAAGGGTTCGGCGCTCAAGGCGCTGGAAGGCGACCAGTCGGAGATCGGCGTGCCGTCGATCCTGCAGCTGGTGGAGGCGCTGGACACCTGGATCCCGGAGCCGGAGCGCGACGTGGACAAGACCTTCCTGATGCCGGTCGAGGACGTGTTCTCGATCTCGGGTCGCGGCACGGTGGTGACCGGGCGCATCGAGCGCGGCGTGATCAAGGTGGGCGACGAGATCGAGATCGTGGGCATCCGCCCGACGACCAAGACGACGGTGACCGGCGTTGAGATGTTCCGCAAGCTGCTGGACCAGGGCCAGGCGGGCGACAACGCGGGCCTGCTGCTGCGCGGCACCAAGCGTGACGAGGTGGAGCGTGGCCAGGTGCTGGCCAAGCCGGGTTCGATCACCCCGCACACCGAGTTCGAGGCCGAGGTCTACGTCCTGTCGAAGGACGAGGGCGGCCGCCACACCCCGTTCTTCAAGGGCTACCGCCCGCAGTTCTACTTCCGCACCACGGACATCACCGGTGCGGTGGAGCTGCCGGAGGGCGTGGAGATGGTGATGCCGGGCGACAACGTGAAGATGAAGGTCACGCTGATCAACCCGGTGGCGATGGACGAGGGCCTGCGCTTCGCGATCCGCGAGGGCGGCCGCACCGTCGGCGCCGGCGTGGTGGCCAAGATCATCAAGTAA